>CAVOXY010000005.1:0-145888 GCA_963700515.1 uncultured Planctomycetota bacterium | reverse complement strand
ACATTTCGCTGGACTTCTCGCCGGTATAGTTCTCTCGCGGCCGCGTGTCGATGATCACCGTTTTTCCGTCGCCAAGTCGCTCGGCCAAGGACTTGGCGTCGATCGTGAAATCATCGCGATACGCCGGCAGAGGGTACTCGGTCGCGGCGACGGTGGGAATGGTCATCTCCACCGGCCGCTCTTCTGCCTTCCACTTGGGGTAACCACCATGCAGAATGCCCCAACGCTGGTGCCCGAGCCGTTCGAGCGCCATACTGATCAGCGTGGCGTCCCGCACGCTCTCACCCGGATCGAAGACGACCATATCGGTGGGCTTGACACCCAACAGCGACATGTGTTGGACCAGCAGCGGAGCCGGCAGCAGGACGGACGGGACTCCGCCGACATCGCCACGCACGCTTTCAAAATTCAAGTAGACCGAACCAGGAATGTGCCCCTGCGTGTAATCGGCATGAGTGCGGCAGTCGATAATGCGGAGATCCGAGTCCTGCAGATGGTCGGCCAGCCAACGGGTGCTGACCAGTCGCGGAGCGGTGTTTTCGGGAATCACCGCTACGGGCTCCTGCACTGGGACAGCCGGCGGAGCCGCTGCCGGCTCTTTGCCGGGCGCCACGGTAGCCCCTTGACTCTCTCCCGCAAAAAACGCCCGCCATTGTCGGACTTGCTGGGCCTCGGCAGCACTCAACGGCTGGGTCCGTAGCGAGGCAGGCTTCAAGCACTGATCGCGAAACCCCTGCAGGCCGTCGGTAAGCAAGTAGATCTGCTGATAGCCCAGACGGGCTAATGCATCACGACCCTGCGCGGCGTGCGTCATACCGTTGGAATACAGAACGATTCGCCCGCGATGCCCGGCAGCCGCCAGATAGTCAAGCAAGCCGGGGAGTTGGACGTTGACGGCCCCTGGCAGATGAAACGCCTGATACTCATCCGCCGGACGCAGGTCGATCACCAACAAATCTTGATCGCCACGCATCAACGCGTTCGCCAGGTCGGCCGGTTCGATATGATCTCCCGCGGATTCCACGTCCTGCAACAACGCCTGCTCGGCCGAGGGCCGCAGCCACGCTGGCCGAGCCGCTATCCTGGGGCAGCACCAAGGCGATGACCGCCACAATCACCAGCACGACACTCAGGCCACGTAGCAAGGTGCTGTGCAAGTACTTGCCGCCACCGGCAACTTTCCGCTCAATCCACTCGGAAAAGTAGAAAGCGGCCACCGCCGCCAACGTGAACAGCAGAGCAAACACGGCGCGTGGAAACCCAAACGCAATCAGCTCGGTCGGCTCGCTCCGCAAGGAAGCGGTCCACCCATACGTTTCATTAAATACGACAGCACCGATCGTGACGCCCACCAGGAACACGAGCGCAGTCGAGCTTGCCCAGGGCCAGGCCCACAACGCCTGTTCCAGGGCACCACCCGCTCAAGGCGAACCCAACGCCAAAGATCAACCCGCCCACAATCTGAGCCCCGTAGATCGTCGGCAGCACATAGATCTGTGAGTTGAGGTCAACCCAGCCCAGTGCCACCAGCAGCGTGAGTCCCAACATGGCGGTAATCATGGCCGTGAACATCACCCGCAGCACCGTCATGTCGCGGAAGTAGAAGATGCCAGCCAACTTCTTCGAGCTGCTGAAACCGGCATACTCCAAGGCGAAGCCAAACGCCAACCCGATCAGCAGGGCAGCCAGAAAGGTTGTGGCGGTGGGGGCAGTGACCAGTTTCTCCAGTCCGTAAAACGTGTTAATCATGCCACTGCCTCCTGACAAAATAGGCCGTTGCATAACCGGCCGCAAAAAGACTCAACAGGAACACGATGCTGCCGTTGGCCAGCAACGCGCCCCCCGTCAGTGCCTGACCGGATGTGCAGCCACTTGCCAGGGCACTGGCGTACCCGATTAAGATGCCGCCCACCAAGGCCAGCGCCAATCGTTTCACGGCCGGATACGACTTACCCCGTTCCACCGTCACTTTCATCCGCCGGCCCAGCACACCCGAGAGCAAGCCTCCCAGGAAGATACCGACCGACATGTACGTCAGGTAGTAACGCAGTGGGTTGCCGCCTCCTGCCAGATACTTGCCGCCAAAATACTCGCTGGCCTCCGCGTGGCGAGGTGCCACCAGATTCTCGATCCAGGCCCCGCAACGAATCGGCGTGGAAGAGGCTCCCAGTCCGGCACCCAGTATCAGAAAGGACGCCAACAGTGTCGCCCCCAAAATCAGGCCGGCGACATACGGGTTGCCGTACGGCTTGGGGCCGCTCGGGGCCACTGCCCGCTCCGCGTTTGCTTGATCACTCATCTTGTGCGTCTCCGCAAGGAAGTTCGGATTCCTGTTCGTGTATCACTCGTAGCTGGACTCGCCAGAGTTCAGCCGCGTTACGCCACGCTGAAGCCTGGCGGCTTCAGCTACGGGTCTGCTGAAGCCTGGCGGCTTCCGCTACGGGTCTGCTGAAGCCTGGCGGCATCCGCTACGGGTCGCAAGACCTCTAGCAGCCTGCGCTGCGCCGCTTCTTTGGTTTGTTGGCCGGAGGTTCCGCCGCGGCTGGAGCCGCCGGCGAGGCCGATTGTGGAATTGTCCCGGCCGCAGCAGACTCGACACCGAGCGCTGGTGCACTCGCTCCCCATCCGACCTCGTTCCAATATGCCTGCAGACCGCCAAACAAAGCCTTGATCGGACGCTCCGTTTTCTGCGAGAGAATCCCCGCCACCATCATGGCCAGGGTTCCATCACGGTCGACGATGACCAACGGTCCGGCACCGGTCAAGTAGGCCGGATTGCCGATCAGCTCGGCCAGATCCACATTCTCGGAACCAGGTACATGGTAGTCCGCGAAATGATCCGCAGGTCGGATGTCAATCAGTTGAAACGTGCCCGGCAAGTCCATCAGCATGCGATTGAGTTCGGAGGCTGAAATCCGTTCGGCCAATCGCACGACATGCTTCGGCGTCGCAGACGTGGCTCCCCCTTGGCCTCTTGCCTCGTACACCGGCAGCCCTGCTTCGACCCACGCTTCCCCGCCCCCCGCCATGCTGCTGGCGTGCTGAAATCCAGCCCGCTCCAGAATCCCGACCGCCAGACTGCTGCGGTAGGCACTGTTGCACACGGCCACGATGCGTTGGGACTTGTCCAGCTTGACTAATCCGGCTGACAATTTGTTCAAAGGTATGTTCAGCACGGTGCCAATGCGCAGCGCCATCCATTCCGAAGGCAGGCGGACATCGACGACCACCGGTGCTTCCGCGGTCTGCATCTCCCGGTAAAGCTCGCGGGGCGAGATCATTTCGTTCTTGGTGATCGGCAAGCCGGCTGACTGCCAGGAATCGAAGCGGATGCACTGCGGCTGGTAGCCCACACGGTGCAACCGGTGGACAGCCATGCGCAACTGATTCTCATCACCCACCACGACTGGTTGAGCGTCCCACGGCACCATGATGCCAGTCCACGTTTCAAACCGCCCGCGCAATGCAATGTTCACGCTGTTAGGAATGTGTCCATCGGCATACTGCTGAGCCTCACGTACATCAATGACATAGTACTTGAGGGGATCGGTTAGTTCCGCACTTGGCGCCACCATTGGCAGAGTCTCAATCGTCCACTCGACCAATTCCGGACCTTGACGATTGATCGCCGCGTTGTGGGCAAAATACTGAGGCGCCTCGGGAAGTCCGTCCAGAATCGCTGCCACAAACTCCCCCCGATTCTTGTACTGGAGATACGCGTTGCTCACACGCTGCTCCCCGATCGTCGATACCGGCTCGTCGCTCAAATGAGCCCCACACAATGAGCCCGCTCCGTGGGCGGGCAAAATCATGACCTCGTCGGGCAATTTCGACAGCTTGTTGGTCCACGTGTCGAACATCATCGAAGCGAGTGTCGATGCAGCCATCCCTTCTCCCAGCAAATCAGGCCGCCCCACGCTCCCCACGAACAAGGTGTCACCCGTCAGCAGCGCCAGTGGCTTTTCCGGATCACTCTTACTCGACACCACGCCACACATGCTATCCGGCGTGTGGCCCGGTGTGGCCAGAAACCGGACCACCGCATCTCCGAGTGCCAGCGTGTCATTCTCGCTCAATGCGATGTGTTCGTAGCCCGCGTTGGCGGACTTGTTGATGCGCAGCGGTACCGCCAACCTTTTGGCAAACTCAATGTGCCCCGCAATGAAATCGGCGTGCGAATGCGTCAGCCACACTCCGACAATCTTGGAGTTCTCGTTCTGCGCGGCTGCTACGTATGTGTCGATGTCCCGCCCTGGATCAACCACCAGACACTCGCCACCACTGTAGAGCAGGTACGAGTAGTGCGAGAGCACCGCCAAATCGTATTGAGCGATCTTGAAACCGGGAAAGTCGTATGTGTCGACCAATTGGTACGTGGCCGCCTGGTCTGAATGAGTTGCCGCTTCCGCGTCCTTCGCCGCGTCCGCCGCGGCCATCCGAGGCAGTGCCAGGAGCGACAGGACGACGCACCCGACCCAGTATTCTCGAAATCTCTTCCGCATGTTCATGATCCCCCATGTCGCCCGCCGCGGGTTTCGCGCCGATCGCCCGTTCACCGGTAGGTAAACTGCTGTGCAGCTCTTCTGGCCATTGGCAAGTGAAAATGAAAAAGACTGAAACTTGAGTCAGCTTCTGCCGCCGGAGTCTGTGAACGGGTCAGACGAATCTTGCCGATCGCCTGACTGCTAACTGCGGACAGCTTCTCCCCATCTTGTACGCAGTCCACCGGCAATCAGCCAGCCCCACCAAACAGGGGGGCATCCTAGGGCTTTAGCGACTGATATCGCCACCGGTTTCCCATATGGACGTCGTGTGGGAAGGTCTGGTGACAGAATGCGACACCTGACGCCAGATTTTTATCTCATCCATTTTTCTGTCTTGGGAAGATCTGACACCGCACCGAGAAAATGCTTGCGCAGAGGCACCAAACGGCTCTCTCGCAGAACACTGGAATCGAACTGCTGGCGAACCACGACCGCATCTCGATCGTTTTACACTGGGGGTCGTGCCGCCGGGACGTGCCGTATCGTTGAGGACCGGGCCCGAGTGCAAGAATTTCGCCAGTGCGGAAACAATGCGGCAGAGGGCCTAAGAGAATGAGGAAGCTTCTTCTATAATCCCAGCCAGCAGGGCAGCCGCAAGCCCCGAAGCCGCAGCTAACCCTAAGCAGATCACTGCCCACAGCACGAAATGGGGACGACAAATCGATGGTGACGCAGCAGTTAGACGAACAAATTGAGCAACACGCTCAGATCTGCAACAACCTCAAGGACGAAGTGAGTCGCGTCCTGGTGGGGCAGGACCACATGATGTCCCGCTTGTTGATCGGGCTCCTCACCGGTGGGCACGTCCTGCTGGAAGGGTTGCCCGGCCTGGCCAAGACGTTGACGATTCGCAGCCTGGCCAGAGCGATCGACACGGGGTTCTCCCGCATCCAGTTCACTCCTGACATGCTCCCCTCGGACGTGATTGGCACGGAGATATTCAACCCTCGGGACGCCACGTACGTGGTCCGCAAAGGACCGATCTTTTCGAACCTGGTCCTGGCTGACGAAATCAACCGGGCGCCGGCGAAAGTACAAGCCGCATTGCTGGAGGCGATGCAAGAGCGGCAGGGCACCATTGGCCTGGAGAGTTTTCCGTTGGAGGAGCCGTTCCTCGTGTTGGCCACTCAGAACCCGATTGAGCAGGAAGGGACTTATCCGCTGCCGGAGGCTCAGGTCGATCGTTTCATGCTCAAAGTCGTTGTGCCGTATCCCACGAAGGAAGAGGAGCGCAAGATTGTCGATCGGATGGGGAGCGGTCAACCGATACCCGAGGTGCGGAAAGTGGCCTCTCCCGGCGACATTCTCAACGCTCGGCAGACGGTCGATAAGATCTGGATCGACGAGAAGGTGCGTGACTACCTGGTGGACGTTGTCCGTGCCACGCGCCATCCGGCGGAGTGCGGCATTATGAGTCTGGATGGCATGATCGAGACGGGGGCCAGTCCGCGTGCATCCATTGGACTGATGAAGGCCGCCAAGGCACATGCCTTCCTGCACAGTCGCGGCTACGTGACTCCCCATGACGTGAAGAGTGTCGCCCTGGAAATCCTGCGCCACCGAGTGATTCTGACGTATGAAGCGGAAGCGGAGGGGAAATCAAACGACGATGTGATCCAAAAGATATTGGACAACGTGCCGGTGCCGTAATCGCCCTGGCACGAATACGACCTTGCCCGTCGCCGCCAGGCACGGACTGACTCTCTCGCACCGCCGTCACTCCCAGCTTCCACAGCAGCACAGCGACATCAACCTTCGGCTTACATTCATGCTTGCACGAGAAGTCATACAGCGAGTCCGCGAGATCCAAATTCGCACCGGCCGTCAGGTGGCCGATGTACTGGCGGGACAATATGTCTCGGTATTCAAAGGGCGCGGCATCGAGTTTGACGAAGTGCGTCCCTACGTGCCGGGAGATGAGATCCGCACGATCGACTGGAAAGTCACGGCCAAGCTGGGATCCCCGTATGTCAAGCGATTTGTGGAAGAACGGCAACTGACCATCATGCTGATGGCGGACATCTCCGCGTCGCAGGATTTCGGGTCGGCGCAACGCTCCAAGCGTGAGGCGACCGCCGAACTGTGTGCGCTATTGGCCTTCTCAGCCACCTTCAACGACGACAAAGTCGGCCTGACGCTGTTTCACGGAGGGATCGAACAGTACATTCCGGCCCGCAAGGGCCAGAAGCACTCGTTGCGCGTCGTCCGCGAGGTGCTGACCCACGAGAGCAAGCTGGCGGCCAAATCAGCCGAGAAGGGGGGCAACGGACGACGCACGATCGGAAGATTTCGCTGGCTACCTTTCGGTCGACGCCGCGCATGGTGGCGTAGCGGACGACAAGCGACCAATATCGCCGGCGCGATGGAATTCCTGATGTCAGTCACGAAACGCAAGGCCGTCTGTTTCGTGGTCAGTGATTTCTTTGATGACGACTATGTCCGAGCCATGCAAATGGCCAGCCGCAAGCACGATGTGATCGCCGTGCTGATCACCGATCCCCGTGAACTCGAACTCCCCAATGTCGGGCTGATCGATCTGCTCGACCCCGAATCGGGTGGCACTGTCGAGTGCGACACCGGCTCACGCGCGTTTCGCGCATCCTATCGTTGCCAGGCTCAACAGCGCATCGAGCAACTGGAATACTCCTTCCGCAGCGCGAAGATCGATTTCATTCACATTGATTCTGCCGGTTCGATCGTCGATCCGCTGGCTCGTTTCTTTCGTATGCGAGAGAAGAGGAGGCAGCGATGATTCCCCTGATATTGTGCCTGGCCACCGTCCTGGGCGCGGACGAGAGTATTTCCAAGGTCAACGAACTCGGACCCGTTCGCGTCACCACTTCCCTGACACCTCGCGAACCGACCATCGGGGACGAAATCACGCTGGAGATTCGCGTCGAGTCCGATCCGGGTGTGGATCTGCTGATGCCCGAATTTGGCGAAGCATTGAGCCGCTATACGATCCTCGACTTCATACCCAAGCAGCAGATTGCGGATGATGGTCGGAGTATCGCCACGCAGCGGTATACGCTGCAGCCCTATTTGTCCGGCGACCAATCGATTCCCCCGATTCTGATCGAGTTTGTGGACAATCGGCCAGGCCAGAAACGGGCACCGGACGACTGCGACGCGTACGAAATCTTGACCGATCGGATCGACTTTCAAGTGAAGTCAGTCCTGCCGGACAGCGCTGCGGGCCAATTGAATCCACCCTTGGGAGCACTGGAGTTGATTCAGGCTCGCTCGCCGTCCATCACAACCTGGCTGGTGACCGGTTCGCTGGCCGCACTGGTGGCGGTCGTCGCCACGGTCGTCTTTTGGCGGTCGCGCCGCCGGCGGGTTCAACGTCGCAATGCCTATGAGCTTGCCCGAGCCAAACTCGACCGACTGTTGTCGCGCAAGATGCCGGAGAATGAGGTCCAAGTGGCCGGGTTTTTCGTGGACATTTCCGCGATCATTCGCCGCTATCTAGAGGACCGGTTCGATGTGCGGGCCCCCGAACTGACCACCGAAGAGTTCCTGGCTGTGGCCGGCACATCCGGCGTTCTCTCGCACGAGCACCAGGGATTGCTGCGAGATTTCCTCCGCCAGGCCGACCTGGTCAAGTTCGCCGGGGTGCAGGCGACGGCCAACGAGATTCGCTTGTCGAGCGATCTGGCTATTCGCTTCTTGGAAGAAACACGCGAAAACGCTCCGTTGGTGGAAGTGACTGGCGCCGAGGCGGATGCGGATAACGCTGCGGCCGCGTCACGCGATACCGCCTTCCATTCGTTCGTCAGGGAGGACACGAATGTTTGACTCGGAGTTTGGTGACCGCTGGTTTCTGAGCCTGCTCATCCTGGCGCCTCTGGTTTTCTGGCTGGGGACGCGACCGACATCGCTGTTGCGCTTTTCATCCGCAGCCCTGTTGACCGGCACTTCCCGCTCGTGTGCGTCAACGTCTGTCGTATTTGCCCGCACTCCTGATGACGCTGGCATTCGTGGCGCTGGTCGTCGCCCTGTCTCGGCCCCGCACGCCCCAACGGGAGACACAAATTACGCGGGAAGGAATTGCCATCATGACCGTCGTCGACCTGTCATCCTCGATGGATGCTCGGGACATGGTCGAGGAAGACCGCGCGCTCAACCGGCTGTCCGTCGTCAAAGATGTATTCGTCGATTTCGTGGAAGGGACGGATCGTACCGCGGGGAGAGGGCGGCCGGACGACTTGATCGGCATGGTCACCTTTGCCCGCTACGCGGACAGCGTTTGCCCACTGACACTGGACCATGGCAATCTGATCAACATCGTGAAAGACCTGGAAATTGTCGCGCAACGTCAGGAAGACGGAACGGCTTTGGGAGACGGATTGGGACTGGCTGTCGAGAGGTTGCGGCGGAGCAAAGCCAAATCGCGCATCGCCATCCTGCTGACGGACGGGGTGACCAATGCCGGGGTGATTGAGCCGATGAAGGCAGCGGAGCTGGCCGCCGAGAACGACATCAAGGTGTACTGTATCGGAGTCGGCACAGAGGGGATGGCTCCGGTCCCCTATACGGACATGTTCGGTCGCGCACGACTCGTCCCCCAGCCGGTCGAAATCGACGAGAAGACGCTGAAGGAAATCGCCGAGAAGACATCGGGCCGGTATTTCCGCGCCGTCGACAAAGATGCGTTGGCCGAGATCTACCGTGAGATCGATGGCCTGGAGCGGACGGAAGTGTCGGAGGTCAAGTACCTGCAATACACGGAGCATTTTCCCTACTTCGTCGCCTCTGGGCTGTGCTTGATCGCCACGGCATTGGTCCTCAACGGTTCCTTGTTCCGCAGGTTGCCATGAGCGAATTTCGATTTGCCAATCACGACTGGATACACGCGATGTGGATCGTGCTGGTGGTCGCCATCGTGCTGATCGCGCTGCAACTGCGCCGCCGATCGATTCTGGATCAGCTCGTATCGCGTTGGATGCAACTGCGGCTGGTCCACCGCACATCGCTCTTGCGGCGCATCGTCGCGATTAACCTGGCCACCCTTTCCATGATCTTCCTGGTCTTCGCGCTGATGCGGCCTCAGTGGGGCATGACGCTGCAGCAGTCGTTTCGTGTCGATACGCAAATCATGGTCTGCCTGGACGTCAGCAAGTCGATGCTGGCCGAAGACGTGGCACCCAATCGCCTGGAACGCGCCAAAGTGGAACTCGACGCGCTCCTCGGCTTGTTGCGCGATGGGCAGCAGGTCGGACTGATTGCCTTTGCCGGCAAAGCGACGGTCCTTTGTCCCATGACAACCGATTTCGGATTCCTCCGGTTGGTGTTGAATGACGCCGAGCCGGAGAGTGTGGGCGTGGGAGGCACCAAGATCGGCGAAGCGATCCAGAAGGCGCTCGAGTGGTTTCGGCCAATCGGGCGATATCAACCGACTGATTCTGCTGATCACCGATGGTGAAGACCATGACTCGTATCCCTTGCAGGTTGCAGAGCAGGCCAAGGAAAAAGGCGTCCGAATTGTCAGCGTCGGGTTTGGCGACGAGGCGGGGAGCAAAATTGAGGTGACCGATCCGCGCACCGGCGTACGGTCGTTCCTGAAAGATCGCAACGGGGATGACGTGGTGAGCCACTTGAATGGCGAAATGCTGCGGGACATAGCCGTGAAAACCGAGGGTGCCTACATTCCTGCCGGCACGGGTGCGCTCGAACTGGAGTCCATCTACCGCACGCATATTGCCACGCTCATGCAGGGAAATCTGGACACCCAGCGCCGCGTTGTCCGCAATGAGGCGTTCCAGTGGTTTGTGATTGCGGCCCTCGTACTGCTCATCCTGGCACTGCTGAGTGCCATGCCCCTGAACCTGAAATGGCGGGCATTGGTCGGCGACCCACGGATCGTTGCGGCTCCCCCCGTCAAAGCTGCCATGCTGCTGCTGGCTGTGCTGTCGGCGATCCATGCGTCATCCGCGTTGGCCCAGCAGCCTCCCACCACCCCGCCGACTGCCGAATCACCGTCGCCCGCTGCCGCGTCGCAGCAGGATTCGATCCCATCTCCTGCAACCCCCTCCGCGCCATCGGAGGACGCGACGACTGCCGCCAAGGAAAACGACGCGGATGCGATCGACCCGACGCTCCCCCCGCGCAGCGTTTATAACCGGGCGCTGGCGCTGGTGCGCAGCGACCCGGACGGCGCGGAGCGATTTCTGAATCGAGCCAGAAGCGAAGCGGGAAGTGATGGCGAGTTGCGGTACCGAACGCTCTACAACCTCGGTTGGGTCGAAGTGCAGCGGGCCGATAATCTGCTCCAGCAGCAGCCGCAGCAGGCTCTGCAACATCTGCAGCAGGCAGCCAACCGATTCCGCGAGTCGATCCGCGTGCGCCCGGAAAGCGACGAAGCCCGACAGAACTTGGAGATCGTCTCCCGACGCATCTTGGAACTGACCGACTCGCTTCGCAAGCAGGATCCGCGTGACCTGGCCACCAGACTGGATGAGTTGATCACCCATGTGCGAGAACATCAAGGGGAATTGCAGTCCATGGTTCAGCAGGCTGCCGGCCGCGACAAGGACGCACCGATTGAAGCCTATCGCAGCGAATTTCGCCGCCTGAGCGTCACGCAACGCCAGTTGATATCCGACACGCAGCGGTTCACCGATGATGCTCGCACAGAACAGGATGCCACGGCGAAGAAGCCGGAAGACAAGAAAACGGCCGAGGACAAGCTGCACGCCGTTCAGGTGGGCAACATGCTCGCATACGTCGATAGCGGGATCCAGCGAATGAATAGTTCCCGCAGCTTGACACGTCGCTTGCAGGGAGATGAAGCATTTCGCCGTTGGTCCTCCGCTCTTTCCGACCTGAAACGGGCGCGCGATCAGCTGCGCAATCCAGTCGAGGTGCTGGGACAGATTATTCCCGACGCCGTAGAACTCGCCAATCTCTCGCAAACGCTTGTCACCAATAAACTAGCACTGCCGGACGATCCCAGCCATGCTGAGATCCCTGCCTGGCTGACCAGCGATTACGTGCTACAGCAGCACACTGCGATCACCGAGCGCATCGCCGAACTGGAGCAGATCTTTTCGGGGATCACCGCGGCTCAAAACAAGGACACCACACCGGCGGCCGGAGACTCGCAGACGCAACCTCCGGATCCCAGCACGCAACAGCTTCTGCAGAACATCGAATCGGCCACGCCGCTGGTCCATGACGCGCACGAGTCCTTCACCGCGGGAGCGGAGGAGTTGGAGAAGAACGCACTGGAGGCGGCGCACCGCAAGCAGCTCGATGGACTCACCGCGCTCTCCAGCGCCTGGGAGTTGTTCTTTGATATTCGCCGACTTGTCGAAGTCATCTACGGCGATGAACAGGTGGCCCAACGAGTCATACGGGAAACCGACAGCAAGCCGGATATCGCACGGCAAATGGCCCTGCCATTGGAAAAGGCTCAGCAGAAGAACTTGACGCGTTGCGAGCGACTCAGCCAGTTGCTGCAACTGGAGAAATCCCAACTCCCCGAGCCCCCGCCCAACGGCGCCGCCACGCAGTCGCCTGGTAGTACTCCTCCCGCCGCGACGGCTCCTGATGCTCAGAACCAGCAACAGACCGAGGCACACCGAGCGCAGCTGAAACTGGCCGAACAGCTGTTGGAGGAAGTCGTCGCCGAGTTACAGCGGTCGCGTGATTTGCTCAAGACCATCCCGCCACTGGCCGAAATTCCCCCACCAGCCGAGACTCCTGTGGTCGAGGCTCCTCCGTCGGAGCCTCCACTGCCGAAGCCGCCGGCCTCCGAGGAACCTGCGTCAACTGCGCCGACGGTGGACGTTGAGGGAGCATCGGCCGAGCCGAGTGCTCGGCCGGCAGAGGCGAATAGTCAAACGGCACCGCAGCCGGCTGCCTCCGTGCCAAATGAGACTGTGAATCTGACGGGGCCCTTGGCCGAGGTCGCCCAGGAAGTTGATTTGGCGATCAAGAACCTCGAAGAGTTGCGGCGACTCTTTTTCTCGCTGGTCGAGCACCTCCGTGATACCGCCCGGCGGCAAATGGATTTAAACGATCAGACGACGAAACTCAGCGCCAATCCCGCAGCCGCTCAACAACCTGAGAAGAGTGGCCCTCTGGCACTTCGTCAGCAACAACTGTACGAAATCGCTCGGCAAATCGCCGATGCGCTCCGTGAGCAGGGCGAGCAAGCGGCGGCTGCCGACCAGCAACCTCCCACCGCGGGCTCCCCAGAACAGACGAATCCCCAGCAGGCCGCCCAGGCCGCCGAGAAACTGGGAAAGGCAGCCGAACTGGTCGACGCGGCAGACAAATCGATGCAGACTGCCCAGCAGCAACTTAGTACAATTGCGCAAGGAAAGGCCGCCGCCGAGAAACCTTTCGCGGCCGCCCAAGAACAACAGAACAACGCGCTGCAAAAACTCCTGGAAGCATTGGCACTGCTGGATGAAAACAATCAACAGCAACAAAACCAGCAACAACAGGACCAACAACAGGACCAACAACAGGACCAGCAGCAGGACCAACAGCAGGACCAACAGCAGCAGATGAATGCGAATCAGCTGCTGCAGCTGATTCGCGACCGCGAAGCGGAGCGTCGGAAAGACAAGAAGCAGAAGGCCGTCAGTTCCAGCGGCACAGTCGATAAGGACTGGTAGCGTTTCCCTCTTCGGCAACGAGTACGACATGACTCGTGTGTGAATGCATATGAACTACTTGAGGATCGTCACGGTAGCGGCGCTTGTCACACTGGTCGTTTGCAGCTCCGCGGCAAGCTGGCGCAGGAGGTTCAGGTGGCCCGGCAGCGCGGTCCCTACTACGTCGGGGAACCGGTGGTTGTGCAGCTGGGCGTATCGAGAGTCGATGCAAGCGTGGATGTAACCTGCAAGCTGAAGGGCCAGCCACCTGATGGTCTGACGGTACAAGGACCTCAGGTCGGTCGTTCCAGCCAGAGTTTCATGCAGAACTTCAACGGACGGATCACGAGAAGCGAGACGATCAGCTACAAGTTCAGCTTCGCGGCAACCGCCAGTCGGGAAGGGGAATTCTTGGTGGGCCCGTTCGAAGTCACGATCGGCGGCAAGTCTCAGGAGATTGACGGCGAGGCAATTCAGTTCGGAAAACTCGACAGTGACCCGGACATGCAGATTGAGTTTTCGCTGCCACAACAATCGGTTTATGTCGGACAGGAAGTTCCGTTAACCATTCGCTGGTCACTCGCTGGAGATATCAACACGGTTCGCCATGCCTTCGCGAACCTGCAAATACGTTCGCCGTTGTTTGACCAGTTTCCATTTCAAGATGCTCCTCCACGCACGCGCACCACGCTCACCATCGCTACGGCCAAGGGGGGAGTCGAAATCGACGCCGATGTCACCCAGGAAAAGATCAACGGACGTGATTTCATCGTGGTGACGGGCACACGCACCCTGGTACCCGATACACCTGGTCAGTATCCTTCCATTCCCATCACCTGCCGCACCCGAAAAGTAACCGAGTGGGGACGGGATTTTTTCGGCGATGTGCGGCCTGCCGGTGATGTGCCGGCCCTCGCGGCCGGAAAACCGTTGAACTTGACGGTCAAGGCCATACCGCTGAGCGGGCGCCCAACAGGCTATTCGGGAGCTATCGGTCGTGGCTTTTCGATCGATGTCTCGGCCAATCGGTCGGTCGTCCGGGTGGGTGATCCGATATCACTGACCATCACCATTCGTGGCGATGGGAATTTGGAAAGCGTCTCGCTGCCACTCTTGGAGACCAACGAAGGATTCTCCGCCAACGAGTTTCAGATTCCGCAGGATCAGCTGGCCGGCACAATTGACGGCAATCAGAAACAATTTAGTGTGAACATCCGCGTCAAGGATCAGGCGGTCACCCAGATCCCGGCCATCGCCTTTTCCTGGTTCGATCCGAACGAAGAGCGTTTTGCGACGGCCACTTCTAAACCGATCGCCTTGCAGGTGATGGAGACGCAGGTCATTTCGGCCGCCGATGTGGTCTCGTCTGCTACCAACAACCACGCTTCTTCACTCTCAGATCAACGGGTCACCGGACCAGGCAGCTTCCGACTCCGCTTCGTCGGGTATAATATTTGTCGGAGCGAACTTGGCGATTATCCGCGACCCCGCACGGTTGCTCGCCAACGGTACGGCGGCGACGACCCCCAGAACGATTGCGATTTTCTGCTATGCCTTGGCGGGAATCGCCCTGTTTGGCGGCGTCGTGGCACGACGCCGGGCCATGATGGACAAAGAACGTCTTAGGGAAAAGAAAGCATCTCCAATTGATTCGGCAGCAGATTGATTCGGCTGGCGGCAAATCACCGCAAGACGCGGCAGCACGAATTGCGTGTGCCCTGCGCGACTTGATCGCCGAATTCGAACTGCGGGATCCTGCTGCCGTAGACCATCTCATCGCTCGCTGCGACAACATCATTTATGCGACGGGCACGCTCGACGACGGACTTCTGTCGGACATCGTGTCCCAAGCCAGGCGAGTGGTTCGGGAGACGGCAGTCAGCGGATAGATGGATGATCAACAGTATGCATGCGTATGGAGTTCTCGCGACAAGCCGAAGGGCGGCCCAGCTGTGGCAGCGTAGCCTGGCCCGCGCACGGCGATGCGCCGGTCTGATTGTCGTGGCAGCGGTGGCGATTGCCTACCTGCTGGCTGCATCCCCCTGCGTGGGAGCGGAGCACGATACGGCGCAGGTTCAAAGTGCCATTGACCAGTACACCGCGGCCATGGAGTGTAAAGATCGAGCTCAACGGCTCCGTAGTTTCGCCCGTGCCGAGCAATTGTTTCGGCAACTCGTCGTGGGCGATGAAACGCACTCCCCGATTCGGAACGCGGATCTCTATGTGAATCTCGGCAACGCCGCACTGCAGGCCGAGCGGATCGGACCGGCCATCGTCGCATACCGACAGGCCATCGAACTGGCTCCCCACCATGTGCAGGCTCGCCAGAATCTGGTCTACGCCCGCTCGCTGCTGCCTGACTGGATCCGACGCGACGAGACGCACGGGCTGTTCGATTCACTCTTCTTCTGGCGGTCCATGTTGACCCGAGGTCAAGTACAAATCTATTGCGCGGCCTGCTTCCTCTTGGCTGCTGTCCTGCTCGGAACCGGCATCTGGCGAAACCAGTCGCTGTTGCGAAATCTGGCGGTCATTCCCTTGCTGGCCTGGCTGGCAATTGGCATTTCGTTGTTCCTCGAACCGGATGCATCGGCGACGCTCAACGCCGTTGCAGTCGAAGAGTCGGTGGTCTACACCGCCGATTCTGAAAACTCACCACCGCGCCTCTCCAAACCACTCCCCAGCGGCGCCGAACTCACGCTGGTTCAAGCCCGCGACCGCTGGTCCGAAGTGCAGCTGCCCGACGGCCGCACCGGCTGGGTGCTCTCCAGCACCATCCAGCGGATGGACCCAACAGGTTGAATCCCATCGACCCGTGGACGCAGCCAAACCGTGTCGGAAATTCGAAATCCGAATGTCGTCCCGTTCCCCCAAATCTCCTAGCCTGCCAGCCCCATCAATGACCTTGCAAGACCACGCATCCCGCCCGATGGGAGGCGACAAACGAGCAAGTAATTGCTATGTTTCAACTTACTGCAGCGTGTTACTCACTGCATGACTCTGAGCACATTTTGCCGTGGGAATACGAACGGTCATCGATCGCAAGCCAAGACTCACACGTACTTCGAGAGGGGTCCTCAAGCATGCCAAAACGCGACGACATTGACAAAGTCATGATTATCGGTTCCGGTCCGATCGTCATCGGCCAGGCGTGTGAATTCGACTACTCCGGCACGCAGGCGTGCAAGGCCTTGCGGCAGCTTGGGCTACAAGATCGTGCTGGTCAACTCCAACCCGGCCACCATCATGACCGATCCGGGCATGGCCGACGTGACCTACATCGAGCCGCTGAATCTTCGCGGCCATGACCGAGATCGTCGAGCAGGAGAAACCGGACGCCTTGCTGCCGAATCTGGGCGGGCAGTCGGGTCTGAACCTGTCGTCGGAATTGGCGCGCGCGGGCGTCCTGGAAAAGCACGGCGTCCAGATCATCGGCGTGCAGGTCGACGCCATCGAACGCGGCGAGGATCGCCAGGCGTTCAAGGACACCATGGATCGCCTGGGCATCGAAATGCCGCGCAGCAAGATCGCCAACAGCCTGGAAGAGGCGGAAGCAGTGGTCGAGGAAATCGGCCTGCCGTGCGTCATTCGGCCGGCCTACACCATGGGCGGGACCGGCGGCGGACTCGTCTACAACATGGAGGAGTTTCGCACGGTCGCCGCGCGCGGGCTTGTCCGCCAGTCTCGTCGGGCAGATCCTGGTCGAGGAATCGGTCCTCGGCTGGGAAGAGCTCGAACTGGAAGTCGTCCGCGACGCCAAGAATCAGATGATCACCGTCTGTTTCATCGAGAACGTCGATGCCATGGGCGTGCACACGGGCGACTCGTATTGCACCGCACCCATGTTGACCATCGACGAAGAACTCCAGCAGCGCCTGCAGAAGTACTCGTATGACATTGTCGAGGCGATCCAGGTCATCGGCGGCACCAACATCCAGTTCGCCCACGATCCGAAGACCGGACGCGTGGTGGTCATCGAGATCAATCCGCGGACGTCGCGTTCGTCGGCGCTGGCCTCCAAGGCCACCGGGTTCCCCATCGCCTACGTCTCGTCGCTGTTGGCCGGCGGGCTGACGATGGACGAGATCCCCTACTGGCGCGACGGGACGCTGGAGAAGTACACGCCGTCGGGCGACTACGTGGTGGTGAAGTTCTGCCGTTGGGCCTTCGAGAAGTTCGAGGGGCTGGAGGACAAGCTGGGCACGCAGATGCGTGCCGTGGGCGAGGTCATGAGCCTCGGCAAGACCTACAAGGAGGCCTTTCAGAAGGCGATCCGCTCGCTGGAGATCGGACGCTACGGGCTGGGCTTCGCCAAGGATTTCCACGAACGCCCGCTGGAGGAACTGATGGCCATGCTGGCCGAACCGTCCTCCGAGCGGCAGTTCATCATGTACGAAGCGCTCCGCAAAGGCGCCGACGTGCAGACGCTGTACGAGACGACCTACATCAAGCCCTGGTTCATCGAACAGATGAAGGAACTGGTCGAGCTGGAGGAGGAAATCCTCCAGCATCGAGGCGGCACGCTGCCCGACGAGTTGCTGATCCGCGCGAAGAAGGACGGCTTTGCCGACAGGTACCTTGCCCAGTTGCTCGGCGTGCCGGAGAAGGAGATCCGCGAGCAGCGGACCGCGCTGGGCGTGGTCGAAGGCTGGCATGCGGTGCCGGTCAGCGGCGTGGAGAATGCCGCCTACTACTACTCGACCTACAATGCTCCGGACGCGACCGAGGTTTCCCCCAATCGCAAGGTGATGGTCCTGGGCGGCGGCCCGAACCGCATCGGCCAGGGGATCGAGTTCGACTACTGCTGCGTCCACGCCGCCTTCGCCCTGCGCGACGAAGGGATCGAGTCGATCATGGTCAACTGCAACCCGGAAACCGTCTCGACCGACTACGACACGTCCAACAAGCTCTACTTCGAGCCGCTGACCGTCGAAGACGTGCTGAGCATCTACGAGAAGGAGAAGCCCGAAGGCGTGGTCGTCCAGTTCGGCGGTCAGACGCCGCTGAACATCGCGGCCGAACTGGCCGAGGCCGGCGTGAAGATCCTGGGAACTTCGCCGGAGACGATCGAACTGGCCGAGGATCGCGATCGCTTCCGCCAGGTGATGCGGAAACTGGGCATCCCGCAGCCCGAGTCCGGCATGGCCAGCAACCTCGACGAGGCCCTGGAGATCGCCGCGCGAGATCGGCTACCCGCTGATGGTCCGCCCGTCGTTCGTGCTCGGCGGCCGGGCCATGGAGGTGGTGCACGACGAGCAAATGCTCAAGCACTATCGTCGCCGCGGCGGTCGACGTCTCGCCCGAGCGGCCCATCCTGATCGACAAATTCCTGGAAAATGCCATCGAAGTGGAAGCCGACGCCATCGCCGACGGCGAGGACGCGTTCGTGCCGGCCATCATGGAGCACATCGAACTGGCCGGCATCCACTCGGGCGATTCGGCCTGCGTGATTCCGCCGATCAGCATCCCGCCGAAACACATCGACACGATCTACCAGTACAACCGGAAGATCGCCATCGAGTTGAACGTGGTGGGGCTGATGAACATCCAGTACGCCATCTACAACGACACCGTCTACATCCTGGAGGCGAATCCGCGTGCCAGCCGCACGGTGCCGCTGGTCTCGAAGGTCTGCAACATCCCCATGGCCCGGATTGCCATGCAGATCATGCTGGGCAAGAAGCTCTCGGAGTTGGGCTTGACCCGGAAGTCGTTTCCCCACTTCGGCGTCAAGGAAGCGGTCTTCCCCTTCAACATGTACCACGAGGTCGATCCGGTGCTGGGGCCGGAGATGCGCAGCACGGGCGAGGTGCTGGGGATGGCCAACTCGTTCGGCCTGGCGTTCTACAAGGCCCAGGAAGCGACCGGCGTCGCCTTGCCGCTGGAGGGCACGGTGCTGATCACCGTCGCCGACCGCGACAAGCCGGCCGTGCGCGAGGTGGCTCGCCGTTTTGCCGAACTTGGGTTTCAAGATCAAGGCCACCAACGGCACGCAGGCGTTCCTGGCCGAAGTGGGGATCGAGTGCGAGCCGATCGCCAAGATGCGCGAGGGGCGGCCCAACATCGCCGACGCCATCATCGACGGCGAGATCCAACTGGTGATCAACACGCCCCGCGGCAAGGCCAGCAAGGCCGACGACGCCTACATTCGCCAGACGGCCATCAAGTGCAAAGTGCCCTACGTCACCACGCTGGCCGCCGCCGTGGCCGCCGCCAAAGGGATTCGCGCCTGCCGAGAAGGTCGCGGCCGCGTGAAGAGCCTGCAACAATACCACGCCGATATTCGCTGAGCAGGGGAGTGGCGGAGCCTGGTCAATGCTCACCAGCAGAGTTGCTGGATTAGCTTGGATTCAACCTGCGAATTGGCTGGCAGGTAGTCCCCGAACGCCGGGCCGAAACGCGAAGAGGCTGCCCGCATGAGGCTGTTTTTCGAGTTGCTGGGGGCTCAGGCCATGCCGAGCCGTGGTGACGAACAGTGTGCCGAGATCATCACCGCCAAAGGCGCATGACGTCACGCGATCAGCCGGAAATATTACGGTTGTTAGCAATTCACCGTTAGCCGGATTCCACCGGGTAACCCGGCCGCCATCCCAATGAGCGACCCACAACATCCCCTCGGCATCTACGGTCATGCCATCAGGGCGGCCAACCCCGTCGGGGATTCTGACGACCGTCCGCTCGCCGGTGATCGTACCGCTGTCGGCATCGTAGTCAAAAGCGCGCACCATCATCGTGGGAGTATCGATGTAGTACATCTTCGATCGATCGGGGCTCCAATCCAAGCCATTGGAAGTGGTCACCGAGCCCAATACATGGCGCACGGAGTGATCCGTTTCCAGAACGTAAAGGCTGCCCGCCTTCGCCTGGCCCACCATGCTCATGGTCCCAGCCCAGAAGCGGCCACGCGGATCACATTTGCCGTCATTGAACCGATTGTTCGGTCGATCCCTTTCAGGATCGGCGAGCAATGTGCGTTGGCACGTTTCCAGGTCAAATTGCTCGAAGCCATGCTGTGTGGCCAGTACCACGTTGCCTGCCGCGCGCGGAACAACGGCCCCGACTTTACAGCCGACCGAAAGCACACGGTCCGCCGCGCCCCCACTCGGATGCACATGCAGCTTGCCCCCTTCAATATCGACCCAGTAGAGCCGTTTCAAGGTGTCATCCCAAATCGGCCCTTCCCCCAATTCCGCCCGCGCGTCGACTGCTATTTCCACGTTCATGAGAAGTGCCTTTCTTTCTAATTTCGCGAGCCTGTTTGGGAATATTGTAGGGTACTTCGAGCATGCCTGACACGTCCTCGGTAAATGGAGTCTCACGCTGCTGGGACGCTTTGTTTTGCAGACATGTAGCCATTTTCTACCAATCCCATTTCGATCCATCATCATCGCGGCCGCCGCCGGCACTTCACCGCTAACGCGGCCGCTTGCCGACGGTTTGTTCTGCACCACAAAGTGGTGGCACAGTGAAGCCCCGGGGTCGCCGCGTCAGCGGCGCACCGCGGGAAACCGTGGCGCAAAGAGACGCACCCCGAAAAGGGTGCTACGGGAAGTTCGTGGCCCTGCCATTCCCCGTTGTCGATCTACGAGAAAAATCGCCAGAAATTCGGCTTTGACTCTGGTGACTAACGCTCCGGGGGGTATGATTTGCGGAAGGAGCTACACAATGGCACGCATCGTCTACGGAGTCTCCGGCGAAGGCTCGGGACATTCGTCACGAGCCCGCGAGATGGCCAATCATCTCGTTCGTCAGGGTCATGACCTTTGGTTGGTGAGCTACGATCGCGGTTACCGTAACTTGCAGGGTGACTTTCGCGTCTTCGAGACCGAAGGCCTGACCATCGCCAGCGCGGATAACCGCGTCTCCGTCGTCAAGACGTTTACGGAGAACCTGAAAAGGCTGCCGGAAGGTCATCGGAAATTGCAGCAACTGCGGGAACAGCTGTTCAAGGACTTCCAACCGCACTGCGTCATCACCGACTTTGAACCGATGACGGCCTACCTGGCCAATCATTACGACTTGCCGCTGGTCACGATCGACAATCAGCATCGTATGAGGTACATGCAATACGCCTGTCCACCTGGCATGGAGACCGACAATATCGTCACGCGCACGATTATTCGTGCCATGGTCCCTCGCCCGGACGTGTCCCTGGTGATCACGTTCCTGTTTGGCCCCACCACCAACAATCGCACGTTTCTCTTCCCGCCGATCCTGCGACAAGCCGTGCTGCAAACGCAGCCGACCCGTGATGATCACATACTGGTGTACGTGACCAGCGGATACGAATCGCTGCTCGAGCAACTCGAGTCTTTCTCCCGCGAACAATTCCTCGTATACGGCTACGATCGTGAAGAGCGGCGCGGACCGTGCCAGTACCGTCCGTTTAGCCAGGACGGTTTTCTGACCGACCTGGCCAGCGCCAAAGGAGTGATTGCCACGGCCGGTTTCACGCTGATCAGCGAAGCGTTGTACCTGAAGAAGCCGTATTGTGCCTTTCCGATGATCGGCCAGTTTGAGCAGCAATTGAATGCCTCCATGCTGGCAGAACTCGGCTACGGCAAGAATGCCCAGGCACTCGCGCCGGAAACGATCGGCGATTTTCTCTATCGGCTTCCTGAATATGAAGCGCAGTCTATCCACCTACCAAGGAACGGACAACCACGCGATTCAAGAGAAGTTGGATGAGTTGCTGGCCAACGACGCGGAACTCGTCAGGGAATTCCATCGGCAGCGGCAGTAGTGTCGAGTCAGAGGTTACTTGATCCCCAAGCGGCGCTGGATTTCTTCCAGTGGCACATTCTTTGTCTCGGGCATCACCCGGATCACCCACACCAACTGCAGCACCATCATCACCGCGTAGAACGCAAAGGCATGACCGCCTGATTGAGCGGCGATCATGGGGAACGTCCAGGATATCGCCGCCGCCATGAACCAGTGAGTGAAACTCCCCAAGGCCTGACCTCGTGCCCGCACTCGGTTGGGAAAGATCTCACTGATAAAGACCCAGATGACCGCTCCCTGACCAAATGCATGGGACGCGATGAAGACGACCAAGCTCAGCAAAACCACCAGGCTGCCAACTCGATCGAAGTGGTCCCCATAAGCATAGAAAGCCCAGGCCGTGGCCGACAAGCTGGCGATGTAACCCACCGAACCGACGAGCATCAGGAATTTCCGGCCAAAGCGGTCGATCACCAGCAAGGCCAGCATCGTAAAGATCAAGTTCGTCAGGCCGATGCCGACGGAGTTCAGCAGAGCCGCACTGTCACCGGCGCCGGCCATCTCGAAGATCCGTTTCGAGTAGTACAGGATGGCGTTGATCCCCGACAGCTGATTGAACGCGGCGATGGCTACGGCCAGCAACATCGGCTGCAGATACGCTCGCTGAAACAGGGATTCGCGCAGAGTATGGTGCGTCAGGTCCAGCGAAGCCTTGATTTCGGCAATTTCCTTGTCGGCGCTCTCGCCATCCGTTCCGAGCTTCTGTAGCACGTCCTTCGCTTCGTCAATCCGGCTTTGGGACACCAGCCAGCGAGGACTGCGTGGGGTCAGATACAATAGCCCGAAGAAAACGGCTGCCGGAAACGCCTCCACACCGAACATCCAACGCCACTCAGTGCTTCCCAACTGCAATGCCGCAATAATATAGTTGGACAGGAACGCGAGCAGGATCCCGAATACGATGTTGAACTGGGCCAGCGCTACCAGGCGGCCGCGCAGGGCGCCGGCGAAATCTCGGCGATGTACATCGGCGACACCACCGAGGCTCCCCCCACCCCAATTCCACCCAGGAACCGGAAGAAGAGAAACGAATACCAGTCCCACGCCAGGCCGCTGCCGACCGCCGAGACAAAGTAGAGAACGGCGATCAGAAACAGGGTCGCACGCCGCCCCCAACGATCCGCCGGCTTGCCGGCAATAATCGCCCCGGCGATCGTCCCAATCAGCGCGCTGGCGATGGTCAGTCCGTGCCAGAAACCACTCAGCTGCCAAAGCTGCTGTAGAGTTCCTTCAGCGCCGGAGATCACCGCTGTGTCAAACCCAAACAGCAATCCAGCCAGAGCGGCCACCAAAGCGCTGCGCAGAAGAAAGGTATTTTTGGTCATGGTAGTCCCGCAGCTGCCCAGCAGCGATCAAGTCCCTTGTGTCGTTCGCCTCGCCATCGCGGCATCGCCGCACGCTCGCGGCTAATCTAACTCATTTCCCTGGAGAATCAACCGGACGGCGGTGCGGGCACCGGAAATGGGGTGCCGCGCCGTTGTTCCCGCGATCAAGAAAACGCAAACTGTAAGGCACGCAGTCCGTGTAGCCGATCAAGCCGCACCTTTGTCGCCCGTTACCCATCGGAAAGAGCTCGGAATGCAACTCCCGTGCGTACTGGCGAAATTCCAGGCTTTTCCGGCGTCGGATCCGTTGACAGGGAGCGAAAGGCCGGCCCTTGGGGGGGAGATGCTGTCTGGACTACAATTCCTTGCTTTCGCGCACGCGCTGGACCGATTCAAGACGCTCCGCGACCGAACCTCGCCAGGGCTGGCAGCACGCAGCAGCGGTGGGACTTTCCCCCATGTCGTGAGATCCCTGGCATCTTAGATTGTGGACCAGCGCAGGACCTGCTGCACAAGCTGACCCAGGCCAAATCATGGCCAAATTCGCACTTTTCTCTTATCAAGACGCCAACCACGATGAATAATTGATGAATAATTGGGGATGATGAATCGGTCCATGCGCGACTCGCATCCATGCGCGAAATCGTACACAGAAACAGGATTAGTCCCCCTATCCGATGGATTTGAACAGGATAACTGTTTGAGACGCAGCAAGATCGAGAATTCGCTCGAAAGCAACTTGGTCAGTGCGATACAATCCAGCGTCATCGTGTCGCTCGAGACGCATCATACAGGTGGTTTTCGCGCGATCCCTCACAAAGACTCTACAGCATCGCGACATTCATGAAACGATTCCCACAACCCTCCGCCAGATGTCTGGTCAGCTTGTGCCTGGTCAGCCTGCTCTGCGTGAGCGCCTGTCGAGGTGCCCTTGATCAAGACAGTGGGCCCCAACCGATACCTGTCACAAACGTGGTGGCGCTGCGGGAAAGCATTGGCAAGGAAGTGGCGGTTGTCGGACACGTCGAGCGCACCGGTGAATCCCGGAGCGGCCAAGAAGAATCCTCCCCTGAAGCGCGTGTTCATCGTGTTCACGACCGGCACCCAGGACATCATTACCGCGTTCCCGAAGTAAGTGATTATGAAGCAACAAGAACTCCCCTTCATCGCTCAGTGTTCATTCTGTGACCAGGGACTGCTACGGTTCGCGCGCTGTCGGGAGTGTGACGCGGTCGTCGCTATTTGCGACCAGTGCGAACTCCTGTGGCGCAACCTTGCCGCCGTTCACAGTAATCCTCGGTGCCCGTCGAGCGGTTCGTTTCCTGCCTGCCCCGCGTGCGGAAATCCGGCGGCCCGCTGGACGCGGCTGACTCGACTGAAAGTCGACGAGGCCAGCCTCAACCAGTACATTGGCGGCGAATCGGTGTAGCTGCTCCCTCCGCAGCCTGCGCCGCCCAGGGACAATCCAGCGGGCATTTCGGGCCGGAGGACTGGAGGATCTGGAGGGTTGGAGGGTTGGAGGGTTGGAGGATTGAGATCGGAGGGTTGGGAAACTGCTCAACTTCAAAACGAACGAGACAGATCGTCGATTGCCCACTCCACCACTCCACCACTCCCGCTCACACTCCCCCTCCACCATCCAACCACTCCATCACTCCACACTCCAACTCCAGGATCACACGGGCGGTACCGCCGTTACCGTTCTCACCGGCGGAGCGGGGTGGATTAACTTGGAGCTCAGCTGCCTTGGTTCTTCGCTTCCGTCAAGAAGAACGTCAGATCGGGTCCTCCGTCTCCCAAGCGTTGGATCAGTAGCGCCAGTTCCAACAGATGATAGTCTCCCCACATCGACGATTCCCCTTGCGCCACGTGTTTGCCCTGAGGAACATAATCCCAGCGATTTGGCCAGTGGTAGACCGTGTGCAGCAGCAGTCCCTGGTGACTCTTCTTGACCGACAGATACGGCTCGTTGAATAGAGTCCGAGCGACGCTCAGACCCGCCTGCCAGTACCGAGCACCCCGGCGGGGACCAAGGTATCTTCCCAGTCGCAACAACCCTTGAGCCGCGATAGCTGACGCCGACGCATCGACCGGTTCGAAGTCGTTTTCCGGCTCCGCGCAGCGCGATTGCCAGTCTCCCAATTGGTACAGTTGCGGCGCTCCATCATCCCAATACGTGATCCCGTCGACTGCGGACACGTCGTCAATATAGTGGTCACACGTGTCGACGGCACACCGCAGATATTCTTTCACGACTTCCTGTTTGGCCATGCCGACAGCCCGTTTGAATTCCGCCGATTCCAGGGTTTGAAAGAACTCGAGTTCCTCGGCATAGCCCAGCATCGCCCAAGCCAGACCGCGCGTCCACGTGGAAAACGGCGAGTAGCCCTGCTGTGAGCAGCGAGCGCGGAAGTTTCCGTCGTGGCGATTGAACGTTCCTTCATGTGCCGTGCGCCCCCGCACATCATAAGTGTGACTCGAGTCACCGTGGAATATGATGTAGCGTGCCGTGGCCAGGCCATGTTGAATCGAACGCCCCAGCAGATTCACCTCGCTGTCGTTCTCACCCCTCAAGCAGTGCCCCAACTGGTGAGCCACCCCGAGAATGCGTAGCGTCCGCAGCGTGTCAATGAACAGCGAATGCGGCCCATTGAAAGAATAAATGTAGCCCAAACCGCAACGGGTCGGTGCCCAGCGGGCCGCCTGCACCGCTCCCGATGCGGCCAGCGCATACTCATACGTGGTACGCTGCCAGAGATCTTCTTCCAGGCGACCTTCATGCATCAGCCGCCACAGGTTGCCATAGGTAGACAGATTCTGAAATCCATGGTCGTGCACGCCCGTGTGAGTCACGTGCGGCAACATTCGGGCAACCGTCCGCGTGCGCCCCAACTCGATCAGCGACTGGTCACCGAGCGCATCGCCGGTCAGGATCAGGCAACCATACTGAAATCCCTCGGTCCACTGAGTCCAGCCACGCGTGGTGTATTTTCCGGCGGAGGTAAACACCGGCGCTCCGCGCGACACATCCCAAGTTTGATCCAGCCGGCGAGTCTTCTCGGCCGCAAGCTCGAAAACCCGGCGCACGGCCGACTGCAAATCGTCACACGTGATGTTCGTGTCAATAATCATGGGAAGTTGGTTATTGGTTATTGGTCATTGGTCATTGGTCATTGGTTATTGGTCATTGGTCATTGGTCATTGGTGCATTGGTTATTGGTTGCGTGCTGGTATGCATCATCGCGACAACTGCGCAGCGAACCGGCGAGATCTACATCCAACTGCCGGAGCGAATTGACAAGGCTCTGCCGCGGTCTGCGTGATGCTGGAGTGCGGGAGTGCGGGAGAGGTGGAGAAACCGGCACGAAGGTATATTTGATGGATCGACGTGATTTCACGTTCGTTCGGACTTCGAGCGAATTCCCCACCACTTCAACACTTCAACACTTCAACACTTCAACACTTCAACACTTCAACACTTCAACACTTCAACACTTCAACACTTCAACACTTCCAACACTCCAACACTTCAGTCCTCCCGTCCGCCAGTCTCTGGCCAAGCCGGTGATTGTTGACCCGGCTACCGTTGGTCGGTATTGCTCACAAATGCCACGTGTTTCCCATCCGGCGACCAGGAGGGGACATTGATCGTGCCTTGACCACCATACACATAGGCGATCACACGCGCAGGGCCACCTGTGGCCGGCATCACGCGCAGGTAGATCTGCTTGTAGAATGGATGATCTCCAGGATCCACTTCTGCGGAAAACGACAGGAACACAATCCACTTGCCATCTGGCGACACGTGAGGGAACCAGTTGTTGAACTGGTCGCGGGTCATTTGCTCGGGCTCCTTCCCATCGGGCTGCATCCGCCAGATCTGCATCGGACCAGAGCGATTCGAACAGAAGTAGATGTAACGGCCATCGGGCGAATATTCCGCTCCATCATCCAGTCCCGGGGTACTGGTCAATCGGACCTCATCCCCGCCGGATACCGCGATTTGATAGACGTCCAGTTCGCCATTTCTTTCGCCCGTGTAGACCAACTGTGTGCCGCTGGGCGACCAGCCGTGCAAATACGATGGTCCGAGCCGCGTTACGCGGCGCGGCGTCCCACCCTCAAGGGGCACGACATACACGATCGATTTACCACCATCCTCGCCACTGTGGTGGCTGATCCCGATGCTGCGACCGTCAAACGACAATACATGGTCGTTATTGTTGTTCTTGGCAAAACCGGTATCCAATGGCACCGTCTGCCCATTGGCTAGATCAAAGCGATATAAGGCCCCGTCACTGTTATAGATCAGGGTTTTACCGTCGGACGTCCAATTCGGCGCTTGCAGCGACTTTGGCGAACTGCCGAGGATCCTCCGCTCGCCCGTTTGCACGTCGACGGTTTCGAGACGGCTGCCAATGTAGTCGCGATAGGGAACGAAGTCGTCTTTGGCTGGCAGAACGATCCGCACATTGTGAAAGACCGCTTTCTCCAGCACATCGGCATTGTGCGAGCAGACGAACAGGCCCACGTATACTTCGTCACCCAACTCAATGTCCGAGATCTCCACGCTCTCAAATACTTCTCCGCGCCGAGCTACCGACATGATATATCGTTTGCCATGTCGCTGCAGTTGAATCACGTTGGCCCCGGTGCATGGCGCTTTGACCTCCCCTGTGTCGTTGCCCGTGCTGCGCCGGAATTGGAGAGACGTCAGACCGTCCCCATGTACCACGGCTGACACGTGGGGTGAGTCAGTATTACCGTTGGCACGCACGGTCCAGCCAAGCTTGCGGTGCTCTTCGACACCTTCGCCGACGAACCGCGCTTCGGCCCTCAGGATGAAATCGCCATTGAGTCGCTTCCAGACCCAATGAAACTCATCCTTGCCAAACCACATATTGCTCCCGGCGCCGGCAACCTCTAATTGCTGTTGGTCCGCATCATACTTGGCTCCCCCAGCCAACTTGATATCTCCTACGTCCGCGTGACCGTCGAACGGGCCCACTGTTTGTGACTGGGCATCGTGCGACATCACGGCGTCTCCGGAGATCAATGCCTGGTCGATCCTCGCCTGCGACGGCACAGTGATCTGCTGAGCGACCGTAGGCGCGATCGGCCAACTGAGCAGGACCAGGAACAGGCCCACGCACGACAGTGCTCTGCTGAGTGCCGATCGCGACCGTCGCTTCCCAATCCCATGCCCAAACGTCGGCCATTCGTTGCGTAACACTAGCTGACATCGCATGGCTTCTTTCCCTCCGCATATCCGTTTTAACATCTGCCGGGGGCCAGTGTGTCCCGGTGGCACTTTCCTCTGCCAGTGCAGTCGGCATCTGGTCCTGCCTGCCGTACATCATTCATCCAATTCCAAGTGTTCCGCGCGCGTGATCACGTCCCGTCCCACACCAATCCATCCTTTGCGGCGAAAGATGACAAGCATTGCCAGGGCAATACCAGACATCAGGCTCAGCACCATCACGTAACCATAGGGCCAATTCAGTTCCGGCATATTACCAACCAAGGCCGTATTGAAGTTCATTCCATACAAACTGGCAATGAAGCTCAAAGGGATGAAAATAGTGGCCATGGTCGTCAACACGGTCATGATTTCATTCATGCGATTGCTTATCGCCGACAGGTAGTAGTCGCGCAGGTCGGCACAGCTCTCGCGATACACTTCCAGCAGATCGATCAGCTGAATGACGTGATCGTAGCAGTCCCGCAAGAACACGCGTGTCTCATCGCTGACCAAGGGATGTGGATCTCGAGCGAGTTGATTGAGGGCTTCGCGATGGGGTCGGACCGACCGCCTTAACATCAACAGGTCATTACGAATCCCATGCAGACGCTGTGTCACCATCGCCTTTGGCCGACTCGTCACTTCGTCCTCCAAGTCGTCCAGTCGATCGGCGTACCGTTCGACCACCGGGAAGTAGGAGTCAACAACGGCATCGATCAGCGCGTAGGCCAGATAGTCGGGACCCGCGGTACGGATCCTGCCGTTGCCATGGCGAATTCGGTCCCGCACAGGCTCGAGGCAATCGTCCGCACGTTGCTGAAAGGTGAGCACGAAATTCTTTCCCAAGAAAATACTGATCTGCTCACTCTCAACCTCTCCGCCATTGGCCGTTTCGGCGGCCGTGACCGACCGTGTCACCACAAACAGGTGATCATCGTAAGGCTCGACCTTCGCTCGCTGGTGGACATTGACCACGTCCTCCAGCGCCAGGGGATGAAGACCGAACAACTTCCCGAGCCGCTGAATCGTCTCCGCATCACCCAGTCCTTCCACTGCAATCCAGACGACCGAGTGCTTGCCGACCCACTGCTGCAATTGCTCGATCGTGTCCACCTGCCGCTCGTCCACTCGCTGCGGACCGTAGGCCAAAACGCGGATGATCGGCGGCGGAGCGTTTGGATGTACCCGCAGGGTTCCGGGAGCTGCACCTGGCGGTGTGCGCCGGCGTAAACGCGGAGCGTGGCGCACCCGTACTTTTTGACGCCGACGCCGATCGTGCTTCTTCGTCATGATGGAATCCGTCTCCTCCCAAGCCTGGAAATCTGGGGGACCCGCCGCAACGCCTGACGATCCGCCTCGGTCGACAGCCATGCCCTACCCCAACGCACAGAAAGCATAGCCAAATAGACAGATTTCGCCTACCAGTGTTGCTTCTCGACCGACAACCCGACGATCACGCTCACCGTCAACCACCGGGTACGCAGCGGACGGTCTGCAGGACCTTTTCGCAGGTGGAGCGGCAAACAAGGTCGACCATGGCATTGGTTTGGCAGCGAAAATCAGCCGCGGATGGTTGCAGGGCAGGGCGGTCAGGGATTAAAACTCCTAAGGGATGACTCAAAAATAACTTCCGTATATTGGCTGGGTGCCACTGGCTGAGCGAGCGCCGAGGACTTTGCCAACAACGAGAAACGCTTACCGCGAGCGGAGCCAGTGCTCGTGACGGCTCGAAGCATCAGCGAGTGCCAGCGAGCCCAGACAGCACTCACATCCGCTCGCGATTGACCACTCGTGGTGATGGTTACGGTTTGTCCGCTCGCTCAGCCAGTGGCACCAGCTGTAGGAAACGCCGAAGTTATTGTTGAACCGTTCATAACGACGAGCTTGTCACACCCTACCAGAGAAGAAATACCTTGCGGCTGAACAAATGCTCCATCATCCACAAAATCTCTCACGGATACCTGATGAAACTCATTACCACTCTGTTCTGCCTGTCCGTCGCCGCGGTCGCTGAAGCTGATAGTGTGGCCCCTTGCGACCTCCGCTGCGAATACCACTCCAATCCGCTGGCGATCGGCACGACGACGCCGCGGTTTTCTTGGAAGCTTCGCGGCCTGGACCCTGCCGCGCGGCACTTGTCCCAGTCCGCTTACGAAATCCAGGTGGCCCGTGACGGGGCGTCGTTCGAGCGGGACACGCTTTGGAGCAGCGGCAAGGTTTCCTCATCCGCCACCGATCAAGTGGAGTACGCCGGTGCACCGCTCGCCGCGCGTGACCGATTGGCATGGCGAGTGCGCGTGTGGGACGGCGCAGACGCGGCATCGGAATGGAGCGAGATCGCGCATTTTGGCATCGGTCTGCTGAGTGACACAGATTGGTCAGCTTACTGGATCAGCGCGATGGATGACGCGCCCTTCACCACTCAGGAAAACGTCCAGAATTTCATTGGAGACCCACAGCGCGGTACGCTGCACCTCACACCGGCCAAGGTATTTCGCAAGGAATTCGCCACCACGCCGGTCACCCGGGCAATGCTGCACGCCACGGCACTCGGTGTATACAGTCTGGCGATCAACGGTCGCCGGGTATCGGAGGATCGCCTCGCCCCCGGATGGTCGGCCTACCAGCGCAGAATCCACTCCCAGAGTTACGATGTAACCGCCATGCTGCGTGACGGAGAAAACGTGATCGGAGCCACGCTCGCCGACGGCTGGTACTCCGGTTACGTCGCCTACGGTCTGCTCACCGGGCAGGAAGGGCTCGTTCCGGGCATCGACGGTCGCTATTACTACGGCATCTCGCCAGCGGTGCGCGTGCAACTCGAGCTCCACCGCGCGGATGGCAGTTGCGAGACGATCATCAGCGATACCTCCTGGAAAACCGCACTCGGGCCGATTACCGAAAGCGACATTTTGATGGGCGAGAGTTACGACGCGCGCAAGGAAATGCCCGGTTGGGCGTCGCCCGGCTTTGACGCTGCGGATTGGCAGGCGGCGGTGTGCAAAACCGGCAGCAATGCCAGAATCGAACCGCATCCCGGTGTGCCGGTCGTGCCGATCGAGGAAATCGCTCCCATCAGTGTCCGCGAGCACGCGCCGGGAGTGTTTATTTTTGATCTCGGCCAGAACATCTCCGGCGTCGTGCGGCTGAAGGTCAAAGGCCAGGCCGGTGACAAGGTCACGCTTCGTTACGCAGAGATGTTGCATCAGGATGGCAGGATCAGCACCGAAAATCTCCGCTGCGCCCGCGCCGTGGATACGTATATCCTGAAAGGCGACGAGGCCGGAGAAACATGGACCCCGGAATTCACCTACCACGGCTTCCAATATGTCGAAGCCACCGGCCTGCCCAGCGCCCCCGCCCCGGGTGCCATTACCGGCATCGTGCTCCACTCCGACACCCCGCTGCACGGTTCCTTCGAGTGCTCGGACCCGATGCTCAACAAGCTCTATCAGAACATGGTGTGGACGCAGCGGGCGAACTTCTTTGAGATGCCGACCGATTGCCCGCAGCGCGACGAACGTATGGGCTGGACCGGTGACGCGCAGATCTACGTGCGCGCCGCGACCTTCAATGCCGACATTGCGTCGTTTTACACCAAGTGGCTGCGCGACCTGAACGATGACCAGTGGGACTACGGCGCCTATCCCGCCTACGCTCCCAGGCCGCTGGCGCGACCCAACGAACACCACGCCGCCGGCTGGATGGATGCCGGCGTCATCTGCCCGTGGACCATCTGGCAGGTCTACGGAGACACGCGAGTGATTCGCGAGCACTGGCGAAAAATGAATGATTTCATGGATTGGCGGGCCGCACGCGATCCGAAACTTGAAGGTGCGAGCGATGACTGCGGATTCGGCGACTGGCTTTCGCTGGGAGAAGTGAAGACGCCCATTCCGTTCATCGATCTGGCCTATCATGCCTACGACGCCGGGCTCATGGCGGAAATGGCTGCCGCCATCGGCGACGACGCCAAAGCCGCTCACTATCGCAAACGCCACGCGCAGGTCTCGCAGGCCTTTCAAAAGGCCTATCTCCAGCCGAATGGCAAACTTGGCGTGCACAATCAATCGGCCTACGCCATGGCCATCTTCTTCGACCTGATTCCCGCCCCGCTGCGACAGCGCCGCCGCAGATCATCTGGCGAAACTCGTGCGTGACAACGGGAACAAAATGACCACTGGCTTTCTCGGCACCCGACCACTGTTGCCCGCGCTTTCCCGTAGCGGTCACCACGACATCTCGGGCGTCCTTATTCGACAGCACGAGTTTCCGAGTTGGGGTTATGAGGTGGACAACGGAGCCACAACCATCTGGGAACGATGGAACTCCTACATCAAGGGGCAGGGTGTCCACGAACCGGCCATGAACTCATTTTCCCACTATGCCTTCGGCGCGGTCTGCGAATGGATGATGAGTGAGTTGGCCGGCATCGACCGCGCCGCTCCCGGCTTCGACCGCGTCCGCCTGGCCCCGCGTCCCACCGGCGGAATCACCTATGCCGCTGCCTCCACACTCACACGCCACGGCCGGCTCGCCTGCTCTTGGAGGGTCGAGGACGGGAAGATCCATGTCGAAGTCACCGTCCCGCCAAACACGACCGCCGATGTGATCCTTCCCGTCAAGGGCTCGGTCACCGAATCTGGCAGAGATGCCGCCTCCGCCGAAGGAGTGCTCGAAGCGAACGGCAATCGGTTCGTCACCGGCTCGGGTACCTATCGCTTCAGCGCGGACTTCGAGCAGTAACCCGGCGCGATGCAGGCCAAATCGCTCCGAAGATGGGCACGCTTGCTCGCTGTGCGACCGCCAGTAGTCCGACAAATGAACACACGACGCATGCCGCCGGATTTTCGCCCGTTTACCGTTCCTGTCCCAAGTTGTGACATGGCGCCTGCCTGGTAATTTTCTTGACTTAGTCGGCACGCCCCGCAGTTTGCGCTGTGCGTAAACGGCAGCTTGAGCGATGTTGCGAATTATCAGGCACCAAGGATTGGCGCCGCCGTCACGCAGGCACTGTTCCGAACACTTCGATGGCAGCCTCGTTCCACTCCCGGACCTTGGCGAGGTCGTATTGCACGTTATGGGCGATCTGGAAACCGTCGGCCCGCACCGCGTACCTGACGGAGCCCTCGCAGGCCCGGCGGATGCTTTGGAGTTTGGCCCGCATCTCCTCGCCGGTCCGATCGTACACATCTTCCGTGGCGCTGACGCAAATATCCAGCGCCACATCGGACGGGCCGCAGACCGCTGCCGCCCGTGCGACATCGGACCAGGGTCCCACGTGCATCATTTCCAGACCGGGAATGCTATTGACCGACTCGTAGAAGCGGTCCGTGACGCCGCAACTGTGCCAGTACGTCACCCGCTGGTGGAACTGTGCGAGTTCCAGTTCGTAGGGCAGGACGAAGTCAGCATACATCGCCGGCGAGGGCTTCGGTGCGCCGATCTCGTGGTGGAACGGCTTGGCTGGGGCAATCGACTCGCAGAACTGCTGGCCATGGCGGAAGGAGCCAGGCGAATGGGTGCCGGCTTCTCCTTGTGCTGCTCCTCTGCTTGCCCGCCTATTTTTCCCCTGGTTCCGGTCACAAAGCCCGGTCCGCCTAACCCGCGTTGGCCAGAATCAACAAGGCCACTCCGTACCACAATGAGATTCCCAGGGCCGTGATGTTGGCAGTAATCCAGCTGGGTCTGATCGGATGAGCAACCGCCAGAACCAAAACGCCCGCAAAGACCGGAATCGAGAACCGCAGGCGCTCGGACCAGCCTTGATGCACATAAAAGTCGATTGGCGCGGTGAGTAGAACGACAACGCCGTCCGCTGCTCCCAACAGCACGGCGAACGCGCCGAAGACCAGCGCGGGCAACACAAGGAGGCTGACGACTACGGTGCCCCGCCAGGGAAGCAGATATTTGTACAGCAGGTGCGCACCGGTAGCGGCCGACAGGGTGATCGCGGCCAGCAACGTCAAAAAGACGAGCTCATGCCGAAAGTCCGACATCAGCCAAATCCAGTACGACCACGCGGCGGTCAACACGAACATACCGCGGAGGCTTATGTGATGGTCACCAAGAGTTGTTTCTCGACTCATTCATGCCTTTCATCCTTGCTCCCCGACCCCGATATGGCATCACCAATTCGGCACTCGTGGCCATCACGCTGTCTGGGGGAGCTTCCCGGGGAATTTCCACGTCAGAGAGTCCCCGGATCGTCCTCGAAACGAGCACCGCCACAAAGACCGGCAGCAGAACTCGCTGGCACATAGTGTGTTTGCCGGATCACCGTGTTAAAACAAGGCAGGGAAGGGGGGCCGTTGACCACCTGTGCACACGTAATACGATACGCACGCGTATTGGGAACGAATCGGGAATTCTGCTCAACCAAGCGTGATAGCGAAAGCACTCCCAGCATATCGTTCCACGTGTATCGGTAACAAGCGTCCTCACGCCAGAAAGACCGGAACGCACTTCGAAGGAGTCTGCCGATGATCCAGCGAAATCTATTCGTGGCCAGCCTGCTATGCTTGCTGGCGCTAACCAACACGGCCCGCAGTGTTTCCCCCCAGGAGCCCATTCAGGAACAACCTGCGGCAACCGACGTGCCGGCCTATATTCCCGTACCTGAACCAGTCCAGACGCCGATTCTGATCGGCGCCCATCATTGCCCCCTGTGGGAGGCCGACAAGCCACAAATGTGGGACAACGTGCTGAAACACCCGGAACGTACACCGGCGTTGGGATTCTACGCCCAAGAGAACCCCGAGGTGTCGGACTGGGAAACAAAATGGGCGGTTGAACATGGCGTCTCGTTTTTCATCTATTGCTGGTACCGAGCCAGTCAGGGGGAATCGGTCAAGATGCGATTCGGTTCCGCCATCCACGACGCATTGATGAAATCACAGTTTGCCGACAAGATGAAATTCACCATCATGTGGGAGAATCAGAGTCGCGGTGTGGCTGGCGTCGCCGATGAACGCGACTTGCTCGAGAATTTGCTCCCCTTCTGGATCGAGAACTACTTCCGGCATCCCAGCTATGTGAAGATCGACAACAAGCCGCTCCTGTTCATCTACCGGCCGGAATTTCTTGATTCAAGATCTGGGAGGCGTCGAGAATGTCGCCCGCGCGCTTCGATCGCCTGCGACAGGCGTGTCGCGAGCAGGGATTCGATGGCCTGTATCTGCTGGGCGAGTACCGTGGCTTGGATCCAAACCACTTGAAACTGATGAAACAATTGGGACTTGACTACACGTTCGCCTACTGTTGGCACGTGCAGAATAATCCCACACCGCAGCAGGCCATCGAAGCTCAACTGCAGTCGATCCGCGCCACTCAGCAACTTGCTATCTTGCCTCAAGTCGTCACCGTATCGCAAGGTTGGAGCGGCTGGCACGACGAAGGAAGTATCTGGAAAATCCCGCCCGCGGAATACGAGGGCCTACTGCGTCAGGCCAAAGAGTTTGTCGGCACGCTACCCGCACAAGAACTGGGCAGCCGCATGCTGTTGCTGGACAATTGGAACGAGTGGGGCGAGGGCCACTACATCGCACCGCACCGGGAATTCGGCTTCGGCTACCTGGATGCTGTACGCAACGTCTTCGCTCCCACAGCCGGTCCGCACAAGGACCTTGTCCCCGAGGATATTAGACTAGGCCCCTACGACACAGCCTTTCGTACAGAGCTCCAACGCAAGCAACGGTTGCGGCACAGGATGTCGGAAAAGCGACTCAAGCCAACCGCTCCACAGGACGGATTGCTCGGCTGGTGGGCCTTTGACGAACCGGCGGGAGATCCCGTCGCATTCGACTATTCCGGAAACCAACTGGGTGGCGAGCTACTCCACGCGTCACGCGCACCCGGCATTGATGGTGCGGCGTTAGTGTGTCAGGGTGGCTGCGTCGTGATCGACAACCAACCTTGCCTCTCTCTGCCAACGGCACTGACGATCACCTGCTGGGTCAAGACAGACGACACGCATCAGGAGAACCGCTGGATCGTCAATCGCGTCTTCGGAGGCGGCACGTCCACAGGTTATCGCCTGGGAATCCTCCGCAACAAACCCTGTTTCGAAGTCCCTCTGACAGACTGGAGTCATCATCTCCAAGCACGAGAGACGCTGCCGATCGGCCGCTGGGTGCACCTGGCCGGGACGTTTGATGGTCAGATGATGCGGATCTATGTGGACGGTCAGGAACAAGGATCGATGGAACGGCCCGGACCGATCCATCCGAACGATTTCCACCTGTGTCTCGGCTCGTACGAAGTGAATCACTCGGCCCACTTCAGCGGATTGCTGGATGAAGTTAAACTCTACGGTCGAGCCCTGACGGCCGAGGAAGTGCGCGAGGAAGCTGGGAAGCGGGGGAGTGATGGAGCAGGGGAGTGATGGAGCGGTCGCATAAGCACTGCTGCAACACTCCAACACTCCAATCCTCCAACACTCCAACACTCCAACACTCCAACACTCCAACACTCCAGCGGCCCCCCCAAGGTCACACTAGGACGAGATCGCATGCAGACCAGTGAGGCATTGCAGCAGTACGAAGTTACCTGCGAAGGAACGGGGCGAATCTACCTGGTTCACGTGCCGCGGAGTTACGATGCTGCGTCAGGGCATCCGTTGCTGGTCGTGTTGCACGGCGGTGGAGGCTCGGCAGCGTTCGCCTCGCGAGTTTATGGTTGGCGCGAACTATCGCACCGCGAAGGTTGTCTGATTGTCTTTCCGGAAGCCATGCTGGAGGATCCGACGCGTCCGCCGGCCGTCCGTGAAAATCCACGCCTCTGGAACGACGGCAGTACACGCAGCGCGGTGGCTCGGCGCGGCGTCGATGACATTGGCTATCTGGCGGCGGTCATGGAAGACGTCCAAACACGTTTTGCCGTAACCACAAAGCGTGTCTTCATGACTGGTTTTTCCAACGGAGCGTCCATGACGTTTCGTGCGGGCATCGAACTGGCGGATCGTATCACAGCGATTGCGCCCGTCGCTGGCCACCTCTGCCTGAAGGACCCTGCGCCCACTCGCCCGATGTCGATGCTATACATGATTGGCCTGTCCGATCCGCTGAACCCTTTTGATGGCGGTCCCACGACAAACCCGTGGGGAGTCGTGCGACAGCGACCGCCCGTGATGGATTCCGTTCAGACTTGGGTCCGCCTGATTGAGGCCGGCGGACAACCGGAGGTCTTGCGGCACGCAGATGGCGTGAAACTGCTGCGCTATGGGCCGGGACGTTTTGGACAGGAAGTTCAACTCTGCACGATCGAAGGCCAGGGCCACGAATGGCCCGGCGCTCAGCGGACCCTGCCCCGTACCATCAGTGGCCCGCAAACCAACAAGCTCAATGCCACCCAAGCCGTGTGGGATTTCTTCGCCGCATCCGCATTGCACGGGGTCACTGGCAACTTGGTCAAAACGGTCATTAGTCATTGACTGTAGCCGATCTTCCGTTCTCGTCACCAGCCAGTACGCAAGCTTCAACGGTGGCAGATAAAACGCCGTGAAGCATCATCCTTCGAACTCGTCGGCCTTCGGCCCCAGCCAAAGCAGTCCGGATCATACCTGCGAGCACGGACGGGATAGATCCCGTCCTCAAAGTGGAGATCGGAATTGTGTAGCATGCGAGCATACCCGACGCATCCTCCTTTCTACGCGAACACTCTGCCCATACTTCCGACGCGCTAGCAGTCCCCGTAGGTACTTGTCGATGCGATGTCACAGAGCCGGTTTCAAATGGACACGCGTGGGGCGACAACTGAAGCGGAGTGTGAGTAAGGGTATGAGTAAGAGTATGAGTAATAATCCGCTACATCGCCACCACCACTTCGACTCCTTGTTCCTCGAACAATCGGCGCTGCTCCGCATCCAGTTGGTCCGTCACGAGCACATCAATTTGCGGAAGATCCGCGAAACGAACAAAAGATTGCCGGTCAATTTTGCTGCTGTCAGCCAGGAACACAACTTTCCGCGCCATGGCAATCATCGCCTTCTTGGTCTCCGCCTGCTGCAGATCGGGTGTTGTCGCCCCTGCCTCCAGCGAAAGGCTGTTCGTGGCCATGAAGGCTTTGTCCACTCGCAGTTCTTCGGTCATCCGCCAACCAGCCGGACCGACCGTGCAATGAAAGCCCTTTCGCACGGCGCCACCCAGCAGCACAACTTCCACTCCGCGCACTTCCTCCAACACGCGAGCAATTTCCAGATCGTTGGTCACCACAGTCAAACGACGATCAACGCCGATGCGGCGAGCCAATTCGAGCGTGGTCGTGCCGGTATCGAGCAGAATTGTGTCGCCATCCTCCACGAACGGTTCGGCAGCTTTCGCAATCGCCTGCTTCTCAGCCAGATGCTCGGTACTACGCTGGCTCGAGATCTGTTCAAAGCTGGTGCGCGACCGCTCGATGGCGCCACCGTGCGTGCGCACCAGCAACCCCTCGCGGTCCAGATCTCGCAGATCGCCGCGCACGGTGGCCGCCGAGACATCCAGAAGCTCGCACAGTTGATTGACGGTCAACTTCTTGCGTTCCCGGATCAGCTCCACAATGCGATGGCGACGCTCTTCGGAAAAAAGGGGGCTCGTGGCCAAAGTAGGTTCTCGCTGGGAGAGGTAAGGCTGGAGGTTACGTAATGGTCTGGCCGTTGGCAGTCAGGACAGCAAAGAAACCGAGGAAGATTTCTGAGCTGACGGTACCGGCTGCACGATGCATGGCTCCCAAGTCAATAATTATTGGTGAATGGTGAATGGTGAAAAATTGACGGTTCGTGATGCGCGCTTTTTCGGTTCTTGCACGGCCGTAGAACGCCACGATGATTGGCTTTCTCATCCACCTTCCCCTCGTTAATTATTCGCCATTCACCATTCACCATTCACCATTCACCATTCACCATTCACCATTCACCATTCGCTATTCCGGTCTGTTTACCCCCTGGCACGCCTTATCTGGTGAAAACAAAGGCACCGTGCACTGCACACGGATAGAGTGTTACGAGGCGACAAGTCGTGATCGTTCTTGCGCCCTGGGGCGTAATTGGACGGCGTTACACCATCTTCGTTCACGCACCATCGCTGTCTGTGGCGGCGGTCGGCTCCGCACCAAAAGTACGGTCAATGCCGACCCGCGCAGTCGACAATGAGCCAAAACAACGTAAATCAACAGCAAACGATTGCGAAACAATAGCAAAACGATTATATTCGCTGGATTGCGATAATCAAGCTCAGCGCACTGGGGAGGCTTATGGTCGACACTTCGCAGATTGCCGTGGCGGTGATTGGTTCGGGGCGAGCGGGGCTGATCCACGCCCGTAATTTCGCTCACGGGCGCGTGGCCGGTGCGCGGTTGGCGGCGTTGGCTGAGCCACTCGAGGAGTCGCGCCGGCTGGCGTGCGACGAGCTGCACTGCAGCGCCGGATATGAAGGCTATGGCGAGATTCTCGCGGACCCCCGCATCGATGCGGTGGTGGTGGCCACGCCGAGCGTACACCACTGTGAAATCGTGCTGGCGGCCGCGGCGGCTGGCAAGCACATCCTTTGCGAGAAGCCGATGGCGATGAACGCGGCGGAGTGTGACACCATGCTCGCCGCCACACAGCGCGGGGGGGTGAAACTGCAAATCGGTTTCATGCGCCGTTTCGATCCTGGCTTCGTGGCGGCCAAAGAGCGGGTGGATGCCGGAGAAATTGGCTCGGTGGTGATGGTGCGATCGTTGACGCATGGTCCGACAACGCCCAAGCCGTGGATGTATGACATTCGCAAGAGCAACGGTCCGCTGTCGGAAGTCAATAGCCATGACATCGATACGGTACGTTGGTTTGCGGGGAGTGAATTCGAGGAGGTCTACGCGATCGGCGGCAACTATCGTTCTCACGAGGCCCGCCAGCAGTATCCCGATTTCTACGACAACGTGGTCCTATCCGCTCGGCTTACGAACGGCATGCAGGGATCGATCAGCGGAGCCCAAGGAGTTCAGTACGGCTACGATGCCAGGTGCGAGATCCTGGGGGAGAAAGGTTTGATCACGGTCGGTAGTTTGGCGGCCGACAGCGTGGTAGCGCACACGGCGTCGGGGAGCACCAGCGGAATCGTGCGCAGTTGGATGAATCTGTTTTTGGATGCCTATCGCGCAGAAGACGAAGATTTTGTACGCTGCATTCGCGAGGATCGTGAACCGCGTGTCGGTGGGCTGGACGGTAAGGCTGCCGTAATGGTCGTGAACGCCGGAAACCGCTCCATCGCCCAACGGCGGCCGGTGTTGCTGAGCGAGGAAGGCATGGTGAGACCATGACGCGACGGCCTCAGATGCTGGCCGCCACCTACACGCAAGGCGGCACTTTGCTGGTCGACGAGATCCCCGTGCCGGAGATTGAAAGCGACGAGATCTTACTGCGAATCCAAGCGGCGTCGATATGTGGTACGGACGTGAAGATTGTTCACAGTGGCCATCGCAAACTGGCCGACGGGCAGCGGATCGTCTTGGGGCACGAGTTTGTGGGGGTGATCGAGCAGATCGGGTCGCGAGTGGAGGGTTTTCGACTGGGCGAGCGGGTGGGAGTGGCCCCCAATGCTGGCTGCGGGCGCTGTGACGCCTGTATCCGCGGGAAAGCGAACTACTGTCCCAACTACACCGCCTTTGGCATCGACCGCGATGGCGGTCACGCCCCTTACGTGCGGATACCAGCTCGCTTTATCACGCAGGGCAATATCATCCCGCTCCCGACCAGTGTCACCGACCAGGAAGCCTCGTTGCTGGAGCCTTTCTCCTGCGTCGTCAATGGTGTGCGGACGGCGGGCGTCGGTCTGGGAGACACCGTGGTGATCTACGGCGCTGGTCCGATTGGGTTGCTGCACACGATGCTCTGCCGAGCGGCCGGCGCTGCACGGCTGATCGTCGTGGACCCGCTGCCGGCACGATTGCAGAAGGCGCTCGAGCTAGGCTGCGACCGGACCTTCAATCCACTGGAGGACAACATTCCGGATCGGGTCCGTGACGAGACCGCCGGTCGGGGGGCCGACGTCGTGATCACAGCCTGCCCGATTTCCCAGGTGCAGTCGGAAGCGGTACAGTTGCTGGCGCCGTTCGGTCGACTCTGCTTGTTTGGCGGCCTTCCCAAAAGCGAAGGCCCGGTGCCGCTGGATACGAATGCCATTCATTACGGCAACTTCGTCGTCACTGGAACGACGGGTGGATCGGTGGAGGACTATCGGCTCGGACTCCAGTTGGTCGCCGGAAAGCGCGTGGATCTCGACGCGCGTCATCTCGCACGTGTTTGGGCTTCTCGATCTTCAGCAGGCTTACGCGGCGGCGCTGGCGGGAACAGGTGGTAAGGTCATCTTGGTGGCGGAGTAGACTATGCAACGCACATACTTGTTGGGCGTCGACGTAGGGACGCAGGGCACGAAGGCGGTGCTATTCACCGACCGGGGGCGTGCCCTGGCTTCGGCCTTTCGCAAGTCCCGACTTCATCAGCCTGCGCCGGGCGTGGTGGAGGAAGACCCGGAATACCAGTTCAAGACGGTATGCCAGTGCATCAAGGCGTGCGTCGCCGAGGCGGAGATCGACCCGGCCAACGTGTCGGCCATTGGAATTGACGGACAGATGGCCGGCATCATCGGGATCGGCACGGATGGCCGCGCGGTCACTCCCTACGATTCCTGGCTGGACACGCGGTGTGCTCCCCATATCGCGCGGATGCAGGAGCGAGCGGGTGACGAGATCATTCGCAAGACGGGAGGACCGGCCAGCTTCAATCATGGCCCCAAAATCCTCTGGTGGAAGGAGGACCGCGGTGAGACCTACGAACGAATCGCGTCATTCGTCCAGCCGGGTGGCTATGCGGCCATGCGACTATGCGAGCTGGACGCCTCGCAAGCGCTGATCGACAAGAGCTATCTGCACTTCAGCGGCTTTGCGGACAACGTGCGGGGATGCTGGGACCAGTCCCTCTGCCGCAAGTTTGACATTTCGTCGTCGAAGCTGCCGCGCATCGTCGACCCTCACAGCGTGATTGGCGCGGTGACAGCCGGCGTGGCGCGGCGCTGCGGAATCGCTGCGGGCATCCCGGTGATCGCCGGCTGCGGCGACACGGCCGCGTCTTTTCTAGCTTGCGGGGCCACGCGAGAAGGCATCTGCGTCGATGTTGCCGGCACGGCTTCGGTGTTCGCAGCCACGACTCGGCAGTTCAAAGCGGACGTCGCCTACCGGACTCTCGGTTGGGGGCAATCGGCGACGCCCGGTCTGTGGCATCCGTACGCCTATATCAATGGTGGCGGTATGAACTTGGAATGGTTCGCCCGCGAAATGACCCAGCTCGGCAAATCGTCTTCCGACAGGGCTCTGGCCACGCTCAACCAGCTCGCCACCCGCATCGTGCCGGCCGCCGACGACCCGATGTTTGTGCCGCACCTGGGGGGTCGCGTATCTCCCAGCCAACCCTTGCTGCGGGGCAGTTGGGCCGGACTGACCTGGTCGCACACGGCGGCTCACCTGTACCGAGCAGCGCTCGAGGGCGTGGCGCTGGAGTACTGCGTCTACCGGGATGTGCTGCAGGCGGTCAACCCTGAACTGAACATGCGAGAAGTCCGCATCACGGGCGGCGGTGAGAAGAGCAGCCTGTGGAACCAGATGAAAGCGGATGCGCTACAGCTGCCCGTCGTCCAGCTCAACCGGCACGAGGGGGCACCGATGGGTGTCGCCCTCCTGGCCGGGTACGGCGTGGGACTCTGGAAGAACCTCGACAAAGCAGCCGCCGACTGGCTGCAAACCGGTGACCGCGTCCGCCCGCAACGAAAATGTGCCCAACACTACCAGTCACGCTTGGCCCGCTATACGCGACTGGTGGATCTCCTGCAGGAGTGGGCCGTAACCGCACGGGAACCTGAACGATGACCGATACCTCGGTGAGACCGCCGCTGACCCCCGACATACCTTTTCCATCGGCCGAGAAGCCGACGATGTACTTTATTGGTGTGACCACGCACAAGTCGTCGATCATGAAAGTCTTTCCTCGCTGGGCCAGCCACCTGGGCCTGACAGACGTCGTCATGCAGGGCATGAACTTCTGCTGGCACGACCAAGCCGAGAACTATCGGCAGGCAGTGGCGTTTATCAAGCGGGATCCGCTGTCGTTGGGCGCCCTGGTAACCACTCACAAGATCGATTTACTCCGCGCATGCCGCGATCAATTCGATGCCCTCGATCCACTGGCCGAGCTGATGGGTGAGATCAGCAGCATCTCGAAAGATGCCGGGCAACTGATCGGGCACGCCAAGGACCCCATCACCAGCGGGCTGGCCTTGGAGGCTTTTTTGCCTGAAAAGCACTGGGAACAAACCGACTCCGACGCCCTGGTGTTAGGAGCAGGTGGCTCGGCAATTGCCATCACCTGGTACCTGCTGCAGAAGAAACATGGAAGTAACCGGCCCCGTCGAATCGTGGTCACGAATCGCAGTCGGCCGCGGTTGGACGAGATCCGCCGGTTCCATGACGCGATCGGTGCGGACATCCCGCGCGAGTACTACCACACTCCTTCACCCGAGATGACCGACGCCATCATGGCGGACTTACCACCGTGTTCCCTGGTGATCAACGCCACCGGACTGGGCAAAGACGCTCCCGGGTCCCCTGTGACGGATACCGCCCGTTGGCCACAGCGGGGTCTGGCCTGGGATTTCAATTACCGCGGTGACCTGTTGTTTCTGCAGCAGGCCCGTGCCCAGCAACAGAAAAGGAACCTTCAGATCGAAGATGGCTGGATCTATTTCATCCATGGCTGGACCCGCGTCATCGCCGAAGTGTTTCACATTGAGATTCCCACCAGTGGCCCCGAATTTGAGCAGCTCATGCAAATCGCCGCGGATGTGAGATGATGACATCCGCCGTTCGACTCCACCGCGAACCTCGAGGACGTTTATGCAAATCAGCCCCAAGACTTCCCTCATCGATCCGTTCGGTATCCAGTTCGACCTGGCCGAAGGCATCATGCGCGATCCGCACGATCACATTGAACGTCGCGCTTCCGACATGCACAACTATTATGCCCGCGAAGAAGCTTTACAGCAGTTGATCACATCCCAGCACGATCCGGTCCACTATGAAACGTTTGAATCGAGCGTGCCAGAAGAGTACGGGCACCTGAAGTTCTGCGTCAGCAAGTTGTATTCGGGCGTCGTGGGGGATGAGTTCTTCATGACCAAAGGCCACTACCACACGACCCGAGAAACGGGCGAGATCTACCTCTGCCTGAAGGGGGAGGGCCTAATGATGATGAAGTTGTCCGATGGGACCTGCAAGTGGGAAGAGTTTGTGGCGGGACGGATGGTCTACGTTCCTCCCTACTGGGCTCATCGATCCATCAATACCGGTGATGAGCCACTGATTTCACTCTGCATTTACCCCGGTGACGCCGGGCACGACTACGGAGATATCAAGTCAGCCGGATTTCCCAAGCGAGTTTTTCGCCGAGAGGGCCGTGTGACCATCGTTTGACAACGTCTTCTTGTCGTCCGATTTTTCTATCTCCTTTCGTATGCATGGTGCGTGCATCATCAAGACGGAGGTTCCAACACGCTGCATGACTGCCAACACGATACTCGTCACACCACGCTCCTTGACCCGCGACGGGCACCCTGCTTTGGCTCGCTTGGAGCGTGCCGGTTATCGGCTCTTGATGGGTACACCCGGCCAGCAACCGGACGAGGAAGCACTGCTGCGACTGGTCCCCGGGTGTGTGGGCTACCTGGCCGGCGTCGAACCGGTGAGCCGGCGTGTGCTCGAGCGTGCCGTGAATCTGCGAGTCATCAGCCGTAATGGCACGGGCATCGACAATATCGATCTGGAGGCGGCCCATCAACGGAACATTGCCGTGATGCGAGCCGAGGGGGCAAACGCTCGCGGAGTAGCCGAACTGGCTGTCGGTCTGTTACTGGCGCTCGTCCGAAACATCTCCCTTTCCGATCGGTGCCTGAAGGCCGGAACATGGCAACGTCACCTGGGTTGCGAGATCAAGGGACGCACCCTGGGATTGATCGGCTGTGGACAGATCGGACAACTGGTGGCCCACATGGCGATCGGGCTGGGGATGCGTGTGGTGGCCTTCGACCCGTTCCCCGACACGGAGCGGGCGGCCGCTGTTGGTTTTTCATACGTACCGTTGGAGCAACTGCTAGCCGCATCGGACATCATCAGTCTGCATTGCCCCCCTTCCCGCGACAGTGAGCCGGTGATCACGCGTCAAGGCCTCACAGCCATGAAGGATGGAGTCTATCTCGTCAATACGGCGCGGGGCGAGCTGCTGGATGATGACGCGGTCATTGAATTCCTGGATAATGGCAAGCTTGCGGGAGTTGCCGTCGACGCCTTTCGACGAGAACCTCCCGGGTTGGATCGACTGGTCATTCACGAGCGAGTCATCGCGGTCCCGCATATTGGCGCCTACACCGAAGAAAGTGTGACCCAGGCGGTTGAGATGGCTGTGGACAACTTGCTCTTGGCACTGGGGGAGTGAAGAGGGAATGAGTATGACAGAGGTAATGGACGTTTTTGCCAGGCTGGCACAACTGCGCGTCGTCCCGGTATTGGCCGTGGAGTCGGTGGCGGCGGCACTGCCATTGGCGGACGCCTTGATCGCCGGTGGCCTGCCGGTGGCCGAGATTACTTTTCGGACCGCGGCGGCCGCGGAGGTGATTCGCACGCTCGCTGCCAAGCGGCCCGCATTGCTGGTGGGAGCGGGCACGGTCACACATCCTGACCAGGCGCGCGCCGCGAAGGAATGTGGAGCGGCTTTCGCCGTGGCTCCCGGCTTCAATCTCAAGGTCGTGCGGGCGGCACAGGAGATTGGGCTACCTTTCACCCCAGGGGTGATGACACCCACCGATATTGAATCCGCTTTGGATGCCGGCCTGACCGTGCTGAAGTTCTTTCCTGCCGGAGCAGCTGGAGGCGTGAAAATGCTCAGCAGCCTCGCGGCTCCTTACGCTCATTTGGGCGTTCGCTTCATACCAACCGGCGGCGTTACGCTCGAGAACGTACGGGATTACCTGAGCCTGCCCGCCGTACTGGCTGCCGGTGGAACCTGGCTCGCCACCAAGGAGGATGTCGCCGCAGGCCGCTGGGAGAAAATCGCAACAAATTGCCGCCAGGTCGGCGAACTGTTGGCGAAGTGATCGAGTGCTTTATCAGATTCGAAGAGAGACGAATTCTCCGTGCAATAGCGAGCTACTGATGATCGCAGCACACAGCACACGGATCGTTCCAGCGGGGGACTTCGATCTGGCAACATTGCTGGACCGGCGGCCCACCACCGAGCATCCTGCAATTTGCTGGTTGGGTCAGGCTGGCTTCCTGCTGTCCTGGCAAGACACGCTGTTGCTGATCGATCCATACTTGTCCGACTCGCTGGCCAAGAAGTACCGAGGGACACATTTTCCGCACACGCGCATGATGCCGCCGCCGATCGATCCAGAGCAACTGACCGGCGTGGATGCCGTCCTGTGCACACACGCACACACCGACCACATGGACCCGGAGACGCTCTCGACAATTGCCCAGCGGAATCCGAATTGCCAATTCGTCGTCCCTTGCGCCGCCCAGGAGACAGCCTTGTCGCGCGGGGTACCAGGCAACCGCCTGGTCGCGATCAATGCGGGCGAGCGAGCGCCGGCCCTCCCTGGGACAACCATTCAAGCGATCGCTTCGGCGCACGAAGAACTGCAGATCGACGAGTTGGGGAACCATCATTTCCTAGGATATGTCGTGTCGTTCAGCAAGTTGGCACTGTACCACAGCGGCGATTGCGCTCCGTATCCGGGTTTGGTAACGGAACTCGCGCCATGGAGCATTGACCTGGCTCTGTTGCCGGTCAATGGTCGCGACGAACTGCGTCGCCAACAGGGTGTGCCGGGCAATTTCACGTTTGCCGAAGCAGCGGCGCTCTGTGCCGACGCGGGTATTCCAGCGATGATCCCCTGCCACTTCGGCATGTTTGACTTCAACACGGTCGACCCAGCATGGCTCGATCGGCAGATGGCAGACGTTTCCCGTTCCTTGGCCTGCATGCGACTTACTGCCGGACGGGTATACTGGCTCGAGAAACAACCTCCGTCGAAGCAATGACCGGCGGCACTTTTGCAAAGGAATCTGTCATGAAGGCACGACTTGTTCCGCTCTACCTGGATCCCGGCCGGGACAGCGATTTCGACAGACAGCTCGCCGCACTCCATAGCCTGCTGGCCGAAGAGGCGGAGTTGCTCGAGCCGGTCGCGTTGGGAAATCCAATCCCGGAAGCGGAGGCCGTCATTTTCCCCCAAGTGCTGGGCGAAGCTTACCGCCAGGTCGCCGCCTTTCAATCGATTGACCTGCCCATCCTACTGATCACGTCGGAATTCGGCACGCTATCCATGTGGGACTGGGAGATCTCCGACTACCTTCGCTCAAACGGCGTCGAGACGATCGGCCCGTACCAGCTGGCGCAAGCCAAGAACGTTTGTCGCGCTTTGGGAGTCAAGCGGGAGCTGCGCGAGACGAAGTTCCTGGTCTATCAGGATGATCCCGGGGAAGGATTTCAGGCCAGCATTTTCAAACGATTCTACTGGTGGGAGGACGAGTGCACAGAACGACTCGCCGAGAAATTCGGCGTGACGATTGTCAAGAAGAGTTTTCGCCAGCTGGGGGCAGCGGCCCAAGCGGTACCCGACGCACAGGCCGACGAGACTTGGAGTAGCAAGCAACTGCCGACAGAAGGCCTGTCGCCCCGCGCAGTGCGCAGTGCCATGAAGCTCTACCTGGCCATTCGCCAGGACCTGGACGCCGATCCAGCGATTCGCGCAGCGGGGATTAACTGCCTGAACGAATCGCATCATTGCGACACCACGCCCTGCCTCGCCTGGAATCTGCTCTATGAGGAGCGTGGCCTGATCTGGGGCTGCGAAGCCGACACCATGTCGATGGTCACCAAGTACCTGCTGCACAACTCGCTTCGTGCGCCGATCATGATGACCAATCTCTATCCGTTCCTGCTGGGCAATGCCGCACTGAAGCACGAACGGATTGAGGCTTTCCCGGACGTGGCAGCAGAAGCGGAGAATCATGTGCTCGTCGCGCATTGCGGTTATATGGGCGTCATCCCCACCTCCTTTGCCACCCAATGGAAGCTTCGCCCGAAGGTACTGGCCATCGTCGACGATAATGCATCCGCCATCGACGCCCGGCTACCGGTGGGCGACGTCACGTTGGCGAAATTGCATCCCGCCATGGACAAGATGACGGTGGCGGAAGGACAACTTATCGGCTACGCGCAATTTCCCGGATCCGATTGCCTCAACGGTGGCGTGATCAAGGTGCGAGATGGACACCGATTGATGAGCCAACTGGCCTCGCACCACTACCTGCTGCTGGTGGGCCACAAAATGGTCGACATACGTTTCCTGGGTAAGGTTATGGGACTTTCCATCGAGGAGATTTGAATATGAAGGTCGGCATTGACAGCTACTGCTACCACCGATATTTCGGAGAGGTTTATCCCGATCAAACCGACCCCGGAGTGCGTTGGACGTTTCTCGACTTCGTGCAACGGGCAGTGGAACTGGGCGTGGACGGCGTATCGCTGGAGTCGTGTTTTTTTGAGAGCCTGGAGCCCGCTTACCTGTCGGCGATCAAGGCGGAGCTGGACGCTCGAAAGATGGAACGAGTGTTGGCCTGGGGCCATCCCGATGGCTTGGAGGCCGGTCGCAACCAGCAGGCGTGGCGCGAGATGAATGAGCTGATTCCCAAGGCTCAGTTCATGGGCGCCGACATCATGCGGATCGTTGCCTCATCGTTGATGTTTCGCTACGAACCACACGGACCCCAAATCGACGCCGTCGTGAAAATGCTCACAGAAAGTGTCCAGATCGCCGCGGATCACGGCGTCGTACTGGCGATTGAAAACCACATCGATTACACGTCAGCCGAGATCGAACAGATTCTCGAACGCGTCGATTCGGAGGCCTTGAAAGTCAACTTCGACACCGGCAATACGCTCCGCATGATGGAGGACCCGGTGGCCGCCGCGCGGCGACTGGGGCCGTACACCGTCGCCACCCATACGAAAGATCTGGACGCTTGCCGGCACGTGCGTCCCGAGGAGTGGTATTTCTTCTCGTCCGTTCCCGTCGGAACCGGCTTGGTCGACATGCCCGGCGTTGTGGGAGCGCTGAAGGAATGTGGTTACCAGGGAGTGCTGGCGGTGGAGACCGACCATCACAAAGACAATCAGGACGAAGATAAACTGGTGGCCGACAGCGTGGCTTACCTGAAACGACTTGTGGCTGAACTCAACGGCCCGAACTAACCGGCCCAACTGAATGATTGACCGCCAGCATAGGAGAAGCATGCCATGAAGCTCAACGTCGCTATGATCGGCTATAAATTCATGGGCAAAGCGCACAGCTACGCTCTGATGGCCACGCCGTTCTTTTTCAAAACCGGCATCGAGCCGGTTCGCAAGGTGATCGTCGGCCGCCACGAAGCGCCCCTCAAGCAGGCCGCGGAGGATTTCGGCTGGGAGGAGTATGCCACCGACTGGCGCGAAGTGATCGCTCGTCCCGATATTGACATCGTCGATATTGTTACTCCGCCGAGCACGCATGCCGAGATTGCCATCGCGGCCGCCGAGGCGGGCAAACACATCTTCTGTGAAAAACCGTTTACCGCGACCGTGGAGGAGGCACAGCGGACGCTGCAAGCCGTGCAACGGGCCGGAGTCAAACACATGCTGGGATTCAACTACCGGCGCGTGCCCGCCTTGGCCTTCGCCAGGCAATTGATCCAGTCGGGACGTCTGGGGAAGATCTATCATTTCCGGGCCGCTTATCTCCAAGACTGGATCATGGATCCGCAGTTTCCCCGCATCTGGAAGCTGAACCGAGCGATTGCCGGGTCGGGTCCGCACCATGAGTTGAACAGCCACATCATCGACCTGGCGCATTTTCTCGTCGGCCAGATCTCCCGTGTGGTCGGCATGGAAGAGACGTTTATCAAGGAGCGGCCGGCGGAAGTGCAGAGCGAAACCCTGTCGACCATGCTGACCGCCCAAGCCGGTTCGACGCGCATGGAACCGGTGGACGTGGACGACACAACCGCCTTCCTCGCGCGATTCGCCGAAGGGGCGTTGGGCACGTTCGAATCAACTCGCTTCGCCGCCGGCCGCCGCAATCACAACCGCGTGGAAGTGAACGGTTCCAAGGGGTCCGTCTACTTTGACCTCGAGAACATGAATCGACTGGAATACTACAACGTGGACGATCCCGCCGATGTACCAGGTTTTCGCAGCATCCAGATCAATGAGAGCTGCCATCCTTATATGGACCACTGGTGGCCGCCGGGACACGGCATCGGCTACCAGAACACGTTCGTCAATCAGTTCGCCGATTTCTTCCGAGCCATTGCCGACGACACGGTCCCCGAACCTGGTTTCGAGGTCGGCTGGGAGAACCAGCAGGTTTTGGACGCCGTCACGCGATCCATCACCGACGGACGCTGGGTCGATATACCGTAAGCGATTTCCGCCAAAGAATGCGTTTTTCCCCGCTCCCGTGCTCCCGTGCCACTGCGTGCGGAAACGCGTTCTAAATACCATGTCCGGTACAGCACACGTACCATCGCACCAACAGGCCGCCACACGAGGCACGCAGTGCGGAGCGGGTACCAACCTGCCTTCATGGCAGTGCTTTAGTCGGGTGCCCGAGTTTCGAATAATCTGGAAATGGTGTCGACGAGCCAGGAAGGGGCCAATAACGACAGAAATATCAGATGACAAAATGATCTCCTGTGCCAGCTTATTCTTTTGTCCTTCCAACGAATTGCGTTGGAGCGTTGAGTAAGGGGCAGGTAAGGAGAAAGTGTCGGACGACAAGAATGTCTCTTCATCAGCAGCAGGAAAGTACGCCGTTGGCAGAGATAATCGAGAATATGGTCGATGTCTGCCTCCGTAAGCGGAATCTGTCCCACCCATCTCTTGGCTACCTGTTCCTACTCGAGCAACGAGGGAACCGTACGGCTGACACCGAATTTTCTAGAGCCCAAGAGCGTGAGCAAGCGATAGGAAGCTTTTCGTCGCGAACACAGCGCGGATAGTACGACACTGGTGTCGATTACGACTTGCGGCATCATGACTTGGTATCAAATGCAATACCACACGTACGGTCAACTCCCTGGCCGCCGTAACCGGGTGGCGACGAAAGATTGTCCATTGGCAAGAACCTCGACTTCGCCGTTCCGGTTCACGGCATTGTTCTGTCACCAGTCGAAGGAGTGTATTCGTTGCGGATGAAGTACGGGCCGCCGAACGCACCATCTTCGTGGGTATGGATGAGGGTCCACTCGTATGTTTCAGGGAAAACCGCGAATTCTAGCTCGTTGTAAGCGGAAAGATCAATGATCGGACCAGTATATCTGTGCGCGGTGCATGGTCTGCTGTTTTCTGAGATCGGAAAAGCGGTGATTCTCGCTGACAGAAAGAGCAAAATCAATTGGTCATCTGTCGTCTTCAGCCATTTGTCAATTGCTTTCAGTCCTTGAGTTTCGCGCAGATTATTAGATTGTGCCGCAAATACCGACGTCCACCGTTTTGTGATTGCAAACGAGTCTTTCCGTGAAAGCTCCGTCAGCGTGACGCCATGGTCCGCGAGATAGCGATGGAATTCGTCAAGCAGGTTGATGGCGAAACCTCCCGTCATGTACAGTGACAGCACGACCGGGAGCAGGCGGCGGGGACGAAAAGACGCCACCACATCCAACCGGCCATACCCCCGCGCGCCTGCATCCCTTGGTTCGTGCGAGGATCATACTCGATCGCGCCAATAGCCCGGACGCCGCTTGGCGTGCGCGACCGCCACGATCAAGACCCCGCCGTCCACCAGTCGGTAGACGATGCGGAACGGGAACTTCTTGACGGGGCACTCGTGGTGCACACCGTCCGGATTCGCGCACCGCGTCGGATCATTGGCCAGATTCGTCAGTGCGGCATCCACAGCGGCGACAAATCGCTCAGCGGTCTGCGTACTCCGTGCGGCGTACCAGTCAAAGGACTCGTCAAAATCGCGGCGCGCGCAGGGAGATAGTCAATGCGAAGCATCGGGCTCCGTCAGCCCCGCTCGGCGCAACGCCTCAGCCTTGATTTGCTCCCATGGTACCGTCTCGACGCAGCCAGAATCGTACTCAGCTGAGCGTCTGCGGATTTCCGCAGTCCACTCGTCGCTCAACGGCGGCAAGGCGTCAGCAGGCAACGTATCCCAAATTGCGTCAATCAGCTGAATTCGGTCCGCAACCGGTAGCTTTGTCGCGTCCGCAAGCAAGGCTTCGTAGGTCGGCATGGGCACACCTCCAACCGCGATTATAGCGGGACCACCAACATCGGTTCAAGGACCGCGTTCCGGATCCCGCCCTACGGTGGAGGCAATTCGATCGGCGCGTCTTCTGCGTTTGCCATTGCGCCGACGTCGTTGGACAATGCAGTAAGACTGCATTGGCTCAAGCAGCCGTCCCAGTCCCCTGCGTGGAACCCCGATCAGTCGCCCCATGACGTCGTACGTCAACTCCTGCCGGTTGATCGCCGCCCAAGAACAAAAGCAGTCATTCGAAGAAATGTGTAGCACATCCGACTGCACCCGAAGGCTGATCGCGTTCACGATTACTAATGAGTGAAGCGGTTTAGTTAGCCGCTGGCGAGATCGCGTGGCAAGCTATTTGACTTGCTGGCGAGTGGGGCGGGTGCGGAGTTGCTGGTGGGCTGGTGAGCATCGTGCTGATCTTACGTGCCTGTTGCCAGGCTGTGGGCGTACCGCGATCAATGGCCAGGAAGGAGGCCTTCGCTCCACGGTGATCCGAAAGTTGGCGATGAGATAATCGGTGCATGTTCTTATCTTCCCGCCAAGAGCGTGGCACAACTACCAGAACAAAAGCGTGCAGCGCGGCACGTTTCGCGCCGTGCTGCACGCAGGTCGGACCGCCGTCAAAAGGGGGAACTATTTCGGAATCGGCAGCAGCACGGTGGCGTTCTCGGGGAACGTCACCTCGCCCGCTTTCCCGTCGATCTTATATTGGATCTTCAGTTGCTTCACCGTGTTGGGAGCGGGATCGCCACCAAACGTCGTGTTGTAGCTGTTGGACTTGAGAATGATCAGTGGAAAATCTCCCACGAAGCCTTGGACCATCGCCGTAACGTCCTTGAACGTCGCCCCCGCACCATACTCGGCCTTCACGATCTCGATCTTCACGGGATCGTAGCCGATCTGTGAGAGCATTTTGTGCACTTCCTCGGATCCGCCCATCTTCTCGGCGATCGCCAAGGCGGCAGCCACCGCGTCGTTCTTGAGTGCCGGGACCTTCGCCGATTCGATCGCCAGTTTCAAGGTATCGACACTGGGGTGAATTCCACACACTTCGAGCACGAGCTTCCTTTCCGCATCGCGTTGGGCGGCGGCCAGCGCGGCACGGCACATCTCGGCTCGCTCCTGTTCCGGCATATCGAACCGCCGCAGGATCGCGATACAGCCACGCAAAGCGCGGATCTTGTACTTGTCATCCACGTTGCTCTTCGCCAAGTCAAGGAGCACCGGAGCAGCGTCGGGTGTCATCCACTTTCCCAACAGTTCGCTGGCGATATCCTGCAATTCGGGATTATTCTCCTTCGCGGCGACGTCGATCGCCTGCAACGCCTTGGCTCCTCCCACGGCAGCCAGCACTTCCAACAGCGACTTTCTGGCCGGTAAGGATGCCCCGCTCATGGCAGCCGCGAGTTTCTCGGCACACGCCTCGCGATCGGGCATGCGAACGCTCGCGGCACGCAAGGCTCGCTGCACCACTTCCGCATCCTCGGTGTTACGCGGAGCAACGACGCGTTCGATCAACGCGGAAAGGTCATTCAGTTCAACCACTTCGCCCAACGCCGTGAGGGCCGCGGAGCGAACCTGGGCATCGGTATCTTCGGCTGCCTTGAGCAGCAGGGGAACGGCAGGAATACGTCGCCCACCAGCCACTTCGATCAACACCAATCGCTGCTTGCCTGTCGCTTGGCCCAACAGATCGGCAATGTCCTTGTTGACTCCGTCGCCGGGTAATGCTTCGAGTGCCGCCTTGCCGGCTTGTGAGAGTTCCTCGTCCGTCTCAGTCGCAGCACTCAACAGAATCGGGAGAGACGAAGCATCTCCCATGCGGCCGAGCGCACCCACGGCCGCAATTCGTACCTGCATCGATCCGCTCTGGGCAGCTTCCATCATGGTGGGGAGCACGGCAGCGTCCCCACGATCGGCCAAGGCAAGAATCACGAGCGCGCGCCGCTCCGGCCAGACTTTCTCCAAGGCGCCGACAAGCGACTCAGTCACGTCGGCTCCCGCCAATTCGCGAGCGGTCGACAGACCGAGTCCGAACAGGCCCTTGTCTTCCGACTGGAGCAGTTCAATCAATAGGGGCGCGCCGTCTGACTGCCGAGCCAGGATCACGCCGCGAGTGGCTTCCAACATCCGTTGCTTGGGCACATCCGCCTTCCGAACCTGCTCGTACAACTGCTCGGCCTCGGCCATCTTCCCCTCGGTAAGAAGTTTCTCGGCACAGAAGATACACCCTTCGGCCACCGCGCTGCGAGCACCGGGAGCGGTCGTGAGGGCCTGCTGCAGAGCCTGGGTGGCCTCGGCGTTGCCAATGCACCCCAATGCCGCGGCGGCCGCGGAAGCCACTTCCGCGTCGGCATCCTGCAGCCGCTCGGCCAGCGCACCAACCGCTGCCGCATCATGACGGACGCCAAGGGAATTGATGACGCCAATCAGTGTGCGGCCTTGCACTTTTCCCATCGCCTCGCGCAGTGCCGCGTCCGCGGCTGGATCGGGAATCGCTTCCAGGGCAATCCGTGCCCAGGAGGTCAGCTCCGGATCGGTCAGCAACGATGCCAAAGCGGGAACCGCTGCCGCCGTACCGTAAACGGCCAATCCTTTGCAGGTAAGGGCTTTCTCCGCCTTCGCCGCGTCGGATTGCAGCACGGCAATCAGTTCACGTTCCTTGCTGGCGTTGGCCTCCTGATCGTCCGCACGAAGCCGCGGTGCGATCATCGCCAGGAGAGCCACGGAGAAAAGGAAATATCGAGTCTTATGCATTTTTGAAGATCCTTGTAATCATGAAATCCGAACAACCGACTTGACAAGTATGAATCGGAGAGCGGGGCCAAATTTTTTCGCTATGAACAGGACTGCTGCCAACAACGGCAAGCAGCCTGTCCCAGCGCGACCACGTGCGGTGGCCCAGTCCCGACTTTATGAGATCCTCCACGGCTCGCGCAGCGCTTCGGACCGCAGTCGGTTCGCTTGCTCGTCGCCAATAAATTCGTTCTTTACCGGATCGTATTGAAGCTTGCGATTCAGGAAGAGGCAGATATTCGCCGCATGGCAGGCGATATGTGCATAACAGGCGACGTCCGCGTTACATTTCGTCTGGCCACGTGTCTTGACGTTGTCCAGGAAGTCACGCACGTGGAACGTGGCGGGATAGCCACCGATTTCAGCCACTTTTCTACCTGCCAACAGGGCGGGTGAACTGAGGACATATTTGCCGCTGTCCCCCGCTTCAATCCAGCCCTCATCCCCTTCGAACCGGACAGGGCAGGAACCCAACGGCAACCACCCTTCATTGCGGAGCACCAGTTCCACACCGTCTGCATAGCGGCAAATTTGCTCGCCGTTGACCGGCGGATTGTACTCCACGGGTGCCGTGGAATCGGCATTGGCAGCCCACTGGCACAAATCGACGCAGTGCGAGCCCCATTCCAGGACACCACCGCCGCCAAAGGCGCCGACGAAGCCTCCTCCCTTTTCAAAGTTGAAGCCATCCAGCAATGCTCGATTGAACGGACGCCAGGCCGCCGGACCTAAGTACATATCCCAGTCGACTTCTTCCTTCGGCGGTTCCGGCTCGGGGGGAAGCCAACCACTGCTGATCGTCGTCATTCCCGCCGGGTGCGCATAAACGCGGCGAAGTTTACCCAATTTACCGGTCCGCGCCAGTTCGCAGGCAAACGCAAAATGGGGCAGATTACGCCGTTGCGTCCCCGCCTGAAACACACGCGCGGTTCGCCGCATCGTCTCAGCCAATTTCAGACTCTGCGAAATGTTTTTCGTGCAAGGCTTCTCGCAGTACATGTCCTTGCCCGCCCGGGCCGCGTAAGTCGCGGCTGTGCAATGCCAATTCGGCCCCGTGGCAATCAACACCGCATCAATGTCGTCGCGCGCCAACAACTCGCGAAAGTCGCGATGCGTGCCGCAGTCCTGGTTGTCGTATTTCAAGTCCACCATGTTCTTGATGGCCTTGCGGCGAGCCTCTTTCACATCGCACACCGCAATAAACTGGACGTCCGATTCTCCCAGAAAACACCCGAGGTCGTATGTGCCCCGCCCGCCGATCCCGATCCCACCCAGAGCAATACGCTCACTCGGCGCTACCGTACTGCTGAGCCCCAGTGCCGACCCGGGAATCACTTGCGGGATGGCCAACAGCGTGCTGGCTTGAATCGCCGTTTTCAAAAATCTTCGTCGAGAGTAATTGCTTTGCTTTTCCGACATATTGGGTCTCCTGTTGGGTTGGCGCTATCGCTCTTCGTACAAAAAGAAAGAAATGAGTGGGACCATAGGGGTGGGAATTCCGGCCAGCCGTTAAATCCGTGAAACGCCCGCAGGGCCGCCGAGAGACGTTGGTCCCGATCGCTGCCCGGTTCAGCCGAGGATCACGTATCCTCTCGCAGAGGCACGGCACGCAGCCGACGTGCGTTGCTCAAGGATCGCGGACGGCAACTCGCGTCCTCTTATTGTAGCGAGGTCACGGACACGAAGAAATGCACCGTCATGCCGGATCCTCACGAATTGCCACCACGCCATCCAGTTCCCCAGAACATGCCGCAGCAGCACAATGCCCGACATGCGGCAGCCGTGCAGATACCCGTCAGATACCCGTGCAGATACCCGTGCAGATACCTCCCCTTCGGCCAGATCGGAGTTGCTGAAGTCCGGCGCCGTACCACTCGTCGGTGGGAGGTCCGCCCGCTGCGCAATCTCGATCACCCGCACTGCTGCTTCCGGTGCATGTGGAGCCGTTTCCGATCGAGAAGCGGCTGGCGGCGCTACGGCGCGAATTGTCGACTCATTGGCACACGACACCGACGCGGCTTGAGCTTCACGGCAACACCCGTGTGCCACTCTGTTGGTCCAGATACTATTCGCCGGATGCATCCAACTCCTCAAGCAACCCGTGGACATAGTAGCAGTTGGTGGGTCGGATCGGATATCAGCACTCGCCATCCAATGTGATGGTGCGACTCTCTCGTTGCACAGTCTTGATACGCACAAGGTTGTTCCACCAGTTGTAGGCGGGAAAGTCGGAGAATTCACCTTCTTCCGTCGGCGCCGTTGAGCTGCGGTTGCCGCAAGCGATACGAATTCCAAATATTCGCATTGGGTGCATCGCATTCGGAACATGCGCCCGCCGTGCGAGCATCTGGAACGTTATTTCTCTGTTTCCAGTCCACTCCGCTCCGTCTTGGCAAACACGAGCAGAAAGCGATCATCGGCGGGTCGGGGACATTCGCGAACCAACGTAAAACCAGCTTCGCTCATCTCCTGCCTCACCAGCGACGATGGGATCATTCGGCGGTGACTCGCTTCGCGGTGTGCCATCTCCTTGGACGCCGCTCGATCCAACACATAGATGCAGCCTTCGTCCGTCAGTCGCTCCTTGAGTTGGGCCAGCAGCGTTGGTCCGTGAAAGAGCAGGTGGTAACTGTCCAGGAAGAACACGGCATCGATCTGTTCAGATCCTAAGCCAGGGTCCCCTTTGTCGGTCAATACGCTGGTCAGTTCGACGCCCGCCGGAACGGCGGGTCGCTCATCCTTCTGAGTCGCCCATTCCTCGAGCACGATGTCCACAGCTGTGCAGGGTGCCGCCTCCAGCAAGGGTGCGATCAGTTTGCGACCCTCGCCCAACGCCACAAACGCGACCCGTTGATACGATTTTTCCGGTGGCGGTAACAATTGCTCGACGGTGTCGAGCGGGACAGTGGATAGCGTATCCGGGTCGCGGTCGGGCGTTTCCAGCGAGCCCGGACGCTGAAACACCAGTACGAAAGAGTCCTTGGTGTACCAGGAGGATTCCGCCATCTCGAAAAACAAATAGCCCGCTTCGCGCGCTTCGCGGACCACAGTCGTTTCAGCTGTCCAATGGTGTTTTGCGGCACGGTCTGCTTGCGGCACCCAATCTTGGAGCGTGCCGAGCCGCTGGTCCACGATCACCAGGTACCCTCCTGGCCTCAAGCCCTTCCAAATGCCCTGCAACATCTCATGCGGTTTGGAGAAATGATGGTAGACAAAATGCATGAAAGCCATATCCACACTGCTCTCCGGCAGTTTCGGATCACTATCTGCACCCAGGATGGCCTTAACATGTGGCAGGCTGCGTTTGTTTGCCTCCTCTTCAAGCCCCTTGCACTTCTTCTCCTCAATCTCCTCGGCACACACCTTGCCGGACTCTCCCACAATGGCGGCGAAAGTCCAGGTGTCACGACCGTCGCCGGCTCCAATATCGGCGATCACGCAACCCGTTCCCACACCGAGTTGCCCGCATAGGGCGCGCAGTGAATCAGCTCGCTTCTGCGTTTCCTCTTTGCGTTGAGCCTCGCGTTTCTCGTTCGACTCATCCTGCTGTTGGCCCACCGCCACGGTAATTGTGGAAATCGCGATGAAACAAGACAGCACACAGCGGAAATATTGTCGCGGGATCATGTTGCCGAGCCTTTTCTAAGAGAGGCTTTTCGCACCGGGTGTCGATGCTGCGGTGGGCGAGTCAGAAACGATGAGGGATGGCACTTGCCGTGTTCTATTGTAACGTGAAGCGAGTTTCGTGCGAGACCAGGGGGAGCGGGCCAATCCGCAGGGAACATCGTTAGCCACCTCGCATGTCATTGGCCGAGATGCGAGGTGACTGCGATTGGTTGAGTTCGTAAATTCCTAACGCGGCCGGCAATCGTAGCCAAAAAAGGCCCAGAGCGTCTGGCCTTGCTGACTTGGACGACCGGAACGATTAGGAAGGTGGCACCGGGCACGGAGCGATTCAGCGCCGCTCGGCTTGCCAACCGGCCTGCATCTGGCGTGTAAGCTCCGCGATCAGATCTTTGTTTTCGGTTCGCTCGGCCACGTTGACGTTTTCCTGCGGATCGTGTTCGTGGTCGTACAGCTCGCGCACCACTTCGTCGCCGCTGGGCTTGAGCCAGCGTGTGAGGCGATAATGATCGGTGCGCATCGAATAGCCCATGACATCGCGCCCCCGCGGATATTGACTGAACACGGCTCTTTTCCAAGGTTGATCGGGCGCATCGAGCAACGGCGCAAAACTGGACCCTTCCAGGTGATCGGGCCGCGGCAGAGCGGCCAGGTCACAGAGTGTTGGATAAATGTCGACGAACTCGACCAACGCGCGTGTATGCTCTCCGGCGGCCTTCTGAAAGGGTGAGGTGCAAATCAGTGGAGCCCAAGTATCGTTTTCGAAGTTGGTGTGTTTGCACCACATGGCATGCTCGCCTAACTTCCAGCCATGGTCCCCCCACAGGATGACGATTGTGCGATCGCTCAACTGCAGTCGCTCGAGTTCGTCCAAGACCCGGCCGATCTGCGCATCGGTGTAGCTGACACAAGCGTAGTACCCATGTTTGAGCGTGCGTGCCTGCTCCTCGCTGAGCGGTCCCATGCTCGGAATATCGCTGTAGGCACGCAGTTCGCCCCAGTTGGACAACGCGGTCTTCGGAGCGTCCCGCGGAGGAAACGGATTCTGCGCCGGTGGGATCTCGTCGCGACGATACAAGTCCCAGTATTTTTTCGGAGCAATGAAGGGGAGATGAGGCTTTAGAAACCCGACAGCCAGAAAGAACGGCTGATCTTTGAGTTCTCGTAGAATCGTTACCGCCCGCTCCGCAATCACTCCATCTGAATACGTGTTATCGGGCACGTCGACACATTCGTAGGCCGGTCCAGTCCGAGCGTTGTATGCGGCACTGGGCGTCGCGAACTTCTTATTGGCAGCGGCCGCAGCTTTCTTCGCCACCAGTTCCTTGTTCTCCGGCAGAGCATACATCGGTCGCCCCACCCGTGGCGGCGGCTCGGACCATGACTCCTGGTCGTCCAACCCGCCGTGAAAGATCTTGCCCAGGCTGCGCGTCGTATAACCCTGGTTCTTGAAATGCTGCGGTAACGTGACCACTTCGGGCAGAGTCGTGCGAAAATGAGTCTGCAAATCGTACACCTTCGTCGTATCCGGGCGGCAGCCGGTGAGCAGGCTCGTACGCGACGGCGAACAGACCGCCTGCTGACAATAGGCTCGATCGAATAGCGTGCCGCGCGCCGCCAGGCGATCGATGTTGGGCGACAGGATTGCCTCCACGCCGTAACATCCCAGCTCGGTGCGCAAGTCGTCGACCGCGATGAATAAGACGTTAAGACGGTCGTGGTTCTGGGCAGCCGCTGAGGACCAGTAGCCCAGAAATAGGGATATTCCCCATGCGAAGTACATAACGTTGCGGTTCACGAGTCCGCTCCTTGCCGCTGCCAAAACGGATGAATTGTGAACAATTGACAATGAACTGACGGTGTCCAGTTTTCGGGACGACGGTTCCGCCTCGGCAGGAGCCTCGTCCTCCCAAGCCGAATTCCCAGATAGCCAATGAGCATGCACGATTCGACCTCAGGCGATATCGGGCAATTCGTACCCTTTGCGCCGCGCTCTCGTGCGCAAAGCGTTCGCTTCGTCGTCCCCGGCGAATTCTTCCTTCACAGGATCCCACTTCAGACGCCGGTTCAGTTCCCGACAGATATTGATCAAGTGACAGATCACCTGGCTACGGTGTCCGATCTCGGCATGTGCAACCGGCTTCTCGCGCGTCCGGATACAGTCGACCCAATTCTGGAGGTGTCGTTGCGCGACGCTGGCCACTTCCGAGCGATCGTCCGGCTCCGGCGCGTTTTTGATCAGCTCCGGCGGATTGCTCGCCAAACGGTTTCGATTGATCTCGATCTTCCCCTTGTCGCCGACAAAAATAGCCCCCAGTCCCGGGCCGGTCCCCTGTGGCAAGGAGAGTTTCAGCAGTGTACCGCTGGGATAGCGGAGCGTCACGGGACAATTCGCGCCTTCTCCTTCCGGCCAGACTTCCTCGGGATCCGTGTGGTCGGTCCCCAATGCGCGCTGGACTTGATCGAAGGCATGTGCCCCCCAACCGGTCACGCCCCAGCCCAAACCGCCGCCGTCGTAATCGCGCCAGCGTCCCCACAAACCCAGTCCGGGGTGCAAGCTGGGGCTGTACGCGACCAACTCCGTCTGATGACACCACATATCCCAGTTCATTTCGGCTGGCGTCGCCTCCGATGGAAGCTCCCCGGTCCGCACCTCGGGCCCGATGAAGTTGGGACAGAGTACCGTATGAACTCGACCAATCGCGCCGTTCTTCACCAGATCACTGCCGAAATTATTGATCGGAATCGATCGTTGCTGCGTGCCGGTCTGAAAGACACTGCCGTAGCGCTTTTCGGCACGAATTAGATACTGACCCTCCTCAATGGTCAAAGTCAATGGTTTCTCGGCGTACACGTCCAGTCCGGCCTGCATGGCGTGGAGACAAGTTCAGCGCTCGAGCGTGCGTGGTGGTGGCGATTACCACGGCATCGAGCTTCTCCTTGTCAAACATTTCATGATAGTCCTGGTAGCGTTGGCAGGTCGGGGCCAGCCTGCCGGGCAAAGCTTCTGCCGCCCACTTGCTAAACGCCTCCATCTGACGCAGATCGCAATCGGCCAGGGCGACAAAATCGAGCTCCGCAGGGCTTTCGTTCAGCAGGTCACGCGCTCGATATCCCGGCCCGATCAATCCCACTCGGAGCCGGTCACTGGCTCCCGGTTGGCTGGGAGATCCCAAAGCCTTCGCCGAAATCAAGGTAGGAACCGCCAGCGCCGCGGACGCGCCGGCGGCCAGGAAGTTACGTCGAGTCCATCGCGGTTGAGACACGGGCCCTCTCCTCACAAGTGTTACCTAACGCCAGTCCGACTGCTGACGCCACTGCCGAACCGTCGGGTGCATTATACTATGGTCTGTTGGCGAGATCTTCAGTAGGAATGGAATCCCGGGAGTGTGATTCCACGGGATGCATCCCTGCTGGTACCCTGTTTGGAGTTAAGAACACGAATGAGACTTGACCCTGCTGCGACGTTGAGCCTGCTGATGCTGTGCATTTCGACTGGTGTCGAAGCCGCTGATAGCCAATACGACCCGCTGGCGATTCCTCCGGGAATACAGGTCCGCACTTCCGATGTCACGGTGCGAGACGAATCGCGAAAAAGGGACATCCCGCTACGCGTGTATTGGCCCGCGGAGAGCGATCCGGCGCCGGTGGTGTTGTTCAGCCACGGGCTGGGCGGGACGCGCCAGGGCTGCGCCTACTTGGGCCAACACTGGGCGAAACGCGGCTACGTGGCCGTGTTCCTGCAGCACCCGGGGAGCGACGACTCCGTGTGGAAGCACCAGCCGCTGACCACACGTATGGCCGCGATGAATCAAGCGGCCTCGGGACCGAACTTTCTGCTCCGCGTCCACGATGTTCCGGCGGTCATCGACCAGCTGGGAACCTGGAACCGGGAAAATGGACATCCGTTTTCCAGGCGGCTCGACTTGCAGCATCTCGGTATGTGTGGCCATTCCTTCGGCGCCGTTACTACCCAGGCGGTCAGTGGCCAGACGTTCGGGATCGCGGGACAGCGATTTACGGACAAACGGATCGAGGCGGCCATCGCGCTGAGTCCCAGTAGTCCGCAACGCGGCGATACCGCAACTGCATTTGGCTCGATCCGAATACCCTGGATGCTGATGACCGGCACGAAGGATGTATCGGCCATCGGAAACGCAGACGTGGCCTCCCGATTGAAGGTCTATCCCAGTCTGCCGGGGTCGATCGAAAAGTACGAAATCGTGCTGAATGACGCGGAACACTCCGCCTTCTCCGACCGCGGATTGCCAGGAGACAAACAGCGTCGCAACCCGAACCATCACCGCGTGATTCTCGCGCTGTCCACCGCCTTCTGGGACACCTATTTACGTGCGGACGACAACGCTCGCCAGTGGCTGCAAGGCGCCGTGCGCGAGGCGTGCTGCAGCAAGACGACCGCTGGCGGTTTCACACGGCGGACAAGGAGGAATAAGACCTGATCTTGGTGACCTGAATCGACAGCCGGCAATGTCTGCCGGGCGGCGCTCTGATCGCGTTAGAGCCACAAAACCGGAATATCGACGGCATGAAAGGGGAAAAGAGGGGGGAATGGGCGCCTTCCGTCACAGGTAAAATACATCGCCGGACTGGAAGTTCCCGCCTGAGGTGCGCAGGTCACACACTCGTTTCCAAGGTCCCGCTGCGGCAGGCAAAAAAAGCCGAGGTTCGCCGAGAATCAACCTGCAGTTTTCTCGACTGTCGGAAACTGCCTGCTATAAATTATAAGTGAGTCAATCGCCTGTACTGCGGAAACAGACTGTCTCAGAGTCGCCCAAGACACGGTGACAAACCGACTGCGATGTTGCTCCGCCGGGACAAGTCCCTTGCGAATCGTTGATCGCTGCGGGCTCCAGGCAATGTGGTGTTCGCCCAGTGTCAATTCAAGCATATCGAAAAGGTGCGGTGATGAGATACCGAAAGAGTACCTTTGCCACGATCGTCCTGTCGGGGACCATGGTTCTGGGTGTGACATGCGCACCGGTAATGGGCCAGGTCAGAAGTCAGCGTGGCTACAGTACACGTGGCGTGAGCGGATTCAACTCGCGCAGTTCGACCACGATGGGAATGGCCAGACCGTCGTATAACCGACCATCCAATTCTGCGTCGATCAATGCGGGCGGCCCTCTGAGTTTCGGCAGCAATTCCTACAACAGTGGACCGACATTCGGCCTGGGGTCCTACGCTCCCTATCTGGGGGCATATGGTCCCTACCTCGGTGCCGGTGACATGTCGACCTGGAACAATCAATTCATGCAGGGAGAAGGCTCGTCGCTCAGCACCGAAACGACACCTGGCATGCGACCGAGCATTCGACCTCGATTGGACATCGACGAGCGAAATGTGACGACTTCCAACCGAGTGCTCAAGGGCATTCGCGACACGGTCGCAAAGCAGATTGCCCAATGCGCAGAACGGCCATTCTCGCCCCAGTGGTATGCAGCTCATGCGTCGATCAGCCCGGTCAACACAGAGAGCGGCAATGCGTGGAGCGGCAGTAGCTGGGCTGATGCCAAGAATTGGGTTGGCCTAAATGCCGAACCGAAGAGCTATGATTTCCGCCCTGACGATACCGGGCTGATCTTCGTCTATCGTAACCAGGAAAACTTGGGGCGAGCGGTCGACGCACGCGAGCCCGCCACGGCGCTGGCCCGCTCGGTTAAATCGGCAGCCGGCGAGTCTCCCGGATTGTCCCTGGGAGTTTTCGCGGAAGTCCCACCGGTTGACCAACCGGTGAAGTCGCTGCTGCATCTGGTCGTCGGTCAGTCCGGGTCCATCTCGGGATACCAATACGATTTCGCTACAGACGCGGCGACACCCGTGCACGGAGCTTTCGATCCTTCTTCGCAGCGCGTGGCCTGGCAAGTCGGAAACGATGTGACCGAAGCAGGTTATGAGAATCTTACCAGAGACGTCACTCGGGCGCTTTTATTCCGCGACGACGGATGGACGCAATCGTGGATTCTGATGCGGATCCCCGAATCGCCGCTTGCTCAGCCCGACTCGACAACCGCAGAGAAGGAGGGCGCCGCGAGCAAGAGCGGTTCGCAATGACGGCAGGCGGTTGGCGTCCACAAGAACGGCCGGGCAGCGTCGTTGTGTTCTGAGCACATTGCCGTGAGCATCGACATCGCTACCAGATTTTTCATGATGTGCGACCACTCTTAGCGCCCCTTTACAGTCCTGGCTTGGGGGGCAAGACGGGTGGTTCGAACGCCTTGGCGGCCGTCAGTTTAACCGGTCGTTTCCAGACAGCGTCGGCCGTGGCGGCATAGAGCGTGTTCTGGTGCAGCCGCACATAGCAGACCCGGCGGCCCTGACCCGGCTTGGGGACGATCAGATTAACGCGACCCGGCTGATCGCAGATCTGGATGCCACTTTCTGTAGTGCTCAGCAACCACCCTTCAGCACTGGTACACATGCCATCGGCATGACTTTCGGTTCCCATGGGGGGCAAGTGCAGTTGGAAGTACGGTTGTTTGAAGTTGAGGCTTCCATCCGCCGCGATCTGGTAACTGTAGATGAACCGGCCCGGAAAATGGGCCACGTACAGGAGCGTCTGATCGGGGCTGACGGTGATTCCATTACACTCGTCAAACGTGTCAACCGGCTTCGACTGGTGCGACGCCGGATCGATATGCCAAATCTGCTTGCCTTTCGGATCGGTAACGTAGATCGAGCCATCGTGCAACACGACCAAGTCGTTGCTGGCAAATCCTTCCGCGATCACGTCCGCCTGGCGCGTTTGCAGATCCCAGGCCAGGATCTTCTTCACGCCGCTACTGGCGCCGTACAATCGGCCGTCCGGACCCAACGCCAGGCCGTTCGCCTGCCCCGAGTCCTCCACAAACACTTCGGGTTTGCCATCTGGTAACACGCGATAGATCCTGGAGGCCGGGACATCGCTGAAATAGAGAGTACCGTCCGCTGTCACCGCCAATCCTTCGGCCCACTGATAGCCCTCACCAACGAGTTCCCAAGAGACGCCGTCGATCAGCATCTCGCCCGCTCGGCTGGACGATCGGTCCAGGTGGGTAACAATCGGTCGCGGATAGTCCTTCCACAGCCAACGCATCGCCTGCGGAAAAATGGCGGCACCGTGGTTGTGGTTGTGAGCATCTTCGCCCCACACATGCTCCACTTCATAACCGGCCCATTGTAGTGCTCGGTTCATGCTCTGATTCTCCATCCACCAGTCGCCACCGTAGATATTCAGGTCTTGACTGCCGTCTTGGAGAAAGATCCGTAGAGGTTTTGGCTCGGTCTTCCGCACGAGCGTGGCGAGTTCATCGCCGCCGCGCAGTCCGACAAAGGTGCCAATCATCGAATAGACGCGTCGAAACGCATCGGGCCGATTCCAGGCCGCGGCAAAGGCACAGATTCCTCCCGAACTGGCCCCGCAGATCCCTCGGTCGTTGGGATCACGACTGATCTTCACTCCATGTTTCGACTCCACATACGGAATCATTTCTTCGACCAAGAAACGTGCGTAGCGGTCGCTCACGTCATCGTATTCGAACGATCGGTTGAAACGTGGCAGCGCCTGCTCACTGGCAGCGGGAACCACACCGGGGTTGATGAACAACCCGATCGTGGGTGGCATCGCTCCCTCTTGAATCAAATTGTCAAACACGATGTGGGCGCGCGCTCCCCAGTCTTCATGGCAGTAGGCTTGGCCATCCTGAAACACCATCAAGGGCGCCGGTTTACCAACGCCGAGTTGAGCCGGTACGTAGACCCAGTAATCGCGCACCGTTCCCGGAAAGATCTGACTGTCGTGGTACTCCCCTTGAATCAATTGTCCCCGAGGCGTGTTCTCGACGCGAACGGCTTCGGGGGGAGTCGGATAAGTAATTTTCTCCTGGGCACAAACACAGTTACCGAGGAGAATCGCCACGAGCAGACCGTGCGCCAGAGTGGATATGCGATGCATGGTATTTCTCAATCGCCTTTCAGTAACAAGTCGCCGAACTCGCCCAATAGCGCGTATTTTTTCTGCCAGGGAGTGTACATCAAGCCACGGACGTTGGGCGTCTGGCGAGCCAACCGCACCCAGCCTCGTACGTCATTCAGGTCGTCCGCGTCGTAATAGCAGGCAGCGAGCGTGCGAAAACCCTTCTCGGCGAAGAATTGCAGGCTCTTCTCCCGCGGCTCGCCTCCCCAGACGGCGATCGTCAAGTCTTTGGGAACGTGATCCCAAGACCCTGTGAAATCGCCCTTCACCAGATAGTAGTCACCGTGCGCATTATGATGCGGGTCGAGCATGTCCGACCAGACGTAGACCTCTACGTCGGGCAAGTGACGGCGGAGGATTTGGACCTGTTTGGTAATACACTCGCCGAGCAGTTCTCCCATGTCGCGTCCCGCACACGCCTGGCAGGTCCCCCCCATACGCACTTCGTCCATGTTCAAGAACACCCGCCGTGGATGCAATCGCTCGGCCAACAAGGCTGCCTCATGGTCGAAGATCTCGTACACTTTCGGCTCAGCCATACACACCGTGACTTGCGACCGGTTAATGGCCAGGGAGTGATACCAACTGACCCGCAGTCGCTGGCCCTCTTGGATCCGGCTGCCTGATAGCAGTCTCAGCGTCGGAGCTTCGTGGTCGACCCGGTAGGGACTGTACTGCGAATCTTCCAACGGAGCATAGTCCTGGTTCTCAGCGTAAGTCGTGGTTCCATCTTCGCTCTGCACGGTCACCGGAGTGCCCGCGCGATGAAGCACATTCAAGGGGCCAACTTCCTCAAGTGTCCAGTCATCGAGCCACAAGCGTCCCGACCGGCCGCCCCAGGTACCGGCATAGAGGCGTACCGCCTGACAATCGAGGCTGTTGAACAACATTGTCAGCTTACACCAGTCGGACGTTGCCGGGACGTCGAAGTCCATTGGGGCCAACGCTCGATCACCGGAGAGCACTTGCACGTGAAAAGCACTTGCCGGTTGCAGGTTCTCCGTCTTCACCCACAGGCCGATACGATAACAGCGATGCGGTCGCACGGCGATTTCCTGCATCACGCGACCATGTCCGTGCGGATTCGCGGAAAAATTCTCCAGGCGTAGGGAGGCCTCACCGCCGTGACGCACCTGCGTGTCGACAAAGCTTACCTCACCCGGCTGGTCATGAAACCGGTAACCGGCCAGTTTGTCTCCCTGATGCTCTTCGAATCCACCATTCTTCCAAATTGTCCCACTGTCGGGAACAAACCGGGCCTCTTGTCCAGCCACCACCAAGGTCGCGCTGTCGACCGGCAAGCCTTCGGCCAGGTTGCGATCATGAGTCAATACGGCTCCGCCGTAACCAACAGAGAAAATGGCCGGAATGAATTCAAGCTCATGGCGTTGGCAGGCCTGATGAACCTGATCCAGCCGCTGAAAGTACTCCGGGCTCCGCTTGCAGAGCGTATCCAGCCCCAGCGACATGACGGCACCGTTGAGTTCGTGCTTGGCGGACACGTCCAACACCTGCGCGATCTCGGCCACGTCCGTTTCCCGATTCAAATTCCAGCCGAACACCCACACGAAGCGATCCTGAAACGGCTCGGCACCGATTGCATGAGTGCTATGCACGAAAAAAATCGCCGTGAACAGCAGCACGACAGTCGGCCCCGCCGTCAGTCGCGTGATTGAACGCATCAAGCAAACAAAACATCTTCCCATGATCGTCACCTCACCACAGCATTCGATCGATGCGGTAGAGCCCCACACACGCCATATCATACTGCCTCAGCGCGCGCCGCGAAACGAGCTGCCCGGTCCCCCTCCTGACAGGCGTCTCGGCTCCACCTCGTTTCACCCGCAGCCGGAGGCGAGAAGGCGGCTGGAATCGGCTGGAATCGGTACGAGCTGCGTCCTCGCCTCCGGCTTTTTATGTTGCGCTGTTGGAAGAACCGCAACGCGGTTCAACTCCACAGCCCAGGGTTGGCATCCACGGCCGCGTCAAACTCGATCCACCAATTCGGCGAGTGTACGTGACACCACGTGCGAGGACGGGGCAAAGTCGGTCCTGTCGCATCCCTTCAGGATGCCCCCTCCCTTCTCCATCGAGCTCCCAGGGTGCGCCGCGAAGCGCGGCGACCCTGGGCTGGGTTGTGCCACCACGTTGTGGTGAAGACATGCCATTGACGAACCAACTCAGATGTCTGGGCTGGGTTGTTACACCGCGTTGCGGTGAAGTCACATGCCGTTTGACAAAATGACTCAGATGTCTGGGCATTGGTGTGAAACGCGTTCGGCGTAGGGAATTCCACGACCTGACGACTATTCGTGATCAAATAGCGCAACTTCAGAACCTCCGGCTGCGGGTCAAACGATTGTGCACGGGACTGCGCTCCAAGGGCCATACAGCCCGCTGGATTGTGGCTGCTGCGGAGATCACTTAGCTTAGAAGTCGGATGCACATGGTCCCCACCACATCCGAAGGACCGCTGGCCAACAACACCCCTTGGGATCGAGAGACACTCGCCATGACATTCAGCTGCGTCAAGCACGCCGACTTGCCGTCAGGATTCCCCGCTGGGTGGATCATCACCAGGTACAGTGCCAGGTGGATGACCAACAGTTGCCGTTTGCTTGGCTCGATCGCTCCCTCCTGCTGCCGCAACAACCCGCCGGGTCCACGATCACCATTCGATTTCCGCTGGTGGAACAGACTGAACAATACACCTTGCCGTGGCCGCAGGATAGATTCTGGTTCGAGTCGACTCGCGCGCCGGCCAGCAGCCTCTCGGCCCCTCCCACGATCTATACACTCACGCTGCGCGGCAACACACTGGTCGATATTGCGCCACGCGATACGCGGCCGGGCCTGGCTTTGTACAGCGACCGCACACCAGATCGTTTTCGCACTCCCGCCACCATGACGGAGGTAACACGCTTTCGGAGAGCGGAGACAAAGCCCTGAACGGCCACTGTTATGCCTGCGGTCGGAACCGTTCACGGAGTGCGGACAGTGCAGGGCTCGGTAACTCTGCAATCTTACTCTTACTCTTACTCTTACTCTTACTCCTCTCCCCCTCGGCTGCACTCCCCTCGCAGGCAACTTCACTCAACTCAGCATGAACTGCACTCCTTTGCCAGCGGCATAGACGCGGAATTCGGGCCAGCCAGGAGGAGGAAGAAAAGTAGGAGTATGAGTAAGAGTATGAGACGGATTGCACGGATTCCGCGTCCCACGGTTTATCTGCGCCCTCCTCACTTGGCACGGCAGGGCTCGCTCCGATACATTGGTGGGAGTATCTCACACAGAAGGAGTGTCCCTATGAGACTGACGCGAAAGAGTCCCGGCATCGCGACTGCCTGCTGCCTGGCGTTTGGCAGCTGGATGATGACACTTGCGCCCGTATCGGCAATAGCCGAGGAATTGGCCAGCGCATTGAAAGCTGTCCCGTTCAGAATCGTCTACGAAACCTGGCAGAACGACAATTGGGAGTTGCTTGTGGCCCAGGCGGACGGTTCGGAAAGCGTCAACTTGACGAACACGCCGGATGCGAATGAACTGTATCCCCATGCATCTCCCGACGGTACGAGGATTTGTTTCGTGTGCGACGAGGGAACTGGGGCCCAGAAGGTACGTAACGTCTACGTGATGAACATCGACGGAACCGACCGCCTGCTCGTGGCCCGCAATGCTCGGCAGCCGTGCTGGAAATTCGACTCCACTGCCGTCGCCTATCTGAAAGGCGAGGTCGAGCAGTTCAGCTACACGGACTATGCCACGAAGGGGGTCTGGATCTACGATCTGGCAACGCGGCAACACGCGGAGCATCCGAACAAGGATCTCTACCACTTGTACAACCTCTGTTGGTCCCCGGACGGCAAGTGGTTCGTGTCGACCGTGCACGCCGGAATGGGTTACGAGCATGCCATCCTGGCATTCGAAGCCGACGGCACGGCAGTCTACAACCTGAAGATCCCGGGTTGCCGGCCGGACATCAGTCCGGATGGAAAGCGGATTGCCTGGGGGCCTAGCGATTGGGCATTGCGTGTGGGTGATCTCGATTTCTCCACTGGCACGCCGCGCGTGGTCAATGCGCGCGATGTGGTCACGAGCGACAAGCCGATGAAGGTCTACCATGTCGACTGGTCGCCCGATGGCAAGTACATCGCCTACAGTCGCGGCCCCGAAAGTGAGATACTCGGACTGATTCCCGAGCTCGTGGGCGTGAAGGCCAGCGGCTGGGATATCGAAGTCGCCGATGTATCCCAAACCAACCGCTCGATGAGGATTACGTCCGACGGCAACTGTAATAAGGAACCCGACTGGATGCCGTTACGGAAAGGATCGATGAAGAAGGACACGCCATGAGGAAGCTGGATTACAGATGGGCAGTGATATTCTCCGTGCTGATTCTCGCGGTTGCCTGCCAGCAGGTTGATCGATCGCAACCGCGGGCGGATGCCCCCGCGCGAGATACTGGCAGTCCCGCCGTCATCACTACCGATAGCGGCATCGAAATGGTGCTGATCCCCGCCGGCCGGTTCCTCATGGGGAGTGACAATGGCCAGCGAGATCAGGCACCTGCGCACGAGGTCGCCGTGGACGCCCTGCTGATGGACCGTTGTGAAATGTCACAAGCGGTTTACGCCAAGCTTGAACCGATCAACGGTTCGCACTTCAAAGGGGCAGATCTGCCGACGGAAATGATCAGCTGGGGCAAAGCGGCGCTGTACTGCAATCTGCGCTCGGAGGCCGAAGGTCTTGAGCCGTGCTACAACGACTTTGGCGAGTGCAATTTCGCAGCCAGCGGGTACCGGTTACCGACCGAAGCGGAATGGGAGTATGCCTGTCGCGCTGGAAGTACGACGACCTACGGCTACGGCTGCAGACCCGGGTCAGCTGAGTCAATATGCCTGGTTCGCCACGAATGCCGCCAAGAAGACACACCCCGTCGGAAAGAAACAGCCCAATGCTTGGGGGTTGTATGATATGCACGGCAACGTGGCGGAGTGGTGTCAATGACTTTTATGCCGAGGACTACTACCAGCACAGCCCGGCGGAGAACCCGCGGGGCCCGGCAGAAGGGGAAAAGAACGTGCTGCGCGGAGGCCATTGGGGCGCCAGCGCCGAGGCCTGTGAATCGGCTGCTCGAGTCGGCGAAGAACCAGGGTTCTCCGACGCCTGCTTCGCTCGTGACGCGATTGGCTTTCGCTGTGTTCGCCGCGCGCCACCGGAACTGCTGAACCTGGCCGGTTCCGCTGCGATGCACTCCAACAGAGGAAAGTCCCATGAGCGCGTCACCGGCACCTCGCGCATTTCCTCGCCACCGGTGTTGCGCAAGGCTGCGATGTTCCCCATGACTTCCCTCTACGGGCTGACGGTTCCTGCCAGCACGCGCGTGTTTTCGATGGATTCGGAAGAAGCCAAACGCAATGCGAAGGTTGGGCTGGTCTATGGGGATATCTACTTGCAGCACGACACAGGTGCCAGACACCCCGAAAGAGCCGCGAGATTAACCGCCATCGTCAATCGTCTGAAGGACGCTCAGTTGATGGACCAACTCCCGATCATCGAGCCCCAAAGTGCGGCGGAAGAATGGTTGACGACGATCCATCGACCGGAGTACGTTGCCCGCATCCGGGGACTGTGCGAGCAAGCAAGCGGCTTTGCCGACTCAGGCGACACACCCGTGTCACGACAATCCTACGACGTTGCTCGCCAGGCCGCCGGAGGAGTGCTCGCGGCGGTGGACGCGGTGATGACGGGGAATGTGGCAAGTGCCTTCTGTGCGATTCGTCCGCCGGGCCATCACGCGTTGCCGGAAAAAGCCATGGGATTCTGCTTGTTCAACAATGTCGCCATCGCGGCACGGTACATCCAGCGGAAGCACGAACTGAAGAAAGTCCTGATTGTCGACTGGGACGTGCACCACGGGAACGGCACGCAAGCGGTGTTTGATGACGATCCGTCGGTTTTCTACTTCAGCGTGCATCAGTCGCCCTTTCTATCCGGGAACCGGTTCCGCGGACCAGCGCGGTACGGGCCCGGGACTCGGAACCAAGCTCAATGTGCCACTGCCCGCCGGCAGTGGCGACCGGGAATATGTCCAGGCATTTGAGAACCAGTTGATACCCGCGGCAGCCATTTTTCAGCCAGATTTTGTCCTGATCTCGGCAGGCTTCGACGCGCATGAAGACGATCCATTGGGTGGGATGCGAGTCACCGTGGACGGCTACGCCCAGCTCACTCGCATCGTCAAACAGATTGCCGCCACACATTGCCACGGTCGCTTGGTGTCGGTGCTCGAAGGCGGGTACGATCTGGATGGCCTGGCCGCCAGCGTCGAGGCTCACATCCGCGTCTATGAACCAGTAGGCTGCCGAGATCACTCGATGCTGTTCCACACCTGGATCTTTCTGGTCTTCTTTGTGGTTGTCTACGCCGGCTACCTGCTGTTGAAGGGTACGCGCTTCAAGCTGCCCTGGTTGCTGGCCGCCTCCTACATCTTCTACGGATCGTGGAATCCGGTCTATCTGCTGCTGATCGTGTGGACCACTGCCATTGACTTTCTCGCCGTCTTGGCGATGGCCAAAACGCGTTGGAAGAAACCTTGGCTGGCGTTGAGTATCGTCAACAATATGGGATTGTTGGGATTCTTCAAGTACGGAACATTTGTCGTTGATAACGTGAATGCCGTGGCCGAGCGACTGGGACTGCCCTTCATGGTGAGCCACCCCCAGGTAACGTTCTTGAGCAACGCGGTAAACACGCTGCTCGGTTGGCTGCATCTTCCCTACGAAGTTCCCGCCTTCGATTATCTGCTGCCGGTCGGGATTTCGTTCTATGTATTCCAGTCGATGAGCTATACCATCGACTACTATCGCGGGCAGATTGAACGGGAAACGAGCTTTATTCGTTACGCGACTTTCGTGTCACTCTTCCCCCAGTTGGTCGCTGGTCCCATCGAGCGAGCCAGCAACTTGCTGCCACAACTGCACGCGGAGCCGCGCATTCGGCGCTCGGACGTGGCGGACGGGTTATCTCTGTTTGTCGTGGGATTGTTCAAGAAAGTAGCCTTGGCCGATTACCTGGCGATGTATGTAGACCCGATCTATGACTTGCCGTCGGACCACCAGGCTCCGGCACTGTTGCTGGCGACTTTCGCCTTTGCGTGGCAGATCTACTTTGACTTCAGCGGCTACACGGACATGGCTCGAGGTGTAGGCCGGTTGCTCGGTATTCGCCTGATGCTGAACTTCGACAATCCCTACCTGGCCACCGGCTTGGGCGATTTCTGGCGGCGGTGGCACATCAGTCTCTCCACCTGGTTCCGCGACTATGTCTACATTCCGCTGGGCGGGAACCGCCACGGAGAGCTCCGCACCTACGTGAACATGGTGCTGACGATGCTGATTTCAGGCCTGTGGCACGGAGCGATGTGGACGTTCATTCTCTGGGGTGCGGTACATGCGGCGGGACGCGTCCTGACCCGCTCGCTGGAGCAAACCACGTACTACCGTGACCATGTGCCCGTTTTGGCCAAACAAGTTCTAACCTTCTCGCTCGTCATGTTGGCGTGGGTTTTCTTTCGCGCAAAGAGTACCAGTGATGCATGGCTGATCCTGCAGCGAATCTTCACGAGCGGCTGGGCCGATCCGGCATTCCCCTTACTCTTGGCCGGGCTGGTCGCCAGTATATGGCTCTACCAATACCTCTACGAATCGCGTCTGCGAGCCTGGATCAACCCCGCTCCCGTGCGACTCGCGCTGGTCGTCGGCATGGTCGTGTACATGACTCTGTTCATTACGTCCGGCGACAAGGCATTCATCTATTTCCGTTTTTAGGTCAAGTAATATGTCATCCAGCGACCGATCTTTGCACGACAGTCACACGCCTAGCGAGACGCCCGAAGTTCGCTTCGCATCGAACGACGTGCGACTGCCGTTGCGCGGTTGGGTGATCGCCACAATCGTGATTGCTGTTACGTTCTGGTTGATCCCGCTTGGCTGGCAGGCGATCGAGCCACGGCAGCTCGGTCCGGATTATCGAATTCCCTATCGGCTGGGAAACGATTACTGGAACTTCGCCAGAACCTGCCGCGCGACCTGTCGCGAGGAGGCCACGCTGTTGGTGGGTGATTCGGTTATCTGGGGTCATTACGTCGAAAGCCAAGGTACCTTGTCGCATTATTTGAGTGAACAAGTGACAGGCCGCCGGTTCGAAAACCTGGGCGTCGATGGAATCCACAGCGTGGCCCTTGCCGGGTTGATGCGTTACTACGGCCAGTCAATTCGTGGCCAGCGCGTCATCTTGAACTGCAACTTGTTGTGGATGAGTTCGCCGCGACACGACCTCACGACCGACAAGGAAACACCATTCAATCATCCGACCCTGGTGCCTCAATTTCGCCCGTGGATTCCCTGCTACAAGGCATCGGTCTCCGAGCGAATAGGAGTCACGATCGCCCACCATACAGAGATTCTCAGCTGGGCGGATCACCTGAGAATCGCCTACTTCGGCGGCGACAATCTGCCTGTCTGGACCCTGGAACATCCGTACGACAATCCTGTGAAGCAAATCACTTTCGAGTTGCCGTCGCCCGATGAGCCTCCCTCGCCCACGCCCGATGCCCGGCCCTGGAATGAGAAAGGAATTCGCCCGCTGACGCCTCAGTGGGTGGCACTCGACGAATCGCTGCAATGGCGGTACTTTCGCGAGACGGTCCAGCGGTTGCAGCAGCGGAGCAATCAGGTCTTCGTGCTGATCGGACCGTTAAACGAACACATGCTCACACCCGCCGGCCTGGCCGAGTACAATGAGCGAAAACAACAAATCGTCGCCTGGCACGACGAGCAAGGTATTCCCTGCTATGCGCCACCCGCCCTTCCCAGCCAGGTGTACGCCGACTTGAGTCATCCCACCGCTGAAGGTTACGCGCAGCTGGCAGGGCAAATGCTCCAACAAAGTGCTTTTCGCTCCTTCCTCCAATTAGGAGTCGATTCTCAGTAGAATGCCGACAAGCGGGGTGACTGCAGCCCAAAGGCTCCCTCCACTTTGCCTGCCTGATACCAAAGCAGCTCGCACTGCACCAGGAAGTTGACTCACCCTGATTATTCCAAAGAGGGATTCCGACCATGCGATCGATGTCCACACTTGCCATCCTCCTCCTCACGATGTTCTTGGTCATCGACGAACCGACTCCTCTTCAGGCCGCGACCGGAGTCCGGTTGTCGCTGCCGGGCGTCACGGCTTGGGTGGCGGATAGACCGTACCGCGGTGAGAGCGGATTCTTCACGCAGGGGAGCTGGCAACAGCTATCCCCCGACAGCCTCCCCGACACGTTGGCCGGATACCCGATCCTCGAAAGCGACACGGCTATCCTGGCGTTTGCCCCCGACGGATCTGCCATGACATGCTGGACACGTTGCGCGGGACGTGTGGTGCGCCGCGGTGAGGTAACGCTGGATAAGGCGTCCGCGTCGATTAAGTTTCGCCTGCTGGTCGATAGGACTCGTCCCAGCTTGTCCATCGAAGTCTGTGCGCCCGATATGTCACGGCGGCATGCCGTAGCCTTGTCACCCGACGGGATGATGGAGATCCAACAGCCGCCGGGGCGGAGCGTCGCGGTCTCGGACAACCTGCCATATGTACTGGTCCCGTCGCTGGTCGGCACTGATCTACTGTTCGCTACGCAAGATCTTGCCCCCTCGAAACCGTCGTTCCTCCCTTCGCTCAACATGCTCGTCGGTTTGACCGCCGATCACGACTGCATGCTGGTCGCCGTCTGGCCTAAGGGAGAACAGCGGGTTCGCCTGGAAAGGACGGCGACAAACGGTCCGGCAACCATCTCGCTCGATACGGCGGGTCAGAGTCTCTATCTGGCACTGCTGGACCACCCGGACATCTGGCATGAGGAAATGCTCCGCAGCGCGTATCTGGAAAGAGACACTGCCATCGCTTGGCAACGCCCGTTTGACGCGCGATGGATCGGACGATTTCATATCGAATCGGAGGAATACGATTTCCCCTTCTTCTTCTTGTATGAGAAACAACAACTGTGGGGCCGCTGCATTCGCGGCTGGTACTATTACCCGGTCTGGTTCGATGGCTCCCAGACGATGGTCCACTTCGAGAAGAAGTTCCCGCCCAAAGGCCCACTCTTGATTTATTACCTGGACACATACGGCAACGACAAGCATACCCTCTCGCCGATCAACGTCATGCGACGCTCTTTGGGAGATGAGGAAACGGACGAGCTGATGGACTTCGCCGGCGCCACGGAACAGGTGCTATTGGAGCATCGCAACGCCGTGTGCGCCATGACCAGTGTGATCGAGGAGTATTTTGCGGGCAAATCAACTGCGCCACCGCGAGCACAAGTCGAGCAGTTTGCCGACGATGTGGCAACTTTCATTCGCTTGATCCGCCAGCGCGATTTTGACTTCGAACAATTCGCGAGCGAGATGCAGCAGTTTATCCGCGATCAGAAAAAAGCCGACCCTTCCCTGGCAACTGCTCTCGAAAACATCGACAAACTGTTGGTGGAAATGCGCGAACTGGTCAAGGAGGATATGCCCAAGACTCCGCTCGACGAAGTCCGCGGTTGGACCGACAGTATCAAATCGGCGGCGGCGCAGGGCGGTCCGGACAACCTACCTCTTGTCAAAACGCTAACGCAACAGTGTCGCTCGGTAGCGGGCACCCAGGACGATATCGCACGCGACCTGAGCGTCTTGACCATTCGATTGATGGAAGAGGCGGCTCGCATGGGAACGGCATCACCGGAGAGCGTTCGCCTGGCCGAGCAATTGATTACCCGGTCGCGTGCCATCCTGCGGCAACCCACCTGGTGGGAACCTTGTCGGCGGTATTCACCCAAAAGCAACCCAGGCGCTCAGTAGTCATGCAACCCATCGAAACTCTCCGCTACCCACTTTTGGCACTGTCGACAACCGTGTTGCTCTGCGCTGGCTGCCAACAGCGGCCGCAGCCAGCCACGGAAAATGCCGCGTCGGCCGCCTCCGAGCCGGCGGACGCTCTGCCACCTGGTGAAATCACGACTCCCACGGGGGTTCCGCTGATCTTGATTCCGGCGGGTGAGTTCGTCATGGGAGGAGGCCAGGAATCCGATTCGACACCGGTCCACAAGGTTCGTGTCGACGCGTTTTATATGGACCGCTATGAGGTGACCCAGGAACTCTATCAGCGATTCATGAAACAAAACCCATCGCGACATGCCGGGGCAAAAAACCCGGTGGAACGAGTCCGATGGACCGACGCGATCAAGTTCTGCAATATCCGGTCGCAGGAGGAAGGACTGACTCCCTGCTACAACCTCACCACCTGGACGTGCGACTTCGCAGCCGATGGCTATCGTTTGCCGACCGAGGCGCAGTGGGAATACGCTTGCCGGGCAAGGAGCGCGAGCGATTTCTATTTCCCTGGCGGTTCCAAACAATTGGACAACTACGCCTGGTTCAAGGAAAACTCACGACGCAAGCACCAACCGGTTGGTCAGAAGCTGCCCAACGACTTTCGGGTTGTATGACATGTCGGGAAATGTCCGTGAATGGTGCAACGATTGGTACGCCCCGGATTACTATACGCAGAGTCCGGACACGGATCCCCGTGGGCCCGCGGCGGGAGATAAAGCGGTGCTGCGTGGCGGCGACTTTTTCCACCACCGCCGACAGTTGCACCAATTGGGCGCGTTACTGCGACGAGCCGGGCTTTGCCGACGCCTGCGTCGCGTCCGACGACTACGGCTTCCGCTGTGTGAGATCGGCGAAGCTGGCCGGAACGCGAGGGGGATAGAGATTGGGGTATTGGAGGGGTGGATTAGTGGAGGGATGGGGTAGTGGAGGGGTGGAGGGGTGGGGTATTGGGGTGTTAGGGAAGCCTCCCAACGCACGAGACCTAACGTGGATCGACCAAATATGTCTTCGTGCCTATCACTCATTTCTCCACTACTCCACCACTCCACCACTCCAAAAACACGCAGGCAACGGTAGAACCTTGTCAATTCTCACCAGCAGAGCTGGTGGATTATCTTGGATTTAGCCTATCCGTCCTGCCTCGACAGAACGGATCGCGTCAATTGGCATTTCATGGCTGTAAATCACCGGCAGGATCGCCGGCAGCTACATATCCATCATCGCCATTCCTGGAGTACGAACATGTCACTGACGACAGAACAGACAGCGCAGTATCGAGAAGCGGGTTTCTTGATTTTCGACGGGCTTCTAGGCCAAGAAAAGGCGGTGCACTATGTCACTCTGTTCAATGAGCTCGTAGCGCGCAGCAAGACCATGACCATTTCCGACGATGCCTTCAATCTCGCGCCGGACGCGGATGGCCAGCCCATGCCGGGGCAATTGCACAAAATACAGGGTGTCTGTGTGGTGGATGAGCGCGTGCTGGACCTGGCGAAAGAACCTGAGATTCTGGATCGCGTCTCCTCTCTCCTCGGCCCGAATCTCGATATGTTCGGCTCGAAGTTCTTCCCGATGCGCAGTGCGGGGCGCAACATCGACACTCTGGCATCAGGACAACTACTACTTTGGAACCAATACCGATCAGATTGTGAGCTGCGCCATCTATTTAGAGGCGACCGACACGGAGAACGGATGTCTGCGGGTCATACCAGGAAGCCACCGGACTGGCGACATCGTCCAACACGTCGCAGGCAAGGGGAATGTCGCGCACGGAGCGTGGTCGGAAGTGGACGAGAGTAAGTCGGTCGATGTCATCTGCTCGCCCGGAACGGTCGTGCTGTTCTCCGCCAACCTCCTGCACGGAGCACGCCCAAATGTGAGCGGCAGGAGCAGCTATCGCACGGCCTGGCACTATCTTCCCGGCCAGCTGCACCTCGACCAGTTCCCGCGCGGGGTCTATAAAGACCGCCACATCCTGCGTGGACACTGACCCGACATGCGTTTCCGGAATGCTCTATGAAGTCGTCCGGTGTAGGTGTAGGGTGCCAAGCGAGCCGCAACACGCGTCGCTCTCGTCCACAGAGATCACGGCGAGCGCCGGCACACCAGCATGTGCTGAGAGACACGAAGTTCATGTGACAGGAAGATAAGTTGTCCAAGACGATTTCTTCTGTCAGCACGTCCTTGTTGCCGCATCGCCGCAGAATTCGGCTTCCGATCCTCTCGGGGAGAAAACACGCCGAACAAGAATGGCCGTTCGTCAAGTCCTGAACTGAGACACCTCAATCGTTTTTCTGGCAGCCCAGACATGACCTCGATCTTCTCGCTCGCCGATCGCAATTCTGCAGCGGGGCTTTGCTTCAGCACTGCTTGAGTCATGTGGCTCTCGATGTCCACGTCTATGGTAGCGCAATGTTCTCGCGAATGGACTGCTGAGGGATCAAGCAGTGGCACGACCCGCTACTGCTGCTGCTCGCGGAGATCTAACCACGACTTGTCCACCAGCGCCGCGCGGGCCCGTTCATTCTCCGGACTTTCCGTCCCCTCGCGCCGCGCCATTGGGTGCGCCATTTGCTCAGCCGAAAGGCTGGCCGGCCAATCGCCGCGCAGCACAATATGGCGGACCTCGACAGCCGTGCGATTCGCGTAGTGAAACAGTCCAAACATGCGATTGTCGGTCGAGCCCAAACGGTGCTCGTAAATCTCGCTGCCATTGAGCAGCACGTGGGCACTGTTCTCGGCCATGTTGATCGTCACTTGATTCCACTGGCCCGGCATTAGCGGGAGTGGTCTGGGACCTCGCTGCGACTCGAGAATCGTGGCAATATTATCCGCGCTCAATCCGCCGATCGTCATGTGCGGGACATCGGTGATCCAGTGCAGACGCACGCCATCAGGTTCCCACACCAAGGCGGTGCGGCCCAGACTGGGGTACACCATCTTCTCGCCTGGTTCGTAGAAAAACTCGTACGTAAGCGTGTCACCGGCGCACAACGGACGGTGATAGGCTAGCCACGACTGAACGGCCCTGCTGCGATCGGCCGTCTTCATGCAACGGCCATGCAAGACGCCGCTGAGTGCATACCAAGCGTATTTTTGCAGGGACAATGGCGAGGCGGCAGAGGATCGCTCATCGACATCAGAAACGCGAACCTGCCGCGGAAGCGACTCGCGATACAACGGCGACATCCAGCCTTCCATCTGTTGATCGTGGATCAAAGAAACCTCTGGCGGTATCCGTGGATTGCCGGTCAAACGGAAATTGCACCAAGCGGTTCTGCGCGTGGCTCGACCCACCAATGCCAACCATGGAGTGGTCGGACTCGGCTGGCGGTCCTCATACATCAATGTGCCGTCGCAGACGTAACGGACCAGGTCGGGACGAACGCGGATGGCGAGTTGACTGAACTTACCTGGCAGCGCCACTATATTGGGGCAATCCACAAATTCCCGTTGGCCCACGGTCAGCAGGCACGCCTTCTTGCCGCGCCAACTGGGGTCATACAGAAACCGGTCATATTGGAGGGCCGCCTCCGCTCCGGCACCCAGATAGCCGTCCACGGTCAGTTCGAATTCCCCCTCGAGTGGGTAATCGAAATACAGAGGACTCATCTCCGGACCGGACAGATGCACAACCGTACCTTCGTGCTCGACCCACCAGCCGGGCCAAGTGCCAGCCTGCGTGCCAGTGTGGTAGTAGTAGCCGCCGGGGTGCCAGAGCGCAAGTCCCGGGTCTGCTCCTGGCACTAACGTGCCGCCGACATCCTGCACGCGGCACCATGCCAGATCACGCAGAAGGCAGCTGAGCAACGACGCTTGGCTTGTCGCTGTTGCCGACGCGGCCAAGCTGTCAGCCAATTGTTCACCCGCGTCACGAAAATCTTCGCGGCGCATCCACGCCCGAGCGACCATGTAAGCCGGCCATGTCTGCAGGTCCGCGGGAGCCGGCCGGTTGGCTTCTTGCCTCCAGGCAGTCACCACGTCGCGGGCCTGCTGAGCAAGCCGGCTGTCCCCTTGGCAGGCAAAGACCGTGAGCAGGGATAGAATCTCCGCCATCTGCGAGTCCTGCTCCAGAGTCTTGCAGGTGGCGGCCAGTTCCTCCAACTTGCCACACTCGGCGGCTGCCGCGACCAATAACTCGCCAAAGTAAATCACTCCGTCACTGCCGTCGGTAGCCGCCGCTGAGCGCGGCTGTATAGCGGTTCTGTCGGGAATGGGCACATCGCTGAAAAAGATCTCCGGCGGGAATTCGACGGGTGCAAAACACATGGCACCACGCGGCAGTGCACCCGGCCCTCTGGGCAGCATCCACTGCTTCAACTCGGCATATCGCTCCACAGCCGGCAGCGTCGCGAGCAGCCGCACCGCGCGAGAAAGCTGGATGGCGTCCGACGGGCTTTGGCCGGCAGATCCCATCCGCCCCCCCATGGTCGTCCGCTCCGCCACGGTCGCCAAGTCGGTGAGCAGCTTTGTCAGTTCTTCACGTCGCGCTGACTCGTCCGCCTGACGGGGATCCGCCATCTCTTGGGCCGCTACAGTTGAGAGCCGCATCGCGCACGGCAGGCTGAGAGCAACCAACCACGCTATGACAAAGACCAATCGTTGAGGCATTACAGGGGCGCTTTCTAGTGGCGCTCTACCCACCACGACTTTCCCAAGATCCAAACATCCGACAGAGGTCTACCCAATCCACCCATCTTGCCGCAAAAACGGGGAGCCTCCCCGTTTTAATGGCGGGATAGCGGAATGAGGAGGACGGGGCCCAGGAGGCCGGATTTTTCCAGTGGTTCGTCCTGCTTCCAGAGCCGCCAGCTGGTGAACGTGTAGCGTCCGGTCGGGCTGGGCTGGCCTTGCTCCACCCACTCGGGCCAGGACTTGAGCGTGCCATCGGGGTTGCGTTGGCTGTCTTCGGGAAGTTGCTCGTCGCCAATCATGCGATTGATCCACAGGTTGACGACCCGCACTTCCAACGCGTTGTCGCCAGGCTTCACAACGTCGGTCACATCGACTCGGAAAGGTGGCTTCCACTGGATGCCGAGATGCTGGCCGTTCAGTGTCACATCGGCCATCACGGCGACTTGTCCCAGATCGAGGACGATGCGTTGAGCAGCGGATAGCGATTGCTCCAGATTGAATGTCTTTCGGTAGATCGCGGTGCCCGAATAGTAGCGGATGCCATCTTCGCTGCGTTGGGCCCAATCGTCCAGTTGTTCGAAAACGACCTTCTCTGGCCCACCCCATTGCGGATCGAACTGGACTTCCCAAGGCCCCGTCAGTGGCTGGACAGCGGGGAGTGCCGGCACATCAATCCCGCGTGTCTGCCCTCCCGCGGTCTTCAGTTCGTAATGGCCGGGCTGTGTGGCGTCCAGCACGATGTGTCCATTTTCATCACAGCGAACTTCCGCCGGTGGACACACACCCGGTTCGGGCGCGGCAAGATCAACGGTCTCCGGATCGATCGCGGTCACGGAGAAGTGTTTTCCATTCTGGGTATATTCCAGCTCGAGAGTTTTGACGACCAGGAACGCCGGATCGTCCCCGGCCGCGAGCTTCGCCACCTCGAACAGACTGGCCCCACCGTCGGCGATACGTTGGACCTTGTCACGCACATCGCGTGTGCGTTGGGGATCGTCGAGGATCCCGTAGCGTGCTTTGGTCACAACGATGTTGACCGCCTCGCCGGTCAGGTAAATCAGGTCTGGGTCGCGGGCCGACGCGGTGAACCGTTTCTCCCCGGCGGTGTATTCCACAACGAGCGTTTTGACCACACCCTGGGCAGGGTCGTCGCCAACTGCCAATTGGGAAACGCGGAAGCTGCGTTGGCCGTTGTCCACCATGTGCTGCAACTTCTCCCGCACATCGCGCGTGCGCTGCGGATCCCCGGCCGCGCCGTACGTGGCTTTGTGGATCACAATCGGCAGTGGTTTCCCCGCAGCCGCGGAGCAGACGATCTGGTTATCCAGGCAGCAGGACACAATCGAGTCGCCCGGCACAGGCGGGGGTCCGAAAGACAACAAACACCGACCCACTTGGGGAGAGTGGCAGGGCCACGCTCGTAACGGCACCATCTTGTTCATACACCGCCGCTCGCTCGATCCGCCCCGTATCGGGCCACCAGTATTCGGGGACTTTGCCGCTCACACGAAAGGTTGCGCTGGTCGACAGGCTGTGTGGCTGCGGACTGGCGACGAAGTAGATATCGGCATCGTCGGTCGCGCGGTGGATGTAGCGCACGCGGGCTCGACTGGAAAAATCCGCTGGTACGCCATCGCGAACCAGGATCTCTTCGGGCGACATGCCCCACACGACGCGTCCCTGTCCGTAACGATGCTCGCGTATGGTATGGCCGTTGGTGTCGGCCCACAGCTCCTGCGGCCACCTGCTTCACGTCCGCGTCGCATTGCGGATAGCCGGCAAGACTCGGGTGAACTCACCGGCGGGGGGCCCACTACCGTCGCGCCGGCTGCCACCAACTCCTTGATCTTGTTGAGCAGCGCGGGCGTCATCGATCGTGTCTCGGGCAACACGAGCAGCCGATAGCTCATGCCGTCAGGCAGCACGAGCCGCCCGTCCTGAACGCTCATGCGCGTCAGCACCACCTCCGCGCTACACTCGTCCCAGTCGTAGCCTTCTCGCAGATGCCTGGCGAATCCTTGCGGCGAGACTTCCGGCTGGAGGTAACAGATGTCGGCCACGAACAGTCCTTGGCGGAGCAGGAACTGGCAGCGTGACAGATAGTCGTGCCAAGGACCTGGTCCAATCCCACCAAGTCTGCGTTCGTTCGTAGTGGGTTCCCCAGGGCCCCATGGTCATGCCTGGTCGGTAGTCGGCCCACGGTTGCAGGGCATAGCGATGAAAGACAAAGCGATTAATACCCTCGCAGAAAGCCTGGTCCCCCAGCGCCTTGATGGTGGCCGGGTGCCTTTTCCACCGTTCTTCGCTGCCCGCGGTGAACGCTTCCGCGCCCACCACGCGTTTACCGTACACGTGTGCCGCGGAAGCCATACCACGGCACGTGTCGAGCGCCCCACCCCCCACCCAGAACTCGCCCATCGGTTCATCGGACCGGCCCGCATAGGGAAGACAATCGCACGGGCTGCCATAGGCCTCGACGGTAAAACGCAACGCGTGTTCGGCAGCCAGTTGGTGCATTCGTCCGGCGTAATTCTCGATGACCAATTCCGAAACGGTCCGTCGCAGGTCCGCGAGAAAACGCTGCGACACTTCCACGCTGTCCACCACGCGGCCGGTCATGACTGGCAGGAACGGGAGCATGTCGTAGCCGCGTCGTTGCTGGAACTCGTCCCGCATCCGCGGGGTCCAGTTCTGCGAGCCGTTTTCCCAACTGTCAATGTGGGTCGCGACCAGCGCCGTGCCGGCGGCCGGTCCCACATCGTCCGCCAGCTTGGCCATCATGCCGGCAAAATTCGCTTCGATCCCGGCTTGGCTGAGTTTGTCACACTCCAGGCCGCGACCACTCTGTGGGGCCGGAGCATTCTCGACTCCCGTACAGGTGTGGCCGATGCGGACCACCGTCCAAGTTCCCTCCGGCACATCCCACGTCAGACGTCCGCGGGGGTCCATGGCAGCGGTCAGGTTCACAATACTCCCGGCACGACGGCGCGCGGGGAGCGGCACCCGGGGGCACCTCTGGGCGGTGCCCGCGGCTTTGAAACGCAGCCTGGGCTTCGAAATTCGGGAGGTAATCCTGGCCCACGCTGGGAAATGCCTGCACCACGATGTCCCGGTAGAACCCAGCTTTCGCTTCCGGCTGCGGTAGCTCGCCCTGGAACTTACGGGGACCCGCGATCTCCGTTTCGGTCCACGTGACCTCCTGCATCGACTGCTCGGGCGTGATCCACGGCCCGCCACTGCCGTTCCAACCCGCGTCGTTGTTCATATTCACTTCCAGGCCGAGCCGTTGGGCTTCGGCCACGACGTGCTGGAACAACTCACGCCACGGTGGGCTCATGAATGCCGCCGGGCCCGCGGGAGCACCCTGGTCCACTTCCATGATCAAGACTCCGCCGATCCCAGCCCGCTGCATGGCCTCCAGATCGGCCGTAATCCCGGCGCGCGTGATATTGCCGTTGAGCCAGAACCAGTAGACCCACGGCCGGGCCGCCGCGGGCGGCCGACGAAAGCCCTGCTCCAATTCGGAAGTCGCCGCCGCACTGCAGCTGATCCAACAGCTGCTGAGCGCGAGCAGAATCATGACAACGCGTACCCAACTGGCTCTGGCTGTCGATTTCATGTTCGTGGCGTCCTATGCAGGCGAAAGGCAGGGGAGAGGTGAACGAGGGCAGGTACGGTCGGTCAGGTATGCCGTGGTGGCTTCGCTCGGCTGGTCGACGCTTCATCTGGGAGTTCGACACCCACGGTGCGCGTCCGCCGGACGATTGCCGAGTTTCATTTGGCAGAGTGTCCAACTCGGTGGGGCCACAATGTTCCCATTATCGGGATCTTTCTTCACGGCCGTCAACAGACCACCGACCGAAGTCACGACTTCGATGAGATCCTCATCAGTTGGCCGAGTTGTTCACTTGCCCGGCGATCAGGCGCATCTCAGGTACGGCACGAGCGGGAAGCAGAGGCAATTGGCCAGAGCGCCCACCAGCACCAGCAGGTTGAAGGCGGCGGTGGCCCCCCACTGGCCACGCCAGCTGTCGTACAACCACCCACCCAAGGCAGCCGCAGCGAGCAGGCCGAGATTCGACAGACCCATGAGCAGTGCGAACGCGGTCCCGGCCGCATTGAGCGGACAAGCTCGCGCAGCCACGTCCAACAGTACCAGGCTACCCGTCATATAGGCAAAACCGACCGCGAAGTTCACCCATCTGGCCGACGTCTCTCCCCACAAACCCCAATAAGCCAGTGTGCTGAGGATCCCGGCGACAATCGACCCATACAGCAGAATGCCCAGTGGTACACGGCGGCAGTAAGTGCCGTATGCCACGCTGGCCACCACCGCTCCAACCGAAAGCAGCGAGACCGTCACACCAAACGACTGCTCGCTCAACCCGAGCTCTTGCGTGCTATACATGTACAGCACCGACGTGCTGAACGGGTTAAAGCTCCACAGGAAGACAAACGCGGCCGCGGCCCGCAGCATCGGCGACCTGGCTGCGTGGGCAAGTGCTGCCAAAGCCGAACGGAGACCGCCGGCAGCGACCGGTGCGGGCGGCTCCTTGACAAAGAACCAAGTCAAGACCAGCGTCACGACCGTGACGGAGGCACACAACAAGAATGCCAGCCGTTGCTCGCCGTACTGGCTGAGGTAGCCGCCGACCAGCCCCGCCAGGATCGTCGCCGCATACATGGACGCCCATTGTACGGATTGCAGCAAACCAGTCATGCCCAACGGCTGTCCCTTGTCGACCATCAGGGCATCGACCACGACATCCGAGAAAGCAACCCCCATGGTGGGCATCCATAGCAAGGCCAGCAGTGCCCACCTTTCTCCGGCCGAAGGTGGCCACCAATACAAGTAGCCGAGTCCCAGAATGGTCATCGCTGTGGTCCAGAGCAGGTAATTGCGCCGCCGCGTGCCGGCCACAGGGACGAAGTCGGTGAGCAAGCCATACAGTGGTTTGAGCGTCCACGGAATCGACATCAAGGCGCAGAAGGCCCCGATTTCAGCAGTGGAGTGCCCCCAAGACTTGAGCATCGACCGGACGGGCTGGGCGATCAGACCTTCTGTCGGCTCGGCAATACCTTGGACGAAGTACATGGCCCCGAAGAGTGTGGCCAACGGCACGGTCTCTCGCGCGGCGCGGGCCAAGGGAGGACTTGTGCGGACTTCCTGCACTGGACGATTCCTTGGTTGAGTTCATTTCTGCCTGCCGAGCGACCGGGTGACCAAGGGAAGGAACGCTCGGCGGGTCCCCAAGTCTCGCTGTTCGGGAAAACTAAAATGCACGATTTTAGAAAAAGCCCGCCAAGCGGTCTTGAAATTTTAGACGTTGGCTGTTTAATTATCGAGCCGCGCGTAATAGTGCGGCAGGCCACACGGTGGGCGGGTGGGAGTCGATCCGCCGGGCCAATTTCCAAACCTGACTCCGAACCGATTATCCACCATGCAGAACACCGCTGCAAAAGACGATGAATACGGAGGTACCTGGGCTCGTTGATTCGTAGTCAACAGGTTCCAGGCAGTGGATAATTCTGAGGAACTCTTTCCATGAGCGATAGTGGTAATGATGACCACTCCAGCCTGTTATCGATCAACCAATATTCTGAAGAAGAGGAGCCTCCTGGTCGAAGCGAAATAATCTTCCGCTCCGGTCCCGCCCGTCGGCGGCGACGCTCGCCATTAAAGTCGCGAGCCGCGGGGCCCTTGTCGCCCGTCATTGAGCGTAGCGACAGGGAATATGCCCCCCCAGTCTTGTCCCTGTCGACCGGCCTGTTGCCGGTCAGTGGCCGCGTCGCCACCGTGGTGCTGGTTGATCAGCCCGCCACACCCCCTGCTAAACACGCCACCTGTCTCGCGTCGCCAGAGGGTCGAGAAACCTCGTACCGAGGCCTTTCGGGAACGATTTTTCCCCGACATCGAGGACGACCAATGGAACGATTGGCGGTGGCAATCGAGAAACCGGATCCGCACGCTCAGCGACTTTGAGCGGGTCATCGACCTGTCGACTACCGAACGTGAGGCGTTGGAACAAGGCGGGACCATGCTCCCCATTGGTGTCACGCCTTACTACATGAGCCTGCTCGATCCACACGACCCTTCGCAGCCTTTGCGGAGAACGGTCGTGCCGACGACTGCCGAGTTTCAGCGGACGGCAGGTGAAGCAGATGATCCGTTGGGCGAGGATGGGCACAGTCCCGTGCCGGGGCTGGTCCATCGCTATCCCGATCGGGTCCTGCTGTTACCTCTCGATTTCTGTTCGACTTACTGTCGCTACTGTACGCGTTCGCGCGTGGTGGGGCACGGCGAGATCTCGCCCAACGAAGCCCGTTTAGAGGCGATTTTCGACTTATCTCGAAGGCGCCACGCAGGTCCGGGACGTATTGATTTCGGGGGGCGACCCCCTGGCATTAAGCAACGAGAAGCTGGATAACATCCTCTCTCGGTTGCGGGCGATCCCGCACATCGAATTCGTCCGGATCGGCACAAAAATGCCGGCGGTTTTACCTCAACGCATCACGCCGGAACTGTGTGATGTACTGCGCAAATACCATCCGTTGTGGATGAGTCTTCACTTCCTGCATCCCGACGAGTGCACACCGGAATCAGCCCGCGCCTGCGGGCGGCTCGCTGACGCGGGGATTCCCTTGGGATCGCAAACCGTACTGCTGAAAGGAGTCAACGACAACGTCGAGACGATGAAGCAGCTGGTACATCGCCTGCTGATGATGCGTGTCAAGCCGTACTATCTCTATCAGTGCGATCCGATCAGTGGCTCCGCGCACTTCCGCACCTCGGTGGCGAAGGGCTTGGAAATCATCGCCGGATTGCGTGGGCACACAACGGGCTACGCCGTTCCGACATATGTCATTGACGCGCCCGGAGGTGGCGGCAAGATACCGCTGCAGCCGGAAAGCGTCATCGGCCGAGAAGACGGTTACCTATTACTGCGGAATTTCGAGGGAAAGACTTTTCGCTATCCGGATCCCGAAGGAGTTTGAAGGATGGCGGAATCTGACTTTCTCTGCGCTCGCTGTGCGCGATATACGAAGACCTGCTGTCAGGATCGCGAGATCTATACCACGTGGGGTGACGTCGAGCGAATAGAGGGACATACGGGGCGGAAGGATTTCTTCGAATTCCTCCCCCCGGGTGACCCGGTTTATCTGGACCAAGACGACGATCCGCTGTGGCGGGATAACGTGTTTCAACCCGATGGGACGCGACGTGTTCTGCGTCAACAGCCGTCGGGCGACTGTGTTTTTCTCGGACCACACGGTTGCGTTTTGCCGCTCAACGTACGACCATTGGTCTGCCGACTCTATCCCTACGACTATACGGAGCAGGGTATCCTTCCCCTACCGGCGTCAGGATGCCCCTTGGAACTGCTGGCTCCCGGACGAGAATTGATGGAAGCTCTCAACATGCCGCTCGAGGAGGCTCAGCAGTGGCATGAACAGTTGTATCGGGAAATTCGCCTGGAAACCAGGAACCAACCACCTGCACTCGTACCAGAAGGGAACCACTAAGGCCATCATGCGTGTCGGAATTACTTACGACTTGCGCGACGAATATCTGAGCGAAGGCTACGGCGAGGAAGAAACCGCCGAATTTGATCGGCCCGACACCATCGATGCGATTGCGACAGCACTCGGCGAGCTGGGGCACGAGGTGGACCGCATCGGTCGCGCTCGTCAACTTGTCGGTCGCCTGGCGGCCGGAGACCGTTGGGATTTGGTGTTCAACATTTGCGAGGGCTTGCGAGGCATGGCGCGCGAGGCCCAAGTCCCCGCCATACTCGAGGTGTTCGAGGTCCCCTACACGTTTGCGGATCCGTTGGTCATGGCGCTGTGCCTGCACAAGGGCCTGGCCAAGACGGTGGTCGAGAAACAGGGGATTCCAACTCCCCAGTCGCTCCTCGTGCACGTACCGCAGGACGTCGAGGATCTTCAGCTGGAGTTTCCGCTGTTCGCCAAGCCGGTGGGGGAGGGGACCGGCAAGGGGATCTCACCAGCGTCGTGCATCACCGACCGAAATCAGCTGCAATCCGTTTGCCAGAACTTGTTGACGCAATTTCGCCAGCCTGTGTTGGTGGAGGAATTCCTGCCGGGCCGTGAATTTACCGTCGGATTGATCGGTACTGGCGACGAGACGGTCGTACTGGGCACATTGGAGATCGTTCTGCTCCCGGGCGCCGAGCCGGGCGTCTATTCCTACACGAACAAGGAACGCTGTGAAGAACTGGTGGAATATCGGTTGGTGCGGCCGGAGGAGGACAGCGAAGTGCGGCGGGCGGAAGAGACGGCGTTGGCTGCCTGGCGGGCCTTGAACTGCCGCGATGCGGGGCGTGTCGATCTGCGCAGTGATGCCACCGGTTGCCCACAGTTCTTGGAAGCGAACGCTCTGGCCGGCATGCACCCGTCGCATTCGGATTTGCCCATGCTGGCCACGGCTCTCGGGATGCCGTATCGCGAGTTGGTCGGTCGTATCGTCGCATCGGCTGCGCGGCGAATGGTTGTGGCATGAACATCGTCCTGCTACTCAATGAAGTGTCCGCTGGCGCGTCGGCTTCCGACCGGGACGTACTGATGCAGCGTGATGCCGTGTCCGCAGCGCTGCATCGGCTCGGGCATCAGGTGACGGAGGTCGTCTGCACGCTCGATTTGGCGGCGGTCAAGTCGCGTCTGGAACAACAGCGGCCCGATGTGGTGTTTAACCTCGTGGAATCACTTGGTGGCACGGATCACTTGATGCCGGCCGCCACGTTGCTGCTGGATGCCCTTCGGATCCCTTATACGGGAGCCCCCACTCGCTGCATCCTCACCACGAACGACAAGATGTACGCCAAGCAACGACTGGTTCAAGCCGGCATACCAACGGCACGTTGGTTCACGACCGACGCGCTCTGGCAAGGCCAGCCTCCACCGACCCCAGTCGAAACGCCGCGTCGGGACTGCCGGGTCATTGTCAAAGCCGTTTGGGAGCACGCCTCCTTCGACCTGGACGACCAGGCGGTGGTCGAGATGTCTACCCAAGGAGATGACGCGCAGCTGGTAGCGCTCCTGCGATCACGAGAGGAAGCCACTGGCCGAGCTCACTTCGCCGAACAGTTCATCGACGGTCGTGAGTTCAACCTCTCTATCCTGGCCGGTATCCCAGGACCGCAGGTGCTGCCGCCAGCCGAGATTGACTTCGCCGCCTTCCCCGCCAACAAGCCTCGCATCGTGGGGTACCGGGCCAAGTGGGACGAAGATTCGTTTGAGTATCATCACACACCTCGCTGTTTCGACTTCGCCAGCCAAGACCGTGTATTGCTCTCCGAACTCGAGCAATGGGCGATCCGCTGCTGGCAGGCGGTCGGATTGCGGGGCTACGCCCGTGTCGATTTCCGCGTCGATGCCGACGGTCAACCATGGGTCTTGGAGGTCAACGCGAATCCCTGCCTCGCACTCGATGCTGGCTTTGCGGCGGCGATCGACCGGGCAGGCATGACCTATGACTGCGCGATGGACCGACTCCTGCACGACGCGCGGGCACACAGCCAATCCGCCACTTCGCAACGCGCTGGCGATAACCATTAATCATGAGGCTAACACGTGTTTCGTATTCGACGAATCTATGACGATGTACTACCGAAGAACCAGGTTGCGATCCGCGAAGTGCAACAGATCTTTGCCGAGCAGTTTCCTGACGCGTCCCCGGAGGACGTAGCGAATCTCTCCGAAAAGCTGCGAAATCCCTTCTTGCAGCGATTCCGGTTGATACTGTACGTGGCCGAGGGGCCGCGTGGCCACGCGGCGGGCTTTGCCATCGTGCTGCACGAGCCGGTCATCAAGTTCTGCTATTTAGATTACGTCGCGGCCGGAAAGAAGCTGACCGGCCGTGGCATCGGAGCGGCTCTGTACGAGTATATCCGCGATGAGGCCGTCCATCTGGGAGTGAAGGGGTTGTTCTTCGAGTGCCTCCCGGATGCCGCCAATCTTTGTGCGGACCCCAACCTTCGCAGGATCAATGCCGCACGCATTCGGTTCTATGAACGTTACGGAGTGCGCCGGATCATTGGTACGGCATATGAAACGCCGGTGCCCGAAGCCGTCGCCGACAATTTACCGCATCTCATGTATGACAACCTTGACCGAAACAGCCCGCTGCGAGTCGACTTCGCTCGACAGGTAGCCCGCGCAATACTGGAACGCAAATACAGCGATATGTGCCCGCCAGCATACGTCAAGCTAGTGGTCGACTCTTTCCGGGACGATCCCGTTCAACTCGGCCCCTTGGCCTATGTAAAAGAGGGAACCGATCACAAGATCGCCGCTGGTGACATCCGCGAACGAATCGGCATGACGGTGAATGATAAACATGATATCCACCACATACGGGAACGGGGCTACGTGGAATCCCCGGTGCGGATCGCCGCGATCGGCAGTGAATTGCAGGCGTCGGGTCTGATCGACACGATTGCGGTCAAGACATTTCCTATGTCACACATCTTGGCCGTGCATGACGCGGATCTTGTCGACTACCTGCGACGCGCCTGCGAGAATGCGCCTCTGAAAAAATCCATCTATCCGTACGTGTTCCCCATTCGCAACGTCACTCGGCCCCCCAAGGAATTGACGGTTCGAGCGGGATATTATTGCATCGACACCTTTACACCGATCAATCGCAACGCGTTTCCTGCCGCCAAGCGCGCCGTCGATACTGCGCTGACCGCTGCTGATGAAGTGCTGAACGGACGCCGCATCGCGTATGCCCTGGTACGACCTCCCGGTCATCACGCGGAACGTCGTTCGTTTGGGGGCTTTTGCTACTTCAACAACAACGCGATCGCCGCGAATTACCTGAGTCGGTACGGCAAAGTGGCCATTGTTGACCTGGATTATCACCACGGCAACGGTCAGCAGGACATTTTCTACCAGCGATCCGACGTGCTGACGGTGTCGATCCACGGCGACCCAGATTTCGCTTATCCCTATTTCACTGGGTTCGCCGATGAAAAAGGGGACGGGCCAGGAACAGGATTCAATCTAAACATCCCGTTGCCGGAAGTGCGGGACGGAGCCCAGTACCGAGTGGCCCTGACGCGCGGGTTGAAAGCTGTCCAGGCATTTAACCCTGCCTTTCTGGTCGTGGCGTTGGGGCTCGATCCGGCCAAGGGCGATCCAACGGGCACCTGGTCGCTCGGTGCCAAGGATTTCGAGCAGAACGGCCGCCTGCTCGGCCAGCTTGGGTTGCCCACGCTGGTGGTCCAGGAAGGGGGATATCGCACCCGGACACTGGGCATCAACGCACGCCATTTCTTCGAGGGTCTTTTCCATGCACTCCACGACTGACACAACCCCCATCACGTTCCGGTATGACGTGGTCCCCGCCGATGCGGCTCTCGTGCGCCACATCGTTTCCGGCACCGGTTACTTCACCGCTGCGGAAGTGGATGTCGCGGTCGAACTGATCGACGAACGCCTGGCCAAGGGAATTTCGTCGGGCTACGAGTTCGTTTTCGCTCAGCAAGACGGCCAGACCGTCGGCTACACATGTTATGGCCCGATCGCCTGTACCGTGGGGAGCTACGATCTCTACTGGATCGCCGTGGACCGGGTTGCACAGCGACAAGGAATTGGGCGACTGTTGGTGGCAGAGACCGAGCGACTGGTCTGCCAGGCTCAGGGCCGCAACATCTACGTCGAAACCTCGGGACGCCCAGCCTACGCCTCCACGCGATCCTTCTATCACCGCCTGGGCTACCAACAGGCAGCCGTGCTGCCCGACTTCTATGACGTGGGCGACAGTAAAATCGTCTACCAGAAGCAAGTGACCGGCGACAATCCAATCAGTCAAGCTTGATTCACGGCGATCACGTAGTACCGATCAACCGACTAGATGAGATGGCGTGAGGTTGGGAAATCTCTCCCACACCAAATCCGAATTGCCAACAAACTCGAATGTCCACAATCTGAATGACGGAAACAGGAAATCAGGATAGTAGGCACGTACGCGCTGCTGCAGTTCGGGCCGAATCGTTTTGATCATTTGAATTTCGGATTTCGAGTTGAGGATGCACCGTTTCGGCCGGTGGCGACATCGTCTAGTTCGCCGCCGGAGGCGAGGACGCCACTGGAATCGGTTGAGCTCGGTACGAGCCGCTTCCTCGCCTCCGGCTGCGGGTTAAACGACGAAGGAGCCACATGAGGAGCATCACGTGAAGGGTCTGACATTTGAGGACATTGAGCAGGTTGTCTACCAAACGGATCTGCCGGAACCAGCCATCGAGCATCCTGGTGACGTTATTGTGTCAGTGCAGCGAGCCGGTATCTGCGGGTCCGACTTGCATCAATATCACGGTCGCGAGCGAGTGCGGGCAGGCACTATTCCGGGCCACGAATTCGTGGGCGAGATCGTAGCGCTGGGAAACGGTGTCACACAACTGCAACCCGGAGACCGGGTCTTCAGCCCGTTCACCACTTGTTGCGGTCACTGTTTCTTCTGCCGACATGGACTAAGCATCGCTGCGATTCCTGGCAGTTCTTTGGATATCAACCGCCGCCGGGCGTCGACGACGGCGGGCGTGGACTTCAGGGTGCGCAGGCCGAATTGATTCGTGTGCCGCTGAGCCGACACGACGTTGTGGAAGTTGCCCTCGACCTTCTCCATTGAGCAGGCCATGCTGTTGGGTGACAATTTCACCACCGGCTTCTTCTGCGCAAATCAGGGAGATATTCAGCCCGACGGGATCACGGTGGTCTTGGGCTGCGGAGCGGTGGGACTGTCGGCGATTGTGGCTGCCCAGTACTTGGGGGCCGAAATGGTCGTGGCTGTCGATGGCGTTCCCTCGCGCAGGAGTCGAGCGGCGGCGTTGGGTGCCCTCGTGGCCTGTCCCGGCGAGGCTGTCGAACAGGTGCGGCAGCTAGGGAGCGTCTCGGGCCGCGGCGGGGCCGACTCGGTACTCGAGGCAGTCGGTTCGCCAGCCGCTCAACAACTGGCTTTTCAGTTGGTACGACCGGGGGGAGTCATCTCGGCAGTCGGCATGCACACATCCGCTCAATTTGCTTTCTCGCCCGAAGATGCCTACAACCGGAATCTAACCTACCGAGCAGGCCGGTGCCCCGTACGTTCGATACTCGACCGATTGGTGCGCGAGGTGGAGTGCGGAAATATTGTGATTCCCGTCCAACACATCGTCACGGATCACTGCGTGCCACTCTGCCATGGCCCAGCCGCCTATCGTAAGTTCAGTCAGCGGGCAGAAGACTGTGTCAAGATCCTGCTGGACCCGGCGAGCCAGTCGGCGAGCGACTGAGGGTTGGTTATTGGTTACTTGTTATTGGTTACTTGTTAGTGGTTACTTGTTAGTGGTTATTGGTGTTACCGACTAACTGTCCACGATCCGAGCGATCTCGCGTGTGGTCTGTCGAAGCATTCCCTTGGGCCACCGCCGGTCCGCCCACTGATTGTTCACCGTTGGATATCCACCATTCATGATTGTCTGCCCAGCCACGGAGTGGGCCATGGTTTCCGTCAGGTCAGCAGTAGGTCCCGGCATTCTTCGCCGGGAATTGCCGCCGGCGGCTGAATCGCTACCGAATTCCTGTATCGGCGGGAGCCATTGGCTGGAAGGGCATCTTTCGAGCCACACTCGCGCGGTTTGGCCTCCGCTGGCAGGTGGACTGCATTTGTACTACGCTGATCGCGAGAGAGAGATTCCTTGCCGCCGGCGGGACTCGTCAACTTGCCACAGGATTTCCGTATCGAGTCCTGCCGGAGCAACGCCGATTGGTTGGCTGACCGGCGAGAGTATTACCATCGGCTGGAAAGGCAACCGTCTCAGCAAATCCTGTATCGGTTTGAATGATGAAACCCCGCCGCAAATCTCGCCAGCCAAATCGTCCATCGAGCAAACGTCCGTTGTCGGATGGCGCTGCCAAGGCGAGATTCCCACTTTGCGTGTCGCAGACCGAATCGTTGCCGGCGGTCTATTTGTCGACACCGCTGGCGCAACCGCTGATCTATCGCAAGCGCATCGTCCGCATGGACGGCACACCCAAGCCCGGCGCATGGGTGGCGGTATACGTTTTGCCGGATATGCTGTTGGGTTACGGCGTGTACAACCCTCGGTCGGAAATCGCGATTCGCATGCTGCGCTATGGCGAGTTGCTGCCAGACGACGCGTTCTGGGACCAGACGCTGGGCAACGCAGTCGATTTTCGCCGGCAGGATCTGCAGTTGGACCAGGTGACCGATGCCTATCGAGTACTGCATGCCGAAGGGGACGGCGTCAGTGGACTGGTCGTCGATCGGCTGGGCGATGTATTGAGCGCGGAGGCCTTTAGCCTGGCCATGTGGCAGCGGGCTCCGGAGATCCTGGCGCGTCTGGCACCTCGCTGTGCAGCACAACACACAATCCTGCAGCCCTCCCCCCACTTCCTATCCCAGGAGGGGTTCACGGCGTCACCCATCGTTTCGCCTGGAGCACCGCGTCAGGTGACGATACAGGAATTTGGCACGCGTTTTCGCGTACGGTTTGAGGAGGGGCACAAAACCGGCTTCTTCTGCGACCAGCGGGAGAATCGTCGCAAGCTCGCCAGTTTTTGCCGAGGGAAAACGGTCCTCGACCTCTGTTGCTACACGGGCGGGTTCGCGGTGCAGGCGCAGCGATTGGGGGAGGCGGCCGACGTGACGGGCGTGGATCTCGATGAGGCTCCGTTGCAGTTGGCGAAAGAGAATGCCGCCCTGAATCAAGTACGAATCCGCTTTGTGCAGGCGGATGTCTTTCCCTTTATGCGTGATATGTTGCGAAACGGTCGACAGTTCGACGTGGTCGTGCTCGACCCTCCCAAGTTGATCCGTTCACGGGCCGAACTGGACGAGGGAACGCGGAAGCACTTCGACTTGAATCGGCTGGCCATGCAATTGGTACGTCCCGGCGGAATTCTGCTCAGCTGTACCTGCGCCGGCCTACTGGATTGGGAGTCCTTTCTACGACTGCTCTACGCCGCTGCGCGGCAGGCCGGTGACCCGCTTCCCGACGAAAGCGGAAGTGACGGGGAGGGTGGCGGGGCAGGTAGCAGCGGTGGACCCTACCGTCGCCGCGGTCCGCGGGCGCTGCAAGTGTTCGACAAGACGGGAGCGGGGAGTGACCATCCGATCGCCGGCAATTGCCCGGAAACCGAGTACTTGCGCGCGGTCTGGATGCGTTTGGGCTAGTGCGGAGGCACGCTGGGGCCAGAGGCTGGGAGTGTTGGAGTGTTGGAGTGTTGGAGTGTTGGAGAGACCGCCGCACCTCGCAACCAGCGAGACATAACGTGGATCGACCAAATACATCTTCGAGTCCATTACTCACTACTCCACCCCTTCAGAATCACGCTCTCCGCGGCAGAGCCTTGTGAATTCTCACCCGCGGAGCTGGTGGACTAGCTTGGATTTAGTTGTGGCAAAGCACTAGTCGGATTGGCGCGGCGGGTGATAATGAGCGTATGAAAGCGCTACCCGTTCTTGGCAATACTCCGATTCGCTCCGACTACCTGGCAGACTTGGCCGGCCCGGGCACGCCCCACTCTCGAAGTCCACTGCCGATGAGCATGGCGGAAGCTCAGCGGCGGGGCTGGGATGAATTGGATGTCGTCTTTGTGACCGGAGATGCCTACATCGATCATCCCAGTTTCGCCATGGCCATTCTGGGACGCGTGTTGGAAGCGGCGGGATTTCGCGTCGGGATCGTCAGTCAGCCGGACTGGCAATCGTGCGACCCATGGCGTCGGTTTGGCCGCCCGCGGCTATTTTTCGGGATCAGCGCGGGCAACATGGACTCGATGATCAATCACTACACCGCCAACCGCAAAGTGCGCAACGACGACGCGTATTCTCCGGGGGGACGGATCGGTATGCGTCCCGACCGGGCGACCCTGGCATATTGCCAGCGCGCTCGCGAAGCGTATAAGGGAGTGCCGGTGATTGCTGGCGGTGTCGAAGCCTCACTGCGTCGTGTTGCGCATTATGATTATTGGAGCGACAAGGTCCGGCGGTCCATCCTGCTGGATTCCAAGGCCGATTTGGTCGTCTTCGGGATGGGTGAGGATTCGATCGTCCAGGTCGCTCGACGCTTGCAGGCCGGGGAGAGTGTCAAGCAACTGCGCGACATGCGCGGCATGGCATACGCCATGGGGGCTTCCGAGACTCCGCCCGATGATGCCCTCGTATTGCCCAGCTACGAAGAGGTGAGTACTGACAAGCTGGCGTTCGCCGAAGCGACGCGGATCATTCACCATGAAACCAATCCGCTCAACGCTCGCCGGCTCGTCCAATTTCACGCTGCCCAGGCGGTTGTCGTCAATCCACCTCCGTTGCCCATCAGTCAGGGGGCCATGGACCGCATCTACTCTCTGCCCTATACGCGTCAGCCGCACCCAAGCTATCGCGAACCGATTCCCGCCTTCGCAATGATCAAGGACTCCGTCACGATCATGCGGGGATGTTTCGGCGGCTGCACCTTCTGCTCCATCACCGCTCATCAAGGACGAGTCATTCAGTCTCGCAGCCAGGATTCGATCCTGGGCGAACTGCGTGAGTTGGCAGCCGATCCCAAATTTAAAGGCACGGTCAGCGATATTGGCGGACCGACCGCCAATATGTACCAGATGCAATGTACGCGGCCGGAAGTTGAGGCGATTTGCCGGCGGCAATCGTGTGTCCACCCGACCATCTGCAAACTGCTGGGAACCGACCATGGACCACTCATCCAATTGATGCGTGGTTCGCGCAATATCCCCGGCATCAACAAGGTGCTCGTCGCCAGCGGAATCCGCATGGACTTGGCGCGGCGCAGCCCTGCGTATATTCGCGAGCTTGCTCAACACCACGTGGGTGGGCTCTTAAAGGTCGCTCCCGAGCACACCGATCCTGATGTGCTGAACTACATGCGGAAACCTTCCGGTGACGATTTCGAAGACTTCACCGCCAGTTTCACCCGGGAATCGCAGCAAGCCGGGAAGAAACAGTACGTGGTCCCCTATTTCATCGCCAGTCACCCGGGAAGTGACCTGGACGCGATGATTGAATTGGCGGTCTTCCTCAAGCGGAACGGATATCGTCCCGATCAGGTGCAGGACTTCATTCCGGCGCCCCTGGATGTCGCGACGACCATGTACTACACGGGGATCGATCCGTTCACCAAAAAGCCGGTGTACACGGCCCGCAAGTTACACGATCGCGCCATGCAGCGTGCCTTGATGCAGTTTTTCAAACCGGAGAACTATTTCGAAGTGCGACGTGCGCTGCAAGAGGCCGGCAGACAGGACCTGATCGGCGACGGCTGTGATAGCTTGATTCCCACCAGACCGCCACGTGAGGCGCTGATCGGACGCCGCCGGGCAGCCAACGCGGCCTTGGGCGGCCAATACGTGCACCAGATTCCAGGCACTGAGAAGAAGCGAAAAGGATCGAAGAAAGAGGGGCGGCACGGGTCCGGCAAAGGATACCGTCCGCAACGTAAAGAAAACCAGCGTTAGTAACCGGCGGGTGCCGAGCGAAAATTCGCTCCGCGGTGCCGCACCGCAGCTGGCTTGCCAACCGAATACTCCGCGGATGCCGTTCTCGGCCTTCGGGTCCCAGCGACCTGCCCGGCGATCAGCAGGTCGGGATCATCGACCGACTCCCTTCCATGAACTCGCGCACCACGTGGTTCGCGAGACGCAGTTTGTCCCGGATCGAGAGGTCTTGCCGCGCATGGAGCAAGATCATGCAGATGCTCAGTACGTCGCCAGTGCCGGTCGAGTGCACAGGACAAATGGCAGGCGAACGGGGCTCGACGGTCAACTCACCATCTGCGTAATAGCCAGCTCCGTCCGCCCCCAGGTGGACGACAACGCCGTTCACACCATATCCCGCCAAACTCCTCAATGCCGCGGGCAAGTCAGAACTGTCCGTGAACTCCATTAATTCACGCGCGTTTCCATGCACCAAAGCCACTCCACGGAGTACGTCGCACACCAACTGTTTGCGACGCGCGATCTCGGGCTTGGCCCCGCTCGACCAACATGGATCGAAGTTGATGTCCAGCGACGTGGGCCCACGCAGTATAAAGACTGACGTTGTCGGTCAGGCAACGCGCATCAAAGGGTCGTTGGCCCTCAGGTATCGCAAACTTGGCCAAATCGCAGGCAAAATGTTGTGCCGTCGAGGCCGAACCGCCGTTTCCCAGTGTGAATACACGCCCACCCCGCTGGTAGCAATCCAGCAACAAGTCTCGCGTGTGGGCAATCGCCTCGCGATCCAATTTGCCTAATAGCGAACCTGTTTGTGCTAAGAACGCGTCGATAGCTGAATATTTGTCTCCCATGCCATGCGAGTTTAGCGTCCCCCGCAGGCGGCCACCATCACCCGCCTAGCCATTTCTGTATTGATGAAGCGATCCGAGCGGAACCAATGCTGGAGGCGGCACAAAGAAACCGGCTCTTCCGGGTTCTTCATGACATGAACTACCAGCAAGACCAAATGGCAACCATGTTGGCCCCCGGTTGGGCCGCTCGCCAAGAGAAACGCTCACGCCCGCTGGAAAACAAGTCGGGATTGCGGATTGCGGAATGCGGAATGCGGAATGTGACAGCCAAGGCGGACTCACTGGCCATCGCCGTGTGCCAAGGAGCCACGTTGGCGATGAATCGTGCTTCACGAGGGGAAGGGGCTCTTTGCCGCACAGGTAGGTCACCCGGACGTTCACGAAACCGGGGTAGCTGATACTGACCTCCAAGGTCACCTGTAGACACACCGTAGTTGGCATCCCGCCGGCAATTCCATCTTCGATATTCCGCATTCCGCATTCCGCATTCCGCACTCCGCATTCGTTCGCGGGGAAGTCTGGCCAAGGGGAAGGAAAGTGCCCGCCAGCCAATGCCACGGGTGTTCGCATGCTGCTGCCCTGAATATGGTCGCGCGTTTAGCCACGAGAGATCCTGAAGCCCCAAGAGACTGTCTACCTGCCAATGACCTGATTGTAGCCTTCACCGGGAACCAACGATCCGGTCCGCTCATCGTAGAAAATGTGGCTCACACGACGCAGCAGTGCCCTGGCTGGCAGACAACGCGATCGAACTCCCCGCCGAGGAATTTCTTTTCCGATTGGATCCCGCTTGGCCTCAGACTGTGCTGCCAACAACGCCCGATAGAAGAAGTGATGCTGCCTCGAGATCCTCCAGCCATTTCTCGGAGACCACACTTTGCTCGGAGACCACCTGGCGGCCGGAGACAATATTTCTTCCGGAGACCACCTGGCGTTCGGGTAGCAGACTGTTGCTCAATCGTCCCGTCAGCTGGCAACCCACACGATGGACCTCGCTTCCATTTGCCATTGCCAGTTCGAAGTGAATCACTTTTGCGGTGAAATAGATGAAATTCGGCTCGGTCCCCAACGCCACGACCAACTCGTCGCTCGTCGGTTTCTTCGGTTGATGGAAAGCAAATCCGTTGCGGGAAAGGTCCACACATTGGATGCGCTGGAACTCGGTTCTTGTCGGCATCTGACCATCGACGACCCAGGCCATCTGCTGCAGGACGGCGAACGAATACCTGCCAGATCGGCGACTATCTGGATTCGTCAGCTGGCCCGTTCGAAACGGATAGTCGTCGGATTTAGACATGGTTGTCAGCCCAAGCCCCGATTCTCATTTTGGAAGCAAAAACGTTGCGCCAATCGAATGCACCCCCCCACTAGAGAAAATCTAGCCCGTAGGGCCCAGTTGTCAAATTCCTACCTGTGACTTGACCGTTATCCCGGAACGCCGATCGCCGGGCCTGCTCGTGGGGCTATCTAGAGGACGGCGCAACAGGCGGAACACCAGGCCAGCGAAGCTAACCGATAGGGGAAGATCAGCTAAGCCTGCCGGGGGGATCCGATCCGCCAACTGCGGAGAAAACCGTCCCTGAGATCCGGATTTCTGGTCAATGGGTTGCCCAACGTGATCCACTCAGCCGGCCTTGTGTCGACGGCCTTTGCGGCCGTATGCAGGGTGTAGCCTGCAGTTGCCGAACAGAGCGGCTACGGGAACACTTGGCGGAACTCGGCCCGGGGTCGTTTGGCGGACGAAGGTAGGTGATGGAAAAGGAAGGCCAGCCCCATCGTCCCGTGCCGGAAGGCCAAGTGGAAATGGCCGTGCTGTTGGTGGGCGAACGAGCCGTGGCCGCGAAAATCGGACGAGCTCATGTGGTAGGATAGTGTCGCGTGGCGAGGCGTGCCGGCTGTGCGTGTCATCACGACTTCGTCGCGCTTTTGCTCCCCGAATTCGCAATTGACCAACCTTCGACACACCTTGAGACCGAACCATGAAACTCGCTCACCTGCTCACAATTCTCGCATGTCACTTGTCCGCATCGCTGGCGTATGCCGTCCCAGGGGAGTTGTCGGGCGTCCAGCCCTCGCCGCTCTCCTGCTTCATCGTCGCCCCCACGCGTATCGTCTGGCAGAGCGACGCCGGCGTGGCCAGCGCCGAATCGCTGCTCTCACCGCATGCCGGACAGGCGGTACTGAGCGAGCCACAGCCCCCGTGTGTGCTGACGCCCGCGGCCGATTCGCCGGCCGCCGTCCTGCTCGACTTCGGCACCGAGCTGCAAGGCTACGTGGAGTTATTCACACCGATGACGCCGACCAAGGACCCGGTTCGCGTCCGCGTGCGATTTGGCGAATCTGCCAGTGAAGCGATGGCCGAGCTCGGCGGCCCGCAGGGCGCGCAGAACGACCACGCCATCCGCGACCAGATCGTTACGCTGCCGTGGCTCGGTAAGATCACGGTCGGCCCGAGCGGGTTTCGCTTCGTGCGGATTGACGCGATTGACCAGGGGCATCCGGCCCAGTTGAGTCAGGTGCGGGCCGTGCTCCAAATACGAGACATCCCGTATGTCGGGTCGTTCAAGTGTAACGATGAGCGGCTCAATCGTATCTGGCAAGTCGGCGCCTATACCGTCCACCTCAACATGCAGGACTACCTGTGGGATGGCATCAAGCGAGATCGGCTCGTGTGGATCGGCGACATGCACCCGGAAGTGAGCACGATCAACGCCGTGTTTGGCTACAACGACGTGGTTCCCCGTTCGCTCGACTTGACACGCGACGTCACACCCGTGACCGAGTGGATGAACGGGATCTCCAGCTACAGCATGTGGTGGGTGCTGATCCACGAGGAGATGTGGCTGCATCACGGCAATCGCGACTATCTCTCAGCGCAGCAGCCCTATCTCACGGCGCTGCTCAAACGACTCGCAAATCTAGTGGGGCCGGACGGCAAGGAACGGATCAACGGCATGCGTTTTCTGGACTGGCCCAGCTCTGACAATCAACAGGGTGTGACCGCCGGCCTGCAAGGTTTGTTGGTGATGACGCTCGACAGCGGCGCACGTCTGATGACCGAACTGGGCGACAGCGACACGGCAACCCTTTGCGCCGAAGCCGCCGCCCGTGGACGCAAAGTGGTGCCCGGCGTAAACCACTCCAAATCGGGCGCCGCTCTGCTGTCGTTGGCCGGCATGATGGACGCCAAGCTGACCTCCGACGAGGTGTTGAAGGCCGGCGGGCCACAAGGCATCTCCACGTTCTACGGCTTCTACGTACTGCAGGCTCTCGGGAAATCGGGAGACGTCGACACCGCGCTCGAATTCATTCGCACCTACTGGGGCGCGATGCTCGACATGGGTGCAACCACATTCTGGGAAGATTTCGACTTGGAGTGGACGGAGAATGCCGCGCGGATTGACGAGCTGGTACCGGCCGGTAAGAAAGACATTCACGGCGACTTCGGAGCGTATTGCTATATCGGCTTCCGCCACAGCTTCTGTCACGGCTGGGCGAGCGGCCCGACCGCGTTTTTGAGCCAGCAGGTGCTCGGCGTGAAACCGCTCGAACCGGGCTTTCGGCGCGTTCCGCATCGCGCCCCAGTTGGGTCAACTCAAGTGGGCCGAAGGGACTTATCCGACGCCCCTTGGCCCGATTCACGTGCGGCACGAGCGACAGCCGGATGGCACGGTCAAATCCCAGATTGATGCGCCGCCGGGCGTGACCGTCCAGCGCGGTTAGCTCTGGCTCACGCCGCTTTTGCGGGGCCGCGTAGAGCATTTCCTGGGCTTCCGCCAGCCAACCGGGGATCTGTGCGGCCAGTGGTGACTGCGCAATGCTGCCAGCGATATCGAAATCGTTCACGTAACCGGCGTGCAGGCCGGCGAACCAAGTGCCGCCATTGCCCAACAGGTTGTAGCGCATCTTGGCGTAGTCGACCAACCCCCAACCGAGGGCCAGATTCCTGAGCCACAGCACCGTCGCAATATTAATCAGCCCCGGTACCTCCTCCCAGTGCGCAAGCCCTTCGCCGTAACGATCCGCCAGATCCTGGCCGACCGCTTCGACCATGGCAGCTCGCAATCGTCGATCGATGGGGGGCAACAACTCGACAGCCTGGTCCAACAGACTTCAGCGTGGTCAGTTGCAGGTCGAAATCGCTCGGCTTCGACGCACCGATACTCAGCGTGTGAACCTGCGGGTGCGACAAGCAGAACAAACAGTTGAACACCAGCGGGTGCAGCGGCTGGCACAGTTCCACCATCTGCTGCGGCGGGCGATAGAGCATGCCCCCCTTGTCCGCCGGGCTGATGATAAACACCCCCATGTCGCGCCGCGTGGCTTCTTCGATCGCCTGCCAATTCTCCTGGTAAATGTAATACCAGTGCAGATTGACGTAATCGAATCCTCCGTCGCCGTCCCATTGGACGGTTTCCCGCACGACATCGGGCGGTCCATGCGTGGAAAACCCGACGTGCCGCACCTTCCCCTGTTTCTGCAGCTCGCGTGCCGCCGCCAGACAGCCCTTGTCGCGCACCGTGTACCACAGGAGCCGATGGTTGTTGATGCCGTGGATACCAAGCAAATCGACGTGACTCAAGCTGCAATCGATCGAGCGATTCCTGGAAATGCTGCAGGAATTCCGCCGGATCGGCCGTCGGCTGGATCTTTGTCTGCACGATGATCTCATCGCGCGGCAGAGTGGGGAGCACAAGCCCCAATTGGCGTTCGCTCGATCCATAGCCGCGAGCCGTTTCGATATGGTTGATCCCCAGTTCAACCGCTCGGCGAATCGTCGCCTCCAAATTGGCCTGATTCTCCGCTGGCACTTCCGAGAGCGGTATATCCTGCCACTTGTGTTGATAGCGCATGCCGCCGCACGAGAAGACCGGCATCTGCAGTTCGGTACGTCCAAATCGTCGATAGAAGCATAGAAAAATCCATCTCCAGCAGTTGGCAAAACAGTAGTTGTAGTTGTAGGGTGTGCCAAGCTCGCTCGCAATACCATTGCGAGAGGCAGGCAGCCACATGTTGGGACGTGCCACTGCTTCGCCGAAACGCACGGGCCATCAGACACGACATTGAATGGAAATCCCCTCCCACCAACAAACCGCCGCTCCGTCGAAGCAGTGTGCGGCGAATCCCCGCTCAACGACCTCAAATGGACAGTGGTAGCCGCTTCAGTACAACTTGGATCCTGCAGCGTAGAATGTCGGAACCGAGGATCGTGTCGTATCCTGGCAGATCGCCGCTCGTGCGATGACACGGTGGCTCCCCCACTGCGAAACGGCGCGTTAGAATATGCCATTGGGTGTCCACCCCCACAGTCCAGAAAATGAAAACGACTTACCCCGAGGATGGCCAACCACATTCTGGTGTGCCGGCGCCCGCCGTAATCGTTCGTCGATCTATGGAGAGTGTCACCCGGCGAGCTTGGCACACCCTACTAAGGAATCGCGATCATGGCATGGCTCAGCAAGATTCCAAATCGTGTCACGCAACTAGCCGACCAGATTGACCCGCGTCATACTGCACTGGTCATGGTCGATATGCAGAATGACTTTGCACATGACGAAGGAATCTTCGTCAAAGAGTGGGGGAAGACAAACCGCTGGATCAAATCGATCATTCCGTCATGCCAGAGCCTGCTCTCGGCGGCCCGTGAAGCGCAGGTCGCGGTGCTCCACCTGCGAGTCATCAACGACGTCTTGCGGAATCCCGTGAGCTGGCACAATTTCTGGGGGCCGCCAAGCTGTGCCATCGAAGGAACATGGGGGGCTGATTTTATTGACGAACTCAAGCCTGTCGAGGATGAAATCGTCATCACCAAATACACCTACAATGGTTTCCTGGATACGCCGCTCGATTCTGTCTTGAAGAAGACAGGCATCCGGACACTCGTATTCGCTGGAGTCGATTCGGATGTCTGCGTACGCGATACTGCGGCCCACGGTTTTGCCTTGGGCTACACACCCGTGTTCGCCCGTGACGCACTAGCGGCGGACAACGAAGTCGCTCAAGCCGGGGTCCTGCAATCGTTCGGAGAGCATTACGGGCAAGTGGTCTCGACGCAGGAGATCGCCCACGCCTGGCGCACGTGACGAGGATTCTCTCAGCACACCGTCACCGCCAAAACGTCCACCTGCCAGGCACTCTTACTCTTACTCTTACTCGTATTCTTAACGCAACCGGTGGCCACAACCACAAAGGTCTCCACAGCGGTTGGTTTTGCTGACTTGAACGACCGGAACGATTAGTCTCCAAAGCGGGCTATTGTCGTCCCGGTCTGGGAAAAGCGATCACCACGCCGGCCGAGTACGTTCAGCTCCAGATGATCGATCTGAAAGGTGGCCAGAAGGCAGACGTATCGTTTCGAGCCAAGTGACATTCATCTCGCGGGCAGAGAACGAATACGGAATGCGGAATTCGCCAATGACCAATACGGTGACCTCAGGAGGCTGAAACTCAGATCGACAGGAACGCGGATTCCAACAGCATCAGTGGCGAATCAAGCGTTTCATGAGCGCAAGATCGTGGTTACGCATCCATCGGAAGGTCTTCCAGGTCGATCTGGTCCTTCGGGCGATTGGCCGCCGCTTTCATGATTCTTAGCCACCGCAGCGAAACATACTTGTGTCGCCCGTGCTGCACCGCCGTCTCAAATAACTGCTCGACCGACTCGTCCGGACAACCCGGGATATAGTCGAAGATATCCAGAAATCCGAAATCGGTTACGAGCATCATCATCCGGTTGTCACGGATATATTGTGGCGAGACGGGGAATGTCCGCTCGATTCCGATATCCGGGTCGATCTCATTACCGATCCAGCATGCATTGACCTCGGACAAAGCACGCAACAACGATGATTCGCTATCGGGCGTTCGCCGGAAGACCACATCGGTGTCTTCCGTGGCGCGTACAAATCCGTGATACGTGACCGCGTGGCCACCGATGATCACGAACGGGACGTCATGCCTGCTGAGAACGTCGAGCAGGTGAAACGGGTCTCCACACTCCATCGATCACCTCAACGCGGCGAGAATTCAGGTTTCTCATAAGGAAATGCCGGTAGCCGCGCGGTGACGCGCCGAGCACGCGGAACGAAGCCTCCTGCAACTTGGCAAAATCGGCCAGGCGATCGCTGGCCGAGCGATTCTCACACACCCGCCGTCGATATCGAGAGCGAGCGTGGATCGCTGCATCAATCGTGTCGTTGTCGGTCAGCATGGCGGACCTTCTTACTGGTTGCTCGCGTCCCACGCTCTAGGAAAGCGGGGCCCACGAAATCGATAATGCGCGAATCAGGCATTTCCTCAGCCGACACTGCACGAATTCCATGTTACCGGGAGGTCCGGCCGACAGGCAAGCACATGGGAAGTCGGCACTGCAGTTGCACGTCCCATTGCATACTTGGCATCCTGGTCTCCGGTCGCACTGGATCATCGCCCAGACAAGCAGACAATCGAGCGGGCTTTCGCGATATGCGAAGACGCGTGCACGGCAATCCCCGAACGTGCACATTCCCTGTGATTTGCCGGCAGCTTTCCGCCATTCCCCGTGGAGTTCGCTAAGCGACGATATCCTGCAGACGTTCGTCGTCATCTTCTGCTTGTCGGATGGGACGTAGGAATCCAGAATCGGCAACGGGTCGAATTCACTCCAAGCCGGCAGCGACGCCATCAGGCTCGCAAACAGCGACCCGCCTCGGAGAAGCCAGACAATGTAGCCAATCGAAAGTGCCGTCGTGGCCACCGTCGTCGTTCCCAGGACAAGTTGCTCGGAACTGAGCGTGTCGGCCTCATCTGAGGAACCGTCGTGAGTTGTGGCGAAAGCAACTGTCAACGGAACGGCCGACACGAACCGCTCCGTTCGCTCGATCCGTTGCCTGGCCCTCGCTCGCGGCGAGGAGGCACCGGTCGTCGGCAACGCGGTCGACTGCCGCGAGGACCGGACAGACCAGCCACTGCCTCACGTCATTCTCCTCGCCGTCGTCCGAGTCCTGGAACGGTGGACCGTCCGTTTCGACCGTCGTGGGCGCCACGTCAGTCGCTGGCGACCCGACTCCAATTCCAGCAGGCGGTACAACGGACGTCGAACCGCCACCCTCGGGCGCGGGAGTCGATGTTGTCGGCCGGAGGTTCCTGGTCCTCTTCGTTCTCATCGTTGGAAGTCTCGGAGTCCGTCCCGCCATCTCCCTCATCGCCCGTGTCACCGCCGTCGCCCGGAGCGACCTCCTCGACCACAATCGTGACCGTGACCTCACCGCTGTCGAGGCTGCCATCCGTCACCAGGTACGTGAACTGATCCGTGCCAGCGTAGGTCGGCGTGGGCACATACACAAACGAACCGTCGGGATGGAGCGTCAAGGTTCCGTGTCCCACATTCCTCACGAGCACGGCAGTGAGCACGTCGCCGTCGACATCCCGATCGTTGGCCAACAGGCCCGGAACCGTCACGACCAGCGATCCCGCCTGCGCCATGTTGAACTGCTCGCCGGTCGCCTCGGGACGCTCATTTACACTGAGAACGTCGATCGTAACCAGTTGCGTGAAGCGACGTATTCACGCCATCCGACACGCGGACCTGCAAGCGTAAACGCGGGTGTTGTCTCGTAGTCGAGTTGTGCGGGATCGGCGACGGTAATTTCACCCGTTGCCGCATTGATAGCAAAGGCCGTAGCCCCCGTACCGCCGGTAATGGTCCAACCCTGAAGACTGCCGACCGTGTCCGCGTCGCTGGCCGCCACCACTCCCAGACTCGTGCCCGCAACCGCATTCTCTACCACTGAGAAGATCTGGCTGGCAGCAATCACCGGCGCGTTGTCGTTCAGGTCGTTGATCGTGATGCTGAACACCTGGTCGGTGAACGAACCGTCACTCGACGTGGCCCGCACCGTGATATTGCGACTGGCCCCGTCCGCCTCGCGATCAATCGCCCCGGCCACCGTCACGACGCCCGTATTGGCGTCGATGGCAAACCGGCCGCCGTCGTTGTCCTGCAGGCTGTAGAGAATCGTATTGGTCGTGGCATCGGCGTCACTGGCCGCGGCCGTGATATTGACCAGCGTACCATTGGCGGCATTCTCAGTCCACCGCATTGGCCGCGGCGTCGCTGTCGGTAACCGCGCCGACGTCGAACTCGTCCACGTCGCCGATCGTGATGGTGAAGGTGCGGGTCGTGGTCGAGGTGTCGGTACTGGTGGCCCGCACCGTGATGTCGTAGCTGCCGGCCGCCTCACGATCGATCACGCCGTTGACCGTCACTACGCCGCTGTTGGCGTCGATCGCAAAGCGTCCGCCCGCGTCGTCGTCCAGCGAGTAGCTGACCGTGTCCGTGCCGTCCGCATCGTCGGCCTGGGCCGTGATGCCCACCGCCGTCCCGTTGGTCGCGTTCTCCAGCACAGCGTCCGCCGCGGCATCCGTATCACTGATCGCCGTCACGCCCGACTCGTTGACGTCGGTCACACTGATCGAGAAGCCCTGCGTGGAGAATGACCCGTCGCTGCTGGTCGCCCGCACAGTGACCGCGTGGCTGGTGGCCGTCTCGTAGTCCAGTGCCGCATTGACCGTCACCACGCCCGTGGTGGCGTGGATGGTAAACAGACCGCCGGCATCGTCGTCCAGGCTATACGTGATCGTGTTGTTGGTCGCGTCCGCATCGGCCGCCAGGCCCGTCAGGCCCACCGCCGTGCCGATCGCCGCATCCTCGGCCACGCTATTGGCCGCGGCATTGCTGTCGGTGACCGCGCCCACATCGAACTCGTCCAGGTCGTTGATGGCGATCGCAAACACCTGGTCCGTGAACGAGCCGTCACTCGACGTGGCCCGCACCGTGATGTTGCGGCTGGCGCCGTCCGCCTCGCGGTCAATGCGCTCCGGCCACCGTCACGACGCCCGTGTTGGCGTCGATGGCAAACCGTCCGCCGTCGTTGTCCTGCAGGCTGTAGAGAATCGTATTGGTCGTGGCATCGGCGTCACTGGCCGCCGCCGTGATATTGACCAGCGTGCCATTGGCGGCGTTCTCATCGACCGCATTGGCCGCGGCGTCGCTGTCGGTCACCGCGCCCACGTCGAATTCATCCACGTCGTTGATGGTGATGGTGAACACCTGGTCGGTGAACGAACCGTCGCTCGACGTCGCCCGCACCGTGATATTGCGGCTGGCGCCGTCCGCCTCGCGGTCAATCGCCCCGGCCACGGTCACGACGCCCGTGTTGGCGTCGATCGCAAACCGGCCGCCGTCGTTGTCCTGCAGGCTGTAGAGAATCGTATTGGTCGTGGCATCGGCGTCACTGGCCGCCGCCGTGATATCGACCAGCGTACCATTGGCGGCATTCTCATCGACCGCATTGGCCGTCGCGTCGCTGTCGCTGACCGCCGCCCACATCGAACTCGTCCACGTCGTTGATGGTGATGCTGAACACCTGGTCGGTGAACGACCCGTCGCTCGACGTGGCCCGCACCGTGATATTGCGACTGGCGCCGTCCGCCTCGCGGTCAATCGCCCCGGCCACCGTCACCACGCCCGTGTTGGCGTCGATGGCAAACCGCCCGCCGTCGTTGTCCTGCAGGCTGTAGATGAATCGTATTGGTCGTGGCGTCGGCGTCACTGGCCGCCGCCGTGATATTGACCAGCGTGCCATTGGCGGCGTTCTCATCCACCGCATTGGCCGTGGCATCGCTGTCGCTGACCGCGCCCACATCGAACTCGTCCAGGTCGTTGATGGTGATCGTGAAGACCTGGTCGGTGAACGAGCCGTCACTCGACGTGGCCCGCACCGTGATGTTGCGACTGGCGCCGTCCGCCTCGCGGTCAATCGCCCCGGCCACCGTCACCACGCCCGTGTTGGCGTCGATGGCAAATCGCCCGCCGTCGTTGTCCTGCAGGCTGTAGGTGATCGTATTGGTCGTGGCATCGGCGTCACTGGCCGCCGCCGTGATGTTGACCAGCGTGCCATTGGCCGCGTTCTCATCCACCGCATTGGCCGTGGCATCGCTGTCGCGTGACCGCGCCGACGTCGAATTCATCCACGTCGTTGATGGTGATCGTGAACACCTGGTCGGTGAACGACCCGTCGCTCGACGTGGCCCGCACCGTGATGTTGCGACTGGCCCCGTCCGCCTCGCGATCAATGCGCTCCGGCCACCGTCACGACGCCGGTGTTGGCGTCGATGGCGAATCGCCCGCCGTCGTTGTCCTGCAGGCTGTAGAGTGATCGTATTGGTCGTGGCATCGGCGTCACTGGCCGCCGCCGTGATATTGACCAGCGTGCCGTTGGCGGCATTCTCATCGACCGCATTGGCCGCTGGCGTCGCTGTCGGTGACCGCGCCCACGTCGAATTCGTCCACGTCGTTGATGTTGATCGCTGAACACCTGGTCGGTGAACGACCCGTCGCTCGACGTGGCCCGCACCGTGATATTGCGACTGGCCCCGTCCGCCTCGCGATCAATGGCTCCCGCCACCGTCACGACGCCGGTGTTGGCATCGATGGCAAACCGCCCGCCGTCGTTATCCTGCAGGCTGTAGAGTAATCGTATTGTTCGTGGCATCGGCGTCACTGGCCGCCGCCGTGATATTGACCAGCGTGCCATTGGCGGCGTTCTCATCGACCGCATTGGCCGTGGCGTCGCTGTCGGTGACCGCGCCCACGTCGAACTCGTCCACGTCGTTGATGGTGATGGTGAACACCTGGTCGGTGAACGAACCGTCGCTCGACGTCGCCCGCACCGTGATGTTGCGACTGGCCCCGTCCGCCTCGCGGTCAATCGCCCCGGCCACCGTTACGACGCCCGTGTTGGCGTCGATGGCGAACCGCCCGCCGTCGTTATCCTGCAGGCTGTAGGTGAATCGTGTTGGTTCGTGGCATCGGCGTCACTGGCCGCCGCCGTGATATTGACCAGCGTGCCATTGGCGGCGTTCTCATCGACCGCATTGGCCGTCGCGTCGCTGTCGGTGACCGCGCCGACGTCGAATTCATCCACATCGTTGATGGTGATCGTGAACACCTGGTCGGTGAACGACCCGTCGCTCGACGTCGCCCGCACCGTGATGTTGCGACTCGCCCCGTCCGCCTCGCGGTCGATCGCTCCGGCCACGGTCACGACGCCCGTGTTGGCATCGATCGCAAACCGCCCGCCGTCGTTGTCCTGCAGGCTGTAGGTGAATCGTATTGGTCGTGGCATCGGCGTCACTGGCCGCCGCCGTGATATTGACCAGCGTGCCGTTGGCGGCGTTCTCATCCACCGCATTGGCCGTGGCGTCGCTGTCGGTGACCGCGCCCACGTCGAACTCGTCCACATCGTTGATGGTGATGGTGAACACCTGGTCGGTGAACGAACCGTCGCTCGACGTCGCCCGCACCGTGATATTGCGACTGGCCCCGTCCGCCTCCCGGTCAATCGCCCCGGCCACCGTCACGACGCCCGTGTTGGCGTCGATGGCGAACCGCCCGCCGTCGTCATCCTGCAGGCTGTAGGTGATCGTGTTGGTCGTGGCATCGGCGTCGCTGGCCGCCGCCGTGATGTCGACCAGCGTGCCATTGGCGGCGTTCTCATCCACCGCATTGGCCGCGGCATCGCTGTCGGTGACCGCGCCGACGTCGAACTCGTCCAGGTCGTTGATGTTGATCGTGAACACCTGGTCGGTGAACGAGCCGTCGCTCGACGTGGCCCGCACCGTGATATTGCGGCTGGCGCCGTCCGCCTCGCGGTCAATCGCTCCGGCCACCGTCACCACGCCCGTGTTGGCGTCGATGGCGAACCGGCCGCCGTCGTTGTCCTGCAGGCTGTAGGTGATCGTGTTGGTCGTGGCATCGGCGTCGCTGGCCGCGGCCGTGATGTCGACCGGCGTGCCGTTGGCGGCGTTCTCGTCGACCGCATTGGCCGTCGCGTCGCTGTCGGTGACCGCGCCCACGTCGAACTCGTCCACGTCGTTGATGTTGATCGTGAACACCTGGTCGGTGAACGAGCCGTCGCTCGACGTGGCCCGCACCGTGATGTTGCGGCTGGCGCCGTCCGCCTCGCGGTCGATCGCCCCGGCCACCGTCACCACGCCCGTGTTGGCGTCGATCGCGAAGCGACCGCCGTCGTTGTCCTGCAGGCTGTAGGTGATCGTGTTGTTGGTGGCATCGGCGTCGCTGGCCGCCGCCGTGATGTTGACCAGCCGTGCCGTTGGCCGCGTTCTCGTCCACCGCATTGGCCGTGGCGTCGCTGTCGGTGACCGCGCCGACGTCGAACTCGTCCACGTCGTTGATGTTGATCGTGAACACCTGGTCGGTGAACGACCCGTCGCTGCGAGTGGCCCGCACCGTGATGTTGCGGCTGGCGCCGTCCGCCTCGCGGTCGAGCGCCCCGGCCACCGTCACGACGCCCGTGTTGGCGTCGATGGCAAACCGCCCGCCGTCGTTGTCCTGCAGGCTGTAGGTGATCGTGTTGGTCGTGGCATCGGCGTCACTGGCCGCCGCCGTGATGTTGACCAGCGTGCCATTGGCGGCGTTCTCAGTCGACCGCATTGGCCGCGGCGTCGCTGTCGGTGACCGCGCCCACGTCGAACTCGTCCACGTCGTTGATGGTGATCGTGAACACCTGGTCGGTGAACGAGCCGTCGCTCGACGTGGCCCGGACCGTGATATTGCGGCTGGCGCCGTCCGCCTCGCGGTCAATGGCTCCGGCCACCGTCACGACGCCCGTGTTGGCGTCGATGGCGAACCGGCCGCCGTCGTTGTCCTGCAGGCTGTAGAGTGATCGTGTTGGTCGTGGCATCGGCGTCACTGGCCGCGGCCGTGATATTGACCAGCGTGCCGTTGGCGGCGTTCTCGTCCACCGCGTTGGCCGCGGCGTCGCTGTCGGTGACCGCGCCGACGTCGAACTCGTCCACGTCGTTGATGGTGATCGCTGAACACCTGGTCGGTGAACGAGCCGTCGCTCGACGTGGCCCGGACCGTGATATTGCGACTGGCCCCGTCCGCCTCGCGGTCGATCGCCCCGGCCACCGTCACGACGCCCGTGTTGGCGTCGATGGCGAAGCGGCCGCCGTCGTTGTCGTGCAGGCTGTAGGTGATCGTGTTGGTCGTGGCATCGGCGTCACTGGCCGCGGCCGTGATATCGACCAGCGTGCCGTTGGCGGCGTTCTCATCCACCGCATTGGCCGTGGCGTCGCTGTCGGTGACCGCGCCCACGTCGAACTCGTCCACGTCGTTGATGGTGATCGTGAACACCTGGTCGGTGAACGACCCGTCGCTCGACGTGGCCCGCACCGTGATATTGCGGCTGGCGCCGTCCGCCTCGCGGTCAATCGCCCCGGCCACCGTCACCACGCCCGTGTTGGCGTCGATGGCGAACCGGCCGCCGTCGTTGTCCTGCAGGCTGTAGGTGATCGTGTTGGTCGTGGCATCGGCGTCACTGGCCGCGGCCGTGATGTTGACCAGCGTGCCGATTGGCGGCGTTCTCGTCGACCGCATTGGCCGTCGCGTCGCTGTCGGTGACCGCGCCGACGTCGAACTCGTCCAGGTCGTTGATGGTGATCGTGAACACCTGGTCGGTGAACGACCCGTCGCTCGACGTGGCCCGCACCGTGATATTGCGACTGGCGCCGTCCGCCTCGCGGTCGATGGCTCCCGGCCACCGTCACGATGCCCGTGTTGGCGTCGATGGCGAACCGGCCGCCGTCGTTGTCCTGCAGGCTGTAGGTGATCGTGTTGGTCGTGGCATCGGCGTCACTGGCCGCGGCCGTGATATTGACCAGCGTGCCGTTGGCGGCGTTCTCGTCGACCGCGTTGGCCGTGGCGTCGCTGTCGGTCACCGCGCCCACGTCGAACTCGTCCACGTCACCGATCGTGATCGTGAACGTGCGGGTGGTGGTCGAGGTGTCGGTGCTGGTGGCCCGCACCGTGATGTCGTAGCTGCCGGCCGCCTCGCGATCGATCGCGCCGTTGACCGTCACCACCCCGGTGGTGGCGTGAATCGCAAAACGTCCGCCCGCGTCGTCGTCCAGCGAGTAGCTGACCGCTGTCCGTGCCGTCCGGCATCGTCGGCCAAGGCCGTGATGCCGACCGCCGTCCCGTTGGCCGCGTTCTCCAGCACATCGTCCGCCGCGGCATCCGTATCATTGATCGCCGTCACGCCCGACTCGTTGACGTCGGTCACACTGATCGAGAAGCCCTGCGTGGAGAACGACCCGTCGCTGCTGGTGGCCCGCACCGTGACCGCGTGGCTGGTGGCCGTCTCGTAGTCCAGCGCCGCATTGACCGTCACCACGCCCGTGGTGGCGTGGATGGCGAACAGTCCGCCCGCGTCGTCGTCCAGGCGAGTAGGTGATCGTGTTGTTGGTGGCGTCCGCATCGGCCGCCAGGCCCGTCAGGCCCACCGCCGTGCCGATCGCCGCGTCCTCGGCCACGGTATTGGCCGCGGCGTCGCTGTCGGTGACCGCCCCCACGTCGAACTCGTCCAGGTCGTTGATCGTGATGCGAACACCTGGTCGGTGAACGAACCGTCGCTCGACGTGGCCCGCACCGTGATGTTGCGACTGGCGCCGTCCGCCTCCCGGTCAATCGCTCCGGCCACGGTCACGACGCCCGTGTTGGCGTCGATGGCGAACCGTCCGCCGTCGTTGTCCTGCAGGCTGTAGGTGAATCGTATTGGTCGTGGCATCGGCGTCACTGGCCGCCGCCGTGATGTTGACCAGCGTGCCATTGGCGGCGTTCTCATCGACCGCATTGGCCGCTGGCGTCGCTGTCCGTGACCGCGCCCACGTCGAATTCATCCACGTCGTTGATGGTCACAGAGATGGCCTGCGTGTCGGTACCGCCGTTGCCGTCGGACACTTGGACGGTGACTTCGTAAACATTGTCAAGGTCCGCGTCGGAAGGTGCTTCACGGTTTGGAGCGGCCAGGAACGAGAGTGCTCCGGTCGAACTATTGATACTGAAGAGCGCGACATCAGCCCCGCCAGCGAGGCTGTACGAAGGAGTTCCGCCGTCAATGTCGTTCGAACTTACGGTAGTCACCGCTGTCAGATTTTCGCTCATGCTCACATCGGCCGTCGCACCGCCGCCGTTGCTGGTAATCACCGGGGGGTCGTTCACGGCATTGACCGTAATGGTCGCGCCCGCGGTGCCACCACCCAGGCCACTGTCGCCGTTGGAGATCGAGGCCTGGACCGTGAAGCTACCACTGCCGTTGAAATCAGTCGTCGGCGTGAATTTCAGCCCGGCATTGCCCTGGGCGAAGGTGATAAACGCGCCGTTGCTGATCTGCGTCGTGCCGTCGTTCTGGTAGAGCGTGCCATTGCTGATACCGGTGATTTTAAAATGCGTCACCTCGCCGCCGTCGGCGGCGTTGCGGGAGATCACCAGCCCGCTGGTCGTCTGTGTGTCCTCGTTGGTGGTGGCGTTGGTCACCGACGGGGTGTCCGCCACCGGGTTGATCACCAGGCTGGCGGTGTCGGTAGCCGTGGAGAAAGCCGTGCTGCCACCATTGCTGGTGGTATCGGCCAGCGCGCCGCCTGTGCCACTGGTTCGGTCCCAGGCCCGGAAGGTGATGGCGGTGGCCAGTGTGCCGTGGTAGTTGGCATTGGGCTGGAAGTAGAGCCGCGTGTTGGCATCGGCGGCCAGCAGCCGCGCGTTGTTACTGGCGACTGCGCCCAGGGCGTTCCAGTTGGTGCCGTTGTTAGTCGAGTAGTACCAACTGCCGTTGGCCGTATCGGCCGCCGTGACGGCGATGCCCAGCAGGGCCCCGCTATCCACTTCCGCTGACGTTGTCCACCTGCCCTGCGGGCGAAGCGAAATCCACCAAGTTCGAGACCAGTGTGCCCACGGCGCCGGAGGGCACACCCGAGTCTTCGTTCTGCGCCGTGAGCGTGGGGCTCTTGCTGTTGTCCAACACCGGCGCATCATTGACCGCCGTGACCGTCAGGCTGGCGGTGTCGGTGGCCGTGGAGAAAGCCGTGGTGCCGCCGTTGCTGTTGGTGTCGGCCAGCGTGCCGTTACCGCCGCTGGTCTGGTCCCAGGCCCGGAACGTGATGGCGGTGGACAGCGTGCCGCTGTAATTGGCGTTGGGCTGGAAGTAGAGTCGTGTGTTGGCATCGGCGGCCAGCAGCCGGGCGCTGCTACTGGCGACCGCGCCCAGGGCGTTCCAACTCACGCCATTGTCGGTGGAGTACCACCAACTGCCGTTGGCCGTGTCGGCGGCCGTGACGGCGATGCCCAGCAGTGCTCCGCTGTTCAAATCGCTGACGTTGTCCACCTGCCCCGCCGGGGAAGCGAAATCCACCAAATTCGAGACCAACGTCCCGACAGCGCCGGACGGCGCGCCCGAATCTTCGTTCTGCGCCGTGAGCGTGGGGCTCTTGCTGTTGTCCAACACCGGCGCTTCATTGACAGCAGTGATCGTCAGGCTGGCCGTATCCGTGATCGCGCTGAAGGCAGTCGTGCCACCGTTGCTGGTGGTGTCGGCCAGTGTGGCATTGCTACCGCTGGTCTGGTCCCAGGCCCGGAACGTGATGGCACTGGCCAGGGTGCCGCTATAGTCGGCGTTGGGCTGGAAGTAGAGCCGCGTGTTGGCATCAGCGGCCAACAGTCGCGCATTGTTACTGGCAACCGCCCCCAGGGCGTTCCAGTTGGTGCCGTTGTCGGTCGAATAATACCAACTGCCGTTGCTCGTGTCGGCCGCCGTGACGGCGATGCCCAGCACGGCTCCACTGTCCACATCACTGACGTTGTCCACCTGCCCCGCGGGTGACGCGAAATCCACCAAGTTCGTGACCAGCGTTCCCACAGCCCCGAATGGTACGCCGACACCTTGTGGAATCGGAGACAGCGTCGGACTCTTGGCATTGTCCAACACTGGGGCATCATTGACCGCATTGACCGTCAGGCTGGCGGTGTCGGTAGCCATGCTGAAGGCCGTGGTGCCGCCATTGCTGGTGGTGTCGGCCAGGGTGCCGTTACCGTCCGCTGGTCTGGTCCCAGGCCCGGAAGGTAATGGCACTAGCCAGCGTACCGTGGTAGTTGGCAGTGGGCTGGAAATAGAGCCGCGTGTTGGCATCGGCAGCCAGCAGCCGCGCATTGTTACTGGCGACCGCGCCCAGGACGTTCCAGTTGGTGCCGTTGTCGGTCGAATAAGTACCAGCTGCCGTTGGCCGTATCGGCCGCCGTAACGGCTATGCCCAGTAGTGCCCCGCTGTCCACATCCGCTGACGTTGTCCACCTGTCCCGCGGGCGAAGCGAAATCGACCAAGTTCGAGACCAGTGTGCCCACGGCGCCGGTACGGCGCGCCTGAGTCTTCGTTCTGCGCCGCGAGCATGGGGCTCTTGCTGTTGTCAAGCACTGGCGCGTCATTGACCGCGGTGATCGTCAGGCTGGCCGTATCGGTGGTCGTGCTGAAGGCCGTCATGCCACCGTTGCTGGTGGTGTCGGCCAGTGTGCCACTAGCGCCGCTGCTCTGATCCCAGGCCCGGAAGGTGAGGGCGGTGGCCAGCGTGCCGTGGTAGTTGGCGTTGGGCTGGAAGTAGAGCCGCGTGTTGGCATCGGCGGCCAGCAGTCGCGCGTTGTTGCTGGCGACCGCGCCCAGGGCGTTCCAGTTGGTGCCGTCGTTGGTCGAATAATACCAACTGCCGTTGGCCGTGTCGGCCGCCGTGACGGCGATGCCCAGCAGTGCCCCGCTGTCCACATCCGTGACGTTGTCCACTTGCCCCGCGGGCGAAGCGAAGTCCACCAAACTTGAGACCAGCGTTCCCACGGCGCCGGACGGCGCGCCCGAGTCTTCGTTCTGGGCGGTGAGCGTGGGGCTCTGGCTGTTGTCCAGTACCGGCGCGTCATTAACGGCCGTGATCGTCAGGCTGGCCGCATCGGTGGTCGTGCTGAAGGCGGTCGTGCCACCGTTGCTGGTGGTGTCGGCCAGCGTACCGGCCGTGCCGCTCGTCTGGTCCCAGGCCCGGAAGCTAATGGCGCTGGCCAGGGTGCCACTAAAGTCGGCGTTGGGCTGGAAGTAGAGCCGCGTGTTGGCGTCGGCGGCCAACAGTCGCGCAGTTGTTACTGGCCACCGCCCCCAGGGCGTTCCAGTTGGTGCCGTTGTCGGTCGAATAATACCAACTGCCGTTGGCCGTATCGGCCGCCGTGACGGCGATGCCCAGCGCGGCCCCACTATCCACATCCGTGACATTGTCCACCTGCCCGGCAGGTGACGCGAAATCGACCAGCGCCGAAACAAGTGTGCCCACGGCGCCGGACGGCACTCCGGCGTCTTCGTTCTGTGCCGTGAGCGTGGGGCTCTTGGTGTTGTCCAATACCGGCGCGTCGTTCACGGCGTTGACGGTAATGGTGGCGACCACCGAGCTGCCCCCCAGGCCGGCGTCGCCGTTGGCGGTCGAGGCCTGGACCGTGAAATTGCCACTGCCGTTGAAATCGGTCGTCGGCGTGAACTTCAGCCCAGCATTGCCCTGGGCGAAGGTGATGAACGTGCCGTTGGTGATCTGCGTCGTGCCGTCGTTCTGGTAGAGCGTGCCGTTGCTGATACCGGTGATCTTGAAATGCGTCACCTCGGCGCCGTCGGCGGCGTTGCGGGAGATCACCAAACCGCTGGTCGTCTGCGTATTCTCATTCGTGGTGGCGTTGGTCACCGACGGCGTATCGGCCAGCGGGTTGATCACCAAGCTGGCGGTGTCGGTGGCCGTGGAGAAAGCCGTGTTGCCACCGTTGCTGGTGGTGTCGGCCAGCGTGCCGCCAGCGCCACTGGTCTGATCCCAGGCCCGGAAGGTGATGGCAGTGGCCAGTGCGCCACTATAGTCGGCGTTGGGCTGGAAGTAGAGCCGCGTGTCGGCATCGGCGGCCAACAGTCGTGCACTGTTGCTGGCGACTGCGCCCAGGGCGTTCCAGTTGGTGCCGTTGTCGGTCGAATAATACCAACTGCCGTTGGCCGTATCTGCCGCCGTGACGGCGATGCCCAGCACGGCTCCACTATCCACATCCGTGACATTGTCCACCTGCCCGGCAGGTGACGCGAAATCGACCACGCCGAAACAAGTGTGCCCACGGCGCCGGACGGCGCGCCCGAGTCTTCGTTCTGGGCGTTGAGCGCGGGGCTCTGGCTGTTGTCCAGCACCGGTGCGTCGTTCACCGCGTTGACCGTAATGGTGGCGTCCACGGTGCTACCGCCCAGGCCGGCGTCGCCGTTGGCGGTCGAAGCCTGGAGCGTGAAGCTGCCGTTGCCGTTGAAATCAGTCGTCGGCGTGAATTTTAGCCCGGCATTGCCCTGGGCGAACGTGATAAACGTGCCATTGCTGATCTGCGTCGTGCCGTCGTTCTGGTAGAGCGTTCCGTTGCTGACACCGGTGATTTTGAAATGCGTCACCTCGGTGCCGTCGGCGGCGTTGCGGGAGATCACCAGGCCGCTGGTCGTTTGCGTATCCTCGTTGGTGGTGGCGTTGGTCACCGACGGGGTGTCCGCCAACGGGTTGATCACCAGGCTGGCGGTATCGGTGGCCGTGGAGAAACCCGTGTTACCGCCGTTGCTGGTGGTATCGGCCAGCGTGCCATTACTGCCGCTGCTCTGATCCCAGGCCCGGAAGGTGAGGGCGGTGGCCAGCGTGCCGTGGTAGTTGGCGTTGGGCTGGAAGTAGAGCCGCGTGTTGGCATCGGCGGCCAGCAGTCGCGCATTGTTGCTGGCGACCGCGCCCAGGGCGTTCCAGTTGGTGCCGTCGTTGGTCGAATAATACCAACTGCCATTGGCCGTGTCGGCCGCCGTGACGGCGATGCCCAGCAGTGCCCCGCTGTCCACATCCGTGACGTTATCCACCTGCCCGGCAGGTGACGCGAAATCGACCAAGCTCGAGACCAGTGTCCCCACGGCGCCGGTCGGCGCGCCGGAGTCTTCGTTCTGGGCGTTGAGCGTGGGGCTCTGGCTGTTGTCCAGCACCGGCGCGTCGTTCACCGCGTTGACCGTAATGGTGGCGTCCACGGTGCTACCGCCCAGGCCGGCGTCGCCGTTGGCGGTCGAAGCCTGGACCGTGAAGCTGCCGTTGCCGTTGAAATCAGTCGTCGGCGTGAATTTTAGCCCGGCATTGCCCTGGGCGAACGTGATAAACGTGCCATTGCTGATCTGCGTCATGCCGTCGTTCTGGTAGAGCGTTCCGTTGCTGACACCGGTGATTTTGAAATGCGTCACCTCGCCGCCGTCGGCGGCGTTGCGGGAGATCACCAGGCCGCTGGTCGTTTGCGTATCCTCGTTGGTGGTGGCGTTGGTCACCGACGGGGTGTCCGCCAGCGGGTTGATCACCAGGCTGGCGGTATCGGTGGCCGTGGAGAAACCCGTGTTACCGCCGTTGCTGGTGGTATCGGCCAGCGTGCCATTACTGCCGCTGCTCTGATCCCAGGCCCGGAAGGTGAGGGCGGTGGCCAGCGTGCCGTGGTAGTTGGCGTTGGGCTGGAAGTAGAGCCGCGTGTTGGCATCGGCGGCCAGCAGTCGCGCAGTTGTTGCTGGCGACCGCGCCCAGGGCGTTCCAGTTGGTGCCGTCGTTGGTCGAGTAATACCAACTGCCATTGGCCGTATCGGCCGCCGTGACGGCGATGCCCAGCAGTGCCCCGCTATCCACATCCGTGACGTTGTCCACTTGCCCCGCGGGCGAAGCGAAGTCCACCAAACTTGAGACCAGCGTTCCCACGGCGCCGGACGGCGCGCCCGAGTCTTCGTTCTGGGCGGTGAGCGTGGGGCTCTGGCTGTTGTCCAGTACCGGCGCGTCATTAACGGCCGTGATCGTCAGGCTGGCCGCATCGGTGGTCGTGCTGAAGGCGGTCGTGCCACCGTTGCTGGTGGTGTCGGCCAGCGTACCGGCCGTGCCGCTCGTCTGGTCCCAGGCCCGGAAGCTAATGGCGCTGGCCAGGGTGCCGCTATAGTCGGCGTTGGGCTGGAAGTAGAGCCGCGTGTCGGCGTCGGCGGCCAACAGTCGCGCGTTGTTACTGGCCACCGCCCCCAGGGCGTTCCAGTTGGTGCCGTTGTCGGTCGAATAATACCAACTGCCGTTGGCCGTATCGGCCGCCGTGACGGCGATGCCCAGCGCGGCCCCACTATCCACATCCGTGACATTGTCCACCTGCCCGGCAGGTGACGCGAAATCGACCAGCGCCGAAACAAGTGTGCCCACGGCGCCGGACGGCACTCCGGCGTCTTCGTTCTGTGCCGTGAGCGTGGGGCTCTTGGTGTTGTCCAACACCGGCGCGTCGTTCACGGCGTTGACCGTAATGGTGGCGACCACCGTGCTGCCGCCCAGGCCGGCGTCGCCGTTGGCGGTCGAGGCCTGGACCGTGAAATTGCCACTGCCGTTGAAATCGGTCGTCGGCGTGAACTTCAGCCCGGCATTGCCCTGGGCGAAGGTGATGAACGTGCCGTTGGTGATCTGCGTCGTGCCGTCGTTCTGGTAGAGCGTGCCGTTGCTGATACCGGTGATCTTGAAATGCGTCACCTCGGCGCCGTCGGCGGCGTTGCGGGAGATCACCAAACCGCTGGTCGTCTGCGTATTCTCATTCGTGGTGGCGTTGGTCACCGACGGCGTATCGGCCAGCGGGTTGATCACCAAGCTGGCGGTGTCGGTGGCCGTGGAGAAAGCCGTGGTGCCGCCGTTGCTGGTGGTGTCGGCCAGCGTGCCGCCAGCGCCACTGGTCTGATCCCAGGCCCGGAAGGTGATGGCAGTGGCCAGTGCGCCGTGGTAGTCGGCGTTGGGCTGGAAGTAGAGCCGCGTGTCGGCATCGGCGGCCAACAGTCGTGCGCTGTTGTTGGCGACCGCGCCCAGGGCGTTCCAGTTGGTGCCGTTGTCGGTCGAATAATACCAGCTGCCGTTGGTCGTGTCGGCCGCCGTGACGGCGATGCCCAGCACGGCTCCACTATCCACATCCGTGACATTGTCCACCTGCCCGGCAGGTGACGCGAAATCGACCAGCGCCGAAACAAGTGTGCCCACGGCGCCGGACGGCGCGCCCGAGTCTTCGTTCTGGGCGTTGAGCGCGGGGCTCTGGCTGTTGTCCAGCACCGGTGCGTCGTTCACCGCGTTGACCGTAATGGTGGCGTCCACGGTGCTACCGCCCAGGCCGGCGTCGCCGTTGGCGGTCGAAGCCTGGAGCGTGAAGCTGCCGTTGCCGTTGAAATCAGTCGTCGGCGTGAATTTTAGCCCGGCATTGCCCTGGGCGAACGTGATAAACGTGCCATTGCTGATCTGCGTCGTGCCGTCGTTCTGGTAGAGCGTTCCGTTGGTGACACCGGTGATTTTGAAATGCGTCACCTCGGTGCCGTCGGCGGCGTTGCGGGAGATCACCAGGCCGCTGGTCGTTTGCGTATCCTCGTTGGTGGTGGCGTTGGTCACCGACGGGGTGTCCGCCAGCGGGTTGATCACCAGGCTGGCGGTATCGGTGGCCGTGGAGAAACCCGTGTTACCGCCGTTGCTGGTGGTATCGGCCAGCGTGCCATTACTGCCGCTGCTCTGATCCCAGGCCCGGAAGGTGAGGGCGGTGGCCAGCGTGCCGTGGTAGTTGGCGTTGGGCTGGAAGTAGAGCCGCGTGTTGGCATCGGCGGCCAGCAGTCGCGCATTGTTGCTGGCGACCGCGCCCAGGGCGTTCCAGTTGGTGCCGTCGTTGGTCGAATAATACCAACTGCCATTGGCCGTGTCGGCCGCCGTGACGGCGATGCCCAGCAGTGCCCCGCTGTCCACATCCGTGACGTTATCCACCTGCCCGGCAGGTGACGCGAAATCGACCAAGCTTGAGACCAGTGTCCCCACGGCGCCGGACGGCACGCCTGAGTCTTCGTTCTGCGCCGTAAGCGTGGGGCTCTTGGTGTTGTCCAGTACCGGCGCGTCATTGATGACAGTGATCGTCAGGCTGGCCGTATCGGTGGTCGTGCTGAAGGCGGTCGTGCCACCGTTGCTGGTGGTGTCGGCCAGCGTGCCGGCCGTGCCGCTCGTCTGGTCCCAGGCCCGGAAGCGTAATGGCGCCGGCCAGGGTGCCACTATAGTCGGCGTTGGGCTGGAAGTAGAGCCGCGTGTCGGCGTCGGCGGCCAACAGTCGTGCACTGTTGCTGGCGACTGCGCCCAGGGCGTTCCAGTTGGTGCCGTTGTTGGTCGAATAATACCAACTGCCGTTGGCCGTATCTGCCGCCGTGACGGCGATGCCCAGCAGTGCCCCGCTATCCACATCCGTGACGTTGTCCACCTGCCCGGCAGGTGACGCGAAATCAATCAGTGCCGACACGAGTGTCCCCACGGCGCCGGTCGGCGCGCCGGAGTCTTCGTTCTGGGCGGTGAGCGTGGGGCTCTTGGTGTTGTCCAATACCGGCGCGTCGTTCACCGCGTTGACCGTAATGGTGGCGTCCACGGTGCTACCGCCCAAGCCGGCGTCGCCGTTGGCGGTCGAGGCCTGCAGCGTGAAGCTGCCGCTGCCGTTGAAATCGGTCGTCGGCGTGAACTTCAGCCCGGCATTGCCCTGGGCGAACGTGATGAATGTGCCGTTGCTGATCGGCGTCGTGCCGTCGTTCTGGTAGAGCGTGCCGTTGCTGATACCGGTGATCTTGAAATGCGTCACCTCGGTGCCGTCGGCGACGTTGCGGGAAATCACCAGGCCGCTGGTCGTCTGCGTGTCCTCATTCGTGGTGGCGTTGGTCACCGACGGCGTATCGGCCACGGCGGTGATTGAAGTCGATAGGTTAGCGGTCGCCGCAGCAATCGCCGTCGTGCCGCCGTTGGTCGCGGTGTCGACGCTGACGCGCGTTTCGCTGCCCGCCGTGTTGGAGAAACCGCCTCCGTAGGTATTATCCAGGCCGCGCACTGTCAAGCCCAGTGGCGTACCGTGGTAGTTGGCCACGGGCACGAAACGGATGAGCGTCGAACTGCTTACGGCCAGCGCCGTGGCGTCATCGGCCACGGTGCCAATCGCGAACCAGTTCGTGCCGCTGTCGGTCGAGTACTGCCAAGTCCCCTGTGTGCCCGCATCGGCCGTATTGCCCACGACGGCGATACCGCCGAAACTGGAACCGGCGTCGATGTCGGCAAACTGTCCTGCGAAGATCGTGCTCACCGTCTGGCCGACGGGACTGGCCGTGTCTTCCGCCACTGACGCGAGCGTGCCATTGCCTAAGGTCGGTGCATCATTGACGGCGTTGACCGTGATCGTGGCGCTCGCCGTACTCCCCCCCAACCCGGCGTCGCCGTTAGCCGTCGAGGCCTGCAGCGTGAAGCTACCACTGCCGTTAAAATCAGTCGTCGGCGTGAATTTTAGCCCGGCATTGCCCTGGGCGAACGTGATAAACGTGCCATTGCTGATCTGCGTCGTGCCGTCGTTCTGGTAGAGCGTGCCGTTGCTGATACCGGTGATTTTAAAATGCGTCACCTCGGTGCCGTCGGCGGCGTTGCGGGAGATCACCAGGCCGCTGGTCGTTTGCGTATCCTCGTTGGTGGTGGCGTTGGTCACCGACGGCGTATCGGCCAGCGGGTTGATCACCAGGCTGGCGGTATCGGTGGCCGTGGAGAAACCCGTGTTACCGCCGTTGCTGGTGGTATCGGCCAGCGTGCCAGTACTGCCGCTGCTCTGATCCCAGGCCCGGAAGGTGAGGGCGGTGGCCAGCGTGCCGTGGTAGTTGGCGTTGGGCTGGAAGTAGAGCCGCGTGTTGGCATCGGCGGCCAGCAGTCGCGCATTGTTGCTGGCGACCGCGCCCAGGGCGTTCCAGTTGGTGCCGTCGTTGGTCGAATAATACCAGCTGCCATTGGCCGTGTCGGCCGCCGTGACGGCGATGCCCAGCAGTGCCCCGCTATCCACGTCGGTGACATTGTCCACCTGCCCGGCAGGTGACGCGAAATCGACCAAGCTTGAGACCAGTGTCCCCACGGCGCCGGACGGCACGCCGAGTCTTCGTTCTGCGCCGTGAGCGTGGGGCTCTTGGTGTTGTCCAGTACCGGCGCGTCATTGACGGCCGTGATCGTCAGGCTGGCCGTATCGGTGGTCGTGCTGAAGGCGGTCGTGCCACCGTTGCTGGTGGTGTCGGCCAGCGTGCCGGCCGTGCCGCTCGTCTGGTCCCAGGCCCGGAAGCGTAATGGCGCTGGCCAGCGTGCCGCTATAGTCGGCGTTGGGCTGGAAGTAGAGCCGCGTGTTGGCGTCGGCGGCCAACAGTCGTGCATTGTTACTGGCGACTGCGCCCAGGGCGTTCCAGTTGGTGCCGTTATTGGTCGAATAATACCAGCTGCCGTTGCTCGTGTCGGCCGCCGTGACGGCGATGCCCAGCTGCGCCCCGCTATCCACATCCGTGACGTTGTCCACCTGCCCGGCAGGTGACGCGAAATCGACCAGGCTCGAGACCAGTGTCCCCACGGCGCCGGACGGCGCGCCGGAGTCTTCGTTCTGGGCGGTGAGCGTGGGGCTCTTGGTGTTGTCCAATACCGGCGCGTCGTTCACGGCGTTGACCGTAATGGTGGCGTCCACCGGTGCTACCGCCCAAGCCGGCGTCGCCGTTGGCGGTCGAGGCCTGCAGCGTGAAGCTGCCGCTGCCGTTGAAATCGGTCGTCGGCGTGAACTTCAGCCCGGCATTACCTTGGGCAAACGTGATGAATGTGCCGTTGCTGATCTGCGTCGTGCCGTCGTTCTGGTAGAGCGTGCCGTTGCTGATACCGGTGATTTTGAAATGCGTCACCTCGGTGCCGTCGGCGACGTTGCGGGAGATCACCAGCCCGCTGGTCGTCTGCGTGTCCTCGTTGGTGGTGGCGTTGGTCACCGACGGCGTATCGGCCACCGGATTGATCACCAGGCTGGCGGTGTCGGTGGCCGTGGAGAAGGCCGTGCTGCCGCCATTGCTGGTGGTGTCGGCCAGCGTGCCGCCGCTGCCGCTGGTCTGGTCCCAGGCCCGGAAGGTGATGGCAGTGGCCAGCGTGCCGTGGTAGTTGGCGTTGGGCTGGAAGTAGAGCCGCGTGTTGGCATCGGCGGCCAACAGTCGCGCGTTGTTGCTGGCGACCGCGCCCAGGGCGCTCCAATTGGTGCCGTTGTCGGTCGAGTAATACCAACTGCCGTTGGTCGTATCGGCCGCCGTGACGGCGATACCCAGCAGAGCTCCGCTATCCACATCCGTGACGTTGTCCACCTGCCCCGCGGGCGAAGCGAAGTCCACCAAGCTAGAGACCAGCGTCCCCACGGCGCCGGACGGCGCGCCGCAGTCTTCGTTCTGGGCCGTGAGCGTGGGGCTCTTGCTGTTATTCAGCACCGGCGCGTCATTCACCGCGTTGACCGTAATGGTGGCAGCCGCGGTGCTACCGCCCAGACCGGCGTCGCCGTTGGAGGTCGAGGCCTGGACCGTGAAGCTGCCGCTGCCGTTGAAATTCGCCGTCGGCGTGAACTTCAGCCCGGCATTGCCTTGGGCGAAGGTGATGAATGTGCCGTTGCTGATCTGCGTCGTGCCGTTGTTCTGGTAGAGCGTGCCGTTGCTGATACCGGTGATTTTGAAATGCGTCACCTCGGTGCTGTCGGCGGCGTTGCGAGAGATCACCAGGCCGCTGGTCGTCTGCGTGTCCTCGTTCGTAGTGGCGTTGGTCACCGACGGCGTATCGGCCACCGGGTTGATCACCAGGCTGGCGGTGTCGGTGGCCGTGGAGAAAGCCGTGCGTGCCGCCATTGCTGGTAGTATCGGCCAGCGTGCCGCCAGCTCCGCTGGTTTGGTCCCAGGCCCGGAAGGTGATGGCGGTGGCCAGGGTGCCGTGGTAGTTGGCGTTGGGCTGGAAGTAGAGCCGCGTGTTGGCATCGGCGGCCAGCAGTCGCGCGTTGTTGCTGGCGACCGCGCCCAGGGCGGTCCAGTTGGTGCCGTTGTTGGTCGAATAATACCAGCTGCCGTTGGCCGTGTCGGCCGCCGTGACGGCGATGCCCAGCAGTGCCCCGCTATCCACATCCGTGACGTTGTCCACCTGCCCCGCGGGCGAAGCGAAGTCCACCAAGCTGGAGACCAGCGTCCCCACGGCGCCGGACGGCGCGCCCGAGTCTTCGTTCTGCGCCGTGAGCGTCGGGCTCTTGCTGTTGTCCAGCACCGGCGCGTCATTCACCGCGTTGACCGTAATGGTGGCAGCCGCGGTGCTGCCACCCAGACCGGCGTCGCCGTTGGCGGTCGAGGCCTGGACCGTAAAGCTGCCGCTGCCGTTGAAATTTGCCGTCGGCGTGAACCTTAGCCCGGCATTGCCTTGGGCGAAGGTGATGAATGTGCCGTTGCTGATCTGCGTCGTGCCGTCGTTCTGATAGAGCGTGCCGTTGGTGACACCGGTGATTTTGAAGTGCGTCACTTCGGCGCCGTCGGCGGCGTTGCGGGAGATCACCAGCCCGCTGGTCGTCTGCGTGTCCTCGTTAGTACTGGCGTTGGTCACCGACGGCGTATCGGCCACCGGGTTGATCACCAGACTGGCGGTGTCGGTGGCCGTCGAGAACGCCGTGCTGCCGCCGTTGCTGGTCGTGTTGGCCAATGTGCCGGCCGTGCCACTGGTCTCGGTCCCAGGCCCGGAAGGTGATGGCAGTGGCCAGCGTGCCGTGGTAGTTGGCGTTGGGCTGGAAGTAGAGCCGCGTGTTGGCATCGGCGGCCAGCAGTCGCGCGTTGTTACTGGCGACCGCTCCCAGGGCGATCCAGTTGGTGCCGTTGTTGGTCGAATAATACCAGCTGCCGTTGCTGGTGTCGGCCGCCGTGACGGCGATGCCCAGCAGTGCCCCGCTGTCCACGTCCGTGACGTTGTCCACCTGCCCGGCCGGTGACGCGAAATCGACCAAGCTCGAGACCAGCGTGCCCACGGCGCCGGATGGCGCACCCGAGTCTTCGTTCTGGGCCGTGAGCGTCGGGCTCTTGCTGTTGTCGAGCACCGGCGCGTCATTCACCGCGTTGACCGTAATGGTGGCAACCACGGTGCTGCCACCCAGGCCGGCGTCGCCGTTGGAGGTCGAGGCCTGGACCGTGAAGCTGCCGCTGCCGTTGAAGTTCGCCGTGGGCGTGAACTTCAGCCCGGCATTGCCTTGGGCGAAGGTGATGAACGTGCCGTTGGTGATCGGCGTCGTGCCGTCGTTCTGATAGAGCGTGCCGTTGCTGATCCCGGTGATCTTGAAGTGCGTCACCTCGGCGCCGTCGGCGGCGTTGCGGGAGATCACCAGTCCGCTGGTCGTCTGCGTGTCCTCGTTGGTGGTGGCATTGGTCACCGACGGCGTGTCGGCCACCGGGTTGATCACCAGGCTGGCGGTGTCGGTGGCCGTGGAGAAGGCCGTAGTGCCGCCATTGCTGGTGGTGTCGGCCAGCGTGCCATTGCTGCCGCTGGTCTGATCCCAAGCTCGGAAGGTGATGGCGGTGGCGAGGGTGCCGTAGTAGTTGGCGTTGGGCTGGAAGTAGAGCCGCGTGTTGGCATCGGCGGCCAGCAGTCGCGCGTTGTTGCTGGCGACCGCTCCCAGGGCGTTCCAGTTGGTGCCGTTGTTGGTCGAATAATACCAGCTGCCGTTGCTGGTGTCGGCCGCCGTGACGGCGATGCCCAACAGTGCCCCGCTGTCCACATCGCGTGACGTTGTCCACCTGTCCGGCAGGTGACGCGAAATCGACCAAACTTGAGACCAGCGTCCCCACGGCGCCGGACGGCGCGCCGGCGTCTTCGTACTGGGCGGTGAGCGTCGGGCTCTTGCTGTTGTCCAGCACCGGTGCGTCGTTCACCGCGTTGACCGTAATGGTGGCGACCACCGTATCACCGCCCAAGCCGGCGTCGCCGTTGGAGGTCGAGGCCTGGACCGCGAAGCTGCCGCTGCCGTTGAAATCGGCCGTCGGCGTGAACTTCAGCCCGGCATTGCCTTGGGCGAAGGTGATGAACGTGCCGTTGCTGATCGGCGTCGTGCCGTCGTTCAGGTAGAGCGTACCGTTGGTGACACCGGTGATTTTGAAATGCGTCACTTCGGCGCCGTCGGCGGCGTTGCGGGAGATCACCAGCCCGCTGGTCGTCTGCGTATCCTCGTTCGTGGTGGCGTTGGTCACCGATGGCGTGTCGGCCACCGGGTTGATCACCAGACTGGCGGTATCGGTGGCCGTGGAGAAGGGGGTCGTGCCGCCGCTGCCATTGGTATCGGCCGTGGCTCCATTGCTGCCGCTGGTCTGATCCCAGGCCCGGAAAGTGACGGCGGTCGGCCAGCGTGCCGCTATAGTTGGCATTGGGCTGGAAGTAGAGCCGCGTGTTGGCATCGGCGGCCAACAGTCGCGCGTTGTTACTAGTGACCGCGCCGAGGGCATTCCAACTCACACCATTGTTCGTGGAGTACCACCAGCTGCCGTTGCTGGAGTCGGCCGCCGTGACGGCGATGCCCAGCTGTGCCCCGCTGTCCACGTCCGTCACGTTATCCACCTGCCCCGCAGGCGAAGCGAAGTCCACCAGGGCCGACACGAGTGTTCCGACGGCGCCGGACGGCGCGCCCGAGTCTTCGTTCTGCGCCGCGAGCGTGGGGCTCTGGCTGTCATCCAGCACCGGCGCGTCATTGACCGCATTGATCGTCAGGCTGGCCGTATCGGTGGTTGTACTGAAGGCAGTCGTGCCACCGCTGGTAGTGGTGTCGGCCAGTGTCCCATTGCTGCCGCTGGTCTGATCCCAGGCCCGGAAGGTGACCGCGGTGGCCAGGGTACCGTTGTAATTGGCAACGGGTTGGAAGTAGAGCCGTGTGTTGGCATCCGCCGCCAGCAGACGCGCGTTGTTACTGGACACCGCTCCCAAGGCGTTCCAAGTCGTGCCGTTGTCGGTCGAATAGTACCAAGTGCCGTTGGTCGTGTCAGCTGCGGTGACGGCGACGCCCAGCAATGCCCCGCCATCCACATCTGTGACGTTGTCCACCTGCCCCGAGGGCGAGGCGAAGTCCACCAGGGCCGACACGAGTGTTCCCACGGCGCCGGAGGGTGGGCCGGCATCTTCGTTGATGGGGGACAGCGCGGGGCTCTTCGCCGAATCGAGAGTCGGGGCGGTGTTGCTGGCCGACGCCGGTTTGAGCGAAACACCGGCAATGGCCCAGTTCGCGCTGGCGCTCCACGACCATGACGTATTGACCGAGGCCGCACCTGCCACCGTGCTGCCGCCACCGTTCGCTTGACCCGCAATGAGATCCCAGTCCTCGGTTTGACTGCCGTCGGGGGCCAGGTCTTGGTCACCAGCTTCGACGACCACCGCAGCAAAGACCCGCTCCCCCGCAGCGGAATTCACCGTGGCCGATCCATTGGTGGCGCCGTTACCGGCGTCCGAGGCGAAGATACCCAACGCGGTAGCCTGATCGACTCCCGTAAACGTCATGATTCCAATGGTCGCGCCGTCGGGATTACCACTGAAATAAACGTCCAGGTTGTACGTGCCGGCATCGGGAGCGACAAGCGACCAGATTTCCACGCGTGTATTGCTGGCGGGTGCGTTTTGGAATCCGACGCGTGTCAGGCTGGCCCCGTTGTATGTCATCGAGGTGACAGTATCCGCACTTCCAGACGCGATCGAGACGCCCACAAGCATGACACGGTCTGTCCCGCTCGTCGTATGCGAAATCGAAATGTCGCTGGTGGCGGTGGCCGTGGTCGTCGCGTCGACGCCGATGCTCATCAGTCCGAACCAGTCGCGCTGCACCTGAGCACCGGCGGCGACGTCGCTTTCGATGCGGCCGGTCTGAAACTCAAGTACCCAGTCGCCGCCGAAGTAGGCGGTACCAGTCCGATCGGTGCTGGCCGCGACGTCCGTGGCCGTCCAGTCTCCAATGGTGTCGAGCAGTGCACGACCTTCGTCGCTGGCGGCCAGGTCGCAAGCATAGAACAACAGGTCCCCGCTGGTACTGAACGCACTCTGCCACCGATGGATCGCGTCGGTGTGGTTTTCGATCGTCTGCGCGTCCAGCCAGGTGCTGCCGAGCTGCAGACCCTGTGCGGTCCCGTGCGAGAAGATGTGCACGGCATCCAAGTCGTGGTAGCGAGGCCAGGATGTCGGCAATTTGCTGGGCCCCGTCGCGGTCGGCATCAAGGACCACCAACTCCACCACGGGTGCGGCGTCCTGCTGTCCGGCCAGCAGATCGCGCAGTGATTCGAAGTTCTGCACGTCCAGGGTCGAGGATCACCAGTTCGTGCCGCGACGTCATGCCGGCCCGTCACGTCGCTGGTTCCTTCGATCGCGAACGACTCGGTCAGTCCAGCCGATGAAGGCGATACCGTTTCCTGGTTGAACAACTGGCGATTCGACATTGCCAGCTTCCGTGACCAGTGCCTGGTCGGCGATCGACGCGTCCACAAGCACTCCATCGTGGACGCCATCCACCTGCTCCGCCGCCGGCAACACATCGTCGATCAGCGTGTCGAGCAAAGCGAAAGAGTCCGCAGCAGTGCGCAGTTCGTCGGGCGCCGTGAGGTCCGTATTTGAGATGGTCGTCCGGCTCGGCGTCCGCGTTGGTGGGAGTGAGTAAATCCGATGCCTGGTCCAGGTCCGCAGGGTCAACGTCAGCCACCATGGGGCCCGGCGAAACGCTTAGCAGCACGCGGTCCTCTAACTGGATCGTGTTGGGCGAAGGAGCCGGCACGGTCGTTCGCAAGGCGCGGAGTGCCAGATGCCTGGTTTCATCCCAGGCCAGGCGCGCGAACAAGCCAATCATGCATGATCATCAATACTGTCTTTCAGTAATCCAACGCCAGGCGGCGACTCTCCTTGGCATGAATTGTCCGACCGGCGGGACCCAACCTGACTAGTGGTTCAATCCGCCGGTGAAGTTGCCGGCGCTTCCTTTTTCGAGGCGGTATCGCGACGCCTCCAGCCGGGTATGAATTCGAGGCCTGCTGCACATATTGCGCACTAACAGTGCGCAGACGGCATGCAAAAGGATAGCTTGCCGGGCGGCTTGGCAACGTCCGGATTCACGCGTCCCCTCTGGAACGATCGCATCTCTCGAGCAAAATGTGCCGGTAGTGACGTCGCTTTCGTGTGAGACATCTGTGACGATTGACATGATGCTGCCGGCAAGTTCGCCAGCGGAACGCTCGCACCACCCCGGTTTCCACCGAGCCCGCCTCGGTGGGACCACAACTGGCCAGCTACCGCAACGTGCGCACCACCCCGGTTTCCACCGAGCTCGTCTCGGTGGGACCACAACTGGCCAGCTACCACAACGTGCCGCACCACCCCGGTTTCCACCGAGCCCGTCTCGGTGGGACCACAACTGGCCAGCTACCACAACGTGCGCACCACCCCGGTTTCCACCGAGCCCGCCTCGGTGGGACCACAACTGGCCAGCTACCACCACGCGCGCACCACCCCGGTTTCCACCGAGCCCGCCTCGGTGGGACCACAACTGGCCAGCTACCGCAACGTGCCGCACCACCCCGGTTTCCACCGAGCCCGCCTCGGTGGGACCACAACTGGCCAGCTACCACAACGCTCGCACCACCCCGGTTTCCACCGAGCCCGCCTCGGTGGGACCACAACTGGCCAGCTACCACAACGTCCGCACCACCCCGGTTTCCACCGAGCTCGTCTCGGTGGGACCACAACTGGCCAGCTACCACAACGCCGCAACCACCCCGGTTTCCACCGAGCCCGCCTCGGTGGGACCACAACTGGCCAGCTACCGCCACGCCCGCACCACCCCGGTTTCCACCGAGCTCGTCTCGGTGGGACCACAACTGGCCAGCTACCACAACGTGCGCCACCACCCCGGTTTCCACCGAGCCCGTCTCGGTGGGACCACAACTGGCCAGCTACCGCACGACCGCCCCACCCCGGTTTCCACCGAGCCCGTCTCGGTGGGACCACAACTGGCCAGCTACCACACACGTGCCGCACCACCCCGGTTTCCACCGAGCCCGCCTCGGTGGGACCACAACTGGCCAGCTACCGCCACGCGCGCACCACCCCGGTTTCCACCGAGCCCGCCTCGGTGGGACCACAACTGGCCAGCTACCGCAACGTGCGCACCACCCCGGTTTCCACCGAGCCCGTCTCGGTGGGACCACAACTGGCCAGCTACCACAACGTCGCGCACCACCCCGGTTTCCACCGAGCCCGCCTCGGTGGGACCACAACTGGCCAGCTACCGCCACGCGCGCACCACCCCGGTTTCCACCGAGCCCGCCTCGGTGGGACCACAACTGGCCAGCTACCACAACGTGCGCACCCACCCCGGTTTCCACCGAGCCCGTCTCGGTGGGACCACAACTGGCCAGCTACCACAACGTGCGCACCACCACCTTTGCATGGACGCCGAAGAGTTGTCGGTAGCACACCAGTTGTGATCCCGCCGGGATAAAACCGACGGAAATCAAGTGGCGGTGGCGTGTCGGTAGCACACCAGTTGTGATCCCGCCGGGATGAACCCTATGGTACCGAAATGCCGGTGATGGTTGTTCTAATCGATTGTCTCATCAAGGGTTCGGTTCGATTGGTAAGTTGATACCTTACCGTATATGTGGCGCGAAAACGCTGGCTCATCGGTGCCAGGCATACAAGATCTCGGCGTTTTTTCCATTTTCCAGGATCACCAACGTTGGCGCCCCGCGTAATTATGATATTGTAATAAGCGTATTTGTTAGTATAGTTATTACAATATCAGATATGGACGGAGCCATGCGGACCCCCCTATTTCATCTACAGCACGTGCTCGACGCGTTCCAGCGAAAGAAAGTACTGACCAAGCAGGAAATCCTGCATAGCGCCGGCTGTTCCAGCATGACGGCCTGGCGATTGCTCAGCCAGCATGGTTATTTCACCAGCTACAATGACAACGCTCGCCATTACACCCTCGTGGGCATTCCGCAGTTTGACGAACACGGCCTGTGGAGCCATGGTGCAGCGCAGATTTAGCCAATGGGGCGCGCTGACCACCACCCTCGTGCAACTCGTGCAAGAGAGTTCTGCCGGATTGACCGCGGAGCAGTTGCAGCAATTGCTCCACCTGAAGAACGTCAAACCGCACCTGACGCGTTTGATCGAAAAGAAGTTGCTCGTCCGCGAGAAGATGGAGAGACGGTTCGTCTATTTCGCTCGCCCCGAGGCGCCGGGAAGGAGGCAGAAGCAACAGCGAAAGAAAGAGCTGGAACAGGCACTCGTCCCCCGGCTACCGCCCCTGGAGCAGATCATCGCCCTGTTGGTGGAAATCATCAGGCGGCCGCAAAGCACGCCGCGACAATGGGCTCGTCAACTGTCACGCCACGGCGTGCGGATGAGTGCGGGCGAGATCCAAGCCGTACTGGATCACTATCACATTGACCCAAAAAAAGGGCTCTTGACATCTTGAAGCTCCGCTGGCGACTCCTGCCCGAGTTGCCCGGGACCTTGCCTGCCGCCTGCCAGTTACCGGACGGTTATGTGCTGGAGATCAGCAGCGGTCGTGAGGCGTGCCAAGCCTGTGGTGGTCGACTCCGACGGTGCCGTACTTCGAGACACCGTCCGATCGGCTTGATGCTGGGACGTCCGCAAGTGCGATTGATTCATCAAGAATGCACTGCTTGCGGTCAAGTCGATGGGTTGGAGGTTTACGAGCGAGAAGTTCCTGCGGGAGGCAACTATGGCTACGATGTGATGGTGGAAGTTGGACTGGCCCGTTTCCGCGATCACCGGCAGGATGCAGAAATTCAGACCCAACTGCGGGAGCGTTGGGGGCTCTCGCTACCGGCTTCCAGCATCGGGCTGTTGGCCGATTCGTTTCTGGATGGTGTAGCGGCCGTCCATCAAGCACACGCGCCCCTGCTGCGTGGACAACTGGCCCGTGACGGAGGTTACGCCTTGCACGTGGATGGCACGTGCGAGGCCGACACTGACGTGCTCTTTACGGCCCTCGCGGAACCTCGTGGGTTGGGTGCTGGAAGCAGCCAAAATGACGAGCGAAAACACAGCAGGAAATCACCCAATTGCTGCATCGTTGCGTGGAGCGTTTCGGCCCGCCATTGGCCGTCGTGCGGGACTTGAGTGCGAACATCGCGAAGGCCAACAAGAGGCCCTTCCGGACGCACGGGATCTGATCTGTCACTATCATTTTCTGGAAAACGTGGGCAACCAGTTATGTCAAAAGCCTCATGCGAAACTGACGGCCGCGCTGCGTCGGTTGAAGGTTTGTCCTGCCCTGCGATCGATTCGCAAGGACTTGGTTCGCTGGAGCCGCAAAGGAGAACGGCTTTCCCCCCATCAAATCGAGCACCTTCTCTCCGATCCCGACGAGATTGTGGACCTGGACTCCGTGGCCTTGCGTCGCTTCGTGGCGTATCTGCTGCTGCGTTGGCTGGACGACTACAAGGCCGATTTGCACGGCGAGTATTTTCCGTTTGATCTGCCGCAACTCGCCTTCTATCGCCGCGGTTGCCAATTAGCGGACATGCTTAGCGAAGTCGTGGCGTTGCCGGCGTTCCCGCAGCGCGAGTTGTCGACCTTGAAGACCATCGCTGGTCATCTTCGATGGCTTCGCGACGACGGGACGTGGTTGCGGCCGCGGCTCGTTTGGAGAAAGGCGGCCGCGTTATTTGAGGAACTTCGCAAGGTATTGCGGTTGAGCAGCCGTCCTGGTCGGCGATGGCTTCGCCAGCGAATGGGCCGGCGGAGGGACAGAACGTGGCCGAGCAGATGCAAAAGCGGCTGGACGACTGGCGTGATCGTTTACGTCAGCGACGCGACCGGGAGCCAGACGAGCAGAAACGTAGCGACCAGTCCACGGTGTTGAAGTACTTGGAGAAATATGAAAAGCAACTTGTGGGACATGTGATCGAACTGGCCGGGTGACCGTCACACCGTTGGTGGTACGTCGAACCAATAATCCAGCGGAACATCGTTTTGGTGCGACGAAGCAGGGAGTACGTCGAAAAGTCGGCGTCGAAGAAACTAACTCGTCAGATCCAAGCCATGCGTCCTGAAGTGTTCTTGGTCTGGAACTTCACGCGAGTCGCGAGTACCTGCAACTGGTATTGGAAGGAAGCCTGGCGAATCTGCCATCGGCGATCGCGAAACATTGGCAGCTGGCTCAAGCCATTCGCAAGGAGCGGCTACAGCCGACCACGGACCATCCCATGCCGACCACCAAAAAACAGCTCCGCCATCCACGACTGCTTGAAACCGTCACACAGACCATTACGAAAATGGTCGAAAAAATTACCCAAAAAAAGACCCACGCCGCGTGATCGATTCCTCCCATCACCGGGATTCTGTTGTAATAGGGTTGATCCCGGCGGGACCACAACTGGTCCGCTACTGACCGTCGACACCCGATCTAGTTTCCGCTATCCGGTTTCCGCCGGGTTGATCCCGGCGCACGCCACAACTGGTCCGCTACCGCTGATCGGATCAACGCCGTTGAGCGGCCGAGGGGAGAGGTAGCCATCACGCCGGCATTCTGTCGAGGCCGCAACAGAGCCGCGTCTGGTATCGTGCCTGAGCTGACGCGCGAGGCGAACCGCGCATTGATTTCGGTCGGCCAGCGCGGCGGTTTGGCGCCATGTCTTGGGCTCGGCCGACGAGGCCTCTCGGTATGACGGTAGCTGACCAGTCGGTCCGCCACCGGCACGGGGCCGGCGGCGGGAGTCGGTGCTGTCGTCAAGGTTTCGGAGATGGGAGCAAGGCACGCGCAGGCAAGCAGAGCACCGGTGACGCGCGAGAATTGGCTCACTGGTCGGCGGGAGGTACGGTCGAAATCAAGTGTCGGGTCTGTTTGCGTCGTTGACGGAGCCCTGCATTCTCCATGCTCTCACTTTCTGGTGGACGTAATCCACAGAAATGGCGTGCCGGCCTCGTCGACGCGCAGTTCGCTTTTCAGCAGTACTTGAAACAGCAGCTGGTCGATGATCTTCTTGTAGAAGGTGTTCTTGGCGGGAAAGTTCACATGCGTGTTCAAGTCGACTTCATGGCGAGCCAGTGCATTGTGATCGAACAGCAGGGGAAGCTGGACCCGCTCCTGGAGCGATTCAAGTGCTTCGCTCAACGGCCGGTCATTGATCTCCACATTGACGAACTTGAACAAGCTCGGGAGCTAACTTGGCGGGTGACTTGTGTGGGCAACATACCGATCGGCCAGGATTCTTCGGGTTTGCCGGCGCGAGTGATCTGGATGCCGACCGTGCGTGTTCCTTGACCTGTGGGTGTCACCGTCAGGCCGTAGGGACGCCCGGCCACGGCCAGTGCCGTTCCACAGCTGAGCCCCTGCAACTCGTCCAAGACCGTGTTCTCACTGCTGAGCGCCTGCCGAGCGCTTTCGTGGATGTCGACCGCAACGGAGATACCGCGCCGGACTGCTCGACGACATCGCGCAGCGTCTTGCCTTTGGTGGTGCCGGTAACCGGTTTCTTCAAAGCATCGTGCAGTGTGACCAGTTGTTTGTCGGTCAAGCCGAATAGGCCGGTTACCGCGGTGACGCCCTGTTCACCTCCGCGGCGCAATTTCTCCAGCCAGCTGGTCAGCTCCTTGCGTTGACCGTATCGGACGATCAGACCTGGCAGCGCCAGCCGGTTATCGGCGGTCAGCACTCCGGTGACGTCGTATCGTGGAGCATCGTCGCTGCCACGGTTTTCGATCGCCGGTTCGTCACTGGCCCGAGCGCCGCGCATCCGCAGGCTCGAGAAGCCAAAGTCGCGCAAGTAATTCATCCAGCGTTGCTGACCGTCGATCTCGAACCCTCCCTCGACAGCCAGTTCCAGGGATACGGGTGGGTCGGTCGCCTGAGAGATGGTGGCGTGGCAGAGCAGCAGGCCAGTTGTCAGCAGCAGCGAGCGAAGTAGCATGGCGAGTTCCCTCGATGGCGGGTGCCCCTCTGTTGCCGGGGCAAACCACGGCGGCAACGCGGGGGGAGGATCTGGAGAATTATAGCACCACCCCCCATGTCGTTCCGGCAGAATCACGGCAGCGGTAGGTTGGGGAAGCAAGGGGTATAGTCTTCCTAACCGGAACAGGTGGAACTGCTTGCGCCGAGCCTGCCGACGCGGAGTAGCTGACACAAATAATACCCCAGCGGTAGTTGCATGCCCGTGGTAGGCACGCCAAAATGATCGCTCGTAGCTGTCCGTTGGCGGTATCGGCGGTGATTTGTCTCGGTATTGTTGTTATTGATCATCACACGACACACGCCGAACAAGGGCTCTTGCTCAGGGAGTTGGCCGGCCGGCGGCAGCAACAAATACAGGCCGGTGCTCAGCAGGCACCACGGCCGCTGGCGGCATCGCCGCTGAGCGCACCCTTATAGTAATACCACCCAGAAGGAGCACATCATGTCACGACCGGTCACTCTTTTCACGGGTCAATGGGCCGACCTACCGTTCTCGGAAATGGCTCGCAAAGCGAAAGAATTTGGCTACGACGGTATGGAGCTGGCCTGTTGGGGAGACCATTTTGAAGTTGACAAGGCGCTGGCTGACGACAGCTTACTGTGACAAGAAACGTGAACAGCTCGACGGCATGGACTTGCAGTGCCTGGCGATCAGCAATCATCTGGTGGGGCAAGCCGTGTTGGATGTGATCGATGCACGTCACAAGGCGATTCTGCCACCGTATGTCTGGGGTGATGGAGACCCGGCGGGCGTGAATCAGCGAGCGGCGGAAGAATTGAAGAACACCGCCCGCGCAGCGCAGAAATTCGGGCTGAGTATCGTGAATGGTTTCACCGGGTCGAGTATCTGGCCGTTTCTCTATTCCTTCCCACCGGTTCCTGAATCGATGATTGAAGCCGGCTTCGAGCTGTTGGCCGAGCGGTTCAATCCGATTCTGGATGTATTTGGCGAATGCGGTGTGAAGTTTGCCTTGGAAGTGCACCCGACCGAGATTGCGTTCGACATCTACACGGCCGAGCGGGCCCTGAAAGCGCTCGATTACCGCGAAGAATTTGGATTCAATTTCGATCCGAGCCATCTTCATTGGCAGGGTGTGGATCCGGTGGAGTTCATTCGAGCCTTTCCGGATCGCATCTATCATGTGCATGTGAAGGATGCGATCACGACACTTAACGGCAAGACGGGGATCTTGGCCAGCCACATCAATTTCGGTGATCCGCGTCGCGGTTGGGATTTCCGCAGCCCGGGTCGCGGGGCGGTCAATTTCGAAGAGATCATTCGAGCGCTGAATCATATCGGCTATGACGGTCCGCTCTCGATCGAGTGGGAAGATATGGGCATGGACCGTGAAGCTGGTGCGCGGGAAGCGTGCGAATTCACGCGGCGTATGAACTTCGCTCAAAGCGGTCGCGCCTTTGATGCCGCGTTTGAAGAAGGCCAAGCCTGAGAACTGGTAGCTGAGCCCGCCAAGGGCTCAGCCGCAGCTCAATCCGCTGCAGCCTGGGCAGCTTCAGCAACGTCGGTAGCTGAGCCCGCCAAGGGCTCAGCCGCAGCTGAATCCGCTGCAGCCTGGGCAGCTTCAGCAACGTCGGTAGCTGAGCCCGCCAAGGGCTCAGCCGCAGCTCAATCCGCTGCAGCCTGGGCAGCTTCAGCAACGTCGGTAGCTGAGCCCGCCAAGGGCTCAGCCGCAGCTCAATCCGCTGCAGCCTGGGCAGCTTCAGCAACGTCGGTAGCTGAGCCCGCCAAGGGCTCAGCCGCAGCTCAATCCGTTGCAGCCTGGGCAGCTTCAGCAACGTCGGTAGCTGAGCCCGCCAAGGGCTCAGCCGCAGCTGAATCCGCTGCAGCCTGGGCAGCTTCAGCAACGTCGGTAGCTGAGCCCGCCAAGGGCTCAGCCGCAGCTGAATCCGCTGCAGCCTGGGCAGCTTCAGCAACGTCGGTAGCTGAGCCCGCCAAGGGCTCAGCCGCAGCTCAATCCGTTGCAGCCTGGGCAGCTTCAGCAACGTCGGTAGCTGAGCCCGCCAAGGGCTCAGCCGCAGCTCGAATCCGCTGCAGCCTGGGCAGCTTCAGCAACGTCGGTAGCTGAGCCCGCCAAGGGCTCAGCCGCAGCTCAATCCGCTGCAGCCTGGGCAGCTTCAGCTACGTGCGGAGATTTTCCCGCCCGAGGATCCCTCTAGGGTGTTACACTAGAAAGGGGAGTCATCATCGGAGACAGCGGGTTTGTTGCAGGATTCTCACCACGTATCGCCCAGGCGTCAGATTGGGTCGGGTTTCATCTCGGCTTGGCTGCTGATCTCCACTGCGCTACTAGCGAGCTGGTCCGACCCCTTAGTGGCTGGCGGGCTGGACCGTGCGGCGGGGGACGCGTTATATCGCGATCAGCTGGTGGCGCTGGCTGACAGGTGCGACGAGTTGGGGTTGGCAGCGCAGGGTGAGGCATCCCGCGCTTGGTTTGTGCGGCGGGACCCGCGCCGGCACTATCTGTTCCTGCCAGAGGCGGTGGATCGGGCCCGCGTGAAGGGGGACGCTTCGCAGCTGGTCCAGTTCTGGTACGCCAAGTTCACGGAGCTTCGCCGCGCCCAAGCGCAGCGGCTCTTCGATATGGCGCGCGGGCAGGTCGAGGTTGGTGACGAGGGGAGTGCTTTTCGGCTGCTGCACGAAGTGTTGCACGAGGATCCCGACCAGGCCGACGCGCGACGTATTCTGGGCTACACGCGCAGTGAACGTGGCTGGAGTCGGCCATTTCGCCGGCCTTCCCGGCGGCGCACCCGAGGCGCTCACCCACAGTTCGGCTGGGCCAGCAATCAGTATTGGAGCATCGACAGCGAACATTTTGATCTGACAACGAATTTGAGTGTGCGCGGTGGGCAGCAGGTGGCCACATATCTGGAGCGCGTGCACGCCGTTTGGCGGCAGCTATTCTATGAGTATTGGAGTGTACCGGGGCGACTTGCGGCTCGCTTCCAGGGAGATGATCAGTCGCTGGGTCCCGATCACACCTTCTCGGTCGTGCTGTTTGCTGACCGCGATGAATACGTGCGCCAGTTGAGCCGTTCTGAGCCCCAGATTGAGTTGAGTGTGGGGTACTATTCACAAAGCCACAAGATGGCGTTTTTCTATGCGGGGGATGATGCGACGCGTCCGACCTGGGTGCACGAGTCGACGCACCAGTTCTTTCAGGAAAGCGGCAATGTGGCTCCGCTGGTTGGTGAGCAGGGGAATTTCTGGGCGGTCGAGGGTGTCGCGCTTTATCTGGAATCGCTCATCGATCGCGACAGCTACGTGACGACGGGGGGAGCGGATGCGGATCGCCTGCAGTATGCCCGATTTCGCAAATTGAGCGAAGGGTATTACGTGGCGTTGGGCGACCTGGTTGGATATGGGCGGGAGCAGATACAGAAGGATCCGAACATCCGTCAACTCTACAGTCAATGCGCCGGTCTGTCGCACTACTTTCTACATGGCGACGAAGGACGAATGTGGCGTCCGTTCATTGACTATCTGGCAACCGTCTATCGCGGCGTTGGCCAACCTGAAACGTTGCAGTTGGAACTGGACCGCGGCTATCCACAGCTTGATCAAGGGTATCAGGATTTCCTGAATGTGACCGATGCGGACCTGGCGTTCGTTGACAAGAGTATTCGTAATCTTTGTTTGAGTCACACGGCGATCACGGATACCGGGTTGCAGCACGTGCAGGGGTGCGACCAGTTGCGTTGGCTCGATCTATCGTTCACCGCGGCGACGGACGCCGGACTGGCTTGTGTGGCGGATGCCAAACTGCTGGAACATCTGAATCTTGAGAAGACTCGCATTACGGATCAAATGCTCGACCGCGTGACGGACCTGCGGCAGTTGGAGGAATTGGACTTGTCGCAGACGGATATTTCGGATGCGGCGATGCCTAAGCTGTCCAGTCTCAGCCGGCTCCAGGTTCTGTGGCTTACCGGCACGCAGGTTACGGATGAAGGCCTGAGGGCTCTCACGGCGCTGCGCAGCTTGCAGCAGCTCGACGTGGACGGCACTCGCGTCACTCCCGCCGCGCTCGATCAGCTTCGCAAACGCCTGCCGAAATTGAAGTAACACGTTGATATCGGTTGCCTCAAACGCGGAGGGCGCGTTTTTCTTGGCACAGACGTGGTGCATTCCTCACGCCACCGGCGTGTCTTCACTGCGAAGCAGTGGCACAATGCCCAGGCCCAGGGTCTGCCCGCAGCGTCGCCGCGCTTGCGCGCACCCTGGGGACACGGTCACCACCAGCAGCGGCACTCTGAAGGAGTGCGACAGGACCGACGTGGCTCCGCTCGCGATGTTGCTGCTGAGTGCAGGGTTCATATCATGTGGCCGGCGGGTCCGCCGTGCGATACCGCATCTTGTCCAACAGGGTTGAACACAACGCGGCGAAACACCGGCACACCGGAATCTGGCTGGCATCCGGCATCACGGGGCGTTGCGCAAGCCGGCCGTCCCCTCTACAATATGCTGGTACGAGTTCCATTCTGATGGCTGGAGAGAATCATGCGTCCTTGGGTATTGGCCGAAACGAATTACGAGCACACGAAGCGTCACACCTACGAAGTTGCGGTATTGCCGCTGGGAGCGACGGAACCGCACAATCTGCACTTGCCCTACGGGATGGACTTATTCGAAGGGACGATTGTGGGCGAGGAGATCTGCGAGGCGGCGCACAAGCGGGGTGCGAATGTGGTGTTGCTGCCGACCATCCCCTTTGGCACGCAGACGAATATGTACGCCATGCCGCTGGCCATGAACTTGAACCCGACCACGCTCGCTTTGGTAGTAACGGACTTGGTGGAGTCACTGGTGAAGAGTGGTGTGCGCAAGATCCTGTTGCTGAATAGTCACGGTGGAAACGAAGTGAAGATGATCCTGCGTGAGCTGAGCGGCAAGACGCCGGCGCAGCTGTTTGTCTGTAACTGGTATAAGGCCTTTGCCGACGAGTACGCGAATATCTTTGATCATCCGGATGACCACGCGGGCGAGATGGAAACGTCGTTTGCCATGGCGTTCTTTCCCGGAGCTGATCAACCGCAAGCCGGACGGTTCGTTGGCGGCGGACGACGGAACGGCTGCGCAGCCCCGGTTCGAGGCGTTGCGGGAGGGTTGGGTTTCGATAACGCGTCCGTGGCACCTGTTGACGACGAATGCGGGAGTGGGATATCCGCACGAAGCCACGGCGGAGAAGGGAGTCCGCATGATGGATCTGTTGATCCAGCGTTTGGCGACGTTTCTCGTTGAGTTGTCCGCCTCGCCGCTCGACGAGACCTTTCCCTACACGTAGCGTGAGCCCGCCAAGGGCTCAGCCCGAAGTCACCCTCGTAGCTGAGCCCGCCAAGGGCTCAGCCTGAAGTACCCTCGTAGCTGAGCCCGCCAAGGGCTCAGCCTGAGGTCACCCTCGTAGCTGAGCCCGCCAAGGGCTCAGCAGAAGTGCGTATCGTCGCGCCACCCACGTGAAGCCTCGCCGGCTTCAGCGAAGTGGGGAATCGCAAAGAGCTTCCGCTGAACCCTGGCGGGCCCAGCTACTGCTGAACCCTGGCGGGTCCAGCTACTGCGACCCTGCGCAGTAACGGAAGCCGCCGAGTCTTCCGCCGCAGCACGTAGAGCGCGACTCACCGAACTGACGACGACATCCGAAAACACCACGCCACTCACCGATTCGCATTCCCGGTTCCCCCACCAGTAGGTTATTGGGCTGCTGGTGATGTGACTGATAACTCGGTCCGTTGACCAAATCTGGGAGCCAGACTAAACTTGGATTCTTCGACGCGGTGGATGTAGCTCAGTTGGTTAGAGCACTGGATTGTGGTTCCAGAAGTCGGGGGTTCGAATCCCCTCATCCACCCTCATTTCTCATCTCCCGCTGGGACCTACACTTAGGTTCACCCTGCCGCGGCAGGAGCAGCTCTTTACCCCGATTCATTTCGTGGTAACCGGCTACCTGCTAAGCCATCTTGTCGAGCGTACATTGGCCGATTACCAAAGATCGTGTATCACC
>CAVOXY010000004.1:0-158705 GCA_963700515.1 uncultured Planctomycetota bacterium | reverse complement strand
ATCTCCTATTCGATGGGCATCGATGGCATCAGCCTGCCACTTGTACTGCTGACCACGCTGGTCTGCTTGCTGGCGATGGCGGCCAGCTGGTCGGTAACGAAGTATGTGAAGGCTTATTGCATCCTGTTCCTGATTCTTGAAACCGCGATGCTGGGAGTATTCGTCTCGCTCGACTTCTTCCTCTTCTTCATCTTCTGGGAAGTCATGCTCTTGCCGATGTACTTCTTGATCGGGGTCTGGGGTGGCCCCCGGCGCGAGTATGCGGCTATCAAGTTTTTTCTGTACACGCTGGTCGGCGGCGTGTTCATGCTGGTCGCCATCCTGATGCTGTATTTCGCGAGCGATTTGACGGAAAGTTGCCGAGCTGTCCAACTTGGATGACCCGACGGCAGAAGCCACGATTGTCTGGGCTGATCTGCATATTTCGAAAGCAGCCACAGAGAAACTGCGGGAAGATCCGACGAACGGCGGCCAACCATTGCATACGTTCAACATCCTGGCCTTAGCCGCCATGGGACAGCACACGGACGCGTTCAGCCCGCAGTGGCAGAGGTGGGCGTTTCTGCTGTTGTTTGTCGGGTTCATCATTAAGGTTCCTTCGGTGCCGTTGCACACATGGTTGCCCGACGCGCATGTGGAAGCTCCCACACCGATCTCCATGATCCTGGCGGGCGTCCTGCTGAAGATGGGTGGCTACGGTATCATCCGCATCTGCTATCCGATCTGCCCGCATGGTGGATTTGACTTTGCCTACCTCGTCTGCGGCATCGGTGTTGTGAGCATGGTGTATGGAGCCTTCGCCGCCTTGGCTCAAACCGATTTCAAACGGATGGTGGCCTACAGCTCGGTCAGCCACATGGGCTACGTAGTACTCGGACTGGGCGTCTGGTCGGTTGCAGCGGGCAACGCTTTCAATCCTGATTACTGGAACATGGGGGTCAAAGGGGCCATGTTCCAGATGATCGCGCACGGCATCAGCTCGGCTGGCATGTTCTTTATGGTCGGCGTCGTCTACGACCGTGTGCATCACCGCAATCTGAACGAATTCGGCGGGCTGTTCGGGAAAATGCCGGTCTACACCGCCTTGTCGATCGGTATCTTCTTCGCCGCGCTCGGCCTGCCTGGCCTGTGTGGTTTCATTGGCGAGGCGTTTGTGGTCCTTTCCGTCTGGAATTTCAGCTACACCCTGGCGATCATTGCGGCATCGGTCGTCATCCTGACCGCCGGGTACATTCTCTGGGCCATTCAGCGAGTCTACCTGGGCACCGAGTATCACGGCCCTCACGAAGAATCGCTGGTCCCGAGCAGCGCCCGTGAAAACACGATTGCCGGTGTGCTGTTCGTGCTCGCCATTCTGCTGGGGGTATTCCCGCATACCTTTGTGCTACAGTTCATGGATCGTACCGTGGATCGGCAGGTCGAGAGCCTCGCCCAGTGGACGAAGACCGTCAAGGAGCCGCAACTGGCGACTTCGCAAAGCAAACCGCAAGAGGAAGCAGACACGTCGCTCTCGGGTCACGCGGCCGTAGCTGAAGCCGCCAGGCTTCAGACGAAGGAAGCGGCCGTAGCTGAAGCCGCCAGGCTTCAGACGACGGCGTTAGCGGCCGTAGCTTGAACCGCGGCGCCAGACGCCGCGAGCCCGGCGGCTGAGCCCGGCGGCTGAGCCATTGGCGGCTGAGCCCTTGGCGGCTGAGCCCTTGGCGGCTGAGCCCTTGGCGGGCTCAGCTACCGGCTGATCCCCTTGAATAGCCCGGTCGCTCGAGATCGATACAACGAGAAGGTATTCCAGTGAATCTGCACGACCTGGTCAGCCAACTGATCATTGACACAAAGGGTCCGCCGGAGGCGGGCTTCTGGCGTTTCACAACAGACTCGAGTCTGGGTGTATTTCTGCCGGAAATCACTATCTGCGCTGCGATTGTGCTGGTCCTGTTGGTGAAACTGCCTGGCTGGGGCCGCCGCATCAACACAGCGTGGATCGCGCTGTTGGGCAGCCTGGTGGCCCTCTATTTTGTCGCCCCCTGGCAACTGGTTACGAATAGCGTTGCTTGCCAGCGGATGGAAATCTTCACCGGGATGCTGGTCTACGACGGGTTTTCGGTCTTCATGCGCGGCTTGCTGCTCGCTTTCCTCGCTTTGTTCGTCGCATTCACCAGCCTTTCGGGAGTGCCTGAAAAGGAGGACGGACCCGACATCTACGTTTTGCTCATGGGTGCCACGCTCGGCTTCTGCCTGATGGTTTCCGCCAACCATTTGCTCATGGTATTCATGGCGATCGAAATGGCCAGCGTCCCCTGCTATGTCCTGGCAGGTCTCGTGAAACGCGAGCGATTGGGAAGTGAGGCCGCTTTGAAATACGCCGTCTATGGGGCGGGCGCCGCAGGGATCATGCTCTACGGCATTAGCCTACTGGCCGGGCTGGTCAACGCGGTCCACCTGCCGACGGTGGCATTGAACTTGTCCCACATGCTGCCGAGCATGAGTGCGTCGCAATGGATGGTGCTGACTCTGGCAACCTTGATGATTGCCGTGGGATTAGCCTTTAAGCTGTCGGCGGTCCCGTTCCATTTTTGGTGTCCGGATGTATTTGAAGGTGCCACGGCGGAGATTGGCGGCTTTCTGAGTGTGGCTTCGAAGGGGGCAGCCCTGGCGCTACTGTTGCGGGTCGCGATCGGGGTCGGCTGGGTCCCCCCGGAAGGCGTTCACCCAGGCGAAAGGTTGGATGGCGTCAAGGCACTCTCGGCGATGCCGTTGCAGGGGAGTGGAATTCGAGAGAACGGCCTGTTCTCGATCCCCGATTCCGCCGCCCCACCGCTGGTGTCAGCGGATGCAGCGGGCCCCTCCGGTCTATCCGTGGTGTCCGTTTCTTCCACGATTTCGACCGACAACGCGCATCTGGGCCGTTTCCGATATTTCGTCAGCAGGCTGATCGCGCTCTTGGCCATCATTACGTGCACGTTCGGCAATCTGGCTGCCTATGGGCAAACGAACATCAAGCGGATGTTGGCCTATTCAACGATTGCCCATGCGGGCTACATGATGATGGCTATCCCGCCAATGTTGGAGCTGCTCGCCAGTTCCCCCCAAGACGCCCAGCTGGCCGCCGCCTCGCTGGTGATCTACGTCTCGGTGTATGTCTTTATGAACTTGGGGGCCTTCGTGATCGTGGCACTGCTGCGTAATCGCATGCAAAGCGAGCAGATCGCGGACTACGCCGGCTTGCTCCGCTGCTGCCCCGGCATCGCCATCTGTTTTTCATTGATCCTGCTGGGACTCGTCGGCTTGCCACCACTCTCCGGTTTCCTGGGGAAATTTGCCGTCTTCGCCGCTTTGACGGACGCGTTTCGCGCGACCGGCGCCGCTTACTTGATGGTGTTGCTGCTCCTTGGCGGACTGAACACCGCCATCAGCCTTTTTTACTATCTACGCGTGGTGAGACTCATGACCATGGCTCCGGAAGCGGAGTCACCTGCGTCCGTTGCCTTCCCCCTTCTATCCCTGCATGGCCTGTATATCTTGTTGTTGACTCTCCCCACAGCTTTGCTGATCCTGGGGTGGGAGTGGCTTAATGCCGTGGCGATCGCTGCCACTCGGTCACTATTCGCCTAGTTTGGACGGAGAGACAAACCTGTGAACACCAATGCCACCTGCGCAGTCCTCAACCGCCTCTGGGTCATTCACCACTATTCGCTTCCCAGCCATCTGGCTTTTGCCCCACCCTGGTGGCGGGACGAAGATGCCAAGGGAGCCCAGTTGCTGTGCGATATTGTCCGTGACCAACAGCGACTGGCGGACGGTTTTGGGAAGCTGATCGTGGAGTGCGGTGGCAGACTCGCCGCGGGCAAGTTCCCGGCGCGGTTTGACACCTTTCACGATCTCTCCTCGCAGTTCATGTGGGCTGAGCTGATTCAATATCAGGAGCGGACGATCGAAGCGATCGAAAAGAGCATTGACGAGCTCCCTCGCGCGTCGCTGGCGCAGTCCTTCACGCAAGAATCGCTGGGGGTCGCCAAGGCACATCTCGATTCCCTGAACGAACTTGGCAGCGATAGGTTGCGATTATCGGCATGAATCCGCCGACCTCCACGATCGAGCTGTTCGATACGCATGCCCACCTGGATGACGAACAGTTCCAGGATGGCCTCGACGACCTGCTGCAGCGGGCGGCGCGAGCTGGAGTCGCCACGATTCTCGCGGTTGGCACGACCGCCGCATCGAGTGCCGCGACAGTGGCCCTGGCCGAGCGCTGGCCGCAGGTCTATGCGGCCGTCGGTATCCAGCCGAATCATGGCGGCGAGGCAACTCCCGACGATTGGCAGCGTGTCGTCGAGCTGGCGTCTCACCCCAAGGTGCGCGCGATCGGCGAAACGGGATTGGATCAATACTGGGACTTCACCCCGTTTGAACTACAACGCGAACTCTTCGAGCGGCACCTGCGACTCGCCCAACACTTGGATTTGCCCTTCATCGTGCACATGCGCGATTGCGGGGAAGCGACGATCGAAATGCTGCGGGCCGCAGGCGACCGCGGGTCCCTGCGGGGTGTCATGCACTCGTTCACGGGCGATCTGGAAACGGCCCGGCAGTGCCTGGAACTCGGGCTCCATATCAGCTTCGCTGGAATGGTGACCTTTAAGAAGTCCGACGAGTTGCGAGCCATCGCGGCCGCCATGCCCCTCGACCGCATTCTGATCGAAACCGATTCACCCTACTTGACTCCTCATCCCTTTCGCGGACAGCGGCCCAATGAACCCTCACGGATCGTCCACACTGCCGAGTGCCTGGCCGAATCGCGCGGCGTGACCCTGGCAGCCTTCGCCGAACAAACCACGTCGAATGCCCGCATCCTGTTCGGCTGCCCTTGAACGTCCCGCCTCGCTACCTCACTACTCACTACTCACTACTCACTACTCACCTCACTACTCACTACTCATCCCGCCGAGGTTGGCTGATCCGCGACAGGGCACTGAGTCGTCGCACTACTTCCGCGCGATCATTCGTTTCGTCAAGGGCTTTTATCTGGATATCGGACCAGGCTGGTGAGTGGGCCATGTCCAGCACATGCTCCAGGTAGGGAATACACCCCAGCTGTCGTGCATGGGGCCGCAGACGTTCCACTAGTTCGACAACCACCTGAGAGACTCGCTGCACCTCAAACGTGTACGTGTTGACCATCGATGCCGCACGTCCGAAGCGGCAGGCACGCCATTTGTTCTGGCGGACCATCATCGGGTGGCAATCGTGCTGATACGTTCCCTCGTCAATGTTGTCGGAAAGCGCTTTGATGAGGCACTGCGTCAAGGCAGCCACTCCCAGCACGTCGGCCAAATCGCCCGGCATGTCGCAGACGCGGACCTCCACAGTGCCGAAGTTATGGTGGGGCCGAATATCCCACCAGATCTCCCGCACCGTATTGATAAACCCCGTGTCGACCATGTGGTTCACCAGCCAGACATATTCGCTCCAATTTCGCATCAGAGTCGGCAGGCCGGCCGTAGGCAGCCCTTCCATGATCTTGCTGCGGTGCGAGTGGAGCCCGGTGGTGCGACTTTCCCAGAACGGGCTGCTGCAGGTGAGCGCCAACAGGGTGGGGAGATGTCGCATCATGCGATCACAAATCATCACCGCCTTGTCACCCGAATCGACTCCCACATGCACGTGCAGACCGAACGTCACCAGCCGCCGAGCCATCTCCTGCAGCAGCCCAACCAGATCACGGTATCGCTCATTGGGCGTGACGCGTTGCTCTTTCCAGAGCGAGAAGGGGTGCGTCGCTCCCCACCAGAGCCGCAAACCCAATTCGTCCGTAATCTGTTCCACCCGTACGATCTTGCTCTGCAGATCCGCGTCGGCGTCCGCCACATTCTCGCAAACGTCCGTATTAATCTCGATGCAACATTGCATCAGCTCGGGTTTGAACTCCTTCTCGGAACCCTGCAATCGCTCCAACACACGATGAATCGAGCTGGACAATTCCATCGTCCGGGCGTCGACCAGTCCCAGTTCCAGTTCGATCCCCAACGTGTGGCGTTTGTTGCTGTGAAAATGCAGTTTCTGCATCGCCGTGGTCTCCTCGCGACGTTCTGGTGGCACCGCTGCGCGGCAAGGCATTCTGCCGGACTGACTAATTGTAAGTAAAAGACGACTCGCTCAGGGATTGGCCGCCATCGTACTCCCACTGGAGGTCGGGCCCCGCTGAGGATCCGACCAGTAGACCGCCGCCCGGGCCAGCACCTTCGCCCCGATCCGCAGAGCTTCCTCGTCAATGTCAAAAGAAGGAGTATGGAGCGCACTGCCGCCAAAACGATCCGAGGTGCAACCGAGGCGCATCATGACGCCTGGCGCACGATCGAGATAGAAGGCAAAATCCTCACTCCCCATGCTGGGACGATCGATTTCCTGCAGGCCGTCGTGGCCCAAAATATCTTTCACAACGTGCCGCAGCAAGTCGGCCAACTGCGGATTGTTCACGACCGAGTGGGTACTGGAGCCGGCACGGACCTGGATCCGCGTGTCCGACGTCCTGCCAATCCCCTCTGCCAATCGCTCAACGTGACGCAGAGTCGTCGTGCGGACGTCTCGCTCCAAGGTCCGAATCGTCCCCCGCAAAATGACTTCCTCGGGGATCACGTTCGCCGTGTGTCCACCGATGACCTGGCCAATCGTCACGACCACCGCATCGCGGCTGTCGGTCACACGAGGGATGAACAGATAGAGAGCATTGACCAACTGAGCGGCGGCGGCAATCGGATCGCTCGCCTCGTGAGGTCGAGCCGCATGGCCCCCTCGCCCGACAATGTGAAACTCGATTTCGTCCGCGGTGGCCGTCATCGCCCCACTGCGCAAGCCGATTTTGCCCAGCCGGCGCGTCGGGTCGACATGCAGCGCGAAAATTGCCTGCACTCCCTCCATCGCCCCCACCGACACCATTTCGCGAGCTCCCTGAGCCGTCTCCTCCGACGGCTGAAAGATGCCGCGAAGGTGGATCGGCCACGGCAGCTTATCGAGCTGTTTCAGCTGCCACAGCGTCGTCAAAGCGGTCACCATGATCGCGGTGTGGCAGTCGTGGCCGCAGGCGTGCATCACGCCATCTACCTGACTTCGGTAGGCGACCGTCTTTTCGTCATGGATGCGTAACGCATCGATGTCAGCCCGCAATCCGAGTAGCCCTCGGGCAGGCCCCCCCGCTGGTAAGTGCGTGTCTGCGATCACGCCGCGACCGTCGGGGCCCATCCGCACATCCAGCCCGGCATCTCCCAGTCGCTGGTACAAAAAAAGACTCGTTTCGCGCTCCTGACCAGAGACCTCCGGATGCTGGTGCAGTTGCCGACGCAGCTGTACCATCTCGTCGAACCGCTGGTCAATGGCCTGATCGAGTACCTGCCGCCAATCTGTCGACATCACGTGTTCCACCACTCTGAGACCCGACGGGAATTGCCATCAACCGCACCACGATCCATGGCCGGAGTCACCGGACTCAGCTCGCGTCTGAAGTATTATACCCGAAGTACCAGCCCCCGTGCCCCATTCAATCCATGGACCCTCCAACCGACGAAGGCGGCCGCCGCGAATTCGGTGCATGGGAACGAGAAGACTCGACTTGAACAGTGCGCAGAGGGGGACGCGGCCGCCACTCGAGCCGATGGACGATCGGTACCCGCCCCACACTGCGTGCCACTGTTCAATCCATGGATTCTCCAGCCGACGAAGGCGGGCGCAGCGAATTCGGTGCATGCGAACGAGAAGACTCGACTTGAACAGTGCGCAGAGGGGGAAGCGGCTGGCGCTCGGGCCGATGGACGATCGGTACCCGCCCCACACTGCGTGCGTGGTGCGGCGGCGAGTTGGTTAGTTGTCGCGTTGTGCACGGTTGTCTCTGGAATGGACACGCGCAGCCGCACACAGTGGCACCGATGGAGGTGAAGAGCAAACCCCAATCCGTTTCCGAATACCCATCCCTACTTCGGCATCGCCAGGAACGCGCCGTAGTTGTTCCCGTCCCAGCCGGCCCCCGCGATGTCCCCCGACTCGTTGATGGCATTTGCCTCGACCAGCGAAGTGAACGGCGAATTGTCATCGAGAAACCCATTCAGCAGGATCATCGACCCGCCGGCGCTGGGCCAGACCACGGCTCGGCGGCCTTGCGTGTACTTCTTCCAGTAATCGCCTTCGCCGACGATCTGCCCGGCGTCGTTGACGTCGTGTGCCCAGGCCGAGAAGACATACCTGGCGCGGTCCAAGACCTGGGTGGAACTGCCGGACCAGACGACGGCCTCCGACGGCACACCATCCGTCCAGAGTTGCCGCATATCGTGCCGGAGCTGTTCACGCCCTCGGCCCCTCCCCGGGCGTTCAGCACGGTGGGCACTGGGGCCGCGGTGAGCGTCCCACCGGCACTGAGCACGGTCCAGACGACGGCCGAATCGCCGTCCCTGCCGACAATCTCCGCCAGTCCCGCGTTGTCGTTGTTGTTGAGCGACGTGGCGCCGGAGAAACCGAGCGAGGGCAGTTCGATCGGTCCGACAACAACGTTTCCCGTGATCCGCCACGCGACGGCCCGAGTTGCGTAATCAAGGATGGGAACGCCGAGTTCATCGAATACCGGATTGCCATTCTCGTCCCGCCTTGGCGTCCAACGGGCGGACGAGCCGCAGATGACGCCGTCGTCGTTGATCGCTCCAGCGCCGCTCTCTTCGAATCCGGCAAGAGGTGGCAGAACGAGCGGATCGGCATCCTTGCTCGCCCAAAAACACCCCACGATCTGGCCACCGTTGACGCCTGCGCCCACAATCTCTCCGCATTCGTTGATTCCGTTGGCCACGATGCCGTCGGTGAGCAGATGCAGTTCCGACTGCGCATCGTCACCTGTCCCGGTGATTGTCCAGCAAACGGCCATGACTCCGCCCAGCGGATCATCGACTTGGCCCACGATCTGTCTCTGGCTGTTGATGTCCCGGGCAACGCCGCCTGTGAAAGTACCGTCCGCATCGTCCAGCTGAACGATTGCGTAGGACGGCCCCGTATCGCGAGTTGACGTACAGGTTGCCGGCCACCTCACATGCCTCATAGGTTGAATCGAAACGGACCTGGTCGTCACCTGCCGCAGTCGATAGAGAGATCGCCGCCGAGAGACCCTTGGATGAGAAGCCAATCCGGTCCGCCTCCGGCGATCACGATGATCTCGGAGACTTCGGAGGCTGCAAAGAAGATGGGATCGCCGCCGTTGACGGTCGTGCGGCCGCCGCTGGGGGAGTAATCCAACCAATAGGGAAACCAGGGAAAGTAGCTGCGATTGTACTCCCAGTCGCATCCGCCCACCAAAATCAGCTCGTCGTATTCCGACACAATAATATCGTTTGGCTTCTTGTCACCGACGATCAGGAGCACACCGTCGGCCAGGCTGACGGACAGGTCTCCTTCTGCGAGTGCCAAGCGTGTTAGCACGAACATCAGGCCGACAACCGCGACCGCCACAATACAGAGTCGCTTGCAGTACATCTCAAATCCCCTTTCTCGGGAGGCGGTCCGCGGTAAAATAAAGAAGCCGTCTGTTTGCGGCGCGCGGACCGTGCGTCGGCGGGCTTCAGGCTCCGGGTGGGTGAGTGGTGCTTGGTCGTACTGGCTCACCGGCCCGGATTTTTGTCGTGTCGTGTGGAGCAGATCTGGATTGCCGATACGCGGCACATCAGATATACCAGCTAAGGACTTTGGCTTTCGATTTCGGTGGAAGGATCAATCATGCCCATCACCGTTCAAGCGACTTATGAAAAGGGCGTGCTGAAACCCAGCCAGCCGTTGGCACTGGCTGACGGGACGGAAGTTCGTTTGACGATCAGCCCGCTTGATGAGGACTATGACCCTCTGGATGCGGTCATCGGCATCTGCAAGGATGGGCCGGAAATCAGCCTGGCGGAGCGGCATGACGAAATCCTCTACGGCTCGATGGAAGACAAGGAACGTAAACGGTAACGGTCTTCGTTGACACCTGGGCTTGGCTGGCGCTGGCTTATGCCAAAGACCCGTACCAGGCTGCGGCCGCCCGTCAGCATCGCGAGTTCCGTCGCCAGAAAACGCGTTACGTCACCAGCGATCATGTGCTTGCGGAGTTTTTCTCCGCCCTCTTTCGTGTTGCGCCCTTTGACAGTGCGCGACAGTTTGCGGACCGGTTGTTCGAATCGTTCGACGGGGATCGCCATCGGCTCGTATTCCTCTCCTCCGAGCAATTTCAGAAGGCCTATCAACTGAGATTGAAGTATCACGACAAGCCCGCCATCTCTTTCGTGGACCTCACGTCTATGGTGGTCATGCAGGATCTGGGGATCACGGACGTTTTCACCGGCGATGCCCATTTCGAACAGGTCGGTCTCGGCTTTCGTGTCGTCCCGTAACTGCAGGTGCGCCTCCGCGAAGACGATTTACGTTGAGCCATGCCCCGCGACGTACAATAAAAAAGCCGTCTGCTTGCGCGGTGCGCGGACCGTGCGCTGCGGGCTTCAGGCTCCGGGTGGGTGAGTGGTGCTTGGTCGTACTGGCTCACCGGCCCGGATTTTGTTTGTTTTGTCGGGTGGGCATCGCCCACCGCGCTACGGGGCTTTCTCGATTGCTCATTCGGTGGGCGATGACCGCCCTACGACTTCACTCGCTTTTCTTCTGCTTCTCCTTGGTTTGCGGGTCTGGCGGCGTTTCGGGCACCGGCGGCTGGGACTCTGCCGTGTTGGCGTCTTCCGGTTCGAGTTTCGCGACCGGGGCCGGCTCGGAGGCCGGGCCTTGGGCGACCTGCGGCTTGCCCTGGCCCGCATCGCTCGTTCCCTCGATCAACTGTTCCGCCTCGCAGAGCAGAACGACGCAGTCGATGTTGGAACCGGCATAGTACAGCGGCAAGGCCCCAGACGCCGTCGGGTCGCTTGGTCGAGCAAGCTTGTACTTCTCAGTCCACTCGTGGGCCTTGTTCAACCATTTGCGAGCATGTTCTTCTTCGCCTTGCCGATGATAGGCCATGGCCAGCGCCAGCCAACTGAGAACGTGGGACTCCCACCCAGGGGGCGAAAACTGGATCGATTCGTTCAGTCGCTGGATTGCCTGTTCGGACTGTCCTGCGCGGTAGTGGGCAATTCCGAGCGTGCATAAACCGCCCGGTGAATTCGGCTCGGTCGCGACTGCCTGCTCCGCCAGCTGGACCAACCGCGGCGGGTCCACGCAGCCGTTGCTTGCGAGCGCGCAAGCCCGGACTGTCGCTGGGTGGACGGATGCTTCCGTGGTCCCGTCCGCATGACGTAGCATTTCCGCACAGATTCGCTGGTATTCGTCCGTGTCGCCGCTCAGAAAGAGCACGGCGGCATACAAATGAGACATCCACATGTCATCGGGTTTCAATTTGACCGCTTGGGAGCAGTCGGCCACCGCATCCGGCCACTTACCACACGCCGCCAGGGCCGCACCGCGACGCCAGTAAGCCAATGCGTGCGTTGGATCGAGGTGGATCACTTCGCCACAGTCGGCGATGGCCTGTTTCAGTTCGCCCATCTGGGCGTACAGGTTGCCCCTCGCGTACCAGAGCCCCGGCTTCTCCGGATTCAGCTTGATAGCTTGGCCGTAGTCTTCGATGGCCTTGTCCCAATCGTTCAATTGCCGATGGGCGTCACCCCGAGCTCTGTACAAATCGCCCTTCTCCGGGGCGAGTTGGATCGCGTCACCGTAGTCGGCGATCGCCAGATCATATTCCCGCATTTTCAGGTAAGCATTCCCCCGAATCCGGTGTCCCCAGTTATTCGCTGGAGCGAGACGAATCAATTCGCCACAGTCGGCAATCGCTCGATCGTGGTTTCCCATAGCCAAGTGGGCCTCCGCCCGCTGCCCGTAAGGCCAAGGGAATGTCGGATCGAGTCGAATCGCCTCATCCAAGTCTGCGATCGCACGCTCGTACTGCTTCAGAGCATTGCGAGCCACAGCCCGGTCTTTCCACGCCCTGGCATCATCCGGCCGCAGTTTGACGACTTGGCTGTAGTCGGCTATGGCTTGGTCGTAAGCGCCGAGTTGTGCGTACAACTCGGCTCGTCTGCGCCAGGCATTGGCATCATCCGGCTGCAGCTTGATGGCTTGGCCGTAGCTCTCAATCGCCTGATCCCACTGCTTCAGCCCCTTGTGGGCCGTGGCAAGTTGGTCATAGGCAAATGCTTCCGGCTTGATCTCAACCGCTCGTTCCGCATCCGCGACGGCGTTCTCGAAATCTCCAAGCATATTCCGAGCCCAAGCTCGCCGTTCGCAGCCCAGATAGGAATTGGCATCCAAACGGAGTGCTTCGTCGCAATCGGCAACGGCCTCTTCGTACTTTCCCAAATTGATGTATGCCCACGCACGATCGACGAAGGCCAAGGCATTAGTCGAGTCGAGGTCGATGGCCCTGGTCGTGTCTGCCACGGCGAGATCGGACTTCCCGGAAAGAATGCGGGCCACCGCGTGGTCCTTCCACGCGTAGGAGTCATCGGGTGCAGCTTGAGACTGACTGCGGGCTTCCAAGGCCTCATCCCATTGCTTCAGTGCCCCACCGACGGCGGGCACGCCACGACCGGCTCGTCGTCTAAGTACCGCTGGACATCGTTGGCAAGGCCCGTGGCCGTCTCGTAACGCCGCGTGCGGTCCTTTTCCAGCGCCTTCATCACGATCCAGTCCAGCTCGCCGCGAACCAGCGTGCTCAGCTTCTTGGGCTCCGTGTGCCGATTCGCGGCAGATCGACGGCAGCGACTCGCTCGTGCTCAGCCGTAGGCTGGGTCTCGGCGGTTCCTCTTCGCGGATGATCCGCAACAGCTCGTCGAAGGCGGCAGCGCGGAGCCGCTGGCGGTCGAACGGCGTGTCGCCGGTCAAGCAGTTCGTAGAGCAACACGCCCAGCGAATAGATGTCGCTGCGGGTGTCGATGTCCAGCTCGTTCAGCTTGGCCTGTTCGGGGCTCATGTAGTCGATCGTGCCCACGAATCTGACCGAACTGGGTGAACATCGTCTTCTCGGTCAAGTGCTGCTCGGTCGCCTTGGCCACGCCGAAGTCGATGATCTTGGGCACCGCGCGATCGTCGTATTCTCGCCACCAGCACGTTCGACGGTTTGATGTCGCGGTGGATGATCCCCTTCTGATGGGCGTGCTGGATCGCCTGACAGACCGGCACGAACAGCTCCAGTCGCTCCCGGGGCGTGAGGTGCTTCTCATCGCAGAACTGCGTGATCGGCACGCCCTTGACCAGTTCCATCACGAAGTAGGGTCGGCCGCTGATCGGTCGTCCCGGCATCCAGCACCTGGGCGATATTCGGATGGTCCATCATCGCCAGCGCCTGCCGCTCGGCCTCGAAGCGGGCGATCACCTGCCGAGTATCCATCCCCGGCTTGATGATCTTCAAGCGCCACCCGCCGCTTGACCGGCTCTGTCTGCTCGGCCATGTAGACGACGCCGAACCCGCCCTCGCCGATCTTCTGGAGCAGCTTGTAGGGGCCGATGACCGTGCCGGGCTTCTCGGTGATGGGCTGGTCGATGGTGGCGTCTACGCCGGGAGGCGGGGATTCCAGAAAACTCGCGCCTTCCTGGTCGTGGCGCAGTAACTCTTCAACTTCCTCGCGAAGAGAGACGTCGTCGCCGCAGGCATCGTCCAGATAGGCCGCTCGCTTGGCCGGATCTTGGATTTCGGCCGCGATGTTGAAGATCCGGTCTTTCTCAGGTTTCTCGGTTCCCATGAGCGACTCCCAGAGATACGTTCCATATTGCTATGCGCCATCGGCGCCGGCCGGGGATCACACATTCCGAAAAAAACTCGGGAAGTATTTCAGATTCTGGAGCCGGGCCAGGTGCCTTACTGCATCTCTTTGTGCAGCCAGGCGCGGGCATAACGCCAATGACGTTTGACGGTGGGGACGGCAATGCCGAGAATCTGGCCGATCTCTTCGAGAGGGAGTCCGGCAAAGAAACGGAGGTTCACGACCTCGGCCTTCTCCGCATCTTCGACCGCCAGTTTCTTCAGCGCCTCGTCAAGGTCAATCAGCTCGTCGAGAGGAGTTTGCTCGATACTCGGCCACGTCTGGCAGATCGGCTCGCTCCAATTCCCGCCGCGTTTGTGTCGCGTCTTTCGACGTGCGTTTTCGATGAGAATCCGCCGCATCGCTTCGGCGGCGGCGGCAAAGAAATGCCTGCGGCTGTCCCAATGCTGTGACTTCTCCGCGTCTACGAGCCGGATATAAGCCTCATGAACGAGGCCGGTGGCTTGAAGCGTCTGCCCGGGCTTCTCGTGGGCCATCTTGTGGGCAGCCAGCTTGCGGAGTTCGTCATAGACGAGCGGCAGGAGTTGCTCGGCGGCCGCTGGATCACCTTGTTCGATGGCAGACAAGATGCGGGTGACGTCGCTCATGGGATGGCCCCAGCCTGGCGAAGGATATGGTGACGCCGATTATACTCCGACGCCCATGGATCTGCACTTCCCTCTACACAGCTCCACCCGCCATTGGCTTGGCAGCGGCGGCCGAGGTGTCAAAATGCGCTCCCTTGTCGGATTATTTCCGCCGTATCCCTCAGTCCCATAACGACATCGGTGGTTTCATCCCAGATTGCCGTCGCATCAATCAAAGCACCGCGAACTCGTGGGCGAAGTCACGAATAGGACATAAACAGCGGTCGTGCGACCAGCCCAGCCAACGGAGGCACGGCCTGCTACGGACCTTCAAGTCGTGGGCGTGCGCGTCGGCGATGAGCGCCGCGAAAGCCTGCCTCGCTCAGGATTCACGACACGGACGATGTCGAGTGGTAAAGCCTCAGTGACATCGAGCCCCCTAAGGCAACCGGCGAGTTCTGGTGGTTGCCCCGCTACCGGCTCACGACACGAACTCCGGGCGCACCAACGTGGGGATCACGCCCGCTGCATGGCCCCGCTCAAGCAGCGTGGTGACGGCCTCCCGACCACGGGGACCGAAATCGAGCGTCCAGTCGTTGACGTACATGCCGACAAAACAGTCGGCCTTCGCTTCGTCCAGTCCTCGGCCAAATGAGAGCGCGTACTGCAGAGCCTCCGTGCGGTGGTCGAGGCCATATCGAATGCTCTCATGCAACAGGCGATCCACATCGACCATCGTCGCAGCCCCCAGATCCTTGCGAATCGCATTCGCGCCCAGCGGCAATGGCATCCCCGTCTCATGCATCCACCATTTGCCCAAATCGACAATCAGGTGGAGCTTGTCTTGCATGTACGTGAGCTGCCCTTCGTGAATCACCAACCCAGCATCCACTCGCTGACCTTCGTACTGGCCCGCCGCGGTAGCTTCCAGAATCGCGTCGAAGGGGACCACCACATATTCGAAATCGCTCCCCAGACAGAGGCGCAAGGAAAGGAAGGCGGTCGTCCAGGTGCCTGGCACGGCAATCACACGTCGCCTCAAATCATCGATCTCACAGGCCTCCCGTGCCACCACGATGGGACCATAATCGTCCCCCATGCTGGCCCCGCAAGTGCAGAGCACGTACTTGTCGGCCAAATAGGCATACGCGTGCAGACTGACTGCGGTCAGCTCCAGTTCAGCCGTTTGCGCACGACGATTGAGCAACTCGATGTCGACCAGTTCGTGCTCAAAGGAATAGGCACCCGTGTCAATCTTGTCTTTCGCCAGCGCGTAGAACATGAAAGCATCATCCGGATCTGGACTGTGCCCGACACGGATCAGTCGTTTCGTCTTGCTCAACGTAAAACTCCCTCGATTCATGGTAGAGCTTGGTGCTCGCGGTTTTCCGCCACAGACTTCGTCGCGTCACCACTTTGCCGCGTCACGAATTTGATGCCCCTCCGCCACACTTCCGCACGTGGCCCGTTTTCACCTCGGCGGATCCGCATCGGTCGGATTGTAGCACAAATGCGCAGCACCGATTACCCGCCTGCATCACACGCTCGCACGATAGAGTGACGCACCTGCCCCAGCCGGGTGCCGGCGGCCGCCTGGACTGCTCCCGCCGGCACGTCGCCGGCGGCTCGCGTCGCTCGAATCTGGCTCGGGGCCCCCGGGAAATAACCGCAGCTGACGGAGCTGATTAACCGACAACCGCGTCAGGACACTGCCGATGTGCCTGACCGACGCCACGCGGAGGACCGTCGAGGAGGAACGTGGCAGACTCGATCGCCGCGTCGCAGCAGGACCGGCCTGCCACCCGCCACGTGAACTGCCGGTCTGCCTGTCACGCGTCCAATGAGAAGCGTTCCATCGCGGGCAGGTTGCTGTGGGGAATACCAGGCGTCTGAGGTTCGATGGCCGGCATGCCTGCCGCCGAGATCTCTGGGCAACCGCGTTGCGGCCCTTGCTCACGACGCGGGTCCTCCGGCATCTTCTCACAGACTTGCCGCCACGTCTCTCGCTCCATCTCCAGCACCTCAATCACGTCCTGGAGGATCTTCGGGTCATGGCGCATCGTGACCAGAGCAAGTTGCCCGAAGAGGAACTGGTAAATCGACTTCACTTGACCCGCCACGGGCAAATCATCGGTTCGAATGGCGGCATACAGCTCACTCACGATATCGTGGCACCGCGCCAGCGCATCATAACGCCGGTCGGGATGTTCCGGGTCGTCCCAGTACTCGACCGCCTGGCGGGCAAATCGCAACGCCCCTTCGATCAGCATCAGCCGAAGTTTCTGCGGGGTCGCAGTGCGTACTTCGGTCTCCAGATAGGTATCACGAGCAGTGCGAGGCATGCCTCGATCCTTTGTGTGGGCTACGGCCGGGGATGGGGAGTCGTCTGAACGGGGCGACAACTGTTCTCCCCTTATCGTATTCGGCCGAAATCCGTTCCTCCGTTAGCGCGTTCGTTCACAACGTGCGTGCATGTTTTTGGCTGCGGCATCTTGCCGCAATGCTGCGACGGGACGTCGCAGCCACGCTTGCCCTCGGCCACCGGCCGCCTCAGGGCGTCACTACGATGAGTTGTTGCTGCTGGTCGCGATGGGAATCGGAGCAATCGACTCGATGGCCGACAAATTCGACTTGATCTTGGAGATGACAAGCTCAAGTTTGTAATAGTAGTTCATCAATCGTTCTCGTTCCCGATCCAGCCGTCCGTTGAAGAAGTCGATCCGATCATTGTTCGAGTCAATGCGATTCTGCAAGGACATATTGCGTGCCATCAGCAGTGACGAATCGCCTTCCCCAGCCAAGGATTCGATCGTGGCATTGAACTTGGCAACGAACCCTGTTTCCTTCTGAGTGAAGAATTGCTGGACCGCCTCGGGATCCTCGGCGAATTTATCCTGCAGTTTCAGTTCGTCGAGTTCGAGCTTGCCCTGGTCATTGACGCTGATTCCCAACTCACCGAGCGACTGGATTGCCCCGACGCCAACGAAACGACCTGTCACGAGCCTGGACAGCCGCGATTCGATCTGCAGGGTCTCGTTGGATCCCATGAGAATCCCTGTCGTTTCGGTTTCGGCATCGAAGTAAGTCAGGTCGGAAATCTTGTCAATGATCTTGTTGTATTGGTCCACGAGCGACTTGGCGGCGCTCACCAGCTTCTGGTCCGTCGTCGCCACGGAAATACTGACGGGTGACTCTGAAACACCGTTGACGGTCAACTGCAATCCATCCACGACGTTCGAGAATTGATTCGTACCGGATGTCGCCAAAATGCCGGCCCCCGCCCCATCGGCTGAGCCGATTTGGAGGATCGCATCTTGAGCCGCCGCGATATTGTGGAATTGGAGTCCAAACTGTGAGGTGTCCAGCAGCATCTCGCCGGCGGTTCCCGCCAACTGGCTCGACAGTGAAATACGGAAGGGTGTCGAGCCGCCGCCACTGTTGAAGATGCTGGCGGTTACTCCCATGTTCAGTGCGTTGATCTTGTCGACGACATCCTGCAACGTTTCGTCGGCGCCGATTTCCAGTGTGGCGGTCGTGGCTCCATCGATCACTTGAGTCGGTGTGCCATTGATGTCGACCAGAGTCGCACTTCCGAGGAGTCTCAAGTCCGCCGCAGTATGTCTGGTACCCGATTCCCGTACGGACAACGTTCCGCCACCGCCGGCGGTGTCGAGCAGCAGAATCCCGTCACCCGTATCATTGATGCGGGCTTCCACGGCCAGGTCGAGTCCATTTATCAAATCCAAAACGTCGCCAACCGTCTCGACCGTTGAAGTGCGCAGGTTCACAGCCCCCGAGGCGCCCGTCGAGTCCGTGATCAGAAACGAACCAAGACTGACCCCGTTGCCATTGTTGAGGGTATCGAGCCGCAGGTTCTCGTGGAACACCTGCAAATTGAGCGATCCACTGTCCACATTCTGCCGAGCAGCGTTGATGGTCAGCCCCAACTTGTCCGCAGCATTGGTCGCATCGGCATTGGCAACGATCAGGTTGCCCGTTGTCGCGCCGGTCGTATCCCGCAAAGCAATTCCGTTACGCGCCGTGTTGATCGTGGCCGTGATGCCAACCCCGGCACCGTTGATCAACTCAATCACGTCGCCCAGCGTCTCGGCCGCAGCCAAGTCGACGGTCGCCGTCGCGCCACTGCGATCGGTCAAGCTGATTTGCCCCAAAGATCCCAGTCCGCTGCCACCCCCCAGACTCGACAACAGCGGTCCCTTGAGACCGCCGATCAGGCGACGGCCCGTGATCACACCTCCGGCAGCGGTGGTATCGAGTCCCAGCTTCTCTGCCAACGCTCCGCCCGGCATGCTGGTCACGGCAAACGTCCCACCGTTGTCGCTGGTGAGGTCTGTGAAGACAAGCCGTGTGCCGTCCGCACCCAGCTCGGCGCGAAGTCGCGTGGGATCGGCGGCATTGAGGGCATCGAGCAAGCCCCCCACGGTCTTTACCGCATCGTTCTGCAGATTAATCTGCAGCGCTGCGCTGCCGTCACGGAAGTGGATTTCCAGGTCCGGCAACTCGTCGCGGATACTCAGCCCAATGTTGTCGTTCAGTTGCCCTAGTTTTTGTTGGTCATAGAGACGCACCAGATCGTGTCCCGTGGCCGCGCCGGCCGCCACGTCGATGTCCGCCAGCCCCAAATCAGCGGCAGTGCTCCCCCCCCCACTTCGCGCACGCTGAGATTCGCCGTGCTCAGCCCGGTCTGATCGACCAGCCGAATCGCGTCCCCGTCGGCGACCGCCAGCACATCGATGTTATCGCTCTGATTGATTTTTTTCAGCACATCATCAATGGTCAAAGCAAACCGCAGATCCACCACCTCGCTGGCGCCACTCCGGTCGGTGATCCGGATTTTACCCCGTTCCACTCCGGCACCACCATTGAGTGTGTCCAGATCCAAACTGCGATCGGCGAATCCACCGAACCGCAAGCTCAACGAGCCCTCCCCCAAGGGAGTATCGAGGCTGGCCACACCGCTACTGATAGCTTGATGATTTTGTGCCATCTGCACCGGCGTGTACTGATAGGTGCCGGTCAGCGGCTGGCCAGTGACCGTTGCCGACAGCAGCGTGGCGTTGCTGGAATTGGCGGTTCGCTGCTGATAGAGGGATTCACTGGCCAGTTTATTGGACGACAACTGCACCGCGATCGTCAACGCGGTAAGGTCGCTGATGGCGATCTGCTGCTGCTGCAATCCCGTCGTTTGCGATTGGAGCCGATCACGAGGCTTCTGAGCGATAGCCATCAACTGATCGACAATGTCCGTGATCGGCAGGCCCGTTACGAGGCCGACGGAGGATTGAATGGTTGGCATTTTGGTCGCCCCGATTCCCGTGTTGTGTGAATCTTTCCCCGCGCTTCCAGTGTTATCGGTCTGGCAGGATGCGCAGGATGAGGAGAGTCTGAGGAAAACGCCTCGCACGGTATCCGGCGGCGGCTATGTCCAGCCCGAGTGCCGCGATTCTCCTCACGTCAGGGGAGCAATTTCGTCTGGGAGACACCCAGGATGGCAGGGGAATCATGGTGCGCGTCGCGCGGGGCGTTACCGGTCCGGCCAGCGCCAGCGCGGGGGACGTTGGAGGGGCGTCGCAGTGGAAGGAGAACCGGCAACGCAGACAACGACCACGCCGGCTCGAGCCAAGTTAGCTTGAGCCGGCGTGCGTTATTTTGCGTTCACTGGCCGGCGACTACCGCAACAGTGACAGGACGCTCTGTGGATTGCTGTTGGCGATCCCCAACACCGAAGTACCCGACTGCACCAGAATCTGGGCGCGTGTCAATTCGGACGACTCTTTCGCGAAGTCCGCGTCACGGATCGTGCTTTCGGCATCGGTCAAGTTCACCAACGTGTCGGTCAGCGAGGCGATATTCGTTTCGACCGTCGTGCGTTGGAACGCACCCAGCCGCCCGCGGAGCGTGGCGACCTTGCCGATCACTTCGCTCACCACGCGGTAGGCAGCGTTGGGGTCGGAAGCCAGCGTCTTGTCCCCGCCGGAAGCCAGTTCATACAGGCGGCCACTGGCACCACCCATCTTGGCCGTATAGAGGCTTTGGACACCCATGCGAGCCTGTTGGTTGCTGACCACATCGGGTCCCAATTGGAAGAGGGCACCACCGCCGGTGATATCGAAATCGAAGTTCGTGTCGCTCCCCTCATCCACGGTGATGGACAGGTCCAACGTGGCCGTGTTGATCGACAGCGTGTTGCCGTCGCCACTGGCTTTCACGCCGTTGACCGTGGCCTGCAATGTCGGTGCCGGTGGCCCGCGACAGGTTGCCGATCCAACTGGCTTCAAATGCTCCCCCAGTTCCTTCGCTGATCACTTCGGTGTCAACAACACCCTTCGAACCGTATTCGGTCGAATTGAGGACCAACGTTCCCGATGTCTGCGAGGCGACGACTCCGGTCGCATCAGAGACCAGGTTGATCGCCGCGACGAGTTGGTTCACCGACGCGTCTTTCTGGAAGTTAAACACTTCACGTCCAATGGAACCGCCGATCGACAGGACCAAGTCACCCTTCAGCACGTTGCCGCCCGTTGTGCCGGTGCTCTGTTCTGTTCCACTTCTTCGTTGGCGGCGTTGACCACGCCCGACCCGCCCGCCGCGGTCGCCGTAAAGACACCGGTCACGGTCGCGGCGCCCTGAATGGCCGCCGCCAGAGCCGCAGTGGTTTGCTGCGCGGTATTGGCGACCGTGATGGTCAGCGTCTTCTGCACGTCATCATAGACCGCCGCGTTGGCGGCTCCCGCGACCACGCTCACCCGCACGCCGTTGTAGTCGGCACCCGTATTGACCGCGTCGAGGGTAATCACGTCGGCAGAAGTGCTCCCCTTGTCGGCTGCCACATCCGCCGCGACAAAAGTTCCCGCCCCCGTCGAACTGGCGGCAAATACGTTCTGGGTATCCGCATCGGCGTTGATAGCGGCTGCGATCGACGCCACGGTGACTCCGGTGGCGAAGTCCGCATTGACCGTCAGCGTAGTGCCATCGTAGTCGATGCTGGTGGCACCAGCTTGGACAAACGCCACCTGAACGCCATCCGCCTCACCCAAGTTCTGGGCATTGAGGTACAGGAAAGAACCGGTCGCATTGTTCTCGATCGTGAGGCCCGACGACAGCGTGATATCTACGGTCGCATTGGCACCAGCCGTGAAAGCGTCGGTGTTGCTCACCTCCGCCACGGTGGCGGCCGCTGAGATATCGACGTTGACGGCCACTTCTCCGGCAGCACCCAGGTTCGCCTGGTCAATCTGCACGTCACGGACGGAAGGCACCGTGTTGATGTTCGTATTGAAGGCCAGGCTGCCGTCCAGCAACCGTCGACCTTGGAACGTGGTCGTCTGGGCGATGCGGTTGATCGCTTCCAGAGAGGAGTCGACCTGCAGCTGATTGGCTTCAATCTGCTCGGTGCTCAACGTACCGACGTTGGCGGCTTCCACAACCAGCCCGCGAATGTCGTTCAACAGGTTACCCACCTGCTGCAGAGCACTGTCGGCTGTGCCGATCAGCAGATTCGCTCGCGTGCTGTTGGAAATCGCTTTTTCGATACTCGTCATATCAGCTCGCAACGTCTCACTGGCGATCAAACCGGCCGGGTCATCCTTGCCGGAGTTGATTCGCAGACCCGTGCTCAGGCGCGTGAGCGATTGCTGCAAGTCGGCGGAACTTCGCGACAGTGTGTTTTGTGCAACCAAAGAGCTAACGTTTGTGTTGATCCGGGTCATGCCAGTTCACCCCTTACTCGTTTGAAAATTAAACCACGCGTCCAATCGGATGTGGGGAGTTCTCCGAATTGGCATGGCTGGTCGACTCGCAGGTCACTCGTCCCGCGTCGTAACGCAGCCCTCTCAGTTGTACTATTGCATTGTTTCATCGGCCGGGCCAATCAGAATCGTAAAGATCCTTAATGAGCCTCGAAACCTAACCAGGTCTACAGCAAACATCGTCGTGTCAAGATGCTCACTTTAGGCAATTCGCCAAGATTAACAGCAGGTCTCATTGTCCATCGTGAGGGTCGTAGTGGTCGGGTAGAATGCGACGCCACCTCGGGTGTCATTCTGCCGGTTCTCACGATCGTAACGATGCGCAGCTCGGCGTTCGATGGCCCACGCAGAGAGCCGGACACTGGAGTGTTGGAGTAGAGGAGTGATGGAGGACGGAAGGACGGGGGAAATCGTATGACCTCAATTCGGACGAAGGAGTGCACGGATCCACCGAATCAATGTGGGTGCCTGCCGTACAACAGGTCTGTATTCCGACAACCCACCGCGTCCCCTTCACATCGCTGACGGCAAAAGGGGGGCGAGCTGGTATTGAGTGTCGGCCGCCACGGCGATGAGCAGCGTATCCGGCCTCGAGCGGGCTAGTGAGAGGAGAGGAGGCACGCGTCAGCGGTGCCCGGCACGCATCAGGAGATCGAGATGCACGCTGAGCCTCGGGGGCGCGGCCACGCGCGGGAGTCCGTGGCCGGCCGCGTCGACGAACTTACTTGCCCACGTCACGTGTTTCGTTGGGCTGAATCTGGCTGGCCTTGCGGTTCTCCCGCTGAATGGCCTCGTAGACCTCCTGGCGGTGCACGGGAATGTCCTGGGGCGCATCAATCCCCAGACGTACTTTGTCGCCACGAATGTCCACTATGGTTACGACGATTTCATCGCCGATCATGATGCTTTCGTCACGATGTCTCGACAGAACCAGCATCGTTGGCTCCTTCCCTCTCTACCACGTCAATCTGCGGCTGATCGACGCAGGGCCGTGTGGGATAGTGCGTGTCGCACAGATTTATAGCGAATGGGGTGACTCGTTCTCGCACGCACACCCGGCAGCAGACGCTACACGAATTCAAACGCCATTGGGGAAATATCGGCAAGTCGAGCCAACACGCGCGGGAGTGGCAATATCGACTGCTTGAGCAAGTATCGGTAGCCACGCAACGCAAAATCAATGAACGCCAAGGTGGTTTGCGTTATTAGGACGGCAACGGCTGTATCACGCACTCTTGCGCAGTTGCACCGATGGCTTCGTCAATGCCATCTGCAGCGGTTGCTCGTCCGTCGTCACCACCTGGCAGCCGAGCCGCCGATCAAGATTGATCAGAATGGGGGCTCGCAGGTTCATCACACAGCTGCCGTTTTGCTTGCTCACGACGCACAAAGCGTACAATCGGTCTCGGTCCGAGAGCGTCAGGGCAGCCAGTTGGCTCTGCCCCACGCGAATCCGATAGTTCTCGACAAAGCGTCGCGGGCTGACGACCGCCAACGCGGTGGCAGGTCGGTCGGCACTCTGAAGCCAGCCCACGGCATTGCTGCTGGGATCGGCCAACAAAACCCACTGCTTGCACTGCTCAAATCCAACCACGCCGTGGGGGAAGTGCAACAAATCATCGACATCGACAGCGAGTGTGCCAAAACGTGTGGTACTGATCTGCATGTTCGAACACCCTTGAACAAGGTGATGGACACCATCGCCGTCTCAAGATGCCGGAGGCCGGATTACCGACTGAGATGAGAGCGAACCTTACGGATACTATCGGCCAAGGCTCGCCCCTACGGCCAGTAAAATCGGTACAGAACATCCTCGCAGCGGGCACTGCCCGGAAAGAAGTTACTGGTTATTGGTTACTGGTTACTGGCTGACTGCGCATCGGAACGCGACGTCCGGAACTGGACAGCACCTGATATGGCCAAGTAACAAGCAACAAGTAACCAATGACCAATGACCAATGACCAATGACCAATGACCAATGACCAACGACATCTTCCGCATCACAGGAAGTCGAGTAGGGTGAGTCGATAGAGGCTGGCAATGGACTTGAGCGAAGCTTCGTAAGCAGCCTGGCGAGCGGAGAAATCACTGGCCGCTTGGGCAAAATCCGTGTCGATTTCGCCCGATAACGACGCCTTCATGTCGACCTGTTCGTCGCCGTTGCGAGTGGTCAGCGCGTCAAGCGCTTGCGTGCGCATGCCAATCACCGCCCGGCCAAAATTCAATCGGTCGAAATCGGCGTCGAGCATTTCGACGATGCGTTCCAGTTCGGCGGGATCGTAATCTTCTATGGCGGCGGCGAGCCGCAGCAGCGAGTTGAAGACCCCCTGTGTCTCAATGGGGTTGGCGTCTTGCCCGAGCAGCGATTCGGCGGTGCCCCCAGTCGTGGTGGCCGCCACGCCCGCCGGGGCCACGAGCGTACCGGTTCCGTCATTGGTCGGATCGGCCGCGAAATCGAGCTGAGCGGTGAACGATCCTTCGGCGGCGACGGCGGCAATCACCGTATTGGCGGTCGTCTGGCCGTCGGCAATATCGATGATCAGCCGCCGTCCGACTGGGTCATACGTAGCCGTGGCGACGTCGCCGACCTGCGTGTTGCGCAGCTCAATATCGATCCCATTGAGCCCCGTCCCGGCCTGGGCGGCAGTCAGTACGAGGGCGGTGTTAATGTCGTCGGGAGGGGCGAACGCGACGGCGGCGGTGGCGTGCTGGGCCGGCGGATCGACAGACGCTGAGCTGTCCTCCCCACGCGGCACCAAACCCAGGTACCAGGCCGCGAAGCTGTCTGATGCGCGGGTGACCGTGAGCGTTTCCCCGGTGGAAGGGTTGTCATCCACCAATTCGATGCCGTTACCCACGGCGCTCAGGCGAGCCACAACGGCCGTATTGGGATCCAAGTTGTCCGGATGATTGTTGATCAAATCGAGCACGTCACCAACCGTCTTGGCCGAGGAGACGTCGATCGCCAGTTCCACACCGTCGTTACGACGGATCGTGAAATCGGTTCCGGCCACCGCGTCCACGCCGCGCCGGTAGTTCAGCTGCGCAAGAGGGGTATCGACATCGAGCGTGCGGAGCCCCAGATCCGAGGCGGTCGTGCCGCCGTTCTCACCGATCGAAAAGTCCCCGCCACTCAACCGCGAGCGCACGTTGATGCCGGTCCCTTCGCGGTTGATCTCCGCCAACACCATGGCCTCGGAGCCATTGAAGATATTGAGCAAATCCTCCACGGTCTCGGCACCCTGCAGGTCGAGCACATAGGTCTGGTCACCATTGGTGATCTGAAGCCCTGACAGCTGGTCCCACGTGATGATGTTGTCCAAGGAAGTCGTTGGTCGCAGAATCGGGTCGAGGTCTTGGCCGACCACGGGACTGGCCGCTGGTCCGCTCAGACGCTTGATACCCAATTCGGCCGCGGTTGTTCCCCCTGGCACATCGCGTACGATCAGGCTTCCCCCACCTGCGGCGTCGATCTCCAGGGTCAATCCATTGGGCCCGATCGTGACACTCAGCTCGCGTCCCGCCGGCGGGTGCGACTGGATGCGCGTGAACCAAGTCACCCACGGTGCGGAGTCCGGCAGTCGACACCGTGCTGACATTCATGCCGTCGGAGATCACGATGCTCCCCTGAGCGATCCCCCGACCGCCGCGCAGATCAGCCAGCCGTGTCTCGGAGGTCAGGATCGGTTGGAGGTCCGCACCAGTGACCTCACTCGATACCACACCGAACAGATCCTGCCCAGGCACATTGGTCTCAAATAGCATGTCGACATCGGAATAGGTTCGATAGACCTTGTCATTCCCGAGGTAGGCCACGTATTTGCCCGTCTCCTCCAACGGTTGGCTCGTCGAATTGGTTCCGCCAAACAAGTAGCGTCCGCGAAAGGACTGATTGCCGACGTTCAGCATCTGCTGGATCGTGGAGCGGACCTGCAACGCCAGGGCCTGCCGCTCCTGATCGCTGAGGGTGCTGTCGGCGGCCTGGACGGCCCAACCCCGCGCCTCCGAAAGCATATTCGATACGCTTCCCAACGCCGTATCGGTAGCAGCGAGAAAGGAGAGGCTGGTCGAGAGATTTGTCTGCAGCTGCACCTTGTATTCCAACTGTCGCTGCAGCGACGCCGCTCGACCGGCCGACGAGGGATCTTCACTGCTCAGCTGGATGCGCCGCCCCGTACTCAACTGCTGCTCGACCTGCAGCAATCCCTTCTGGTCCGTCTTGGAACTGTGTGAGCAAGCGGCGCGTCAAGAGGGGGTCGCTCACGCGTCCTGCGGGAATCGGGTAGATTGCCATGTTGATCCGCGCCCCACCTGTTTCTGTTACGACTTGATTCCAAATTGCGCCGCGCGATCGAGGGCTCCATCACAGATTGACCAGCACCTCGAGCAAGTCGCTGATCGTACTGATCACCTTCGCCGCAGCTTGATAGGAACGCTGATAGGTCAGCATATTGACGGCCTCTTCGTCCAGACTGACACCGCTCAATCCCAAATGCTCGCCCTCCAGCGTCGCCTGAAACGATCGGTATCCTTCCGCCACGGCTTGGGCCAGCGCGGAAGACTGAGCCGTTTCGCCCATCCATTTCTCGTAAACCTGGGCCAGCGTCGATCCGCCGCGTGATTCCAGCGGCGTCGTCAGCAGATTCGCCAGCCGCTCTCCGTTGCGCGTGTCGGCGCCAATCCCTCCCTGGCTGACGGCTAATTTGCCGGGATCTTGCAGCAGCGTTTGCCGCACCTGAATGTCTGATCCGACGGTACCGGTGAAGAAGGAGTTGATCCCCAACGCGGCCAGCACACCGCTCGAATCGCTCGAAAACGTGAATACCTGATCCGCCGATGTACTGCGCAAACGCAACTGTCCATTTGACTGGATCTCGGCCGACAACCCGTCGATGGCATTGAGCGATGCCGTCAGACTCTGATAGGTCGTGTCATCATCCATGCCGGCCAACTTGACCTGCACTTCGTGCGTCGTCCGCAGGCCGGTCGACTGATTGACCATCTCCACCTGAAACGAACCGTGAACGTGGCGTGAACGCCAGGCCCGCTTCGTCCAGCGGCACTCCCGTTTGGTCGATGCCGTGCTCCGAAGTTATTTCATCGTAACCGCTCAGTCCCTGCCCCGACGCGTGCAGCTTGTTGAATTCAAAGATCAAAGAGCCGGTGAATGAATCGAGCTGGTCGAGAAACCCAGCCAGGATCTCGTCCCGAGCAGTCAGCAGGCCGGCCACTTCACCGGAGGAGGCATTCAGTACCGAATCCGAGTTGCTCAACCGCAATTCCACCGCCGACAGACCGCGATCCACCTGCGGGACAGCCTTCACCAACTGCGTGGTACCGTCAAATACCAGGTAGTCCCCTCCCACGAAGACGTTCACCGCGCCGCTGGCCTGTTCGTCCACGTTGATGTTGATGATCCGCGCCAAGTCTGCCAACGCCTGGTCCCGCTTGTCGCGCAGTCCCACCGCATCACTGACGATCATCCCCCCCTGCTCCGTCTCGACAATCTGCCCGTTTAACTTGGCAATCTCCGTCACCAACTGATTGATGTCGTTGGCGGCATGGATGATCCGGTCGTTGGTCATCCCGCGCAAATCTTGCACCTGTGCATCCAGCTGCTGGATCTCGTTGGCCAAGCCTTCACCGCGCAGGACCGCCAGGTTGCGCACGGCAGGGTCTTCAGGCTGATTCAATACGTCGTTGATGCTGTTGAAGAAGCTGGTCAGTGCCGTGCTCAAGTCGTTGTCCGATAGCTCGCCAATCGCCGACTCCAGTTCGACGAAAATCTGCTCCTGCGCCTCGCCACTGGCCATGTCGCTGGTCGCCGTGCGCAGCCGCTGCTGCAGATATTCGTCGACCTGGCGGACAATACCCTGCACCTGCACGCCGTTGCCCGCCACAATCGTCCCGCCCAACCGCTGCGTCGGCGCGGGAGCCACCAACATCCGCTCGCGTACATAGCCCGGCGTGTTCGCGTTGGCGATGTTGTTGGCAGCCACCTGGACGCCCGTTTGCGCAGGCAAACAAGGCGTTCTTGGCCATCTGGATGGTGGACAGTAGTGTCATGACCGCACAAACGTACCTCAGCAAAAGTCAGAAACGGAGTCCTTGCCCTAGGAGCGAGTCCCACGTGCCAGCACCGCGGCTAAAGTGCGCCGAAGTCCCGCGATCCGCAACCAAACAGATCGAATCCGATTCGACCAAGCCACGAATGTCCAGCCACGAAGCACGATTCTGTCATTGCACGCTGGTCGGGGGCTTAGATTTCGTCATTCGATTGGTCCGTAGTCTCGATCGACACTCACCTACTCTCTCGTCGCCGAACTACTCATGCCTCCTGGTCAACCAATGCGCCACTTGCGGTACGACCCGCACGGTTGCCATACGTTGGCTGTAATCGACCACCGGTCGCAATAATCTCCAACATCTGTGAAGCATGCAGGAGCGCTTTTTGTGCAAGCACCCAGTTGACCAGGCAATTGTGCTGCAAAAGGCTCATCCGGAGGCCGCCTGTTTGACTTCCCTGCCCAGATCCCGTTCTCCCATGTGGTTTCAGCAGTGACGCCAGACCGCCCAGACTACCAGTCGGCATTCCATCTTGCGCCGCCTCTTGCAGCAGTTCGCCACGGCGATCGTGGCAGACCTGTAGCCGGTCACAGAGTGCTTGTTCGGCCGGCTGCAGCTCTTTCATGCCACGCAGATCGCCGGCGGCCATACATTGGCGTTTGCGCCCGAGGACGGCGAGCAGTTCTTCCTGGACCTGCGTCAGATCTTCGAGCAGGCCGGCCAGGTCACTTTCCCACGAATGGTCTGAAATCGGGCGATTCATAGTTTCCGCCAAGGGTTCCAGGGTTAATGTCATGACGACTTCGCGCCTCTGCAATTTGAACAGATCGTACATCGGTCCGGAAAAGGTCTCCGCGCTGGCGTCGCTCAGCTTCTCGGAGAGGACTTGATCGAGTTGGGCCTGAAAGACTTCTTCCGTCCGCCCACCGTGCAGGTAGGCGGGTTTGTCGACGGTCTTGCGCATGGCGCTCAACATCTGACCGAAGAACGTCTGACCGACGAAATCCTGGAAGGCTTTCCGGAGTTCCGTGTCGTCCTTCTCCTCCTTCAACTTGTTCGCATTCTTTAATTTGCCACAGCGGGTTCCGATCGCCAGACGTGAAGAAGCCTCGAACGCAGTGGTGGCGAGCGAGGTGATATCCATAGGGTTATCCTTCCGGCGTTATTCGTAGATCACACGTCCATGAATCGCGCCTTTGCGATCCAGGCTCCGAATGATGGCAATCATGTCCTTGGCCGGCACCCGCAGCGCGTTGAGTGCTTGCACTAGCGCCTGCAGTGTGGGTGCTGAAGTGTTCTCGGAAGGATCGAGGGCCACGAAATTGCTGGCCGAGGCGCCGTTGCCGATTTCCACGACCATGTTCTGATGCGTCACGGCGTTGGCTTCGATTTCCAGATCGGCACTCATGGCGATGACCCCCGTGGTTTCGTTCACGACGACGGTAGCCACGTCGGGAATTTCCGGCAGCGACAATTGCAGCACCATCGAGGCAAATTCGACCGGTCGGGTGCGATACTGTTCGGGGATGGTGACTTCGATGCTCAATTGATCGATCGCCCGCGCCACTTCGGTGCGGGAACTAACGCCTGGCGTCTCGTTGATTTTCATCGCGACTTCGTCTGCCACCGCAAATCGAGCATGAAAGCGATTCAGCACCAGCGTGATCTTGTTGTCCTTGACGAACGGGTTCATCAGAGTCGCCTCCAACCGACAACCGACAGGGATCTTGGCGGTGGTCGTGTTGTCGGGGTCGTCCAGCTGAATACGACCGCGGGCGAAAGCATAGATGCGCGCGTTCTCGGGATGTTCTCCCGGGGGAAGGGGGCCCAGCATGGGTGCCAGCAGCAGCGTGCCACCTTTGAGGCTCTTGGCGTTGACGGCGCTGACCGTACAATCAAACTCATCCCCTTGCCGACCCCCTTGTTCCGGGACTTCGGCCGTCACGACGACCAGGGCCACGTTCTTGGCGTCTTTCAATTCCGGCCCCGCACTCTTGCCTTTCGTACCGCTCGCCGTGCACCCCGCTGGTCATGGGAATCCCCATGTTGTTCATGATCTGCATCAGGCTTAGTGCCGTCGGGCTGAACGCCCCGTCACCAGTACCTTTCAGGCCCACGACCAGCCCCATTCCTTGCAGCGTGTTGCGTTCCTGGCCTTTCAGGCGGCAAATATCCCCGACCTTCAAGACGCCCCACGCCAAACTGCCACCGCTGACAGGCAACACGAGGACCATGAACAGTGCGAGGGTTACGCAAGTGGAAATACCGTGCCCCGTCACGAGCATGCCGGCCTGCACGAACGTGTGGCTTCCGGCATGGCTCCACGAGCTCGTGGCCAACCGGCGGTGGTGCAAGGAGACGGTGTTCTGATCAATGGAGGAGGTCATCTCGGTCCGCTTCATGTGCTGGCAAAAGCTTTTGGGATGGGAAGAGTAGCAGTCTGAAACCGTGAGCATCTTGTCTCGGCGCGGCTGCCTAGAACGGCTGAAACAAATCAAAGATCTTCTGGAACCAGCCGCGCTGGTAACCGGACGCGACGCTCCCCGTCTCATCTTTGCGAATGTCAAGATTGATGATGTCGCGGGAGAGCACGACGTTGTTCGGGCCAATCGACTCGGGACGGCAGAGCCCCGACAGCACGCAGAACCAGCATTCGTCGCCGATCACAATCTTGGATCGTCCCTCCAACACGAGATTTCCGTTGGGACGGATGTCGACGACTTCACAGGCCAGATTGAATGCCAGCGACTCGCTCGTCTCCAATTCACCGATCGCTCGGTAGTCCGATCTCAACTCACCGCGCATTCGTGGCTCTCCCTCGCTTTGCGGGTCAGGCCGGACGGAGCGAAGTCCTTGCAGGGTGATCCAGTCCTTTAGCCGCGCGTCATAGCGGGCATCCTTCCGCCGCCGCAGTTCCCCGTCGGCTGCCATCCGGGCCAGTACATCGACCCGCACGCTGACGACGTCATGCTTCTGAATCTCTTTGGGAGGGCGGCAGGGGAGCGTATGTCCAACTACCATCCCTGAGCATCAAATCGGGATCGTCGATGGTTGCATCGGCCATGCCACGCTCCACGATTTCGCCGCCGTGAGGGCTTTCTCCGGGCGTCAACTGAGCAGCGAGCGGCCGTCGCGCAAACAAACTCGAATTCTGTCCCCACGCGACTTGCGCCGAGTGGAGCAGGAGCAGACCGAGCACGCCTACCAGCCAGAGCAGATTCTTCTTCATGATCATTCCTCATCCAGATCGGAAACGCTCGTCCCGATCCCCTATTTGTCATCTTGGCGTGGACAGGAAGTGTGTCGCAGCCGTCGTCGTGTCAGTGCTGACCGCACGACACCTGACGACCTTCCTACCGCTCGGTGACTGGATTGGCGGACATGCCACTGACAAACACTTCAGCCGACTGATAGCCAGCCACGCGGGCCAGGAATCGCGATTTGGATCCATCCAGTCTTTCGACGGCAATCGTATCGCCTTCAGCCCCGTCGTCGATCGCGCGCGCCTGCATCTTGACGGTTACGCCGCCGCGTCGCGCTACAACTTCAATCGTGTCGCGCCGCTTGACCAGGATCGGCTTCTGCAGAACCGCGACATTTATCGGCTCACCCGCCTTCATCGGCAGCTGAACCTGACGCCCCACCACGTCGTCGATGCGTGTCACCACCGCACTACTTGTCTGACGGGTCTACCACGTGCCGGAGTTCCACATCGCTGGCGAGCAATACCTCACCCCGCTCGAGCGGACGGACGGGAACGACTCGCTGCACCATGCGGGCGACAGTCAGCCTGAATCGGTACGCGTACCATGCCTTCGCTCGCGACGAAGCACGCCACCAGTCGATGACTTCCGTCATCAGCCGTTTCGAGTCCCTCGACGGTCACGCTGCGAAACGGCTGCGGGACGTCCTTCAAAGACTGACGCTGAATCGTCACATTAACGCTCCAAGGCGTCGCAGCGTCCGACAACTGCTGCAGGCGGGCCTGGACCACCTCCGCGAGTCGTTGTTCGATCGATTTGACGATCTCACTGCCACCTGTCGAGCGGTAACTCGCGGGCCGCACGACCTTCCGCGGATTCACCGTCGGCGAAACGACATTTAACTCAGCGGCGGGCGCCGCCGTCATCGCCAGGCGGTCCCCGGCGTCGAAAGAAACGATGCAGCGCGAGGCGCCACGCAGCTGGCATCCGTCCAGCTCAACGCCGCGCTGCAGGAGCATCTTGCGAATTTGGCTGGCAGTCAAATTGCGGCTATACGACCTGCTGGGGCCGGGGGCCAGGACGATCTGGCGGACGGATTCAGCATCCTCGTCACCGAGCCCCGAGATCGTCGCCACATCTCCCAGTCGCACCACCGCCGCACGATTGATCACCTCCCCGCGCAACTCGATTTCCCACGCGGCGGCCGGGACCGGCAGAAGCAGCGCCGATAGCAGTGGCAAGACGATGATCCCCACCACCAGTCGTTTCATCGTCGGCATTCCCAGCTCACGCATATCGTGCCACATTGTTCGTCCTGTCATGCACGGTGTTGGACTGGTGTCTAGTAGCGTCGCAGGTTGGCCACAAGTTGCAGGATCTGGTCGCCCGCCTGGACCGCTTGGGAATTCAACTCAAACGAACGTTGCGTCGTGATCAGATCGATCAGCTCGGTTACCGGATTGACATTCGAAGCTTCCAGCATGCCCGACTTCAAGATCCCGGTTCCGTCTTGCCCGGGAATTGCCACTTGAGCGGTCCCCGACGCTTCCGTCTCGGAATAGAGGTTCTCACCCAGCTTCAACAGACCTTCGGGGTCGATGAAAGTGGCCAGCTGCAACTGGCCGGCATCCTGGGCCGTGGTGTCGCCCGTCAGCTGGTACAGGACTCGTCCCTCCGACGTTATCGAGATGTTTTCGGCCCCGTCCGGAATCGTGATATTCGGTTGCAGCAGACGCCCCACCGCGGCCGACCCAACCACCAAAGCGCCGTCGCGATTGATGCTGAAATTGCCTGCCCGGCTGTAGACCGTGGAACCGTCCACATCCTGAACCTGAAAGAACCCGGCTCCGACAATCGCCACATCCAAGGGATTGCCCGTGTCCAGAAACGCACCCTGGCGGAAATCCGTCTGAGTGCTCGAAACCGCGGTTCCCAGTCCAATGGCGGTTCCCGTGGCCGTAATGCCTCCCGATTCATCCGTCGTACCGGGCATCACCTCCTGTCTGTAAAACAGGTCTTCAAAGTTGGCGCGGGCCGCTTTGTATGCCGTCGTATTGACGTTCGCCAGATTATTGGCGATCACGTCCAACTTCGTTTCCATCGCCTCCATGCCGGTGGCGGCGGTATATAGCGTTTGAACACTCATCGAATTCCTCGCTACTTGCCTACTGCACAGTTCTGTCCTGCTGTGACTGCCAGACGAACGCGAGCTCGTCTGGCAGCATGATCGGCGCTGCCGCTACGGGCGTAGGCCGGTGTCTGTCAACCGCCCCCCTGCGAAGGGCCTTCTTATCGTGTCTGTAATATCCGGTTGATCAACGACCCGGTCATCTGGTCATGACTCTGGATCATTTTGACGTTGGCCTCGTATGCGCGTGACGTTTCAATCAACTCCACCATCGACGGCATCGGCCGAACCCCCGACATTTCGAGGAATCCCGGTTTGACTTGACGCTCTTCAACGGGCACCGGCGTGACGGGTCCCAGAGGGCGAAAGGTGTTTTCCCCCACACGCACCAGGTCTCCCAGCGAATGGGGTTTGACCAGGGCGAGAAACTCGCCGCCGCCGCTATGAGCCAACAAGCCATCTTCGTGAAACTTCGTGGGCATGTTGGGATTGATCACGATCGGGGTCCCCTCGGACGAAAGGACCTTGAAGCCCTGCTGTGTGAGAAGCTCCCCCTTGGCGTTAACCTGAAAGTTGCCGGCTCGAGTCAGCAGTTGCTGACCGTTGTCATCCACCGTGAAAAAACCGTCTCCGTTGATCGCCACGTCCCATTTCATGTCGGTCTTTTTGGACAAACCCGGAGCAAAGTTGGTGATCGTCTCCGTCATCGACACGCCACTCCCCAGGTCGTTGATGCCGCGACTACCCGGATAGTCGGCTCCATCGCGGATCGCTCGGCTGTATCGCGCCTGCAGCACCGCCAATTCTTCCTTGAAGCCCGGAGTGTCCACGTTCGCCATGTTGTGCGACAACACTTCCATGCGTTTGCTTTGCGCGTCCGCCCCCGCCGCAGCCACATATAGTCCGTAATCCATGGCATCACCTCTCTGCCAACTCCCTGCCGGCATTCACCTGGCGCAGCGATCATCGCTGCCTAGTCCACCACCGAACAGTCCCTCATGCAAGGATCGGGCCAATCGCTGAGAAAGCATGTGCCGGCAAGACGTGCTAGCCTCACTAAGACAGGAACAGAAGTGCCTTTGCGATCGCTGCAGCCGTTCCTTTGACGAGCGGCGATCCTGGCGGCACGTACTCGACTGAGGCGCAGAAGTTGCCGGTCGCGACCGGCAACCTTCGCCGATGTGCCACTTGGCAGCCACCACGGCGAAGCGACAAGCCAAGCGTCAAGCCCGCTGCGTGGGGCGGACTGGACACTCGGAGGGAAATTTCCATGCACCTGGCGACTGATACGGTTCGTCATGCCAGGGAACAAACGGGGGAATCGAACTTCATCCAATCACAGCGGAGGTGCGTCCGGGGAACTCGTGGCGAACGTTGGGCTGGAGGCTCTCGGACGCTACCCCAACCACGCGGCAACACGGCCGCCACACTAGCGAATAGGCTCGCCCCCATCCGGGGCAATGAACCCGTGATACAGCCCGAGATAATAGGCGAGCGTGTACACGGCGCCGTCGGCCAGGCTGCGGCCGTCGCCGGGGTAGTCGAGCATCCATGGATCGTGATTCCAGTGTTGGAAGTGCCGTTCGTCCACCGGCAGGACTTTGCCGTTGACGCGATACCCTTTCGTCCGTTGGATTCGGTCGTCGAAGGCGTCGGCCAGGTGCTCCGACAAAAACACGATGTCGTCGCGATGGCTATTCTGGTGCGCCAATTGAATCGATCGAGCGGAAATCGCTTGAGAGTCTCGATCGAGTCCCCCAACCAGTTCGGCCACGGTGAGAGATCGAAGGTACCCCACTGGATGGTAACTTCCTCTCCCATGGCCAACGCGGCGTAGGTGAAGTTGAACAACGGATTCACTTCGGGTTCCTCCAGCCGCCACCAGTTTGAAAACGAAGCCAGGCACCAGGCCTTGAGTCGCGGATCCGGTTCATACTTGATGAGGTTGTAGTAGCACATGAGGAACATCTCATCGTCGGATTGGTTGCCCGACCCGATACCTCGCTGGTATTCGCCCCAAAGAGCATTCTGCAGGTAATGATGTTCCTGGCACAGCAGCTTGTGATGCGCGGTATTTCTCGTCGCCGGTCACGTGAAAAGCCACGTTCAGGTATGCCAGCATGCTGATGGACTTCAGGCCGCGTTCGCCAAACCAGAGGGGATCGTTGTTGAGAGTATGAGGGCTGTAGTCACCCCAGCGGGTCACGCCCGCGTGGTCGACGAGGCGGTAGTCATGGGTAATCAGGTGGTCGGTGAGCTTGCGCACCACTTCGCGCACCTGTGCTCTTTCCTCTTCGGTCTCGGCGACCAGATCGTAGTACAGGGGATAGAAGTAGTAGTGCCCGTCCAGTTCATCCGAACTGGTATCGCTCTTCCAGAAATATTTTCCGTCGCGGGTGGTGGGCCATCGCGGCTCATAGGCGCACCATAGTTTGTCGTAAGCCTGCCGTTTGACCTGGCCTGCGAGCGTGTAGCTTTCTCGTTGATTGGGATCGGGTTCTGTCGTGGGGACCACGGTCCGCGCCACAAACCCGGCAGGCGGTTCGTGTTGCGAGCCGACCGGTGCGCACTGCAGGAAACACAACGCTTCAAAGGCCTGCTTGGCGCGTCGCTTTGCCTCGGGATCGCGCGTCGCGGCGTACGCAAAACACTCGCCCGCACCGTACATACTGGTCCATAAACCGTCATTGTCGCTGTCTCTCCGGTGGATACCGGTTCTCTGGCCCGGTTCCGCCACGCCGACCTCGAGCACGTAGCCATACTCGGTGCGGCGATGGTATTTGTCGATTTCCTCCTCGAAAAACCTCGCCTTGTCGGCCAGCGTCATCGGTGTGAAATAGACGTGAGCCAAGCCCCCGGCGGTGGCGATCCAGGCGCCACCGTCCGCATCCACAGCGATCGCCCGCACGCGATCATCGGGCAGCCAGCGTCGACCTTGTCGGTAATACCACTGGCTACCGTCGAATCGGATAGCGCAGACTTGTGCCAAACCAGACGGCGCCGTCGGTTCCGGCCGCCACGCAGGTCAAATCACTAAAGGGCAAGCCGTCCTTCCCCTCATAGAGCGACCAAGAGTTGTCGTAGCAGGCCACGCCCTGTGGACTGACCGCCCATAAACGACCCGCCCCGTCAAAGGTCACTCCGCCACCGGCGCGAGAGCCCACCGCCGTTTCCCTTGTTCGGGAAACTCAACCGTGTTCGAACCACCGCGATTGACGCTCAATGCCGATGCCGAACCGATGGCCGTCTGACCCGCATGACAGGCCACGGACAAGGCCTCCGATTCCGCTTCCCACTGACCGCGAGACGTCAGATTGCCCGTGTCGGACACGTCATAAGCGCGGACCCGCGTCCCGGTGCAGACGAGCAAGATCCCGGCCGAAGCGCTCACGCGGGCCGCACGATGGGAGGAGTCGGGGCCTTCGCCGATCCGCGTCGAAGCTCCGTCTCTTGCCAGCTGATATACCGCGCCTTGCAGCACCGCAAAGACGTGGCCCGTGGGGACCACCGCCACACTCGAGACCACCTGGTCCCGCGTGGCTTGCCACACCTGCGCGCGCCGTCGCGGAGCGTTACGAGTCCTTTCGCAGTGGCCACGTAGACGGCCTTGTCCGGACCGACCACCACGTCCAACACGTCGTTGCTGGGCAAACCGTCCGCCTGCCTGAAGAAAGTCCGCGCCTCTTGCGGGAAGCTGCCGATCTTCACGGGGTAGTCAGGTTGCTTCCTGACCTGCTCCTCCTGGCCCACCACGACCCCTCCCCACGCTCCGAACAAAACGAGCAACAGTGTGACTGCGATTCTCACCGATCGTACCTCCACGCCATGACTACTCGCACCGAATTCAATTCTCGCCGCCGTAGATTACTGCCACTCACACGTCACGCCGATGCGGTTCCGCGCGACGAGCCCCAACATACTCGACGATATCCACAGATTACCAGACCCGGCCACGGCATACATCAGCCGACCAACCTGAATTCCTCAGAAGAAACGGGAGGAGTGACAAATATCCACTCGCCGTCCAGTCAAACGCCCCCAGCATCGACCCTCGCGCCCCTTGGATGTCGCCAAGATGCAAGGTAGTCGCAGGGTGTGACAAGCTTGCCTACGTCAGCTTTGTGTGCTCCACAAAGTAGACGTAGGGTGTGACAAGCTCGCTTGCCACAACGCTGATTGATCCAGAAAGGTCACAGCGAGCGCCGGCACACCAGAATCCGCCCGTACCCCCGCGTCGCATCGTACCTCGCAGAACTTACGGCTTCTGTTATGATCCATCGCCATGCACGCACGCCGCGCATGACCGCTGAGAACACCAGGGCCGGCACGTCGGACATAGCAACCGGCTGTGAGTCGGCCAGCCTATTAAGACGAAACTGGTCGGTCGAACGGTAGAGATAGATCCCCATCTCCGACACTTGAGCACCCACCGTCGCCTCGACCCAGCACACGGCCGGCGGTCCCGCTGGGGGCAGTTCGAGGTACGGCGTGTTGGCCGAGTCCCATGCGCCCTCGAGTGAGCACCGCCAGCCACGCATGCTGACAGACCGACAAATCCCTCTTGACGCTGGCATACAGTTGTACGCATAATCCGCGTACAGTTGTATGCGACTGCCAGCGGAAAGGAGGCAGGTTTTGGGCAAGCAGAAATTGTCGAAGGGCGAAATGGAGACGATTCGCGCGCTCTGGGGGGTCGGTTGCGGGACCGTGCGAGAAGTGCACGATACGCTAGCAGCCGAACGGCCGATCGAGTTTGGAACCGTCCAAACGTACCTCCGCCGCCTGGAAGCCAAGGGGTACATCAAGTCGAAGCTGGATGGTCGAGTGCGCATCTATAGTGCTCGCATGAATCCCGACAAGGTAATCCATGAGACGGTCAGCGACATTGTGGGGCGTTTGTGCGGTGGTCACACGATGCCTCTGATGCGCCATCTGATTCAACAGAGTGAGATGTCTCGGGCAGAGATTGAAGAGTTGCGACAATTGGTCGATCGGTTGAAGGAGGGCACTACCGATGACTAATCCACTCACGCAATTTGGCGAGTTGTTCGCGCTGCAGTTCTTGCAGGTGACGCTGCTGACGCTGCTGGTGGGATTGATCGTGCTACTGTTTGGTCGCAATCGGCCCTACCTGGCACTTTCGTTGTGGGTAATCGTGCTCGTCAAATGTGTCACGCCGCCGCTGGTCTACAGCCCTTGTGGCGTGTTTTGTTGGATGGAAATCCCCGACGCCGGCTTCCGGCAATCGGCGCGGCAACTCCAGGTCAGTGTGGTTGCAGAGCATATCTCGCTAGGCGAACACAATGTGCACCAACCTGCGATGCCGCATGAAGGTTCACTAGAATATGCGAGCACACCGGACGGCCGCGGGAATGAAGTGAGTGTGTGCGCTGATGATTCATGGACCGCACTGTTCAACTGGAGCGCCATCGGATTGTCGATTTGGCTGGCTGGAGTGGCAGTCATGTTGTGGATCTTCGTGACCAACAGCTGCCTCTTTCTGTGGTGTGTGAAGCGAGATCGGGTGCGTCCCACGACGGGAACGCACATGCGGATCGAGCGACTCGTGCAAAGGTTATCCAATTACGTGGGGCTGCGTCATACTCCACGCCTGATCGTCTCGAGCGGTAACGTCGGGCCGGCCGTCTTCGGAGTGCTCCGTCCCACGGTCGTTCTCCCGTTGTCGCTGGTGCGGACGTGCACCACAAGGCAACTCACTCCCATGGTACTGCATGAATTGATCCACATACGGCGCGGCGATCTCTGGCTGGCTCTTCATTCAGCGGTGGTGCGAGCCATCTGGTGGTTTCATCCGCTGGTCTGGTGGTCGGTGCGGCGAGCCGAGTGGGAATCGGAACGTTGCTGTGACGAGTCGGTGGTCGCCCGCATGCGCCGCGAGCCAGCCCGCTACGCCCACAGCTTGATTACCACGCTGGAACAAGCTCACCAGCTGAAAACAAGTCTTTTGGTACCAGGTATGCGTCCGGTCGACATCACGGCAAAACGATTGGAGAGGATTATGAGATTGGGACAAGGAAGTCACAAACGAATGCCCTTGAGTTGCTGGGTACTCTCAGCGGTCGCCGCCGCAATCATCTTGCCCGGTGCCACAGGTGGCTGGGCACAGCCGCCGCTGTCGGGCCAGAGAGCCGACCGCGGCAAGGGCGATCTACCACCAACTGCCCGGTTGGCATCACGACCCCGCCCCATTATTGAAGGGAGCGTGCTGCACACGAAGAAGGAAGACCCGAATCGCAATATACAATCCGCACATCAGGCCGACTCGACTTACATCGCGACCTACGCGGTCGCGGACCTATTAGACAAGTTGAAACGGGATGAATTTTGTCCGGAGGACGCCCCGAACGAACATCTCAAAACGGCCCTTTTGGCTTTATTGAGTTGTTTTTCGCGCAACGCGCTGGAATCGCCCCGTGCTGATATTCCGGTACAGCCTGCCAATACTGATGTTGCATCACCGGCAGAACACGAGACGCACTTCCATTGGGTAGGAGATCAACTGGTCTTTTCTGGAACCAAAAGTGAGCACGCACGCCTGAAAAATGAACTTGAACGCCGACGGCGTTACAGCTTCAAACAGGTCTCGGTCGAAGTGCGGATCATGCAGGGTCGTTCCGACCTGTGTGCACCTGAGGACTCCGCTCCGTCAGCGGATCTGGACGATCGTGAAACCAGGTGGAGGAATCGTTGGATTCTCTTCCAGCAAGAGTTCGCCAATCTCGAATCGCCAACGCAGCTGCCGCCACTCTCCATGGGCGTCGATCATGGTGATCAACGGGAAGACTTGCGTAACGCCCTTTCAGCCGCTGTGACGACCGATAGGAGCGAACCGATCGTCTATCAGTTCCTGGACGACAGGCGGTTCAAGGACTTCATCACTTTCCTCCAAGGTGAGAGGGAGAATTCGATCATTCTGGCGCCCAAAGTGACGTTCTTTGACGGGCAGCGGGCCGAAATCTCGGATATTTCCCAGCGACCGTTTGTTACCGATGTCCGAGAGGTCATCGAGGACCAGCAAGTGACATACCGACAGGAAGTCCAGCTATTCTGGGAGGGAACACGCATTCAACTGAGCCCCGAAATCACGCCCGACGGTCACCGCATGCAGTGCCGTTTCATGTTCGCCTCGATCGACAACTGCAAGACATTCCGATCGCCACGTTTTCCCGACGCGAAAGGCGTCCGGATCCAGCATCCAGTCGTCTCGACCGCGACTTTCCAGTGTGCCATCGACATTCCCAGCGGCCAGACGCTGTTGATTGGCGGACTGTTTCCACGCGTGGTGGAAAGAGACGCCGAGCAAAGCATGATGGGGCGCTGGCTGGGGAGACAACCAGCGAAAATCCAATCCGAGCAAGTGACCTATATTTCCATCACGCCGCACAACCGGTAAGGCTCACCGTGCACCGATGCGTTCAAAGTACCACACGAACCCGCATTGTTCTTGACGCGTATCGGACGCCGAGCCGCGCGTCATGCGCAGTGTCTCCGACTCCTGCCAGGTGCGTAGCGATCGGCGGTGGCGTTCGATGCGCTCAGCCCGCGTTTCGTGCGGCGGCTGATCTCGCCTGAGCTGATAAGACTCTTCTCGCAGCGCGGCACACCGCTCCTTGTTGGCATCCGCCTGCCGGCGCTGCTGGTCACTGACCTGGACTTCCCTCGAAAAACGATCGCCCACCAACAGATCGAGTCGTCCGTCCGCATTGAAATCAGCCACGCAGAACGCGTGGTGGAAGCCGGGATGCCCCGTGGGCACCTCGGTGTTGGGAAGCCGTGTGAGCAGGGGAACAAGAAGCCGAGGGGACTCGAGGCGAGGCCCACCGCGTTGGCCCACATTGCGATACCAGACAATGTTGCCCTGCAGACCAGCGATCAGAAGGGTGTGCCAAGTTCGCCGGTGACGCCTCCACCCCATCCACCAACATCACGGCGAGCGCCGGCACACCAGCATGTCGTTTCCATCCGACGAATGTCAACAGCCGACACTTTGTGCGGTGCCACCCGCAGGCTCGGGCGAACCAACCTGTAGCGACCACGCAGTGACAACTGTGTGTCATTATCGGAGCCACTTACCGCGCAGTTGCTCGCGTGGCATCCACGAGAATTGCCCCTGCGACCGTCGCCGATCGAAAGCCACTCGCCATACTGCTCAGGACTGGTGCGGAGTGGGTAACTGCCGCCGAAACAGAAGCTCGCCGCCCCAAAAAGGATTCGGATAACTCGTGAATGTCTGCTTGACAATGCCATTTGGCGCGGTAAAAGGGACCACGTGTGCTACGTGAAATGGTTGCTGGGCAGTAACGCGTCTTCGGCGCACCAAGGGCAGGCATCTTATGAATGTCTCATCTCGGGCCAATTGATTCTTGATTCCAGTTGGTTTCGGTTCGACCTCCGATCGATCTGAATGAACTCGTGTGTTTCATGGTCATCGTGCGATCGGTGTGGCAGTGTGCGCGGACATGGATGGGGCGATGCACGATGGAGTTCAGGTGTCGTGTTCGGTCACGTTGGCAGTTGCACACCGGTCGTGCTGGCCACGGGGCTTGGCCCGTGTTGGTGAACGGTTGCGGCTTGACGGCGCGGGTTGTTGGCTCGTGGCCATGGCACGCGGGCGCGGCAAGAATGCATCCCACATCAAGTTCATTCGGGTTTTGGGAAGTATTTGGGACGGCGGCATATATATATTGCCCGAATGAGACGTATTATGTCAGACCGTTGGCCGGAAGTTATCGGCGAGATGTTGGCGGCCATTGATCGACGTGATGGAACTTTGTGGGCTATGCCTATTGTGTCCGCCCTGGAATCCCGTTGTGAGGGGAGTGCCCTTGATTTCGCCGTCGGATTGCTCGTATGGCAATTGCCAATGTTGGACGAAGAACGGGCGGCACCGGCGGCGAAGTGGCGAACAAGAACGCGTACAAGACGAGGGCGGCGCGGCGTCAACTGCCAACTGGCGCTCTGGGTGCGCAGGTCGATCGCCCTATTCGCGGTAAGAAATGAATTTTGCCGACTATCAAGCGATCCGAGTCACGCGAGGGAGGATGGCCTCAGGCAAACAGCCGCCGGCTGGCGGAGACGCCCTTGAGACAACTGCGGCCCATCCGCTGAGCGACTTCCGCCAAGGCCGCGGGAGTGCCGACGGCGTGGCAGAAGACGCTGTCGTAGCGCTGCAGCGTATCGAGCCAGGCCTCCTCGTTCACTTCCAGATAATCCAGCAGCGTTTCCACGTCCTTGGGAACCGCAGTGCATCGGCCGTTGCGCAGTTGCCGAGCGGTCCATTCTAGCAACCGTAGGTAATTCTCCAACGAGATCTCCAGCAGCCCCAAATCGGATGCGCGGCGGCCCCAACGTGACGAGAACGCGATCGTCTCGTCCTGGAGCGTCTCCTCGCGCAGCGTCAGTTCTCCCAGCCACCCATCGGCTCGCTCCCGGCTGTTGGGACGCTGCTCTTGTGCCAGGATCCGCTGGTAGGCCGACGTATAGCGAGCGGTGCGCGGCGAAGCGGCTTCACCCGCCTTGATTGGATTCAAGTCCACATACAGGGCGCAGATCAACATGCCGTGAGGATCGGCACATTCTCGGCACTTGAAGCGAGTCTCGAAAAACCTACCGGTGCATTCATCTTCCTGATTGGCGCGGCGGGCAATATTTTCGCACAGAATTCCCATGAACCAGGAAATATTGCTCAACCGGCGCCGCATCTGCTGGATGCGTTTCTTGTTGCGAAGTGCCTGTTCGATCCGTTTTTCGTGGGGCAGCGGCAGGTCGTCCGACATGCATTTGGCGATCCGCATGATGGTCAGATAGCGGCGAGCCACCTCGTAAGGCGACCAGCGCCGGGCCACATCAGGCCGCGACCGCAGCATCAGGTGGAGATGATTACTGAGTTCCGCGTGGAATTCCACTTCGATGGCGAACAGCGCAGCCAGCTGTTCTTCTCGCGTGAGAATCCAGTCACGGCGATGGGAGAAGTCGCGGCCGGTAAGTGGATCCAGGCCACAGAGAAAGGTGCGCCGCACGCAGCGTACCCAACAGTGGTAAACCGCTTTGCGATCACGGCCCAACAACTTGCGACGAGCGTAGGCGACCATGGGGCAATCCCTCCGTGTGCAGGCAGTGTCTGCAGCCCCGCGGCCGCTGGTGGACCGATGGGGGTCATCAGAAAACACTGCGCGAAAGTGATTGCCCGCCTTTCGCTCGCCAGAAGTACCCACATTCTTTGTTCGTCCTTGTCTTCCGCGAAATCTTCCCGTGACAGTTCCGCTTCCCGCTGTCTGGCCGCCAGGATTCGGCGGTAGTTGGCCGTATACTGCGATTCCTCCAGCGAATCGGCTATGAGTTCTCTGCAATCGGACCAGCGAGGGAATCGCCGATTGAATCGCGTTTTCCCAGCGAAAAGCACGGCGGACGCAACGAGGGGGAGCATGGTCGACGGCTTGCATCCGCGTCGGAGCAGTCATCGACCATCGGACAATCTCTCCGTGAAGCGTTGGCCTGCCGAGGTTTCAGGTGGAAAAAGGATTCAGCCCGGGAGCCCGCATCGCAGTAGCTCGCGCGGACAGCAATGGCACATTCTGCAATAATCACCTTCCAGGCAGGGATTGAGTCATGAACCCAGTCCGACATGGCCCATTCATGAGTCGGCTCGACGCCTCAGCTCCTCGCGGAGTCGCTGCACTTCCACCTCGAGTTCGCGCCGCGTGCGGGCTTCCTGCTCGGCACGCTCGGCTTCCTGCTCGGCACGCTCGCTTGCGGTGAGCAACCTTGCTCCGGAATCCAAGCGGTAGAACTGGAGCCGTCCGGCATCGGGCTGCAGCCGCAGTCCCAGCTCTCGCGAGATCAGTGCCCCGCATTCATCGGCCGGCGTGGACTGGTAACCGCCCTCCACCAGTCGATGGCCCTGGAGTGGGGGATCGAGGTACTCGTTCAAACAATCAAATAGAAAATACTCCTGAATGCCCAGCCGGGCGTAGAGCTGGGGTTTGTCTTGGGTATCCTTCTTTCGCGTTTTCCGCGACGTCGTTTCAATCACCACGTCCGGGACTTTATGTTCCACCCAGATCTTGTAGATGCGTTTCCGATCAGGAGACACGTCTTTGGCCACGAAGAGGTCGGGGACCACGAACTTCTTGGGGTTTCCCTGCTCGTAGTAGAGCAGCAGATTACCAGAGACGTACACGCGTTGTCCCTGGTAGTAGTACTTCAGCAGTTCGATCTGGCGCACCATCTCATCCCGGTGCTCATCCGTTTCGCCCATGGGCTTCCCATCCGATTCTGGGTAGTTGACCGCACTCACTTGAATGACCGACGGCATGTTCTCGCACTCCTGCCACGCCACAACGCGCGGCGACTTGACCGTTGCTGCTGAATGCTTTGATTCTACGACACCACGTTTCGTAGGGGAACCGAGCAACGCGATCGCAGCGTCACCCGAAACCGTTTGTGAGATCCCCAACGCCCCCGCAGCCTGGCGCACCTGCCGGGCCAGTCGCACCCCCCCGACCAGGCCCCGCCCGCCAGATCCGATTGTCCGCCGGAGAGCCCTCCGCCCGACAAGGGCCTCTGCCCGGAGTGATCGTCAATTCGAGGGAACGACCAGACACCCTGCTTTGTTGTTCACGTCGCGAGGGAACGACCAGTCACCCTGCTTTGTTGTTCACGTCGCGAGTGAGCGCCGAGGGCTCAGTAGCGGTGGCCGTCGATCATCGTGAGCGCCTGAAGCCTGCGCCGTGGCTGGTCGGCGACGACTCCCAGCAGACCCAATTCTTCTTTTCTGTGAGGGATTTCCCGCTCAAACGGTGATTATCCATATGGACAACGATCTCTTTCACCCCACGGCCCGTCGCCGGTGGCGCTGCGGATGGCCTTTGCTTCGAGCGTGGCTCATGGGAGGAGTGACAACGGGGATGATTCCTGGTATCGATCCCCAAGTCGACATTGCCTTCAAGAAGGTGTTTGGCAGCCAAGAGTTTGCGTCACTTGACCAGGGCGCTGATCGATGCGGTCATCCAGCCGAGCGGGAAACGCGGCAGGAGTTGGCCCATCGAGTCCGGCTGTGTGAACGGCTCTTGAGACGTTCCTTGACCGACACGACCGAACTGCTACAGCGGGACGCCCTGGTGCTGCGTGAGCTGGCGAATGACCTGGAGCGGCGTCTGACGCGGCAGTAGCAGATCTCCGATTACCGCGCACCGATTCGCTCGTCGTACCACACGAACCCACGTTGCTTGAGCCGCCTGTCCGATGCCGCGCTACGCGTCATGCGCGGCGTTTCCCCGTCTTGCCAGGCACGACGCAATTGGCGGTAACGTTCGATGCGATCGGCTCGTGTTTCGTGCTGTGGCTCATCGCGCCGGAGTTGAGAATACCGTTCTGCAGCGCGTCGTACCGCTCTTTGCCGGCCTCCGCTTGTCGGCGTTCTTTATCACTGACCTCGAGTTCTCTCCAAAAACGGTCGCCCACACGCAAGTCGAGGCGTCCGTCAGCATTGAAAGCAGCAAGTCGTCAGTCCAGCCGATCGCGTTTTGGCAGCACCGTGGAATCGTCGGGCCACTCACGCAAACGCGGTCTGCCTTCATCAGGCAACTCTTCGTCACTTTGGACAGTGGCGTCTACGTTGCGTGCGATGGCAATGGCTTCGCGGATCGCACGGTCGATCCAGCCATCGATGCCTTCTTCCTTCTGCACCCAGCCGGCAGCGATGTAGGCTGAATAGATCTGCGCGGCTGCCATCGTAACAGTTCGTTTGCTCGGTTGAAGCGTCACATTGGGTCGAGGCATCTGCGTTTCTCCAATCGACATCTCAGGAATATTCATGGGATGTCTCTTTCACTGAACTTCATAGAACCAGTCTGCGGGCAGAATCTTGAGCTGCAGCGAATGACCTCCTTGGTAGTTGAAGTAGGTTACCAGTGCCTGGTCCTTGACCCACGTGACGGCGGGATAAGCCCACGCGTCGTCCGGAGCTTGCTCGATGTTACGAAACTGTTCCCACGTCTGACCTTCATCGCGGGAAATCGCGGCGGTCAGCGGATTTCGGTTGCGGTTGTGCGCATCGGCCGTGCCGGGATTGTGATTCCAGATCGCCAGCAGATCGCCCGTGGTAGGAATTCGACTGATCGACACCGGTGCGGCGGTACCGACCAACTGAGACAGTACCGGCACGCTCCACGTCGCGCCACCATCGGACGAGAAACTCTGGTACTGACCACCCAACCCAGTGCGCGTCAACATCAGGACCCGGCCGTCCTTGAGTTCCATACAGGCAGGTTCCCATGAACCATCACCGGGCTTGATGCGTTGGGACTCGCGCCAGGTCTGGCCATCATCATCCGAGAGGTAGCAGTAGCTGTCCCCCCCTTCCCAGGCCTCTAGCAGAATACGCCCCGATCGCAAACGAATCGAACGGCCGTTCGTCAAGCCCGTGTAGACACCGTCGGGGCTCAACTGTTTGACGTCGCCAAACGTCTGGCCTTCATCGCGCGAGGTGCGCATCATGACGCGGCAATCTTTGTCTTCTGAGTTCTTCTGGCAGTAGAAAAGAGCAATGCGGCCATCCTTCAGCCTCAGGAAATTCACTTCCATGACATTACAGCCGCCATCGTTGTCGACCAGCGTGACCTTGTCGCCCCAGGTGCGCCCACCATCAGAGGAAATTTTTCCGGAGATCCGCGCAGGCCCGTGGTCGGCTCCACTGCCAGCATAGAACTCCGTCCACCCCAGCAGCAGTGAACCGTTCTGGAGCGGAATGATCGCCGCCTCGCTGTTGCGTGGATTCGATGGCCCAACCGGGGCCACCACCGCGTGGAAAGGTTCGTCAGCAGCAGCGACGCTCGCGAGTACCCAGAGCAAACCGATTCGGATAACCATGTTGATTCTCCTCTGCAACGCCGAGAGAGCGTTTCTCACCAGACATCGCCGCACAGGATAAGCGATTCTCCTTTGCCGCGCTGCGGGTTCGCCGTTAACGTCCGCTCCGTATTTTAGAGGCGTGAGTCAGCCGGAACAAGCTGATCGTGAAGCGCGTCGGACGGCCCTCATGGTGACCGGCCAGGACAAGTTGCGCGGTGGGGGCTCGTGGTGGACAAGTCAGTTCCCAGTTCGGGGGCCCAGTTCTCACGTATTTCGCAGCAGACGTTGCAGGCCGGCGTCATCCCATCCTCCGGCATCGTTCACATTCACTCCAGCTGGCAGATCAATGACCGGTGCGCGGCTCCCCGCACTGGCGATCACCTGTTGAATCACTTCTCGTGTGTCGGTAACGATTTCGGGTGTCGCCGAATGATGCAGGTTGTAAATCACCGCGGCAAGGTGGATCTCGCGCCGGTGAATGGCCTCGAGTGAGAGAAGTGTGTGGTTGATCGATCCCAACCGAGGCGCGGTGACCAAGACGACCGGCCAGGCCTGCCGAGCGATAAGGTCGATGATCGTTGTGTTGCGAGTCAAGGGTACCATCAAACCGCCGGCACCTTCGACCAAGACAATGTCATAGCACGCAGCCAATTGAACGGTGCAGTTGACGATCCACTCCACGTCGATCGGTCTGCCGGCCAGGGACGCGGCCAAGTGCGGGGATGCGGGAAATGGATAGATCGCCGGGCAGGTAAGCCCCTGGTGATCTTCGGGAAGCAACGCCAGGCCCATCAGGCTGCGATGCACTTGGATGTCTTCACTGGTGTCCTGGCAGCCGGTCTGCACCAGCTTCTGAGTGATCGTCCGGTGACCTTGCCGCCGAAACCACGCTGCCAAATGACCCGTGGCGACTGTCTTCCCGATTCCCGTGTCAATTCCCGCCACGAACAGAATCATCTGCGATACTCAACTGCAAAAGTCAACTAGTTCGCCTTCGAGCCACCACGATGATCGGATGATAAGTCAGTGGCACGCCACTTTCCGCGCGGAAACGGGACTCGTAGCCGGTGCAGAATTCCTTCATCGCGCGCGGTGACCAGTATTTCCGCTGCAGGCTGTTGACCCCGGTTCGTTTCAAGTGCTGGAGTACCTCGTAGGCGGACCCGAACGAGATGGTCCGAAGCCACTGGTAACATTCTAGCACGTCGGTGCGGACGGCCAGTTGTGACCGCAGTTCATCCAACGAAAGGTAGTGCAAACATGCGCCCGTCAAGTCACGCGTTTCCTGAAGATTGCTCGGGCCAAAAGTGGCGATCGCCAGGATCCCACCTGGCATGACGGCATCGGTCATTTTATCCAGCATCACACCGGGCTCGCTGGCCCATTGCAGCACGGCATTGGAAGCCACGAGATCCTGTCCTGTCGGCAACGGCACCGATTCCATGTCACCCGGGCAGAGGTCCAACTGAAGTCCTGGTCGGCTGCCCGCACACCTCCGCGCCACGCCGGCCAAGTCGGGTACGATGTCGTTGAGTACCAGACGCTTAATGGCAAACCGTTGGAGCAGCAGCTCGGTCAGCAGCCCCGTGCCGCACCCCAATTCCAAGACGTTTTCGCACCGGCGATGGCGCACGGCACCTTCAATCCGGCGCACCAATTGCTACGCCATATCGCGCTGAACTATCGCCGCCCGGTCGTAGGTCGGCGTGCTCCGCGCGAATTGCCGCGCCATCAGTGCCTTGCCTGTCAGGGGGTGTTCCATGTCATCTCTTCCGTCCCGGCCAACAGCAGTTCTTCCCAAGATTGCCACAAATGAAACGGATAATGCGGCGCGGTGATTCTCTGCACGGGCACATGGAATCGTTCCCAGCAACGTTGCTGGTTCTCGGGCAAGATGATCCGATCCTGCGTTCCGATCAGGGCGCGCGTGAAATCGCACCGGGCGGGGGTTGTGAGTTGTCGCAGAACATCCAGTTCGGCGACCGCACCGGCCAAGTCTCGCTGAGGGGCGTGTCTTTCGAAGTCCTGGCGAGCCGCCTTGTCCCAGCACATGCGGCGCACGAATCTCGACCACCCACCTTGCAGCAGACTCGCGGCGGTGGCATCCAACCAGCGTTTAGGGATCCCCACCTCGTCGTCCTCCGGAGTCACCGTTCCGTTGAGCGCCAGAGCAACTTGCACGGGCCAATTTCCGTGGGCCATGACCTGCGCCGCCACTCCACAGCCGAAGGACCAAGCGACAATGGTGACTTCGTCGTAGGCCCCGACCGCCTCGATTGACTCGCTCACAGGACTGGCATCGCGAGCGCGATTCCGCAGTGCGTATGAGCCGAAACTGGCCGGCAAGTTTCGATAGTCATAACAAACACACACATCGTAATCAGAACTCACCAGTCGGCGAAATGGCCTGTCATCCATGCCCCAACCAGCAAAAAAGACGAGTGCCCGCGGCCGGCGGCCACGTTGCAGCCACACAGATTTCACAGAGTCTCCTTCAAACTGAGGGCATCGGCCGCCAGGGCTGTCAGTTGATCGATGTGCATCCTCGCCCCTAATGAGAATCGTAAACGCGCCGTCCCGTCTGGTACAGTCGGCGGGCGGATCGGTGGGACCCAATAACCGTGCTCGCGCAAACGCTGGGAGAGCTGGACCGCCGCAAAATCCTCACCCACAACGAGCGGCACGATGTGCGAACCAGGACCCGTACAGCCCAATGCCTGCCGGAAGACGCGGATGCATTCCTTCAATTGTGATCGTCGGTCGCCGGCCGTCAGGGCCTGGCGCAGGACGTGGATGGTCCACCACACGGAGATCGGCGGCATGGCGGTGGTGAAGATCAGGGAGCGGGCAGCATTAACCAGATATTCGCGCACCGGCGGAGCGACAATGGCGTAAGCACCGGCGGATGCCAAGGCCTTGCCGAATGTGCCGACCAAGATATCCACGTTGCCGGTGAGCCCTTGCTCTTCGGCCAGTCCCAGGCCTTGTGCACCCCGCACGCCGACCGCATGCGCCTCATCAACGTACAGGATCGCACCGTATCGCTGCTTCAAATCGACTAAGGTCTGCAGGTCGGCAGTATCACCATCCATGCTGAATAATGATTCCGTCACGAGATAGATCCGTCGCGCCGTACTGGCTCCCTTCGCCAGCAGATCGCTCAAATGATTCATATCATTATGGCGATAACGGGACCAGGAAGCATGGCAGAGTCGAATCCCATCGACCAGACTGGCGTGCACCAGCCGATCCGACAGGATCAGATCGGAGCGGCTGGTCAGAGCCGGCAGGATCCCGATATTGGCATGATACCCGCTATTGAATGCCAACGCGCGGCGGTCGTGTCCGTAGGCTTCCTCAAGCAACGTTTCGAGAACGGCCAGGGCAGGATGCTCACCGCTCAGAAGACGCGAGGCGGAAGCGGTGAAGGCGATCCGCTCAAGTGTCTCTTCACTTGCCAGTGCCCGCAGCGAACTCCTGATGCAGTCGGAGGTCACTCCCCAAGCCAAGATAGTCGTTGGAGGCCAGGTTCAGATAGGTCCGATCACCAACCTGGATGCCGTGGGCCGGCAGTGTCGTCACGGTTCGCAACTCTCGCCTGCGTTGCCGCGCCGCCAGGTCGTCCAGGCTCTGTGCCAGTTCCGCCAGCCAGGTATCCGTGTGATCACTCATGGTACGATGATTGTGGATCTTAACTTGGATTCGCGCGCACCACTTCCACGATGGCGGACGTCAACGTGTCGATATCAGGTGACTGCATGACGTACGGCGGCATGACGTAAACCAGTTTACCAAAAGGTCGCACCCACACGCCGCGCGCGACGAACGCTCTCTGGTACGCCGCCACAGCAACCGATTCGTTCAACTCGACAACGCCAATCGCTCCGAGGACACGGACGTCGGCGACATGAGCGAAATCGCGACAGGGAGCCAGTCCGGCGGTCAGTTCTCGTTCGATCCGTTGCACATTCTGCTGCCAAGGTGATTGTGTGAGTAGATCAATGCTGGCGCGCGCCACGGCGCAGGCCAGCGGATTTCCCATAAACGTAGGTCCGTGCATCAGAACGTGGCCGTTACCGCTCACACGCGTGGCCACAGCACGTGCTGCGATCGTGGCACCCAGCGTCAGATAGCCTCCGGTCAGCGCCTTGCCGACGCACAGGATGTCTGGACTGACTCCGGCATGTTCGGCGGCAAACATCCGTCCCGTGCGTCCCAACCCCGTGGCAATCTCGTCCAGGATCAGCAGGATGCCCGCGTCGCGGGTCAATTCCCGCACGCACTGCAGGTATTTTGGCGAGTAGAATCGCATCCCGCCTGCGCCTTGGACAATCGGCTCCAGAATCACGCCGGCCAGGCTCTCGACGTTGTCCCAAAGCAAGCGGGCAAAGGCGTCGATGTCCGTATCGCACCAAGGTCGGTCGAAACCCAGGGGGGGAGCGTCGGCAAACAGTTGTTGCGGCAGCGCACCTGGAAAGAGCCGGTGCATGCCGGTGGCCGGGTCGCAGACGGACATGGCGTGCAACGTGTCGCCGTGATAGCCGTGGCGGACCGTCAGGAATCGCCGACGCTCGGGCGAGCCGGTAACCGACCAGTACTGCAACGCCATTTTCATGGCCACTTCGACCGACACCGAGCCCGAATCACAAAGAAACACGCACTCGAGTCCGGCAGGCACCAATTCCAGCAGTCGCGCTGAAAGCTCGACTGCTGGGGTGTGGGTCAGGCCGCCGAACATGACATGCGCCATGGCGTCCAGTTGCTGATGAGCAGCTTCATTCAACACGGGGTGATTGTAGCCGTGAATGGCAGACCACCAGCTCGCCATGCCGTCGATCAATTCCCTGCCGTCCGCCAACGTGAGACGTACGCCGCAGGCCGCGACAACGGGGTAGACGGGCAGCGGATCCGTCATCGATGTGTACGGATGCCACACATGACGGCGATCGAATTCCAGCAACTCGTCCGTGTTCATGATGGCGGTTCCGCCCCGGTCCCGCTGAAGCCCTGCAAATGTTCCATCAGCTTCAGGTCCTGGGCAACCGCCCGTCCGCGCGTCGTCAGATACCCCCCGGTGATGAAACCGTTGGCACCCGAGAGCATCAACAGGCCCTGAAAGTCGCTCATGACCGTTTCCCGGCCAGCAGCAAACTTGATTACCTTCGTCGGATTGATCAGCCGAAACAGGGCGAATGTGCGGGCCGCATCGACGGCACGGACCGGTGCCTGACTAGCCAGTGGCGTACCTGGAATCGGGACGAGCACGTTGAGCGGAATGACATCGACATCCAATTCGCGGAGAGTAAAGCCCAGGGCAATGCGATCATCCATCGTATCGTTCAACCCGATGATGCCTCCCGAGCAGATGGTCACGCCGCGCTGCTTGAGCAACCGGATCGTGTTCATCCGTTGTTCGACCCGATGCGTGGTGGCGATCAACTCGCCGTAGCGATCGGGAGCGGTTTGCAGATTCAAGTTGTAGTGCTGAATCTGGTGGACGGCCAGGGCTGTCGCTGTCTCGTCGCCAAGGATACCAAGCGATGCACACACACCCATCTCCGGCCAGCGCTCATGAATCGCATCCATTCCCGCCAGAATCGCACGGAACTCCTCATTCAACTCCAGGTAACCGTAACCGGAAGTAACAATGCCGAAGCTGCGGAGGCCGGCATCCCAGGCCGCTTGTGCCGCATCTAGCATCGTCTCGATGTTGACTAACGGATAGACATCGACGCCGGTCGCGTGCGCGGCTGACTGGGCACAAAATCGGCAATCCTCGCCACACATGCCCGATTTGGCGTTGAGGATCGAGCAACCGTGGAAGCCGGAAGCGAACCGATTGCGAACCCGATTGGCAAGCGCGATCAGATCCAACACGTCCTCGCCAGGCAAGCGAGCCAACTGGCAGGCCGTTTCGCGCGTGAGCGGTTCGCCATCAAGAACACTCGCCGCCTTTTCAATCCAGGTATTCATGTGGGGATTCCAACGAAGCAAGGCCTCGACTCACTCCCTAAAACTACTGACCACGGGCGGCGGCGATCAGGTCGCTGGCACCTTGCTCCAACAATAGGCGGGCAGCTTCCTCGCCTAGTACGACGGCATCGTCCGGCGGCCCCGTCACGTGCGCGGTCACACGCTGCGTGCCTTGGGGATGGAGCACCGTCGCGTCCAGGTGCAGCAGTCCGTCGACCATTCGTCCCCACGCGCCCACCGGTGCCAGGCACCCACCGTGTAGCGCCGCCAGGAGCCTCCGTTCCGCTTTCACGGCGCAGTGCGTATCCGGGTCGTCCAGCAGTTGGACCCGCTGCCGCGTCCGTGCGTCGCGGGTGCGCGTTTCCAGCCCCAGCGCCCCCTGGCCAATGGCGGGTAACATCCAGGACCTGGGAAGTACCTGCGTGATACGATCCGCCAGCTTCAGCCGTTTGAGTCCCGCTTCGGCCAGCACAATCGCGTCGTACTTCCCCTCGTCCAACAGCCGCAATCTTGTGTCAACATTCCCGCGAATGTCCAACACAGTCAGGTCGCCGCGCACGTTCAGTAACTGGGCGCGACGCCGCATGCTGCCCGTCCCCACACGGGCACCCTGGGCCAGCGCATCGAAATCGTTGACCTGATTGCTGATAAGAACGTCATCGGGACTCTCACGCTGCGGTACGGCGGCAAGTGACAAACCGTCGATCGGTTCGGTCGGGAGATCTTTCAGACTATGGACCGCCAAGTCAATCCGGTCATCCAGTAACGCTCGCTGGATCTCCTTGGTGAACAACCCCTGTGCGCCCAGAGGCCCGGTTCCCAATGCCCCGAGGGGGCCGCTGCGCACGTCACCTTGCGTGGTGATGTGTACCAACTCCACCTCCACTCCCTCACGCTGCAACTGACTCGCAACCCAATCCGCTTGCCACCGCGCCAAGGCGCTTCCCCGTGTCCCCAGCCGCAATACCTGCCGTTGATTCATCGCGATTCCCTGCCCTGTCTGCTTCGCGTTCTCAGAACCCGCACCACCTGCCCCTTGCCACGACGCTTCTCCAGCTTGGGGAAATTCGAGCCGACTGTCCAGGGGCCTACCACGGCGGCGTGGCGGCTACTTCTCTTCAGGCTGCCGTTGTGTCGGCGGTCGCTCGGTCGACTGGTCGGTGCTTTCCTTGATACCGTCGCCGTTCTGTGAGGGCTCCGCCGGTGGACTGTGGCCAGCTCAGCCGGCCCGTCGCCGGGGCCTCCGCCTCGACCACATCAGCCTGGAAACGCCGGGCTATCGCCTGGGAAATCTTCCCGCTCGTTTCGCCCTGTTGTTGATGTGTGGGAACGACTACACCGCAGCTGACAACGAACTGGATGGCCTGATCGATGGTGATATCGAGATCCACTGTCTCGCTTTTTCGCACCGTGATCGTGAAACCGGTGGCCGGCATCGGCGAAGTCGGCATCAGGACGGACAAGACCGGTTCGTTCGCCGCCGAGCTGATGTCCAACATACTCTCGCCAGTCACAAAACCGATCGACCAGATACCTCGCCGCGGATACTGCACGGCCACTACGCGATTGAACTCAATCTCTCGCTCACTGAAGACAAAATCGGTTACTTGCTTCACGGACGAATAGACGTTGCGCACGACCGGCAGTCGATTGATCAATGCCTCGACTGTGGTCACGAAAATGCGACCGAACCCGGCTGCCAAGAATCTGCCCAGCAGATACAGCACGGAGACGAAGACAATCAGGAATACGGGGATCGTCCTCCACCGCGGAAGGTACCGCATCTGCGTAAAACGCTCGAAGATCTCACGAGAGGTAGCGGTCGACAAGCTCAGCTTGCCCGGACTCGCCTTGACCTCATCAAAGACCTCTTCAGGCACCCACTTGTGATCAGGTGTCGGGACGAAATTCGTATCGTCGTATCGAAACGATGCGACTCGCCACGAAAAAGCGCGCGCCGTTGTCTCGATGCCTTCCACACGGCCGGCGGCGAGCAATACTTTGTCAGGCGGGATACGCTCATTGCTCCGATCGACCACCACGATGTTCTCGGGCTCGGCGTCCCGGGGAATGCCGTTCTTCACGCTCGATCGCATGGAGAAGAAGACGACGACCTGGCCGATTCCCGTTTCGATCGGCTTCAAAACGTAGCTGTCAATGGTCGCCCAGGCCCAGATAAACAGAACCAGCGTCAACAGCGGCGGCATCACGACACCCAACCCGCGCAGCACCGCGCGGCGGAATGGGCGTGCCTTGGCCGGCTTCTTTGGGTTCGCAGGTTGTGATGTTGCACTGCTCATGGAATTCCGTTCATTTTCTGCCGCCGCAAAACCCGCACCTCTGAGCAACCGTGGCTAAAACGTCCGACACGCGCGACCGCACTCCACAGAGCGGACGTGAACCCGCCCGGCCGGCATTCTGGTACCGTGCACTGGCTCACATAGCTTGATGATTGCCCCGCCACTCCGCCAGATCACCCAACTGCGAAATCGCTTTCGCGCCAGACCCGGTTCGCCTCCCCGATTGATCCATCACAGATGACCGATCCCGCGAGCCACCACCGCCACGGCGACGCCTGCGGCGCCCGCCCGCCGCAGCATGCGTGCGGCCTCGCTGGCGGTGGCCCCGGTGGTCAGGATGTCGTCGATCAGCAACACACGTTTGTCAGTTATATCGTAGCCCGAGGAAATGCAAAACGCGCCGCGGATGTTCCGTAAACGCTCATCCGGACGTAAAGTACCTTGCTTACGAGACTTACGACGACATCGCAAGACTCCAGCGGACATCGGTAAGGCCAACTGCTGAGCCACCGCGGCTGAGAGTACCCGAGCCGTGTTCGTCCCACGCTTGAGCCGTCGCCACCAGTGCATCGGCACCGGAATCACCACATCCGGCTGCCATGGCTCCAACTCGCTTGACACCAAATCGGCCAAGAGCGCGCCAACCGCGCGTGTCAACGGCTCATAGGGGTGTCTTTTCATCCATAAAACCGCTTGACGCAGATGCCCTCGATAGTCTCCCAACGCCTCGGCGCGGTCGAAGTAGTAGCGACGGTTGCGGCAGCGCGGGCACCGATCCGACTGGCCCCAGAACTGAGGCAGGGGGCTGGCACAGCGGCGACAGGCAGCGCGTCGCGGGGCAATCAGCCGCGCCTTGCAAGCACCGCACAGCAGGGGGCGAGGTGGCAAGGCAGGGTCCAGGCTCGCCCCGCAAAAGGCACAGACGGGAGGAAACAACAGATTGCTCGAGGCACGAAGCCCGTCTACGATGCGGGTATGGGCCGCGCTGGCAGCCCCCTGGCCAGCTTGGATCAGCCACGACAGCGCGCGGGCAGGAAGCATCCATTTAACTCCTGTGCTGCAACGCGCCTACCCAGTTAGCGGGATTGGCCTATTACGAACGCCTCGCTGGCGGTGGACAACTCTCGGGAGACGATCCATGGACCAACGGCGTCCGAAGAGAAACACGAACGGTCCGCCCTCAGTACCTCCATTAGACAAGGTCGGCGACGAAAAGTCACGCCACAGATCCGTCTTGATGGGTTTGACAATCTAGCCTATTGTACCGACTTTACGGGGCCACGTGCCTGGATGAGTCCATTACCGTCGCAGCCCTGTTTTCGCTTGAAGAATGGGGCGGCGCGGCAGCCCGTGGCGTTGGGTCCTGGCGAGGTGTTTTGGGCAGAAGCGGCGTCACGAGCGGTCGTGTTGGCAGGAGGCAGGCCTGGTCGGGAACAGCTGGATAGCTGTGGCGAGCTGTGGGAAATCCTCGTGGCGGTTGGAAAAACTCGCCGGATTGGCGAGCCACAAGGGTCGTGTGAAATCGAGTCGGATCATGTCTTCAACATTGCGATTAAGCCGCCGAGCGGAATGGGCTGAGGGCCAGCCCATCAGCGAGTTGATGTCTCGTGCGCTGGCGGAACCGGATCTCATTTCGCTGGCCGCCGGGTTTGTTGACCAGCAAACGTTGCCGGTCGAGTCGACTCGCAAAGCCTTGGAGGCGATCCTGACTGACGACCATTCGGCTCGAGCCGCACTCCAATACGGAACCACTGCCGGTTACCCACCTTTGCGGGAGGCATTGCTACAACGACTGCTCGACAGCGATGCTTGCTGTCACAAATTGTCGATCGATCAAGTCGTGGTGACGGCGGGCAGCAACCAGCTCTTGCACTTGGTGAGTGAGAGCATTCTCGATCCGGGCGACATCGTGCTCTGTGCCGCTCCCACTTATTTCGTCTATCTCGGCACACTCAGTAATCTCGGCGCGACAGAGCTGGGGCGTGTCGATTGACCAGTACGGGATGATACCGGAATCACTGGAATCGACTTTGCGGCAATTGCGCAGCGGCGGTGCACTGCCGCGCGTGAAGGCCATCTATCTGGTCCCATATTTCGACAATCCCTGCAGCCTGACGATGCCCCTGGAACGACGCGCGAGGATCGTCGACATCGCCAAACGCTGGTCGCTGAACCATCAGATCCACGTCATCGCCGACGAGGCTTACCGCGACCTGCAGTACGACGGCGCCAATGTGCCGAGCACGCTGACAGTGGACGACGAGGGAGATACCGTCATTGTTGCGGGGACGTTCTCCAAGTCGTTTTCGCCGGGAATTCGTGTGGGATGGGGGTTCCTGCCACGCCATTTGGTCGGTCCCGTCTGCAGCCAGAAGGGGAATTTTGATTTCGGCTCCCCCAATTTTTGCCAGCATCTAATGACGCAGGTGGTGAGCCAAGGCCTGTTTGACTCGCACCTATCCTGCATTCGCCGCGAATATGCGCGGAAACTGCAGGCCATGCTCGCGGCGTTGGATGAGCATTTCGCCGGAATCGACGGTGTGCTGTGGCGACGACCGACCGGCGGCCTGTACGTCTGGCTGCAACTACCCGCGGAGATTTCAGCCAGTCCTCGCGGGCAGTTGTTCGAATCGGCCATTCGTGAAGGAGTACTCTACGTACCGGGCGAATATTGTTTTCCCGCACGGGGCGAATCGATTCGCCAGAATACATTGCGGCTGAGCTTCGGCGTGCAGACCCCCGAGCGAATTATCGAGGGAATCGCCTCGCTGGCTCGCGCGGTGAGGCAAGTAATGACGTGTCGCGTGTAGCTGGACCCGCCAGGGTTCAGTCGTAGCTGGACCCGCCAGGGTTCAGTCGTAGCTGGACCCGCCAGGGTTCAGCGGAAGCGGATTACGGTCGGCAACGTAGCTGGACCCGCCAGGGTTCAGTCGTAGCTGGACCCGCCAGGGTTCAGCGGAAGCGGATTACGGTCGGCAACGTAGCTGGACCCGCCAGGGTTCAGCGGAAGCGGATTACGGTCGGCAACGTAGCTGGACCCGCCAGGGTTCAGCGGAAGCGGATTACGGTCGGCAACGTAGCTGGACCCGCCAGGGTTCAGCGGAAGCGGATAACGTTGGGCAATGCTGCTCAAGCCTGGGCGGCTTCAGCCACATCGGTGGAAATGGAAATCCCGTATGTTAATCTTCGACCGCTACGTATTTCGCATGTTTCTGAAGGTACTGTTGGTCAGCTTCCTGAGTCTGACCGGGCTGTTCATCATCATTGATCTCTTCGGCAATCTGGAAGAGTTCATTTCCTACGCGGATCGCCAAGGGAGTCTCCTTGCGGTTCTGTGCGACTATTATGGGGCCCGTGTCCTGTCCTTCTTTGACCGCACCAGCAGTCTCCTGGCGCTCCTCGCCGCGATCTTTACGGTCACCTGGTTTCAGCGCTGCAACGAGTTAACGGCGGTCATGGCGGCGGGCATTTCACGAGCCCGTGCTGTACGCGTGTTGATTGTGGGCACGATTCTGGTGGCCTTGCTGGCGGCCGTTAATCGCGAAGTCACGCTGCCGAAGGTGCGTGACAAACTGACCCGCAATGCGCAGGATTGGCTGGGCGAAAAGGCTGGGCGATTGAATCCCTGCCGGGACAATCGGACGAACATCCTCTTCAGCGGAAGAGCGACCGTGGCGGCTCGCCGGCAGATCGCTCAGCCGAGTTTTCGGCTGCCCCGTAGATTCTCGGAATTCGGGCGACAGCTGGTCGCCACCGAGGCCACCTACCTTGAACCGACGTCCGAGCATCCGGGTGGCTACCTACTGGAAAACGTGTCGCAGCCGGAAAACCTGAAGCAGATTGACTCGCGTTATCAGGAAGCTGACGGGGCCCCGATCATTCTGACACCGAAGGACCACGAATGGCTGAAGGATGGCCAGTGTTTCGTGGCCTCCGACGTGTCGTTCGATTATCTGGCGGCCGACTCGGCATGGCAGCAATATGCATCCACGGCGGAACTCGTGTCGGCCCTGCGGAATTCGAGCCTCGATTACGGTGCCGACACCCGCGTGACGGTGCACCGTCGCCTGATCCAACCGCTGCTCGACGTGACGCTTCTCTTTCTGGGACTGCCCCTGGTCCTCTCACGATCCCATCGCAATGTCTTCGTGGCCGCGGCCCAATGCCTCTTGTTGGTCGGCACGTTCTTCGTGGTCTCCTTGGCTTGCCAGGCGATGGGCAACACGGTGATGATCAGGCCGGCACTGGCTGCCTGGCTGCCGTTATTGATTTTCGCGCCACTCGCCTACACGGCCGCAGTCCGCAAGTGGGAGTAGTGCGAGCGAGGTACCCTTAACGTGGCCAGCGCCCACCACCCAAGAGGAGTCGTGCGTCGCAGGCTAAGACCTGGCAACGCAAACAGCCCGGCCGCTCTAGCGACCGGGCTGTCACAATGGTCACGATCCAACGGGCCACAGCCCGCAGAATTACTTCTCTTCAATCAGTTGCTTGAGCATATCGCCAATTTCCTTGGTGGTGTCGGGCCCCGCACCGACTTTGACCAGCCGGACTTTGCCCGCGCGATCAATCAGGACCACTTCAGGAATGCCGGAAACGGCATAATAGTCCGAGAACTCCCGGTCTTTCTGCACCGCGAAGACATGATGCAGCTGATGCTGATCGGCGAACTTGACGAGCATCGCATGTTCTTTCTCGTGTATCGCCTGCTCGTTTTCGGGGGTGACCTCTTCAGTGGAGCGTTCCATCTCGTTCTTTTCGTCATTCCACACGAAGTTGTAGTAACTGGTGGCGCCGATTATCACCAGGCCCTTATCCTTGTACTGTTCGTACCACTCTTGCAGGTGCGGAAACGTGCTGATGCAAGGTCCGCACCAGACGGCCCAGAAGTCCAGCAGTACTACTTTGCCTTTGACATCCTCGTTCGTCACCGGCTGTCCGTTCACCCAGGCATCGGCCTTCAGAGGCGCCGCGTCCTGTCCGATCAGCGCCGCCAACTTATTCTCGCGTTCAATCTCCACTTGAATCTGCTGTGCCAAGCCATTCCAGTTCTGTTGCACCTGGTCCATCATTTTAGAAGCATCTTCGTTGTCTTTCACTTTGTCGCGAATCGTTGTCAGAAACTTTGTTGCCTCGTCGATCGTGGCGGCGGCCTTGGCCAGATCCGTGCTCGCCAGTTCTTTCGCAGTCTGCATGACTTTTTCCGTGTACTGCAACAACGCTTCTCGATCGGCCGGACTCGCCTCCAACTTTTTCGCGATCTCCTCCAAAGGTATTTTCTTCAGCGTCAGACTCTTTTTCACATTCACCAAATACCGCTTGGCTTTTTCCAGCAGATCCTTGGCCTTCTCGTCGTCGGGCGAGATCGCTTCCAGCACCGCCGCCATCTCGTCCACTTTCTTTACCGCAGCGTCGGGATCGTCGACACTCGCCTGCTGGACCTCCGTCAGTTGAGAGTTCATGAACTGTAAAATCGCCTGCACATCGTTGGGGTTCTCTTTGAGCTTCTTGGCGGCCTCCTCGGCCGGATCTTGGGCGAGCACCGACGAGAGGCAAAACAACAGCATGGCACAGGATGCAATGAACCGTAACTTCATCTTCGACTCCAAAAAGGGGCAGCCGTGGCAGCAAAGCCAGGAGGGACCAACCTACACGTTGACCGTGAATTAGAACGGATGGGGGGCCCACCAGGGAACCCCACCCCCCGCAGATTTCACGCCGTTTCGGCCCTCGCGGCGGCGCAGGAGCAGCACGCGTTCCGGCTCCGGCAGTCGACATAACACGGTGGCGATACAACGCGGGGATTTTTTTCCTGGGGGGCCTAGCCGACCGGGTGCCGGGGCGTGTCTCGACCTTCAAGTGGCATGGCCGTGGGGAGATGCCGAACTGCCTCGAGGCTTCCACCAGGACCGTCAGATTCTCCGGGGGAACGCGGGGGGATACCGAACAGGCGCTCGACAGGATGTAGCCACCCCCGGGGCTCCCGACTGCGCAGTCGCATCAGGGCGTCCTGACGCACATACTCGCGAGGCTTTCCCAACAGCGTATGGACGGGATCGATGTTCCCTTTGAAGAAGATCTGATTTCCCACGCGCTGTTTCGCGTCAGCCAGATCGACGGTCCCCAACGGAGGTGGATCGAGCGTGTCGATCCCCTGAATCCCCGTGTTGACCATGCGTTCGAGCCGGTCCCCGATCTTGCCGCAGGTATGCGTGTAAACGGGCAGGCCGGTCTTGGCCACCGCCGCCACAACTTGCCGCTCATAGGGGAGAACGAATTCGTTGTATTGGTCGGGAGAAATGAAGCCGCCACCGGCAAACGCGGATGAGATCAGAATCGCATCAACACCCCGCCGAGCTTGACGCACAGCCAGATCGGCAGTCCCGGTGGCATACGCCTCCAGGATCGCGTGGACTTTGGCCGCATCGTCCAACACGTACATCAATGCCCGCTCATAACCGCACAACTCCATGAACTGCGTCCAGGGAGAGAAGACTTCGCTGTGCACCGACACGTCCTGCGCCACTCGGCTCACCACCAGGTCGATGGTGCGAAAGAGATAGTCCGGCCAATAGTTGTCGCGGCGTGCCCGATACGGCTCCAAACCAAAATAAAACGGATATTTCAGACCTCCGACGCCATGGGGATCATCGTAGTAGATCTTGTCAGGATCGATGTCATCGAGCGTCGGAACGCGCCCCCCCTGGGCGGGGAAATAATGCGCGTTGTCATCCGCAGGACATTGTGCGACGTCGCCATTTCGAAAATAAACCGTCTGACCTCCGTCATGCGCGGTTTCGATGCGACGGACCTGCCGCATCCAGTCGGGTTCGGTCCCCAGCAAGTTGATCAAGATCCCATCGAATTCGTATCGCTGCTGGAGCGTCACCAGGGCCTCGGCAAATCCCTCGCTGGTAAACCACATTTCCACCGGCGTGAGATGCGTATTGAGCAGATAGTGCCCGACCGCCAACTGGCACATAACTGGCACTCGATCGACCTGTTCATGCCGCATGGCGGCAGCGATGCGTTGCTTGCCGTTCACCGTCGTGCACCTTTCAGACTGGGAACCGGAGGCCAAATCCCTCGCACTCTCCCGCTCGCCAATGGCGTGGGCCGCTTCGTGGACGCTTAAGACCTGCACGACGCGGCAGACACGGCCGGCTCATGTCTCCACGGCTCTTCCCCCATACCGCGAGCGTTACCCTCCGCCGCAGCCAATTCCCCCTGGAAGTATGCCAGCTCCAAAGAAATCCCCACCGACTGGCCGACACACCACCTATTTACTCTCCCCGTCGGGTGCGGGAGCCCTTTCGATCAATTCCAACGAACGCTGCACGAGAATCTCACCGGTCATCTCGCCCAGGGAAGTCTTGGATATGTAGTCGTATCGCGGAAAGCTGCCAAAATCAACCTTGGTCATGATATAACCCAGGGCATCATGCGTGAGTCCAAACAGCAGATGATGTTCTCCGCGCATTTTGCGTTTCAGGTAGAAACCGATGTTCGGCAAAGCCTCGCCTGGAATCGTCAGAATCTCCGCCGTCGACAAAGTCACCAGGCTGATCCGCGTGGAAATGGTCCGATCCGCCCCATGCGGATACTTCAGCGGCGAGTATTGAATCACCGTCCAAATGGCATCCGACTCGACCGGAAAACTCACCTCCTCGGTCATGCAAGCCAAGGCCGGATCCTCTTTCCAGGGTGCATCGGCGACGATCCGCATCGCCTCGTCAGCCATCGTCTGTCCAATCCTGACGCACTCGTCCCAAGAGCGCGTGTCGTTCCAGACACCTCGCAACAGGTCTCTTGGTTCATCCAGGTTTCGGTTATCTGCCGTGACCATTCCTCCTTGCGCGCCATTCATAAAAATGGCCATGCCTCCGTCTGCAGACTCGATCCGCTCAGTGAGTGGCCCTACCAGATCGGGACTCACGATACCCGCCTCGTTTCCCAATACTTCCGGATGAATCGCGTAATTCACCAGAGTGAACAACTTCGCACCATTGCTGCTGGTCGCCTGGATCACGCTCATGCGGCGATCGTAAAGATCCGGGGCATAATAGTTGTAAGCGATCTTGCCACGAGCTTCGCCCGTAGCGACCCGGATACGGGCCGGTTGGAGCGCATCCAATGCTCCGTTAATCGCTTCCGCCGTGCGCTCGCACACCAATTGGATGTAGGATAGATCACCCGTATGGCCCCCTTTGCCATCCGGAAAGGCATAGCAGTCAGGTGCGCTGTGCGTGTGGGTGGACCCAATCAAGATGTTCCCCGCCGGTATCCGTGGCACTGCGGCGCGTACGCGATCACACAGCGCGGAGGGAAACCCCAGCAGATCCAAGCTCACAATGGCCACTGTCACATCGCCCCGCTGCAACACCACGGCCCGCGCCGCCAGGTCACCACGTTTCTCGGTAACCGGTGCTGTCGGTCCAAAGCCGCCCGTCACAGGAAGTAAAGGGTCCGGCGTGATGATGCGTTTGGCCGCCCCCGCTCGGAATCCCTGGGCATGGAGACCACTCGACATCAAAATCACCGTTGACACGATCAGCAGCGTTCTCAGAGTCACCATCTCTTCACCTCATATACCGGGTGTACCGGAAGTCGACACAGGCACGACGGCTACCTCGGCTAAGACTCGTCAAGAAAAGCCTATTCTCTTTGCGAGACGTTTGCCAGCCGCGGAGCAGTCACGAATGCTCACCGGCTCGCATGATTAGGGGGTAGTAAGGCGATCGGCACGATTTGTCCTTCCCGTGGGACCGGCTTCCAGCCGGTCATTTTCGTGGAGGAATGACCGGCTGGAAGCCGGTCCCGCGGGAAAGACGAGCAGGGGTGGGCGAATCAAGTTGACCGAAGTCGTCTGCTTTTTTATAGTTAGTCTACCTCCCAGTTCTGGGAGGGGGCCGTGCGGTCTTCGGAGTAGCTGCTGCTATTGTCTGTCAGCAGCGATCAGGTGATATTCCTCCTACTATGGGCGGATGCGATGAGCGTCGGCGAAGGTTCGGGTACCGGTTTTGCAACCATGCGGGGTCGTAACTATCCCACGATCCGGCAATTCACGGTCTTTCTGGAGAACCGCGTCGGCCAGCTGCTGGAAGTCGTACGGAGGTTTGAAGGAAGTCAGGTGCGCATCGTCGCTCTGTCGATCAACGATGCCACGGAATGCGCTTTTGTCCGTTTTCTACTGAGCCATCCCGAGCAGGGCCGTGAGGTGCTTGAGCGGGCCGGGCTGGCGATGATTGAAAGTGACCTGATTGGCATCGAACTCCCGGAAGGATCGCAGCCGTTGTTGCAGGTCTGCACGGCTCTTCTGCAGGCCGAGATCAATATCGTGCAGGCCTACCCGCTCATCGTGCGCCCGCACGGCCGCCCCGCCGTGGCACTGATGGTGGACAACATCGAGTTGGCCATGGAGACGCTCGATGCGAAAGGATTCCGCATGATCACCGAAGGGGATCTGGCCGACGTCGATTAAGGTTCGCGGCGCGTCACGGCGCGGTCAGTAAGTCTGTCGATTTACGGAGTCTCATGCGTTGGATCTGGGTTCACGGCAGGACCGTGATCGCCTGAACTTTGTGCTCACCACGGAGTCCGGAGGCTCGATCGGGAAAATCGGCGAATCGGCAGTTGCCTTTTGCGGCACGCCGGAGGCATCCGTAACGATGCGCCGGTCCGCTCGCTCAACCACAAGCGTCGCACTTGTCGCGCTGAATGATGCCGCCTTGGGACGGACCTCGATTCATGACGCGGTTCTTGACGCCGGCGTCGAGTTTGCCAAACTAGGATGTGTTCGTAGAATTCCTTTCCCCTCCTTATGAGGCAGGTGTGCGTGCGTCCTGTAAAACGCTTGCTGCCGAGTGTGTCATGCCAATAGATATTACCTGTCCCGGTTGTCGTACACGGTTCAAAGTCAGCGACAAGTTCGCCGGCCAGAAAGGGCCCTGTCCGAAGTGCAAGACGGTGATCCAGATCCCGGCCAAAGGGGACGAAGTTGTTGTCCACGCCCCCGAGGAGTTTGGCCCAAAAAACGCGGCTGGGGTCGGCGTTTTGAAACCGATCTCCCGCAAAGAGACCAAGGTCTCCCCGCTGCTGCTGGTCGGCATGATTTCGGGGACCTTTATGGTGTTGATTGTGGCCCTGTTGCTGCGGGGACTCAAACCGATTCCACCGTGGCTCCTCGGCCTCGGCGCCTTGGCGGTCGCACCGCCATTGGTGTGGGGCGGATACAGCTTCTTGCGTGACGACGAATTGGAACCGCATCGGGGCAAGTGGTTGGTGCTGCGCGTGCTGATCTGTTCCGCCCTCTACGCGCTGTTGTGGGCCGCCTACGTCTTTCTCCCCTCCTGGGCTTTCAGTCTCGACCAGCTCGAACTGTTTCACTTGTTGTTTATCGTACCACCGATCATGGCAGCCGGGGCGGTGGCGTCGTGGTCTACGCTCGATCTGGACTTCGGTACCGGCCTGATCCACTGCGCGTTTTATGTCTTGGTAACCGTGGTACTCTGTTTCATCATGGGCATCCATTTGCTCGGTTCGGCACCGGCAGCCGCCTGACTGACATTGCGAGAAGTTGGAAATTTTTCGTGAGGCGAAATCCAAGGGGCGAGCATGACTTCGATCGGCGACATACCGGAAATTCAAGGCCTCGATCGGCGTTGCCACCTGATCCGGATCCCGCCAGAATGTGACGTGCCCTTGACGCCCCGTGTCCAACAGCTGATTGATACTCCCGAATTTCGACGGCTGGGGCGGATTAGCCAGTTGGGTCTCGTGTCGCTCGTCTACCCGGCCGCCCACCATACGCGGTTTGAGCACTCGCTGGGTGTCTACCGTCTCGCGCTGCTCTACTTGAAACAGCTTTCCTACGACGATCGATTCACCGCCGTCGTTTCCCGCGGTGATGCGGAACGGTTTATTGCCGCCGCGCTGCTCCACGACCTCGGGCACTGGCCGTTCTGCCATCCCCTGGAGGACATGAATCTGTCCGGAGTCCCCGAGCACGAGCTCTTTGCCAACAGTTTTCTTCTGGAAAGTGAGATTGCTGAAACGTTGCGCGCGGATTGGGGCATTGCACCGCGCGAGATCGTGGCCCTGCTGTCCGAGAAGCCGCGCGATGTGAAATCACGTCTGTTGGCCAGCATGCTCTCTGGACCCATCGACGTTGACAAAATGGACTACCTTATGCGCGATAGCCTGCATGCCGGTGTCCCCTATGGAAGAAATTTTGATCAGCAGCGTTTGATCGGCAGCTTGTGCGTTAACGAAGTGGGCGACGGACTCGCCATCAGCGAGAAAGGACGCACCGCCGCGGAGATGATGGTCTTCGCGCGGTACGTTATGTTCAGTGAAGTCTACTGGCACCACGCCGTGCGCTGCGCAACGGCTATGCTGCAACGTGCGTTTTTCCTGTTGCGCGATCAGCTCGATCTGGACACGCTATTTCGGTATGACGAGCGCGAGATGGTAACCCGCCTGCGGGCGGCGGCGGAAGACCACTCGTCCGCGGAACTGCTCGACGGCCTCTTTGGCCCCGTGCGGCAACTCTACAAACGATTCGCTCAATACAGCGCCTTTCAAAATCCGGAGCATTATCACAGATTGGCGCGTCAACCTTACGCGTATCTGGTCGTGTGTGCCGAGAATCTGGCGGAGGTGTTGAGCCGACATCTGGCCGTGCAAGTGGAAGCCCATGAGGTGCTCTTTGACGCTCCGCCGGTCACGCTGGAAGTGCAATGCAACGTGCAAATCCACTTTCCCAAAGAGTCCTGTTACCGCTCCCTGGGTGAAGTCTCCCCCGTCGTGAAAACGTTGGCTCAGCAACAGTTTGACGACTATGTCAAACGCGTTCGAATTTTCGTACACCCGCGACTTTCGCCGGTGCTCGACCAGATCCCGGATCGCCATGAACTGGTCAGCCAGGCTGTTGCCATGACTCCCTGAATGGTTTGTGCGGCAAGGAGAGCATCCGCAGCCCTCGCTTTTTCCGCGTAGCACCTCTTCACCACGCGGGCCCAAAACGGACATGATGTGGGATCAACCGAGTGCTCCCCACGTGGGCAATGCCAGTCTGTTTGGCACGCGTCTCAGCCGCCCTTAAGGCCCGCTCAGCGGCGGCGAATCCTCCATTGCCCACACTCTTGGCACGCGGTTGCAGCAGAACCATCTGAAATCAAATTGTCAGCACCTCAGTTGCCCCAGAAAAAAAGGAACGGATCATGGCCAAGAAGACGATTCAGGACGTTGATGTCAGGAACAAGACCGTGTTGATGCGGGTCGATTTCAACGTGCCGCTGGACGAAAACCAGCAAATTACGGACGACACGCGAATCCAGATGGCACTGCCGTCCATTCAAAGCGTGTTGCAGCGGGGCGGGGCCCTGATCCTGATGAGCCATCTGGGCCGCCCCAAGGGTGAGCCGAGCGATGCGGCGAAGTTCAGTATGAAACCGACTGCCGTACGTTTGGGTGAACTGCTCGGGCAGGATATTGCTTTTGCCACGGATACGGTTGGCCCGGATGCGCAGGCCAAGGCGGAGAAACTAGGCCCGGGGGGCGTGCTGGTGCTGGAAAACCTTCGTTTCGATTCGCGTGAAAAAAAGGGTGACGCGGGGTTCGCCAAGATCCTGGCGGACATGGCCGACGTCTACTGCAACGATGCCTTTGGAACATGTCATCGTGAAGACGCTTCCATGTATGCCGTCCCCAAAGCCATGGGGAGCAAGCCGAAGGTAGTCGGGTTCCTGGTTGCCAAGGAGATCCAATACCTGTCCGACGCGATCGCCAATCCGCAGCGCCCCTTCGTGGCGATTCTGGGAGGCGCCAAAGTCTCGGACAAGATCAACGTCATTAAGAACCTGTTGGGCATTTGTGACACAGTCCTCATTGGGGGAGCGATGGCATACACCTTTTCGCTGGCCCGCGGCGGCAAGGTCGGCAACAGTCTGGTCGAGTTGGACAAGGTGGAACTGGCCAAGGAATTACTGGCTGAGGGGGGCGACAAGTTGATGCTACCGGTCGACACACACTGCGGCGATGCCTTCGATGCCAGCTGCAAAAAGATCGTGGTGCCAGCGGGTGAGATCCCCGACGGCTATCAAGGACTCGACATTGGCCCAGAGACCGCCAAAGCCTACGCGGATGTCGCGAAGGCCGCCAAGACCATCGTCTGGAACGGCCCCATGGGCGTCTTTGAGATGCCCCCCTTTGACGCGGGCACGCAGGCTGTTGCTGCTGCCATTGCGCAAAGCTCTGGGACCAGCATCATCGGCGGCGGCGACAGCGCCGCGGCGATCAAGCAGATGGGCTTCAGCGACGACGTCTCGCACGTCAGCACGGGCGGCGGCGCCAGCTTGTCAATGCTCGAAGGACAGGAGTTCGCCAGCGTCAACGTGCTCGACGAAGCGTAGGCGACTGGTAAGTGAAAATATCCCGTGGGATAGGCTTCCAGCCTGTCGCTGCTCCACGAAATTGACAGGCTGGAAGCCTATCCCACGGGTAAGACAAATCTTGACGATCTCCAAAGGGGCGTCCCGGCAGCGAAGCAATCGGCGGTCACCGGCCGATCACTCCTTCTGCTGCAGACAGAACTGCAGCGCATTGCGCAATTCGTATCGAGTCGTGCGGGAATACTCGATGTCGAGCCATACGATTTTCCCCTCGGCATCGAGTAAGTATGTGCGGGGAAGCTTCTTCTGAGCCACTTTGGCAAAGTACGACTGATCGGAATCCAACAGGCAGAGAGCGTCTTGGCCGTACTGCTGGCAGAGTTCTTGGTAGTTCTCGGGCGCTGGGCCGACGTGGATCGCAATGGCCTGTACTCCCTGTTGAACAAACGACGCCAGATCCTGCGCCAGCTCTTCGAACTGATCCAACGCATAGCGATTGGTGACGTCCCAGAATATGACCACGGTCAATTGCTTGCCCAGCGACTGACGAATCGAATGCTTATTCCCCTCGGCGTCCAGAAGGAGTCCGTCTGGCATCTCATCAGCCACAAATACCAGGCACGATTGCCGATGCTCTTGACTCATGACCACCGCCGGTTGGTGACACCTCCAACGGAGGCAGCGAGATGGTTGTGGCCGCCTCTTGGTCTCCTTGCTTGGCGGCTCGCCGACGGGCAAATTCCCGCGACAGACGCTGTAACGGCTCTGGTTGCCCGCCCTGTTTCTCGGCCGCTTCGCTCGATGGCTTTTCGGCTGCTTTCGTCTGCGGGGATTCCGCGTCGCCTCACATTCGGAGCCGCCGATGCCGGCGCCAGCGGCGACACCTCCAGAGCCTCGGCCCTCGGCGCGGCGGCGGGCGGCTGACCCTCCACAGGCAGATCGTTCGCGATCGCTACTGGCTGTTGCTCCATGGCCGGCGGGTCATCGTGCTCGGCACTCCCGCTGCCCGGGACTGCCCGCTGATCCGACTCGATTTCCTGCCTCGGCTCCGCGGGCGCGCCTTCCGGTTGCGGCACATCCGCCGGCGCTTCCTGCTGAACAACCAAGGGACTCGGATCTGCCTGCCCCAGCGCCGATTGCCTCGGAGGCGTCGCCACGACTGTCTCGTTGTCTGACGGAGCGTTGTCTCGCGTTGACGGAGCGTTGTCTGACGGAGCGCGGATCAGTCGAGTATCTGGCTCCGAACTGGACGGTCGCGAACACGCCACAACCACCATTAATACCACTGCGACGCCAAGGACCGCACCCAGAACGACCCGCGACGAAGGTGAAGAAATCGGCATAGCGCAAACCCATGATAAATATTGAATCGTCACAGCTAACAGTGTCGTTTCCCCAGGAGGGCTCGTCAACGGAGGACCGCCAGCCGACCGCTGGAGCGATTGGCCGCAAATCAACTCGATCAGCAGGTCATCCATCCCTCCGCAACCTGCAGAGGCCGCGTGATGGGCCGGCCGGCTATTTCTCTTCCGGCCGGGCTTGGATGCCAAGTTCGTTCAACTGACGCGCATCAACCCGCCCGGGAGCTTCGGTCATGAGATCGGTAGCGCGTTGAGTCTTGGGGAACGCAATGCAGTCGCGAATATTATCCAGCCCGCCAAACAGCATCACAAACCGGTCGATTCCCAGCGCAATGCCACCGTGAGGAGGAGCGCCGAATTGCAGCGCTTCGAGCAGGAATCCAAACCGCTCTTTCGCCGTCTGCTCATCCATCCCCAGCAGATCGAAGACCTGCTGCTGGACCTTGGAATCATGGATTCGGATCGTTCCACCCCCTGCTTCCGAACCGTTAATCACCAGGTCATAGGCCTTGGCTCGGCACTTACCGGGATCGGTCATCAGCAAATGTTCATCCTGCTGCCGAGGCGAAGTGAAGGGATGGTGCATCGCCACCCAACGATGCTCTTCCTCATCCATGTCAAACATGGGAAACTCGACGACCCACGAGAAGTGCATTTGTCGCGGATCGTACAACTTGAGCTCCACCCCCAACCGCTTCCGCAAACCATACAGCGCCTTGCACGTCACGTCCCACGAGTCTGCGACGAACAGCAGCACATCGCCGGGCTCGGCCTCCATCCGCCGGCTGATCTGTGCCAGCATCTCGTCCGAGAAGTTCTTGGCCGCGGATGACTGGAGCGTCCCCGTTTCATCCACGCGAAACCACACCAACCCCTTGCCGCCAAAATCTTTCTTGACATATTCAGTCAGTTCATCAATGCGCTTGCGCGAGAAACGCTCCGCCGCCCGTGGCGCACGAATACCGCGCACGAATCCGCCACTGGTCACCGCGTCACGGAACACTCGAAACTCGCACGCGGCCGCCAAGTCGCTGCAATCGATCAGCTCCATGCCGAAACGCAGATCAGGCGCGTCGTGGCCAAACCGACGCATGGCTTCATCGTAGGTCATCCGCGGGAGCGGCGTCGGCACGTCGAGTCCGAGGATCTGTTGAGCCAGCCGAGCGACCAGACCATCGATCATCGCCATGATGTCGTCGGCATCAACAAAAGACATTTCCAGGTCCAGTTGCGTGAACTCTGGCTGACGATCCGCCCGCAAATCTTCGTCACGAAAGCAGCGGGCCACCTGCACGTATCGATCGTAACCAGCCACCATCAGTATCTGCTTGTATAACTGCGGCGACTGGGGTAACGCATAGAACTTGCCGCGTTGAATCCGACTCGGAACCAGATAGTCGCGTGCCCCTTCCGGTGTACTGCGGCCCAACACAGGCGTCTCGACGTCAATGAACTGATGTTCCTCGCAATAATCCCGCATCGTCTTAATGATGCGACTACGTAACATCAAGATCCGTTGCATCTCCGGACGACGCAGGTCGAGATACCGGTAGCGGAGCCGAAGATCTTCTCCGGGCAACTCCTGCTGCGCGGGGGTGAACGGCGGGTTATTGCTCTTGTTGAGCACTTCCAACTCCTGGACCCGCAACTCGATGGCACCGGTCGAGAGCTTGGAGTTCACCGTTCCGTCCGGTCGATGAGCCACCTTCCCCGTCACACGCACCACGTACTCGCTCCGCAACTGCTTGGCCTTCTCGACCGCCGCCCGGCCACTCTCGGGGCCGGCGACGATCTGCGTCTTGCCATAGCGGTCCCTCAAGTCGAAGAAGATCGCCGCGCCATGGTCGCGCGTCGTGTCGACCCAACCGCAAAGCGTTACGACCTGATCCACGGACTCGACGTTCAGTTCGCCACAATTGTGCGTGCGTAACACCAGGGCAATCCTTGTTGCAAAATGCAGGGTAATCACGGGCCAGCTCGATCGGCTGTCCACCCCCGCGGCCGCGATCATTCCCGGGTAGCTGTGAACCGGCAAACCGCACATTCTAGACGCCGCACCGCCGTCTGCAAAGGTTGCTTCGCCACTGAGGTAAGTCGTCAGCTGAACCGGCGCCGAGGTGGCTCAGCCGGCCGCCTGCCCCATTTCGACCAGTTGAGCAGCGATCTCCGGCGGTTCCAGACGCTCGTCCTGCTCGATCCGGCGACACTCACTCAGACTGCGAAACCACGTCTCCTGTCGTCGAGCAAACTGGTGCGTGCGGACTTTCACCCGCACTTCCGCATCCTGCAGCGATGAGCGACCCCGCAAATACTCGATCGACTCCCGGTAACCGACCGCCTGGGCCGCCGTGCGGCCGAGCGTGCTGAAGCGGTCCAGTAGCTCGCGGACCTCGTCGACCAGGCCCGCCTCGAACATCCACTGCACACGCGCATCAATGCGTTGGTGCAAGGTAGCACGTGGCCATCCCAGCACGAATACACGGCATCGCCGGGCAGGTGTTCCCTCTTCAAACTGCAGCTGCTGGTGGCTAATCGGCTGGCCCGTGATTTTGTACACTTCCAACGCCCGGATGATGCGGCGAATGTCGTTCTTGTGCAGTTTCTCCGCCGATAGCGGATCAACCTGACTGAGTCGCTCGTGTAACGCCTCCATGCCGACCCGCCGCGCCTCCTCTTCCACCTGGGAACGAAACTCCCAGTCGGCGGGCGGACCCTGATAGATCCCGCGCAGCATGGCCTTCAGGTACATCGGCGTGCCCCCCACGAACAGCACTTCGCGGCCCCGCGCACGGATCTCGCCAATCAAGCCATGTGCCGCCTCGACGTAATTCGAGACACTGAACTCCTCCACGGGATCGAGCACGTCAATCAGGTGGTGGGGAATCGCCTGCAACTGCTCGGCCGGTCGGCTTGGCGGTCCCAATATTCATCCCACGATAAACGGCCATGGAGTCGAGCGAGATGATCTCGGCCCCCAGCAAGCGCGCCATCTCCATCCCGACACACGTCTTTCCGGCAGCAGTCGGACCGGTCAAGTACCAGCAATCGAGCGCGGGGGGCATGACCAGCGACGATCCCCCGCGGCGCTCGCCCTTCCGGTGAGCGGATCTCCCGGCATTCTGCCCCTCGGATGTCGTATCTTCTGATGTCGTATTCATCGTTCCCGGCAATGAGACAGCCAAACCATAACCATCATCCACTCATGATTAAGTATGCTCTATTCAGTATTTACCCCGTTTTCGTCGCTCCGCTGACACCAAGTCCGGCGGTGGCCACCCTCCGCAGCCGCTTACCACCCGATGCGGCGGCATCTCACGCCGATACCCCAGAAACGGACGACCTGCCCAGCGTCCCGGGCCGGCCGGCAATTGCCAGCCGTCGGAGCACCCTCTAGGATGAATCGATTGTCCGGGCACGGAACCCCCCTGCGGCCGCGACATATTGTTGGCCCACGACGGCGCTGGCCAGCGACGACGAGAACTCTCTGCAGGATGATACACCGCAGTGAGCCCTTTCGTACATGCCGCACCCTTGGTTCTCTCAGATCGCCCCCCTTTACGACTCACCAGGCTTCGCTCCAAAGGCTCATCCTCCCGTGAACGGTAAACCCGCAGTTCTGCCGCAGCTCATGGCGGTCATCCACGACCGCAAAGTGAACCCGCCGGCACGTTCCTATACCACCACGCTCCTGGCCGGTGGTGTCGAGAAGATCGGCGAGAAGATCGTCGAAGAGGCGCACGAAGTGGTCCAGGCCGCCGGCGAAGGTGGTGATGACGGTCGCCAGCATCTGGTCCATGAGGCAGCAGATCTGGTCTATCACCTGTGCGTCCTGCTCGGCTACCGGGATGTCGGCTGGGAGGAAATCGAGCTGGAACTCGGCCGGCGGTGCGGGATCTGTGGGCTGGACGAGAAGGAGTCACGTCATGAATAAACTGCGGATCGGGTTGCCCAGCAAAGGGCGTTTGGAGGAGCAATCGAGCGAACTGCTGAAGCAGGCAGGACTCAGTTTTCGCAGGCAACCGCGGAGCCTGTTCGCACTGGTCGGCGAGTTGCCTGTCGAAGTCACCTTCCTGCGCACCGATGATATCCCCGTGCTCTGCGCCGAAGGTGCCATCGATATGGGAATCACGGGAAGCGATCTGGTGGCCGAAAGTGGCGTCGACGTGCTCACACGCATGGCACCTGGGTGTGGGTAAATGCCGGTTGGCCCTGTGCGTCCCCACGGATAGTGCGATACAGTCACCAGAGGAACTGGCGGGCTGCCGACTGGCGACCAGTTTTCCGCACGTCACCGCCCAATACCTGCTCGGACACTCGACCCAAGTCCACCTCGTGTCCCTCTCCGGCTCCGTCGAGATCATGATCGCGCTGGGTGTGGCCGATGCCATCGTGGACCTCGTGGAAACAGGCAGTACCCTCGCCGCCAATCGGCTCCGCGTGCTGACAGAAATCGGCCGATACGAAACGGTTTTGATCCAGAACCATCAGCCTCGCGATCCGGAAATGGCCGATCGCGTCGTCCGGCGTCTCGAAGGCGTCGTCATCGCTCGCAGCTACTCCCTGCTCGAATATAACATCCCGCGGAAGAGCCTCCCCGCCGCGGAACAGGTCACCCCCGGTTTCAATTCGCCCACCATCAGCGCTCTGGAAGATCCGCAGTGGTGCGCGGTCCAGGTCATGGTGCGACGCAGTGAAGTGATCGACGTCATGGAACGTCTCGAAGCCATCGGCGCATCCGCCATCCTCGAAACACCGATTAACAACTGCCGACTTTGAACGGAATTGGTCGTTGGTCATTGGTCATTGGTCATTGGTCATTGGTCGTTGGTCATTGGTCATTGGTCATTGGTCATTGGTCATTGGTCATTGGTCGTTGGTCATTGGTCGTTGGTCATTGGTCATTGGTCATTGGTCGTTGGTCATTGGTCGTTGGTCATTGGTCATTGGTCGTTGGTCGATGGCATCGCGTCGTTGGTCATTGGTCATTGGATCATTGGTCGTTGAGACCACCGCGTCAGCAGGGTTTCCGCCGAGCTCGTCTCGGCGGGACCACAACTGGTCCGCTACCAGCGGAATCGATGTACAACCGAGCCAGGATGGCGAGTATCTTTCAATTGAATTGGCGCGTCATGCCATTTTGCGGAGTCACTTTCCCGCCAAAAGTAGCTGGCTTGGATTTGTGTTAGGCCAACCCGAACCGGTCTATCGGTCGGTAGCCAAAGAGTTGTCGTCACACCGGGACAAATGCGGTGCAAACGGCTACGCGGTACAAATGACGCCTTGGCAGTACGTAGCACAGACGGCAGAGTTGTCATCGAGCAGTACGGCGTAAGGATCGCGATCTTGCCGTGTTGCCGGGTCCACGCGGACGATGGCCAGATCGGCTAGTTTGCCACACTGCAGACTGCCGACGCGACGCGCGTATCCAAGTGCTTCGGCAGCCGCCAACGTTCCCATCTGCAGCAGTTGCCGTGGCGCGACGTCGGCGTGCAGACGCGCGGCAAATCGGAGCTCCTCCAACAAATCCACGTCTGGATTCGACGCGCAGCTGTCCGTCCCAATGGCCAGGTGCACGCCGGCTTGCAGCAATCGGCTCAGTGGATATCGTGCATGCCGGAAATAGTGGTGCGTGCGCGGGCAGTAAACGGCCGTCATGGATTCGCGATGTTCCGCCAGAAATTGCCACTCCGCGGGACCGAGATAATTGCCGTGGATAATCAGACTGCGGCAAGCGCGGCTCAGCCGCTGCAGGTAGTCGATCGGTTTGACGCCACCCCGGAATGCCGTATCGACCCACGCGCCGAGCGACTGCAGCACGTCACGAAAGGAACCTGTAGCGGCTGCCAAGAGCTCGAGTTCTTCCTCGGATTCAGCCAAATGCATGGCCACGGTCCGGCCATGTTCTTGGGAAAGCCTGGCGACCCCCTCTACCAACTCTGGGGAAGCCGTATAGGGAGCGTGCGGGCTCAATCCACCGTCGACACAATCGTGGTGGACTCTGCTCTGCTCGATGTGCCGCCGGGCGATCGCCAACTGCTCAGCAACCTTGCTGTCGGTAAGTCCCATCAATTCACGAAAGAGACACAGGCGAGTGGAATTCGACGACGGCGGAAATTCACTTAGGTCCCACGTGGCCACGTCCCCAATCGTAGTGACTCCAGCCTGCAGACTGGCGTTGAGCCCGGCCTGAATCGCCGTTTGCCGGCGACTTGACCAGGCGTCACTCGCCGCCATGGCGTCGCGGCGGCGTTGCGTGACCAGAAGGTGAATCCAATCCGGAAACCGCATGCCAGCCGCACCGAGTGGAATGCGGAAATCACTCAATTCCAAGTGTGTGTGTGGGTTGATCAATCCGGGTAGAATCGCAACATCTCCCCAGTCCCGTGGGGGCTCTGGCGTGAGATTCTCGCCGACCGCGACAATTCGATCGCCCTGGATCGTGATGATTCCACCATCGATTGGCGGTGAGGTGATAGGAAACACGAGTCGCGCTCGCAGCGCAAAACGTGTTGCCGGACTCTTGTGACTGGTTGGCAATTGCTTCTCTTCCGGAAAAAAAGAGACTGTCGCTGCGCTACCCAGAACGCGGGCGGCACGGCAACGCGTCTCGTCACCTTCCCTCACGTTCAGAGTGTTCGTCTTAACATGTGCGCACGGCACCGATCGACTATTCGGAAGTTCCTGTTCCCGCATTCCTTTGGCAAACGTGGCTACGATGCTGTCGCCCCGGCCGCCTGATGACTCAATGCCGTCCGCAATTCCTCTTCCGGGGTTCGGGTGTGCGGCAGCCGTCTAAACCAGTTGAGTATCAGCACTGACAGGATCGCGCCGAGAACCACCAGGTACCCACGGTACACGACCGATTCTCCCTGTGCCACAAACAGCCACCCCTGCCACCAACTGTCATGCGCCGCGGAGCCGAAGCCGAATACTGCCGATAGTCCGAGCGAATTGTAAATCAGGTGAAACACCATGCACGGAAACACGCTTCCCGTCTGCACCGCCAAGTAGCCGATGACCATCCCCACCATCGCTCCGCCGATCGACTGCTGCAATAACCCGTGCGTCACGCCAAAGAAGAGGCTACTGACGACAATCGCCCCCCACTTGCTTCCCATGTGCCGCAACCCGGAGAGAATGAATCCGCGGAAAGCCAGCTCTTCAAAGATGGCCGGCGTGAGCGCCATGAGGCCAAGGATGTACCAGATGTTCGGCGCCGATTCCATCAACTGCGTGACCCCGGATAATTGCCGCAGTACCTGCTCGTTGATCGGGTAGAGCCGCTGGATCCCTTCGGTCACCAGCATGGCCACCGGATGGATCGTGACGGCCAACAAGAGTGCCATGCCGAGCACTTTGGGACGGGCAGGTCTCAAGAGCAGCGTGGCCCGTGGACTGCGCGTGAGGAGGGCCGTCATGAGCAGCACCGGCGCACCCACCAGGACGGCCAGCGTCACAAACTGCATGACGGCAAACTCGTGCCAGTTCTGGGGCGTCTTGGCAGCGAACGTGGCAAAGAACCGGATGGTCAACAGGATCAACCCGCAGGCAATGGCGTGGGCCATCGTGGGCGTGGCACCCCGTTCACGAAAGAGATGCCGCAGCCACAGGCGAACGTCCGCTCGTTCGCTTTCGCGGAACAGCACCGATTCGTTGTTGAACTGATCGACAGCCCAGCGAATCGCCAGGAAACAACAGCCCACAGTGACCAGCAGCACGGGTGGAGCGTACACAGCGGCATCGGCGAACTGCCCCTCCACCAGGGCCCTGAGCAACAACATCATGCCCGTGATCGGCACCAGGCTGGTCCCCAGGTTCAGGTCGACCGCGGGCAGCATGGGCAGGATCATCAGCGGCAGTGAAATCAGCAGCAACGGCATCAGGTAGTATTGGCCTTCTTTCGTGCTGCGTGCGAAGGCTGCGATCGCCAAGGCCAGGGCGCTGAACAGAGCGGAAATGGGAACCAGCGCCAGCAGCAGCCAGAGCAGGGCGGAGACGGGCGGCGGCCCGATCGGGAACTGGCCGGGCTTGCAGCACGATGATGGCGGTTCCGGTCACAGCCATGCTGAGCAGATTCAGCAGCGACGTGGCCGAGCTGAACCCCATGATCGTCAGCAGCTTGCCCAGCACGATTTCGCTCCGCTGGGCCGGACTGCTCAACAGCGTCTCCAGTGTGCCCCGTTCCTTCTCTCCGGCGCACAAGTCGACGGCCGGATAAAAGGCTCCGGTCAGCGCCCAGATGAAGACGACAAACGGCAGCACCTTCGACCAGAATGCCGCGCGACGACTCATCTCCACCGACACGTCGACGTCCTTGATGTTGAACGGATCGGTGACGCTGGGCGAAATGTTCCGGTCCGACAGGTACTGCCGCACAATCGCTCGCTGCCAGGCCGACAACACTCGGCGTATGCGTCCGCTGGCAATCCGTGATTTGTCGCTCGCTGCATCGAAAATCAGCTCGGGGGTCGGCAACTGCGGTGGACGTGACAGCGACATTCCCCTCTACCGGAGTGCGATTCGAGGAACGAAAGCGAGCCAACGCCTGATCAAACCCTTCCGGAAATCGCACCACTGCCGCGTACTTGCCGCTCTGAATCTGCTCCCGCGCATACTCCGCGAATTTGTCCGGCGTCATCTCGGCCGGGTGCCGGATTGTCGACATCCAGCAACATCAACCGCGACTCGTCGACCGACAGCAGATCCGAGTGAAACGACGTCTCCTCCAACAGTGGCGGATCGTGCGGCAGATCTTGGGCACCGACAACCCAGATTCGTGTCGGTTGCTCGTGCATGAACTGGGACACCTGCAGGAAGCTCATCCCCAACAACGGATAGAGCAGCAGCGGTAGCACGGCGATCGTGAAGAGCGTACGGCGATCGCGCAGCTGGTCGCGGACCTCGCGGACGAAGATCAGCTTGACGTTCGACCAGTTCATGCAAATTCCGTCATTCGGCTTCGTGGCATACTCGGCGACGCCACCGCCACCTTGCTCGTTACGATGCCGCGGTTTGCTGCCCAACGACGTTCGTCATGTTTTGATATCAGCCCGAAGAACAGTTCTTCCAGGTCATCTTCGCCGATGTATCTCCAGCAGCTCGTCCAGCGAGCCTTCCGCCAGAATGTGTCCGCGATGCATGATCGCAATACGGTCACACAACCGCTCCGCTTCCCGCATGATGTGCGTCGAGAAGATCACACACTTGCCCTGCTCACGCAGTTCCGCCACCGTCTTGAGCAAGGCACGCGCCACCAGCACGTCCAGCCCGGCTGTCGCTTCGTCGAAGATCAGGACCGGAGGATCGTGGACAATCGCGCGGGCGATCGAGACCTTCTGCTTCATGCCCGTCGACATCTTGGACCCGAGCACGTCGCGGATCTCGTTCATCTGCAGCCGATGAAAGATCGTCTCCATGCGATCACGTACCAGCTCCCGGTCCAGACCGTATAACCGACCAAAATACTCGACCATCTCCCAGGCCGTCATCCGATCGTAGACCGCCGTGTTCGTTCGATACGAAGCCAATCTGGTGCCGCACCAGCGACGGCTGCGTCAGGACGTTGTAACCGTTGACGGTGGCCGTACCCGAGGTGGGCCGCAGCACCGTGCTGAGGATTCGCAGCACCGTCGTCTTGCCCGCGCCGTTGGGACCCAGCAGCCCGTAGACTCTGACCCGGCAACGCGTCGAAACAGATCCCTCGCAGCGCCATGAATTGCCCGCGACGCAAATCCGAGTACGCCTTGGTAAGCTTTTCCACGTGAATCATCGAGTTGCCTGTTGTCGATACGTCGAGTCCGCCGATCGCCGCGCAAACCTGCTAACAGAGTCTTATAACACAACTTAGCTTACCCGACGAGCTATTCCCTCAAAGAGCGGTGCCTGTTGGCGCGATCGTAACGAATGCACCTGCTGGACAACGCACGTTCCTGTCCGTTTTGCAGGCAGCAAGGATCAACACGATTGACCGACAGACGCGCCCAACCCGTCAACCGTGATCCTGAGTGCGTGACTTCTTATTCATAATCCTAACGCCGCCGTTGGCCGCAGCCAAAAAGGCCCAGAGCGTTTGGTCTTGCGGACTTGGACGACCGGAATGATTCGTTCTCCATCCAACAGTTGGCATCACAAACATGCGCACATCCTATGCACTCTAACTTAAATCCCCCTTCCGCCGCGGCTGACTCGGTGAGAGCACATCAGAATAAGAGAGAGTCAGAGTAAGAGTAAGAGTCAAGCAGTATGAGGAGCACCAAGACAAACGCGATATTCCTGCCTCACAGGGACACTGCATCGCGATTCGCCTCGATCGCGCGCTGCTCCTGCTCGAAACCGACCAACTCGTAGAACACATTGCGTTGGCGCGGTGTGAAGCCGAGTTCCTCAATGGCGCTGCGGATCTGGGTGAGGGTCAAAAAGTGAACCGTTCCGGCCTCCGCAACCACGTTCTCCTCGATCATCAGGCTGCCCATATCGTTGGCGCCAAAGAGCATGGCCAATTGGCCGATCTTCAGGCCCTGCGTCACCCAGCTGGATTGAATATTCGCGAAGTTGTCGAGGTAGAGCCGGGCCACGGCTTGCGTCTTGAGATAATCGAACGGACTGGCATGTGGTAGATGCGACAGAGCCGTGTTAGCGGGCTGAAACGTCCAGCAGATGAAGGCCGTGAAACCGCCGGTGTCATCCTGCAGTTGCCGCAATCGCTCCAAATGCTCAATCCGTTCTGCCCGTGTCTCGACATGCCCAAACATCATCGTCGCCGAACTGCGTCCTCCCAATTCGTGCCACACGCGCATGACATTCAGCCAGTCGTCGGTGAGCACTTTGCCACGCGTAATGTCGCGTCGCACACGATCGACCAGAATCTCCGCGCCGCCGCCGGGCATACTCCCCAACCCGGCCTCGCGCAAACGCTGCAGTACGGTGCGCAGCGGCAGCTTGGCGATCTTCGTGAAATGATGAATCTCAGGCGGACTGAATCCGTGCACATTCACGTGACGGAAAGCGGTTCTTGATGTCCTGCAACAGCTCCTCGTACCAGGAGAATGGTAGAGTCGGGTGCAGTCCTCCCTGCAACAGAATCTGATTGCCCCCCAACTCGACCGTCTCCTCCACTTTCTCCAGCAACACCTCACGCGGCAAGACATATCCTTCCTCGCTCTTGGGAGGACGATAGAACGCACAGAAATCGCAGACAGCCGTGCAGATGTTCGTGTAGTTGATGTTGCGATCAATGTTGTATGTCCGATACGACTCCGGATGAAGCCGCCGGGCCACCGCATCAGCTGCCTGGCCCAAGCCGATTAGATCGTGCGACTCCAGCAACTGGAGCCCTTCTGACGGTGATATGCGCTGCCCCGCCACGGCCTTCTGCAAAATACGCTCAATCATGACGTAAGCAATCCAATTGTCTGCGGCGTAGAGCCGGTGGGAATAAATCCAAACTCGCTGGCGTAGCGATGAAACAAGCGCAACCCCTGCTGCTCCGCAACTCCCAAGGTGAAATGCAGATTGTCCGTCAGATAGGCCAGGCAAGCAGCGCTTTCCAAGCCCACTACGGCCGCTTCCATCCGGGCAATCGCCCGAAGATTCGCCATCCCCGCATCACGCGATTGACTCAGTGCTAACTCCAGCTCACTCGTGTCAACACCGACGCGTGCCGTCCACATGGCGAAGACGAAAGGCAGGCCAGTCCAACGGCACCACTGCTCACCCAAGTCCCACTCGTCCGCCAGATCCATACCCGCCGAGTGAATCGCCCGGTCGCCGATCAATAGGACCGCGTCACTCTCAGTAGCGAAAACGTCGAGCCGCTCTCCGATGGGAAGTAATCTGGACTTGCGGTAGCAAGCCATGCTGCTGGCGGAGCAGAATCTGGACCAACGCCACACTGGTCCGCGACCCCTCATCCAAGGCTCAGCGTCCGGATCTCGGCGATCGGCACGCGACTCAATAACTTCACACTCAACACCGGGCCTCGACAGGCGATACACGCGTCCGACACGATCTTGTAACCGGGATGCTGAAACGCTTCCACTGACGGGATCAACGCCACATCCAGATCTCCCACCGCCAGGCGGTCGGCCAGTCGACTCGGCAGATCCAGAATCAACTCAGCCGATCGCGCGAAATCGGCAAAATGGTAGATGAGCGGTTTCGTATTCAAGTACGATACGGCACCGACCCGCAGCTTGCGACGATCTGCTGGTCTATGCGTCACGCATTCTCTCCCCATCCACGACATTCCCGAGGCACCCACACCCATTCACGCATATAGCAACGACAACACACTCGATATCAACGTCCCCCCCGCTCGCATGAACCACGCATTATAGAAGCGGTGCGCAACACCGACCAGGGCCGTAGCGGACGCCCCTCGACCGCTCCCACAAAGATAACCGCAGACCCGACCGCCCGCTTAACACGCATCCTTCAGACCCGGCACCCAGGCGTGGCCTGGCCTCCGTCCCACCCGCCGCGCTGCAGAACTGAGAATCATGGACAACGCCGGCTTAACGCGGCCTGCGGCCCGTAACCTGAAGAGCTCAAGTGCCAAGGCTTCGGCGCGCATGAAACACGCGTGCGTCTGGAGAAACAACGAGGCGCGAGGCCCTGGCAAGTCGAATTGAGCCGTCTCCCGGATGGTCGGCCGTGGATCGAACGATGAGGGAATGCGGAATGCGGAATGCGGAATGCGGAATGTTGTTTGCAGATAGAGACGCCTGGGCGATTTAGACAGGACCGATCATTATGTGCGCGGGCGGGATGCTCCAACATGACAAGCAGGCGACTTCACACTGCCCTTGGGCAGCTCGGTATTCCGCATTCCGCATTCCGCATTCCGCACTCCGCATTCGTTCCCAGAACAGGCCGCCACCTGGCGACTTCACGCTCGGAGTACCCGGATGGTCGGCCGTGGATCGAACGATTAGGGAATGCGGAATGCGGAGTGCGGAATGCGGAATGTTGTTTGCCGATCGAGGCGACTGGGCGATTTAGACAGGACCGCCCATTATGTGCGCGGGCGGATGCTCCAACACGACAAGCAAGTAACTTCACACTGCCCTTGGGCAGCTCGGTATTCCGCATTCCGCATTCCGCATTCCGCACTCCGCATTCGTTCCCAGAACAGGGCCGCCACCTGGCGGCTCCACGCTGGGAGTACCCGGATGGTCGGCCGTGGATCGAACGATTAGGGAATGCGGAATGCGGAGTGCGGAATGCGGAATGTTGTTTGCCGATCGAGGCGACTGGGCGATGCAGACAGGACCGCTCATTATGTGCGCGGGCGGGATGCTCCAACATGACAAGCAGGCGACTTCACACTGCCCTTGGGCAGCTCGGTATTCCGCATTCCGCACTCCGCATTCCGCACTCCGCATTCGTTCCCAGAACAGGCCGCCACCTGGCGACTTCACGCTCGGAGTACCCGGATGGTCGGCCGTGGATCGAACGATTAGGGAATGCGGAATGCGGAGTGCGGAATGCGGAATGTTGTTTGCCGATCGAGGCGACTGGGCGAGGCAGACAGGACCGCCCATTATGTGCGCGGGCGGGATGCTCCAACATGACAAGCAGGCGACTTCACACTGCCCTTGGGCAGCTCGGTATTCCGCATTCCGCATTCCGCATTCCGCACTCCGCATTCGTTCCCAGAACAGGCCGCCACCTGGCGGCTTCACGCTCGGAGTACCCGGATGGTCGGCCGTGGATCGAACGATTAGGGAATGCGGAATGCGGAGTGCGGAATGCGGAATGTTGTTTGCCGATCGAGGCGACTGGGCGAGGCAGACAGGACCGCCCATTATGTGCGCGGGCGGGATGCTCCAACATGACAAGCAGGCGACTTTACACTGCCCTTTTGCGGCTCGGTATTCCGCATTCCGCATTCCGCATTCCGCACTCCGCATTCGTTCCCAGAACAGGGCCGCCACCTCGCGGCTCCACGCTGGGAGTACCCGGATGGTCGGCCGTGGATCGAACGATTAGGGAATGCGGAATGCGGAGTGCGGAATGCGGAATGTTGTTTGCCGATCGAGGCGACTGGGCGAGGCAGACAGGACCGCCCATTATGTGCGCGGGCGGGATGCTCCAACACGACAAGCAGGCGACTTCACACTGCCCTTGGGCAGCTCGGTATTCCGCATTCCGCATTCCGCATTCCGCACTCCGCATTCGTTCCCAGAACAGGGCCTCCACCTGGCGGCTCCACGCTCGGAGTACCCGGATGGTCGGCCGTGGATCGAACGATTAGGGAATGCGGAATGCGGAGTGCGGAATGCGGAATGTTGTTTGCAGATAGAGACGCCTGGGCGATTTAGACAGGACCGATCATTATGTGCGCGGGCGGGATGCTCCAACATGACAAGCAGGCGACTTCACACTGCCCTTGGGCAGCTCGGTATTCCGCATTCCGCATTCCGCATTCCGCACTCCGCATTCGTTCCCAGAACAGGGCCGCCACCTGGCGGCTCCACGCTCGGAGTACCCGGATGGTCGGCCGTGGATCGAACGATTAGGGAATGCGGAATGCGGAGTGCGGAATGCGGAATGTTGTTTGCCGATCGAGGCGACTGGGCGAGGCAGACAGGACCGTTCATTATGTGCGCGGGCGGGATGCTCCAACATGACAAGCAAGTGACTTCACACTGCCCTTGTGCAGCTCGGTATTCCGCATTCCGCATTCCGCATTCCGCACTCCGCATTCGTTCCCAGAACAGGGCCGCCACCTGGCGGCTCCACGCTCGGAGTACCCGGATGGTCGGCCGTGGATCGAACGATTAGGGAATGCGGAATGCGGAGTGCGGAATGCGGAATGTTGTTTGCCGATCGAGGCGACTGGGCGAGGCAGACAGGACCGCTCATTATGTGCGCGGGCGGGATGCTCCAACATGACAAGCAGGCGACTTCACACTGCCCTTGGGCAGCTCGGTATTCCGCATTCCGCATTCCGCATTCCGCACTCCGCATTCGTTCCCAGAACAGGCCGCCACCTCGCGGCTCCACGCTCGGAGTACCCGGATGGTCGGCCGTGGATCGAACGATTAGGGAATGCGGAATGCGGAGTGCGGAATGCGGAATGTTGTTTGCCGATCGAGGCGACTGGGCGATGCAGACAGGACCGCCCATTATGTGCGCGGGCGGGATGCTCCAACATGACAAGCAGGCGACTTTACACTGCCCTTGTGCAGCTCGGTATTCCGCATTCGCGCATTCCGCATTCCGCACTCCGCATTCGTTCCCAGAACAGGGCCGCCACCTGGCGACTCCACGCTGAGAGTACCCGGATGGTCGGCCGTGGATCGAACGATTAGGGAATGCGGAATGCGGAATGCGGAATGTTGTTTGCCGATCGAGGCGACTGGGCGAGGCAGACAGGACCGCCCATTATGTGCGCGGGCGGGATGCTCCAACACGACAAGCAAGTAACTTCACACTGCCCTTGGGCAGCTCGGTATTCCGCATTCCGCATTCCGCATTCCGCCACCAAGTAACATTCCCCTCCCTCCATCACTCCCCAGTTCCCTCGTTCCCCAGGGCGGGCCAGTAGTCGGGCAGCGGTGCGAGCATCGTTTTGGGCTCGCGGGTCATGGGATGATAGAAGGAGAGCTGTCGTGCGTGCAGCGCAATGCACCGCTCGCGCTGTTCCGCGCAATCGGGCCCAAATGAACGCTGGGCGCCGTACTGCCGGTCACCCATCACGGGCAGTCCGCGGGACGCGGCTTGAATTCGAATCTGATGAAAGCGCCCCGTCTCGAGCGTTAGTACGACGTACGTGTGCGTTGCCCAGCGCTGGCGCACGCGGTAGTGCAGAATCGCTTGTCGACCGTCCGGATGATCCGACGCGACCACTTCGGCCTGGGCCTCATCGGGAATCTTGCGCACGAAGTCGGTCCACGTTCCTTCATCGTGCCCCACCGATCCTTCCAACAGCGCCCAATAGACCTTGTCGACCATCCTTCGTTCGAACTGCTCCGACAGACGCCGCGCTGCGCGCACGTGCCGGGCCATCACCAGCACGCCAGACACGGGGCGATCAAGCCGATGCGGGACCCCCAGATAGACGCGCCCCGGCTTCGCTTCGCGCTGTTTGAGGAATTCTTTGACCCGTCTCTCGAGACTATCGATGTGAGGGGGCGCTTGCGTGAGCAAACCGCCCGGTTTCGAGACCACCAGGCAAGGCCCTTCTTCATCGATGATATCAAACCCGCTGCCGCTCATTTACACGCTTCCGGCGGCCGGTACCACAAACGGACGACGGTAGCAACGCATCAGCATGCAATTGGCCTTCTGATCGTGAAGAAAAGTCTCGGCGATCCGGTCGCATGCCAACATCCGTCCCATGCGTAGCGGAGTGGCGTCTGGATCGACGCCGTGGTCGGTCAAATGTTGTTCCGTCCGCAGGAGCGTGGCAATCAGTTCGTCGGCTCCATCATGGCCCGCCAGACGCCGCTTGGCCACGGCAAACGGCATATTGTCACCCAGCCGATAGGAGATGTTACTGGTGTGTGCCAAGGCACTCGACACATGCCCCTCTTCGATGTCCGCATTCAACATCGAGCAATTACGTTGGCGCACCGCTTGCAGGAAATTCGCGAAATGGAGTTCGCTGCCGCCACCACCCTGAAAATGTTTGGTAACGCGACCTCCGCGGTCGAACGCAGTGCCGCTGTGATAGCTGGTCATCACGACGTAGCCTTCCGTCCCTTCAAAGATCACTCCCACGCGCACGCCGCACAGAGGACGACTCTCCAGGCCCCGAACCTCCATCACAATCGAACTGTGTCGGTAATTGTGGACAGTCACCAGCGTGTTGGCAGTTGGTAGCCGATCGTGGCCACCAAAAAAACCGCCGTAGCTGAGGACTGACTCACTGAGGAACGGCTGGCTCAATCCCCAGCGGCACAGATCCAATTGATGCACACCCTGATTCCCTAGTTCACCGTTGCCGTAAGGCCACTGCCAGTGCCAGTCATGGTGAAATCGCTGCCGGGTCAGTGGAGCCGCAGGAGCAGGTCCGAGCCAGAGGTTGTAGTTGATATGGCTCGGCGCGCTAGAAGGTCCTACGAAGCCGACCGGAGCGCGACGCTTGTAACAAAGGCCTCGCGCAATCCGCACAGCGCCGATCTTCCCGCTCTGTACATACTGGATGGCAGAGACCATGCCCGGATTCGAGCGGGCCTGCAATCCGCTTTGACAGATGCGTTGGTAACGGCGAGCAGCCTCGACCATGCGTCGCCCTTCCTGGACATTGTGGCTCACCGGTTTTTCGACATACACGTCTTTGCCCGCCTGCATGGCCCAGATGGCAGCGAGCGCGTGCCAGTGATTGGGTGTCGCCACACTGACAATGTCCACGCGCGGATCTTCCAATGCGCGACGCATATCCTCGACCCAGGCGGGACGAACGCCCCCTTGCCGCTTGGCAACTTGATCGGCCCGCAGCGAACCCACCTGACTGTCCACATCGCAGACATAGAGCACGCGTGTGTCGCGGCGTCCGGCGTAGAATCCAAGGTGGCTGTTGCCCCGTCCCCGCGCCCCGACGACCGCCACTCCCAATTGCTCATTCACACTCCGGCTCGCTACCGGTTGACGCGGCCACAGATCGTCAGCACCCGACACGACGGCGGCGGCCGCCGCCGCAGCGAGCATCGATTCTTCCAGGAACTGACGTCGATTTTGTTTCGTCATGACGCGGGGGGCACACACATGCACCAGGCTCAACCGGGACTCCCAGGACAGCAGCTTTCTATCATAACGCAGGGATATCGGCCGAGCCTAGTGTGGCCGGGCGAGCGATGGGCGCGTGGAAAGACCCCGCGGGATGGGCTTCCAGCCCTTGTCCTTACCCAGATCTCGAGATTCTCGACCGGGATCAACGCGGTGATGGACTCGTGAGCAATGACAGGCTGGAAGCCTACTCCACCGAAATCAGCCGAAACGGGCCACCAGGCGGTTGACCAGGGGAGGAGAAAGACGGTCGAGCCAGACGAGCAGTTTGCCAGCGGGTGACAGGATGATCTCGTGCCGACCCAGCCGCATGGCCCGCAGCGTCTTGCTGGCCACGCGCTCCGGGGTCATGCGTCCGGCCGTGGGCCCCGGGTGGTCGGCCACGTTTTCCAGCACGTTGTCGACGAACTCGCTCTGCGTGGTGCTCGGGCTCACCAACAGCACGTCAATCCCTTCCCCAGAGAGTTCGGCGCGCAAGGCGTCACTGAAACCGTGCAGCCCAAACTTGCTGGCACAATACTCACTTTTCCCCGGTACTGCTCGATGCCCGAGCACGGACGACATATTCACGATCAGCGGCCGCTGTCCGGCGTGCAACAGCGGAAGCGCGGCACGAATCAACTCGACCGGCGCGAAGAAGTTCACTTCCATGAGGCGGCGTAACCGCTGCTCACTCGCGGCGGCGAAGGGACCCATCGCGCCGACTCCAGCATTGTTCACGAGTATATCCAGTCCACCGAACTCTTGGCACGCCGCATCCAGCACCTCGTGACGTACCCCAGCGGACGTGATGTCACCGGCTCGGTACCGTACCGCAGGACCACGCTCCTGCAGTTCCGCCGCCAGTTCGCGCAGGCGATCCTCCCGGCGAGCGGTCAACACCAACTGGGCCCCGGCGCGATTCAACTGGCGCGCCAAGGCACGACCAATCCCGCTCGACGCGCCCGTGACGACCACCCGCGCACCTTCCAGTGTCCGTCTGCTCATGCGCTCACGCTACGTCTTCGATGGCGTCCGCCGGTCCCTCGGTCTCCGTCGCCGTGTCGTGAAACGTCACGGTGGCTTCGTCTCGCGAAATGCGTCCCAGGTACTTCTGCGGCAGCCGACAGTGAATGGTCACACGTACACCTTGATACTGTTGGGATAAAATCTCGCCGTGACGCGCCAGGAAGGCCATCAACTTGCCGTTGTCGACCCCCATCTCCACATCCACATCGCGAAACGAGCGACTCAGGGTATCACTTGCCGCCAGCGCCAATCGCTCCATCCCTGCGCCGGTCTGAGCGCTAATGGGCACACCATTGGGATAACGCCGCAACACCGCCTCCAGCTGCTCATGCGACTTGAGACTGTCGATCTTGTTCAAGATCAACAGCGTCCCCTTCTCCTGAATGCCGATCTCCTCCAACACATCATGCACGGCCGAGATCTGATCGAGCACGGCGGGACTGCTGGTGTCCGCCACGTGCAACAGCAGATCGGCCTGTCGTGCTTCCTCCAACGTGGCTTTGAAACTGGCAATCAGTCGGTGAGGCAAATTGCGAATGAAACCAACCGTGTCGCTCAGGAGCACAGGCCCCCAGTGCGGCAACTGCCAGCGCCGAGTCCGTGTGTCGAGTGTGGCAAACAGCTTGTCTTCCACACACACATCGGCCGCCGTCAGCGCGTTCATCAACGTGCTCTTGCCGGCGTTGGTGTAGCCGACGATCGAGACCGTCATGTGGTCGTGGCGGCCAGCCACCTGCCGCTCTTTGCGCTTTTCGATCACGCGCAGCTCGTTACGCAAGTCATGGATTCGCCGTTCCACCAAACGACGGTCCACTTCCAACTGCTTTTCGCCAGGACCACGCATGCCAACCCCCAACTTCATCCGCGACAAGTGGGTCCACATGTGCTTGAGACGGGGCAGGGAGTATTCCAGCTGGGCCAATTCGACGGCCAGTCGAGCTTCGTAGGTCTGCGCGTGCGTGGCAAAAATGTCGAGGATCAACTCGGTTCGATCAATCACCTTGACCTCCAACTCGCGCTCCAAATTGCGCGTCTGTCCGGGGGTCAGGTCGTTGTCGAAGATCACCACGTCGGCGTGGTGCATGTCGACCAATATGGCCAGCTCTTCCACTTTGCCGCGCCCCAGACATGTCGCCGCGTCGGGGGCCTCGCGTCGCTGCATCAATCCGCAGACGACCTTGGTCCCTGCTGCGATGGCCAACCCCTCCAATTCCTCCAGCGGCCGCTCGTCAAATCGGTGATTGGGAAGAATCACGCGAGCCAGTACGGCGGCTTCGCTCGCAATACTCTCGGTACGTTCTCGTTCATGCACAGCGATCTCTAACCTCCTGACCACAACTCTGAATGCGAATCACACTCCACACCAAGAAGACACAACGACATGATTCGTCGCGCCCCTCCGCCCCCCTCAGATCGATGGCGCACCGGCGGCAGCTACACACCAGGCGCGCTGGGCCCGCCCCCCCTCCGCCACTTCCTGCCATTCTAATCTCCACGGATTATCGCGGGGCGAATTGCCAACGCCCCACCTCCGTGCCAACCCGGCCTCTGGCCAACCATTGACCCACCGCAGCACCACCGGAAATCGGCTTCGAATATACCCGCCCGGCCAATGTTTGCTAACCACGCTTGCTCGCGGTCGGCGACCCGAGCCGCCCACCGCCGCCAGTCGGCCCACGTCACCTGTCCAAACCTGGCCCGACACCCTGCTTGCCTGCTCCTGCTTACCGCTATCCGCTTACCGCTTACCGCTTACCAGACACCCTGACCCCCACTTGGTTCACCCACAGACACTTCCGACACACCCACCGACACACCCAGACACCCTGACCTGGGCTCTGATTTGGGGAGGGGTCCGTGAAAAAGTCGAGTCAATGGCGTCGCCAAGTCCGGGATGAGGGACTCTATTTGTTCTGTTCCCACGGGCTACCGCCTTCGGACTCGATCAGGCAAAAAAGGACCAGAAGGTGGGGGACCCAAAAAGGCACCGTTCCCAGCCCGTCCTAATCTTCTTGTCATCGACATGTCCGACCGACTTCTCAGCCTTCACATCATCCGCGATCCGACTCCAGCCGGGTCACGATACGAGAAAAATTAGCGGAAATTTCTTTTTTCTAGCCTTTCCTCCGCGCCGCGCAGGTGGACACGTGGGCCAATGTGAAACTTGCCCCTGCCTAAAAACTGTGCAGCCACCCCACTGCCTCACACTTAAGCAGCCCTGCCTCAAACGAACGCACGGCCCCGGCAATGCTGTAAGTGCAAGCAATGCAATGACATCGGTCTCAGCCCTTGACTCGCCTGCAACGATTTGACAACGACGCGGCCGGTGGGCTGCGAGGAAATCCCAGATCGTGGACATTTCGAGTGAGCGAAAAAGGAAAGGGAAGGAACCAGACATGAACGAATCGACCTTCACCACCACCTACGAACAACGCAGGCGGTTGGACGATCACAAGCAAGAGGCCTATCGCGTCGCGTCCGCACTCTACGCCCAGCACCCGGACTGGGTGACTTACTTCCGAGAGATTTTGGGAATTGGAGGCGTAGTCCGGCGGTTGTTCCCGGAGGACGAAGCGTTGCTGGAGTTCGAGAAGACGGAGGAGCATGCCGAGATTCAGTCGATGCTGGCCCGACTCCGCCAGAACAGCGACCATCGCGGTGAGACGCAAGAGCCGACGCGCGTGATCACGGTCCGCTTGCCCAAGAGCCTGCACGAGGCACTGCAAGCCCAAGCGCACCTGCACCAAACCAGCATGAACAAGCTGTGTATTTCCAAACTGTTACAGGTGATTGACGACGAGTTCGCGGGCCAGGCGCGGAAAGAGCAGGAGGAGGCTCAACCGAGTCCACCGCCGCCGCAATAGCGGAAGAGAAGGGCGAAGGGGACCTGTAAGCCGGGTTCTGTCACCGACAGCCGGTCGGTACCGGATGTCGGGCGATGGCCATTTGTCTAGGGCGCCGATTGCTCGGCGTCTCAAGCAGCCTACCCGAGTGTCGCTAGCGGACCGGACCAGTCCGCGATGGTCCGCGAGCGAACCATCTGCACCCTGCTTGGCCTTGCTCCGGGTGGGGTTTGCCGAGCCAACTGAGTCACCTCAGCTGCTGGTGAGCTCTTACCTCACCATTTCACCCTTACCGCACGCGGTCCAACACGGGCCACGTGCGGCGGTATACTTTCTGTTGCACTTTCCCTGACCTCGCGGCCGGTCGGTGTTACCGACCACCCCGTCCTATGGAGCCCGGACTTTCCTCTCGCCCGCCTGCAGGCGGACCAGCGGCCATCCAGTCCCCTTCGAACCCTTCTCTACAAGATTATCAGGGAAGCCAGGAAAATTCCCATCCCCTGGTGCCACAGTCGGACGAAATTCCACGGTGGCCACATTCGCCCGTGCGTGGGAGAATCGCAGCGTGCCGCCCAGCGTCACGGGGCCGAACGCTGTCGTTGGCGGTTGGTTCACCTTGGTATATCGGAGTCCGTGACTTGGCAGGCAACGCTTGCACCACTCCGCCCGACAGCAGTGCTACGGAATCGACGGATCATGAAATGGCCGAAATCCCTGACCGCTTACCTGGCCACCTTGCGTGGCCCGACGCAACAGGAAGTCGACGCGCAACGTCAGGAGTTGGTCCGTCGGATGCCGGCTCCCACGTTCTGGTTGTTCGGCAAGACGGGCAGCGGCAAGAGTTCCCTCGTGCGGCTTCTCACCCAGGCCGATCAGATACAGATCGGCAATGGGCTTTCGGCCCACCACCAGGCAGACCGATCTCTATACGCTTCCCCGATCCCGACATGCCGGTGATGCGGTTCCTGGACACACGCGGGCTTGGGCGAAGCGGGTTATGATGCCCAACAGGACATGGCGGAATTGAAAGAGCAGGCTCAGGCGATGATCGTCACGCACCGCCTGCTCGATTTTGCCATCGGACGCGGTCGTTCGTCCGCTGCGCACGATTCGTCGATCCGCGCCGCAAGCGCCCGTACTGCTGGCTCTGACCTGCCTGCACGAAGCCTATCCTCAGCAGCAACATCCACCCTATCCATTTCACGACAGCTTGTCGCAGCCTGGCGGGAATGCGGAAGTGGCGCGTGCCCTGGCAGCTCAGCAGGCGACGTTTGCCGGCTTGGTCGATGCGATCGTGCCCGTGGACATCACGCGGCCAGAGGAAGGATACGAGCCGGTCGGACTATGGTGGCGAGAAATTCAGCGAGACGCTCCATCACATGCTGCCTGTCACCTACCAGTACTCCATGCAGCGGCATGTCCGAGATGCTGCGCGGACCTGAAGGATCTTCACGAGCGAGCCGCGATGCCGTACATTCACAGCGCGGCGACGCTGGCCGCCACCGCCGCGTTGGCCCCGATCCCCTGGGTCGATATCCCGGTCGTCGCGGCGATCCAGACGCGCATGGTCTATGCCATTGCCCGCGTCTATCATCAACAGGGATCGGTCCACCGACTGCTGGAGATGCTCACCGCCGCGGGCATCGGATTTGCCGCGCGGCTGGGTGTCCGAGAGCTCCTGAAGGTCGTTCCACTACGTCGGCACGATCGCGGGCGGAATCCTCGGCGCCGCCATGGCCTACTCGTACACGTACGCGATCGGTCGCGTCTGCTGCTGGTATCAAAGCAGCGTGCTCGCGGGGCACGAACCGACCAAGGCGGAAATATCACAAGTGTTCCGCGACCATTGGAACAAGGGTCAAGAGATTTGGAAATCGATGCGGCAAACACGGGCCTAGCGATGCGACGCGTGTTTCGCGCGTCGATCATCGTGTTGTTCCTGGCCCCTTTCGTCCTCGTGCTGCTGGCGACGGGGCTGGTCTTTCTGTGGGAAAACCCCTGGCTGTTGAAATGGCTCTGGATCCCCGTCCCCCTTTGCTGGGCCATCGCCTATGGGCTGCTGCGATTTGTCAAACGGCGTTACGGCTCGCTTTGGCAACCACGTTCAGACGTCCTGATGCACTGGACCGATCGCGATCGGCAGGCGTGGCAGAAAGTGCTCGATTACGCCGACCAGGCCAGCGCCACCGCCGCGAATCGATTTTTCGAGGCGGCATTGTATGCGGAGACCACGCAGTCATTGGCCCATCAACTGGCCGCTCATTACCATCCCCATGCCAAGGACGCCATCGAGAACCTGACGATCCCCGAAATACTCACGGCAGCCGAACTGGCCGTCTCGGACGTGCGCCGCTTCGTGGAACAGAATATTCCCGGCAGCCACCTGATGACGATCCGCTGGCTGGCGAAAGCGCCGCAAGTGACGAGCTTCTGGAGTCGGGTCCGGCCGTTCTACTATGCCGCATCCGTATTCTGGCATCCCTGGAACGTGTTGTCGCGGGCCGCGGCAAATGAAACGGTTGTCAGTCCCGTGATGGATGAACTGAAGCAGGAAGGCATGGCGGGTCTCTATCGCGCTTTCGTGCTGCAACTGGGTAAGTACTTGATCGAGTTGAACAGCCATCGCTTGAAAGTCAGGGCCCGAACGCTGGCGTGAGCTGATGGGTGCCGAGACGCCACGCGGCGCAGCCGACCACGCCGCTCACCACGGGGTCTGCCGCGGTATCGCCCCTAGCCACCCCGTTGCAGATCGCCGTGGTCGGCCAGGTGAAAGCCGGCAAGTCGAGCCTCGTCAATGCGCTGCTCGGTGACCAACAGGCCGCCGTCGATACACTTCCCCTCACGGCGTCGATCGAAAAGTACACCGTACGCGACGGAGGGTACGCCGGCACCGCTGATATTGCTCGACACCGTCGGCTATGCCCACGAAGGGCTCAAAGCCGACCGCGTGGAAGAGACGATGCGGGCTGTTTGCGCATCGGCCATGGCCTTATTGGTGATGAACGCTTGTGATCCAGCACGGCAACCTGACTGCCAATTCCTGCAGACCATGGAGATCTGGTTCACGGCACATCCCGAGCGCAGGCGGCCGCCGGTCCTCGTCGTGCTGACGCACATCGACCGTCTCTCGCCGACCCTCGAATGGTCGCCACCCTATGATGGCTGGGTACAACCTCGTCCGCGCCGACCCAAGGAGAAGAATATACGCGCGGCGGTAGAGGCGATCCAGGAACTAATGCAGCACCGCGTCGATGGCATCGTACCCGCTTGTACCGACATGGATCACGGACGCGTGTACGGTGTCACCGAGTGGATCGTCCCCGCGCTGTCTGAATCTACTCCCGCAGGCCACCGCCAAACAACTGCTTGACGTACTCTACGATCAGCGCGATGAGGGACGTTTTGCCAAACTCATGTCCCAGCTCTGGAAGGCTGCCTCCCTGCTCGCCACCTACCGCTTCTGTGGTCCCGAGACGCTGCTCCCCGCGCCCGAACGAACACCCGACACGAAGCAGACACCCGACACGAAGCAGACACCGTGAAGCGCTGGCGGTGAAGAGGTGGCCGAACCCCGCGGACCACGACACGCGGCATGGGTCATCGTCAGTGGTGCTCAGGAGCGTCAACGAGTCTCAATCTGGCGCGATAGAAACTCGCCCTGGTGGGCAGCCAAACATAGTCCGATTTCCGTTCTGCTCGTTTCTCCAGCCCCGTCGGGTTTATCCCGGCGGACTGCGGACTGGCCGGCTACTGTCGATGAGATGCGAAGTGTGCTGGCCGAGGCGAGTGTCCCAAGGCAAAACGGCGCCCAGCCGAGGCCGAAACAGGCCGCGGCTTGACGGGGTCTCGAAGGCGTGCCGGTGTGATGGCACGTTGGAGACTCGACCGCGGGCGTGTCATGGTCTGTCGGTAGCTGGCCAGTTGTGGCTCCGCCGGGATGAACCCGACGGAAGCCTGAGGAATGGTTCAACAATGACTTCGGCATTTCTCACAGGGTGGCAGGCTGAGGTAGGTCTATCTTGCCGCAGCACGCCGAATCTGCTCGTCCATGCCCTGCAGGACATGTGGCCAATCATCGACCAAATCGCGGCGAAATAGTTGCACGAGTTCGCGGGCCTTGTGGACGGTCTTCTCCCTCGCTTCGGCAGGCAATCCAATCGAATCGATCAGGTTGTCGTAGACGTCAGCCAATTTGCAGAGCTTCACGTCGACGGAAGCTTTAGCCAACCCCGCAAAATATCCCAACTCACGTTCCTCCTCCAGTTTACGTTTATCCTTCGACAGAAGCGCCACGTATTGTGCTACCCGGTGGCCAAACTGCCGATCCAATTCATCACGGTCGGTATCTGTATCTTCGATTGTGTCGTGCAACACCGCCGTGGCCAGTAACTCCGGATCGTTCACTTGGAAGATCGTCGCCAGTACGGTCATCACGCGTATTGGGTGAGCCACGTACGGCGTCAGCTTGTCTTTCCGCATCTGCCCCTGGTGCGCATGCGCGGCGAACGAGATAGCTCGCAGGACAATATTCGTATCGAACGAATCGCTCATCGTCTCCCTCCGTCTTGGTTGTGGGCAGCTGAGCAAGCATTTATCTGCCAGGTGAATGAAAAGCTCATCCGTTTGAGTATACACGTTGAACAGTGCCACTTTGGGTGAAAGACCAACCTTCATGGCACTCCCTATTCGTTCCGGTCTTCCAACTCAGCCAAACCAGACTCGGGACGCACCCTTTGGTTGCGGCCGAAGGCCGCGTTAGGATTGTGATGAAGGCGAAGAGTAAGAGTGTGAGTATGAGTGGACAGTTACCGAGCGTCTGCCCGGCCTGGACATCGTGAACGGTTACGAAGGTCCGTTACTACGGCTTCGCCGCTTCGAGTGGTTCCCGAACCAGCACGATCCAGCCGGTGTCGCTGGCTGGCGCACGGCGTCTCGTCACAACCACGGGCTCGTAGAAGGCGAGCCCTGTTCCGTCGGCTAGGGGATCACTGAATCCACGTAGCAACCCGCCCCCCGTTGCCCCATCGATCTGTTCGAGCAAAGCCTCGTCAATGCGAGCGTTATTCGGCGGGTCCCCCGCCTGGCTCAAGTTTGGGTGCTGCAAGATCAATCTCCGGCGCGGCACGCCGCTAAGCATGTCGGTTCGCGAGTCAACCAACAGCACGATCTGACCGCTGTGCAGATCCGTGTCGAGGACTCCGATTTCACCCAACTCGATGGACATCACCAGGACACCCAACACTTGTTTCCGCGGAATATTTTCGGCAGCGATCGGTACGCTATACGCCACCTTCAGTTTGCCACCGGTGCTACTGGCGTAAATTGCTGACAGGTTCACGTCCTGAATCGGCTCGACAGCCTTCTCAGCGGGTTTCGGGTCCTGGCCACGAGAATGCCCTGGGCCAAGTTGCGGTGACGGCGAGCCCAGCGAGCGGCGCGGCGCGGAAACGGCTCGTAATAAGCCGATACCGGTTCATCCGCCAGAAAGTTCTCAATGTCCGCCGCCAGTTCCAGCGCCGTCGCATAGTTTTGCCGAGGGTCGTTCGACATCGCTTTCAGGCAAATGGCTTCCAGCGCGGGGAAACACTGTGCTTGACGTTGGCGCCGGAGATCTTTCTTCGTGTTCCAGAAGTTGGTACACTTGCCAGCATTTACCTTCCCTTCCCTTGTGGGTCAGCGGCATGTCGGAGAAACGGAAGCGTGCGACGGATCGAGGCCGGGAATCCACCGCCCGCAAGAATCTCCCACAGGATCTGGACGAACGGCTGCGAGTCGTTTGGCAATCGTTGGGACATCTCATCGACTGGTGCGATAGCAGCACGGCATGGACGCAGTTGTTTTGCGCGGAATCTAGACCGTATCGAGAGACATTCTACTGGGAAGCTGTCGCCCACATGGTCTCCAACTACCTGCTCAAGCACTCAGCGACGGACCCTGCAGATGCTCTGACCGACTGCCTAATCGCCACTCAGTGCTCAACGTCTTCCGACGACGGCGAGGCGTTGACCGAGTTTCGCAGCATGTGGGAGGAGATTCTCAGTAGCTCAAGGGCTGAGATGCAGGCTTTCATCCAGGCGGACTTGGAGTTGGCCCGGCAGGAAGGCACCTCGGAGACGGTCGCCGCTCTCTATGCCAACAACTGTCAAGCGTGGGAAAGAACGTAAGTGGCCAGCGATCTTTCGTACCCAAGCGGACACATCCAAACTGCTAGTGCATCCGGCGTGTTTGCGACGATGCGTGAGGGAGCAAATCCGATTTGCCCAGGGTTGTCGCATCGGCCCTGGGCGAAGTGGTACAATACGCGAGAGGTTCCCGAGGTGGTGAAGGTGGAAATGCCAAGACTGGTCTGATTTCACAGACCGGGTGGCCGCGCCGCTGTCGCGGGCAGCCCGACATGCACAACGAGTTGGGCTGGGGCGCCACTTTCCCGAGCGAGTGCCGAAGTTATTGTTGAACCGTTCCTCAGCCGCACGCACAGGCAGATACCGCTTCCCGTAATGGAGAGAACATGATGACCAGCGCACCGAATCACGCCAGCAGATCCCGTTCACGTTGGACTCGACGACAGTTTCACGGTGCGGTGGTAGGAACTGCTGCCGGGTTGTTTGCCGCGCCGGCTCTGTTGCGAGGTCAGCATCTCAACAGCAAGTTGAACATTGCCATGATCGCGTCAGGGGGTCGCGGAGGCGCCAACCTGGGCGGTGTCGCGTCGGAAAACATCGTAGCCTTGTGCGACGTCTTTGAACCGAACCTGGCCCGTGCGGCCCAGCAGTATCCGCAGGCCCGCCAGGAAGTAGACTTCCGCAAGCTGTTCGACCACGAGAAAGAATTCGACGCGGTCGTTGTCAGCACGTGCGAACATACGCATGCCATGGCCACCATGTTGGCGTTGAAGCACAAGAAGCACGTCTACTGCGAGAAGCCATTGACTCACGACGTCTACGAAGCACGCCAGATCCGCCTGGCGGCACGCGAGGCGAAGGTGGCCACGCAGATGGGAATCCAAATCCACGCCGGAGAAAACTATCGGCGGGTAGTCGAGGTCATCCAGAGCGGTGCCATTGGGCCGGTGCGCGAAGCGCACGTGTGGGTCTCCCGCGCCTGGGGTTGGCAAAGCGAAGAGGCGGCCAAGCGCCACGGCGATATTGTGTACGTCACCGAGCGACCGAAAGAAGAAATGCCCGTACCCACGGGATTGCACTGGGACCTCTGGCTGGGCCCCGCGCCGGCTCGCCCCTATCAACGAAGTCTATTTCCCGGGTCCCAAATGGTACCGCTGGTGGGATTTCGGCAACGGAACGATGAGCGATCTGGGAAGCCATTTCAATGATCTCCCCTTCTGGGCGCTCCGGTTGAACGATCCGCTGACGATTGATGCGAGTGGCCCGCCCCCACATCCCGAGATCGCTCCGGCGTCGATGCAGGCCACGTACGAATTCGGCCGCTCGCGGTGACATGCCGCCGGTAACGATGACCTGGTATCAGGGAGAGAACAAACCGGACATCTGGACGAAGGGAGAGATTCCGCAGTGGGACAGCGGACACCTGTTCGTCGGCGACAACGGCATGCTGCTGTCGGACTATGGCCGCTTTCTGCTACTGCCCGAGAAAGACTTTGAAGGCTATCAACCTCCCGATCCGACGATTCCACGCGTAGCTTCCCATTACGCGGATTGGCTTGACGCGTGCAAGAACGGAACTCAGGCAAGTGCCAACTTCGAGTACGCCGGCCTGCTGACCGAAGCGAATCATCTCGGGAACGTGGCATATCGTGTCGGTAAGAAGCTGCAATGGGATCCGGTGAACATGAAGGCCACGAACGCACCGGAAGCCGACCGGCTGATCCGTTGCCCGTACCGTGACGGTTGGACACTCGGCTGACATGGCGATGGCCATGCTGCCGACTGTGGCACACAAACGCACCGGTGGCGGCGAGTCCATATGTGGCCGCGGGCCGCAACGGGTTGTTGTTTGGGACCGCACACTCCGAATTGGTCGGGACTAAGTCCCGAACTACGATACACGTTCGTCGTACCGACTAAGATTCCACGAACCGTTTGTCAGGAATGAGTGAAATGTCCGTCGAGCTTCGTCAACGTTTGTTCGCAGAATTGGATGCGCTGGTCCTCATCGATCCGCACACGCACATTAATCCGCATGCCCCCGCCTCGACGACGCTCTCCGATATCCTGGGCTATCACTATTACACGGAATTAGCCCACTCGGCCGGCATGCCGAAAGCCGACATCGAGCAACCAGGTTTGCCTCCGCGGGAGAAAGTCGCGCGTCTGATCGCCCAGCTGGGCCCCTTACAAAATACGATCCAGTACAGCTGGTTCGTCGATATCGCGCAGACATTCTTTGATTTCGCGGATGACCAGGTCAACCTGGACAATTGGGAAGCGCTGTATGATCGGGCGGCAGAGCAGATGAGCCAGTTGAATTGGTCAGAGCAGGTGCTGCGGAAGAGTAAACTGGAGGCGGTCTTTCTGACCAACGACTTCGACGATCCACTAGCGGGCTTCGATACGAACGTATACATCCCCTGCTTGCGGACGGATGACCTGGTGTTTCGCTTTCATGATCCCGCCATTCGCGCACGATTGGAGCAGGCCACGGACACCGACATCTCCGACGAGACTTCGCTGCGGGACGCTCTGGGCCGGCTCTTCGAGTACTTCGTGTCGCATGGCGCGCGAGCTTGCGCCATCTCGCTCCCTCCGGACTTCGTTCCCAGCAAGGTCTCCGAAGGACGTATGGCAACGGCCCTGGAAAAGATACTGGCCACGTCGGCGGAATGCGACGAGCGGGATCGGCGAGCCCTGTCGCACTTCATCTTCTGGACGCTGGCAGAATACTGCGCGGACTACCACTTGCCGTTTGACCTGATGATTGGTGTGAACCGAGAGGTTTATACGGCGGGTGTCTTCCAGGGCCGGGACCTCTACGATAGCCGCGTGTCGATGATCCAGTATCGCGAGCTATTCAACGCTTTCCCACAAGTCACGTTTCCCGTGTCCGTCCTGGCCAGCGTCACCAACCAGGAGCTGGCCAGCTATGCCTGGATCTTTCCCAACGTGGTTACGAGCGGGCATTGGTGGTACTCCAACACGCCGGCGCTCATCGAACACGATCTGGCTACTCGCTTGGAAGCTGTGCCGGGTACCAAGCAGATTGGGTACTACAGCGACATGTACAAGCTGGAGTTTGGCTTGCCGAAATTCAAGATGTACAAGCGGGTCCTCGCCAAGGTGTTGGCGGAGCGATTTGTGGTGGATCGTGCCTGGTCGGAGCGTCGGGCAGTGGAATTGGGCCGCCAGGTACTGCGGGGCAACGTCGATCAGATCTTCGCGCGGTAACCGCAGGGTGGGCTGTTGAAAAGTCGGCGTTTGGCCGCCGTTCTGCCGTGCGCGACGGCAACCATTCTTAGCCCCGCCGTTTCCTGGTCTGTCTCATTTTTGGACGCACTCTCAGGCGGTTACTCCCGTCGCTGGGTGTGTCCGGTGGAGCTGGGAAAGGCGTTTTTGGTGGGGAGTAGGCTCTTTTTGGAAAATTCTCCACATTTCCGCGAACCTATCTGCCGATGCGCCGTCTAAAGTTTGGTACCGGTTGACCGTGGGTGGGCGGGGGATCTCGCTTGCCAGACGTCGATTCGGCCAGTATTCTTGAAACAGGAAGTTGGATCAGCAGGGGGGGAACGAATCTCGTAGTGAGATTGCCCCCTCGGCAACGCGAGATTTCTCGCCGTTCTTTTTTCTCTCTCGAACTGCGTGGATAGCGCAGGGGAGGATGAGCAAATGCGTAGCAACGTCACCACATCCGTCGTCAGCGTGGCACTCGGTTTTAACCGCGAGCGCTCCAACACGCGGATCGCCATGTCGTTGTTCGCAGGCCGCCTCCAGCGCATCCATGCCAGCGCCCGGCTGCCCCAATGGGAATCCGCGCGCGGGAGTTATCGGGGATCAATGAGGTCCCCGTCCCGTTGCGGGCTACCAGCGGAGCAGTGTCTCGGTGGGCGCTTATTGGGTCATACGTCGCACAAACGCAGCTGCAGCATATCAGCGCGGTAGTGCCGGCAACGTTCAAGTTCTAAACGACCCAATCGATTGCCCTAGCCGGGCGCTGGAAGCGGCAGCCGCGTAACGTGACGTTACGTCGTGCGGTTTTCGCGACGCGGCGTTTCCCCCGTGGAACAAGAGGATTGATCGAGAGAGATGGAATCATGGCAACGTGCACCCTATTTGAAATTGACAAGATCCGCATCGCGGAACTAGTGGTTGCCGCACAGGCTGGTGAGCGGGACGCATTTGGCGAGCTGTTCGAGTGGTTTGAGCGGCAGGTTTTCGCCATCGCCATGCGGCGACTGGGGGACTACTGCGAAGCCCAGGAACTCTGCCAGGATGTGTTCGTACAGGCAATGTTGAAGCTGGATCAACTGCGGGACCCGGCCTGCTTCGGCGCCTGGATTCGTTCGATCGCTCATCGGATGGCGATCAATCGAGCGGTGCGACGCAGCCCGGACCTGGCTGCCGAACCGGCCATGCTCGATGCGGTTGGCGCCGATGATGCCACGCCGCTGAGCAACGTGCTGGCTGGCGAGCGGTGTGATCAGCTGCGTGACGGTCTGGCTCGACTGGGTGAGCTGGATCGGCTGACCCTGGAGGCCTTTTATGTCGACGGGCGGACGCTGCAGCAGATGAGCGGAGACTTCCAGGCCCCGTTGGGAACGATCAAGCGGCGATTGCATGTCGCCCGCAAGCGACTGGCCAAGGAGGTCGAACCATTGACCGCCGTGTAGGTGGTTCGGCGAACAGCACGAACGTGCTGGAGCAAATTGTCACGCACTTCAAGTGACGCCCGTGTCGAAACGGTGTCCGCGGACCTGTTCGACACGGGTTTTTTTCGTACCACGCCTATCCTGACGTGGCCCCGGTTCGCAACACCGCGGCAACACATCACACGTCGCCCACCAGTTGCGACCCTCCTGTGTGCGAGAGCCAATGGGGACTCGAGCACGACCAATAACCAGTGACCAATAACCAGTGACCAATAACCAGTGACCAATGACCAGTGACCAATGACCAGTGACCAATGACTAGTGACCAATCCAGACTTCATCGCCGTCAGCTCGTTCCGTCGCTATCGTCGAGAAGCCAGACCGACGGCCACCACCATCCAGCCTGCAATCAGCATGACGCCGCCGCCGGGCACGATCGCCCAATGGATCGCTTGGCCGGTGAAAACGATCAAATAGAGCCCGCCCGAGAAGAGGAGCGTGCCGCAAGCCAGCAACAGGCAGGCGGCGAACAACGTCTTCCGCGGCTCTTTGGCCAGGATGTTCCCGAGGATGATCAGCGCCAGGGCGTGATACATCTGGTACCGCACGGCCACTTCCGCGTTATCCAAGCGACGGGCCAACTGCTCGGGGTCCGCTCCGGTTTGCTGGAGCCAAGCTTGCAGGCCATGGGCGTGATAGGCACCCAAGAGCACCCCGAGAGCGGCGAGGGCCGCCCCCAGTGACATCCAGAATCGTCCGTTCATACTTTTCCTCTCTCTCGTGAGGTTCGCGGTTTAGGGTGTGAGGCCAGCCGCCGGCAGAGCCAATGGCATCCTGGGAAATAATGAGCGGGGGTTTGCTGCAGCACTGGCTCCGCTCGCGGTGAGTGGGTCTACGGGTTGGCAAAGTCTTCGACATTGGCTCAGGAAAGTGGCACCCCCGACGATATTGGCAGACATTCTAATCCCTATTTCCTCGTTCTGCCTTCCCTCTTCCCCAAGTGCCACGTATCAGTGGCAGAGCCAGTGACATCCTGGGAAGTGGTGAGCGGGGGTTTGCTGCAGCACTGGCTCCGCTCGCGGTGAGTGGGTCTACGGGTTGGCAAAGTCTTCGACGTTGGCTCAGGAAAGTGGCACCCCTTTCCTGAAGCAACCGACACCCAGGGAAATAGTACGTAGCCAACATGCAAACAAGTAACAAGTAACAAGTAACAAGTAACAAGTAACAAGTGACAAGTGACGAATGACGAATGACGAATGACGAATGACGAATGACGAATCAAAAAAACCGCCGGCCTTTGCGGGGCCGGCGGTGAGGGACGATTTGGTTGCGAAGCAGCCTGCTTTACTGCGAACTATCGTAGCCGGTCTGCTGCAGTTCTTCCTCTTCCTGGATGATGATACGCGGCGTCACCATCATCATCAGGCTTTCGGTTTCACGGCCGATACCGACGTTTTTGAACAGTCGATTCACGTACGGCATCTTGCTGAGCATCGGCACGCCACGTTCGACGCGTCCTTCACTCAACCGTTTGATACCGCCCAAGAGAACGGTACCGCCGTCTGGCACACTGACCGTCGTCGACACCGAGGTGAAGATAAAGGTCGGCAATTGCACGGTCGTACCTTCGCGTTGCACGATTTCATTGTCTCGACCGATTTGTTCGCCCGTATCCGGATCGGTCACGATCGTACCGTCATCGGTACTGGTGCGGCCCTGGAAGGTAAACTCCCGCACGGGGCCAATCCGGCTGAAGAAGGGGACCAGTGTCAGGCGGACGAAGCGGCGATCAGACGAGACAACCGCTTGCACGGTGAGCTGCGTACCTTCGCTCAGCACGACGATGACCGGCTGTTGAGCTGCGGCAAAGTCGCCGACGACCGGGATGATGCTGGTCACGAACGGTCGTGACGACTGGTCCGAAACCGAAGCCGTCTGGCCATTGAACAGCGTCACTTTGGGCGCCTGGAGCACATTCGTGCGTTGGTCACCTTCCGCCGCCTGCAGCAGGAAGAACACTTCCAGATCGCTGAGAATCGCAAATCCGAAGTTAGCGGCACTTCCGGCGTCAAAGCTGCCGAACTGTGGTAACGCGGCACCGAAGCTACCCTGCGTGAATTCGAGATCGAGCGTCGTCGTCGGCCCGCTTTCGGTGATTCCAAATATCGCGCTGGAACCGGAATCATCACCGATACCACCCGATCGTTCCGAACCACGAATCTGGTCTAAATTGACGTTGTCATCGATCGAGAAGTCAAAGTCGATACCGATACGTTCGAAGAAGTTGTCATTCAACGTGATGAAACGAACCTCGATCGTCACCTGCAGATCCTGCAGGCGGCGCAGCTGATCCAACAGATCCTGAATCTGTTCGTGGACTTCCTGCGTCTGGCTGATCACCAGGCTCAGGTTCACCGGGAACTGCTCGATGGCACCGGCACCGCCAACTTCATCCCACGTATCGGGAGCGATCGTGCTGGTGATCAACTCGATCAACGTGTCGAAGTCCGCGTAAGCGGCACCACCCATCCCGCCAGGTCCGAAACCGGCAGGTTGCTGTTGCTGCGAACCGAGTGACGGGACCCTACCTCCGGCACCCATTTGTGCCAGCACCGAGGTATTGTTGTTGGCGGCACCCGCGTCGTTCGAGGCGAACGTCAGCGGAGCCGTGCCCATCGGTGTCATGCCGTTGCCGTAGCCGAGTGAGTCGTGGGCGTACTTGATGGCGCCGGCCAGACCGGTGTTGTAGCCCGGGATGAAGTTGGGAATGGGAATCACCAGATCAGCCACGTTGTAGACGTTCACATGGACGTTCGAGTCACGTGCCTGCTCGCTGGTCACCCGCAATACTTCGTCCCGGATCACGTAGCTCAACCGCAACGGGGCCAGAATCAGATTCAGGGCACTTCTGAGCGAAATCTGCTCGTTCAGCCGAATAGTCACCGGCATGTCGCTGGTGACGCCTTCGGCAGCCATCCCGACCGGATCGAGCACGATCGGCACTCCCGACAACTCGCTCAACATATCCATGACTTCCGAGAGTGGTCGTTCGTTGAATTTCACGTCGACCTTATTGCTCATGGACTTGTGGATTTCCAATTCGGCCTTGGTCAGGCGTTGACTTTGTTGTTCGAGCCGAGAGCGGCGTCCTTCCGTAATTTGCCGCCAATTCTCTGGCAGTTCCGAACAGGTAGGGCTCGCGATCGTCTCCCGGTGCCGAAGATTCATCGACCGAGGTCATCGCCTCGTAGAACCCTTCCTCCTTTCTCTCGTCGATGGACATTTGTCTCCTGCATGCGGCGTACGAATCGACTTTGCCACAGCAGGTTCTGGACCACCTCCGCATCGGGAGCGAGTTCTTTCGCTTGCTTGGCAATCCGTTCCGCTTCCGCGTAACGTTGATCATCCAGCAATTGATTGAACTCATCGACCAGGCTGGCGAGCTTGTTCTGGATTTCCTGCTTGCGCTGGCTATCCAGTTGCAGGCCCTGGACGATCTCGCGATTGTGCTCCGTCAATTCGATGTCGGACTTATTCAGTTCGATGTACTGCTGCAAGCTGTCGACACTGCGATCGACGAGCGTCAGCAGTTGTTTCTTCGAACTGGGATCGACTTCCGAACCATTGATCCGCTCACGTAATTTGTCCAGTCGGACCAAGGCTCCCTTCGGATCCGATTCACTCATCCGCTGCGCTTCGGCCTGTTCGCTGGTGATCTCGCGAAAGAGCTTTTGGCGGAGCAGTTGCTGTTTGGAATCGACTGCTTCCAAGGGAGTCGGTTCGGTCCCGGCAGCACCTGACGGCGGCGTGGCATTGGATTGCAGCAGAATCAGTTTGTCCTGCAGCTGTTGCCGCGTTTGCGGGTCCAGTTCCTTTTCGTATTTCCAAGCGTCACGGAACATCTGCATGGCCGCTGTGCGATCATGGTTTTCCAACGCTCGGAGCCCGTCCTGGTAGAGCTGTCTCACCTGCCGAGGACGGTGTGCTGGCTCGGCTGCATCCGGACGGCATCGGCTGGTGTGGGCTGCAATGCCTGAGCCGCCATATTGCGTGAGGCATCCCTGGCGGGATCATAAATCCCCTGCGATACCGGAAAGGCGCCGCCACGGTTGTCCTCCGTCGCCACCGCGTTCTGCGACTCGAAGTTGCCCGCCGGAACAACCGCGCCACCGCGATGTTCATCGCCTTGTTGACTTCCAACAAGACCATCCAGGGCCGCGTATCTTCCGGACCGTAGGCAGACTCGGGAACCAGGTTCTGCGCCTCTTCGGCCAGCTGTTTGGCAACCAACAGATCGCCGCGGCCGAGAGCGGCTCGCGCCTGGGCGATCAGACGCAGCGCTTCTGCCTTGGCATCAGACGGACCTCCGGCAGGGAGGTGGCAGCCTGCGTGGCGTCTGAGCGGCGTTGTCCGACAGGTTCATGCGGGAACCGTTGTCCGAGATTCCCCCTTCGGCACCCAGTGTCTGCCGCCGCGCGGCGGCAATCTGAGTCAGCACTTGATCAGGTGTCCGATCAAACTGTCCGTAGGTTGCCCGCAAGTCCTTCGCCTGCTGAGCCAGTTGTTGTGATTCGTCAAAGGCCTTGTAGCTCATCAGTGCCTGTGGCCTGATCCATCAAGAACTGCGCAAAGTCGCGTGTGTAGGTGTTCGCGTCTGCACCCGGGCTCGGTCCTTGGGCAAAGAGCGCCGCCTTGCGAACCAAGGCTTCCACCTTGTCCGGCGAATCCGCGTTCAGGGGATAGGTCAGTCCCAGCCGCTTGGCTTGAGCAGCCAGGAGACCGGCTCGTTGAGCGTCACCTTTGGCCAGCGCCTGTGCGCGCGCCAAGCAACAAGTCGCTGCTGCGTGCCTGCCGCTCGTCGCTCGCACCGCTCGCCACGGGATTGGCCACCCCAGACGTCTCCGCGGTATCGGGAAGCCGAGTCAGGGAACCGGCGGTGTTGGCCGCCAGGACGCCGACCCCGGTTTCGCCGCGGGCGGCTGGGTGTCGCCTGGCCCCCGTAGGGATCCGTTGGCGGCTGCTCACCCTTGATCCCGGTTGAAGAGCCGGGTGAGCGGATTCGAGGAGGCCGGCTTCGTGGCGCCAGCCGTGCGCACGCATCTCGTCAAGATCCTTCCGCACCTTGGCCGGAGTATCCTTGAAACGCGCGAAGAGCGGATCGTATGTCACGTTCTGCTTCTCAGCTCGTTCAATGCAATACTCGGCCAGTTCCAGATTGCCATTCTTCATGGCATCTCGCGCCTGCCGTAGCCATTTCTCGGCCACGTGGCGGGCATCTGTAGTGCTGCTTTGGTCCGCTTGCCCGAAAGCCAACCAGCCAATCTGCGTGCTGCCGTCCAACAGATGCGGACCGGCCAGCACAGACGACACCGATAGCGTTAACCCTAAGGCCACGCAACAACCAAGTAGTCTCGCGGTCGCACTCAACGCGCTTCTCCTTCCTCGAGATGCACGAAACCCCCGAATGCTGCCGGACACGATCCGACACCACATGCCAGCCGTCGCGCTTCCATGCGCAAGGCGTTGAGCTCAACGTGCACCGGCACGAAAGCCAGTGCACGATGAGCGCGGTTTTACGACGAGCTGATTTGACCGGTCGCCGCCGATGGGTTTCGACAACCGTTGACAGGGAAATTTTGGGATAAGAGAGGAGTTAAATACTGACCGGCAGAATTCCGGTCAAGACCAGTTTTTGTCGGTCCGGAAAAGTTTCCCAAAAAAACCGACTCGGTACCACGCCGGCCAACCCATAAAAAACGCTCGGTGCAGGAATGCACCGAGCGTGAAATGCGATCAGCACGCTGGCCCGGACCGAAATGGCCGCCTAGCGCCGTCCGCGTCCGCCACTGCCACGGCGTGACCCACCGCTGCCGGGACCACCCCGTCCCCGGCATCCCGCCAGGACCATACATGCCCGGACCGCCTCCGCCCGGTCCTCCCGATCCACCACCCGGAGCTGCCGGGCATGCCGGGATAGCCGCCTACGCCTTCACCCGAACCATACATAGCCCCCGCCCGGACCATACATACCCCCGCCACCACCGGCGACCTTCACCTCATCTTCGAGCGTGAATCGCCGGAACCTATCGTAGTCATCAAGCTCGTTATGCAGTACGAGATTCCCCTGGTCGTCCAACAGCATATACTCGCCCACCGAAGTGACTTTCGTCTTGCGGTCACCCGGCAAATCTTCACCACCCCGCATATCGACGACCAGATACTGGCTATTGAGATCCATGTCTTTCAGTAACTTGATGACCAGCGTCACCGGATCAAGGATCTCAAACGGCGGCTTGGTGTTCAGTACACTGCCACGGTAAGCCTTGATTTCCTTGGCCACATCGATAGCACGACGCTCATCCCACACGACCGGTACCACCGCCCCGCTCACCTCGCTCTGCAGGACCTGTGTCCCTTCAACGCCCAACGCGGTACGAGCCGGTGACACGTCACCCACATAACTGCGGGACGATGACGGCAAACTTACCGGATCGCTCGGATCGCTCCAGTTGGTGATCACATAGTAAGCATTCTTCGTTTTGGAATCCGCTTGCTGCTTGTTCAATCGATCGATCACCTTCATCGAAAGCGTTCGTCGACGCGGCGGATAACTGATGGCTCCATTTGCCGGATCGGTGTTCGGATTATTGGGATCCTCGATGAAAAGTCGGACTCGATACCGATAGACATGTCCCGGCTCAACCTCCATATCGAAGAAGCGAATCAGCTTGAACTGAGTATGTTCAACACGACTGGAATAGCTGCCCATGCCCGGGTACATACTGCCGCCACTCGCCATGCCCGGGTACATACTGCCGCCACTCGCCATGCCCGGACATACTGCCGCCAGTCCCCATGCCCGGCCTTCCTAGCCCAGGGGCTCCCGGGCTGGGATACATACTGTCGCGATTCCCCATGCCGGTGGTCCCGGCCGTGGAACCAGGAAAGCCCCCCATACCCGGATAGCCGCCCATTCCAGGATAGCTGCCCATACCCGGGTAGCCACCACCGCGTGTCTCCGGCACCGGCAACGCCACCTGGAAGCTCCGATCCGGCGGCATCCTCGGGAGTCGTCTCTTTCTCCGTCTCCTCCTCCGCTTCGGGTGTCTGCAACGTGGACACAATCGTGCTGCGAGGCACGTCAGAATGCAGCATCAATTCGTCCATACTGCGCAGCATGATCGGTGGTCCGGGCATCGTGGCGTTGGGATCCACATAGTTGAAATCTGCAACTTCCGGCATGAATCCATCCCACTTATCGTCGTCAGCCATTTTGGTGGCTTTCTTCGGATTCATGATGTCCCGCCAATCCGTCTCGGCAGGTTCCTTGGTCGGGTCGTCGGTCACGTCGCAACGCTGAGCCTGAAAAAACACGATGCGCGGAGTGTCCCGGATAGGGTCATACCCAGTCGCGTCGCCCAGCAATCGTTTGAATTCGTCCGCCTGCTTGCGGTAAGGAGCCAGAGCCTTTACCGCAATGACGTGCTGCGACTTGCCGATCGGGGTCCCCCCTGCTGTTCGCCGCCCACCCGGGTCCCATTGCGCCAGGTCCCATAGCTCCGGGTCCCATAACTCCAGGGCTCATCGAACTGGGTCCCATCGCTCCGGGTCCCATCGCTCCGGGGCCCATCGCTCCGGGTCCCATCGCTCCGGGTCCCATCGCTCCGGGTCCCATCATTCCGGGTCCCATCATTCCGGGTCCCATCGAACCGGAATCCATGGCTCCAGAACCCATGGAACCGTACATGCTGCCGGATGCTCCGCCGGGGCGATAACCTTCGACTTTGCTGGCCGGGTACCGGCGCGCTGGTCCGGCCTTCTTGTCTTTTTCTTTCCGATCGTCTTTATTGCGATCTGATTTATCGCCGGTGCCGGTATCGTAGGGGAAGGTGCCGCCGGGCAGCGTGCTGCCCATGCCACGCATGTCACTCATGCCACCCATCATGTCACCGCCCGCAGCGCCACCCGGCCCTGGACCGTACCCGCCCATCGTGCTTCCGTAGCCCCCGCGCGACTTCCGCGTGTTCCTGACGCGTTTGGGTCTCTCCGTGTCAGCCGGCGCGTTTTCCAGATCGTCCAGCGGGTTCGTTCCCTCACTGCGGAGGCAGAGCGCTCCGGTGAGTGCCGCCGTCTCCAACTTAATCGGTGGGAAGAGCTCTGGGTCTTCCCGCTTGCTACCTTGCTTGCCAGGCGGAGTGTTCCAAGGAATCGAAGTCTGATAGATGCCCGGATCGGGTGGGTTCCTGGCAATATCAACGCGGGCCACGTATTGGCCACCCTTGCCATCGCGTGGAGTGCGCTCCTTTCTGACCTCTTCGAACGTGGATCGTTCGATGTTGCGCACCGCATTCACAGCCAGTTCCTGCAATTTGTCAGGTGTCTTGCCCGCCAACTTTGATTCCAGGCGGTAGCCCAGAAAAATGAAAACAAAGACAAAAAGAATGGCGATGCCAAACACAAGCTTCTCGACGTGCTGGACAAACAGTCCCTTGAACCCGCCCGGGCCGAGGCTCACTTTTGGTTTCTTCATTTTCGCTAACTCCTTGGCGAATTCACTTCGCCTGATTTCGATGGGCCTCCAGCATTCGTTCCGTCGCCGGACGGCCCCGCCTACCAAGCCCCTGGATGCTGGCGATGATACCTATGGCTTCTCTTTCACAACTCGGTTTCTCGTTTCCCCGGCGCAAAGCGACGAGGGTGATTTAGGGGCCCCCGCCCGTGCCGGCCGGATCAGTGGCCGTGGCCGGATCAGTGGGATCCGTGGCCGGATCAGCGGGAGTGGTAGCCGCATCGGGCGGTACCGGCGTCGCCGCATCCGGCGTGACTGCGGGTGGAGTAGCTGCGCCAGCCGGTTCTTCCGCGGCCGGCACGCCGGAAACCGGCTGGGCCGGTGTCGTGGCAGGCGGCTCGTCAGTCGACCCGGCGGCGGCGCCCGTGTCGCTCGTGAGGCCGTTATCAGCGTTATCTTCGCCGTTGGCGGCCGTGGCAGCATCCCCCGCTGCCGTCGCCGTCTCATCCTCCAGACCCAGCTTGGCCAGATCAACGGGGTTGTAGATATAGATCAGGCCGTAAATCTCGACTGTGGCGTCATAAGGTGAATCGCTCGCGGCCGCGCCCTGAGCTCTCATCCCGGGATAGCCGCCACCGCTGGGCATACCAGGATAACCGCCGCCGGGCCCCATCGACATGCCGCCGGGGCCCATTGACATGCCGCCACCGCCGGGGCCCATTGACATGCCGCCACCGCCGGGGCTCAACGACATGCCACCGCCACCGGGACTCAACGACGCCCCGCCACTACCAGTACCCATCGGGGCACTCGCGCCCATACCCATTGCGCTGGGACCGCGACCGCTGCTCATCATGGCACCGAACCCTCCCGCCCCGCTGCCCGCCGGGGCGTTAATCCGCACTTGGCGGACCTCCACGGGCAAGGTGGCGTTAGCCAGCTCGCACAGCAGCAACGGCAGTTTGAGCACATTCATTTTGAAGCGAACGCGCACGGGCATCCGCTTGGCGACAGCCAGAAAGGCATCGGTGGGTTGATTGGATGCCATGGCCGTGCGCAATCGATCGCCCGTCAGCGACTCCATCTTGTCATCGACATACCGACCGTCGGCCGGATCAGCCGATTGGCCACCGCCCATGAAGTTCGGCCCACCACCGGAGTACCGGGCCATCCCCTCGGCTCCAGCACCTCCCAGGGGCGACGACGACGACGATTCTGGACCCGTGGGCGAGCCGCCAGGGGCACCGTCCCCCATTCTCATCGCCGAACCCATGCCTGGGTATCCTCCCATCATGCCGCCGGCGCCGCCCATTTCCTTGCCCAAATCGATGCTCCCCACCATTTTGATGCCCGCCGCGGAAGCGCCGAGGTCGATGGCGAGAATCTCTTTCACGGCCGCGTTATATTGGGCATCCGCATCGCCGTTGGTCGCCTTGATGACCAGCATCATCGAGCGCAAGACCCACAGGTCCTCTTGCGCGTACAAGACCTGCAGGGTGGTCGGATAGGTCCAATTGAAGCTCGCCGCCTGCAGAGCAGACTGGTTGCTCTGGCTCCACTCGACGACTACACGACTTTCGGCAGAGTCGCTGCCCCGCGCCATGAGACCACTCCGGCTGCCCATGTCGGACATCATCCCCCCGCCGGGTCCCATACTCATGCCAGCCCCCATCGGCATACCTGGCGACGAAGGCATGCCGGCCCCCGGGCTCATCCCGGGATAACCGCCCATGCCACCGCTCATGCCACCGCTCATGCCGCCACCCATGCCGCCCATGCCGGGATAGCCACCCATGCCGCCGGCGGGACCGGAACTGGTAGTGCTGAGGTGCCAGACGGCGCCGATGATCTCCGCCAGCTTGGGGAGTTCGTCTTTGATATAGTCGCGATAGCGGTTACGGAACTCCGCCTTCAACTCTTCCGCCGCGGGTGTCGGGTACTTGACGGCCAATTCGATTGGTTTCAGCGGCTCGACGGTGGCAGATGAAGTCAGGCAGCAACAAGGTGGGCCACACCAAGACATCTTCCTGCTCGCGGTAACGCGTCTCCCACGCCTGACCGACCTGCATGGCCTCGGCCCGGTTGAGGTCCTTCATCATCTTGACAGATTCGGTATTCGGATGATTCGACACACTCGCGACGCTCGTCCCCTTCGAGTATGCCTGCGTGATCTTACTGACGCGCGTTTCGGTCGCTTTCGTCATCGACGACGTGGCCATGAACCAGGTACCCAGGTAGAGTACCACAATGAATCCGGAGAGAATCCAGAAGTAATATTTCTTGACGACTGCGAAGGCTGTTTTTAACTGTTCCATGACTTACGCACCTCCCCTGGTGTTGGCGGCAATACTTCCGTTGCTCGATGGCGCCGCACCCTGTTTCTGTTTCTCCCACTCCGCCGTCTGCTTCTCCAGACGCTCGGACAGCAACGACTCCTTCCAGGTAAACTGCAGGATGAAGTCGTACCGAGGTACTGTCAACATGGGAGGCTCTTCCAGGGTTTCGTCCTGTTTCTTGCCCGAGCCGGTCGACGCCGGCCCGCCGGTGCCGCTCGGTGAAAGACTACTGCCTCCCCCCACCAAGCCAGGAGTACCGCCTCCCAACATACCACCTCCGGCGTACCCTCCCTCGGGCGGTTCGTAATTCGGATTGGGGACTTGGAAGGTCTTGTCGAACTGATCCGACAGCACCAAGGGGAAGCGAATCCCCATTTCCTCCATGGTGAACACCACAGGGACCATGCCGAGGGCGGGAATGGTGATCGGCGTGTCGACACCTTCCAACTGCAACTGGTAACCCGTGACCTGCTCGCCACCGCCCCCCTCGACCGCTTGCACAACCGGCGCGATGGCTGTCACGTGCAACGGCATGACTTGCCCGTCCGGGGTCTGATGTCGCACGACAACGCCGGGACGGATCTTGGCGACCGACACCGGAAACACCACGCGTCCGTGCTTTAAGTTGTTGACCAAGGTATTGAGGACATGAGCCAGCCCATAAGTCTGCAGATCCTGATTGAAGAAGTGGTAGCACTTCAGCTGCACCACCCAGCCTTCCCCGTCAGGCCCCTTTGGCTCGGTCGCGGTGGCTGTGCCGTCCGCCGCGGCGACCGGTTCCGACTGTGGGTCCGAGCGAGATTGTTCGATGTACTTCTTTTTGACAATGTCGGTAAACCAGTCGTCGAGTTTCGCGAAGTATTTCACCTCGATCTCGTCAATGTGCACCTCCTGCCGCTGATGGAACGGCAGTTTCTCGACATCCGGTATCTCGCCAGGCTGCAATCCCGGTGTGAGGGGCAGCGCCGTATTGAGGGTCCGCAGCATTTCCAGCCAGAGAATCTTGCGATCGGCGTTGCCGACCAGTTCTTCGCCGATCGCGGTGACGCGACCGAGCTGAGCCACCAACTTGGAATCTTCATCCACGAACCCCGAACTTAATGACTCGGCCTGCGAAATCTTCTTGCTGGCCTCCTCCCACGATACGCCGGCGACGGCCCGATCTTCAGCCGCCTGATGGAGCCGCCCGTAGTAGAAGAACACGTTGAAGGTACAGGCCAACAACAAAGCTCCGACGGCAGCCACCGCCCACGGCTTCTTGGACCGCACCAGTCGGTCGGTCATGATCTCCCGCGGGACGAGATTCGTGCGCAGCTTGGCTACACTGAGACCCTGCAAGCAAAGTCCGTAGCAAACACCAAATGACAATTGGTTGTCACGAAAGGCCGGCGAGGAAAGGATGGCCGGACCGGAGAGATTCGAGAAGGTCTCGAAGTTATTCACCTCGTACCCCAGGTTTTTGGCCAGATACTGCTGGAGCCCCGGCAGCTTGACCGCGTTTCCCAGGACCACGACCCCGCCAATTTTCGCTTTGCGGTCGATTCCCTGGAAATAGCCGATGGACCGCTGCACCTCCGTCACCAGGTCGTTAAATACCGGCCGCATGGCCTGAAAGACCATCTTTGGATCCTCCGCCTGCCGCGCGTTCCGCTTCAAATGCTCGGCCTTGGCGAAGGTCAACTTCAGCTCTTTGGTCAACTGCTTGGTGAAATGGTTGCCCCCCAACGGCACACTACGCTGCCAGACGCGGAATCCGTTCGTGATCACCAGGTCCGTGGTGTCGGTCCCCATCGACAATACCACGAGCGAAGGAGGCGGATTGTCCGGATCGTAGTCGTCGGGCGAAACCTGGTCACCCAGAATATCGTAGGCCACGAAGTTGTAGATGCTCAGCGGCGCCAACTGGATAATGTCGAGTTCGATACCGGCGTCCTGGAAGGGCCGCATCGCACGAAAGACCTGCTCGCGCTTCATCGCAAACAGGCCGACTTCGGTCTCCAGCGCATAGCCGTCGACTTCGGCACCACCGCCCATCTGTTGGAAGTCCCAAATCACGTCTTCCAATGCGAAGGGGATCTGCTGGCGAGCTTCGTACTTGACAATTTCCGGGATCTTCTTCGCGTCCACCGGCGGGGGCTTGAAAAACTTCGCCAACCCGCTCTGGCCGGGTACGGCCAGTGCCACCCGATAACCCTTCACGTCGTTCCGCGAGAGAAATTGCTCGATCGCGTCCTGAATCATCTTCTCCGGTTCCGCCTCCGGTTGACTCAGGATCTTCGGATACTCGATATAGTCGAAAGCATCCGCTACGACTTTGCCATCTTCCAACTGACAGCGCAGGGCTTTGAATGCCGCTTGGCCAATATCAATCCCCCACACGCCGGCATATTTTGCCATCGGTCGTCCCCTCAGGTCCGAGTAACATCGGCCTCAACAAGCGGGTTGCTGCTCGAGCGAATATCATGCAATGAAAAACGAAACCTGGATACCTGTCACCATGACCCCTCAGCATTGTCTCCGCAAGCATCGTCTCCGCCACCAGAATACAGCAGAGACTCAGACAAGAATGGGATACAGACAGGGTGCCAGCAGATTCTCTGTTCTTTTCCACTGTACAAAGGACTTACGCAAATTGTCAATCATTTCCCCCCAGTGTGGGCTAATTCTGCGAATTCTCTTCCGTTTCGACCGCCCTGCCGGGTGCTACCAGCGAAACAAGCGGCACCTTCCTCGACATCCGCCGGACCGGTCGATATTGTGTAAGACTTGCCGCCAAAGGGACTGTTTGAGCCCGGCGACAGATTGACATACTGAACTTTCTGGCTCCACCACTGACGACTCCATGACATACCGGGAAACTTGCGTTCTGCTGCCGTGCCACAGTCTGGAGGACTTTCCCCTGCACCATGAGGAGGAGGAAGCGGACGGGCTACTATCCGCCTGGACCGCTCTCTGGCACCCCGCGTTGCTGGCCACCACCGGCTCGGCGCCTACCTGGCAGCGCGGCGATAACCCTCCCACACAGCTCTCCAACATGCTGATCCTGGCTCCCGGCGTCAGCCAGAAGGAACTCCCCACTGGCTTCCCCCAACGAGCGACCCAAGAGGGGGCATTTCTGATCGAGGGGAATCTGCCGCGCGACGAGATCCTCCGCCAGGCGCTCCAGCCGCTGGCCGACTTGGCGCAACGCATCGACGCAGACTTGGTGGCCGATTTCCTCGCCTTGGGATACTGCTATCTGCAAGTCGAGTTGTTGACGCGGCAGATGCGTTACAGCACGCATCTCGATGAGCTGCACTTCTTCAAACTGGTCGTCGCCGGAGCGCAGGCCGCGGCCGCTGGCGACGTGCCCGCGGCGCGAGACCAGTTGACAGCCTGCTTCGACTTGTTGGCACAAGAACGTGATCATTACTACGCCGTCGATGCCTATCTACTCGACCTGACGCTGCTCGCCCCAAGCACACTTGGCCCCACACTGCTCCAACAATTAGCGCCCGGTGTACCGGTGAATCTGATCCTCAACGGCGAATTGATCACCGCCATGCGGCGTGACGCCCCCGACTCGCTGGCCGCGATCAAACGTGGATTGCAGGAGGGATCTGTGGGACTTGTCGGCGGCGAGTTGGCGGAACAGTGTTCGCCATTGCATAGCTGTGAAACCGTCTTGAATCGCTTGCGCAAAGGGCTGGAGTTGTTTCAGCAGCAGTTGGGCCAACGTCCCAAGGTGTACGGACGGCGACGTTACGGCGTCTCCGTGCTCTACCCGCAACTTCTTGGTCGGCTCGGCTACGTCGGTGCCCTGCACACCGCTCTGGGGGAAGGTCAGTACCCGGAAGGCTCGCAGTTGAAGATTCGCTGGGAAGGCCCCGACCACTGCGCCATCGATGCCATCAGCCGTCCCCCACTCGATGCGGCGCGCTCAGCCACCTTCCTGTCGTTGGCGAGTAAACTCGGAGAGACCATGGACGTGGATCATGTCGCCACCATCTGCGTGGCGCACTGGCCGGGGCGCGTCTGCACGTGGTACCACGATCTCCGCAGGATTGCCCGCTATGGCAACATGCTCGGGAAATTCGTGACCGTCGACGACTACTTTCGCGACACGGACTACCCTGGTCAGACAGAGCAATTCAAAGCCGATCAATATCGATCACCCTACTTGCAGCAAGCAGTGACCAGGCAAGCCATGGATCCGATCTCGACTTCGGTGCGTTATTGGCGACGACGTTGCCTGCTCGCCGCACAGCAGGCACAAGATATGCTCCTGACTGCGGTCACGAAGCGCCACATCGACACGACTTCCGCACTGATCGATGAAGTCGATGCCTGTGCCGATGGAGCGGCCTTGGATGATCTCGACCAGCGGATCGAAGAGTCGCAGCGGCAGGCCACGCAGCAGTTTGCCGAGTTCGTACCCCGCGGAACCGGGCCGACGGAAACCGGATACCTGGTGGTCAATCCGGCCAGTCATGTGCGTCGAGCCGCCTTGGATCTACCCGAACTCCCCAGCCTCCCCGCGGTTTCATCCCCCATTTATGCCGTCGACAAACAGGCCACCCACAAACATGTCGTTGTCGACGTGCCTCCCATGGGATTCGCGTGGATCACGGGGGCTACGCCCCCGCAGCCCGTCCCGCGCGCATCGCGGCCGCTGGCGGAAGAGGGTCGCCTGCTGAATGAGTTCCTCGAAGTGCACGTGAATCCCACGACCGGCGCGATGCAGGGGCTGTTCGAATACGAAAAGCGTGGAAATCGACTCTCGATGCAGTTGGCTCTGCGGACACCCAGCCGTGGCGCCAACACCAAACGCCCCGCCATTTATTCCGTCATGGCGGCCGATCGAGTAGCCGTCACCGCCGCCTCGACCGTGCTGGGCGAAATCACCGTGGAGGGACGATTGCTCAATCGAAGTGGCGAAAAACAGGCTACCTATCGCCAACAGTTTCGCGTCTGCAGAGGCAGTCGCGTGCTGCAGCTGAGCATCGAACTGGATCCGCTCATGCAGTTGCGTGGCGATCCCTGGAATTCCTACTATTGCTGTCGCTTTGCCTGGGCCAACGAATCCGCCATCTTATGGCGCAGCGTGAATCAGCTGCGTGAACGGGCGGAGGCAAAACGACTGGAAGCTCCCAACTACATTGATATCGATGACGACGGCCGCCATACCACGCTGTTGACCGGTGGCCTGCCGTTTCATCGGCGCACCGACGCACGCATGCTCGATAGCCTCCTGATTGTCGCCGGGGAACGCGCCCGCACCTTCGAACATGGGCATCGGAGTCAACCTGAAATATCCGCTCCATGAATCGCTGGCTTTCATGACGCCGCTCCCCGCCCTGCCAACCGTGGCTGCCGCAGTCTCCGGAGCGTCTTCCAGCTGGTTGTTTCATATCGATAGCCGAAACTTGCTCGCCACCGCCTGGGCACCGCTGGTCGAAGAGCACCGCCTCGTCGGGTTCCGCGTCCGACTGCTGGAAACCGCCGGAAGAGCGGCTCGTGCCAAACTACGATCGTGCCACCCGATCACCGCCGCGCGACGACGTGATTTCGTGGGTGAGAACATGGGGACCTGCCCCCTCGAGAAGGATGCCGCCGTGGTCGAAGTCTCCGCCAACTGCTGGATCGAAGTGGAAGCCCGCTGGTGAGCAGGCGAACGGACGGTGGAGGAAGGGAGGGAGGTGAGTGGTGGAGTGGAGGAGTGATGGAGTGATGCGGCCACGACTGAATCTTCGCAGTCCGTCGGATCAAAATGATCGAATCCTCCAATCCTCCAATCCTCCAGTCCTCCAGTCCTCCAATCCTCCAGTCCTCCAGTCCTCCAACCACAACCAAACGAAAGGCGCTCCGAGAGCGGATGCCGATGATCGTCACTATCGATGGACCAGCGGGAGCGGGTAAGAGCAGCGTCGCTCGGCGACTGGCCCAGCGTCTGGGATTCTGTTTCTTGGATACGGGGGCGATGTATCGCGCGATTGCCTTGGCCGCCATGCGTGAGAACGTTGATTGGCACGACCAGCCAGCGATCGCTCAGCTGGCCGGTCGCGTATCACTCACCTTCCGGGAAAATCGCGTCCTACTGGACGACGAGGACGTCACCGAGGCCATTCGCACCTCGGCAGTAACCGGCAATACCCGTCATGTTGCCGACAATCCCCTGGCCCGGCAGCAACTGGTGGCATTACAGCGCCGTCTGGCTTGCGGAGTCAACGTGGTGACGGAGGGACGTGATCAAGGGACCGTGGCGTTCCCGCAGGCCGACTGCAAGTTCTTCCTGACCGCGTCGAGCGAAGAACGTGCTCGCCGTCGTGTCCGCGAACGTCAAGCCAGCGGGGAAACGGTGTCACTCCCTCAGGTGCTGGACGAGCAGAACCGTCGCGATCACGAGGATCAGTCACGTGAAGTGGGACGCTTGGTGCCCGCCGAAGATGCGATGTTGGTCGCTACCGACCAGTTGGAACTCGACCAGGTCGTGGATAAATTGGAGTGTTTGCTGCGTGAGCGGCTTGGCAATCGACTCGCAGACGGCTAGCTAACGTTTCGTGACGGTGGGAACAGTGGACCATTCAGGAGGAGTGCCATTCTGATTTCGGTCATGTGAATTTTTGTCGGTTTTCGAGCTTCGGATTTCGTTTCAGGGTTTTTGGTTTGTGCGAAATTAAAGAAATCGGTTACTCCCATGCAGATGCAACGTCCTTGGTGGAAAAGTATCGGGTACCAGACGATCAAGAACGCTTTCTGGATCATCGCCGTGTCCTTTTTCCGGTTTACCTGGCGAGGGAAGGAGCATTTCCCCCAGGAAGGCGGCGCCTTGATCTGCTGTAATCACCAGAGCTACTTCGATCCGGTGCTGGTCGGAATTTGCTTTCGCCAACAGCTCAACTTCATGGCCCGCAAGACACTGTTCGACACATTCCTCTTTGGCCGCATCATCCGCTACTTGGATGCGATCCCCGTGGACCGTGACGGGATGAGCTTGGGGGGGATCAAGGAGACATTGAAACGGCTCCGGAAAGGGGAAGGCGCCGTTGTTTTCCCCGAAGGAACTCGGACAAAAGATGGCAAAGTCGGTGAACTGAAGCCCGGCTTTTGCGCTTTGGCGCGTCGCGGACATGTACCGATCGTGCCGGCCGCCGTCGATGGAGCCTATGACGCCTGGCCCCGCTCACGCCGCTACCCTCGCCTCACAAAGGTCTGCACAGTCTTCGGCCCGCAAATCTCCCGCGAACAAATCGAACAGATGACGGACAAGCAGTTGATTGCCGAGTTGAAGCGGCGGATCATCCAGTGCCATCAGCAGGCGCGGCAACTGCGCGGACTCCGCCAAGAGACGACGCCTGATACATCTGGGCCGCATAAATAACTCGGTGATTCCGCTTTTCGGGCTCCGGCACACTGGCCGCTCGCGAGTGAAGTCTCTTGAGCGATGGCGAAACGCTCTACGCTCGCTCAGCCAGTGCGACCCGATTGGAGCATTGCCGAATTATTCTGAGCCGTCCCTTAGAGTTCCCATCCCGGGCGGTAATCGCGCCGCAGGTATCGATTGGCGCTTTCCACGTTCGTGATCTTCATGTTGGCACTGTCGAACAACACCTTTTTGCCCGCGCGCAAGGCGACAGTGCCCAGGTTCACGGTATCGGTAATCGAACCGGAATAGAGAAAGCTGCCAGGTGACTCGCCACCACCGCGCACCGCCTCGATCCATCCACGAGCACGATTGCCAGAGACGCCTTGTCGAGTAACGTCGGCATCGGTTTGGTCCAGCGGTTCAACTTTGCCCTCAGCGAACAGTCGTGGATTCTGTCCTTGGAATCCGGCCAGGATCGAGCCTTTGTCGCCGATGAACAAGATCCCCTCTCGTTCCATTTCGACGTCGTGCCTTTCGACTTCTTCGGGCCACCGCGGCTTCATGCCGCCGTCGTACCAGAATAGCTCGACCGCCGGACGGTCACCCTGCGCAGCAAACTGAAAACGCAATTGGCAACCGGTCGGATACGCGAAATCATTATTCACACCGTGGCTGACGTGGTCGTCGATGGCACAGGTATGTGTCGCCCACGCCTGTGCGCTGAGCGGCGCGTCGAGTTCCAGGGTCGCCAACACGGGCCAGAGACTGTAGATGCCCATGTCCGCCATGCTCCCGCCACCGAAATCGTACCAACCACGAAACACCGTATGCGTGTAGTGCGGGTGATACGGTCGCTCGAGGGCCGGGCCCAGCCAAAGATCCCAGTCGAGTCCTTTCGGGACCGGGGGCCTGTCTTGCGGGATCTCCGTGTACTGCGGCCACACCGGACGATTGGTCCAGTTGTGAATTTCCCGCAGGTTACCGATCACTCCCTCCAGGACCCGCTGGCAAATCACGCGATTTCCTTCCGCGGCACCGTAAGCCAGCAAGTGCGTGGCGACTTTTGCCTGCCGCGCGGTATCCAGCACCAACCGCCCTTCGTACAGTCGATTGGCAATCGGCTTGTGCATCATGACGTGCTTGCCGCGCCGCATGGCCGCGATGGATACGGTCGCGTGCAGATGATCGGGCGTCATGACCTTGACGGCATCCAGGTCCTTTTCCTTCTCCAGCAGTTCGCGAAAATCTGCGTAGGCGCGGCACGCCTCGTATTTCTGATCGCCTCGTTCTCGAGCGTAATATGTGTCGACCACCAGACGCCCAATTTCGCGGCCGCCTGGGCAACCGCTTTCTCCCTCCCGCCAACTGGGATCCCCCAGGTATTCGCGAATGCGGTTCCGCTGGCTGTTCTTCCCCCACTCCACGTAGTCATTGCTGTCCGTGTTGGGATCGCAGACCGCCACAATCTGGATCTCGGGATTCCCCAGCAGCCCACCCAATTCACTGAACCCCTGAGTCCCCATTCCGATGTGAGCCAAAGTGATCTTTTCACTCGGAGCAACAAACCCTGGACCACCCAGCACATGTCGTGGAACGATCGTGAAGACGCCCGTTACAGCGGCCGTCCCCAGAAACTTGCGGCGATTGATGTCCAATGGCATGGAACGTCTCCTCGGCAAGAAGTAGTTGCGTTGCACTAGCTTTGACGTGGCCTCGCGGCCACCAGCAGAGTGGTACGACGGAGTTGGAGTGTTGGAGTATTGGAGTGTTGGAGTATGGAGTATGGAGTAATGGAGTAATGGAGTGTTGGAGTGTTGGAGTATTGCGGAATGCAGGCCGCCCGCTCAGCCGCCCATCCTATGACGTGCATCGAGTGCCGTCCAGAATCCCGCCAGGAAAGAACTCGAGAATCGGTCCGTACCCCATCCAAAGGGGACACCCAATAGGGTCGTCTCAAAGAGAGGCTCTGCCGGGTTCTTCATGGCAGGAATTACCAGCGAGATTAAGCGGCAAACACGTTGGCCCCCGACTCAGCCGCTCGCCAAGGGGAAGGAAAGTGCCCGCCCGCTAACGGCCTGGGTGTTCGCATGTTGCTGACTTCAATATGGTCGCGCGCCTACGTTTCGACAGCGAGAAATCCTGAAGCCCCACTAAAGCACACGCTCAACGTTCCGATGGAAACGTTGAGCGTTATGCGTCGTGCGTCAGGTGTCAGGTGTCAGGTGTCAGGCTGTGCGTTGTCAGACGATGCTCACCGCTTGCGGGTCGTGCTCTGGCTGCTCTTGTTGCTCTTGGCCGTCGTACTGCGTGTCCGCTGTTCTTTTCGTTCGACAATCGAGTTGATACGACTGGCGTTCACCAGGAAGAGCTGCGGATCATCGATCACGAATGGCGTCGACCACGACTTGCCGTCGTTGCGATTGCAGACATTGAAGAAGAACGTGCGGAACTGTTCGGCACGAAAGCCATACGGATACTGCGACGTGATGTGGTCTTTGGCGGTCAGGGGCTCAACGCCGGCATGCGCGTAGTAATGAACCATGCCGTCGCCGGTGACCGACATGCCGAGCGTCCACCAGCCGAACTGCTCAATTTCAAGCACCTGAAAATCGCGTCCCAGGCGATCGCCACGCACTTTGATGAAGGCCGAGTCCTTCTCCACTTTGCGGTCACCTTCGCTGCGGAAGTGGATCCACATCCCTGGCCAATATGGTTCGCTGGTGGTTTCCGTGCCGAAGGCGAACAGGCCTTCTCGCTGTTTCTGCGTGGTCGCGGAGAGACCGATGCGGAAGCCGAACTGCGGGCCCGATCGGTTTTCCCACTGCTCGGCCGGCGGCAGATACACGCGTACCACGCAGTTGGGCGTCTCGGACGGCCTGATCCCCGTTCCCAGCCGCGAAATACAGTCCACAATCAGATCGTCCTGCTGTACGTCATACGTATTCCGCCCCGGCACACCCGAATGCAGCGTCCGCATCAGCAGAGCATATTCGCTGCCCGGCAGTCCGTTCTCAGGCGTGGGAATCACTTTCAACAGGTCGGGATCACCCCGCTCGGGGCCCTCAAACCAGCGGCGGTTCGCTGAATACCCCATCGGAGACCGAGTTTGTCCGTCGATTTCGCGAGAACTCTTGGGGCCCTTGCGGACATATTGCCAGTCGGGATCTTCAAAATTGTCCCCGACATAGTCGATCTCCTTGCCCGTACCGGGAACTACAGCCTGCCCCCTAACGGGGGTAGCCTGCAGTCCGATGATACTCGCGATCCCCACGCCGATCAGCAGAAAAGTGCGTTTCATGAGCCTGCCATCCTTCACTTTCTGAAGCTAGGTACCGGAGCGATTTCTCGCGCCAATCCATACAGGCGCTACAATCGTCTCCCTTGGAAGTATCGGAACAGCACAGCCCGGAACTTATTGAAGATTCGCCGAATTGCTGCGGCTTGGCCGACCGTTTCCTGTCGAGTGCGCCGAACACCCCTGAAGGACCCGGTTTACGCCAACGCGGAGGCGACGATGAAGCCTCGGAAAAAGTGGGATCTCTCGCCTCGTCGCCAGTGGCCTGCAAACACAAGAATCACGCGTAATATTGCAGTTTCGCAAAAGCCGAACGAACGTCTATTGCAGTAACGCAATCAGGAGACAGATATTTCCCTCACAGCGAGATATCGGTGATAATTGGCGCCATGCGTGTTTGCGACGGATGAAGTGTTCGCCCGAGTAGTCGGGTCCACTAGACCATCATTTGTCCAACAGAATCAGTCGCAGCAGGCTGCCGCCAGTCTCGTGATAGGAGCAGGATCATGCCGAGCGTTTCGCGCCATGCAATGTTGGCAGGTCGATTTGGTGGGGGCTGCGTGGCCCTGCTGGCGTCAGTAGCCGGCGTGCTGGTCGGCTGCTCTCTGCGCTCACAGGCACCAATACCTGACGCGCAACATCCGCGGCAGACGGTCAAACTGGTGTTCATTCATCACTCCTGCGGTGAGAACTGGTTGGCCGATTCAAACGGGGGCCTCGGAAAGGCGTTGGCCGACAGCAACTACTTTGTCAGCGATACCAATTACGGTTGGGGCCCCAATGGCATCGGAGATCGCACTGACATCACCGACTGGCCAGAGTGGTTTACGGGCCGGCAGAGCGGTGAGTACCTGCAGGCGCTCTATCGCGAAAATGAGCAGCACTGCGAGTACACGCGCGGCGCGGCTGATCCGGGGGGCGATAACGAAATCGTGGTGTTCAAATCCTGTTTTCCCAACTCGAACCTGGAAGGCCAGCCGACCGATGCACCAGCTCGAGGAGAAGGCCTGTCGGTCGCCAACGCGAAGGCAATTTACAACGAGCTGCTTGCCTACTTCACCACGCGGCCGGACAAATTGTTCGTCGTCGTCACCGCTCCTCCCGTGCAGGATGGCACCTGCGCCGCCAACGCTCGCGCGCTGAACAAGTGGCTTGTACAGGACTGGCTGGCCAGTTACCGCGGCAGCAACGTGGCCGTATTTGATTTCTACAATGTGCTGACAGGCCCCAACAACCATCACCGGATACGCGCTGGCAAGGTGGAGTACATCTGCAACCGAGGTGGTAACACGCTCTATTATCCCAGTGATGGCGACGACCACCCTGCAGCGACCGGGAATCGCAAGGCAACCGAAGAGTTCGTTCCCCTCCTTAACGCGTACTACAACAAATGGGCTGCCACGAAGCCGAAGCTGGCTCCAGCCAAAACCGAGCCGAAGAACAAGCCCGCTGGCGACATGGCAGTCACGACTCCGCCGCCTGCCGAAACGACGCCACCCAAGAGCGCTTCCAGGTAAAAAGTACTCCAAGGTATTTCCTGAGCTGCGCGGGCCGCGTCACGGCCGAGAATTCGGAGGAGTTTAGCCCTGCTCGTGCTGGCTGAAGTAATGTTCAGCATCCCCGCCCAATACTTGACAGGGCATCGACGATTATATGATAATCTGATTTTATGAGTGAAACCATCATTACCGTCACGGAAGCCGCCCGCAGTTTTGCGGATTGCGTGAATCGCGCCCATTATCAGAACCAGACCTTTGTGCTGTTGAAAAATGGCATCCCGTTTGCGCGGTTGGTACCGGCCGGGGAGCCGGTCTGCCGTGGCAGCGACTTGGCTGAGGCGTTGGCTTCGACCGAGCTCTCGGAGGCCGAGGCACGCGCATGGAATCGCGACTTGCAGGCCGCCCGCAAGAAGTTGAAAGCTCCCAGCGACAAATGGCAATAATGCTCGACACCGACGTGATTATTCGTGGCGAAAAAGGCACATTTGATCTGCCCGCCTGGGTCAGCGCACGACAGGATGACGAATTCGAAGTGGCAGCTATCACTGTCGCCGAATTGTGGCATGGTGTTGTACGAGGGAAGGGACGCCAACGTACCAAGCGGGAGCAGTATCTGAATGCGATCCTGTCGGTGCTGCCGATCGTGCCGTACACGGAGCAAACTGCCTACGAGCACGCTCGGCTGTGGGCACAACTGGAAACCGTCGGCACAATGATCGGCTATTACGATTTGATCGTGGCAGCCACGGCACTGGAACGAGGCCATGTAGTCGCGACGTTCAACACCCGCCATTTCAGCCGAGTGCCGGGACTGACGGTGATTAAACCAGCATAAGGCCCGTCGTTTCAGGAAATACGAATCAGGCTGTTTGAGCAGCATGCCTGTCGCGTAACTCCGGGGCCCCACGCTGAGGGCCAAATGGGCTGCGGTGATCGGAACACTCGCAGAACAACTCGAGCCAAATCACGTCTGGCAGAAATCAGCATGTTTGCTATCATATTTAGACGATTCCATGCACCTGCCCCCCCCGCGGCAGTTGCACTTCCTTCCGCCGAGTGGTGGATAGCGGCAGTTGTGAAGCACGGTCACGTTTTCCAGCGATGACCAGACCGAATTGACGAACTTTCAGACCCGCTCACTGTCATCAACTAGCAGGCCATGACTGTGGGTGCCCGGAGAGGTGGCAGAGTGGTCGATCGCACTGGTCTTGAAAACCAGCAACGTCGAAAGGCGTTCGTGGGTTCGAATCCCACCCTCTCCGCTTGATTTCCAAACGCTCGTCACAAATTGCTGCCGGACAGCTACTTGTGATGAGCGTTTTGCGTTTGTCCCGGCCACCGGGACAAATACTGGGACAAACCGGCCCCAGTCTGGACGGGTGTGGGCCACCTGATCGCCTAACGAGCGGCTGGGTACCGAAAGCTGAGCCACGCTCCTGCCGGGGGAAATGATCCGCCTCCGAGTCTGTCTCATGCGTGTACCATTATCACGAGCTCTTGGGACTTTGCTTCTGACACGGACGGCAATTCGGAACTCGCCGGCCTGGAGCTACGCTCGAAAACGGCTGGGAAGGATTCTGGATCGGCAAGGGAACCATTCTCAGGCGGACAGGCCCGGCGGATCCTCGAGCGGATACGTACCGAGAATCTGGCCAGCGTCTGCGAGGCTACGATCAAAGCCGGGCGGGAGGATCATTCACGTCCGGAATGATCTTTTCATGGCATCCCTTGATGTCCAGGTTCCCGAGCGTGCGCCGTGCTATCTCCACAGTCGCACGGGGTGCCGCCTCTCTGTGGACGCCGGTGGATATACGATCTGTCCGAGCGGGGGCGCCTACGACGGTGTGCTCGTGACCGGTCTGCGCACGCGGCAACGGGCGAGGACGAGCGGGCGCTGGCGGTCTACCTGGAGGCCATTGAGCAGGCTCAGGCGATGGATCGAACGGATGTGCGGAGTCGAGCCGCCGAGGAATTCGACACGGATCGCATCGTGGACCGAGTCATCGGGTCATTGTCGGGAATTCGAACGCCCCGTGTCTCCCACGCAACCGAGGTTACGTGATCTTGCTTGTAGCGATACCTGTTTAGTCGTAGCAAACCACCTGTCTGGTCTCTTGCCCTTGTCTCGCCGCGCCGTGTCCTGGATGATATGATGGTATGGAAAGCTCAAGACTGAGGAGCATTGGCATGGGTTCTGAGGCAGATACTACGCAAACTGAATATGCCCACATCGTCCACACACCGGGCCTACTCGGTGGCGAAGCGCGCATTGCGGGTCACCGGATCCGAGCGCGCGACGTGATGGTGGCACGCGATCGCGGCGGAATGACTCCTGAGGAAATTGCTGCTACTGTCTATCCGACGCTCACGCTGGCACAGGTCTACGCGGCACTCGCCTATTGTGAGGACCATCGGGCCGAGATTGAGCGTGCTGTCGCCGACGAGGCCCGCGCGATTGAGCAGTTCCGCCGCGACCATCCGGAGTTGGTCCGCGACCAGTCATCGCAGAAGGATTGAGCGGTGCTCAGAGGATTCACTGACGTTCACGTGGTCCATGCGATCGTGCAGGCCCTACGTCGACGGGGAATGGATGTTGCTCGCGGCATCCAACATCGCTCCTCAGGCGAGACTGTATCCAGTTCCTTCGATCTGTCGCACCCAGACGAACTCTCCATTAGCCGAGTACTTCGCGAGGAATCCTCGAGGTTCGTTGTTGGGTGGCATCGGCAACTCGGCCTGACCCGGCCCGGGATCGAAATCAACCGAGCGTAATAGGTCCCCGCCACATACGTGTTTCCGTCAACGCCTACGAAAAACCGCAATTGTCGAATCTGTAGTAGTCGAGTGAGCTTGGCCTCGGAAAAACACCTTCACAGTCCCAGCCGATACCGCTTGGCACGTTCCACGATCTGTTGGTCACGGCTGATTTCGGCCACTTTGTCCAGTAGCGGACCGAACTGCTGCATGTTGGGATGCCTCAGTTCGCGATGATGGGCCAATTCCACCAGCGAGCCGCAGGCCTGCTGGGCCAAGTCCGGCTGGCCGAGGAAGGTCGCGAGCCACGTCACGCTGTCCATTGAGCGAACGCTCCCCGCCCGCTCAATAATCAGTTGCTGGTCCTCCAGCACATCGGCCTGCTGCATGGCCGTCTGCAACATGGCCAGCGTTTCGCTGTCCGGTCGCTGGCTCGGTAGCGAAACCACTCGCACATAAGCCCGCAGCGCCCAGCGTCGAAAACGGGGATCCGCCGTCTTCGTCACGATCGTCATCAACCGATCTGCCACGCTCGCGTCGGGCCAGTTACAGAGCGCTCGCACCGCCGCCTCTTGCTCGTCGGCAGCCCCACTGGCCAGAGCCTGCTCGATGACAGGCAGTGCTTGCGGGTCTCCCAGTCTACCCAGAAGCGGCAGGCACGCTAACCGCTCGGTGGCAGTGAAACGTGCCACCAGATCGCGAACTCCCTGGGTTCGAATCGCCGCGTCAGGCTGTTTGCCACAGACAATCACAATGGTCTTCTCCGCTTCATCTCGCTGAACGCCCGGCGGAGTCTGCAGAAGCAATTTCAGCAGTCGTGACAGATCCGTTTCGTCAGGGTCGGCAATGCCGCGCAGTCCGTCCAAGGCAACGCTGTAGACCGCCGGATCACGGCTGGTGGCCAACACCACGAGCGGGTCGATCGCCTCGTAGTATCGCAGACGCTTGAGCACATCGACCGCGCCAGAACGCAACGACACATCGTCTAACGCCTTGAGCAACGCGGGTCCCACCACATCGCGAGACAACTGCTGCAGCGACTGTTTAGCCGCCTCGGCCACCGCGTCGTCGGCTCCGAGAGCGGAAATCAGTCGCGCAATTGCCTGGCTGTCCGCGACAGCACCCAACAGGCGTATCCCGGCCAGCTGGAGCTGAGGATTACTGCTGTCGGCCAGCTCCATCACTTTCGGCAACACCGACGTCCTGTCTCGCCTGGCCATCACTTCGACCACTGCCACCACACAGTAGGTCGGCAGAGTAGCCATATCCGCACTGAGCGATTCCAGTTGTTCGCTGGACAAAGCCTCCAGGTGCGCCATGGCAACACGACGTGTGACTGCATCGTCCTGCAGGAGCCAATCCGTGATTGTGTCGGCAGATGCACTCTGCTGCAGGGACAAAAGCCCTTCCAGAGCCGCATGACGCATCGCCGGCAGCTGGCCTTCCTGCGACAGCCGTGTGTAGAGTGTCCGGACAGCATCTCGTTTGCCGCCGGCAGCCATGGACTGGGCACAACGCAGTAGCGGAACTGCCAGTTCCGGCGGAAGGGGATCGGGAGCCTGCGCAGCTTGATCCGTCAGCAGGCCCGCAGCCCGCTCGTCATCGATATTGGCGAGTGCTCGCCAAGCTGCGGCGCAGATTGCCGCATCACTGGAACTCGCCAAGCCTGCCAGGGTATCTATGCTGGCCGACTCCCGGCGTTTGCCCAGCGAATTGATTAGCCCGATCAGATGCTGACCCTTCAATTGGGTCGTGGCCGAGGACAAGGCCTGCCGCGAAGCATCTCCCGGAATTGACTCCAGCGCCAAGCGAGCCATCGCTGCCGTATCGTCCTTCACGAGTAACTTGGCCAGTACGGGCACTTCCGCGTCGGTGCCGATCTGGCGGAGCTGAAAGCACATGTACTGCTTGGCCGCGAGCGTTGTAGTGGATGATTCAAGCAGCCCGGCCAGACGTGCGGCACATGCCGACCGACTTGCCGGCATTTTCATCGCCTCGATCACCGCCCGGTCGATGGACAGGAGAGCTGCCATGTCCTGGCCGTACTCGTACTGAGGCAATTGCTGCCACGCTTGTTCAAGTGGCATCTGGGCGGCTGCATCGCCCGAGATGCCAACTGCCAGTAGCAGCAGTCCCCATCGCAGTGCAGACCCTTTCCATCGCAACAAACGAATTGGCCGGCGGATATCGTGCATATCCATTCTCCTGGATTCGGTACTGTTTCGCACCGCGTCGAATCGCCGGTGCTCGGACGGACCACGCCCAACATTTCAGTCAAATGCCGTGAGCCAAATACTTATCTTCGCTTCCAAGCGTTGTCACCGGTTCTGCCAGGACTACGAATCATGAGAAGAATAATTTCGGTATTTGATGCTCGAATCTCTCTCTTCCCTCATACGAACCGTGGCGGGGTCCCAACAACGCTTTCAGAAAAGTGGCACCCGGCACCAGTGTGGTAGACTCATTACACCTCCCAGGGACTGCGCAGTGCGCGATCGAGCATCTGGTTGGCCTCATCATCGTTCACAAAGCGATCGACGGCTGGATCCCATTGCAGTTTGCGGCCCAGTCGCAAGGCAATATCGGAGACGTTGCCCAGCGTGCTGGCCGCCTGCCCTTCTTCGACCGGGGACACGGGATCCTGCCGCGTGCGGATGGATCGGAAGAAGTCGGCGGTATGCGATGTGTAGGGATCGGCGTGTTCGGGGCTGGCATGCAGTGGCGTATCGCTCGGCTTCAGTTGCAGTTGCAGTAACGACGCCGGTTCCGCCCAGATGCCTTGGCGGTTAACGTGCACCCAGCCCTCGTCGCCCTCGAATTTGCAGCCTTGCTTGTTCGGGTTGTCGGTATTGGTGTAGCTCATCTGCAAGCCACTCTCCCAGCGCAATTGCATCTGCCAGGAGATCCAGGTGTCGGTCATTCCTTCCGCGGGGAGTACGCCGGAACCTTCGATTTCAAACGGTTTGGCGAATGCCTCGGGGCATCCCCAGCCGGCGATATCGAGATGATGCACGCCCCAGTTGGTGATGAAGCCGGCGCAGTAATGCGAGATCATATACATCGCCAGCCACTCGCAGCGCCGCGTGTCGAAGGGGATCAGAGGCGCTGGCCCCGACCACATGTCGTAGTCGAATCCGGCCGGGGGCTCCGAAGGCGGCTCGGCCGGATACGTGCTTCCACCTGGCGCACCGACGTAGACTGTGTGGACTTTGCCCAGGTAGCCGTTGCGGGCCAATTCACACGCGTGACGGAAATGCGGAGAGCTTCGCTGCTGGGTTCCCGTCTGAAACACACACCCATATTGCCGCACGGCTCGTCGAATCTTGATGCCCTGGGTGATCCACCGAGAGACCGGTTTTTCACCGTACAAGTCCTTCCCCGCTTGAATCGCCTGGCTGTAGACGACGCCGTGCCAGTGATCGGGGACGCAACCCCACACGGCATCGATATCCTTGCGAGCGAGCAACTCGCGAAAGTCGTTGTAGATCTCGCAGCCGCGATACGCTTGCTGCCCGGTTCGCTGGGCATAGAATTCGTTAACTTGTCGTTGCGCCAGCGTGGCACGCTCGCGCCGGCAATCGGCAATGGCCACCACCTGGTGATCGGGCAGTGGCTCCATGGCCCGCAGCGAGCTGCTTCCCCGGTTTCCCACACCGAGCATGCCGATCGTAATGCGTTCGCTGGCAGCGATCTGCTGATTGCGTCCGAGAGCGGCGGCGGGGATGATCCAGGGAGCTGCCACGGTCGCAGCTGAAGTGTACAGAAACCGTCGACGCGAATATTCCATAACACCCTCGTTCGGCTGATTGTCTGCGCACGCTGCGCCTGTTGATTGCGGGAATCCATCGTTGACATACTGAACCCACCTCGGTGTAAGACTCTACAGCAGCGATTTAAGGTGCTCCAGGCTGCGTCGCGCCTGATCAATGGTGCCGCACTCGACCGAAAAGACGATGTCGCGTGGCGCTGGGCGACAGATCTCGATGACCCGCTTCCAGTCGATGATTCCGTCACCGCAGGCGCAGCCGACCGGAGTGCCGGTCACCTTTCCCCGCTCCGCATCGGAATGCTCAACACTGATATCCTTCGCGTGCAAATGGACCAGCCGGTCCCTGACGCGCTCCAACCAACTGTAGGGGTCCTGCCCGGCCAGGTAGGCGTTTCCTGTATCCAAGTTGATACCGATCGACGGCGAGTCGACGAGGCCGTAGATGCGATCGAGCCCGTCGGGGGTCTTGGAATACTGCGCGTGGCACTCCAAGCCGATCAGGACATTACGCCGCTCCGCCACAAAGGAGGCTTCCCGCAGCGTGTATTTGATCAAGACGAAATCTTCTTCCTCGGTGGTCCAGGGAGCCTTGATACCTTCATCCGTGTTGACGACCGGAGCTCCGCACTCGGCAGCGTAACGGATCGCCATTTTCAAGTATTCGCCGTGATAGTCCGGCCGGCCCAGCGGACCATGTGCCTGCAAACCAGAGATCTTCAAGCCACGCTCGGCACACAATTCCTTCATCACTATCGGATCGTTGAACATGGATACCGTGTGGTAGTAGCCCGCTTCGCTCATCAGTTCCCGGCCGAAGTGGACCATCGGCTCCACGTACTCGTACCCCATATCGGCCGCTTGATCGAGCCCCCATTCAAACGGTTTGTCGTGATGACGCGTCGCTTCCAGATTCATTCCAATCCGTATCTGACCCATATCGAGATCCCCCATGTGCTGGTTTTCATTGGCGTCCACAACTGTCTGCATATCCGCCCGCGGAACGTCTGTCAATCAAGGGCCCCACAAATGCGGTTCCCGACGACCGATTTGCCGTTGGCCATCTTGACCCGCGTTTCAGAACGAGCGATCATCGGCTGCAGTCCCTGGGTGCGTCCCGCTCAACATCTGCTTTCACTTGCGAGGATTTCGCCATGGTCTCGGCACAAGAGACGATGAGCTCACGGCAACGACTACTCACGGCGCTCAATCACCAGCAGCCCGACCGGGTTCCCATCGATCTGGGCGGCAACCAGACCGGCATCCACAAGTTCGCCTACCAGGCGTTGCTCGAGCGCCTCGGGATGGCCGAAGAGGTCGAAATCATGGACGCCGTCCAGCAACTGGCCCGGCCCAGCGAGGCAGTGCTCGACACGACTGCATGTCGATACCCGGTACATTCATGCCGGTGCGGCGGCCGGTTTCGACGGAACCATTGTCGCGCAAACGCGGACGGCCAACTGCTGGCACGACCTGATCGACGAGTTCGGTGTCCGCTGGTCGATGCCCGACGACGCGCCACTCTACATGGACATCACGCATCATCCGCTGGCCGACGCGACGATCGACGACATTGCCGACTATCCGTTTCCCAAGGGTGACGATCCCGGACGATTCGCCGACTTGCGCGAGCGGGCGCTCGCGATCCGCAACGAAACGCCCTACGCGCTGGTCAGCGGAATCAGCGGCGTCGTCTACGAGATCTGCTGGTACATGCGGGGGCTGGAACAGTGGTTCATGGACATGCTGGAACAGCCGGAGTTCTGCGAAGCACTGCTCGACCGCACGCTGCAGTTCTGGCTGGACTGGTTCCGCCTGTTCCTGACCGAAGTGGGCGACGTGGTCGACGTGATCATGATCGGCGACGATATGGCCGGCCAACGCGGTCCGCTGTTCCAGCCGGAGTTCTACCGCCGCGTGGTCAAGCCGCGGCAGAAGCAACTGGTGCAGTACATCAAGTCACGCACCAGCGCCAAGATCTGGTATCACACGTGCGGTGGCTGTCGAGGCTACATCCCCGACCTGCTCGACAACGGCATCGACATCCTGAATCCGGTGCAGATCAGCGCCAGCGACATGGCTCCCGACCGACCTGAAGGCCGAGTTCGGCGAGCAACTGACGTTTCTGGGGCGGCGGCATTGACGCCCAGCACGTGCTGCCCACGCCGATCCCGCAACGGTACGAGAACACGTCCGACACAACATCGAGATCTGGAAGCCGGGCGGCGGCTACGTGTTCAACAACGTCCACAACATCCAGGCCGGTGTGCCGGCCGACAACATCCTGGCCATGTACGACGCGGCCTACGAGTTCGGGTTCTACGATTCCTAGTGCCGCCTCGCCGTCATCGACCGAGGGGTGGTGGAGGTGGAGAGATGGGTATCGATCGAGAGCTGCGGGGAGGGAATCACTTATCATGAATATGATCCTGCCACGAACCTGTTTTCCTGTAGCGGCATTGGCAATGCTCTTCGCGGCGGCATTTGACGGTCTCGAGGCACGGAGCGATGAGACGGCGGCCACCTGCTGCGCGTGGCCATCGCTCAGATCGCGGTCACGCAAGATATCGACCAGAACACGAAGACGATTGAGCGGGCCATCGAGAAGGCAATGGCCCAACAGGCCGATATTCTACTCACGCCCGAAGGATCGCTGAGCGGCTACACTCCGCGATTCGATCAGCAGCAGGTGGAAGCCAGTCTCAACAAAATTGTCAAGAAAGCCAGTTCGGCCGGACTGGCCTTGGCGCTCGGGACGTGCTTTGTCGAGCCGGATGACGGGAAATGCTATAACCAACTCCGATTCTACGATGGCGAGGGCAATTTCCTGGGCTTCCACAGCAAGACTCTGCGCTGCGGCACCATGACCACTCCCTCGCAGGGCGAGATCAATGACTATGCCGTGCGACCGCTGCGCACGTTCAAGTTGAAAGGAATCACTGTCGGAGGACTCATCTGCAACGACATGTGGGCCAATCCCATGTGCACTCCGATGCCCGATCCGCATCTGAGCCAGCAACTGTCGGACATGGGAGCACGGATCATCTTCCAGGCTATCAACGGCGGCCGCGACGGCAACGACTGGTCGCGCAACGTCTTCTGGCCGTTTCACGAAACCAACCTGCGAATTCGCGCAGACCGGAAAGCTCTGGATCGTCACGGCCGACAACTGTGCGCCCGACGATATCCCTTGCTCCGCCCCCAGCGGTGTGCTGGCCCCCAGCGGCCATTGGGCGGCACAAGCACCGAACCAGGGCGAGCACGTGCTGGTCTATACGATCACACTCGATCCGGCGCCGAAACATTAGTGCCCTATGCGCCAATCTTGGCACGGTCCGCGCACCCTTGTGATGCCAGCCGCTCTCTGGAGGAACGACTCGGGAATACGGAGTGCGGAGTGCGCAATGCCGAATGGAAGAGCCCGCCTACTCCGGCAGTGGCTCATGGTGACCACGGTGCTGCTGATGCCGAAGTTCGCGTTCCGAAGCCGCATTCCGCAATCCCAGATCGCTCCCGCTGCCCGGGTAGTCGACCCACGTGAGCACCTCTGACGCACGACCCGTTCTCGGTTGCGGCCACTGCCCGCGTTAAGACGAGTGGATTCAGTTGCCGCCGCCGCCAGGTTCTTCTCTGTCTCCATCTTATGACCCAACAGGATGGATCACTTGGGGCCTTCGTCCAGCACCGCTGTGGCATGCCGAGCGAGATGGCCGCGCAAGTCGTGCGCATAAGCCTCCAGGATCTGCTGCCCGACACTCTGGAAGTCGCCGCAGCGGTAGAGGGCACGCGCCAGCATCAGTTCGCGCAGTGATTCGCGGCGCGTCCGTTCGGCATTGGTCCCACCGCTCATTCCTTGCTGTTTGGCCGTCGCCAGGTCGCGCTGCACGTACCCCGTCATGCCATCCTTGGCGAGCAATTCGGCCAGCGGCTGGGCAGCGGCAGGGTCGGCCAGCAGTTCCAGAGCCAATCCGACAGCGCGGTGATGCGAGAAATCCTTCCGTGCATCCAGCAACGCCACCTTTTCCAGAATCGCCGGTAGTGCCTGGCGACTGCCCGTCTGCCCCAGCTGGATGATCAGCACGTCCAGCGGACTCAACGCGGCGCCAAACTGCCCCATGCCACGATAGTTCCAGCCTTCATCCCACTGACTGGTCTTACGCACTTCCTCGATCAGCGTCGCAACGCCATCGTCAGCCCCGAGCGTGGCCAGCGTTTTGGCGTAGGTTAAGCGATCGGCCCCGGTGGACGTGGCGATACGCCTCTTCTAACAGCGGCAGCGCTCGAGCCGGATCGGTTAAGATGACAGCCGCGCCACGTCCTTCCTTCAATTGGGCCACGGCGGCAGCCATCGCCTCGTCGGACAGCGGGTAGGAATCCTTGTCTTCCAACACGGACGGTGGCAAGTTGCCGATCTGGACCAGGTGTTCCTGCAGGCGCCGGATGTCCACACTGCGGACCGTCGTCTCGGCATAGGTCGCCATGGCCGAGGCCACGCCGGCCGCGTAGCCGCCGTTCTGAATGTCCGCCTGCATTCGGATCAGTGGAATCGCGTCGCGATGCGCACTGATGCTCAACCCCGTCACAATGATCCCCTCGAGTCCCTTGGGCAACATCGCTCGCAAGGGAATGCAGACTCCGATCCCCACTTCTTCCGGATGCTCCAGCAGAAAGTAAGGATCAATCGTATAGCCGTGCGTGTCAAAGTTGCTCCACGATCGCACCACCGTATCGGGGTACGTGCGCTGATTCATCTCGTCCAACACACTGACCGTAAAGTCGCCCACGATGCGACGTCGCTCACGCGTGTCAATCAGCCGCCCCTGGTCAAACGCCCCGCTGTACTTCTCCTTGGAATAGACGAACATCTGCCAGATATCGACCATGTCCGTTTCATCCACAATCGTAAAGTCGGTGTTGTTGTACGATCCGCCCAGTCTGCGACCGGGGAGGCCCGTCCCCTGCATGCCGAACTCCGAGGCGTCGGTGTAGGCAGTTTCCGCGCCGGCGGCGGCCGCCACGTCGGAGTTCCCCGTAGCGTCGATCACCGTGTTGGCTAGTACCACGCCGCGTCCCACAGGCGTCGCGACTACCGCTCCGAGCACACGATTCCCTTCCTGGAAGACGCCGCAACCGACCGTTCCAAACCAGAGGTCGGCCCCTGCTTCGAGCAGTTCCCTGCGATACCACTCCTTCTTCGGTTCCACATCCCACTTGGTGGCGCCATCGAGCACCGTAGCGGTGAAACCGACCCGATTCCCCCAATAGTAACTGGCGATCGCCCCTTCGGTCCCGACGCCACCCAGCCCGTACAGGTATTCGACCACGAGTGTCTTGGCACCCTGTCGCGCGGCGCCGATACCGGCTGGAGCGCCTCCGGTACCACCGCCGATCACCACCACATCGTACTTACCCAGCACCGGTACGGCCCGCGCATCCTGCGGGATCGTGCGGTACTCGCCCGTCGGCCGAGGACCCAGCAGTAATTCACGCACGTCTCCTCGCGCGGCCGGCTGCGCGCTCGTCTCCCCACCCAGTCGCACATCCCGCAGACTCGGTATTTGCCCGGCACGCAAGGCGGCAGCCGCACCGATACGCTGGCCGTACTCGATCAGGTTCACCGGACGCAACAACTGTGTTACCAGTGACAAGGGTATGTCGGCGTGCCCGCTGAGCACAAACAGGCGATCTGACAGTGCGGGCATGAATGACTCCAGCGGCAACTGATCGACCTGGTCGGTGTTGGCCGCCGCCTGGCTGTTGATCGGCTCGCTGGGAACCATCCAAGGCACGTCCGACGTGTATTGCTGCTCGGGATCGTAGGTTAGCGTGCGAGCAACCTGATCGGCTCGCATGAACGATGCAAACGACTCTTCGATCGGTAGCTGCAACCGATATTCGTAGACCGCATAGACTCCACCGACAGCGGTGGTCTCGCTGGGAAAGAGCAGGCTGTAGGGCGCACAAGGCTGCCGCACTTCCACACCCTCGGCCTGGTGCGGCTCTCCGCCAATGACCACGCGCCGCAGCAGGCGTTCCGCGGGTGGACGGTGGCGAAATGTCACCGCCGCCATGCGAGCCACTGTGGCAGTGGGAGTCGCATCGATGATCTGCTTGGCAATCACCGCCTGCCGTCCGGCACGGTTCGCCATCACGATGCCACACGGCTTGCCCTCGGCATCGCGCAGGACGTCCGTGGGAAGGCAGCTGTACAAATACGTCACTCCCGCTTTCAGCAAAGCGTCGTCCAGCACCTTCTTGACGTGCAGCGGCCGCGGGGGAGGAGGCGAGAGCATTGGCTGCTCCTGGAGTCCCTTCTCGGGCCCCAGAATCTCGATTTCCCCCAAGAGCATCCGCTGATGCGGTCGGGAGATGCGCACCTCGAATTTGACGTACCGTGCCAGCACAGCCAGCGGCGCCGAGAGGGCGCTGAATATCCTCAAACGGACGGTCGTTCTCGATCAACGTCGCTTTGGTCCAATTTGTCGCATCGTCGCTGGTCGATACAGCCACGCTCCCCACGTCGAAACCACTGCCAGCTTCCGCTGACTCGCGCCGGCGAAAAACCATGACACGTACACGCTCGATTTGCTGCGCCGATCCCAGATCGGCTACGATGCTCGTGTCCGTATCGAATTGCACACTCTGCTGGACGGCGTTGGACCACTGGCCGTCGAGCAGTCGACTCGGCGGCGTGGTGTCCTGATGGATCGCGGCACTTGGCTGGTCCGCCTCATACGTAAACGGCAGACGATTGGGTTCGGCGATCTGCACGAGCTCATCATCGTAGATGCTGCGCGCCAGCGGTGAGGTCGGCGTCTCGCCCGGTTCCAGCCACATCTGCAATGTGGCGGTCATATCTTCGCCCAAGTAGGGATGCGGCGCTGCGAGAAATACCGTCGCTCCTTCTTCGGCTGCGGCCACCGCCGCCGCCACGGCTCCGGTCGAGCCGCCCACGACCACCACATCCACATCGGCCGCAACCGGTATCTGACGAGCCGATTCGTTGACGAGGTCGGCACCACGAACAGGAGTTGCGCACGCCCACGTCAGTACCAACAAATAGACGCCGCCGCGCGACAGGTGCCAGTTCATTATCGTTGCTCCTTCAGTGCTGTGAGTCATCGTCAACCGAAGCTGGCTTACCCCTGTATCGTATCACGGTGCATAAACGCCGCCAACCAAGCACGAACGTCAACGTCACGCAAGAGGCCGCAAGCAAATCGCCATGCAGCTGTCGGAACCGGTGAGCGAAATCGGGTCCGCGCACGATCAGCAGGGCCGATGGCGCTCGGCACATCGGACCAGACATCGCCAAAGAACGGTGGATGCTGACCCGCATCGCGAAAGAGGGGGAATCACGGTGGAATTGGCGACCCGACGACAACTCGCTCGCGGGGTCATTTTGTCGGCAGATCTTGTCGTCTCCCATCACGCCGAAGCGACTCTGGCCCCGCCAACCGGAGTCCTTTCCGCCAAGCATACTACCCATCCCCCGCCGTTTGCCGCAAAAACGGGGAGCCTCCCCGTTTTTTTGGTGGGCAAGGCGAATCAGGGAAAGGCGTTGCGCGAGAGTGCGGTCAGCGGCTTGAGTGGGGCGGCGCGGCGGCACTGCTTGAGTCGTGCGACTGGAGATTTCCCGAGTAGGGCATCGTGCGGCGTCATCACGAATGGCATGCGGTGGGAGCAAGCAGTGACCGCTCCCACAAATGGTCCAACGTCAGTCCGACCGACTAATAGGAGAGTACCAGGCCGATGTTGGGACCGTGGTAGACCATTTGGCCGCTGTGATCGATCAGTGTCGGGCCCGTCAGCAGCATGTTCGCGTCGGTCTCGAAGTTGTTGCCGCCCAGCGCCAGTCCGGTGACCCACAGGGCGTTGTAGCCCGCATAGAAAGTCCAGGACGGGGCAAATTGATAGTTGAATTGCAGCGACAGATCGCCCACGAACGAAGTGCGGTCAATGTTGTCGGTGCCCGTGGCCATATTCACTCCGCCCAGACCATCGTCGACGGTGAACGACCGATTCAATTTGGCCCGATTCTGAAAGATGCCACCTTTCATCTCGAAGTCGATCCAGCAACGTTGTTGGATCAGGAACTGGCTGAGCAAGCCGATTTGGACGCCGATCATCTGGTTGTCGGTATCGATCGCCAAGAAATTGCTGCTCACCGCGGGACCGGGCGTTATCGACTCGCTCAAATAGTCAAACTGCTCGCCAATCTGCATGTAACGTCCACCCACCAGGAACGACGTTTCATAATCGCCGGGCCGCATGAGAACTCGACGACGCAGATTCACTTCGCCGTTGTTCAGGCGGGAACTGAAACGCATCGAAACGAAATCGTTGTAGTCCAGCCCTGCCACACCGGCAGGATTACCGAAGTTGGTGAAGGGGGAATAGAGATTTCCCAGACCGCCTTGATCATTGGGATCGAGGTTCCGCACGGCTACCGAGTCGTCCCAGCTGTGCGAGCCGAAATAGGAAACTTCCACGCGATACCAATCGCCCAGCGTCTTGCCCACGAGCGCCCGTACTCCAGCACTGAATTCCGAGCGGAAATCACCCGTCCCCAAAGCCACCGGTCCTCCCGGTCCGATGGTGGCGAAGCTAAAACCTTCCTTCGCGTCACGGAACAGCGTCAGCATTTCCACCCGGCCATACCAAGCGGGTGGACATCCGTTGGTCGCCGGCCCCCAAGCTCGACACGACTCCCACGATCCAAGCAGCGGGTCATGCCAGTAGAGGTTGGTCCCGGGTTCCGTCTCCATTACGGGACGCTCGGTTTCCCAGAGTTGTGGTTTACGCGACGTATAGCCGAAAGTCTCAGCTGCCGAAGCCGGCACACTGCCACACAGCACGGTCAATACCGCGAGCGAGGCCCATCCACACCATCCGCTGAGTCGATTCATCGTCGGGGTCTCTCACGAGGATTCTGAACGCAATATCCACCCGAATATTAGGTTCGACCAGAATAGTCCTCCGCCACAGAATTTATGGCACAGCCGATATAATCGGGCTAAACTGCCATAATTACCCTTCGGCCTGCCCGCTGACCCCTGATCGTGGGGGGGGTAGTGTGTCGTGTCTGGCATCCCTCCCGAGGTGAATTGGCCGGTTTCCGGCCTTCCTGCTCGCTGAGGATGGGTCGCCAAGACTGCCGCAGCACGATTCCGTCGTGACCTCGAAGCGGCCTAGGCAGATAAGGCACCGCTCATAAATAACTTCCGTGATTCGACGTCTGTTTCAGTCTCCGGCACACTGGCTCCGCTCGCGATTGAAGTCTCTTGAGGATGGCAAAACTCTCTCCGCTCGCTCAGCCAGTGCCACCCGATTGGAGAACTGCCGAAGTTGTTTTTGAGTCGTCCCTAAGAGATCGTGCGCGGTCGCACCGCGCGATGCGGAGAAGGCCTGGCTGTACTCTGTCCGCAAACACTCACGCCGCGTATCCGAGCAAGACACGAACAAATCAAATGGGGCCGGAGCCTGAGGATTTCCGCTCCACATATGTGACCAGTTCTTGGACGTTGGCCACTCCCATGATGTCCTCGCCAATGCGGATGCCAAATGCCTTTTCGATCTCGGCGGTCAATTCTGCCATGCCCAGCGAGTCGATTTTCAGCGCATCAAACGTGTCGTTAACCTCAGGCAGGACACCGGTTTTCGTATGGATAAGTGCCAGCAACTGGGTCTGGATCTGGCTCGTCGGCATGGGCATCTCCAATCCGTTTGTGCGAGAGGCGCGGTCTCCTTTGGTTATCGTAGCGGACGACAACTCGATTGAAATCTGCTTTGCCTATTTTTTCCAAAATAGCCAGTCCACTGGCTTGATCTCCGGCAAAGCCAATCTCTTCAACGGCATCTCCGTCGCAGATTGATGGTACTTCACGGCCTCGGAACCATCGCGGAGGGAGGGCATCCGCACTGTGGGGCGGCGAGGTGGGGAGCACATCTCGGGCGATCGACCCGTTGTTCATTTCGGCAAGGCATGGAAATCGGCACGCAAACTGGTGTATGCTAGGAGGAGGATTCTACCGCGTCGCTCGGTTGCAGCACCATACCTCTTCTATCGCGGGTGATGACATGGAAAAGCACTTACCAGAGTGCCTTGCTCGACGCACTGCTGCGGCTTCCCAACTCGCTAAACAGGAGCCCCATCTGTCTGCCGAACAAGTCACTCACAGCCTCGTTTTTGGTTTGAACTCGTTGCGTGCGGTCCTGTTCCAGCGCATTCATGACGACGTGCAGTCCAACGTGGGGAACGACTCGATGTTGCTGCCGATCTCGGTCGAAGAAAGCGAGCAGATGGCGAAACGCGAGATCGAGTCATTTCAAGTTTCCGTTGCCACGTTGGCCGTACGCGATCGCCAGTACATGCGCAGCGACATGAAGTGGTTTGTGAATTGGCTCGGTCATCTCTGTCTGGGCGAAGCGTTGAACGACATGAAGTGGCGTCGTCGCATTCGCCATTACTTGGCCATGTCCGAAGACGAGTTGCGACTGAGCTTTTCCCGTAATCTGGAGAACGTATTCCCAGAAGCCCGGCTCGCACCGCTCATTCTGTACCGACTCTTCCCCCTGTCTGTCCGCATTGTGACAGCGATTGCCTTCGGCAACCACTTGGACGCTGCCGAGTTGCGAAACCGTCAGATGCTTTGGTTGCCTGCGATTGGTGATTGCCACGAATGTCATGGTCGCCCGCTTGACAATGCGGACCAGTGTTCCATCTGCGGCAATCCGATCTGGACATATCACTGGCTCTGTGCGGACTGATGGTGTGTGCGGGTGCCGCTCTGCCGCGTCGGGTTGGCTGCCCGAACGCGGCTGAGTGTCGGGGAGGATTTGGGTGGTGTTCAAAGCGATGGTGATTTGTTGTCATCCTCGAGCAGCACCCCCCTTTGCTTGCGGCAAGCGCCGTCAGTGGGCGTCACTGGAGGGATGAACGCTTGCTTCGAGCGAGCAGCCGTGCGGGCTTGGTGGTGAAACAGCTCTTCGCTGGTGGCCGCAGGGGGAGTCGGTCTCCCGGCATGGCATCTTACCGCCTCACCAGTACCTTCGTCCGTTGGGTACAGACTCCCGCCATGCGATCGTGATGCCATGGCCAGGCGGCGCGTCGAAAGGCCTCCACAGCGAGGATTATGTCAGCAAATCGCGCCGAGAGATGTGGATTGAGGCGGGAATTAGAGCATTGCGCTCGGCGGCTTGGTTGGCACGCCAGGGTGTTGCCTCCGACCACTGCTGCAGGCACAATTTCGGCCGCCGGATTCCTGCTCCATGGCCGGTTGACCTTCTGAGCTTGACGTCGAGAATCATGGATTGCGGAGTGTTGCCGGACGTGCACGGCGCGTGGCCGGTGTGTGCCGCATTGCGGGGCGGCACCGTACCACGAACAGGCACCGCGCGGCCCGATAGACACGGTCTGGCGATGCAGCATCTTTGTTGGTTCCTCTACTGATTCCCGCGCATGGCATGCGTCGGATGAGCCTTTCAGGAGAATGAGATTATGCCGACCACCCTGTCGCGTCCCCCCAAAGTCCATCACAACTTCAAGCGCGCGGCAATTCTATTTGCCGGTGGCCCGGCCCCGGCTGCCAACGCAGTGATCTCGACCGCTGCGGTCTCGTTCCTGCGCAACGACATCGAAGTCCTCGGCATTCTTTATGGATACTCGAATTTAGTCGAATTTGGCCCGAACCATCCGCTGCAGGCCGGCCGCGATTACTTGGTGCTGGATCACGCACGACTGAAGCGCACGCGTAACAGCCAGGGGATCATGATCGGTTCGGCACGCACCAATCCGGGCAAACACGTCACCTGCAAGGCCGACTTGAACGACCCGGCGAAGACGACGGCCCTCAAGACGGTCTACGAGGCGCTTTGCTCAGTGGGCGTGGATGCGCTCGTTTCGATCGGCGGGGACGACACGCTGAAGACGGCCAATAAGTTCCAGATGTTTCAAGATCGGCTTCCCGAGGGGAGCAAGAAGATTCCGGTCGTTCATGTCCCCAAGACGATTGACAACGACTACATGGGGATCGACTTCACATTTGGCTATTTCACGGCCGTGGAGGTCTTGGCTGGTGAAATCCGCAATCTGCTGGCGGACGCGGAATCGACGAACAACTACTTCCTGGCCGAAACGATGGGTCGCAGTGCCGGTTGGATCGCCTACGGTGCTGCCGTGGCCGGCGAAGCCAGCTTGGTGGTGAGTGTGGAAGACATCACCGGCAAGTACCGGGTGGAAGAGGAAATTACGCATCCCCAGACCGGTGAGACGTCCACTCGGTCGGCCATGAACATCGACGAGACGATCAAGCGGATCGTCGCCACCATGCGCGTGCGGGAAGAATCGGAAGGGAAGGGGTATGGAGTGATCGTAGTGGCCGAAGGGCTGGCCGAACTCCTTCCTTACGAGTATGTCCGAGACGTACCGCGGGACGAGCACGGCCATCTGAGTATTTCACACATTAACCTCAGTGAGCTGTTCAGCCGGTTGATCAGTGCCGAATACGCGCGGCAAACGGGTAAGAAGAAACGCGTGAAAGGCCTGCAGCTCGGCTACGAATCGCGATGTGCTCGCCCGCAAGCGTTCGATGTGATGTTAGGCAGCCAACTCGGTGTCGGGGCTTATCGAGCGCTGGTGGAGGAGCAACGCAGCGGCGTGATGGTCTCCGTCTCGGGTCAGCTCGACCTGCACTATGTACCGTTCTCGACGCTGGTCGATCCGGAGACCCTCGTGACGATCGTGCGGTACGTGCGACCCGACTCAGACTTCCACCAATTGGCTCGATTCCTCGAGACTTACGTGAACGACTGACGGCAAACGCTGTCGAATCCAGAATATTCACCATCGAAGGCAGCCCCTCCTCCCGCCACCGGCCCCGCGCCGGTGGGGGAACGACTGGTCCGCTACCGTCATACCAACGCGCCCCCTCGGTCGAGACCCAGACAGGCCATCACACCGGCATATTATCGAGACCGAAACACACCGCCGATTGTTTCGCGCGTCGGCGGACAACACGATTCCGGCGGCGGATCGCACCGGACTCGGCATGCCGCTGCCTGGATGGAAACTTGCTCGCCCGGCGGGCTCAGCTACTACGTGGGGCGCAGCGTGATGCCCTCTTCCTAGGCTCACCACTGCTGAGCCCTCGGCGGGCTCAGCTACTACGTGGGCCGCGGGGTGATGCCCTCTTCCTAGGCTCACCACTGCTGAGCCCTCGGCGGGCTCAGCTACTACGTGGGCCGCGGGGTGATGCCCTCTTCCTAGGCTCACCACTGCTGAGCCCTCGGCGGGCTCAGCTACTACGTGGGGCGCGGGGTGATGCTGGTCACGACTCCTCGGGAACATCCCTTTCCCCTCTACAGGTCGTTCTTGGTCTCTCCGGTGACGAAATCGGTGATCTTATCCAGCACGCCGCCGCCTTGGTAGTTGGCGAAGAACCAATCCTTGCCCGCGGACCCTGTCAGGGTGTCTTTGTCGCCGTCGTCGAACACTGTTTGGGCTGGGCCCGACGCCTGGAGGAAGTAATTCCCGTTCAGGCGGGGACCGCTACCGGTGCCGCCGAGGTTGGCGACGCGGGCGGCGTAAGTGCGGCCGGAGGTCCACTCGCTCATGATGGCATACAGCGCTGCCTCCCAGGCGTCGAACGAGGTCGTGCCGCCGATCAGGATGTCGTCGCCAGCGTTGCCGACGACCTTATCGCGCCCCGTGCCCCCGATCATCAGGTCACGTTTGCTGCCGCCAATAAGTTTGTCTCTGCCAGCGCCGCCCAGCAGGACATTGGGACCACTACCTCCCGAGAGTTTGTCGTTGCCGTCGCCGCCGTAGAGCCACGCCGATGTGCTGATCTTGTCCGCTACCTCGATGTCGTCGTCGCCCGCCTGACCATAAACGATGATCCGGCTAAAAGAACCACTGAACGTGCTTGTCCAGTCGGAATGACCCTTGCCTTTCCCGTCGATCGTGACTTCGATGGTACCCGAACGACGCCCTCGGTCGATGCTGATCCGATCGTCGTTCGTGCTACCGCCAATGACCAGCACTTTTTTACCCGGATTGAGAGGATCGTCCTGGATGGCCGCAATGCTGATCGTTGCCTTGCTCTGGACGCTCGCGGAGGCACCACCCATGTCAAGGATGACCACGCTGATGGTGTACGCTCCCTTGCCGTGATTCTTCTTGCCGTCGTCAGACTCGTCGGTGTAGGTGTGGCTACCTGTGACGGCGAAGGCGCCGCCGCCCAGGGGGGTGATGGTGCCAAGTTCGGTCGGGCTGCCGTCGCCCCAGTTAATCATGACCGTGAAGTCGGTAGTCATGCTGTCGGGATCGGCATCCGTGAATGTAGCCACGACCACGCCGCTAAGTGGCTGGCCCCGCACCCCGCTCACGGCGACTCCAGTGGCCATCAACGGCGCGTCGGCAGTCGCACTCATAAAATACTCGCCCGTTGTGCTGTCTTCCGAGAGGACGCGGACCCGGTATGTACCCGCGATCGTCGCCAGGTACTCGATGCGCTCGTTGCGGCCATCGCCCAGGACGGTTCCGGTAGCGACGAGGTTGCCGTTAGGGCCGTACAGTTCGATGTGCGGGTTCAAAAGGTTCCCGAACTCACCAGGGCCGTCGGCTGGCGTGCTGGTCGTCAACCGCAGCACGTAGTCCGCCGCGACGTCCACCGCGTACCAATCCTCATCCGTCACCGGTTGGACAGCACCCAAGGCGCCACCGACGCGGCCGGCCAGCAGTTGCTGGGCTGTGCCAATCGTGTCGTTCTCCTCGATGTCCAGGACAGCGTCACGAGTGACGAACAGGCTGTAGCTGCGAGGGACGGCCGGCGAGGAAACGCGGAGGGTATATGTTCCCGTCTCGGACGCGACAAAGCCGGTGAGCAGAACGTCGAAGCCCACGGTGCTGGTGGCCGAGCTGATCAGCTCCGTTCCGTCTGGGGCGTAGAGGGTCAGTAGCGGCGGGGACGACACATTCAGGAACACCGACACGGCGGAGCTGTAGTAGCCAGCCGCAGCGATATCGAGGTGACCATCCTCGTTCAGGTCCCCCAGGGCGACTCCGAACGTGCCGTAGACCGAGTCAACGGTTTGAGCAGCGCCGAAGCTACCGCCACCGTCGTTCAGGAGCACCGACACCGCGCCGGCTTCGTGGCCCGTGACGATATCAGGTGCGCCGTCGCCATTCACGTCCCCCGCGGCGACGGAGCGGACGGAGAACCCGCCGACGTTGAAAATCGCCGGTGATCCAAAAGTGCCCGTGCCATCGTTGTTGTTGAGGAGAACGCTAACCATGGAATCGTAATAATTGGTGGTGACGATGTCGGGGGCACCATCGCCGTTAATGTCATCCAGGGCGACAGCGCTGTTGTAGTAGCCCGCGTCATAGCTGGCACCCGGCCCGAAGGCTCCCCCGCCCTGGTTCAGCAGGACGGTGACCGACTGGCCGAAGCCGTAGAAGTTCGCGGTGACAATGTCCAGTCCGGTAACGCCATCGACATCGGCCAGGGCCACGTCCCACGGACTCGAAGCCACGGTGTAGACGACGGCGGAACCGAAGGTGCCGTCGCCATGGTTGGGCAGCACGTACAAATTGGAGGAAGAGGAGTCGTTGGTTGTGATAATATCGGGCGCGCCGTCGCCCGTGACATCGCCCACCGCCACACCGAAGTTGTAGTAGCCCGCGAAGTAGCCGACCGAGGCTCTGGAACGTGCCATCGCCGTTGCCTAACTGGACGGTCACGCTCCGGTTGTAATAGCCCCCGTAGTAAGTAGCGGCGACCACGTCCAGGTTAGCGTCGTTGTTGACGTCCACCAGGGCGATATCTAATGGGTATTCGCCGTCACCGTCACCGAAAGTGCTGGAATCGCCGAACGACCCATCGCCCAGCCCGAGGCGGAGCGAGAAAATCGAAAGGTAAGAGTATCCGGAGGACGTGACCATGTCGAGATGATGGTCCCCGTTCACGTCGCCGAGAGCGACGTTCCAAGGCGAGTCCATATAGTAGTCGGTCCGGGGACCGTAGAGGCTGGTCAATGACGCGTCAAACGCCAAGGCTGCCGTGAGCGACTGGCCAGTGGAGAGGTCGAAGGAGTAGACGTCGTCGTCGCTCGAGACACCGCGAACAGCGCCGCGGTCGGCACCGCCGACCAGCGGAATGAAGCTCCCTTCGATCGACTGGGCCAAGGCCGGGTCGTTGTTCGGCGCCCCCCATGGGCCTCTTCCTCGAGGGCCGCGTTGAGGGTCAGGCTCACCGAATAGTAACCCCACGTACCCCGCGCCACTGATTGAAATCGTATACGTGCCAGCAGTGGCGGCCGGAGCGGTCTGGAGGATCACCTCGCTGCCGGCGAACATGCCCGTGACGGGGCTGTCGACCAGCGTGTTCGAGGGATCACGCACTTCAATCGTCCCTTGCAGGCTGAATCCAGGCTGGACCAGAATCGTGAGCGTCTGTCCGCCGTCGATGTGGATGGTGAAATCATCCGTATCGCCGATGCCGGTGTCGACGATGGTCCCGTCGAGATTGTAGGGAGTCTGATAGATGAGACTGCCCAGCGGGTGGACGGCTACGAGCGGCGTGGGCAGCGGCTGTGTGGCGGCGTCGGTCACAAAGCTCACGTGGAAATCGCCATACTCGTAACCGTCGCCCGACCCGTTGGGCGGGATTGGCCACGCGAGCGGCTCGCCGTCCAGGTCCCAGCCTGCCACATCCTCGAACGCCCCGTCGCCGCTGTAAAGCGTCAGGGTGTAGCTATCGTCAGGGAGTCCGGAGTAATCAAGCGTCGCGATCGTCCCGGTCGCGTCATAGCTGTACGAGCTTGGGCCATAGTCCGCGCCCGAAAATTGCCGTGCAGCAGGAAGTCCGAGGCGTCCAGGTTGGCCGTGTTCATGGGCTCGCTGAACGTCACCTGATACGACAGGCTGCCGGCCGGGAGCACGTCGTCTTCTTGAATCGACGAGGCGACGACCGTCGGCGGGGTCAGGTCGATGGTGTAATGGCTGGTGAACTCGTCCAGCGGCGTGCCCTGCAGGTCCACCAGCGCACCGGCGGCGATGTGCACGTCGTGCGTACCCTCGTCCGGTTCGTCGATCGAAAAGATCACCGTGTTGCCGTCGACGATCGTGACGCCCGGTGGCCGGCACGCCATCGACCGTCAGATCCGCGGCGGCGAGCGAGGTCAACAGGATGCTGTCGTTGAAGTCGACCGTCACCTGGGTCGGCGCCAATCGCGTCCGGAAGCCGTCGGGCGGATCCACAGCGGTGACCTGGAACGACGGCAGGGCGCCGGTCGCCCCTTGAACCGAGAGGACGTACTCGCCGCTGGTCGGGGCGGCGGTCGCTTCGAGGGAAGCCTCGAGGTAATAAATGCCCGGCGCCGTCGACCGGGACCAGGTAGCTTAACCGAGCATTACGGCCGTCGAGGGCGGAATTGTCGTCGAAAGCCAGCGGATTGCCCGCCGCGTCGTAAAGGCGGACCAGGGGATCGAGCGTATTACGAACTCACCTGGGCCATCCGCCGGAGTTGAGTGTTGCCAATCGTCAGTGAATCGCCAACGTTGGCGGCGAACTTGTAGTAGTTGGAGGGCTTGGCCAGCCCCTCCTGAATGCCATACTTCCCTTGCAGCGAGCTCCAGGCCTGTTGCAGTTCAATGCTGCTCAGTTCGCGGTTATAAACGAGAACTTCAGCAATGTCTCCCTGCCAGAACTCAGAAAAGGCGCCTGCTTCCCCAGCACGTAGGAGGTCAGCAGGTTGCGCAGCGACGAGGCGAAAGCTTATCGGCAATCAGGTTCGAGTTCTGATAGACGGTCGCGTCGGTTGCCCCACTGACTGCGCTGAAACTGAACGGATTCGCCGGATTTGAAATGTTTCCAAAGCCTTGCTGCGGGTGATCTGGATCGGTGGCACCCCCGATGTCGTCGGTGAATAGCGCACGCACTGGGTTCTGAGTTCGTGGTCCCGAGAACACCGAGCTTGCTCGTTCGAGAAATCCCAGTTGGAAAGCACCTCCCGAAATTGCGTGTCGAAGTCCGCTCGCCGATCGGCGACCACAGCAATGATGGTGAATTGCTGCGACGTCAGAAGTTGGCTTTCGAAGGCGAGCCAATCGCTGGAGCCGTTGAAGCTCAGCGCCGGCTGACCGTTAATTGAGTTACTGATCAAGTTAGGCATGCTGTTCGAATCCGCTTGCATCGCATTATGCCCGGATCCTGACTGATCCAACCATGCGGAAACGTTGCCCGTAGCGTCTGTCGTCACGCCCGTATCGGCGCCGAGCCAGAGATTCAGGCCCGTGAGCACAGGGCTAACCGACAGCGCTCCTAACACGTGGCTGGTGCCTTCGAGATCCTGGGCCGTGGCGATGGAATCGTTCAGCTGTGTGCCAATACTGGCGTCGCGGGTCGCGATCAGACTGTAGTCGGAGATTCCGGTACTGGTCACACGGGCAAAATAGGTTCCCGCCGCGGCCGTGAAATTGTTGATGACCTGATCCAGATTCGCAGCACTGACCCCGATAGCAAGCGGGCTGCCCAAACTGTCGAGCAGTTCCACGATGGCGCCAGATCCTTTGAGGGCCAGCGTGGTCGACTGACCCGATGCCATCGTGAAGGAATAGAGATCGATATTGTCCGCCGAAGGGATGCCTTCCAGACCGATCAGCGTACCCGCATTAGTCGAACCGATAAACGTGGCCGCTCCCGTGGCTGGATCGATCGAGTAAAGAAGACCGTTCCCGGAGGCGAGTAAACTGCCGTCCGGCAGGAATTCGAGGGAAAGTAGCTGCACGCCGTCGGTGTCGCCTACGAAAGTGAATGCGCCAGTAACGGTGTCGACGGTATCTAATTCACCGGTCTGGGGGACCGCGTAGAGCACTCCCGTCGCAGGTTGAAACGCCATGCCGTGAACACGGCAGGCGCTTCAGACAGGAATGTGAATGCACCCGTTCCAGCATCGATCGTACCGAATTGATTGTAATTGCGCACCGCATACAGCGTAGTACCATCTGGCGACCACGCGAGCGAATGAACTTGGTCACCCGAATACCCAATCAGCGTCCCGGCACCCGTCACGGGGTCGACGACGTAGAACCCATTGTCACCTCGTGCACCTGAACCATAAAGCACCCCCGTGACCGGGTTCCGCGCGAGGTCGGTGTAGCCACTTCCTCCATTAATTCCGCTGGCAATAACGGTGGCCGCCCCGGTGGCGCGATCGACGCTCAGATATTGCCCATATTGATTCGACGCAAAGAGAAGGAGTGGGGCGCTCACGCTGCCGACGACGGCGCCGCGCTGCGCGGTACCGGTCGTCAAGTTGATGAAACTGCCGTCGAGGTCCTGGGCGTCCAGGAGCGTGTCGTTGGCTGGTCCGCCGTGGGATTCGTCCTCGAGAGCTGCATTGAGAACGACCTGGACGGTGTAAATACCTGTTGTTCCCGCCCCGCCGACCGTGATGGTATACGTGCCGGCATTGGTCGCGGGAACCGTTTGCAGGAGGGCCTCCACGCCGGAGGCCGCGGCCGTGACGCTGCCGACTGGCGCGTTGGAAGGGTCAACTAGGTCAATGGTGGGCTGCAGGCCCGCGCCCGGCGTCACCAGCACGGTGATCGTCTGACCGGCATCCACGTCTATCGTGAAGCTGTCCGTGTCACCTAACGGGTTAATCACGCCCGTCACGGACGGGTCGTAGATCAGGCTGCCCAATGGCGTCTTGGGCGACAGCGGCGTCGGATAGGCCGCAGGCCCCGTCGCGTCCACGTCCAAGTAGAAATCGACCAGAAAGTTGCCCCCTTCGATGCCGTCACCCGACGCGTTGGGTGGGATTGGCCACGCGAGCGGCTCGCCGTCCAGGTCCCAGCCCACGGCATCCTCAAATCCCCCATCGCCGCTGTAGAGCGCCAGTGTGTAGCTATCGTCGGGGAGTCCGGAGTAGCCGACCGTCAGGATCGTCCCGGTCGCGTCATAGCTGTAGGAGCTGGGGCCATAGTCCGCGCCTCGGAAATTGCCGTGCAGTAGAAAGTCCGAGGCGTCCAGGTTGGCCGTGTTCATGGGCTCGCTGAACGTCACCTGATACGATAGGCTGCCGACCGGCAGCACGTCGCCTTCCTGGATCGACGAGGCTACGATCGTCGGCGGGGTCAAGTCGATGGCGTAATGGCTGGTGAACTCGTCCAGTGGCGTGCCCTGCAGGTCCACCAGCGCGCCGGCGGCGATGCGCACTTCGTGCGTACCCTCGTCCGGTTCGTCGATTGAGAAGATCACGGTGTTGCCGTCGACGACTGTGACGCCCGTGGCCGGCACGCCATCGACTGTCAGATCCCCTGCGTGCAGCGAGGTCAGCAGGATACTGTCGTTGAAGTCCACCGTCACCTGGTTCGGGGCAAATCGCGTCCGGAAGCCTTCGGGCGGGTTCACTGCGGTGACCTGGAACGACGGCAGGGCGCCGGTGGCACCGTGAACCGAGAGGACGTACTCGCCGCTGGTCAGGGCGGCGGTCGCTTCCGAGGGGATCACTTGGATGTAGTAGCTCCCAGCGCCGCCGGCAGGGACCAGGTAGCTCAACTGCGCGTTGCGGCCGTCGAGGGCAGAGTTGTCATCGGAGGCCACGAGGGTTCCCGCGGCGGCGTAAACGCGGATCATTGGATCGAGCGTGTTAGCGAACTGGCCGGGGCCATCGGCTGGCGTGGTGGTCGCCAACTGTAACACGTCGCCTACCTGCGCGTTGACTCGATAGAAATCAGCCGTCGCTGGTGACTCTTCGAGTCCCGTCAGGTTTTGGTAACCCAAAGGAACGGTTGTGCCAATCAGTGTTGGTGCCGCAGTGACTGGATCCAACTTCACCAGACTTCCGCCACCGAAAAAGACACTGGGACGAGCGACACCAGCCAGCAGAGTGCCATCCGCGAGGAACTCCAGTGAGTTGTACCGATCGCCAGGATCGCCAACGAACGTGGCGACTCCGGTCGCCAAGTCGATTGTGTAGAGGCCAAGATAGATGTTTTGCACGGCGAACAACGTGCCGGTGCCGGGCTGAAAAGCAATGCCACCCACATAGAAAAGACCTGGGTCGCCGATTGCCGTGAATGTGGCGTCGGTTGGATTGATCGTGCCGAAAATGGAGTCACGGAAACCGTACAGCGTGGTTCCATCGGGCGACCACGCCAGGGCGCGGACATTCCCGCCCAGGTCGCCGATGTAGGTCTCGGCAAAGCTGGCCGGATCGATGGTGTAAAGTCCGTGATTGGCGAGCGACTGGGATCCGTACAATACGCCCGTAGCGGGGTTCAGGGCCAGATCATTGAAACCGTACCCGCCGCCCACGTCGGAAGCCACGATGGTCGCAGCACCCGTGGCCGGATCGACTAGCAGTAAGTGTCCGTCGCCGTCGTCGGCACCGAGCAATTGGCCCAGGGAAGTAACGTAGCCGAGCACGGCTCCGGTAGCATCCAGGCTCTGCGCGGTCGCGGGATTGTTGTTATCCTCCGTATCAAAGGCCGCGTCGCGGGTCACGATCAGGCTGTAATCGCCCAAGGAAGAACGCGTCACCCGCGCGTAATACGTATCGGTGGAAGTGGCCGTGAAATCGTTGATCACTTGGCTGGCATTCCCAGCTGCAACACCCAAAGCCAACGGCGTGCCACCACTATCGAGCAATTCCAGGGTGGAACCCTCGCCAGCCAGGACGACGGTCGCCGATTGGCCGGCGGTCAGGTGAACGAGTAGAAATCGACGCTGTCGCTGCCGACCATCGCCAGACCGACTTGACCGATTGCTGCTCCACGTTCGGCGCTGCCGGCGGAGAGGGAAATAAAGCTGCTACTAATGTCTTGCGCCGTCGACAGCGTGTTGTTGGTTGGCCCACCATGTGACTCGTCCTCGAGCGCCTGCATTGAGAATGGCTTGGACGGTGTAAATACCCGTTGTTCCTGCCCCGCCGACGGTGATGGTATAAGTGCCGGCATTGGTCGCGGGAACCGTTTGCAGGAGGGCCTCCACGCCGGAGGCAGCGGCCGCGGCGCTGCCAACTGGTGTGCTGGAAGGGTCAATCAGTTCAATGGTGGGCTGCAGGCCCGCGGCCGGCGTCACCAGCACGGTGATCGTCTGCCCGGCATCCACGTCTATCGTGAAGCTGTCGGTGCGTGCGGGAGTATCGATGAGGCTCTCGAGCACCGAGCCATAGATCAGGCTGCCCCGCGGCTGAATCGCCGTTAGGGCGCCAAGTCATTGTCGTAGTTGAGGACCTGGACGTCGTCGGGGTTGAAGCCCTCGAACCTGACATCCGCGCTCAACGCCGGGTCGGTGATGATCGTGTAGCTGATGGGGCCGTCGGCGACCGTGTCATCGACGCCGGTAATGGTCGCGACCTGCGGATCCGCCCAGTTTTCGGGGGTGAAGGTGAACTCAGCGGGAGAGACTGTGCCCTCCACGGTGTTGGAACTGGTCAGCGCGACCGTCACGTCGGCTGTGGGCTGAACGGCGAGCACAATTCGGAACGTGGCCTGGGCGCCTCCTTCGGACGTGAACAAATCCGCGAAGGGTGCAACCTGGACGAGGTTGAAATCTGAAAATTCGGAGGTGTTGCCATTGACGTCCGTAGCCGTAACGCTCACAAGCTCGCCCGCAAATGTCTCGGCATCCAGCAGGACGTCGAAGATGGCGTTCCCCGACGCGTCGGTCGTAACGTCGACCGAGCCGAGGTAACGGATGCTCGAACCCGGGTTGACTGGTGCGGCGCCGTCCTGGGCATAGATGTCGATGGTGAAGCTCGAGTTCGGCGTGCTGCTGAGCCTGCCCGTGACGACGGTCGTGGTGCCTGTAGTGAGACTGGTGATGACAGGGTAGTTCTGGAGGTCATTCGGGCCGTAGTCGCCATCGCCGGGATCGTTGGGGGTGCGGCCGTCATCGCCGAGATCGATGGCCAGGCCCCCGTTGGAGTTGATCACGTTGCCGCGAATGGAGGTGTAATAACCCCCGACAACGACACCTGCTCCGGCATTGCCAGTAATCGTGTTGCCCTCCCCAGGGTAGAGAGTACCGATCGTGTTGTAGTTGCCGTACTCAAGCTGGATACCGTCGCCGACGTTCTGCGTAATCGAATTGCCTGTGACGAGCCCGTAGTCGGAGTAGAGAACCAAACCACCGTTCTGGTTGCCAGTGATGAGGTTGCCCGTGATCGTGGGCGAGTAGCCATTGACGTAGAGCCCGCCGGCATAAGAAGCCGAATTGGCCGAGACGGTGCTCCCATCCAATGACAGGTTATAGCTATACTCACTGTAAAGTCCGCCGCCGGAATAACCAGCGGTATTGCTCTCGAGGTGACTCTCCGCGAGGTTAGCCGCGGCGTAGTATCCGTTGTACACTCCACCGCCGTAGTAACTGGCGGTGTTGGTCGAGATCGCGCTGGCATTGACGCTGAGTGTGCCGGCGTTGTAGATGCCACCTCCGTAGTAACTGGCGGTGTTGGTCGAGATCGCGCTGGCACTGACGTCCAGTGTTCCGTCGTTTAAGATGCCGCCACCAGAGTAATAAGCCGTGTTCCCTTCGATCGAGCTTCCGGAAATGTCCACGGTGCCGGAGAAGTTGGCGAGTCCGCCGCCGGAGCCGAAAGTTGCCGTGTTGCCAGAAATGGTGGTGCCGGAGATGGAGACGGGGCGGTACCAACTGACGATGCCACCGCCATCGGCAGAAGAAGTGTTGTTCGTGATGCTGCTATCCCGAACCTCGAGAGAGGCCGCGTCGTAGTTGTGGATCGCGCCGCCATAGGTCCCGGCGGTGTTGTTATCGAAATAGCTGTGGTCGATCACCAACGTGCCGACGTAGTTGTCGATCGCCCCTCCGCCATTTGCCGCCGTATTGTCGAAGAACGAGGAATAACTGGTGGTCGAGGTGCCAAAGTTAGAGAGCGCGCCACCCCAGCCATAAAGCGAGTTATTGCCCCTGAAAGTGACTCCTGTCATGTGTAATTCGCTGGGCAGGTACGAGTCACTGAAGGCATTGAAGATCCCACCACCTTGGTTGTAGGAGGTATTGGAAGTGATTGCCGTATCGCTCAACGCCAGGATGCCGCCGTTGCCAATGGCGCTTCCTTGGCCCCCTGCATAGTTCCCACCCATCGCGCCTGCCGCTGGCCCGAATTGGCCCCCTGACAACACCAGCACACCGTTATTGTCGAGCCCGCCACCGTTGAAGACCGCCGTGTTCCCGAGGAAAATACAATCGGTAACCACCATGTCGCCTGCGCCACCATCCACTCCGAGGTTCCGGAACCCGCCGCCGAAACCACCGGCATAGTTATTTTGGAACAGCGTGTTGGAGATCGTCGCATCGGCCGCATTCTCCAAACCGCCGCCGCTTTGATCTGAACGATTCCCTTGGATCGCGCTATTCAAGATCGTCAATGTTCCTTGGCTGATAATGCCGCCGCCGTTGCCGGCGGAATACCCTCCCGTGATCACCAGGCCGTCGAGCGTCACATTGCTCCCCGCCGAGATCGAGAACACGCGACTGGCCCCCTGGGCGTCGATCGTCGCCAGCCCACCCGCCGATTCGATCGTCAACGCATCGGCGTCATCGATCGACAGTTCGCCGAGCGTGAGAGTGTACGTACCCTCGACACCGTCGATGGCGTGGGGGAGGACAATCGTATCTGGCACGCCGTTGTCGTCGGCCAGGGAAATCGCCTCGCGCAAGCTGGTGTGGCCGTCGTCGGCAACGAGATCCGCGAACGTGTCGACTAGGAGGGCGAGCAATTGTCGGCTCTCGAGCGGTTCCAGACGAAGATTCCGACTGACGCGGTGCTGACGCAACGTGCGGTGAAAACGCCGAAGACGACGAGCTGTTTTCATAAAACATCTACCTCGTGGTTCGAGAGGGGGCGGGAGAATAGTGAGGCGTAAGTGACGCCGATCCTAGGCGAGAGGCAACGGGTCCAAGAACCCAACTTGGCGTCGCGATCGACAGACGCGAAATGGGGAGAATGGAAGGAGCAACCCACTATCATTGGGCGGCTACCTTCCCGCGCAGAGTATCTCCGCCGGCGCAATCCGAGAAGTCCGACTTAAGAAGTTCAGCGCAACGCTCCGCAGGCCAGTCCACGCACCTTCGACCTTGACACGCGGATATCCATAACAACCTACGTCTAACGCACGTCAATCCATTCGCGTCGCGATGAACGTGTCAGACTCGGAGCAATCCAACTCCGATGCAGGGAATCATCTCCCCCACAAGTACAAAGTCAAGTGGGTTGAAAAAAAAATTACGAAATTCGTAATTGTCTAGCCGTTGGCAGTAAGGAGAGCAAAGAAACCGAGAAAGATTTCTGAGCTGACGGTCCCGGATGCACGACGCATGGCTTCCAAGTCAATAATTAATGGTGAAGGGTGAAGGGTGAATATTTGACGGTTCGTGATTCGCGCTTCTGCTGTTCTTGCACCGCAGTGGAACGCCCCGATGATTGGCTTTCTCATCCACCTTCCCCTCGTTAATTATTCACCATTCACCATTCACCATTCACCATTCCGGTCTTTTTACCCCCTGGCACGCCTTACCTGGTGAAAACAAGGCCACCGTGCACGGCACACGGCTAAAGTGATACTGAAGTTCTTTCAGCCTGTTGTGGGCGCGTGCCAGCGGCGGCCAGTCGCCTGCCATTGTCCCCAATCCCTCTGCAGCCTGAATCGGTGCTCCCCCGAACGCTGCTCGCTCGTCTCGTCACAAGGCAATCGGTAGCATGTCCTATCCGATCGAAGCACCCAGGTTCTGTCTTAGCGCAACCCGTTGGTCCGCTACGGTCACGCCAACAGGTCCCCTCGGTCGAAGCGTTTCCGAACACCGGAGATGGTGAGCCTGATGAGCCGCTGGATCTGGAACTGTCGCGTGCGGAGGCCGAGCAAGGCAAACCAACCGCCCCGCCCCCAAGGTTCCAGCGCGATTCGTTTGAAGGACAAGCAGCAAGCAGATTGGGTGACAAAAACACAAGTCGGCACAGGAGATCTTTTTGTCATCCGATATTTTTGTCTTTATCTACCTCGTCCAAAGCCTCTCACACCCTTTCCAGATTGTTGAAGTTCTCGGATGCGTGGGGAGGCTCCCTCGCGATTCTTCGATAGTGAGAACGGTCTCCAAAATCGAGGTCTGGGAGGAGTACGTTCGGTGCCGGTGTTCGTACACTCCCGTCGTGCTGTCAGTTACGAGGTGGTGCTGCCGCCAAGTGTGGCGACCAAGGCGGGGCCTGAGTTCGTCAACATCATGCGCGCACTGTGCGGGGAAACTCGTGGTAGCGGATGGGAGCGGCAGTGGCGGCGGCAAGATGCCGCGGCCACGATTGGCTGCCCCCCGCGGGGCGCGAGACATTTCCAGTGGTTCATACCGGCTAAAGCAAGGGGCGGACCTGGCGGGTCCGCCCCTTGC
>CAVOXY010000003.1:0-56159 GCA_963700515.1 uncultured Planctomycetota bacterium | reverse complement strand
TGGCATCGACTGCTGGTGGCCAGGAAATGGGACTATGCCCACAAACGACACGCTACAGTGGGGCGGCCGCCGGTGAGCAGGGAAGTGGAAGAGCTGGTGCTGCGTATGGCCCGCGAGAATCCGACCTGGGGCTACGATCGTCTGCAAGGCGCGCTGGCCAACCTGGGACATGATATCTCCGATCAGACAGTGGGCAATATTCTCCGTCGCCACGGTATTGAGCCGGCACGGATCGTCGTCGGCACACGACCTGGAAGACGTTCATCAAGTCCCACTGGGACGTGTTGGCCAGCGTCGACTTCACGACCGTCGAGGTCTGGACCAAGGGAGGCCTGGTCACCTATTACTTGCTATTTGTCATGGAAGTGGCTACCCGGCGCGTGCACTTCGCCGGCTGCACGCCCAGTCCCCATGAATCATGGATGAAGCAGATGGCCAGGAATCTGACTGACTGTATCGACGGCTTCCTCAACGGGAAACGCTACCTGCTGATGGACCGCGACGCCAAGTTCTGCGCAGACTTTCGCGGGATCCTCGATAACGAGGGTGTCAAAGCCGTGCGACTGCCGCCACGCAGCCCGAATTTGAACTCCCATCTTGAAAGATTTTTCAGAAGTCTCAAAGACGAAGCCCTGCACAGGATGATCTTCTTCGGAGAGGGCAGTCTGGAGCACGCGGTCCACCAATTCTTGCGGCACTATCACACCGAGCGAAATCATAGCGGGCTCGACAACAAGATCATCGAGCCAACGGGCGAAGTGGGCCGTGTCGAAGGCGCGGTCAATTGCCGAGAGCGTCTGGGTGGCCTACTTCATTACTACTACCGTGACGCTGCGTGAGCGTGACTTCGTCGCTCTTACTCAATGACCCACGGTCAGGGTGCGCGCCGCCCACGCATTTCTTATCACTCACGGGTATCTTCACGGAATTCAGGGCGCCCAATCGCTGCGTGCCGACCCAAATCCCGTCGCCATCTGTTGCCGATAGCTCCTGTTTCCTAGTCCGAAAAGACCGTTTGAGTATTTTGACCATACGCGGTTACTCCGCTAGTCCGAACCCCAAGCAATCTCCGAGATTTCCCGGAGTTCAAGGAGGCACGCGTAGACAGATTCGCTGGTCGCGTCCTTCTCGCACCGGCGCGTTTGCCATCTGAAACGGTAGCAACGTCGACTTACCTTGAGTCTTATTGAAACGTCATCAAAACAAGCAAGCGGCCCTCTTCCCGCGCGCTTATCTGTAGTTCGTCGCCCCATGATCGTTCGATCAAGGAGTATGGCGGGACGCGTGCCGGCGCTACCGCTCAGCTTGCAGACGAGATCGCTCTCATTCCAATCCCATACCTCGATTTGCCAGGATTGGCCCCGAACTAATTCGCCTGGAAATACAACCAATACAGAGGCTTCACCAACGTAAGCTGCATCGCACCCACATACGCTTACCATCACCGAAAGCAAGGAATTCCAGGCCAGTGTTTTAATGGCGAAAAGGTGATTAATTGTATGTGAGGATTCTCTCATAGTTGTCGCAAAGAGCCTGGATTACACGATCCCACATATATACATCTCTTGTCGTACCTGTACCGCTCTCCCCAAGCGAATTGCACATCCGACCGAGTTCGTGGATCAGACGATTTCTCTTTCTCTCATCCGGTCCGTCCCAGAACCCGGGGCAGAGATGTATGTATGCACCAATCCTCCAATTCGTGAAAGGCACAAAATTCACGTAAGCATCTACCTCGGCGACGCAGCCACCGCAATCTAAAGAAGAGCTGCAGCAGTATATCATTATTGTGCACCCTGACCCCATGCATGAATCAAATGCTCTTGATGCGTAGCCTGCAAGCGTATCTAGATTATCCAGAATGAAGTCTGCATTGACGGTCGGGTTGTCAGTGTAATAGCCAATTACTGCGTCCCTATGGCTATTCAGGAGTCGAGTCGCTTTGGCAATGCAATCGCACGCTTCACTTCGGATATCGTTGAATAGTTGTATCTTTTCATTTTGACAGCACTTGAACAACCATTCTTTCGAACTGGGAGGAGACGGTTTTGGCACGAAGCAGTTCGCGCACGGGCTCCAATAGTCATCGCTTGGGAACAATCCCTTTGGATCACGGCGATTGACCGGAGCACTCATTACGTATTGGTATAGGTTTCGTTTACTCCCTCCATACCCGACCGGATCCCTACTAGCGAACCGTCCCAACTGGGCGTGATAAACGCGGTGCCATTGCTACTAACTGACGTACCTTTGTCACCGGCATCGCTCGCGCCCTGGATTCCTCGCAGGTTTTGCACGTGGCACCGGCAACTCGACTCTTCTCATCTCTTTCGCGCGCCTGCGCGCGAAGCTGTTATCATGTCAAAGATCTACGGGTGATTGTACCCGCCCGGTGGGCTGCTTGTGAAGAGAAAGACGGCCGCCTGAGCCGAATTTGTCAGGCGGCGCGGGGTTTATTGGCGGGAGATGAAGCACGCAGAGGATCTAGGCTTCGGTGGCGGGGCTGGTGCGACGCCTTACCCAACGAAGGAGACGCTCGGCCAGCTGGCGTAGCCGCTGCCGCAGCGGCCAGTGGAGCCAGGCGTAGGAACGCCGCTGGGGAGAGCTGCGCAGCAAGCGTCCCGGATGCGTTTTGGCATGCACTTCGCACAACTTGCCAATCGACACGTGCGTGTAAATTTGCGTAGTCGAGAGGCTTTCATGACCCAGGATCGCCTGAATATGACGGATGTCCGCGCCATGATCGAGCATGACCGTGGCGGCCGTATGTCTGAATAAATGGCACGCGCCCACCTTGGTGATGCCCGCCTGGTTCATGAACTGCCGCACCTGGCTGGAGAGCTGATTGGGGTGCACTTGGTGGCCGCGCTGCGTGACGAATAACAACGGCGAAGCGGTCTCTTCCGCGCCCAACAGCAACGGTCGGGCCTCGGCCAGGTACTTGTCGATCCAGGCCAGCGCCCTCTCGCCCAAGGGCACGTACCGATCCTTCTTCCCCTTGCCCTGGCGGACCAGGATCACGCGGCGCTGACGATCCAGGTCGGTCAGGTGCAGCGAGAGCACTTCCTGGCGGCGCAGACCGCTGGAGTACAGCAGTTCGAGCACGGCGCGGGTCCGCAGGCCACTGGGTTTGCTGATGTCGGCCTGGGCCATGATGGCTTCCACTTCGCTTTCGCTCAGCGCATGGCGCGGCAGACGTTTTTCTTCTCGGGGCAACTGCATTTCCAACGCCGGATTGTGCTCGAGCACGCGCTGGTCCTTGAGCCAGGTGAACCAGCTGCGCAGGGAAGTCAGCCAGTGGGATTGACTGGAGATGCTCAGCGGCTGGCCGTTCTTCTGGCGGTAATAGAACAGATGCCGCTGAAAGCGCTCGAGCATCTCCGCGGTGACCTCCGCGGCGCGGGTCACGCTGCGGTCGTCACACCACTGGATGAACCGCGAGAGCTGCAGCCGTCGGATTTTGACCGTGTTGGCCGCGAAGTTGTGGGTTTCCAACCACTGCAGATAGCGGTGCAGCAGATGACAGAGCGACTGCGGATCACGCGGATCGCCGGGGATCGGGAGACAAGGATACGTACGCATTGCGAAAGACTCCTTCAGGGGTCACGAGGCCCAGCAACGGGCCTCTGGAAGTGAGAGAGGCGCGCAGACGCCTGCACGCCAGAACGTGTGTGTGAGAGCATTGAGAGACGAGTCGTAGCTGAGGAGCGCCAGGGCTCAGAGCAGCGTGGATGGATGCTCCATTTGTCGGAAGCCTGGCGGCTTCCGCTACGCCTACGTAGCTGAGACCGCCGAGGGCTCAGCCGCAGCGGCGATGGATGCTCCACTGGTCGGAAGCCTGGCGGCTTCCGCTACGGCAGCTTCAGTTACACGGCCTGGCGCGACAGCTTTTTTGGAGCGTCACTTGTGCGTTTTTCCGCCCAGGTGCCGGTTTGCTCAGCAAGCGATGGTCAGCACACGACTTAACCGCTTTTTGGCCGCTGGCCGATTCCCGCCGTTTCCGCTGCCGATTCACTGCCGGTTCGGTGCCGGTTCACCTTCCAGAAGTGCCGAATCACGCGACTGGGGGAGGTGTGTATTCGCTGAGCGGGTGACCTGGCCGCATACGTCCCGCGCGTCGATCAGCCCGCAGTGTCGGTGCGAGCTGTCCGGCGCTACGCAATCATCCAGCAGCTGATAGGTCCGTTGATTACCGCGACCGGTGCGCAGGGCCAGCACGTATTCCAACTCCACCAACCGAGAGAGATGGCGGCGTAAGGTGCGGTCCTGCCAGCCCAGCGTTTCGCGGAGTTGCCGCTGCGTGAAACGCACCGCGTTGGGCAACACGTCTGTTTCTTGGGCACGCTGCTTCACATAGGCCTTGAGCTGGGTGAGCAACTGCCGGGCCTGCGGCAGCAGATCTTCCCGCCGGGTGTCCAGCAGCGCCCGCATCAACCGATTGGCCAGCTGCAGATCGTCCAACGTGGCCACCACGAACTGTTGTTCGTGGCCCGCGACCGCACGTGTGAACTGTTTGCGCTGGTATTGATGCAGCAGCGTGATCGAGGCGATTAAGGCGAGATACTTGGCATGGTCGCGGCGATAACGTGTCTGATCGGTGCGAAACGTGAGTTGGTCGGCCCAGGGAAGGATCACGCTGCGTGCTTCCAGCAAGCGTTGGGCACATTGCTGACGAGTGGTTACCGTGTGGCCATCCATAGCGACAGCGGTCGATGTGTAGCGATTCCTTTGCCGCTGGTGGATGGCGGCGGTTTGCGCGGGCTGTTCATTGACGCTGAGAGTAATGCACCGATTGGCCAGTTCCTCATCCGGCTCTTCGGCCGTGGTGGTCAACAGCATGGCGACCGGGCCTTCCACTTCGTAGTGCTGGGTCCGCTGGCGGCCCGTGTCGCTGTCTTTTCCGGCGCAGGCGATGGAGAGTTTTCCCTCGCTTTGCAGGAGTTTTAACGCATAACTCGCTTCCGCCACTCCGGCTTCTTCGGCGATGGCCAGGATCTTGTGCTGCAGCTCCCCGGCGCCCATGTAGTAGAGCGACTGACTGGTCAGCGCCGACAAGCGGACTTGCGCTTCGGCGGGCATCAACTGCAGCGTGGCTTCCACCAACGAGGTCTTTCCGGCCGCACTGCTGCTTTGCACCAACACCGAGAGGGGCCGCGGCAGCAGTCGGCTGGTGCAGGCCAGGTAGCAGACCAGCTTGTTGGTTTCTTCGCCCACCAGGCCGCAGGCATCGTAGTCGGCCAGGATTCGCTCGATCAGCTGTGGATCTTGCAGCAACTCCAACGCGTCTTTTCGCTCGGCCGGGCTCATGACCGGCACTTGGGCCGTGCGTGGACCGAGCTGTTCGCGAATCAGCTGCTCTTGCCGCGCTTCGAGCTGCAACAGCACGCGGCCCAGGTCCCGCTTGATGGTGGCTTCTTCCACATACAGTTCAGCCGCTGCTTGTTTGAGAAACGTGTGCCGCTGCCGCGCCACGTACAGATCCAACGTATCGACGTGCACCAGTTCGCGCCGTGCCACCAGCAGGTTGACCCGCAGTCGCTCGCAGCTGAGCTGTTTTTCCAGCCCGCGAATGCGCCACTGGCGATCGTCGAAGGTGAAGGTGATTTGCTCCGGCTCGGTGCCCTGGTGTGGCTCGGCAGGGTTCTGCTGGATCATGGGAATTCTCCTCGCCCCGTGAGGCCATCGAGTGAGTGGTTTGTGTTGTCGCTACGTCGGCGCGCACCGCGAGCGCCGTACTTCGTCCAGGGATTTTTTTCTGTTCGCGATCCTGGTCGCCGAGGGAGTCACCGGAGAGACCGTTTCCGCCACCGTCGCCCGACCGGCGCTCGCACACCGGTGATGGGGCTACTACCGCACTCCTGCCTGCCGTGGACTAGGGGAAGCCAGACGCATCGTTTCGCCGCCAGCGCGGTTCTTCCCCGCGCCACGTTCGTGCGGAGAGCGCCCCCTCACCTCGTCTTCCCGCACTGGTCCGGCGTCTGGCGTTCTCTGTGCGAGATGCCGCTGCCGACTGCCCGGGAGCTGGTGCATTTTCTGGTGCTGGAAACGGTCTCCCCTGGCAACTCTCTTCAGAGAGCGGCCAATCGCCTACTCCTGTCAAGGGCAAATCGTTCAGAATTCAGCACTGCGGTTGCCGGCGGCGTGCCAAGTTGGTAAACCTTGCCGGTAACGGAGAGGTGGGAGGCAGCGCGGAGAGCCACAGCCAACGGTAGTCCATCCATCAGGAGTCGAAGCGGACATGGGTTCCAAACGAGCGAAGAAGGCCAAGAAGCGTGCCCAGCGGGAGGCTCGCCGACAGACGCGACGAGCACAGCACGCCAGCTGACGGGCAAACGCCCCGAACAACTCCACGCCGATCCGCATATCCGTGCACGGCAGGCTCCACGGCACGTGCCAGCGAGACAGCCTTCCGGGATCGGCACATCGGATACGTCGGCCGGCAGCGGCATGATCGATGATTTGTGACGGTGATGCCTGTATCGTCGCCGGGTCCCCGGAGCAAAATGCGGCAGCATCGTGGCAGTCGCATCCACGGACCAAGTGCATCGCAATACACGATTCCAGTGCCACGACGTTTGAACACATCCGCCAGTGCATGCAGTTTTTTGGCGCAGCGTATTGCTTCGACGAAGAAGCCTACGGTCGGTTCCTGGGACCCGCTCAGCGCTGTGGAATCCCCGTGACCGAACAGGACTTCAGCGATCCCGGGCCGCTGGGCATGCACTTCGTTCGCGTGCAGTGGTTCACTTAGGACTGAGCTCCTCGATCAAGGTTGACAGCGGAGCTTCACGGATGATTGCCGAGGCTGCCAGCGGCGACAACAACGACAGCCACAACAGCGGCGGCGCAGGGCGGCGCGGCAGCAGACCAACGCGGCGCTGCGTGATGCGTTGGCTCAGCGCGACGGTCTGCCAACGGAGGGACCACCGCTTGGGTGTGCCGAGCGGCAGCGCAGCGCGGCACAGCAGCAGACGATAGAGGCGTTCTGGAAAAGAGTGGAAGAGCGCCAGCGCGAGGCGATGGACGCGTTGTCGGGCGCGTCGAGTGTCCCGGTCCCGGTCCCCGTCCCAGAGCCACCAGCAGCGACCGACTCACCTCGCCAGTTCGTCTTCCCCAATGTGATCGCCGGAGAGGCACCGGTGGTGCGCAAGCCGGGGCCGACGTTTGCCGATGTGCTGCGCACGTTGACCGACCCTACCGTCTGCGCTATGGAGCGGAGCTCACGCGAGCAGCAGGACAAGGTGCTGCGCGAGATGTTGGCCTGCTATCACAAAAGTGCTGGGCATGCATCAATGGACCTGTGGTGATTGCGACACCGTGGTCGAGCTGCCTAACGGCTGCAACAATCGACACTGCTGTACCTGCGGCAGTACCAAGCGAAGACGCTGGGCCGAGGACACCTGCTCGCAGATCCTGCCGATCGAGTACGCTCATCTGATCCTCACCCTGCCCGCGCCCATCACGCGTCTGGCCATGATCAACCAGAAAGTGTTGTACTCGATCGTGCTGCGCGAAGGCGCCTATACGGTCCTCCGCGGTGGCCGGAAGTTGTTCGGCGTCGAGCTGGCACTGCTCGCGCTCTTGCACACCTGGGGCCAGCTCTTGCTGACTCACGTGCACTCACACTGCCTGTTGCCGCTGGGTGGCTTGCGTCGGAACACGCTGGAGTGGGTCGATCTTTCAGAAGCCCAATTGAAGCAATTGCTCGCGTATGTGCGGCGTGAGTTTCCCCAGCGGTTCTGCCAAGCGCTGCGCAAGGCCTACTACCAAGGCGAGTTGCAGTTCGATGCCGACACGGAGCTCGCGCATCTTCAGTCATCCGCCCAGTTCGAGAAGTGGCTCAAGCCGTTGGAAAATATGTCCTGGATCGTGCGCTGCGGAGACAGTTGGGATCGCCGCAAGGCAGACTTCGGCCCAGACGCCACGGAAAAGGTCGTTCAGTACCTGGCCAACTACGTGGGGCGCATCGCACTGAGTGACAGTCGGATCCTGGACATCCAGGGTGACCACGTGCTCTTCAAGTACAAGGACTACCGCGACAACAACCAGCAGAAGACCGAGTGGATCGAAGGCGTGGAGTTGATCCACCGATTTCTGCAGCATCTTCTCCCGCCAGGATTTCGACACATTCGCCGCTACGGTTGGATGGGCCCTCGCGTGAAGCCGGAAAAGCGTGACTTCATCCGGAGCTACCACGGCCTGGATGACGTGCAAGCCTCTGAGTCGCAAGACGAAACGGATGGTGAAGCAGCACGCGAAGAAGAAGTATGCACGCAAACCTGCCGCTTCTGCAGCGGCGACATGCACTTGACCGGCCGCACGGTTCGGCCACGCGTAAGTGAACTCCTGGCGATGCCGCTCTCCCGCTTCCGCCAGGCTCAAGCCGGATTCACCGTGACGCTCGGCGACCGACTGCCGCAGATCGAGGCGGAGCGCTGTGGCGACGAGTCGGCTCCTGTTATGGGAGAGAGGGCCCAACAGATCCGGAAACAACTCAGCGCCTTGATGAACTCCAGCTACTTGTGACGTGAGGCAGGCCGCCAGTGCACCACACGAAGAAGAATTCGTTGTTTTTTCACGCGGCCTCGCAGCCGCGGAGATCGTTGCGTGCCTTCACCTCACGCTGTTTACCACCGTATGACAGCCACATGTCACCGCAGCTGCCACGTCTTTCCCGTCTTGCCACCGACGCGACCAACATCGTCACGCTTCGCGACCACACCCACGCAACGCCACCCAACTGACACTTCCAGGGCACTCGCAGCCCGGTCGCTATTAATTCACAGTATATTGTCTCGCCGCTCCATTCTCGGCTCCCGCCCCCCGTTCCACCTGCACCTTTGTCGGCTACCTTGCTCGGTTAGTCACCTTTCTTCTCTGGGGAACCATCGGCCAGTGAATTCGACGACGCCATGGAAGGGCTGTATGATTAGTTTGGCTCCACTCACCGCCTACGCGCGGTGTGTCTCGCCTGGCCGTTGACCGCTTCGTGGAGTCTTTTGACTTCGGATAACCACGCTGGTAGAGTAACCACCGGCCTTTCCACTGAGTGCCATCGATTGTGCCTCGTGTCGGCATCCACGAAATAACCTTGTCTTCCATCGGGTCCTCGACAAGGATGATCACCGTCCGCCTCGCAGCGGTCCCTTCTCTCTCCTTCATCACCTGTCCGGGCGTCCCGCTCATCTTCTCGTATGGTGCAGATACTGAGCCCGAGGCGAGTGAATTGTGATTCATCGCCATGGTCACGGGGAGCCGAGACATCGCGATCGTGAGTATTTTCGCCATCACTTCTACGTAGCAGCCTGTCCATGAACTTCATCCTGCAGCCGTGGCAATTTCTGTGCATGATCTTGGCGGCCTGGGTCCATCGAGAGCAGCAAGAGTTGATCGAATACCTGCGCTGCGAAAATCAAGTCTTGAAAGAGAAACTGGGCAAACAGCGGATTCTCTTGAACGACGATCAGCGCACGCGCCTGGCAGTCAAAGGGAAGGTCCTGGGTCGAAAACGCCTCGCCGAGATCGGTACCCTGTTTTCGCCCGACACGATCCTGCGCTGGCATCGACTGCTGGTGGCCAGGAAGTGGGACTATGCCCACAAACGACACGCTACAGTGGGGCGGCCGCCGGTGAGCAGGGAAGTGGAAGAGCTGGTGCTGCGTATGGCCCGCGAGAATCCGACCTGGGGCTACGATCGTCTGCAAGGGCGCTGGCCAACCTGGGACATGATATCTCCGATCAGACAGTGGGCAATATTCTCCGTCGCCACGGTATTGAGCCGGCGCCGGATCGTCGTCGGCACACGACCTGGAAGACGTTCATCAAGTCCCACTGGGACGTGTTGGCCAGCGTCGACTTCACGACCGTCGAGGTCTGGACCAAGGGAGGCCTGGTCACCTATTACTTGCTATTTGTCATGGAAGTGGCTACCCGGCGCGTGCACTTCGCCGGCTGCACGCCCAGTCCCCATGAATCATGGATGAAGCAGATGGCCAGGAATCTGACTGACTGTATCGACGGCTTCCTCAACGGGAAACGCTACCTGCTGATGGACCGCGACGCCAAGTTCTGCGCAAGCTTTCGCGGGATCCTCGATAACGAGGGTGTCAAAGCCGTGCGACTGCCGCCACGCAGCCCGAATTTGAACTCCCATCTTGAAAGATTTTTCAGAAGTCTCAAAGACGAAGCCCTGCACAGGATGATCTTCTTCGGAGAGGGCAGTCTGGAGCACGCGGTCCACCAATTCTTGCGGCACTATCACACCGAGCGAAATCATAGCGGGCTCGACAACAAGATCATCGAGCCAACGGGCGAAGTGGGCCGTGTCGAAGGCGCGGTCAATTGCCGAGAGCGTCTGGGTGGCCTACTTCATTACTACTACCGTGACGCTGCGTGAGCGTGACTTCGTCGCTCTTACTCAATGACCCACGGTCAGGGTGTGCGCCGCCCACGCATTTCTTATCACTCACGGGTATCTTCACGGAATTCAGGGTGCCCAATCGCTGCGTGCCGACCCAAATCCCGTCGCCATCTGTTGCCGATAGCTCCTGTTTCCTAGTCCGAAAAGACCGTTTGAGTATTTTGACCATACGCGGTTACTCCGCTAGTCCGAACCCCAAGCAATCTCCGAGATTTCCCGGAGTTCAAGGAGGCACGCGTAGACAGATTCGCTGGTCGCGTCCTTCTCGCACCGGCGCGTTTGCCATCTGAAACGGTAGCAACGTCGACTTACCTTGAGTCTTATTGAAACGTCATCAAAACAAGCAAGCGGCCCTCTTCCCGCGCCTATCTGTAGTTCGTCGCCCCATGATCGTTCGATCAAGGAGTATGGCGGGACGCGTGCCGGCGCTACCGCTCAGCTTGCAGACGAGATCGCTCTCATTCCAATCCCATACCTCGATTTGCCAGGATTGGCCCCGAACTAATTCGCCTGGAAATACAACCAATACAGAGGCTTCACCAACGTAAGCTGCATCGCACCCACATACGCTTACCATCACCGAAAGCAAGGAATTCCAGGCCAGTGTTTTAATGGCGAAAAGGTGATTAATTGTATGTGAGGATTCTCTCATAGTTGTCGCAAAGAGCCTGGATTACACGATCCCACATATATACATCTCTTGTCGTACCTGTACCGCTCTCCCCAAGCGAATTGCACATCCGACCGAGTTCGTGGATCAGACGATTTCTCTTTCTCTCATCCGGTCCGTCCCAGAACCCGGGGCAGAGATGTATGTATGCACCAATCCTCCAATTCGTGAAAGGCACAAAATTCACGTAAGCATCTACCTCGGCGACGCAGCCACCGCAATCTAAAGAAGAGCTGCAGCAGTATATCATTATTGTGCACCCTGACCCCATGCATGAATCAAATGCTCTTGATGCGTAGCCTGCAAGCGTATCTAGATTATCCAGAATGAAGTCTGCATTGACGGTCGGGTTGTCAGTGTAATAGCCAATTACTGCGTCCCTATGGCTATTCAGGAGTCGAGTCGCTTTGGCAATGCAATCGCACGCTTCACTTCGGATATCGTTGAATAGTTGTATCTTTTCATTTTGACAGCACTTGAACAACCATTCTTTCGAACTGGGAGGAGACGGTTTTGGCACGAAGCAGTTCGCGCACGGGCTCCAATAGTCATCGCTTGGGAACAATCCCTTTGGATCACGGCGATTGACCGGAGCACTCATTACGTATTGGTATAGGTTTCGTTTACTCCCTCCATACCCGATCGGATCCCTACTGCAGAACCTCCCCAGCTGGGCGTGATAGACGCGGTGCCGGTAATAGTACAATCCCGTCTCGCCGTCCAACCGCCTACCCGTGTAAGTATACTCAATGGCGTAGCTGGAGGCACTGCGAATATTCGACCAGGTGGCATCATAGATCGTGAGTACCCCGTACGGGGTGTAGACGTACCGCTCGATGGCGTCGCCGCCGGTGTCGACCAAGCGTGGTGACGTTGAAGTTCGCATCGCCCAGATAGTAGACCCGGTCGTCATCACAGAGGCCGTCGGCGTCCGTGTTCTCGTCCCGCAGCACGGGGGCGTCGATGTACCGCTGCGACCAGACGTATTGATACTGCGGCTGCAGCGACTCGGGCCCCGTGTTCTCGCTCGTGCTGCGCCGCGTTTCCAGCACCTGCCAGGCCCCGTTGTAGAAGTAGTGCACGTACGCATCGATCCCGTTGGGACTGGCTGGACTCTGCGAATCGACGTGTTTTTTCACCCGCCGGGCCAGGCCGTCATATTCATAGCGGCCCACGACCGTGGCACCTTGTTTCACTTCCACCAGATGATTCCAGGCGTCCCACTTGCAGGTCAGTCCCGTGGCCGGACTCGACGGCTTGGGCATCGTGGTCATGTTGCCCGCCTGGTCATGCACCGGATCGACCCAGGCGGTGCCCACCGTCTCGGTGATGGCCGTGATCTCGTTCACCGTCGTTGTGCGTGCGGTCCTGATTCAAGTCCGTCGAACCGGAGGTCTTCTGCAGAAAGTCGCTCCAGTTGCCCGTCATGTCCAGGCCCCAGTCCTCTTCCTTGACCGGCGTGCCGCTGATCGCATCCTTGTCCGCGTTCAGGTCGCCGCGATCGAACGTGGCCAGACGATTCACGTCATCGTAGCGTGTAGTATTCGTCCTTGGCCGCTGACCACCGTGTTTTCGCGATAGAGCCGATTCGAGGCCCGATCATAACCGTAGGTGAACCGATCGCGATTGGCACTGGCTCCATAGTCGTACCAGAGCTGATCGACCACGCGGCCGAAGCGATCGAGGCCCGCATACTCGCCGGCCGTGCCGCTATCGTAGTTCAGCTTCACATCCGGCTGCACATAGTCTTCCACCACGATTCGTGCCGCCGCCCAGATAGGTGTACTCCGAGAACGACGTGCCGGGCGAACCGCCGCTGTCGTCGTTGATCGCATCGACGCGATTCATGGCATCGGCCGTGCTGCCGCTGCTGCCGTAGGTCAGGTGCACCAGCCGTGCATTCGGATAACGAACCGACGTGGGCCGCAGCCCCTTCGTGTACTCGCCACTCGACGCCGTGGTGTCGTAGTTGTACCCCACGTACAGGGTACTGGCGTCCTTGGCCCCTTCATGTTCCTGGTATTCTTTGATCGGTTGGCCCAGATCGTTGTATTCGTAGACCACTTCGTTCACCACGGTGCCGCTGCCCACCGTGGCGTTGTCGTAACTGGTGATCTTTTCCCGCAGGCCCCGAATGTCGTAGGTCGTGCTCACGCGGCGCACCGTGCCGTCCACACCCGCGGCCGAGCGTGGTCACCCGGTCGTGCGTCACGCGACCCGCCTTATCCATCTCGTACGTATGGATCGTGCCGTTCTGATCCTTGCGCTCCAGTCGACTTCCCTGGATGTTGTAGGTGTATTCGATCCGATCGTAGGTGCCATCGGCTCCATTGCCCAGTGACGTGGTATCGTCACTGTCCGGATAGATCTCGGCCCGCAGCAGATCGTTGCGATAGATCTCGGGCGTGATGCCGCCGACGTCGGTGCCATAGACGTACCTCGTGACCTGATCGCCCGTGGTCGGGTTCTTGGCGGTGAGCGTGGTGAGCTTGCCGTCGGAGTTGTAGGCCATCTCCACGGTCACATCCTCGTCACTGCTGCCGGTGGCCGGATTGCCGTCCGTGTAGTTGTCGATCTGTCTTGGTCACGCGGCCCGCATCATCGAACTCGCTTTGGCTCTCTTTGCCCGGCCGGATCGGTCGTCTTGTAGGCCTGGCCGGCCGTGTTGTACTCGGTGGACGTGACCAGCACCGTGTCGCTGCTGGCCGGCGCGGTGGAGGGCCGCGAGAAGGCACTGCCGCCGTTGGTGCCGTAGTTGGCCGATGCCGTCTGGCGATTGGCATCGTCAAACCAACTGGCCGTGTACGTGACGCGGGCCGTGGAGGTGGTGAGTTCGCCGGTGCCGCCGGCCGTGTGTTTGCGGGCATAGCTGGTGGTCTGGATCACGTTGCCGCTGCGCATCGTAAGTCGAGCTCGGTCTGCTCGAGGACCGTGTCGCCCGTCACATCATCCGCATCGGCGTAGGCCGTTTCGTCCGTGTCGTAGGCCGACGTACTGCTTGGTCACGCGGCCCAGGCCATCATAGACCATTTTGCTAAACGCATCCGAGCCGCCTGACTGCTGCTTGATGGTTCTGCCGGCCGCATCGAGCCAGGTGTCGCTCACCAGCGCACTACCGACCGTGCCGTCGTCGGGATCCACGGCATAGGTCTTGGTGCGATAGACGCGCCCCAGCTTGTCATAGAGGTTTTCGCTGCGGCGCGAGCAACCGATCGCCAGCATCCACCGTGCCGTCGGTCGGAAAACTCTCATCATCGTCCGCATCATAGTACCGTTCGCTCTTGGTCGCGCGGCCCAGGTTGTCCAGTTCCACGCGCGAGTAAGTGCACTTTGCTGGCGTACTCTTCGGCATCGACCACAAACACCTGCCGATCGCGCCAATCGTACTTGAACTTCGTGACCCGCGCATTGGCTTCCACGTCATCGGTCAGGTAACGGATCTCCTTGGTCCGGTTGCCGTTGCCGCCACTGGCGCCGCCGTCGTATTCGACTTCGGCGACTTTGGTCATGTTCGCGCCCGAGTTATTGGTGGGCGACCAACTGCCGCTCGACGGCATGTCGTCGGTGCCCACCCACTGGCTCGCGAGCCGTCCCACGTCATCAAACACGCTCCGCGTGATCGTGCCGCCGGGGGCCACCACCCGGTCGCGGCGACCTTGGGCGTCGTAGCCCAAGAGCGTTTCGGCGTAGTTCGTGTCCTTGCTGCCGTAGCCGCTGGATGGAATGTCGTGATAGGTGTGCGTCTTGACTAGCTCGCCCGAGACGCTCGTCGTACTCCTGCGTGTCCAGCGGAGGTAATGGCTCTGATCGGTGCCGGCGGACAGTCCCGTGGGCACGCCACTGGTCTGCGCCGTGCGAGCCGGGATCCACCGCGTACTGATCGGTCACGCGCCGCCATCGTCAAACGCCGTCACCTCAATCGGCAGCAGAGCGGCTTGTTGGTCGATCGTGTCCCAGTAGGGGAACTGCAGATGGCGATTGGTTTCATAGACCGTGTAGTGTCGCGCGAGAATCGTGCCGTCGGTGCCGTCTTCCGTCGCTCCTGAGCATCGACGCGGCCTTGATCGTCGTACTCCTGGTGCGTCACCTGCTCGACGGCCGTGGGCAGTCCGCCGCCGCGGGTGGGCTTGTTGCTCGAGGCGGAGCCGTCGGACGAGGTGACCCACTTCGTGGAATTGCTGTCGGCCGAACGTGGGCAAGCGCCGTTGGGTCGGCGTCCTGCACCGTGTAAGCCAGCTGGCCATTTTCCGGGTGATAGGAGTAATAGGTCACGTAGCCCGCCGCATCTTGCTGCCAGCGCAGGCGGCCCAGGCTGTCATAGTACTCGACCGTGGTGGTCGCGGACCCCGAGCCGTTCTCGCCGCTGGAGACCGTGGGCAGGGTGGTGGTGCGGGTCTTGACGGTGTCGGTGCCCGTCCAGAACGTGTAGCTGTACTGGGTGGCGATCCGCGAGGCGGCCGTGCGACTGGTTTCGGCCTGGGGATACGATGTAGCGGCACGTGACCAGATGTTTTTGATTCTCGTTCGTGCCCCCGTAATAATCCGTGGCCGCCACGTAGTAGGCCGTGCCGGTGCGGCCTTGTTTGATCAGCTCATCGGTCTGATCGCCCGCCGTGTTGTACTGGTACACGTGAATCAGACCGGTACTGGCCTGCAAGGTGGTGGTGTCGTTGGTGTAGTCGCCGTTGTGCGACGGGTTGAGGAACTCATCCACGGTGGACGAACTGCACGTTGTGGGCTGCGGGCGTGCGGTACTCGGCCAGACAGTTCAGTTTCTCGCCAGACGATTCCAGTTTCCAGGACTCGCACCAGAAGGCCGGCGAGCCGTTGGGGTCGGTGATCGTCACTTCCCGCAGGCTTGTCCCGAATCATTCAGGCCGTACACGTTGCGGCGCATGCCGTTACCGTCTGTATCGCTAATATCCTCCACCACGAGCCAACACCACTTCATTGGGGTCCGGCGTGCCGTGGTCCAACTGCATGTAGAAGTATTCGTGCGTGACGCTGCCCGATCCACCGCAGCTCGAGCAGCCGCCAATGGTCTCGCTCTTGACCAGGTATTTCCCGTGCCGCTATCCACTTCATCGACATCCGTGCCGCCGTATTTGCTCTGCAGATTCTCGCCCGTGGGGGCCCAGACGGTCACGCACTTGGGGTCCTGCTCCGTTCCGGCGCCGAGTTGTCGGTCTTCAGATCCACGTGTAATACGTGAACTGCTGACTGGCGTAGTCCTTGATCTGGTAGTCGGCCGCGCCACTGTTGTCGTCATCATCGCCCTTGGTCAGAATGTCGTCCGCCGTCGCTGATATCCGCGCGATCGGCGACCAGCCGCTCGATTGCATCAGGCTCAAACACACTTTTGAGCAGCCCATTGCTATCGTAGCGGTACTGGTCGTAGCGGACGATCCAGTCGCTGCCGTATCCGGATCGCCACCGTCTTCAATGCGCTGAGCGTCACCTGCACCAAGTCGCCGTCAGAGCCGACATCCGGCGAGTGCGTCTGCGAGTCGAAGTAGGTGTATTCCACTTGGCGGAACCGCGTGGCGGTCTCCGCGCCGGTGCGTGCTTCGATCTTGGTGAGCTTGTTGCCGGTGTAGTCAAAGACGATGTGGTAGTCCTGACCGTCGGCGGTGGTGATCTGCGTCACCTGGTGGGATCCATCGTAGGTGGTGTAGCGTATCCCTTCCTTGGTGGCTGCCCGCCAGGCGAGGGTGGTGGTCTCTTTGAGTCGGCCGGGATGTTGCGCGTGAAATCGTGAAAAAGCTTCACTTCGCCGTTGACCCAATCGGTCAAGATGAACTGCGAGTTGGTACTATCACGCTGCAGCGAGAGCGTACTGTCGGCCGGGCTGGTGTAGCTGGGGGTGGGGTACGGGACGAAGGAGAAGAGACGTTGGGAAGTGGCATTGACAATCAAGGCCACATTATAGGCACCTGACTGCACCAAGCGGTCATCGGCGAAATTGCCCACCCACTTGCCACCCAGCGCCACCGAACCGCTCACCCGGCTGTCATACGAACGCGTGACCAAGAAGTCCTGCACGGGTCCCGGCAGGACCAAGTCTACCGTCTGCTCCACGACCGCCCCCTGCTGCAGGTAGATGGGGGCGGAGGTTTTTCTCGGCCGGGTGGCGCCGGCCGGAAGTGACGGCGCACGTCTGGACTTTTCCGGGGGGAACGCGGGGGGAACGCCTGGCGGTGAGGGGGCATTCCACGGCGGTGGAGTTGGACCCGGACTCGGTGTCCAAGGCGGGGTCGTTACCGGCGGCGGTGTGGTGTACGGCGGAACCAATGGCGGCTGCTGGCTCGGCGGGCTAGGCGGCGGGTAGCTGGTGGCCCAAGCGACCGCCGCGATCGCCAGCAGCAGACCACTGGCCAGTAGCGAAACAGCGACACGCCTGGAGAAAATCTTGCGGCCGCGCTTCCCGCAACTTCCCGTCTTGCTCCCACTGGCCTTCAGAGTCATGGTGCACCTCGTCTTGAGGAAAGGTGTTTTCGATGAAAGTAATGTGCCGTGTGATCGTGGGTTTGCCCGTCCTGTTACTCGATTGCTGCGCCAGCCTTGCTCAGCAACTGTTCGTAGCGCGAGGCGGCGGCCTCATCCCCGCTGTCGACCGCCTGCCCGTGGCGGGCTTTGAGCCGCTCTACGTATGCCTGCCGGGCTCGTGCTTCCTGTTGGTCGTGGCGTGCTTGAAACGCCGTACTTAAGGTCTCCAGCTCGCTCCGCCACTGACTCAGGGTCGCCACCGACTCGGCGCTCGTGCAGCGCTGCCCCGCCTGATCGAGGATCTGGCCCGCCGCGGCAAGCTGCTCGTCGCCGGCCAACCGCGCCGCCAGTTCCTGAAAAGCACGCAGCCGCACCGGTTCACTCTGAGCCACCAGCGAGGCCTCCTCCAGCCAGCCGCGGCCTGCCAAGAATCGATCCAGCGTCTGCGCGTTGCGATCCGGCGGACTGCGGCGGATTTCTTCGGCCTGGGCGCGGGCGATGAGCCAATTCACCCGCCGGTCGCCACTCAGCTGCTCGTCGGCCAGGCGGGCCTCGAGTTTGTCGATCCACTCGGCGATGCGTCCTTCGACCCAGTGACCGTACGAGAGCGTGTAGGCCACCGGCAGAGAGCAGCGACCGTCAGACAGTTCCAGATACCCCTGCTCAAGCGCATCGAAGTGTGGCCGGTACTGCCACACCATCTTGCGGGCCAGGTCTCGATAGGCTTCGCGATTGGCCTGGTAATAGTCCGTGGCCAGCGCCGGTTGCTCATCCCCATGCGCTGCGCCCACTGGCCCACCAGCTGCAAGGCCGCCTCCGGCGCTGCCACGCGGCAACGGCGATAGAGGTCTGTGGCAGCCCGCCTCGTACAGTCCTTGAGCAGCACGGGGTGGGCCAGCAGCTGCCCGGCCCAACCCTCTTGGCGCGATGCGTCGAGCGATTCCAAAAACGCCCATTGCGCTCCGATCCACTCTTCCCGCTCCGCCTGGCCCTCGCTTTCCCAGGTCGCCAAAGTGCCCGGGGCCGAGGCCACCGCGTAGAGCTGCGCGGCCAAGCGCGATCGAAGGTCGGCGTGACCTGGCATTACCAAGCACCCGTGGTACCAGATGAAGTTGATATCCGAGTCCACGCGGCTGACGTTTGCTTCGCCGCCGGCAGCTGTGAGCACGTACTCCCCTAGCAGACCGTTTTCACTGCCGTCGGGAGTGGAAAGCGCGGTGGTGGGCACGGACCGCTTGGTCATCCCTGGCCGTTCCCAGAGCAACATAGCCACGGCCGGGCGGTCTTCAAACACGGCTCGGCTGGAACACGCGTAGGAGAACTCGATGCGGATCGGGGTCGGCTGGTCGGCAGCGAGCGTCACGGGAGTCGCCTTGTACGTCCAGCCATTTTGGCTGGAGTCGAGAATCTGATTATCCGCGATCCAGAGCGACATCTTCTGAGTGCGAAACATGCTGACATGTTTGAAGTTCAGATCAAACGGACAGATGGAGAATGTGTACTGGCCGCTGGCCGGTGCTTGGACCGACCCGGTCCACCGTACCGTGAACTCGCGTGCTGCCGTTTCTTCCCGGTCGATGATCTGGATCTGCTGAAACAACCAGTTCAGATTGTCAACGTTCACCAGGGTTTGCACATCACGATTCTCCAGCCAAGCCAAGGAGAGTGCGTGAATCGTGTCTTTGGGCAGCAGCGCCTGGTTCATTTTGGCGTGTACGCCGCGCATTTTCTCAAAAGTCCAACCGCTCGCTTGATTGGTTTGGGGACTCAGGCCGGCGAGCACCGTAGTGGCTTGCTCCGGCGTGAGGTTGGGGCGAGCCCATAAATACAAATTCACCAGGTCGCCATAGTCGGCCTGCCCGCCGCCCTGCACGGCCTGCAGTAACCGCTCGGCCGACTGGCTGCGAATCTCCGTCCACAGCGCATCGGAGACCGGCTCGGCTGCCGACGTGAGCTGCTCGATTTCCCGCACAAAATCCGGCAGCGACAACTGTCGCCAGGCGTCGGGCGTCTGGCCCGCCGCCTGCCGCGCACTACTCCCCACCAGCGAACACATCACCATCGCGCCGAGAACAACCCAAAGGAAACGTTTCATGGCCTTGACCCTTTCGCAAGCACGTCACTGGTTCGACCGGTAGGCCCGTGTTAATTGACATCAGAGGGAGCTTCGCCGTGAAGATCGTGGACAATCGTTGCTGGCGACGCTGTGGAGCCAGCGCACACACCCTCGGCGATGTCTCTTAGAACGATCGCGCGACTTCCGCCCCTTGCGCGCGAGATAGCGCGGCCGGCGCGCAGCGATTGGCTCCGCTGCCCGCGAGCAAGAACTAGTAAATCTCACTGGGCGTTTATCCTCGCGCGCGTTTCTAGTTTGTCAAGCTTTTCATCAAGAGTATTTTTGTCTGACAGATCTCGTGACGCGCGGACGCCGTGAGCACACGACTCATCGCACAGTCCACGGTCACCGTGCTGCGTGACAAAAACAGACAATCGGCTATATTCTCACTGCCCACAGTAAGCGCAGCACTCACTACACCTGAGTTCGGGTAGTGCACTTCGGAACTCCCTGCCGCTTAGCTCGCCATATTAGTTTCGTCTTCCAGTAGCGAGACGCGCTCCATTGGCCTGTCCGGCATGGCCACAAAACGGCAAAACGGTCAACGCAGTACTTGACGCACTTCGCCACGAACAACATGGTGCACGCTTTTCACGTCACCAGGGGGCCCGCCATGAACTTCATCCTGCAGCCGTGGCAATTTCTGTGCATGATCTTGGCGGCCTGGGTCCATCGAGAGCAGCAAGAGTTGATCGAATACCTGCGCTGCGAAAATCAAGTCTTGAAAGAGAAACTGGGCAAACAGCGGATTCTCTTGAACGACGATCAGCGCCGACGCCTGGCAGTCAAAGGGAAGGTCCTGGGTCGAAAACGCCTCGCTGAGATCGGGACCCTGTTTTCGCCCGACACGATCCTGCGCCGGCATCGACTGCTGGTGGCCAGGAAATGGGACTATGCCCACAAACGACACGCTACAGTGGGGCGGCCGCCGGTGAGCGGCGAAGTCGAAGAATTAGTATTACGCATGGCCCGCGAGAATCCGACCTGGGGCTACGATCGTCTGCAAGGCGCTGGCCAACCTGGGACATGATATCTCCGATCAGACAGTGGGCAATATTCTCCGTCGCCACGGTATTGAGCCGGCGCCGGATCGTCGTCGGCACACGACCTGGAAGACGTTCATCAAGTCCCACTGGGACGTGTTGGCCAGCGTCGACTTCACGACCGTCGAGGTCTGGACCAAGGGGGGCCTGGTCACCTATTACTTGCTGTTCGTCATGGAAGTGGCTACCCGCCGCGTGCACTTCGCCGGCTGCACGCCCAGTCCCCATGAATCATGGATGAAGCAGATGGCCAGGAATCTGACTGACTGTATCGACGGCTTCCTCAACGGGAAACGCTACCTGCTGATGGACCGCGACGCCAAGTTCTGCGCGGGCTTCCGCGGGATCCTCGATCGCGAGGGTGTCAAAGCCGTGCGACTGCCGCCACGCAGCCCGAATTTGAACTCCCATCTTGAAAGATTTTTCAGAAGTCTCAAAGACGAAGCCCTGCACAGGATGATCTTCTTCGGAGAGGGCAGTCTGGAGCACGCTGTCCACCAATTCCTGCGGCACTATCACACCGAGCGAAATCACAGCGGACTCGACAACAAGATCATCGAGCCAACTGGCGAAGTGGGCCGTGTCGAAGGCGCGGTCAATTGCCGAGAGCGTCTGGGTGGCCTACTTCATTACTACTACCGTGACGCAGCGTGAGCGTGACTTCGTTGCTCTTACTTAATGATGCACGATCAGGGTGCGTGCCGGCCACGCCTTTCTTGTCACTTACGGGCATCTTCACGGAATTCAGGGTGCCTGATCGCTACGTGCCGATCCAAATTCCGTCGCCTTCTGTTGCCGATAGCTCCTGTTTCGTAGTCCGAAAAGACCGTTTGAGTATTTTGACCATACGGGCTCACACGGTTGGCACGATTAGGAATCGATCCGGATCGAATCAAATCCTGTATACCCGATCCCGATGATGAAAACCGATGACCGCTGCTGTAAACTATTTACGACGAAACAGAACGCCAAAGCGGCGCTGTCCAATTAGTGTTCACGGCGAAAGTCGCTGGGCCGATTCACAGGCAATAGTCTTTCTCCGTCGTTGTCGACAAGAGTTGACCCGTTCCAAAATCATCGCTCCGCCGCCAATCGGAATACCGAGCACCAACGGGATGCCAAACAAATCCCACCAGTCGGTCCAACCGGTCCGCAGGCCTGCCATCAATACGGCGAGCACGACAAACGCTCCGAAAACGTGTCGAAGGCAAAAGGCGTATCTCTGTCTGGACCAATTCTCGCATGCCGTGAGCCACCCCACCCAACCCGCAGCACCGATAAAGAGATTCAGAGCCAGTCGCAGCATACGGAATTCTAACACGTCAGCGTGATCCAACGGCCAACGTGATGCCGGAGACGGGCCATAGTTTCGCACCGCCAAGCCCAACCTCTGAAACAACTTGGTTCCATCCTCACGCACCAGATAGCGCCATCGGCCAGCCATGGACATAAAGCGGATACTTGCTCCAAAAGGGCCACGCCCGCTCGCCGACCGCATTCGCGCAGAGAAACGGAATCGCGACGGCAAGCAATACGATCAGTTGAATTCTCTTCACCTGGGGTACCACTGACTTGTGAAATCAACATCGATGCCATAGCCCAACCGAGCCTCAATTGCCGGCTTATCAGGGAAAACCGGCATACCGACTACACCGTCTGCTCCTCCCTTGCCCTGATCCCACGTCAGCTTTCCCTTTATCTTATATCTTGCCGGATTGCGGCCGGTCACTACAGACCACACCTCATCGTGCCAGACGATTCGATAGTACTGATTACCTGTGACACGGACGAATCGGTAATTACCATAAAGTTGATTCGTGCCATTAATGGTACTGTTGATGATGAACCAAGTCAGTACTTGGCCCTCACCATGGATGGCCTTGTTATACCACTCTGTACTGCCATCGAACTTGCCGATCTGTATAGTGTTGCCGTCTGTGACACGCATATCCCCCCTTCTTCGAAACTCTATACTACACACGCTGGGATCCTGGTTAACCCATTGATCAATGACCGACTGCAGGCCCGTCGCGTCCTGGGTATCGCTAAACCCATAGCCGCCTTCGGGAAGTTCCGTCGCCAGTAGGTCAATGACTCCGGAGTCAAGGCTATGCAACGTTCGACCGCCGGCGTCCTTGGCCTCGATCTTGGTACTGACTCTTTGGTACGTTGTTTTCCCCGCTGCAGCTTCATTGAAGTACACTCGCCACGTGAACACAAAGCCAGTGACCGTCATGTCATTTGCCGTTGGCAACGGTCCAGGCACATAGCCAAACCATATGGCCTTGATTGCGGCAGGGCCTTGCCTCTGTGAAGCTAGGCCCCCTGGATCCACACTGCACGTGGGCTGATTCTCGACGTACGAATGGAGACTGCCTTCCGCACCAATCGGATCCCTACTACAGAACCTCCCCAGCTGCTGCGTGATAAATGCGGTGCCGGTAGTAGTACAATCCCGTCTCGCCGTCCAACCGCCTACCTGTGTAAGTATACTCAACATCGTAGCTGGAGGCACTACGAATATTCGACCAGGTGGCATCGTAGATCGTGAGTACCCCGTACGGAGTATAGACGTACCGCTCAACCGCGTCGCCGCCGGTATTCACCAGCGTGGTCACGTTGAAGTTCGCATCGTCCAGATAGTAGATGCCGGCCGTCATCACAGAGACCATCGCTGTCCGTATTCTTGTCCCGCAGCACGAGCGCGTCGATGTAGCGCTGCGACCAGATGTATTGATACTGCGGCTGCAACGACTCGGGCCCCGTGTTCTCGCTCGTGCTGCGCCGCGTTTCCAGCACCTGCCAGGCCCCATTATAGAAATAGTGTATGTACGCATCGATCCCGTTGGGACTGGCCGGACTCTGCGAATCGAGGTGTTTTTTCACCCGCCGGGCCAGGCCGTCATATTCATAGCGGCCCACGACCGTGGCGCCTTGTTTCACTTCCACCAGATGGTTCCAGGCGTCCCATTTGCAGGTCAGACCCGTGGCCGGACTCGACGGCTTGGGCAGCGTCGTCATGTTGCCCGCCTGGTCCTGCACCGGATCGACCCAGGCCGTGCCCACGCTCTCGCTGATGGCCGGTGATCTCATTGACCGCATTGTGCGTGCGGTCTTGATCCAGATCGGTGGAACCGGAAGTTTTCTGCAAAAAATCGCTCCAGTTGCCCGTCATGTCCAGGCCCCAATCCTCTTCTTTCGCTGGTGTACCGCTGATCGCATCCTTGCCCACGTTGAGGTCACCGCGATCAAACGTGCCCAGACGATTCACGTCATCGTAGGTGTAATACTCGTCCTGGCCACTGGCCACCGTATTCTCACGGTAGAGTCGATTGGACGCCCGATCATAACTGTAGGTGAAACGGTCGCGATCCGCGCTGGCTCCATAGTCATACCACAGTTGATCGACCACGCGGCCGAAGCGATCCAGCCCCGCATACTCACCGGCCGTGCCGCTATCGTAGTTCAGCTTCACGTCCGGCGCCGGATAGTCTTCCACCACGATTCTTCCGCCGCCCAGGTACGTGTACTGCGCGAACGATCGTGCCCGGAGAGCCACCGCTGTCGTCCTTGATCGCGTCGACCCGATTCAGGGCATCCGCCGTGCTACCGCTGCTGCCGTAGGTCAGGTGCACCAGCCGTGAGTTGGGATAACGCACCGACGTGGGCCGCAGCCCCTTGGTATATATGCCACTCGACGCCGTGGTGTCATAGTTGTACTGCACGTACGAGCGTACTGGCGTCCTTGGCCCCTTCGTGCTCCTGATATTCCTTGATCGGTTGGCCCAGGTCGTTGTATTCGAACGACCACTTCGTTGACCACCGTGCCGCTGCCCACCGTGGCGTTGTCGTAACTGGTCACTTTCTCTCGCAGGCCGCGCAGGTCATAGGTCGTGCTCACGCGGCGCACCGTGCCATCCACACCGGCGGCCAAGCGTGGTCACGCGGTCGTGGGTCACGCGCCCCGCCTTATCCAGCTCATAGGTATGGATCGTGCCGTTTTGATCCTTCCGCTCCAGTCGACTTCCCTGGATGTCGTAGGTGTACTCCAGGCGATCGTAAGTACTATCGGCTCCATTACCAAGTGACGTGGTATCGTCACTGTCCGGGTAGATCTCGGCCCGCAGGACATCATTGCGGTAGATCTCCGGCGTGATGCCGCCCACGTCGCGTGCCGTAGACGTAGCGTCGTGACCTGATCGCCGGTCGTCGGGTTCTTGGCCGTCAGTGTGGTCAGCTTGCCATCGGAGTTGTAGGCCATCTCCACGGTCACGTCTTCATCACTGCCGCCCGTGGCCGGATTGCCGTCGGTGTAGTTATCGATTTGTTTGACCACGCGGCCCGCATCATCGAACTCACTGTGGCTCACTTTCCCGGCCGGATCGGTCGTCTGGTAGGCCTGGCCGGCCGTGTTGTACTCGGTCGACGTGACCAGCACCGTGTCGCTGCTGGCCGGAGCCGTGGAGGGCCGCGAGAAGGCACTGCCGCCGTTGGTCCCGTAGTTGGCCGATGCACTCTGGCGGTTGGCATCGTCATACCAACTGGCGGTGTAGGTCACGCGGGCCGTCGACGTTGTCAGCTCACCCGTGCCGCCGGCCGTGTGCTTGCGGGCATATTGGCTCGTCTGGATCACTCTGCCGCTGCGCGTCGTAGCCGGGCTCGGATTGCTCGACAATCGTATCACCCGTCACATCATCCGCATCGCCGTAAGCTGTCTCGTCCGTGTCATAGCCGACGTACTGCTTCGTGACGCGGCCCAACCCATCGTAGACCATTTTGCTGAACACATCCGAGCCGCCCCCTTGCTGCTTGATGGTTCTGCCAATCGCGTCATACCAAGTGTCGCCTACCAGCGCACTGCCGACCGTGCCATCGTCAGGATCCACCGCATACGTCTTGCTCTCGTAGACGCGTCCCAGCTCGTCGTAGAGACTTTCGCCGCGGGCCAGCAACCGATCGCCGTTATCCACCGTGCCATCGGTCGGAAAACTCTCATCGTCGTCCGCATCGTAGTACCGCTCGCTCTTGGTCACGCGACCCAGATTGTCCAGTTCCACCCGCGAGTACGTGACTTTGCTGGTGTACTCGAGCGGATCGACCACAAACACCTGCCGATCGCGCCAATCGTACTTGTACTGCGTGACCCGCGCGTTGGCTTCCACGGCGTCGGTCAGATAACGGATCTCTTTCGTGCGGTTCCCGTTGCCACCTGCATCACCATTGTCGTATTCGTACTGCACGACCATGGTCATGTTGGCGCCCGAGTTATTGCTGGGCGACCAATCGCCACTGGTCGGCGTATCGTCGGTACCGACCCATTGGCTGGCTAAACGTCCCGAGTCGTCAAACACGCTGCGAGTGATCGTACCCCCGGGCGCCACCACCCGGTCGCGGCGCCCCTGGGCATCGTAGCCAAAGAGCGTCTCGACGTAGTTGGTGTCCTTGCTCCCATAGCCGCTGCTGGGAATATCGTGGTAGACGTGCGTCTGGAGCAACTCGCCGGTCACCTCGTCGTGAATACTTGCGTCTCCAGCTCACGTAATGGCTCTGATCGGTCCCCTCAGCCAGCCCGGTTGGAATGTGGCTGCTGGCCGCTGCCCGGACCGGATCCACGCTGTACTGGTCCGTGACCGTGCCCCCCTCGTCAACGATCGTCACCTGAATCGGCAATAGCGGTTCATCTTCCCCGGCGTCCCAGTAGGGAAACTCCAGTTGGCGATTCGTCTCATAAACCGTGTAGTGGCGCGCCAGTTCCGTTCCGAGAATGCCGTCTTCGCTGACCGTCAGGATTTTGCGGGTCCGGCTGTCGAACTCGTGCCAGGTGACCTGTTCGACGGGCGTGGGCAGCCCGCCGCCGCGGGTCGGCTTGTTGCTGCTGGCCGAGCCATCCGAGGAGGTGACCCACTTGGTCGAGTTGCTGTCGGCCGAAGCGGGTAGCGAGCTGGGATCCGCGTCCTTCACACTGTAGGCCAAGCGACCGTTTTCCGGATGATAGGAGTAGTAATTGACGTAGCCCGCGGCATCTATCTGCCACCGCAAGCGGCTGCAACTGTCATAATATTCCACCGTGGTGGTCGTCGACCCCGAGCCGTTCTTGTCACTCGATACGCTCGGTAGCGTGGCGGTCCGCGTCTGGACCACGTCGGTATCGGTCCAGAACGTGTGCGCATACGTGGTCGCAATCCGTGAGGCCGCCGTGCGGCTGGTCGTTGCTTCCGGGTAAACGTAGCGGGCGGTCACCAGATGTTGCCGATTGTCGTTGGTCCCGCCCAGGTAGTCGGTGGCCGTCACATAGTAGGCCGTGCCGGAACTGCCCTGCTTCACCAACTCGCCCGTCGGATCACCGGCGGAATTGTATTCATACACGCGGGTAGCGCCCGAGTTGGCATTGAGGGTCGAGGTGTCATTGGTGAAGCTACCGTTATGCGAGGGGTTGAGGAACTCGTCCACGGTGGATGACGTCACGTTGTGATCTTCCGGAATACGTTGTTCCGCCAGCCGGTTCAGTTTGTCGCCGGTGTCGGTCTCCAGTTTCCAGGACCGGCAGGAGAACGTCGGGCGATCCGGTGGGGTCGGTGATCGTGACCTCCCGCAAGCGGCGTCCGGAATCGCTCAGCCCGCAGACCCGGCGGTCCACGCCGTTGTCATCCGCATCGATCGTGTCCTCGACCACCAACCACACCACTTCATTGGGATCGGGGTCGCCGTGGTCGATCTCCATGTAGAAGTACTCGCGAGTGACGCTGCCGCTGCCGGTGCCGCAACCGGCACAGGCACCGATCGTTTCACTCTTGACCAGGTATTTGTCCTCCCCGGCGTCCACCTCATCCGCATCCGTGCCACCGTATGTGCTCTGCAGGTTCTCTCCCGTGGGGGCCCACACGGTCACGCACTTGGGATCCTGGGCGGTTCCCGCACCCGAGTTATCGGTCTTCACGTCCGTCGTGTAGTAGGTAAACCGCCGACTGGCGTATTCGGCAATTTTGTGGTCTTCCGCACCGCTATCGTCGTCATCGTCGCCCTTGGTCAGAATGTCTTCGGCGTCATCGATATCCGAGCGGTCATCGATCAGCGACTGCACAGCGTCCGGCTCGAAGACCGCTTTGAGCAGCCCTTGGTCATCGTAGCGGTACTGGGTGCTCCGGACGGTCCAGTCAGCCGCCGTGCCCACACTTCCGCCGGTCTTCAGCTGGCTAATCGCGACCTGCACCAGGTCGCCGTCATCACCCACGTCCGCCGAGTGCGTCTGGCTGTCGCAGTAGGTGTACTCGACTTGGCGCACGCGGGTGGACGTGTCGGCGCCGGTCCGCACCTCAATCGTGCTAATCTTGTTGCCGGTATAGGAAAACGCAATGTTGTAATCCTGGCCTTCGCCCGTCGTGATCTGGATGACCTGGTGCGAGCCGTTGTACGTGTAAAGCATGCCGTCCTTGCCCGCCTCCTGCCAAGCCAGCGTGGTCGACTCTTGCAGCTTGCCGGGATGGGTCGAGTACATGTAGAAGTCTTCGAAGATGTTGACGGCCCCGTTCGTCCAGTCGGTCACGGTCAGCAGCGAGTTCGAAGTGTCATGCACCAGCGAAATCGTCGCGTCACCGGCGCTGGAATAGGTGCCGGATGGTGGGGCTCCGGTGTATGTAAACAGTCGCTTGGAGGTCGCGTCCACGATCACGCTGACGTCATACATACCCTCCTGTATCAGCTGGTAGTCGACGTTGCCGGTTAGCCACTTGCCGCCCAGCGACTCCGAACCCAGCACACGGCTGCTGTAGCTCCGCGTCTGTCCCCAGTCGCAGATGGGGCCAGGCACTCTCAGATCCACCGCTTGTTCGATGACCGCTCCTTCGCGCAGATAGATGGGGTTGGGTCTGGCATAGGGCTCGTAGGTGCCGGTAAGAAAATTCCACGTGCCTCCACAGATTGGAGTAGAGGGCACCCCGACTAGCGTGTCTGCCGCCGAGGCGGAACCCGGGGAATACATGTTCGGCGAGGCCTGCGCGGATGGAGTCGCTACTGCCGCGCGCGTGAGTCCGGTTGACGGCAGGGCCGACATCCGATCCGACACTTGCGGTGGAGGGGGGATGGTAGCGTAGCCCGGGCTGCCAACGGTGAGCAGCACGGCCCCAGCGAACCCGGCGGCCACGACACGTATCCGGAGACTCCTCTTCCAGGGTACCCAAAGCAACCAAGCGATCGCATACCGGAGAATCCGAATCATGGTGAACCTCTCTTGCTGGAAAGGGTCTTGGTGGAAACTAACCAAACGGGTGTGAAGTCCCCGCGTTCCTTCTGGCATCCCAGTAGTTCCCCTTGGCAACGGGGATACGTCCCGGGCACATGGCCGTTGATCGGTGGTGAACTATGGATAACCGTGAAAAACAACGTTGTGGAGAAGGATTCCATCGCTGCGGTGGCCCCGTGGCTCTACCACGGGATGTCCCCCGCCCGCCATGACAGTCCCCGCGGCGGTTGTTCATTTGTTATCTTCTCCCTCTGCCAGCAGATCCTGGTATCGCGCTGCGGCCTGCGAATCGCCGCGGTCCAACGCCCGCTGGTAGCGCGTGCCGCAACCGCTGGGCATAGGCCTCGCGGATCAGCGTCTCCTCATGCTCGCGACGTTCTTGAAACGCCTGGCTTAGTCCGTCCAGCTCCTGTCGCCATTGGGCCAGAGCGGCCACTGACTCGGCGCTACCGCAGCGTCGGGCGGCCTCGTCCAGCACCTTGTTTGCCGCCGCGATCCGCTGCTCCACCGTTTGCCGGGCCGCCAATTCCTGAAAAGCGCGCAGCCGCACCGTCTCACTCTGGGCCACCAGCGTGGCCTCTTCCAGCCAGCCCCGACCGGCCAGAAATCGATCCACGGTCCACCAGTGCCGCTGGGGCGGGCTGTGACGGATCTCTTCGGCTTGGGCCCGCGCCAGCAGCCAGTTCACCCGCCGGTCGCCCGTCAGTTGTTCGTCGGCCAGACGAGCGTCCAGTTTATCGATCCACTCGGTGATCCGTTTCTGCATCCAGTAGCCGTACGAGAGCGTGTAAGCCACCGGCAGCGAGCAACGGCCATCAGGCAGTGCCAGGTAGTCTTGCTCCAGCCGGTCCAGATGCTCCCGATATTGCCACACCATTTCCTGGGCCAGCCGGCGGTAGACATCTCGGTTGGCCTGGTAAAAATTTACCGCCAGTTTCACCGTCTCATCGCCGTGCAGTTGTGCCCACTCGCCCACCAGTTGCAGCGCCTGATCGGGGGCTCCGATGCGGCACCGGCTATACAGGTTATCCGCCCCTTGGCTGGTGCACTCCTCCAACAGCGCCGGGTGAGCCAGCAGCGCCAGCACCCAGCCCTTTTGCCGCGTCGCGTTGAGCGACTCCAGAAACGCCCACTGGGCCTGCCATTGGTGCGGGTTAGCACCCGCCTCGTTTTCCCAGCGGGCCAACGTGCTCACCTCGCCGGCCACCGCATAGAGCTGCTCGGCCAGTCGCGAGCGCAGATCGTTATAGGCAGAAACAACGAAGCACTGGTGGTACCAGATGAAGTTGATCTCTGGGTCCAGGCGGGTCACGGCATTTTCCTGGCCCGTTACTGTGAGCAGATACTCACCTTGCAGGCCATGCTCCTCTTGGTTGCCGCTGGGAGGCACGAGCGCAGCGGTGGGTACCAGCTGCTTGTTCATCCCCGGGCCTTCCCAGTACAGCATGGCGACGGCGGGACGCGCATCCATCACGCCGGCTGGCCAGCACGTGAACGAGAACTCGATGCGGATCGCCGTTGACTGCCCGGCAGAGAGCGATACCGGACGACTCTGGAAAGTCCAGCCGTCCTGCGTCGAGTCGAGAACCTGCTCGTTGGCAATCCAGATCTTAGTGGTCTGCTGGCGAAACGTGTTGCCCGACCTGAAATTGAGATCGAAAGGGCACACCGACAGCGTGTACTGGCCGCTGGCCGGTGCTTGGATCGACCCGCTCCACCGTACCGTGAACTCCTGCGCCCCTGTTTCCGTGCGGTCCATCAGCTGCACCTGCGCAAAGAGCCAGCCCAGCTCGTCGACGTTCTCAAGTGTGCGTACGTCACGATTCTCCAGCCACGCCAAGGTCAGCGCATGATTGGAGTCGATGGGCATCCCGGCCTGATTCATGCGTGCCTGCACGCTGAGCATCTTCTCATAGGTCCACGAGCTGACCTGGTTCGCCTGGGGACTCAGGCCGGCCAGGACCGTAGCGGCTTGCTCCGGCGTGAGGTTGGGGCGGGCCCAGAGGTACAAGCTCACCAGGTCGCTGTAGTCGGCCTGCGCGCCCCCTCGACGGCCTGCAGCAACCGCTCGGCCGACTGACTGCGGATCTCCGTCCACAGCGCGTCGGAGACCGGCTCGGCTGCCGACGTGAGCTGCTCGATTTCCCGCACAAAGTCCGGCAGCGACAACTGTCGCCAGGCGTCGGGCGTCTGGCCCGCCGCCTGCCGCGCACTACTCCCCACCAGCGAACACATCACCATCGCGCCGAGAACAACCCAAAGGAAACGTTTCATGGCCTTGACCCTTTCGCAAGCACGTCACTGGTTCGACCGGTAGGCCCGTGTTAATTGACATCAGAGGGAGCTTCGCCGTGAAGATCGTGGACAATCGTTGCTGGCGACGCTGTGGAGCCAGCGCACACACCCTCGGCGATGTCTCTTAGAACGATCGCGCGACTTCCGCCCCTTGCGCGAGATAGCGCGGCCGCGCGCAGCGATTGGCTCCGCTGCCCGCGAGCAAGAACTAGTAAATCTCACTGGGCGTTTATCCTCGCGCACGTTTCTAGTTTGTCAAGCTTTTCATCAAGAGTATTTTTGTTGCCTGATAGACCTCGTGACGCGCGGACGCCGTGAGCACACGACTCATCGCACAGTCCACCGTCACCCGTGCTGCGTGACAAAAACAGACAATCGGCTATATTCTCACTGCCCACAGTAAGCGCAGCACTCACTACACCTGAGTTCGGGTAGTGCACTTCGGAACTCCCTGCCGCTTAGCTCGCCATATTAGTTTCGTCTTCCAGTAGCGAGACGCGCTCCATTGGCCTGTCCGGCATGGCCACAAAACGGCAAAACGGTCAACGCAGTACTTGACGCACTTCGCCACGAACAACATGGTGCACGCTTTTCACGTCACCAGGGGGCCCGCCATGAACTTCATCCTGCAGCCGTGGCAATTTCTGTGCATGATCTTGGCGGCCTGGGTCCATCGAGAGCAGCAAGAGCTGATCGAATACCTCCGCTGCGAAAATCAAGTCTTGAAAGAGAAACTGGGCAAACAGCGGATTCTCTTGAACGACGATCAGCGCAGGCGCTGGCAGTCAAAGGGAAGGTCCTGGGTCGAAAACGCCTCGCTGAGATCGGGACCCTGTTTTCGCCCGACACGATCCTGCGCTGGCATCGACTGCTGGTGGCCAGGAAATGGGACTATGCCCACAAACGACACGCTACAGTGGGGCGGCCGCCGGTGAGCAGGGAAGTGGAAGAGCTGGTGCTGCGTATGGCCCGCGAGAATCCGACCTGGGGCTACGATCGTCTGCAAGGGCGCTGGCCAACCTGGGACATGATATCTCCGATCAGACAGTGGGCAATATTCTCCGTCGCCACGGTATTGAGCCGGCACCGGATCGTCGTCGGCACACGACCTGGAAGACGTTCATCAAGTCCCACTGGGACGTGTTGGCCAGCGTCGACTTCACGACCGTCGAGGTCTGGACCAAGGGAGGCCTGGTCACCTATTACTTGCTATTTGTCATGGAAGTGGCTACCCGGCGCGTGCACTTCGCCGGCTGCACGCCCAGTCCCCATGAATCATGGATGAAGCAGATGGCCAGGAATCTGACTGACTGTATCGACGGCTTCCTCAACGGGAAACGCTACCTGCTGATGGACCGCGACGCCAAGTTCTGCGCAAGCTTTCGCGGGATCCTCGATAACGAGGGTGTCAAAGCCGTGCGACTGCCGCCACGCAGCCCGAATTTGAACTCCCATCTTGAAAGATTTTTCAGAAGTCTCAAAGACGAAGCCCTGCACAGGATGATCTTCTTCGGAGAGGGCAGTCTGGAGCACGCGGTCCACCAATTCTTGCGGCACTATCACACCGAGCGAAATCATAGCGGGCTCGACAACAAGATCATCGAGCCAACGGGCGAAGTGGGCCGTGTCGAAGGCGCGGTCAATTGCCGAGAGCGTCTGGGTGGCCTACTTCATTACTACTACCGTGACGCTGCGTGAGCGTGACTTCGTCGCTCTTACTCAATGACCCACGGTCAGGGTGCGCGCCGGCCACGCATTTCTTATCACTCACGGGTATCTTCACGCGGCAATCGATGATTGCGACGCAGGCCACCCTTGGTACGTACTCAGCCGTCACATCCCCCGATCGCCGTCCCAAAATCCGTTCCCATCCCCTTACAAAAGCTTCCGTTACGTGGGGCGAAACGCTCGTGGAGTTTTTGACCATACGGGTTCTTCCTGCAATCGCCGTAACACTTTAGCCGATTGGCGAGACGGTCAAGTCAAGATCAGTTTTCCCTTCCCTAATCTTGCCGTTATTCGCAGAGTGAGGTTGGATTGGGCTTGATTAGCGTGCTCTACCATTTCGGCTAAATAGTCACCAATCGCCAACGCGCAACGCTACTATCGTCCTGTCGGCCGCGAATAGAACTGAATGAGCACGAGCCGTCTCGTCCGCGGTGCCGAGTGTGACCTAAGCTTGACCGAAGATAGTATGCGGCGACCACCACCGCGGTGCGCCGCAAGACCCCTACGACCCTCACGATACAACTGGTCCCATGAATTTCCCATCCGCTGCCAACACTTCCGAAAGCCACTTGGGCGTGATCCACGTGATCAATGGCGAGCACTATTCGGGGGCCGAACGCGTGCAGGATCTGCTGGCTCAGCGATTGCCCGAATTCGGATTTCGACGTCAGCTTCGCCTGCACGAAGCCGGGTCAGTTTGACACGATGCGGCAGGATCGGGCGGCTCCGCTTTACGAACTGCCTATGCGCGTGCGGATCGACATGCGGCCGGCAATCACCTTGGCTCGCCTTGTCCGCCAGAGCGGTGCTGCGTTGTTGCACGCTCACACACCACGCAGCCTGATTGTTGCGCGATTTGCCGCGACTGATCAGTCGCGTGCCATTGATCTATCACGTTCACAGTCCCACGTCACGTGACTCCACGCGCCCGCTGCGAAATTGGCTCAACAACGCCTCGGAGAGGTTCAGCCTGACCGGCGTCGATCGATTGATCACGGTATCCGAAAGCCTGGCTCAGCACATGGTCCGTGAAGGAATTGCGCGGCAGCGGATTGCGACCGTTCCCAATGGCGTCCCGAGCAGTGGGCCACTGGCCCCGCGGACCGTGCCGCACGGCACATGGGTCTTGGGAACGGTGGCCCTGTTCCGCCCTCGCAAAGGACTCGAAGTGCTGCTCGAATCCGTGGCCCAGTTGCACCGCCAAGCGGTCCCCGCGCGACTGCTCGCCGTAGGCGGTTTCGAGACGCCCGAGTATGAACGAACCATCCGTAACCTGGCCGAGCAACTGGGGATCGCCGAGCTGATCCAATGGACCGGCTTTACACAAGACGTCCGCGGCGAGTTGGCGAAGATGGATCTATTCGTGCTCCCCAGCCTCTTCGGTGAGGGGCTGCCGATGGTCGTGCTGGAAGCCATGGCTGGTGGCGTGCCGATCGTGGCGACTGGCGTGGAAGGCGTCCCCGAAGCCGTGCGTGACTCCATCGACGGTGTGTTGGTCGAGCCGGCAAATGCGTCGGACCTGACTCGAGCTGTCCGTGGCGTTATCGATCATCCTGCCAGCTGGCAGTCCATGCGCACCAGCGCTTACGAACGTCACGCTCAACGCTTCTCGGATCGCCGCATGGCCGAACAAGTTGCTGACGTATACCGCGATGTGCTGGCTGAGATCACCTGCACGCACACACAGCGTGAGTCGGCTAATACGTAATTTGTGCACAGGTGACACTTGGGGAAATGGTGAGCGGGGATTTGCTTCGGCACTGGCTCCGCTCGCGATTGACGTTGCTTGTGGTGGACGAGATGTTTGCCGCTCGCTCAGGAAAGTGGCACCTTCCTCGTGCATTTGCTCTCATTTTTCATTCTGGGCATCCGCCTGCACGGCAGCACGCAATTGCTGAGGAAAGTCGGGGAAGGCGGTCAGCACGCGGGTCCAGTTGGGAATTGCCTCACCGCCGGACGGGTCTGATTGAAATACTTCGCCAGCGATCGTCACGCGTTCGGCGAAACCTTCTACGGCCTGTTCCTCGTAGTGCCGATCGAACTGCAGGCCGTTGATCAGCGCATCGGCGTGATAGTGGCGAATGGCATCCTGGGCGGTACGTAAGTAGGCGGAACGCAACGTGGTGAAGTGCCCCTGTTGCATCACGACTCCGCGACTGGCCAGCGTGCGATAGATGGTCGTCAGGATGTCGGTGGCCATTTTCATCAATCCCTTCGCGGGATCAGCCAGCGACAGGTCCTGGTGCTTGTGTTCATACAAGCAACATAAATCGACCTGGCAGACACGCTTGTTCGACGTATTGCGGAAGACCTCGGCGAGTGTGCCGACTTCCAACCCCCAGTCGCTCGGAATCCGATTGGATCGCGCCAGATTCGCCGTCAGCGAAAATTCGCCCGCTAGCGGATAGCGAAAGCTCTCGAGGTACTTCAGGAAAGGATCGTCACCGATAATCGACATCAGCGCTCGCAGCAACGGCGAGACAAGCAAGCGGACGACGCGGCCATGCATGCGGTCGGTGCACCGCGCATAGTAAGCTTTGCAGAACTCAAAATCGAGGCTGGGATGGGCCATCGGCAGGCAGAGTCGGGCCAACAGCGTGCGATCGTAGTTCACAATATCGCAGTCGTGCAGCGCAAACGCTTTCAGTTGCGGGTCGGCCAGCAGATAGCCGAAAGCCGTCCACACCGAGAGCCCTTTGCCGGGTGCCGACAGGCGAAAGCCCGCGTCATTCAGTTGGTCGTAGAGACCTCGGAATGCGGGTCCGTCGGTCCATAGAACCTGGGCCTTACCTCCCAACTGGTCGACGATCGCCTGCGCTTCTCGATAGTCGTCCCGCTCCGGAGCTACTCCCAAGACAACCGCGATCGTGTCGATATAGGCGGCACCCTGCAACTGCTCGATAATTTTCCGAAAAGGTACCGCCCGCATGTCGGAAGCCGTGACCGGAAGGACCAGGCCGATCTTGAAGTTGCGCGTGCGATTGCTGCAAGCATGGCTTCCAGTTGCTCGCGGCTAGTGGTCCCCAGATCATGCAGCGTCGTAATCATCCCGTTTTGGTGGAAGTCTGACATCTTGTTGACTCCTGAGCAACCAAGTCGAAATCGATTCTACCAGTGTGCCCCGTGACATGTCGGGTGCCCGCCCCCTTCTCGTGTGGCGGCGCATCGCCGCGACGCTCGTCGGCGAAAAATCAGCTCTCGCCAGCGAACCTGGCACACGCGGCCAATGACCCATGATAGATGACGAGTGACCGGCATTCCACACATTACCGCTCAACAGCTGTTTCCAGCCAGGCGACCTGGTAGGGGCCGAGCAGAAAGGTGTCATGAAGTGGCTGATCGCCCGTCAACAAGTCTGGGCCGGGCGACAAGTGACTCCACGGTGACAGGTCGACGGGTAGGTCCTGGTCGCTCACGTTGGCCAGAACCAGGATCTGCTGGGTAGCGTCGGGCGATCTCCGCAGAAACGCCAGCAACGTACTATGTGAAGGGTGGAAGACGGTCTGCGATCCGTCGGGATGGAAAGCCTGCTGCGCGATGCGAACGGCAAGCAGATGGCGATAGGCGAGGAAGATGTTTTGCGGCACCGAATCGTCGGCGGATAGCACACGATCCAACTCCTCGCGCCCGAACTTGTGACGGTTGATTCTGCGCGGAATGCCGCTGGCCAAGGCTGCTTCTGAATCGTTGTGCGAACCGACCAGGCTGTGAAAATAGACGCCCGGTATGCCCCGCAGGGCCAGCATGATGGCCTGGGAAGCCAGGAACCTCCGCGCATGACTCTCCGGATCGCCACCTTCCGGGTCCGAGAGCAAGTCGAAGTAAGTAATGTTCAATTCGTACGGAGTGTCGGTGCCGTCCGGATGGCGGCGGGTGCCGACCAGTCCGCCACGCCGTTGGGCCGCCCGCACCAACGCCTCGCGACGCTCGGCAGGCAGGAGCCCTTCCAGTGGACGCACGCCGATGCCATCGTGGGATGCGGTGAAATTGAAGAATGTCGTGCCTGGTCCAGCGGCGTCGAGACGGCCCAGCCAATCGCCCAAGCGCTCGCGCGTCATGTTGCAGCAAAGCGTCGGCCAGCAAGGGTGGCAAGCTGAATTGGTAGACCATGTGAGCTTCGTCGCCATCGCCAAAGTAGCTGATATTCTCGGCGTGCGGCACGTTCGTTTCGGTCAGTAGTACCACGTCCGGAGCCAGCATGTCGACGATATCGCGCATCAGCTTGACGATCTCATGTGCCTGGGGCAAGTGAATGCAACGCGTGCCCACTTTCTTCCACAGGTAGGCAATCGCATCCAGACGAATGAATCTCGCCCCTTGTTGGATGTAAAACAACAACACGTCCAGCACGTCGAGCAACACTGCTGGGTTGGCATAATTCAGGTCCACCTGATCGGCACTGAACGTGGTCCACACGTGCCGCGGGCCGCGGTTCGTCTGGACGGGGGTCAGCAGGGGCAAACTGCGGGGACGCGTGACCGCCGACAGATCCGCGGCCGGGTCCATTTCGATAAAGTAGTCTGCATAGCGTGCCTCCCCCGACAAGTAGCCCTGAAACCAGGGGCTCTGCCGTGACACGTGATTCAAAACCAGGTCAAACACCAAATCCACCTGTTCACTCAGGAGCCGGATATCCTGCCAGCTTCCCAGCGCGGGATCGACAACGCGATAGTCGATCACGGAGAAACCGTCATCGGACGTGTAAGGATAGAAGGGGAGCAGATGGACCGTGCTGAGGACGTCTGTGAGCTGATAGTCCAGAAGAAACTGACGTAGCGACGCCAGGGGTGTGCAGCCATCTTGCCGTAGCTGATCACCGTAGACGATGAGTACCACGTCACGCTCGTCCCAACGGGCGGTTCGCGGCTTCCTTGCGAGGTTTCCGTAGCGCTCCATTAACTGCCCAAGACGCGGCAACCAAGCCACCGCGTCCTGGCCGTAGAGGCGAACCAATCGCCCTCGCAAGCGATCTTGGACGGACGCGTCAAACGTCACGAGAGTCTCCTTCTTGTCCTCACAGATCATCGGCACCCGTGAAGTTCGTGATCAAGGCGCGCAGCTTACGCCGCAGAACGGTGTAGCTGAAGAAAGACTTGCCAATTTCGAAATTGTGGTCGACCATCTCCCGCCGATAATCGCTGTCTTCGATGACACGTCGTACCTGGGAAATGATGTCGCGCGTGACGTAACCGTTCATGGTGATGACACGGGCTCCCCGCGGTTCGATGTCCATCACAAAAATGGAATAGCGGTTGACCAGGACCGGCTTGCGGTAGTAGAAGGCCTCGAGCAGCGCGTTGCCAAAACCCTCGTACAGGCTGGGATAGGTGATGAAGTCGGCCTGCGAGTAGGCGTCGGCCAGCGTGTACGTGCGCTGACCTTCGTCGTTCAGCGCGCGGATTTCGCCGACGCGTGTGCTGATGAATCGCAGGTCGACAAGCTCTTGCTCGGCCATGTCGCGCAGAGCGAGCATATAATCGTGTCCTTCGTCCCCTGATTCGTGCGAGACGACCAGTTTGCACTTCGGGTTCTTCAATCCCGAGACCAGGGCAATTGCGTGCTCGATGCCTTTGCGGGGCACGATCCGGGTCGGCTGGAGAAACACGATGTCGTCCGGTGCCAACCCGATTTCCTCACGGAAATTCGACGCGTACTCGTCCGGCTCCAGGGGAGGGTGTTCGAAGTTCAGCACGTTGGGTACCAGTTCCGACGATACACCACGCCGATGGCAAAGGTCCTGCTGGGCAAAAGAGTTGATCGTCACGTGCTGGATGGCGGGGAGCGAGGCGGGGAAGGCCATGCTCAGAATGTCCCCCACGGCGTTGACCGAAAACCGGTCCCGCTCCCAATAGAAGTCGTGATGATGGGCGATGGTGGGAAAACCGGTTTCGGCGATGAAATGAGTCAGCGCGATCCCCAACGGGATATTCATGGGGATCGTCATGCAGTTCTCGGCGATCAGCAGATCGATGTCGAATTTGCGAGTGAATTCGTAGAGCGTTCCTTTCAGGAAATCACTGATGGCGAAAATGCGACGAGTGACTTCCGGCGAGCGCGTGCGCGATCCGAACACGCGGCTATTGATCCACTCGATGTCCGGATGCCCGAAATAAGCGTGGGGCACGTGCATGCTGATGTCGGGGCTACGGTCGAGCTTGCCGCCGTACCAGTAGCTGATATGCCGGTGGTCCCACAGCACTTCGGCCCACTTGGCGCTCTCCAGAGACACGCCATCGGTGCCGGCGAACCGCGTCCCCACAAAACCAATGCGACTCCCCATGTGAGTACGAGTCCTTTAATGCGACATACTGTCGTGGGCCATGCGTCACTACTCCACGCAACCGATCAACTGCAGCAGATCGGTTACCACCAGGTCGGGTTCGATTCGTCCGACGCGCTCGTCGCCGCTACGCAGCCGCAGGCTGCGCATCGCCCGCGAAGAGAGCGGTGCGGAAGCCCACCCGCGAAGCCGCCGCGACATCGTTCAACATGTCGTTCCCAATATAAAGTACGTTATGTGCGGGCACGCCTTGCTGTAATAATTCGCTGGCCGCCAATTCGTACAGATGCAGGCCCGGCTTGGCCCACAGGTGCCGATACGAATAGAACTGCAAACGCGGGTCAAATCCCAGCTCGCCAAGCGTCTGATGAAAGAACGCCGGAAAGAGAAATTCGGTAAAAAACTGGGCATTGCTGACGATCCCCAGTCGCTTTTGCCGGGCTGCCAGAGCACGCAGGCAATCTTCCGCGCCGGGCATGGGCCAGGTCGGATTGATACGCATTTCATACTCGATGGCCAAGCGGGGAACGTCCACTCCACTCGCGCTGCCGCTTGTGGAAAACGTTCGCTGGGCGGCCAGCTGCGTGAGCGTCTGCCGCCAGATCGACAGCATCTCGACCTCGGGGAATTCGACCCCACCACGGCGCGCTTCCTGGTGCGCGGCTCGGATCGTTTCGGTCAGGCACCTGGCGGCCGCTCGGGGAGCGTCTGAGGTACTCTCCGCCATGGATGGTGACAGTCGCAGTCCCACCGCGGCCAATGCCTCGGCCATCGCCCGTGCGCGAGTCCTCTTCCGCGATCGTCCCCACCTCGCCACTGGCACTGACCAGCAACGTCCCGTACACGTCGAACAACACACAGCCGATGCCACGCTGCGGTGGGAGTACCGGCGTGATGTTTGTGGCGACCGGCTCCAGCGGCTGGCAGTGCTGGCGAATTATGGCAAGGTGCGACGGCGGCATTAATCGGTGCGAATCGGCTGGAATCGTGGGAGACTCAACAGCGCGTCCAGAATGGCTGAAGCATGTGGCGGATTTCGGGGCTCGTGGCGAGGGCTCTCGAGCACCGACTGATAGACCTGTTGAAGTCGCATACCCGATGACTCCAGAGAATATTTCTCGCGCACCACGCGAGCATTGCACGAGACTTGCTCGGCCAACGCCTCCCGATCCGCGCTGAGCCCCGTGGCGATGCCAGGATTCAACTGCAACAGCTGGTCGCGGCGTCTGCGATCACGGCACACTTGGGACACGACCAACGCCTGCAGTCTAGCGCTACAGCGAGCGAAATCAAGTAGGTCTTCGGCCAGAAGGGGCGAAAGTTGCCGCTGAAATTCGCCCTCGCTCGGCATCGGCCGACAATAGGCCGCCAATGCCCTGCCGTAGCTCGTCCGTAGGTCCTGCACGAACGACTCCCGACCGATCCAATCGAGCGGTATCCGGACCTGATCGCGCAATCCGCTCAGTGTTACTCCCGCCGCCGCGAAATCGCTGGTGATTTCCGGCAGGTTGCGGCCAATCAACGGGAGCCCAGCTCAGCCACGTCTCCAGAAACACCATGCCGAATCCCTCGGCCACACTGGTCGTGATCGCCAGGTCAGCCGCCGCCAGGTTCTCGCAGTAATCCACACCGCCTGTTACACCGACGTCAAACAGGACTGGTAGCCGCAGGTCGCTGGCCAGCTGTCTCCAGGCCTCATATGCTGGCAGCTCGACGGGATTCAACGGTGGCATCGTGATCGCGAAACGGGCCGACTGCGGATGGGCGGCTCCCCACAACAAGAGTTCCCCCAAGTTCTTGCGTCGAATCCCCCGCACCGGATACAACACATAACGCTCGTCAGCGGCGATGCCCAAATGCCGGGCCAGTTGGCGCCGAGCGTGCATTCGCTCCGGCAGCTCGCCGACCCCTGCCACCGGATTGGGCAACGTGTGGAGCCGCTCGAGAGACACGCCCGCCGAATGCAGAATGCCTTGATCGCGGCTGTTGAGGACGGCGTAATGGATGGCGGAACCTTGTGGGTAGAGCCGTTCAGAGAGTTTCTCGGGAGCCTGCGGTGCGAGCGATTGGACTAACGCTCGGTAGTTGCTCGGACGAAAATCCTCGGCAAAATCGTGGATTTGCAGCAGCAAGGCAAATCCTGCCCCAGCCAAGATGTGTGGTGGCGCCCGGTACCGATAGGTTCTTACCTAATGCGTGGTTGTGGATATGGACGACCGTATCCTCGGTCGTCAGACCGCAATCGTGAAACGCGCTCAATATCCGCGCCGCCAGTCGCTCCGGCTCTGCTGTAGCACTCGTATCGTACTGCAACTCCGGCATTGCGTGGAGCGAAACCCGCAGTCCTGGCAGAGCGGCCATCTCGTCATCCCGCCAGGCCTCCTTTCCGTCCCCATGAAAAACCACGATGCGATCTACTCCACAGCCTTCCTGCAGACTAGCCAAGCAGCGCAAATGATTGCCAATCACCTGCGTCACGCCGCCGCGGTTCAGATGGTAGTGGACGATAGCTAATTGCATGGACTGGTCATTGGTCATTGGTGCGCGGTGCGATCCGACTTATTTTATTGTGGCGACTGGAAGTCTCTAGCCAAGGTGGCGCTGCCGATGCTCGATCGCTCCGGGCTATGTGCCGGTTGATCGGCTGGGGTGGGGGCTGAGCTGTTAAGGAGTCGATTCCGTTGCGTCCGTTCAGCCACGGACAAAAGCCTCGTTTATTCCGGGGGTGGGGTACCGCCTTCTGACTCGATCAGGCAACCGGGACAAAAAGACGACGGACAGAAGATCTTTCTGGCCAACCTCGGTTTGTTTTTGTCACACATCTTTTTGTCTTTCAGCGTTCCTTCCATCCCATGCGCTTTCCAGCCACCCATTCCCGAAACAGAAATGGCATGAATGCTAAGACCCCACCAGGCCGAGTTCTATTTGCGCCAGGTGGGGTAGGACCGCTTCGGTAGTTGGGGGGGGCAATTTGGTGATGTGTGGTGACGCGTGGCGGCAGACGGGCCCGGCGAATATGCGGGAACTTGTATCGCTCGAGGGGCGGCTTGGCTGGCAGTTAAGGCGCGTTCGACGCCGACAAGGTTTGCACGAACCTGGGCCGCGTGGTATCGTGCAAATTGCTTCGCCGGGGGGGTTCGAGCCATCACTTAGTCTTAGGTGGAAGGCGACATGGCCAGATATCGGGACGTACTCTTTGCATGGGTGGTCGCATTCTGCGCGCACCTCACGCCACTGTGCGCCGACGATGAACCGGCGAAGCCGGCGACCAGCGAGGCACCTCAGGTTCAGGTAATCCAGTTGGCTCCCGATGGAGGCAGTGCGCAGGTCGTGGTGGAAGGCGCTCCCGGTGCCCCGATCCCCGCGACGCCGGGCCAGGAGGCTAAGCCGGGTGCGATGCCTCCGGGCGCGAAACCACCTGGCGACGCGAGCCCGCAGGGAAAGCCTGGCCAGCCGAAACCAGGTCAGTCGAAGCCACCGGGTCTGCCGGGCGGCGACGAGCAAGGTGCGGACACGATCAAGCGGAGTGACAAGCCGGCGACACCTGCCAATCCCGAGGAGTTTAAGGTACGGCCGGATGAAGACGGTGTGGTTCGTTTTCAATTTCGTGGTCAGAAGTGGCCGGACGTGCTGGAGTGGTTTGGCGAGATTTCGGGGATGAGCGTCGACTGGCAAGAACTTCCCAGCGATTACCTGAATATCTCGACGCAGCGTGGCTACAAAGTGGAAGAGCTGCGTGATCTGCTCAATCGCTTGCTGTTGGCTCGTGGATTCACGATGTTACAGCAGGACGAGTTCCTCAACGTGGTCAAGTGCGAGGAGATCAACGCCAGTCTGGTTCCATCCGTTGCCCGGAGTGAATTGGAACGGCTCAGCCCACACGACTTCGTCCGAGTGATGTTCGACCTCGACTGGATGCTGGCGGACGAGGCCGCCGAGGAGTTGGAGCCGCTTTTGAGCAAGAACGGCAAGCTCTTTCCCTTTAAGACGACGAATCGAATGGAGGCCATGGATGCGGTGGTGAATCTGCGCGACTTCGATCGCCTGCTGACGGAAGAGCAGTCGTCGGAAGACGGAGAAGGGCGATTAGTGCAGGAGTTTGTGTTGCGTCATGCGCGAGCGGAAGATGTCCGCGAATCGCTGTCCCAGTTTCTGGGTACGAGTAACGCCAGTGCCGGGCGTCCGACAGGAATGACGCCTGATCAAATGGCGCAACAGCAGCAGGCGATGATGCAGGCGCAGCAGCAGATGCAGCAACAAATGCAGCAGCAGATGCAGCAGCAGATGCAGCAAATGCAGGCGCAGGGGGCGGGGCAGGCACGCTCATCCTCCCGCAGTCGGCGGCCGAGCCGGCCACAAGCGACGACCGAGCAACCGGTGCGGATGATCGTCAATCGGCGGCGCAACAGCCTACTGGTGCAGGCGCCGGCGGACAAAATGGCCACGATTGCGCAGGCCGTCAAACTGCTTGATGTGCCCGAAGAAGGTGCTCAGTCACTGCAGGCGTTTCTCGGGCGCATGCAAGTCTATCGACTGTCACAACTTGATCCCCGCAAGCTCGTGCAGTCGCTGCAGGACCTGGGCGGACTCGATCCGACCACACGGTTGGAGGTCGACGACACGAATCGTGCCATCATTGCCTATGCCACGCTGGCCGATCATTTCACGATACGTTCGACAGTGGAGAAGCTGGATGGATCGGCGCGGCGCGTGGAAGTCATTCCGCTCAGGCGACTGGCGGCCGACGAAGTGGCCGGGACGATCCAGTATCTGATGGCTGGGGAGACCAATGAGAAATCCTCACGTTCGGACTACCGGGATTACATGTACGGATATGGCTACAGTTCCCGCCGCAATCGCAATGAACAACCGGCAACTGACGAATTCCGCGTCGATGCCGATATCGCCAACAATCGGCTGCTGGTGCGCGCGAACGAGGTGGAGTTGGAGGAGGTTGTCAGCATCCTGGGCAAACTGGGGGAAGTGCCGCAGATGGGACGCGGCGGCGGCTTGACGCGCGTGCTTGATATTGCCCCGGGGACCGAGACGGAGGCGTTTCTCGAGCGTTTGCAGCGCGACTGGAAAGCGCTGGCACCCAATCCGCTGGTGCTACCTCCGGTCGGAAAGAAGGAAGGGGCGGATTCCACACCGGCCACACCTGAGCAGCCGGCCCCAGAGCCGGCTGCCGAGGCCGAGGCGGTGCGTACGACGGCGACCGATCTGTGGCCCCATACGAGTGTGCGCTCGGCCCTGCCAGGCGGGCTCTATCGTACCGCCGTGTTCCAGTCGCAGGAGTCGGCACAAGATCCACCCGCGACGTCTGCCGACGCCTCACCTGCGGCGACAGCTGACACCGCCGGAGGGGCGCCGATTGTCATTTCGATTGGGCCGGACGGCCGCCTGGTCGTGGCGTCTCGCGATGCCGCGGCTTTGGAAATGTTCGAGGAACTGGCCGGGCGTCTGGCGCCGCCGGCCAAGGATTATCAGATCTTCCACCTGAAGAATGCGCCGGCCAGCTGGATTGTGCTGAATCTCGAGGAGTTCTTCGAAGAGAAGGACGCCACCGATAACAGCCGCCGCGATCGCGTGATGTCGTGGATGTACGGGATGCCTTCGAGCGGTTCGTCGAGCGCAGACGATCGCCGATTGTCCAAACGTAAGCCGCTCAAGTTCATTTCGGATCTGGACACGAACACCATCCTGGTGCAGGGTGCGGATGCCGCGCAGTTGACGACGATTGCGGAGCTGATCAAGTTGTATGATGTGCCGGAACCGGTGAGTTCCCAGAAGGCTCGCGTGACGAAGCTGTTCACGATCACGCATTCCAGGGCGACCATCGTGGCCAACACCATCAAAGACGCTTACCGCGATTTGCTGAGTTCGAATGACCGGGCGCTGCAGGATGCCACCAAGCAGGGGAAACAGCCGCGAGGTGACGGCATGACGGTCATCTCGATGTCAGGGTTTGGCGACGAGGGGCCTCCGAGCGATACACGCACCTCGGCCCGGTTCGACGGGAAGCTCTCCATCGGTGTGGATGACGTCTCCAATACGCTGCTGGTCTCCACGGAAGGGGACAGTCTGATGACAGTCGTCGGCAACATGATTGAGGCCCTGGACAACGCGGCCAAACCGGTCTCCGAAATTCGCGTGGTCAAATTGGGCTCCCACATGGACGGTTCCCGGCTCCAACAGGCACTCAACAAAGTGCTGGCGGCCCAGCAGCAGGGCGGGCAGAATGGGCCAGCACCCGCGCAGCCCAACCAGCCCAATGGCGGCCCCGGACGCCGGCCGATGCCGGGTCAACCTGGTGCGGTCGAGGCGGTGCCGGTCAGATAAACCCTCACCGGACCGCCGACTCCTTCCCAGATCGTATGGCCCGCCAAAGTCGGTATCTGCGAGTATAATGTCCCGCTACCACCAACGAGCAATTGATTATCGTCGGCAGGTTCGATTTCCAAGTGGCGGAGAACGTCGAACTGGCAGGCAAGGTCTTTGCCAGGAATGAATCGCGGCGAGCGCGCGAGTGGTATGCCTGATCGAGCCACCGTTTTTCCCCTGACTCCAGCACCCTGCCCCCACCATGCCGCTCATACGAATTGAGTCACCCGATGACCTTCGCGTGGCCCCCTATTTCGATCTGCGCAACAAGCAACTGCGCACCCGAGAGGGAAAGTTCATTGCGGAAGGCGATCTCGTGGTGCGACGGTTATTGGCGAGTCGGTACGAGGTCGAGTCGTTGTTGGTGGCCGAGTCGCAGTTGGGCCGGCTGCCCATTCCTCCGTCGGTGCCGGTCTACTGCGCTTCGCTCAAGATCGTGGAAGCGATCGCCGGTTTCCACTTCCACCGCGGCGTGCTGGGGTGTGGGATTCGTGCCACGCTCGACGACTGGTGTTCGCGGATCCCACCGGGCGAGCAATCGGCGACCGTGGTCGTTTGTTGTGGCGTACGGGATCCGGAGAATTTAGGTGGCATCCTCCGCAACTGCGCTGCCTTTGGCGTCGACCTGGTGGTCCTTGGTAACCGCTCAGCCGATCCCCTGTCTCGCCGCGTATTACGCGTCTCGATGGCGACCTGTCTGGAGTTGAATCTGCATCTGTCCACCTGTCTGGAAGATGATCTCGCCCTGTTGCGTGCTCGATTCGGGTTCCACGTCGCCGCCACCGTGTTGGATCCGGGGGCGGTGCGACTGGCGGACGTGCAGCGCCCCCTTCGATTGGGGCTGGTGTTCGGAAATGAACTGGCGGGGGTGGCGCCGCCCACCCTGCAACAGTGTCAGTCGCGGCTGACCATCCCGATGGGGATGCACACCGATTCGCTGAACGTGGCTGTTGCGTCGGGCATTTTCCTATATCATTTCAGTCAGGTGGCTGACCGATGCGAATCGGCGTGACGGACGAAATCGGTCGCGCCGACCCACGCGAGAAAGGAACGCATGATGGACAGTGCTGTAGACCGACTGCTCACGCTCAAAGTGAAGGATGTGATGACGCGTCAGGTCGTCTGCGTGGCGAAGGACCAATTGCTGTCCGACGCTGCCGACCTGTTCGTGGAGAAGGGAATTTCCGGAGCACCGGTGGTCGATGCTTCGGGGCGTTGCGTGGGGATTCTCGAGCGCGATCGATTACGTCAAGCGTGAGCATGTTCTGCGCGGAACCGGGATGGAGCAAGCCGCGGAAGACCGCGTCTATCAGGAAATGTCCGTCGGAGTACGCTCGGTCCAACCCGAGAATACGCTGCTCAACGCCGCCCGCATCATGTGCGAGAAACACGTGCATCGCCTGCCGGTGTTGGATCTGGAAGGAAAACCGGTCGGCTTGATCACGTCGATGGATGTCGTGGCCGCCTTAGTGAATGCCATTGATGAGCGGGAAGCGAGGGCGATGTGAGCGGCCCTCGCGCCGAAGCGGCTGCGGGACTGGTCCGGCCGGTCCCTTTTGTACGGCTCCTCGGGCGCGATGGCCATCTGCTCCAACCATCCTGTATGCGGGTGTGTAAAAGCTGTGTAATAGACCACTCGATCCTCCGTTCTTTTCCCTTCCTTCCAGCCCGCGGAGGCATCCGTCCGGGCACGCCGGCGAAGAGATGGATGTTTACCCGCGACTTGCCCCTTTCCCGGAGGTTTGCCGCGAATCGCCGGAGGCGGAGTCGGTCGAAGCTGTGGGTAATGGAAGTGCAGGTCCCAGGAATGTCCCATCCTTCTGTTCCGGGAGTCCAGTCTTGCAACGCGTGCGAAATCCCGTCATAGTGTTCGACACGCAGGCGGCGAGGGTCGGCAGGTGATGTTGAGTCGTGGCGGGTAAAGAGAACGTGGCGAGCGCAGGAGACAGGAACGTATGATCGCCCGCGATTATCGAAGGTTTCTCAGTGAGCTTGTGTGCCATCCAAAATCGGTGGGGGCGCTGGCGCCCAGTGGGCCGAATCTGGCACGGCACCTCGTCTCGTCCGTCGATTGGTCCAATACTTCAACCGTGATCGAGTACGGTCCGGGAACCGGAGCCATCACCGAAGAAATCTTTGCGCAGCTCCCCCGCACACACGCTTTCTCGCCATTGAAATCAGTTCTCGATTCGCGGATACGCTGCGCACGCGTTTTCCCGGCCTCTGCGTCTGTGTCGGCAGTGTCGGCGAAGTCAAGACTCACTGTGAAGCGCAGGGCGTCGAGCAGGTCGATGCCATCGTCAGCGGATTGCCGTGGGCAGTCTTCTCGGATGAGAACCAAACGACGTATTTAGATGCCACGATGCAGGTGCTCCGCCCGGGTGGCCAGTTCATAACCTTCGGCTACTTGCAGGGACTGGTACTTCCGTCGGCGCACCGCTTTCGCAAAAAGCTGCAAGGCTATTTCTCGGAAGTGCGCACCAGCAAGCCTGTGTGGGCCAATCTCCCTCCGGCGTTCTTCTACTGCTGCCGCCGGTGAAGAATCCCCTGCGATTTTTTCCTGAGGCGACCTGCGGCGACAACCATCCGTAGAACGGAATTCATTCCGTTTAAGCAGCCTCCCCATCGCCTCCCACTTCCTCGCCGTAGATTCATCCTAACTCGCCTCCCACTTCCTCGCCGTAGAACGGAATTCATTCCGTTTAAGCAGTCTCCCCGTCGCCTCCCACTTCCTCGCCGTGGAAGGGAATCCCGTCCTGCCAACGTGTGTGCGCCGTTCGCGGATGTTGTCCTGCACACATGTTACGGACCGGCCTCCGCCTGGTCATGAGATGGCCACCAGTCGCCCGGGACGAACGCTCAGGCAACGCAGCCGCCAGATACAGTTCCCGCCTGGCGGTCAACGGTTCAAGCGTCCTCGGCCGGCGCTGGGCCGGGAACGGTGGTCTCCGGCACCGCTTGACGGTTGCGAGAAGTCGCTCGCAAACGGAGTTGGTTGATGGGGGGAGCCAGCACGAAATAGCCAAACAGAATCGGTAGGGCGAATTCCTTGAGAGTGATGACGACGACCATGGCGAATACCAGCTCCACCAATTGAGAAAAGCTGCGGCGCCGCGACAGCTCGCCGGCAACGTGTGGGTAGCGAATGTGGGACACCATCAGCCAAGCCAACACGGCCGCCATGATGGGAACTACAAACATCGAGAATGCGATGAGCTGGCGACCGAGCTCCTGTGAAGCTTCCGGCATCATCACATCGGTTAGCTCGATCAGCGACGGCATGGCAATCGCAAATGAGGCGATGGTACCAGCGGCCATCGGCGTCGGTAATCCTTGGAAATAGTTGGTGGGAGCATGCTCGTCCTTTTGGACATTGAAGCGTGCTAGTCGCAGGATTGCCGAGACGGCATAGAGTACACCAACTCCCCACAAAAAACGCCGCTGAAACACGTCATTGTAGGTCAGCATGATGAAGACCGGAGCGACGCCAAAGGTAATCACATCGCAGAGACTGTCGAGCTCTTTACCGAACTGACTCGTCTGCTTCGTCATGCGCGCGATGTGGCCGTCGAGCACGTCAAAGACCATTCCCAGAAAGATCAGCAGCGCCGCGTAGAAGGCGAGATCGACTTGAGAATGGTTCGGCACGTGACTGGTGACCACCGTGATGGCCGCCAGACCGCACACCCCGTTGGCCAGCGTGAACGCGGTGGGGAGGGCTGGAAAGGCGATGCGCCGGATCTTTCGGCGAGATCGAAACTTCTTCTGCATGGCGTACACACCAATCTGACAGCTAGGTAGATTCGGCGAACTCGGCGATTCATCCCGTGCGCCGCATGAGGCGATCCCTACGGTGTTTCACGACAGCCCCCACCGCGAGGTCGGTTGGCTCTAATTGGTCGATCCCGTCTGGGCCACGTCGATACCAGCATCATCAGCATAGCAGGCCAGAACGGTCGAACCGGCGCGGACTTTCTGCCCCTGCTGGACGCGGATCTCCAGACCAGGCTCCTGGGGGATCGTGAGTTCGGTGCGCGACCCAAGCTTGATCATCCCGAATTGACCTCCTTTTGGCAAGGCATCTCCCGGCTGGACCCAGCAGACAATGCGCCGCGCAATCGCCCCGGTGATCTGTCGCACCCGCATCACACGAAGCGGGGCCGCCGTCGACTCGATCCGCAAAGCCAGCGATTCGTTCTCTTGTGCTGCTTCCGGCCGCAGGGCGTTCAAAAACTTCCCGCGTTGATAGCTAATTCCCAGCACGCGGCAAGCAATTGGCGCCCGGTTGATATGCACATTCAGCACCGACAGAAATATATCGATCACGACTGCCGGTCCCCCAAGATACTCGTCGTACTCACTTTCCCGCACCGAAAACACCTGACCGTCGGCGGGAGAGACCACCGTTCCCGGCTCCTGCGGGACCAGCCGACGTGGATCCCGGAAAAAAGACACGATGAACAGCGCGAGGGCGATCGGGATCAGAGCGAGCGGCCAGTAGAGCCAGCAGAACAACGCAGAAAGTAGCAGCAGACCGCCGCCGAGGATGACAATTTCGGCCAAACCGACCCGGACCAGCGGCAACTTGTCTCGCCACGCAAACGGGTCGTCCGCCACGTCCCAATGTAGGTCCCCTTGGTTGCGGTGGAACTTCAGGTCGCGCGGATCGAGAATCTCATGAGGATAGGCCCCCTGGTCCCCTTTGCGGCAGTCACGCATCCGTGCCAGGTACCGTTTCCGAAAGGTGCGCAGATAGGCCCTGCGGAGGCGTCCCCAGGCCAATTCACATGCCATGCAGACGCCTCCGCCCGGCTGAATCGACGTGATTTCCGCAGGCAGCGGTTCGATGGCCCCCGGTCCCGCCGGGTGGTGGCCCCGAGACAGGGCATCGTCGTCGTGGTGAGTGGACATGGCAGGTCGAGGATCTCGCGAGCAAGGGAACCAGTGGCTAAGCCAACACGCAACGCAAACGCTCTATTGTGACCGTCCCTCCGCGGCGGCGTCAAGCGAGCGACGCCGGGACGAGGTGCTGCCATAGCAGTGGGGATGCCACATCGATCGCCGGTCGTACGGCGGCCGGCACAGGAAGTGACAGCCGGCAGTTGGCGTGCTCTCATGCTACGGCACCGGCGGATAGCACGATCACTAGCGGATTGTGTCCATCGAAATTCCGCTGGCCGGGCGCGTGGGCCTGAGGCATCGACCGAGTGCGTCAAAGCGTTGCCGGTCTCGCGATGGGGAGTCAGCGGGAGGCGCTCTGCTTGTCCCACGATGCAAGCACGGCGTCGACCAGTAACGCTCAGCGACACACCACGGTGGGTCGGACAGATGTCTTTGGCAATGTCTTTTCTTTGGCAATGTCTCCCAATGATCATTTTCTCCAACAGAATGTCGTCCGTTCTTTAGGGGGTCGTATGCCGTACTGGAAGATGGTTCGGTGCGCGTGTTCCTGTCATGCCAGTCAGACCCCTTCACGGGAGAATTGCGCGCGACGACGTTTTCTCAAGGTGTCTTCTCAAGGTGTTTTCTCAACGCGTTCTCTGAACGGGGCGGACAGAGGCGCGACCGACGCGGTGGCCGGTGGCCAGTGACGGCGGGACGAACTGCGCGGGTGGCGGGTTGCATGAAAGGCTCGCGAATGAGAAAGTGTGTGAGTCTTCCAACGAGTCACGCACGACGTCGTGGGAGTATCGCGCGCTTATGTGCTCACTTTGTGCGAATCCGCTCAGCTCAACCGGTTCGAGAGTGTGCGGATTAGCGCGATTGCGAATAGGTAGCATGGTCCGCGACAAGTTCGCGGTGGTTTCCAGCAGCTGATGAGAATGCCAGTGCGGGGCGTTTCAGGGTGCTGCGTAGTGTCTGTGTAGATAGAGGAGCGACTGGTGAGTCAACGATCATTTGTCACCATCGACGGAAACGAAGCTGCGTCTCTCATCAGCGCACCAGACGAACGAGGTCATTGCCATCTATCCGATCACTCCGGCCTCGCCGATGGGCGAGTTTTCGGATGCCTGGTCGGCGGTGGGACGTAAGAACATCTTCGGCACGGTGCCGGACGTGATTGAAATGCAAAGCGAGGCGGGTGCGGCGGGAGCCGTGCATGGTTCGCTGCAAGCGGGGGCCTTAACGACGACGTTTACGGCTTCCCAGGGTCTGTTGTTGATGATTCCGAACATGTTCAAGATTTCCGGCGAGTTGTTGCCGACGGTCTTTCACATTTCGGCGCGGACGATTGCCACGCACGCGTTATCCATTTTTGGTGACCACAGCGACGTGATGGCTTGCCGCAGCACCGGTTGGGTGATGTTGGCGTCCAACAGCGTGCAGGAGATTCACGACCTGGCGATGATTGCCCACGCGGCGACGCTGGAGGCTCGCGTACCGTTTCTCCATTTCTTTGACGGGTTCCGTTCTTCGCATGAAGTGAACAAGATTGAGGTACTCAATCCCGACGATATCAGCGCGATGATTGACGATCAGTACATCACGCAGTTCCGCGGGCGGGCGATGAATCCCGATCGTCCGGTGATTCGGGGAACGGCTCAGAATCCGGACGTCTTCTTTCAAGCGCGGGAGGCCTGCAATCCGTACTATGACGCGGTGCCGGCGATTGTCCAGAAGTACATGGACAAGTTTGCCGCTCTGGTGGGCCGGCAGTATCGGCTCTTTGATTACGTCGGGGCTCCGGATGCCGAGCGTGTGGTGGTGATGATGGGATCGGGTGTGGGGGCCGCCGAGGAGGCGATTGAGGCGCAGTTAGCGTCTGGCGAGAAGGTCGGCTTGCTCAAGGTGCGGCTCTATCGCCCCTTTGCGGTGGAGGCCTTCATCGAGGCGTTGCCGAGCACGGTCCGCGGGCTGGTGGTATTGGATCGGACCAAGGAGCCGGGAGCGATTGGCGAACCGCTCTATCAGGACGTGGTGACGGCGCTGATGGAGCAGTTGCCTGCCGGGCGCACGATGCCCCGCGTGATTGGCGGTCGATACGGTCTCTCGTCCAAGGAATTCACACCGGCCATGGTCGTGTCGGCGTTGGACGAACTGAAGAAGGACGCACCGAAACGCCATTTCACACTCGGCATTGTCGACGACGTGACTCACTTGAGCCTCAAGTATGACAGCGAGTTCTCGACCGAGGCCGACGATGTGATTCGTGCGGTCTTCTACGGTCTGGGAAGTGACGGCACCGTGGGTGCCAGCAAGAACTCGGTGAAGATCGTCGGCGAAAACACGCCCATGTACGCCCAGGGGTACTTCGTCTACGACTCGAAGAAAGCCGGTTCGGTCACGGTCTCGCACTTGCGTTTCAGCCCGCGGCCGATCAATTCGACGTACCTGGTCAGTCGCGCCAGTTTCGTGGCTTGCCACCAGTTCAACTTCATCGAGAAGATGGACGTACTGGAGATGGCCAATCCGAGGCGCCACGTTCCTGCTCAACAGTCCCTACGGGGCGGCAGAAGTGTGGGACAAGCTGCCGATCGAAACGCAGCAGCAGATCATCGACAAGAAGTTGAAGTTCTACGTGGTGGACGGCGTCAAGGTGGCCATGGAGGCGGGGATGGGTGGCCGCATCAACACGGTCATGCAGACCTGTTTCTTTGCCTTGGCCGGGATCCTGCCGCGGGATGAGGCGATCGAGCAGATCAAGAAGGCGATTAACAAGACGTATGGCAAACGTGGTGAATCGATCCTCAAGAAGAACTTCGCCGCGGTAGACGGGGCCATCGGCGAACTCGCTCAAGTGAAAGTTCCCGCCACGGTCACCGGCACGCTGAAGCGGCAGCCGATCGTGGCACCCGGCGGCACCGATTTCGTCCAGCGGATCACATCCATTCTGCTCGCTGGCAAGGGGGACCTGCTGCCCGTCAGCGCTTTGCCTCCCGACGGCACCTTCCCCACCGATACGGCGAAGATCGAGAAACGGAGTATCGCCCTGGAAATCCCCATCTGGGATCCGACCATCTGCATCGATTGTGCCATGTGTGCGCTGGTTTGCCCGCACGCGGCCATTCGCATGAAGCCCTATCTGCCCGAGGCGCTCGCTGCAGCGCCCAGTACCTTCCAGTCGAAGGAGAGTAAGGGGAAGGACTTTGCCGGCTTGCGGATGACGATCCAGGTCGCACCCGACGATTGCACCGGTTGCGGGGTCTGCGTGGAAGTCTGTCCGGCGAAGAGCAAGGAGGCGGTGCGGCATCGGGCCATCAACATGCAACCGAAGCTGGAGCACCTGGAAGCGGAACGCAATAACTTCGAGTTCTTCCTGGAAATTCCCGATTACGATCGCACGAAGGTGAATACGGCGACGGTCAAAGGAACTCAGATACTCAAGCCGTTGTTTGAGTTCTCGGGTGCCTGTGCCGGCTGCGGTGAAACGCCCTATGTGAAATTGATGAGCCAGTTGTTTGGCGACCGCATGATGATCGGCAACGCGACCGGCTGTTCGTCAATTTACGGTGGCAACCTGCCGACCACTCCGTATTCGGTGGATGCCGAGGGACGCGGGCCGACCTGGTGCAATTCGCTGTTCGAAGACAACGCGGAATTTGGCTTGGGCTTCCGCCTCGCCTTGGATCAGAAACGTGACTACGCCGAGTTCCTGCTCAAACAGCAGGCCGGCGCGATCGGCGACGACCTGGTCACCGCGATCATCGAGTCAGCTCAGCAGGATGAACTGGAAATTGCTGCTCAGCGGCAACGCCTGAAGGAGTTGGTTGCCAAGTGCCGGCAGTTGGGCACCCCCGCTGCCGTACGGCTGGCCGCGGTGTCCGACGTCTTGGCGGCGCGCAGCGTCTGGATTCTGGGGGGCGATGGCTGGGCTTTTGATATCGGATTCGGTGGTGTCGACCACGTCCTGACCACGGGCCGCAACGTCAACATCCTGGTGCTCGACACCGGCGTCTACTCCAACACCGGTGGGCAAGCTTCGAAAGCCACGCCGCGCGGTGCCGTGGCCAAGTTCGCGGCGTCGGGTAAGCCCTCTCGCAAGAAAGACCTCGGTATGATCGCCGTGGCGTACGGCAGCGTCTACGTCGCTCAAATCGCCGTGGGGGCCAACCCCATGCAAGCGATCAAGGCGTTCCGCGAGGCGGAATCGTATCATGGCGTGTCGCTGATCCTGGCGTACAGCCAATGTGTGGCGCACGGAGTCAACATGACGACCGGCATGGCCCATCAGAAGGAAGCCGTGCAATGCGGGTTCTGGCCGCTGTATCGCTACGATCCACGCGAAGCACACGAGGGGGGTACACCCTTCCAATTGGACAGCCGAAAGCCGACGTCCAACTTCAAGGATTTTGCGATGCAAGAAGCTCGCTTCGCGATGCTGACGCGAACCAATCCGAAGCGAGCGGATCAGCTGTTTCAATTGGCACAACGCGATATCGACGATCAGTGGCATTACTACGAGCAAATGGCCGGAGTAAAACGCAGTATCGTCGACGAACTCGATGAGGTGGAAGCATGAGTATTAACCTGACGACGAAATACATGGGTCTCCAATTGAAGAACCCCTTGGTGGTGTCGGCCTGCCCTTTGTGCGGCGATGCGGACACGCTCAAGCGTCTGGAAGACGCGGGAGCAGCGGCGGCGGTCTTGCCGTCGCTGTTCGAAGAGCAGATCGTGCACGACGAACAGGAAGTGAATAAGCTGTACGAGTACCAGACGGAATCGTTTGCGGAATCGCTCTCGTATTTTCCGTCCATGAACTCGTACAATACCGGGACCAAGGAGTATCTGGACCTGCTGGAGACCGCCAAGTCCAAAGTGAAGATGCCCCTGATCGGAAGTCTCAATGGAGCGTCCGTCGGCGGTTGGACCAGCTATGCCAAGTCAATGGTGGATGCGGGTGCCGATGCGATTGAGTTGAACGTTTACTTCATCCCGACCGATCCGCAAATGACCGCCCTCGATGTGGAGAAAATGTACGCCGAGCTGGTCGCCTCGGTCAAGGATTCGATCTCCGTCCCCTTAGCGGTCAAGATTGGGCCGTACTTCAGTTCCATGCCCAGCCTGCTGCAGCGAATCTCCGCAGCTGGAGCGGATGCCATGGTGCTCTTCAACCGGTTTCTCGAGCCCGATATTGACCTCGATACGCTGCAGGTCGCACCCAACCTGGTGTTGAGCAGTCGGCACGAACTGCGGTTGGCGTTGCGGTGGATCGCCATCCTCCGCGATCAGACCGATATCTCGCTCGCCGCCACCGGCGGCGTCCACTTCGCCGATGACGTGATCAAGGCGCTGCTGGCCGGGGCCGATATCGTGCAGATGGCCACTGCCCTGTTGCGCTACGGCCCTCCCTACATCAAGAAATTGCTCGAAGAAGTCGAGCGGTGGCTGGAGGAACATGAATACGCTGCGGTGGAACAGATGAAGGGGAGCCTGAGTCGGGGTAACAGCCCGGACCCGAGCGCCTTTGAACGCGCTAACTACATGAAAGCGCTGACGTCGTTCACCAGCGAATTCCCCACCGGCTAACCGACGACGGCCGAGCCAGTCGTGATATGCG
>CAVOXY010000002.1:0-353935 GCA_963700515.1 uncultured Planctomycetota bacterium | reverse complement strand
TCCTGAGGAAGCCTTGAGCCAATTCCAACACTGTATCGCCAAGGACATGATGTGCGTCCCGGGCGCGTGGGAAGGATTGGCTGTTGCACATCGACGATTGGGTCATGAGGAAGAGTCGAAAGAATGCACGGAAAGAGCGACGTCCATCGTTCGGCATTCCTGGGACCGACAGGTTGAAGCCGATATCCGCAGCCGACATCCTCTCTTTGGCCGAAATCGCCATTACCTCTGATGACGGAGATGGATACTTCGTTTGGCGACAGTTCTCTCTGTTTCAATTCGGAAACTGTCGCCGTGCCGTTTCCGGTCGGCCAGCAGCCGCCTTCCAAGTCTTTTCGTACAGTCCGATTCGGCAACCCTGCGCGATGCCACCCTCGCGAGCAACTAGCCAGCAGTAATACAGATGCTGGGAATCCAGCCAGTCCACGCTATTTGGGATACGTAGAAATTATCTCACTATCAAGGACTGAAAATCTTTTTGCCTAAATCGGTCCAGTTGGCCGTATAAGTATTACAGAAGGTTGCCCTTAGCGACCGCCACGACAGGAGAGACGCCGGTGAATGTTGACCGTTTCGAGCCGACGAGTTGGCTCGACGACGCGGCGCGGAGGATATTTCCCGGTCGGGTCTACTTTGCCCTCTAGCCGATTCAGTCCCCGTATTGAGCAGGTCACGGTCCAGGTGGGCGATGTCGGCACGGTGGCGCGGTAACTCGCAACACCTCTGCCGGCTCTCGGTGCGGATGAAGCGGCTTGGGAGTTTCTCAGTCGAGTCCGTCGAGACCGACACACCGGATGCTGTCACGCGGGCGGCGAATCGCGCAGCCAGGCAAATGGAGCGGATACTCGACCGTACTGCTACACAAAGCGTAACGAGCCTCGACGGAAGAAGTGAGGGATTCAACGCGATTGGTAGACGTGGAAGAGAGAGCCATGTTTACACGCCAGCATGCGAAAGGTAGTGACAATGCAAAAGCTTGTTGAAGGCATTCATCAGTTTCAGACGGACATCTTCAGTTCCAAGCAACGGTTGTTCGAGCGGCTCGTCGACGGGCAGCATCCGCTGGCGCTGTTCATCACCTGCTCCGACTCGCGGATCGATCCCAGCCTGCTGACTGCAAACCGAACCGGGCGAGTTGTTCATCATGCGCAACGCCGGCAACATCGTTCCGCCTTACGGGGCCGATCAATGGCGGCGAAGCGGCGACGATCGAGTTCGCGGTCAGCGCCCTGGAGGTTCAACGATATTGTCGATCTGCGGCCACTCGCATTGTGGAGCGATGAGCGGCGTGCTCAACCCGGATCAAGCTCGACGATCTCCCTGCGGTGCGCGACTGGCTGGTCCTACGCCGATTCGACGCAGCGCATCATGCGAGAGAACTACGCACACATCACGGAACCGACGGCTCGGCTGACGGCGACGGTGGAAGAAAACGTCCTTGTCCAACTCGAGAACCTGCGGACCCACCCGTCCGTCGCGGCGGCATCTGGCCGAGAACGCCCTTCAATCTTCACGGCTGGGTCTACAAGTTTGAAACCGGACAGGTGTTTGCGTATCGCCCGATCGCGAACAGTACGTCCCGCTTGAAGGCACATCGGTCCGGTATCGACCGGAAGGATTGCCCTCGATCTAGAGACTCTTTAAGACTCGAGAGAATCGATGGTTTGGAGCGATTCTTGCTGTTGAAGAGCTGGCGCAACTTCCGATGATGCACGGCCGCGCCTCGGGGTTGCCTTCGGATACGTCTGGACAGAAACGTTGTCTACTGCTCAGACCGTTGCCTTCGTCTGAATCAAGGACCAATACGAGGATGACAAACGAACCATTCGTCGAACGACGATCGACAAACCGAGCCGAATCACGCGAGTCGGAGACAGGTATTTTCGGGCCCCCGACAAGACGCTTGGCGTCGGTCGTGGTGTTCCTCGTCGCCCTGCCGCTATGCATGGGAATTGCGATCGCCTCGGGTGTCCCCGTGGCGGCCGGTCTGATCACTGGCATCGTTGGCGGCATCGTGGTCGGAGCGATCGCCGGTTGCCCGTTGCAAGTCAGCGGACCGGCAGCCGGTCTTGACGGTCATCGTCTATGATGATCGTCCAGCGATTTGGACTAGAAATGCTGGGCATAATTGTGCTGATGGCCGGAGCGATTCAAGTTGTCGCCGGCATCTTGAAGTTCGGTCAATGGTTTGCGCGGTCTCGCCTGCGGTGATCAAAGGCATGCTGGCCGGCATCGGCGTGCTGATTTTTGCCAGCCAGTTCCATGTCATGGTGGACGACAAACCGAAAGGAAGCGGAATCCGCAATCTGGTCACCATTCCCCAAGCGATCGGCAAGGGGTGGCGTCTACCCGAATTCAATCGCGAAGTCCGCGAGTTTCGCACCGAGAGTCTGCACACTGTCGGAGAACTCCATCGTCGGCAAGTCAATCTCTACGAACGCATCGCAGAGCGTGTGCCACATCATCAAACGCGGAAGAGCCACCGCAGCTGTCCGTTCAGACGCGACCATTGAGCAAGTTGACCTATCCAACATCATGACCGATCAGACAGAAATCACTCACGCTTTGGTTGTCATTGCAAATCGCCTGTGGATTCCTAGACCCGAGCCGGCGATCGCGAAAGGGCAAGGAGAGCCCGCGAGGCGGCGACTGTGGCGGTGGCATTAGTGAATCTGCACGCGCGGCCATGCCGCAAGGCAACGTCGGCGACGTCCTCACGCTGCAAGTCGATGCCGCGTAGCTTGCTCGAGTCGCTCCTGGACCTTCACAAGAACCACCACCTCGCGGCGCAGCTCGGCGTCTTGACGATCCCCGTCATCTTGCTGTGGCAGGGCCTCGCACCGAAAAAGCTAAAGGTCGTTCCAGTGCCCCTGGTGGCAGTAGTCTTGGCAACGCTACTCGTTGCCGTGCTCGTGGTGCCGGTGTTCTACGTCGAATTCCTGACAACCTGTGGAGCGAAGTTCACTTCCCCAGTCTCACTCGTGCGAGCCGCTCTGGACGGCTTGTTTCAAGCCGCGTTCCTCGATCGCTGTAGTCGCCAGCGCGGAAACCTTGTTGTGGTCCGCCACCGCCGTCGATCAAATGCACCAAGATCGGCGCACTCGATACGACCGCGAACTGTTCGCCCAAGGCGTGGGCAATATGGTGTGTGGTTCCGTTCGGTGCGCTCCCCTGACCGGTGTGATTGTTCGCAGTTCCGCTAACGTGCACGCGGGTGGCCGAACACGTCTGTCCGCGATATTGCACGGCGTGTGGCTACTGATTTTCGTCGCGGGACTGGCCTTTTTGCTGCGACTAATACCGACCGCCAGCCTGGCGGCGATTCTGGTCTATACCGGATTCAAGCTGGTCAATCCGAAATCCATTCGCGAACTCCGAAAGTACGGTTGGGGCGAGTTGTACTGATGCTGCTACGGTAGGCACGATTGTTCTGTTCCATCTGCTCACCGGCGTGCTCGTGGGCATCGGACTTGCGGCGGCCAAACTTCTGTACGCGTTTTCGCATCTTGCCGCTACACTAGAGCTAAGCCCAGGCACGAACAGGCGTCACCCTCGACTGCAGGGAGCCGCCACATTCGTTCGGCTTCCACAGTTGGCGAGCGAGTTGGAAAAGGTTCCTGCTCCAGCCGAATTGCATGTCGACCTTCATCACCTGAATCGTATCGACCACGCTTGCCTGGACCTGCTGATGAACTGGGGCGAAGCAGCACGAATCCACCGGCGGCAAACTCGTGATCGATTGGGAGTCGCTGCACGCGCGGTTTAATCCGGAAAACGGACGAAAGAAACCAGTCGTCTCGATGACTCCCGCCGATCGCAGCGCTACCACCGGCGATCCCGCTGTACTTCATCACGACAACAAACCCAAGGAGCTTGTCGCGCGTCACATACTTGTTCCCACCGACTTTGGCGCAGTGTGCTGTGCTCGAATTCGCAGTCGAGCTGTACCAAGAGTCCCACGGCAGAATCACGCTGCTGCATGTCTCCCACAAAGAAAATGTGACGGAAACACTCCTGGGGCTCGACGCGATCGGATATCTTCCCCAATCGCTGGCATTGCCACCGACTTCTCCGGATGCCCCTGTCGTTCCATGTCGACGAGTTGAAGGAAACGGCTCGCCAGAAGCTTGAGGAATGCATCGACGCGACCGGTGCGAAGAGCTCCAATTGAGGCCATTATCGAGGAAGGGCATCCTGGCACTCACAATCGTCGCATACGCTCGCCATCACGAAGTGGACCTGATTGTGATGGGGACGCATGGCCGCGGACCGGTGGCTGGATTCCTCTCTTGGCAGCGTGGCGGAGAACGTCGTCAGATCAGCGGACTGCCCGGTACTGACCATCCGTGGCGAGTCGCAAGTCCGTACCACTCTTCTTTCAGAATCGATAACTGATTCACAGGAGAAAATGAGTCTAAGAGATAGCAAGCAGCCCATCGTGGGAGTGGTGACGGGGAGCATATCGGTCTCTGAACGCCGTCCGATAGCAAGATAAAGCGATGTCGATAGTGAGATAAACTCTATACATTGCTTTCACAGGAACCGCTTCGACTCGGTTGACTGCCGGCGGAGAAGACGCTCACCTGGTGTGAGTTTCCCCAGTCGGTGATCAGGAAGTTGCCCTGCGCATCGACGGCAACATGCGGATCTTCGAGTCCTTTCGCGACGATCGTCTCGGTCCGGCTCGAAAGCGTGGCGAAGCGAACGAGTTGACTCGGAATCACATTCGCCGAATACTTGGGATAAAAGATAAAGGGAAAAACCATGTCGCGATCATCAAACATTCTCTCGGTCGTCATTGCAGTTGACTTCACGAACGGTGAGTTCGTTTCGACCTAGTTCTTTTTCGGGGAGTCACGATGGATACCATCGAACAACGCCTGCAGGTACTCGAACGCGACCTTCAACGATCGCGTCGATCCAGTCGAACGCTCCTCTTGATATTTGTCGCATTCAGCTGCATCGCGGCGGCTCAGGGCGTAACGCCGCAGGGGTCCAAGTCCACAACGCCAGAGCAAACTCCACCGATGGATGCGAGCCGGCCCCCCGAAGGGAATTCGGCCCGACAAGATCGCTTGCGAACCGTTGAGGCCGATCAGTTTGTACTCCTTGATCGTCTTGGTCGCTCGCGTCTAACGATGGTGGTAACTGACGGCGGTCCTGCCATTAGTATGTTCGATGAAAAAGGCCAGAAACGGCTGGAATTAGTTCAATCAGATGTATCCTCAGGACTCCGCCTCTCGGATTCCAGCGAATCTCCCGTCGTGTCCCTTGAGGTCCCCCATGATGTCAGTCAGGTCTCTCAACTTACAATCGCAAGTTTTCGAGGAAGTTCGTTGACGAACGCGGATGGTTTTCACGTCCGCGATGCGAGTAATCAAAGACGTCTGCTTCTAGCGTTGCTAAATGGGAACTTTCCAGTGCTCGGTATTAGCCAGAGCGGCCAGAATGGACCATTTTCCATCGAAATGACTGCTGGCGAGGGACTCGGGCTTTTAAGATACATGACAAGGACGGGTACGCTCTTTATTCCGTGTTCGCGGCTGACAACGGGAGTACTTCGGTCAAGACGAGTACCCAGATCACGAGCGTTCACTTCAGATTTCCCGACAGGGCCACCAGGTGTGGATGGCCCCTCGGTGGCCTTTCTGGCCCCGGCGAAGGAGGACGGGACGGGTGGACAACTGCCCTTCCTGCGGTTCGGTTTGCACGAAGATTGCCAACCCTACGTTCGCATCGTCGACCGTAATGGGCGAAGTCGATTCACCGCCCCATCCGACTGATCAGTGGGCAGTGAACGCCGCCTTGATTACAAACCGATTGGACACACAAAAAGGGGTCAGGACTCTTTTTCCAAAAAAGAATCCGTGCCCCCTTCTTTATGTCCAGAAGTATGATCCGCTTACCCATGTGTACTTCCATCTTTGGAGTCAGAGAGCGGTCAGGCCGCTGGCTGCTGCGATCAAGTAGTCGCTCGACTTGGTCCCGAAGCTGGTCCAGGTCGTGACGTAGTTGGCCGATTTCCTTCCTCAGCGGGTCGGAGCCCTGCTGGCCATCCTGCGGTTGCCTCTGTTTGTTGGCCTCGCGACGAACCTGCTCGGCCGCCTGACAGATGCGGTCAGCCAAATCGTGCATATCGACATCGTGTAACCTATTGGCTGCCTCGGACAAATGGTTGGCCGCCTCGTCCAGTGCGCGGTGATGGTGTTCGGAATCATGCCGGGGCCCCTGCTGGGACGGACCTTGGTCGTGCTGGCCCTCCATCTCTTGGATCTTTCGCTTGATATCCCGCATCTCCTGCTCCAGGCTGTCGGCCTCGTCAGGGTGCCGTTGCCGCGAAGCTGCTCCATCTTCTGGCGCAATTGACCCATCCGCTCGTGCAACTCTTCCATGGGCGGGAGGTCCGTCGTGCTGTTGGCCCTCCATCATTTGGATCTTCCGCTTGATGTCCCGCATCTCCTGGTCCAGACTGTCGGCCTCGTCATGACGCCCGTCGCCGCGAAGCTGTTCCATCTTCTGGTGCAATTGACCCTACCCGTGCCGGGAAATCTTCCATCGGCGGAGGTCCGTCATGCTGCTGGCCGTCGTGCTGCTGGCCCTCCATCATTTGGATCTTCCGCTTGATGTCCCGCATCTCCTGCTCCAGACTGTCGGCCTCGTCATGGCGCCTCGTCGCCGCGAAGCTGCTCCATTTTCTGGTGCAATTGACCCATCCGCTGGTGCAACTCTTCCATGGCGGAGGTCCGTCGTGCTGCGGACCAGAGTGATGCGAGCGTTCCATCTCTTCGGCTTGGTGAAACAGCCCTTCTGCTTCGCGTTGGAGCTGTTCAGCCTTGCGGAGCTGGCCAGGATCTGGCTCGTCAGCAAATCCGCTGTTGGCAACGAAGTCGCGAGAACCAGTCCGCGCAACGAGCGTCATCGAGAATCGTCTCATCTTAAGTCCTGAACCATTGGACCCGGGAAAAAAGAAACATCCTGGACAACTCAATCCTCGCCGGCTCCACGCCAGTAGAGGCTTGACCACACTGCACCGACTTCTCCACTGGCCAATGCCCATACCGGTTTTCGCTCGCCGACACCATCGGACTCCCGGATTGTACTCTCCTGGCGGCGTAAGCAACGGAAAAGCAATCGGTGTCGCGGTCTGAAGCTCTTTTTGACTCGGCTGGCCGACGTCTCTTCGCCTGGCCTGGTTTCCGCTTGTTTGCTGGCTCGCCCACCCGTGGCCTTCTTCGCCCCGGTGAAGGAGGACGGGACGGGTGGGCAATTGCCCTTCCTACGGTTCGGTTTGCACGAAGATTGCCAACCCTACGTTCGCATCGTCGACCGTAATGGGCGAAGTCGATTCACTGCCCCATCTGACTGATCAGTGGACGCAACTGAATCGCCTTCTCAGCAGCCTATATGGCCCCCCTTTGCAGGTTCGAGGCGTGCACGGCGCCGACTCTCGCGAACGTCTGACGTGCCCGGCTCACCGGCGCGTGAGCCCTTTCGCTACCAGCAGATCGAGCAGGCGGTCGGCGGCCTGCCGCTGACCGGCTTTTTTTGATGGGGCATGGACCGGTTCGGCGTGCAGCAAGTCACCGGCTGAAGTTGCGGCCCAGGCGACGATCGCGAACGTCGGTTGGTGGCTCGGGCCGGCCTGGTCGAGCACGTCGTAACCGACGGCCTGCAGCACTCCCACCTGGCACAGTTCGTTCAAAGCCATCGACGCGTTGCAGCCGCTTGCTTGCTGGGGCGTCGCCTCCTGTGGGGCGGGTGTCGTGACAGCCAACGGTTGTGCCTGTTCAAGGGAGGCCTGCGGCAGTTGCTGCAGCAGCGTTTCCGACGCTCCTTGTTCGGACAGCTTCAGTTTGGAGGCATCGAACCAGGCTGTGGTGAGTGCGTGCTCGGCGGTGAGCCGCAGCAATCCTCGCACGCGATAGCCCGCAGCAGACGCCCCCTGCTCGAATTGAGGTGGCGGTAGCCGGTTCTTGGCACACCATTCCAAGAGCTTTCCTTTTGGATTGCGGGATTGCAGACCGAAGGCGTCATCGTCGGTAATCCGCACCACGGCCTGTTCGCTGTCTCGCAAGGCGACGTCCCGCAGGGCGACCAGGTCCAACAGCACCTGAGCGGCTAGCTGTTCCGCCGTCTTCTTGGAGGCTGCCCGGCAGGGACCGCTGTCGAGTGATTCGCCACCATAGCACATCGCCAGCCGCGCCTCGTGAAACGCCCCCACTTGCTGGATGTCTGTCACCGGCGGATCAATCCGCATCCGCATGCAGAACTCCAGCAGGCGTCCCTTGGGATTGGACTGCTTCAACGATTCCTCCAATTCCGCCTCGTCGGGAAACAGCTTCGAATCTTGAACTCCGAGCACCCAGAGCCGGTCTCGATGATGATCGTCCCGGCGGACCAGTCCGATCGATTCCAGTGTCCGGGCGAATTTCTCGGCGATGGCTCGATCGACAATCTGTCCGAACCAGGCTTCCGCCACACTTGCCGCACGCAACGGTGTTCCACCGGGCGGGCCCAATAGATGCCGAGCTCGGCTCACGTCCAATTCATCCGATGTGGGTACCGCGACGGCCTGTGGCCGCTGCGGCTTGCGACGCGGCGCGTAGTTGCGCTGGATCGTCATGCCGTCTCGCGCACAGATGACGTCGTCGCATCGCAAGCTGCGCGACAACGCCTCTTTCGCTCCTTCATCACCGTGAACCAGCACGACCGTACGTGGTGCGGTGGCTTCGATCAAGGAGACCATTTGCATTCGGTCGGCGTGTGCGGACAAGCCGTACGTTCCGAACAGGCAAGCCACGGGCACGGTGGCTGAACCCAGCCGCAGTTGCTTGGGACCGGCCGAGCGGGCCAGATCGAGTAGCGCTCGGCCTGGCGATTCTTCGTCCTGGTAACCGGTCAGTAGAATGGCATCGTTGGCGTTCTTGGCCAATTCCTGGCCATAACCTTGCGAAGGGCCGCCAGAGAGCATCCCACTGGACGCCACGATGATGCACGGCGATGTGTCGAGCACGCGTCGGCGATCGTCAGGACGCAGGACGGGCTGAATCGAGTCTGTATAGAAAGCATGAGGCGTGCGGCGAATTTCGTGCAGCAGGCTCCGCGACACGAACGACTCGTGACTGCGATAGACGTCGCACACGGCGCGCACCATGCCATCCACGAACACCGGTACTTCCGGCAGCGTCCCGTTGCGCAATGCGCGTTTCAATATCAGCAACACTTCCTGCGCCCGTCCGACCGCAAACGCCGGGATGAGCACTCGGCCTCCACGGTCGATCACTTCGCCAACTTGCCCCAACAGTCGCTCTTCGGCCGCATTGCGATCCTCGTGCAATCGTTCGCCATACGTCGCTTCACTGATGACCAGATCGGCCTGAAAATCAGGGCGGCCGAGAGCCGGGACGGTTTGCTGAGCCGAGACGCTGTAGTCGCCCGTGAACAGTATGGTACCGGCCGGGGTGCGCAGCAGGATCATGGCCGCACCCAGTATGTGGGCCGCCGGCAGCCAGCGGATTTCTATCTCACCCACTTGAATCGGCTGGTGATACTTGACCGGAGCCAGGGACCGTAACAGCTGATCCACTTGACACTCCGTGTAGAGCGGGACCTCCGATTCTCGATCGGGGCTGTTCATCAAGCGGAGTGAGTCACGCAGCAAGATGCCCAGCAGGTCGATTGTTGGTGGAGTGGCGAATACCGGCGCACCGGAACACGCTTCAGCCAACACCGGCAAACCGCCCGTATGATCCATGTGCGCGTGGGTCAACAGCAGCGCATCCACTCGGGTGTTGCTCAGCAGTGACAAGTCGGGCAACGGACTCGATCCGGAATACCGCACGCCACAATCGACAACAAACGTGGCTCCCGCCACGCGGACCAACGTACACGAAGCGCCAATCGAGCTGGCACCACCCAAAAACGAAAGTTCGATAGGTATCGGGGCCGAGCATGAGATTCTGGCACACTCCCTCCGTGCTATTTCGCGCTACATCCGGCTGCCAATAAGCCCTGGCGGCCAAAGTATCATAACGCAGCGGACGGCCACAACAAAAGGGCGCAAAAAGGCGGCGCACAAAAGGCAAAAAGGGGTCAGGACTCTTTTACGAAAAAAGAGTCCTGACCCCTTTTTCATCTCTGCTCCCCATTCAATGCCTCATAGGCCGTGGGAAAAGTCCTGGCGAAACTTGGCGATCAGCTTATCGGTCCAGTCGCTCGTCGGTACCAGGCGACCGACAAAGAAGCGGAGCACCTTTGGTTCTTCGGAGAACTTCAGGCCGCCAACAAGTTGACGGTTCTGGTAAAGCCACTTCACTCGGTCCTCGACAAACTTGACTTGCGAAAGCGTGAAGACTCGTCGAGGCATGGCCAGACGGAGCAACTCCACTTCAGAAGGGACGTCGTTGCCATCTGCGTCCCGGTCCATCGAGATCGTGCCGCGCTCCATGCCACGGATGCCGGAGATGATGTAGAGTGCGGCGGCGAGCGCACCGGCGGGATATTGTAGCTGCGGGACGTGGGACAGGAATGCCTTGGCATCCAGGTGGCAACCGAGTCCACCGGCCGGCGTGACTACCGGAACGCCCGCAGCGTCGAGCTTATCGACCAGGAACTTGATGAACTGCGGCGACTGATTGATGACCTGCATGTCCAGCGTCTCACGCAAACCGACAGCCATCGCCTCGATCTCTCGCACGGACATGCCGCCGTACGTGAGAAACCCCTCGAAGAGCGGCACCAGGTCACGCATCTTGAGATAGAGTTCTTTGCTTTTCGTGGCGATGCCGCCACCGCGAGTGCAGCTCACCTTGCGACCGGAGAAATAGATGATATCCGCCAGATCACACATTGTGCGGATGATGGTCTTGATCTCGGCGTCCTTGAACTCGTCTTCGCGGATCTTGATGAAGTAGATGTTCTCGGCAATCAGGCTGACATCCAGCACCAGTAACAGACCATTGTCATCACAGACCTTGCGGACCTCGCGCATATTGGCGATCGAAAACGGTTGTCCGCCGATCAAATTGGTGCCTGCTTCCATGCGCACGTAAGGGACATTTTCTTTGCCCTGCCGGGCGATGAGGGCCTTCAGCTTGACGATATCAAGGTTGCCCTTGAACGGATAGTCGCTCTTGATCTTCAGGGCTTCGTCGGTAAAAAGTTCTTCGATCCGGCCACCGGCAAGCTCGATATGAGCCTTGGTCGTGGTGAAGTGGAAATTCATCGGCACCACGCCGTTCGGTGCACGAAAACCTGGCTGATAATGTGCTCCGCCGCGCGACCTTGGTGCACCGGCAGAAAGTACTCGGTGTCGAAAATGTCGACGATCGCTTCGTAGAGCCGGGTGTACGATGCGGATCCGGCATAGGCATCGTCGGCGACCGACATCGAGGCGATCTGCTGATCGCTCATCGCGTTGGTGCCGCTGTCGGTGAGCATATCGAGGAAAACATCCGGGTTCTGCAGCAGGAACGTGTTGAAACCCGCCTGTTGGATGGATTTCAGACGCTGCTCCACCGGTAGCAGGTTCAGCTTCTGGACAACGCGAACCTTGTGCATTTCGAGGGGTACGTACTCGCCGCTGGCAAACTGTATATCGGATTCCATAGTGCTTTCAGGGTGTACTTTAAAAGGAAAAGGTGGGGTACTCAGCCGATACTGGCCGCTCACGAGAAACGCCGACCAGAATCGTTGGCCAGAAAAGTGTCATCGGATGGCTCGTGGCAGATGCTACCATGGCGGTGGCGGAAAGGCAATATTCCTCCTCGTCGGTGGCGGTCCTTCGACGGGCGGACGGCGCGGCGGTTCACCCGCGTCTTGAGTCAAGACCACGACAGATATCGCCCGATGTTTTCATACTCGGACGAGGATACTCCCCGCGGTGTCGCACCGGGGCAGTTGCCAGCGGTGGTAGAATGTGTCAAAACAGCAACGAATCCACCTACGATACCTAAGGACCACCATGCGACATTTCGCTCCCTTTCACCGCGTCGTTGGGGCCATCTTGTTTCTACTTGCCGTTGGACCGGTGTGTATGCTGGTGGGAGCGGAAGACCAGGCGTCACACGATTCCAAGTCCAACGAGACCGGGGCGGCTCAACTATTGCAGGCTTGGCTGCAAGGCCCGATGCGGCTGAATGTCCGCAACGAAGTTGACGATGACGCGGTGCAAGTTCCTCTGTCGCCGGGAGTCGATCTGCAACAGTCGCTGGCCCCGCTTCCGCTGCAGTTGACCTGCCGTTGGACTGCCGGTCCACGAGGCGCGATCTGCGATTTTGAATTCGCCGGAAGCGAATCGCGGCTAGGGCACACCGTGGTGCTGGAACTGCCGGTCCTGACCGACCGGAGCCTGATTTTCACTCCGGGCGAGCGCGGCGTCATGTCCGTGGCGGCTCAGCCGAGTTATGAGCCTGTACCTTACGGCCACATGGGCTGGAATGATGGACGACACTATGTGCTTCCGCTGGTCTCGATCTTCCATCCCACTGACGATTCCGCTCTGACTATCGCCTTGCCGCCCGATGTGAACATACCGCACCTGCAAGTTGCGTGGCAGGACGCCAGCACGGTGCGTCTACAGATGAGCCATCGCGGCCTGGGAGGCGGACAGCCCTCGCCGCTGAGAGTGCTGTTCTACACGCACCCTGCGGACTATCGCTGTGTACTCAGGGCGTACAGCGAGGATTTCCCGCGTTACTTCCAACCAACTCTTCCCCGCGGACCCTACGAAGGTGCGTTCTGGTATCACCACATCCATGCTCATCCCGACTTTACCGAGTTGGCCCGGCAGAAGGTACGATTCATCTGGTCGAGCTTCTGGTTCACACACCTGGGCGAGTATTTGCCGGACGAGCAGCAGTGGTTTCCGTACACCTATGCGAAATGGTGGTCTCTCGGCGAGCCGATGAACGACGGCACAATCCGTGCTTTCATCGATGATATGCACGAGCATCGCATTGGCGTATTTGCCTATTTCAACGTGACCGAATACGGAGGTGCGGGAGGCAAGGAGGGGGACACCGCCACCGCCGCCCACTTGCTGCAAGAGCAATTCGCCAATGCACTGATGAAGGACGAAGCGGGCCAGGCCATTTCGACCTGGGAGGGCGCCATGGCGATGAATGCGCGCCGAGACTGCGCGTTGTATCCTGCCTTGGCCGAACAGATCCGTCGCCACGTCACTCGGTTGCCGGAACTAGACGGTTTTGTCATCGATCGGCTCGATTGGGGCAGTCGCTATGATTTCGGCCACGACGATGGATTGACCATGCTCGGTGCTCAGGCTGTCGAGAACATGGCGGGCCCGGTCAGCGACGGTGTGGCTGAGGTCTGTCGCCAGTCCCATGCGGCGGGTTGGCGCGTCTATGTCAATCAGTTCTGGCGGCTGGAAATGCTCCGCGACGTCGACGGCTATTGCCACGAGAGCGATATCGTGCGTGGGATCGGCTACCTTGCTCCACTGCGCCCCGCCTCCGCCTGGCACATGCGCAAACCTTACCACGGCGACCTCCTCCAGTTCGAAGGTCAGTTGAAGCAGCGGCTGCAGTTCGCGCTGCAACCGCAAATGATCGCTCACGAATTTCCGATCTCGCAACAAGCGGCCGATCCCGACGCAGCCGATTTGCTGGAAATCTATGCCCCGCTATTCGAGACGCTGGACGGCAAAGTACAGGTGCTCGCGCCGCACTGCGTGGCCGCCACCGGAGCGAATGATGTGAACCTGTTTGTCAACCGCAGCGGACATTACGTGATTCCCTTGACTTCTCGCGTACGATTCCTGTCGCGCGCGCGGCTACCATGGAAGAAGTGACCGTTACTCTGCCAAGTGGCCTGGATCGTGCTGGCGCCCCGCAAGACGGTCAGTCCTCTGAGCAAGCTCCTGATGCCGCGACTGTTTCAGCAGTGGATTGGGCGTGGGTTTTCTCGGCAGACACGTCCCCTTATCGAGCGGCGATTTCGCGGCGGGGCAAGGCAGTGGAGCTGACTCTCACGCAGCACGGCACGGCGTCGGTCATCGTGGCAGGCAGTGGTTCGCCACCGCCCGTCGACGAAGAGCAGACAGCGCGATTGACCGAAATCCGCAGCCGACTGTTCCCACCATCGACTGTTCTGGCGGATCGACCCGCCATCGCGCCGCCGTCGCTCTCAGATGTGCGCACCGCGAGACTCTCCATTTCCGGCACACACTTGGGGGAAGCGGGATCCGTGCAGGTCGTGTTCGACGCGGAGACAATCGGCCAACTCAAGGAAGTCCCGCAGATCTTTCCGGTCGACGTCACGCGAATAGACCCGTTGGCGGTGGAACTGCAGACGGGTGATGAAGGAACGTGGTTCGCACCGCAGCGCATCCGGTTGATTGCCCGGTTGTCGGACGAGCATGCAAGCCAAGCAGCGGAGTGGACGCCAAGCGATCCTGTCGAGGTGTTGCCTGGGTTTGGCCGTGTCCGTTATCCGCTGCGTTGGGGACCCGTTCGACAATTACCGGAAGTTGCCAGTCGATTCGAGCGTCGCGACAACCAACTCGAGGGCAAATGGCCGGGGACATTTGGCTCGCAAGCTGGGTGGATCCCCCACGTTTCGCAGGCCGTAACGCAGGGGAAGTTTGAACTTCGGTCCGGCGGTCAGCCATTTGTCTGGAACGAGGCGAGCGAAGACAGCCGTGTGCTGCGGCGGCCCGACCACTGGTCGGACGCTCCCCCGGCGACTTGCTGGTTCGCCGGGGATTCATTGCCCCTGACCGTTACGCCTGGCGACGAGCAGCCCTATCGGCTGACAGTCTATCTGCTCGATTTCGACCGCAACGGACGAGCCATGGAAGCGGTGATCGAAGATACATTCGGCACGTTCGTGGACCGGCAGCAGGTTACGACTGAAGAAACCGAGCGCGGTATCTATCTGACTTGGACGGTAACCGGCGAGGTGACCCTGACGCTTCGCAAGCTCTCAGGCTTCAACGTCGTCGCCTCCGGCATCTTCATCGATTTGCCCGCAGCGACGCAGTGAACGGTCATTGTTTGGAGAGGACAGCACCGGTGAGACATCGTGAACGCGTGTTGATGGCGCTCGATCGGCAGCAGCCTGACCGCTGCCCGATGCAGATCAGTTTCACTCCGGAATTCGCCCGACGCTTGCGCGAGCACATGCACGTGGCTGGCCGATTGGGGACCGGCCAATTGGATCACAACCCGCATGGAGGCGGAAACACATACGACCTGGAGCTAGCGTTGGACGAGGACCTGCTGCTGACCTCGGTCGGTTGGGCCAATTCGTATTACCAAGCGAGCACGCCGTATACGGACGAGTGGGGCGTGGGCTGGTCACCTTCTCCCTATGAGACGCCTTTCGGTCGCGGGTTGTATACTGAAATGACCTCGCATCCATTGGCTGATGCGCGGGCCCTTGACCCGTACCGCCCGCCTGATCCCGAGCGGCCCGAGTTGTATATCGAAGCCCAGAAACTGCTCGACCAGCACCACTCCGAATACTTCATCGTGGGCGTGACGGTCACCACGATCTTCGAGGCGGCTTGGGCCTTGCGGGGACTGACGCAGTTGCTGATCGACTTTGTCACCGATCCTGATCTTGCACACCGGATTCTGGATATTCCTTTTCAATATCACCTGACCGCCGCTAAGCGTTTGGTGGAGATGGGGGTCGACATGATTTGGACGGGCGATGATGTCGGCACGCAGGCGGGCATGCTGATCTCTCCTGAACATTGGCGGACGTTTCTCCAGCCGCGAATGGCTCAGTTTGTCGCCGAGATCAAGGCGATCAATCCGCGGGTCAAAGTGGCTTACCATTGCGACGGCGATCTGCGGATGATCATACCGGAATTGATCGAGATCGGTATCGATATCCTGAATCCGATCCAGCCGGCCTGCCTGGACCCGGCGGAGATCAAGCGACTCTACGGCGACCGGCTCTGCTTCTGGGGCTCCTTGGACGAGCAACACACACTGCCGTTTGGCAGTCCGCAAGATGTTCGCCGCGAGGTGCTGAAGCGTCTGGAGACCATTGGACGTGGGGGCGGATTGATCATCGGCCCGACGCACCACGTCCAACTGGATACTCCCCTGGAGAACTTCTGGGCGATGGTCGAGACGATTCGTGATACACGGTACTAGCCAGCGACGTATACGGGAACAACGGTAATCGCCAGCGCGGCATCCTTACCGCGGCCTGTGGCCACAACCAAACAGGCACCCGTGATTCAGATGGAAGCTTGCGGGTCGGTTGGCCCGTAGCCAAACTGGAAGTAGTATTCACTTGGTGCGGAAATCGTCCGGACGAGCATCACGCCAAGGAAGCCTGTCAATGAAGGCAGCCCGCAATGAACAATCCGATTGATATTGACGTCCAGTCGATCGTCGACTCGCTGAGTGACGGGATCTATGTCTGTGACCTCGAACGGAGGATCACGTACTGGAGCAAGTCCGCCGAACGGATCACGGGTTGGTCGGCGGCGGAAGTTGTGGGGCGTCCCTGCTTCGACAACATTTTGTGTCACATTGACAAGGACGGCCATCCGTTGTGCGGTCAGGAGTACTGCCCCTTGCACCGGTCTATCATTACCGGCACGGCCAGCAATGGTTCTCTGCTGGTCTATGCCCAGAGCAAGGACGGTCAGAGGATTCCCATGCAGGTCAGTGTGGCTCCGTTGCACAATGCGGCCGGGGATGTGATCGGCGGAGTGGAAACGTTCCAGGACGCCTCGGCCGTGGTTCAAGATTTGGAGCGAGCAAAAACGATCCAGCAACTTGCCCTCCAGAACGACGATCCGGGGGACAATCGCATCACATTTACAACCCATTACGTACCCCATGCGATTGTGGGAGGAGACTACTACGCCATCAGAAAGCTGGCCGATGATTGTTATGGCGTGATCCTGGCAGATGTCATGGGGCATGGTATTGCGGCGGCGCTCTATACAATGCACCTTAGTGCGCTTGTGGAATCGCCATCAGCAACTTGCTGCACAGCCCGGAGGAATTCGCGGCCAAGCTGAACAACGAGCTGGTCAAGGTTGTGAAGACAGACGAGTCCTTCGCTACCGCGGTTTGCGGGCTATTGGATCTCAAAGGCCGTGTGTTCCGCTTCGTCGGTGCCGGAGGCCCTCAGGTTCTGCTGATGCACGCCGATGGGACACCTGAAGTCGTGGAAACTTCGGGGATGCCACTGGCGATCATGGAAGATGCCACCTATGACGAAGTCCGCATCAAGCTAGAGGAAGGTGACCGTCTGCTGTTGTTCAGTGACGGTGCCTTGGAGGTCGGCAATGCAGCGGGTGATTTACTGGGAGTCGATGGATTGATCGGGTTCTTGACAGCACAGGGTTATCCCACCAACGCCATTCAAATGGAGGCCCTGGAAGAAGATCTTTTGAAGTATTCCAATTCCATCCGCCTGGACGACGACCTGACCTTGATCGAAATCCGACTCCATCGGCTTTGACACGCGGCGGAATGAAGAGTGATTCGGGACTTATGATCGACCGGACATGCAAAGAGGCCCCCGCTGCCGGACAAGCGGCGAACGGGCAAGCGAATGAGCATAGAATCCCCTGCTTACGGTGGGTGACGCATCGTCACACGGACGCAGCCCTGCGCCTGAGCCGCTCATGCTCCTGATCGCTCCTGATCGAGCACGACACGTTCACCTCGAGCACCGATTCCAGGCGGCGATTTTCCGAGCCGGCAACTCACGTAATTCCTTCCATTCAGAGTACGGCACGTACGCATCTATAAACAGGTCGACGGCTTGGTATTCTGTTGGACGTGAAAACGAATGTGAAATACGTGACGGGAACCATGAATACGAGGAGATGCAACCACAATGATCGCACTGATTCTCGCGACACTTGCCCTGGTAGCTTCGCCCGGCGATGAAGTGCTGGTCTCGTGGGATTTCGCCCAGGGCCTGCAAGGCTGGACGGCGAACGAAACGGCCAAGGTTCGTCAGATGCCCGGCGCGGTGGCGATTGAGACCGACGGGCACGATCCGATCCTGGTGAGCCCTCCGATTTCCTTCGTCGCCCGAGGACGGTGATTTGCTGGAAGTCCGCCTGAGCGCCACGCGCGAAGGCGATATTCAGTGGTTCTATCGGACGACAATTGAGGGTCCGTACGGCGGATTCATGCCCCACGAGCAGCGACTGGTGCGAGTGAACCCCGCAGCGGAGGTCAAGACGTACACGGCCGTGATGCTGTGGGGCGGGCCCAAGCCAATTATCGGGTTGCGATTCGACCTGCCGGAAGGTGGGCCGGGGACGTACCGCCTTGAAACCATCCGCGTGGTGCGTCCGGCCCCGGGCTCGCAACCGGCTTATCCCTGGCGCAGCGAACAGAGGCTGCCCATCGCGCCACCGCGCATCGACATCGCCAAGCAGTCACCGCCACCAACCAACCCCGTGGCATCGGACTTCACCGTGGCGATGTGGTACTTCGCCGCTTGGGAACCCGAGTACACGTGGGACGGGTGGCAACAGGTGGCCGAGCGCTCGCCGTGGCGCATCCCGCTGCTCTATGACTCGACCGATCCCGAGATGGAATTCAATGGCATCCGGTTCTACCGTGCGAGCAAGGAAGAAGTGCTGGACTGGCACGTCCACTGGCTGCGCGAGCACGCCGTGAACCTGATGATGTGGGACTGGTACCCGCAGGTGAACGCCGCAGGCGAGTTTGATCCGACTTTCTTCGGCAACCGCGCGTTGGAACTCGGGTTCCTGGGAAAATCAAAGATCGGCGACCCACCTGTCACGACAAACCGCTTTGCCGATTCGATGCCGTTCGCCGTCATGTGGACTAATCACGCGCCCATGAATCGCCTGGCACCCGGCCTGGGAGAATATATCGTCGACCAGTTCTTCAGCCAGCCCAACTACTACCGCATCGATGACAAACCGTTGCTGGCCATCTGGAACCCATCCGATCTGGTACAGGGCGCAGGGGGCGACGCGCAGGCCAAACAGGTGATCGAGCAAGTGCGGGAATATGCTCGGTCTAAGGGACATCCAGGCATCTACGTGGTGGCAGTCAATGGACTGGAAACTCGCCAGCGTGCCAGCGAGTTGGGTTTCGACGGGGTAATGGGCTACAACTACCTCCTGACCGACGGGTACCTCTCGGAGCCACGCCGTATCGGCCAGCGATTGACCCAGGACATGATCGAGGACTTCGCGACGCAGGCAATGCCGGGCCAGCAGAAGAAGTGGGATCGTATGGCCGCGGAGTTTGGCCGCGACTACTTGTTGGCGACAACTCCCATGCAGAACATGGAGCCGACGCTGCGCCCCTCGAGTCCCATGATGGTAGGAAACAACCCAGACCTCTACCGCCAGATGCTGACGGCGGCCAAGGAGACTGTCGCGCGGCACGGACTGCGGCCGTGGATCTCGTGCGAAGCGTTCAACGAGTGGCTCGAAGGAAGCTACGTCGAGCCCAGCACGCAGTGGGGCTTCAGCTACCTGGAAGCGATCCGAGATACGCTCGGTAACCGACGCGCCGCCGCGCCGCCAAATAGCGGTGCTACTACGTATCCAATTGTGTCACGATAGACACGCTGCCACCCCCTCTTCAACTCTTAATCATAATCTTACTCGTAATCATAATCTGCTCCGCGGAGATGCAATGTCCAAGGAGTTGATGTGACTCATGCTCGATTCGGCGACTGCGAAGAAGATTAAGAGTACGATTTTGATCATGATTGTGTTTGAGATTATGTTTAGGAGTAAGCGTATCTGGGGAAGTCTCTGAGAACCAAGCAAGGCTCACCGGTCATTCCACCGAGTGAGCCCTGCGGGTGCAGCGTCTGTCCAGCGCATGGTCTTGCCTGCAAGCCACATCTCTCAGACTTCCCAGCCCGATCGATACTCGCGTTTCACGTATTGGTTGACTGCGGAGTTGTTAACGCACTCCATCTTCTCGACATCCCATTGGATCTTGCTCCCTTTCCCGGCGAACTGAGCAAGATGCCCGGTCAAGGCGATGGAGGTCAACGGCGCGGCTGCGTCGGGGAAGTTGGACACCGGTGTCCCGCCGTTGCGGATGCACCAATACAAGTCGTCAATCGGGCCGCCACCGTGGGCCCTGGGAATCGTTGCCTCAGGCGGCGGGAACTTATCGTGTTGGGCAGGTGGGATCAAGCGTCCATCGCTCCCGATCATTCCCTTGTCGCCGACGAACAGCGTGAATTCACCGAATGGCTCCCCGACCTTCTTCTCGGCTTCCTTCATCACCTCCGGCTTCAGATCGGCGTGGTCGTAGACGTAGCATTTGCAGGCCGGGAACTGGTCTCGCGCGGGGATGTGATAGCAGACGATGTTGTCTTGCGGGTACTTTTCCTCGCTACCACCGGTCGTGTTGATACACTCGACGATGAATTGCTTGACTTCCCACAGTCGTAAGGCCATGAACGGCACCGCGACGTGGTGGCAGGCCATGTCGCCGATCGTGCCGGTACCGAACGGTCGCCAATTGCGCCAGCTGAACGGGTGCAAGCCGTCGTGGTAGTCGCGCATCGGAGCCGGACCGATCCACTCGTCCCAGTGCAACCCGGCGGGGATCGGTTTGCTTTCCGGGCGGCCTCCGCTGCCACCGAAATTGCGTCCGAGGATGGTATGGGATTCCAGCACGTTGCCGATGGCGCCGGCTGCAATGTACTCGGCCACGCGCCGGATCCCGTCGCCGCAGTAGCCCTGGTTGCCCATCTGCGTGCAAACTTGTTTTTCTTTCGCCGCTTTGGCGAGGACATAACATTCGTTGATGTTGTGTGCCAATGGCTTCTGGGCAAAGACGTGCTTGCCCAAGTCAATGGCGCGAATGGCGGCGGGAGCATGATGATGGTCCGGGGTGGCGATCAGCACCACGTCCAGGTCCCGGTGACACTCGTCCAGCATCTTGCGGTAATCATAGAAGATCTTGGGCTTGGCCCGGTCCTTGACCTTGTCCTTCATCGTCTGGGCAATCGTCTTCTCATCGACGTCGGCAATGGCGACCAGGTTCTCCTGCAGTCCACAGTCCATGCTGTAACCACCCATACCTCCCGCACCGATTACGGCTACCCCCAATTTCTCATTGGGTGAATCCTCAGCCAGGATCGTGGGAACTCCGCACACGCTCCAACCGGCTGCCACTCCAGCCATGCCGATCGTTCGCTGCAGGAATTTACGACGATTGAAATTATGATTCATGTTCGACTCCTCGCCGCAGAGATTTCTGTCAGAACCACGAGTGCCAGCCCCGAAAACGGCTCGCGGCCACGGACCGCCCTGGAACTCGTCCAGTGCTACGATTGTAAGGTTGCAGGGACCCGTTTGGCTACAGGCGTGGCAGAACCGTGCAGCGAGCATGGGGAAGCGGGATTCTCTCCGGGGGCGCTGGCCCAGAAATCGCACCACGTTGGGCGGTTTCCCTAACACTCCCATACTCCACCCCTCCAATACTCCAATCTCTGGCCCCTGGCCCTTCCTCATACCACCGGTAATGCCGGCGGTCGCTGACTTGCGTGCCACTGGCCGCTGGCCACCGCTGCACGTAGACTTACGGCCAGGGCCCCGCGCATGGTGCACGTGCCAGGCCCGCTGGTAAAACACGCTTAGTCGGAGAGCGATCCCATGTCGAGCCACGGTCATTCCAAATCCATCCCAGTGCCCACGACGCGCTACTGCGTCGCATCGTTTCCGGAGAGCCGCGAGGCGGCCGCGCAGCGCCGGCGCGACTTCCCTTACCGGTTTCCTCGTGACCCACGTCCGTTGGGCGGACGCTTTACCGTGCAGGAGAACTCGCGGCGTTTGCTCCGGTTCTTCTACTTCGAACGACGTCTGGCGCAGGCCTTGGGCTCGTGGACGCTCGCCATTCCCGAATTCGAGGTGAAGGTCGAAACGGGACGCCACATCTTCTATCACGCGGACGCGGCCAACACCCTGCGGACGCGTCTGAACGAGCAGGAGCAGAGTCTCAAGACCATTGACGCGTTTCGCGACGAGCCGATCGACCGCTTGATCGACGAGATGCTCTCCGCCGCCGACGCGCCCGAACTGCTGGTCGGTGTGCACCAGGTCGTCGGCCGCGCCCTGTCGATCGCGTATCGCCATCACATCGACCTGACTGACCCCGTGACCGACGCGCCGACCATCCGCGCGATGAAACGCATCCTGGTGGATTATGAATCGATGCTGCAGTGGGTCGACGCGGCCGTGGCAGCCTACATCGAGGGCGGCGTGGACGAGAGTCGACTTACGGCCTGGCGCTGGCACTTGCAGCAGTTGCTGGGGAGCATCGGCGGTGTTAGCGGCGTCGATCCCCTCGTCGAGCCGCCATCTCACGTGCGGACCGCGGATAGACCCTACGAGCGCGGCACGGTGCCCCAGCGCGACTCGCGCTTCACGACCTTCCACCACACCGGCGACTACGACGTGGCGGATGGCAAGGAACGTTTCCCGAAAGACACGTACGAGAACCTGCGATTGCGATTCATCCGCACGCAGCGCGACGAAGTCGACGCCATCGAGGCTTTCGGCACCTTCCTGTGGGACATCCGCTTCATCGATTTCCAGGCCGAATACGATCTGGCACGCGTCACGTGGGACGAGGCCCGCCACACCGAGATCGGCCACCGTGCGTTGCTCGCCTCCGGCTACGATCCCTACGAACTGCCCAACCGCCTGACGGGGTCCACCTGCCGCGGACCGATGGAGCCGGCGTACGCCATGGCCGAAATCAATCTGTTCGGCGAAGTCGGCGTGCTCAAGACCATCAACAGTCTGATCGACAAGGCCCGCGACGAGAACGACACGGTGCTGGCACACATCGCCGATTTCATTCGCTCCGACGAACGGACGCACGTGAGGAAGGGGCAACACATCCTGCGCTGCATGACCGACCTGGGCAATCAGGAACTCGAGCTGAAGACGCGCGAATTGTTCACCGAATGCCTGATCAGCCTCGGCGCCGTGACCACCGACATGGACCTGTTCACCGTCTCGCGCGAAGACCTCGAATACCTGGTCGGCGAATAGCGCCACAAAAGGGGAGGCCTAGGCTGCTCAAAAGTCGATTCTTGGACCCTGTTTTGCCGTGTGCAGTCGCGATCGTTTTTGTTCCCTCCGTCGGCCTTGCGCCGGCGGCGGATCGACTGGTCAGCTACGGTGATGCGATCGGCCTGGCAGGCTTCCGCCGGGTTCATCCCGGCGGGGCCACAACTGGCCAGCTACCTTCACACCATGACACACTGTCGGTCGCGTCCCCAACGTACCATCACACCGGCGCCTTCGCGACTGAATCAAGCCGCGGCCTGTTTCGGCCTCGGCCGTGCCGCCGTTTTGTCTCCCCGCGGTTGGCTCGGCCGACGCGCTTCGTGTCTCCCTTGCAGTAGCTGGCCAGTCCTCAGTCCGCCGGGATGAACCCGGCGGGGCTGCGGAACCGAGCGGAACAGAAATGGAATGATTCCTCCATGCACACAAGGGCAAGTCTTTATCGCACCAGGAGGCTCCCCTTTTTTGCGGGCGATCGCTTTAGAATTCGGAATTCATCCTCTCGGGCAGAAGTATGGCCGAGTAGAAAGGTCCTGTCATCCAATCCTGAATTGAGGTGCCTGAATCGACTTCTGCGCCCAGGAGGCTCGCCCGCCCTTAGCGGGTCAATAAACTCGATGCCAAAGAGTTTGGCCTGCCGAAGCTGGAACCGGAGGATGACGGGATCGCCCTCATGGTTCAGTTCACTTGCGCCGCGCCAGGTGACGGGCATGGCCAATCCATCGCCTACCAGACGATCGGCGTCGTCAAATGATCGGCCGGTCACGTCGTCGCCTCGGCCAAATCTTCGTACCGCGACTTTGATGTAGCCGGTCGGCTTCACGCTGGCATTAAGCCGTATTCGTTCCCCGCGCGGCAATACCGCCACCGTGGCGAAGGCACCTTCGTCTGGAGACTCCAGAGCCACCAGCCTCCCTTTGGGCCAGGTGGCCATGCCGGAAACGCTCGGCACGCCCGGGAACAGACCCTGCCGCTTCGCGAAGTCGCGTCCGGGGTATTTGTGAGGAATGGGGTTCCCGCCGTAGGTGATGCCCCAACGGTCACCGGGATACTCCAGCAGATTGCCGCTCGCCACCACGTAACCCCCATCGCTGGAGCCCGGCGCGCCGGCTTGGATGACCGGTCCTCCGGGGACCTTCGACCAGTATCCACCATCGGCGCTCGATAGCAGCCAGGTCGAGCCCCCGTCGCTTTCCAGTTCCCAGACCCAGGGGAACATCACGTGGTTGTCCGGAATGCCGGGCAACGTTGTTTTGCCGTTGGTGTAGTAGAGGTGGCTGGGCGCCATATCGGCGCCGGTCGAGCAGACAATCTCCACTTTGCCGAAGTGCCGAAAATCGTCACTGACCGCCCTGCCGATGGAACGTCGTCCCACTCCGATCCAGCTGTCGATATTCTCGCTCTCTCTGCCTGCTGCCTTGGAGTTGACCTGCCACGCGCGGACATACGCCACATACTGCCGGCGATCGGCGTCGTAGGAGCAGGTGTTGAGGGTGTCGGCGTGCTGAATCATGAGCGGTTCGGGGAGCGATTGCCAGTGGATTCCGTCTGGAGAGACAGCACCGAACACCGCCACCACGCAGCGAAATCCTCCCACGTCAGTGCGGCGGGCCATGGTATCGACTTCGCCGGGATACTTGGCGGCGAATGCTTCCCATTCCTGGTCGGTCACAATGCCAAGATAAATCATCTTGTAGCGTTCGTCTTCCGACGACGGATCGACAAACACGCTTCCGCCATGGAATCCTCGCACCGAACCGTCCAGGTCACCGCGGAAAACGATATTGTTGGCGGTCGAGCCGGCGTACTCGTAGAGTCCCAGTTGGGGAATCTCCCACGTCACGGCATCGACCGACTCGGCGTAGCCGACATGGGAATTGTAGCCGGGAAGAATCTTGTCCTTTGAACTGAGCGGTTCGGGCGCGTCACAGGGGCCGATGGTGTACCACGTCTTATACTTTCCCTGGTCCCAGACCTGCGCACTAAGCTGGCCCGGCTGGAAGGGGACCTTCTCGGCCTGCTGCGCGACGAGACGAATTCCGCGTGGCATGTCACTCGTCTCGAATCGAGCGGGCCGTTTGCCATCGCCGGAGAGCCATGCTCCCACGTTCTTCTCGGCCTCCGTGGCGTCCGCATCGTGCTCGATTTTCCAAGCGAAATTGCCTTGCCGGACATACTTCCAACTGGTGAAGTAGATGAAGTTGCTCTGCAACTCGACCGGCTCGCCGTAGAACCGGTCTACCTGGCCCAACGCCTGGGAGACAAGAAGAGATGGGAGCAACAAAGCCACCACCAGACAGCAACACGTGAGACGTTTCGTCATTTTGTTCAGTCTCCACCGCCAAGTTCTTCGTACCGCAATTCGTAACAGTGCGAGCAGAGCCGGACCCCATCGAGAGAAATGGCTCTCAGGACGGGGACACCGCAGGAAGCACAGCGGCTCTGCTCATGTTGGCGCGTGTGATAGCAAAGCACGAGCAGATCGTGTGTCAGCCCATTGGCGTCCATGGCATGATCTTGCAGCACGGCCTCCTCTTCAAAGCCAAGCCGTTGGAACAGGTTCCGCGCGCCCGTCTGATCAGGTGTCATACGAGCGACCAATTTCGTGACTCCCAGTTCCAGCGATTTCTCAAAGACCAGCTCCAACAGGAGACGACCGATGCCGATCCCGCGGACCGATTCAGCCACAACAACGCGCAGCTCGACAACATGCCGAGTCCAGCTGGCACTACCCCGGTCAATCGTCGAGTACCCGATAACATCCTGATCCTGCCAGGCCAGGAAGGTAAACAAGTCTCCCTCGGCGACCTCCTTAATCCAGCGATCCACGACCGGCGGTTGGGTGATATCGCGGTCCAGAAACAAGCAGGTCCTCTTCGGGGAGGTTCCGGGCAAACCGGATCGTCGCGTCCCGGCTTTCACTCTAGCAGAGGGCGGACGACAATTGTTCTGCCCTGCAGCGAGAATCGCATGGGAACGGCATGTTCGTGTTCAGCTGGCTGATTCATGAGTTTGTACCGCGCAAAGAGAACTATGATGAAGTGATGGGGCCGGGGCGTTTCTCCAGCAATCTCCTGACAGGGCCGCTGGCCGCGACCAGCCTGGCCGGGACACGGTCCCAACCTGCGCACTGCAGGTACGTTCTTCATGAGTGGATTCTGTTCGTTCTTCGGTCGCCTGAGCAATTCGCCAATCTTTGTCTTGAGTACCTCAAAGTCGACTGGTTTCTCCACAAAAGCGGTGACTGGCAGCCAGGTGGAATCGATGTCCTTATGGCTGAATCCCAATGGGAACTGTTGATTGACAGCAGTCAGCATCAGGATAGGCACGTCGGCCGACTTCTTCCGAATGGCCCGCGCCAGTTCGAACCCGCCACTGGGGTTTTCCGGAAACATGACGTCCAGGATCACCGCGTCCGGCGTGCGCACCGCGAACTTCTCCTGGGCGAGACCGGTGTCATGTTCGATAGCGACTTCATGGCCTTCAGCGCGGCACACCGCGCCTACGGCGTCGGCGAAGTCCTCGTCGTCATCGATGATCAGCAGATAAGCCATGTGAGACTCCGTAAAAAGCGATTCAAGAGATGGAATCATCGCACATTGTGGGTATGTTCAGCGAGAAGCGGGTACCCCATCCTGGGGCACTCTCCACCACGACCGAGATCCGCAAGGCGTTGGCCACCAAGCGGACGATGGCGAGGCCCAGGCCGGTGGAGGCCCGATTGTGCGTCGTCGCTTCGCTGGTGCGGTAGTAGTCCTGAAAAATCTTTGGCAGTTTGTCGGGCGGGATGCCAATGCCGTAATCTCGGACGGTGACGCACGCCCTCTTCTCGTCGCGTTTTCCGACACGCAACTTCCACCACTGCGTCATTGTACGAATAACTGATGGCGTTGCTGAGCAGGTTATCGAAGAGCATCTTCAAGTAGTCTTCGATCCCGCACACTTGTACCGACTCCAACTCCTTCTTGATGCGAATACCTCGCATGGAGGCCGTCGGTTCGAACCGTTCGACCGACGCGCGAATCAACTCGTGCAGTTGGACCAGCGTAGCCGTCTGTTCCGTCTGCGCTTGCGAGCGCAGGTTCGTCAGTTGCAGCATTTCCTGTATCTGTTGGGACAGCATGCGCGATCGCGCGGCGATCCTTTCGATCAGTCTCTGTGACTGCTCGGACAGCGATCCGCTGTATCCGCCGAGCAGCAGTTGGGTGTTGGCGTGGATGGCCGCGAAGGGGGCTTTCAATTGGTGCGTTGTCTGCAGCATATGACGCGCACGTTCCAGGCTGCTCGCTTCCAGACGGAGATTGGTGGCGGCCAATTCGCACTCGCGGTCCCGCAGTTCGTTGGCCAGTCGCGAAGCGAGATACCAGATGATCACCCAGATGGCGAGCAGGGAAACGAGTTGCCAGTTCCAGACACCCGGGTCCCAAATGGCTCCCGAGCCGGCCGGTAGGTCGACAATCGCGGACTGCTGCCCCAGGATCTCCCCATGTTCGAGCAAGACAAGTCCCACGTAGAGCGTCGCGGATACGACCGTGACACCCAGGCTTTCCCACCGGTGGAAGAAAATGCAGGCGAGAATGATGTGGAACAAGTAGCCAAACGGTGCGTAGGTGCCCCGACTGCCGAGGAAGTGAATCACCGCGGTGAGAACCAGCAGGTCGAATACGATTTGGCTCCACAGCAGCATTCGCAGGCTGCGCGCCGTCGCATCCACCGGCAAACGACTTAGCAGCACCAGGTAGACGCTGTTGGCGATGGTCAGCACGGCTACGCTACCGAGCAGCCAGGCGGGTGAGAGTCGTAATCCGCATTGCAGGGCAAAAGTGGGAAAGAAAGCCGCGATGCCGGCCAACGCAAGAACTCCTACCACGATCCAGCGGAGCCGACAGAACCAGGAAGCATTCTGTCGCAGCAATGACCGGTCGCGCTGCGCATCGTATTCATGGGAACTCGGCCGCGACGGCGCATCGTCTTCGCGGAGTGGCAGCTGGTAGACGGCCACAGCGACGTCGTTCGATGCCGTCGGTACTCTGGATTGCCATTTTCCGTCAGCCCACTTCCCAAGTGGTCCCCGCGTTCAACAGGCTGTTTACATCTCCACCGCCGCGTTGGGACATGTAGGTCGAAATCTGAGACATCATCAAGGCGTCGTAGGTAGGTCTCTCCACGTCGCGGAAGACCCCCAGCGCCATGGGGAAGTGCGGTGGCTCCAGGGCCGCCAGCAAGGCTCCCAAGGCTGGCGATGCGGCTTTCACATCGTGAACCAGCAGTTCACCTTCGCTGGCTTCGCCATTGTCCAGATCGACGATCTGCGGTGCCAAATTCCGCTCGGCGATCCCCTTGCGCCCGCCCGTTCCAAATCGGACCGGCTCGCCGTGGCGGAGCAGAATGCGTTCGTCATCCAGGGTCTCACGAGCAGCAATATCATCGAAGACGCCGTCGTTGAAAACACGGCAATTCTGCAATATCTCGACAAACGATGTGCCGCGGTGGCGAGCTGCCGCGTCTAACGTATCGCGCATGTGAACAGGATCAGCGGCGATCGTCCGCGCCACGAACGTCCCCTCGGCAGCCAGCGCCATCTGAATCGGCCGAATAGGCTGTTCGATCGTCCCCAGGGGACTCGACTTCGTCTTCTTGCCGAATTCGGAGGTCGGTGAGTATTGTCCTTTTGTCAGCCCGTAGATCCGGTTGTTGAACAGCAGGATATTCAAGTCGACGTTTCTGCGGATGCAGTGAATCAGATGATTCGTGCCGATTGACAGTCCATCGCCGTCGCCCGTCACAACCCACACCGACAAATCCGGGATTGGCACACTTGACGCCCGTGGCGACCGCTGGAGCGCGGCCATGGATGGTGTGGAACCCATACGTATTGACATAATAGGGAAAGCGGGACGAGCAACCGATGCCGGAGACAAAAACGAACTTCTCTCGCGGGATACCCAGATCGGGCAACAATTTCTGAACCTGAGCCAGAATCGAGTAGTCGCCGCACCCGGGACACCAGCGCACCTCCCGTCCCGTTTGAAAGTCCTTGCGAGTCAGCTCGCGGAGGCAGTCACTGGTCTTCTCTCCACTGGTCTTCTCTCCACTGGCGCAATCCGTGGAAGCCTGTACATTAGTCACGATTCAATATCTCCTGAATGGCCGAACGGACCTCACGAATCAAGAACGGTCGCCCCTCGACTTTGTTCAACTGGCAGAAGTCCACATGTGAAATGATCTCGCAGTACCGTCTTCAACTGCCCCGAGTTGGTTTCTGCGATCAGAATGCGTTGGAACCGCTGGAATACCTCCCCGACACTTGCGCGGCAGCGGATTGATGTAACGCAGATGCAGGTGTGAGACGGCTTGGCCTTCGCTGTTGCAGTTCGCCCGTGGCTGCTGCAATGGCCCCGTAGGTACTGCCCCAACCGACCACCAACACGTCGCCAGAGTCAGGCCCGATTACCTCGGCTGCAGGGATGTCGTTCGCGATGCGGGCAATCTTGCTCGCTCGCAAGTCCACCATCTTGCGATGATTCTCCGCGTCGTAACTGACGTTGCCGGTCCCATCTTCTTTCTCCAGCCCGCCGATACGATGCTCCATGCCCGGCGTGCCGGGTACGACCCAAGGGCGTGCCAGCGTCTCGGGATCCCGGCGATAGGGAGCGAACTCCTGGATGGTGGGGGCAGAGGGCAGACCCATGTCCGGCAGTGACGCGGGATCCGGAATGCGAAACGGTTCGGCCCTGTTGGCCAGAAAGCTGTCGCTCAGCAACAAGACGGGTGTCATGTACTTGGTGGCCAATCGCACCGCTTCGAGGGCCATGTAGAAACAATCTCCGGCTGTCGCCGCTGCCAGCACGACCGCGGGTGACTCGCCGTGTCGCCCGTACATCGACATCAACAGGTCTGCCTGTTCCGACTTCGTCGGCATGCCGGTGCTGGGGCCGGCGCGCTGAACGTTGAGCACGACCAGCGGCAGTTCCGTCATGACCCCCAGACCAATCGCCTCCGTCTTCAACGCCAGTCCGGGACCACTGGTGCCGGTGATGCCGACGGCCCCTGCATAGGAAGCACCGATAGCGGCACAGCAGGCGGCAATCTCATCCTCGGCCTGGATCACGCGGACGTCGAATTCCTTGTGTTTGGCCAACTCATGCAGCACCTCGCTGGCGGGCGTGATCGGATAGCTCGCATAAACCAACGGGCGGCCCGCACGATGTGCTGCGACGATGCATCCCAACGCCAGGGCCTCATTCCCCGTCACGCGACGGTATCGCCCGGCGGGCAACTTGGGCTCGCGCCACCTCGTAATGCACGCGGAATAGCTCAGCAGTATTCGCGAAGTTGTACCCGGCTCGCAGACTAGCCGCATTGGCCGCCATGACCGCGGGAGTGCGCTGGAATTTCTTCATCATCCATTCCAGCAGCGGCTGCAGCGGTCGATCGTACAACCACAACGCAATGCCCAACGCCAGGAAGTTCTTGCACCTCTCCCGCTGCACTTTGGACAAGCCGCTCGGCGCAGTGGCTTCTTCGTTCAACTGCGTCATCGGCACCGGAATCAGCCGATAGTCGGCCAGCGATCCATCCTCCAGCGGATTGGACTGGTAGTGTGCCTTTTTCAGGTTGATGGGCGCAAAGGCGTCTTGATTGGCGATCACGATGCCGCCTGACTGCACCTCCGGCAAGCAGACTTTGAGTGCGGCGGGGTTCATGGCGACCAGCACAAACGGAGCGTCTCCCGGAGTGGTGATACGCTGGTCCCCAAAACTCAATTGGTAGCCGCTGACTCCTCCCAAGGATCCGGCGGGCGCACGAATGTCGGAAGGGTAGTCGGGGTACGAGCAAATTGCGTTGCCCGTCATCGACGCGATATCCGCAAACTGGCCCCCGATCAACTGCATCCCATCGCCTGAATCACCGGCGAAACGCACCGTGGCGTGTTCAACCTGCACCAGCTCCTTTTCTTTGACGTCACTGACCGAATCGACCATGGGCTTTCTCTCGTTGAATGGAATGGATTCCCCAGGCAGCTGGAAATGCACCGTCTCATCGCGGATAGAAAATCCGCCGAATCGAGCGTTCCCACCTGGGCAATGCCTCGCGGAAACGCTCACAGACCTCTAACTCCATACCCCCGGACCCCGTTGCACAGCATTATTGAAACTTAAATTGGCGACTGTGGCAAGCTCAGAGAGCAAACGGGGAGCCTCCCTGTTTCTGCCTCTTGTGGGGCGTGGTGGAGCGGGTAAAGTCCGTTTTTCCCACGGTCTTGCATTGCCGTGCTGCAGCAACGACAATCGCAGATTGCAGGCCCAGCCGATCAGACCACGGAAAGAAACGCAACTGGATGCCCGCTGTCAAAATATTTCTGCCAGACACATACGTAACAGGAGGTCCGCCATGAGCGAAACCACAAAGCACGTCTCCTCACGTCGAGAGTTCTTGAAGGATACCGGCCGCATCGCGGCCGTAACGACCCTAGCCGGGTTGGCCGTACCGCGGGTCTTCGCGGCCGAGGACAACACCATCCAGGTGGTCTCTGATCGGTTGCGGTGGACGAGGCACCGGCGCTGCGGCGGACGCTCTGAATGTCCAACAGGGTCCCATGAAACTGGTCGCTTTGGCAGATGTGTTTGAGAATCGCGTGCAGAGCACCTACAAAGGCCTGAAAGAACGTTTTGCGGACAAGGTGGACGTGCCGGCCGATCGCCAGTTTGTCGGCTTCGACGCTTACCAGAAGGCGATGGACTGCCTGAAGCCGGGTGACATTGCGATCTTTGCCACGCCGTTGGCATTTCGCTGGGTCCACTTTGGCTACGCCATCGAAAAGGGACTTAACGTATTCATGGAGAAACCGTTAACGTCCGACGGTCCCACCTCGCGCCGCATGCTCAAATTGGCACAGGATGCCCAGGCGAAGAACCTCAAGGTGGCAGTCGGGTTGATGTCGCGCCACAGTCGTCACCTCCAGCAATTGCATGCCCGCATCCAGGATGGCGAAATCGGCGACATCACCACGATGTTCGCTTATCGCATGACGGGGCCCGTCGGATCGGCGTTCTCGCACAAGTGGCCAGGTAATCCCAGTGAGCTGTTGTGGCAGATTCAGAACTTCCATAGTTTCATCTGGGCCAGCGGCGGTTGCTTCAACGACTTCTACATCCACGTCATCGATCATTGCTGCTGGATGAAGAACGCCTGGCCGGTCAAAGCACAGGCACTGGGCGGCCGCCATTATCGTGGCGACTGCGTCGATCAGAATTTTGACTCCTACTCGGTGGAATACACCTTCGCCGACGGCAGCAAGATGATTTCGGATGGGCGGTGCATCGGTGGTTGCACCGATATCTACAAGAGCTATGCGCTGGGTACCAAGGGCATGGCCATCGTCTCCAATTCAGGCGACTGCGGGCCACCTTCGAGCACCTATAAGGGGATGAACCCAGGCCGATCCAACAAGATCTGGGAGTCCGAAGTACCACCGGATCAAGGTAATCCCTATCAGAACGAATGGAACGACCTGGTGGACGCCGTCCGAAACGACAAGCCGTACAACGAAGTGGAGTACGGTGTGCAGGCGAGCATCGTGAGTTCGTTGGGCCGTAAAGCCGCTCACACTGGTCAAGAAATGACCCTGGAAGAAATGTTCGAGTCCGAGGAATACGCACCTGGCGTGGACAAACTGACGATGGATTCACCGGCGCCCGTGCCAGCCGACAAAGATGGCAAATACCCGATTCCACAGCCTGGCATCTTCAAGGAAGGGAATTTCTAAGGCCGTCGGCTGTCTCGGAACAACAGCCTGGAAACAACTAACACTCGATAACGGGGAGCCGGAACCGGCCGATACGCGGTTCCGGCTCCTTTTTTTGTGTCACGAATGTGCAATCATACGCTTACTCCCCTGCACTCGGAGACAACTTCACTTACTCAGCATGAACTGCACCCCTTTGCCAGCGGCAAGACTCCCGGTTTTGCGGCAAGCCGAGAAGACTGGGTGATTTCCTATCTGCCTGGCGAGCGGTATCTTCCGAAGGTTCGTTCTACGTTTCAACTGACGGCCATCGCCACCACTTGCCGGTACTCACTAATCACCACAGGAGAGTCCACGCCATGCGATCTACTGCGCGATACATTCTCTCGGTTGCAGCGCTGCTGACGACGCTGCCTGGTGCCGCTGCGGATGAGCCGGGTTTTGTCTCGCTGTTCGACGGCAAGACGCTCGACGGCTGGAAGGTCAACTGCCTGCCCAAGGACAAGGAATTGGCCCGCACGGCGTGGAGTGTGGATCACGGAACAATACTGGCCAACACCGTCGGGCACGAGGAGCATTTCTACATCCTGCTGGCGACGAAAAAGGAATACGGCGATTTCGTGCTCCGCCTTCGATTCCAGATCGAGCGTGGGGTGACAGGCAACAGCGGCATTCAGATTCGCAGCCGCTATATCCCTGAAACCGGTTGGATGGAAGGGCCGCAGTTGGACATCAACCCGCCCGATCCGGCGCTGACGGGCAAGTTGTGGAACGAAGGGCCGGGGGAACATCGCTGGCTGTCCAACGAACCGGTCGCGAATCCGAAGTTCTTCTATGCCGATGAAGGCGACGGCTGGAACGATTGGGAAATCACGGCCCAGGGTATGCACATCCGGTCGATACTCAACGGCGTGACCGTCGTCGATTACGACGGAACCGGTGTGTTGGATGACGAGCTACACAAACAGCACAACGTCGGTTCTCGCGGAGTGATCGGGCTCCAGATCCATTCGTTCCATCAACTCAAGCTCCGCTTCAAAGACATTCGTATCCGAGAGCTATGATGGAACGGGTCATTTGTCGCTTGTCATTGGTCACTTGTTATTTGTTAATTGACATGAGGGGATTCCGCCCTGCCAAGTCGTCCTTAGTAAGCACGTGGGTCGGATGAACTGCAGGGCGACGCGCGGGTTAGCTGATCCAATTCTTTGTGTCGCCAAATGATTCGATGGGCCAGCACTCACCTGGCGCGCGCGCGATGATTCGTGATGAAAGCCATGCATAGCAGGGAATTGCGGCCAGGGGAGGGCCAAAGACGCTTGCGAATGTAAGTGCCAACATGGGAGTTGTCTCCACATCACCGACATTCATGTTCGACGTGAGAGCGGCACAGCAAATCATCCCGACTGCCACGGCGGGAAACACGAGCGCCGTACCCACTACGAAAATGGCATGGTTGACACCACTTCGCCGCCAATTAAGACAATGGACTTCACGAAAGTTACCGTGAACCATACTCTGGAGCCGGGGATGGATCCAGACGCGGAGCTCACCCGCAAGTGCCGCACAGATCGCGCCGATACCAAGAATTGTATTGAGTCCAACGCCGGCGGCGAGAACGAGCATGGTGGCAGCGAACGCTTTCATGTCTGGTTGCCAAACGAAGTTGTTGGCCGCCGCTAGAAAAACTGCGACGCTTATGAGTGCTGCCGCTGCTGCTTTCCAGCAGGCCGCCGCAAGATAAAACGCAAAGCAGGTTCGCGCGCGAAATCGGCACGGATCGGACGCCAGAATCCACAGTCCTGTGCGGAGTGTTTTCCACCCGGCATGCAGGCAAGGCAAGATAACGGCAATGGCCACCATGCCCGTGACCAAGTAGAGGATGGTCGCCACCAACAGTGTCACGGCAAACGGTAGCGCACGAAACCGAAGGGAACGCACTAGCGGTGGTTGTTTGGGGATCGCCAAGAAATCAGACATGCCGTGTTTACCCAGAAAAAGGGGAGGCTCCCCGTTTTTGCGGCAAGCGAGGGAGTCTGGGCAATGACCCAGAGTATCTCCAGGTGCACGGCGAGGGGAACTCTCTCCCCCTCACGAGTTGGCGAACGGCCTGTGCCATGCCGCTGTCATCTCCGACGCACATTTCAGCCGGGTGACTCAGAAATCCAATTCGTGATTGGCGTCGATGTTCGGCAACTTAACTTGTTTGCGATTCAATGTGCCTTGTTCCCGCACCTTGCAGTACAGCGTGCTGGCGATCTTCGTGTACGGCACGTATCTGAAGTGTTCTTTTTCGTCGTCCCCCATTTCCTTCGTCCATGTTCGATCCACGAGCATTTTTGTTGATATGACGTAGTAGTTGGAAACGGCGATTTCTTCCTTGATAGGTCCACCGCCGAGACCTGACGCTTTCCCAATACTGATTTCTCCCACGTAAGTGAAACCATTCGAACAATCACACGCATGAATGCTCTCTAGTGCCATGCTATGTTTCTCCACGTTGATTCCGGGAAGCCCATGCCCGAGGCCATGCATAGAACCCTTCACCACACCATTGACCCTAATCTTTCTCTCCAGCGCTTCGCAAGGCATATTCCCCAAAAATAGGCTCCCATGTTGTTTAATGGTCGCTCACTCCACTTGGAAAAGGAATGCATCGCACAATGAAGGTATGTCCAATGCATTTCTTAGTGATCCCAGCCATGGTCGCTGCGCGACCGCCAATCGCTGTGGCTGACGTCGCCACGGTCTCAACGTCCCATGTCGTTTATTCGGCCGCTCATCCACTTGAAAGAGGAACAGGCAAATGAAGTAGTCCAGTGCTTCGTAGTGATCTCAGCCATAGTGCTGGCGACGGCAATTGTTGTGGCTCAGCCGCCGCGTCTCATACCGGTCGTTTCCCCGGAGGTCGGCGCGAACCACGCGGTAACATTTCGGGTACGAGCCCCGCACGCCGAGTCAGTGCGGTTGGGATGGTAGCGACATTCCCGGCGTCGGTCGCGGTCTCGCGATGACGAAAGGCGAAGATGGCGTATGGTCGGTCACGACTGATCCGCTTGATTCCGGCTGCTATCGTTACAACTTCAGATTTGATGGAATATTCGACCAGCAATACTGCCACCAGTGAATCCAATAACACCCTGTGGAGTCTGGTGTACGTCACAGGTGCCGATTTCATGGACACCCAGCAAGTACCTCATGGTGTGGCGGAAGTCACCTATTTCTCGCAATCGCTCAGCCGATTTCCGCCGAATGCACATCTACACCCCTCCCGGGTATGAGAAAGGTACCGACAGTCTATCCGGTGTTCTATCTGCTGCATGGAGCGGGAGATTGTGACGACTCATGGTCAACCGTCGGACGAGCCGGTTTCGTTCTCGACAACCTGATTGCCGCAGGCACAGCCAAACCGATGGTCGTCATAATGCCTGCTGGTCACACCAGTCGGAGTTTTGGCCGCGGCCGACCGCGACCGGCAGTGGATGAATTTACACTCGATTTCACGCAGGACATCATGCCTTATGTCGAGAGCCATTACCGAGTACTTGCGGATCGTGCCAACCGGGCCATAGCAGGATTGTCCATGGGTGGTGCGCAGACCATGAATATCGGCTTTGCGCACTTGGATCAATTTGCGTACCTCGGTGTGTTCAGTTCTGGTATTTTTGGCATCACTCGACAAGGGGACGGTCCGTCTTGGGAAGATCAGAACAAGGAGGTACTCGACAACGCAGAATTGAAGAATGGCTTGCAACTGGTCTGGTTCGCCACGGGCAAGGACGATTTCCTGGTGGAGACATCCCGCGCAAGTGTCGAGATGCTCAAGAAGCACGGCTTCAAGGTCGTCTACAAGGAATCTGCCGGCGGCCATACGTGGATCAACTGGCGCGATTACCTCAGCGAGTTCGCACCCAAGCTGTTCCAGCCCCTTGTTCAAGCGGACTGACCAGCTACTGCAGATGACACGCAAAGTGTGCCGGCCGAGTCGAGGATGTGAAGGCACAACGGCGGCACCGCCGAGACCGAAACATGCCGCGGCTTGATCCGGTCTCGAATGAGTGCCGTTGTGATGGCACGTTGAGGACTCGACCGACGGTGTGCTGGGTGTGAGGGTAGCTGACCAGTTGTGGCTCCGCCGGGATAAACCCGACGGAAGCCGAAAGGTGGATTGCCGGACGTAGCGGACCAGTTGTGGCTCCGCCGGGATAAACCCGACGGAAGCCGAAAAGGTGGATTGCCGGACGTAGCGGACCACGTTCGTGGCTCCGCCGGGATAAACCCGACGGAAGCCGAAAGGTGGATTGCCGGACGTAGCGGACCCGTTGTGGCTCCGCCGGGATAAACCCGACGGAAGCCGAAAAGGTGGAATGCCGGACGTAGCGGACCCGTTGTGGCTCCGCCGGGATAAACCCGACAAGGTGGATTGCCTGAAGAGAGCTGGCAGTTGGTCCTCGGCCGGCACAAGGCCGACGGAGGGAACAAAGCGGGTCTCCATGGCACACGGCAACACAGCGACCAAGAGTCGGCTCTTCAGCAGCCCAGAAGCCCTCCCTTTTTTGCGGTAAGCGGCTGAGAGTGCATCATGCAGGTCGGATCTACTCAGAATCCAGACGGGGCTCAGTCGGTTCGTCGGCCAGGGGCCTTGGGCCGCGTAAGGCGGTAACCAGCAACAGTATTGCCAGGACGGTGAACGCCGCGAAGGCGGTGAACGGATGCGTTGTGATTTGGCTGACGGTGACCTTGGTCGAGAAATCGATAGCGTTGGCGACATTCTCCATGGCCACCAGCGCGACCATGCCGATCCCGGCCAGGGAACCGCCGGCGATCAGGCCGGTGGACATCAGAACACCCGCGCTGGTATCCGATTCTGCCTCCGAGAATTTCCGCATCCGATCAACCAATGCCCGTAGCAAGCCGCCCACAAAGATCGGTAAGGTCGTCGACAGTGGCAGATAGACTCCCACTGCGAATGCCAGACTGGGCACTCCGCTGAGTTGCAGCACGATGGTGAGTGCCACGCCCAGCATCACCAGGCCCCATGGCAGTCTCTGATTCATGATCCCGTCGATGATGACCGCGAAAAGTCGCGGCTGCGGCGGATCAAACTTCTTGATCGGCAAGCCTGTCGCAGTCACGGTCATGCGGCCGCCGATTCCCGGATCCTTCAGGAACCGAGCCTGGCCCGACTCGTCCACGAGGTATTTCCCGGGCACGACCCCTTCGACGCCGATCGCTTGCCAGACCTTGTAGGACTGGCCATCTGGACCGATTTCGCTGGTCTGCAGCGTCGCTACATCCGCCTTACGCGTCGGCAAGTCAGCTGGATTATCCGATGTCGTCGTATAGGCCCAGTTCAACAGGAGCAAGGTCCCGCCGATCACGAGTGCCGACGTCAAAGTCCCCACCAAGATCGCCACCTGCTGTGCCCACGGCGTGGCGCCGACCAAATAGCCGGTCTTGAGATCTTGCGAAGTGGTGCCACCGTTGGACGAAGCGATGCACACAACGCCCGCGATAGAGAGAGCGATCAGCCGGTACTCAGGCCCGATCCAGCCCAGTACCACGAAGATGGCGCACGTCAGCAGCAGCGTGGCGATCGTCATTCCCGAGATGGGATTGGACGAGGATCCCATTTCGCCGGTGATGCGCGAGCTGACGGTCACGAACAGGAAGCCGAATAGTACGACCATGCCTCCCCCCACGAATCGCCCGATCAGCGTAGTTGGGATCAGGCTTGACCCGGCGATGGCAACGACCAGCAGCAGCGATCCCAGGAGCACGAAGGACATTGGCAAGTCGCGTTCCGTGCGGCGTTTGACGGCGTTGCCGGCTGCACCGTTGTTGCCATTGCTCTTCAGATCCTTCAAGCCGCCGCGGACGGAACCGATGATCATGGGCATCGCCCGGAGCATGCTCAGGATCCCAGCAGCGGCCACTGCCCCCGCCCCGATGTAACGCACGTAGGAACTCCAAATCTGTCCCGCGCTCATGTCACGAATCAGAACGGTTGCCGGTGCCAGCGGCTCTGTCTGCTGATCGCCGAACAGGCAATGGCGGGGATCAGCAACAGCGAGGCGAGCATCCCACCGCCGACCATGATGGCCGAAATGCGATACCCCAGAATATAACCGACCCCCAACAATGCCGGAGACGGTTCGAGGCCAAGTTCGGCCTTATTGTAGCCCGTGATTCCAGTGATCGCCTGGCTCGGCGCGTCGGACCAGAACTTGAACGCCTGCATCATCACTTGATACAGGAAGCCGATACCGAATCCCCAGAACACCAATCGAGCGCTCGATCCGCCTTGCTCACCCGCCGCCAGCACCTTGGCGCAGGCAGTCCCCTCGGGATACTTGAGCAGCTTGTGCTGCTTCACCACAAACGCTCGCCTGAGCGGAATCATCATCAGAATGCCAAGCAAGCCACCGAGGATAGCCACGAGCATGACCCGAGTCCACTCCAGCTCGTAACCCAACAGCATCAAGGCCGGCATCGCCGCACCCACACCGAAGGCGATCGACTCTCCCGCCGATCCAGCGGTTTGCACAATGTTGTTTTCCAGGATGGTGGCCCGCCGGGTCTTGAATATGCGTGACAGCCAGCGGAACAGCGTGATCGCCAGCACCGCCACCGGGATGGAAGCCGACACGGTCATTCCCACCTTCAGGAAGAGGTAGAGTGAAGAGCGCCAAACACGATTCCCAGGACCGAGCCCAACAGCACAGCCGACCAGGTCAGTTCGGGAATATTTGCCGAGTCGGGAACGTAAGGCTGAAAGCTATCTGCGGCCTCGGCCGACGGAGTCGTACCGGACGCAGAGGAGGTAGTAAGGGGCTTGGACATACCTGTGGCACTCCGAGAGGCGCGAGGTCGGAACGAACAAGGGACAACGGACCCATGACATGGCTCAGCGGGAGCCAAAAAGGGCCTCCCGGCGACTCAAATACAATAGCTTTGCGCAGTCCCCGCGCAAAGCGGCCCGACCCTAACATGCTGCTGCCGCGAAAGAACTCGGCCTGTCGTCGTCTTGGAGTTGGTGTCATTTTTTTCGCAAACGAGTTGCCTGAATCGATCGCGGATGACGAGCCGGCTGTAGGACAAGAAACACGCCCGTATCGGTTTTCTGGCAGCTCGGAATGCTGCGCGGCGTCGCCGGGATTATCATCCCGACTTGTCCGCACTGCCCTGGGGCAGTCAGTACGCGGACGTGGGACTCGATCCCGAACGGTCTAATTCCTGCCGTTCAGCTCGTCGGCAGGTACAGACCCTTGCAAGATCTGCATCGTTCGCGACTCGCGATGACCAGCTTCTGCGCATTGCATGTGTGAGGCAGGCGCGTTCTAATTCACGTTGTCGGAGTGGTGCTCGTTCCGCAGCGCGATAAGGCGACCTCGCGGAGCTACTCGTCGGCGAAATGTCTCTGCAAGTGTGTCTTGTTACCAATCAGAGCGTGGCGCGTCTGCCCAGGAGGTCTGTTATGTCCGCATCCCACTATCGTTGTCCTGACTGCGACGGCTCACGCCAACAGAACCGTCGAGAGTTTCTCCGGACAGCAGCCTGCATGGGTCTCGCCGCCGCATCGGCGGGCGTCGCCACCTGGGCCCCGGCGCTGGCGAGAGAATCTGAGTCACCGGAGTCAGAGACGCTGGTCGCCAGACTCTTTCAAGGCCTGAGCGAACGGCAGCAGAAGTTGTGCACATTTCCGTTCGATCATGCGCTGCGATCGCGTGTGGATGCCAATTGGTTCATTACCGATGCGCGCGTGGCGAGAGATTTCGAGCAGGACCAGCAATCGCTGATTCGAGACATCTTCAACTCGCTCCACAGCGAGCAGTACGCGGAGGCCGTGTACAGGCAAGTGGAACATGACGGTGGTTTCGGTAACTGCTCCATCGCCCTGTTCGGTCAACCGGGAACCGGCGCCTGTGAGTTCGTGTTGACCGGTCGCCACGTGACGCGGCGATGCGATGGCGACAGTGTGGACGGTGCCGCCTTTGGCGGTCCTATTTTCTACGGCCATGCCGCAGCCGGCTTCAATGAACCTGCCGATCATCCTGGTAATGCCTACTGGTATCAGGCGAAGCGAGCCAACGAGTTGTTCCAGGCACTCGACGGCAAACAGCGCGGGTTGGCCTTGTTGGACACGCCGCGTGAGGAGCAGGGTAACGACACCGTCAAGCTGCCCGAAAAGTCGTCGGACCTCCGCGGACTGCCGGTAAGTGACATGTCGGCCGATCAACAGGAGTTGGCACGCCGCGTGATGCACGACGTCCTGGCGCCGTTTCGGGAAGTGGACCGGATCGAATCAATGAAGCTGATCGAGAAGGGTGGATTCGACAAACTGCACTTTTCCTACTACAAGAACCTGGACATCGGCAGCGACGGTGTATGGGACGTGTGGCAGATTGAAGGGCCCGCCATGGTCTGGTACTTTCGAGGCTCGCCACACGTTCACACCTGGGCCCACATCCGCGAAACCGCATAACGCTACAGTGCGACAACAAGGCCTCGCGTCAGCGGCCACCTCAGCTCCATTATGAGCGGGTGAGAATCGAGGTCCAAAATCCTCACAAACGCACACCAATTCGAACGCAACGACCGCTTCATGGGTGTCGAGGAAAGCCAGTTCTTCCTGAGCCATGGCGGCTTTCTGGATAGTTTTACCAAGGACGGAGAAAAGCTTACTCGTCCCCCGACAGGCAAACCGCCGACTGATATCGTCCTGCCGCCGAGGGCGGCGGAAGAATGAGTAATTCATCGACCTGTGGGTCTGCCCAAGACCGACTGGCAAACGACCGCAGCCTGCATTGGTTTAACCCGCAGCCGTGGGTGAAACAATTGTCGGGCGGGCAGGTGTTCCTACGTTACTCGACGGATGTGCCATCGCATCCTTTCCGCACCAAAGGAGAAATCCGATGAAACGTCCATTTGTACCTGCCGCACTCTGTCTTTTGCTATCGTTGGGGGTCGGTGTGCTGCGGGCTGACGATGCCACCCGAGCCAAATCAGTGACCGTTTTTCCGGTCGTAATCTCGCCCTCGGACAACATTCCCCCCACGATCCCCCAGCGGATTGCGGAAGTGGTAGGGTTGCAGTTGGAGCGCGCCGGCATGGAGCGGGTCGAGGTGGGCGAGACGCAGTTTACGCCGCCTGAGACGCAGGATGTGGCGGAACTGGCGGCGGCATTCGGGCGATTCGTCGTCGATCAGAAAATCGAGACGGAATACGCGGTCTTTGCTGAGATCTTCGGCAGGCCTGGTGTCGGCATCAGCGAGATCCGGACGATCGTTGTGGACAAGGCAGGCAAACAAGTTTTCAGCGAGGGGGCTAAGGAGCAGATTTTTCGCGCAGCAAGATTCAGCCCAAGGACCCCATGAGTGCCAGCCTGTTCGTGGTGGACCGGCTGGGAAGTGTCTGGAAACTGGCGGATCCAATGCGCAAAGATGCACCACAAGGAAGAATGGCAGAACTGATGAGGAAGCGATCAGGCCTCCCGGCTCAGGAAGAGTTGACTGCCCTGAACAAGCGACTCGAGGCCGAGAAGGGCAAGATATCGTCCAGCACAGTGACCGTCTATCCCGTACACCTCTGGATCGGATCCGACGCTGCAGGCGCCTCGGAACTGGCGAAGCTGCTCAATGAGCATGGCATCTGCAAGGCCGAAGCATCTGACAAGGACCCGCAGTTGGAGTTGAAGGGAGATCCCAACGAGCAGAAGATCTTGTGGGACACCGCTCGCTTGTTTCGGGAATTTCTGCGCAGCAATCCGCCTGAGACCGACTATGCACTCTTGGCCGATTACGGACTGAGCCCCACGACGGATGGGCAGCAGATTGCCAATCACGTCCACTTGATACTCTGCGATCGCGCCGGCAATTGGGTATTGGTCGACTATCAGAACTCGCACCATGCGGATTTCCAGAGCATCGAACCTAAATCGTGCGCCGACTGCAATCGACTGGCTGTGAAGCGACTGGAGAGTCGGTTGTCGAAGTAGGCGTCGCTAGGAGTTCGAGTGGCATCACCCGCTTGTTCACGGTGCGGGACTGCACTACCAGCACGCTGAACCTGATGCCAGGGTTCACGTGGTCTGCTCTCTGGATAGCGTTGCCGGTACGGCGTCGGTAGGATTAACTGGTGGCCGCAGCTGATGGGGGATGGCGGTAGCCTCCGGTAGACCAACCGTATGAAGGAGATTTTCGTCTCTTCCGCGTTTGGCTGGCGCTGGTCAAGAGCGATAACCTTTCGGCCGGACACCGAGCTACTGTTTCTTTTGCCAGTCGAGTCCTTGAGCGAAAACGACCGTCTGGCTGCCGCTGCCAGACGGTTTGACCATGATCGTGAGTGTGGCTTCTCCGCGTTTCAGGTTCAGGATGGCCGAGTGCGGAGTCACTAGATCGCCGCCGCTGGACTTCCAGCCTTGTGAAGCGAGTGCTTTGGAGAGGTTGCCGGCTGAGCTTCAGGACGGAACCTCCGCTCTTGAAGGCGATCTGTTGGACAAGTTCCTTGTATTCAATGTTGGTCGCGTCGGCCGCGAAAGGCAATTCGTAGACATTGACTGCCTTGGAAGTGTCGGCCGGCCGGTTTGCCGGAGGCCGGTTTCGTTGCGGGCTTCTTTTTGAGCGCGTCGCTCGAAGCAGGCTTGGCGGATGGCGTCGGCGTTCGTGGTGCCAGAGCGTCTGTCTTGAAGGGCACAACGAACTTGAGATCGACACTCCACGTTTCGTCAAACGTCGACTTCTCGCCATCCGTCGTGAAATGCCCTTCAATACGTCCCGAGCCGACATCGAAGGCGGCCGCACGAATCTCGCCGACGGAGCTGAAGCCGCTCTTCTTGTGCGCGGCGTGAGCGACTTGGCAGCCAAAAATACTACCGTCCTCATGCACTGACAGGATCAGGGCACTGCCGTAATCGCCGAAGCCGGCCTTGAAGTCCGGCTTGCTGTCCTTTGAATGGTCTTTTTCCGTAAAGACCAGGACAATCGAGGGTTGGTCGTTGAACGGCTCGCCGCGCCGCGCCGACACGAAGGCTAACCTGGCCGGCTTGCCGTTGCCAATGAATGTGCCGCTAAGCGACGTCTTTACAGGTGTGTTGGGCGCCGCCGTGGGGGCCTTTTGCGCGGCTTCCAAGCCAACACCCAGGACAAATTGGATGTCGAAACTGGTAACGGTGTTCAGCGGGCTGATGTCGTGCAGCTTGGCCCCCCCTTGGACTCGCCCGTCGACCATCTTCAACTCGCCGCTAAGACTGTCTCCGCCACCGCTGTACATCGTGTTGTCGGCCCAGACACTGCACGTCTCAACTTCGCCCGACTTCTGAAAGACGAGTCGGACGTGGGGTTGAGTCAATCTCAGGCGATCGTCGTTGCCATCGCCTTCCCGGAGGGCGGCTTTGATCTTGTCGGTCGGGATCTTTCGGTCGCTCAGCACGACCGACACCCGACGCTCATCATCGGCCTTCGTTTCATAGGCCACGGCCTGACTCAACTTGTAGGTTTTCTCGCCAATCAACAGCGTGCCTTTGACCGTGTCGCCCGGGGCCGCCACGAGTGAATTCGTCACACTCACAAGGACAAATAACGCCAGAATCGGAACCGTTCTGAACATGGTATCCCTCTCTTTTTTACAACGGACCCTATCAGCCCCACCGCCCCTGCTCCGACAACTCGGGGCCTGGACTGGAGCTGGAACACATCGTCAGCGATTCCGCTATCTATAGTGGGGATGAACCGGGTGTCAAATGGATCGGTGCGTGGGGCTCAAACAAACCAATTGTGAGTCAAATATCGATCCAATTGGCGAAAGCGATGACTTCAGGGTTGTCTACTCTGCCGCGCAAATGACGCGAAAGCCGACGTCGTAAACCCCCTGGCAGGCACGGTAAGAAGGAACACCGGTACAACGGTTCAGCAATGCTTGAGTCGCGTGGATGGCCACGCCCAGGACGCGTGCCGTGCAACGCGGTCAAGAGGCGACTGTTGTGCGATCAAGTAGTGGCGGTCGCCGGTCCCCCTGCGCAACTCCGGTGCATCCATTGCCTATCGAGTAAATCCCCAAAGTCGCAGCCGGCCCGATTGAAAAGATGTTCAAGGAAATGGACAATGGCCAGGCATTGGAGGATCGCGTTGGAGCAGACGAACGCGATTTCGGGTTCTGTGGTGAGTAGACCGCGAGAGATGCTCGACGGCAGGCCACAAACCAGATAAAAGATATTTTCGGGCAATCTGATTCCCTCGCCGCTGATTTTCCGATACGTTTGTCTGTGATTTCCTTGCCACGTTTCTTCTGACCGGGAAGCCGAGCCGATGACGCACTTCACTTGGATGGACGGCAGCATTGTCGGGATGTATTTGTTGGCGACAATGGTGGCCGGCATCATGGTGCGAAAATATGTCTCCCGGGTGGACGACTTCCTGGTGGCCGGCCGCGAAATGAACGTCTTCCTCGGCATCGCCTCGCTGGCTGCCACGGAATTCGGCATCGTGACGTGCATGTATGCCGCTCAGGCCGGCTATACGCGCGGTTTCACCGGCGCGATTCCCGGCATCTGCAACGCGGTGGCCATGTTCGTCGTCGGCTGGACGGGGTTCTGCGTCAAGCCGCTGCGCGACTCGGGAGCCATTACCATTCCGGAGTTATTCGAGCAGCGCTACGGCAAGTTCGTTCGCTGGCTCGCGGGCGTCGTCATTGTGCTGGGCGGTTTGCTCAACATGGGAGTATTCCTGCGGGTAGGCGGCCAGTTCCTGGTGGTCTGCTGCGGACTGAACGTGAATTACCTGGAAATCGCCATGACCGTATTGTTGGTGGGGGTGGCAATCTACACGATTATGGGCGGCATGCTCTCGGTGTTGGTGACCGACTTCGTCCAGTTTATCGTGATGAGTATCGGCCTGCTCGTGGTGACGTTCCTCGTTTTGAGCCAGGTCGGTTGGGATCGCATCGTCGACACGGTGGATGCAAATTACCAAGAGGGCGGCTTCAATCCGTTCGTGGCCAAGGATCTCGGTTGGGCGTTCGTACTGTCGAACGTTTTTATCAATACCGCAGCCGTACTGACATGGCAGACCTGCATCGCTCGCCTATTGTCGGCCAAGGATAGCAAGACGGGACGCAGAGTCTACACCGGTACCGCCTTCTTCTTTGTCTGTCGCTGGATCATCCCGGGTCTGTGGGGGATCGCGGCACTGGCGATGATCGAACCGGGCGTGGTGGAGAAAATCGGACTGCAGTTTGGCGAACAAGACGGCACGCTGTTTGCAATGCCCTATTACCTCGCCACGATCGTACCTGCCGGAATGATGGGAGTGTTGGTGGCGGCCATGCTGGCAGCCGACATGTCGACTGATTCATCCTACATGCTGACGTGGGGAAGCGTGATCTATAACGATATCCTGGCGCCGTTCCGCAAGACTCGCTGGTCTGAAAAGAAAGGGATTCTCTGGAATCGCTGCATCGTAGCCATCATCGGCATGTTCCTGCTTTTCTGGGGTCTGTGGTACAAGCTGGAGGGAAATCTGTGGGAATATCTGCAGACTACCGGAGCGATTTACCTGGCCAGTATGTCGACGTTACTGATCGCCTGCTGCTATTGGAAACGAGCCAACAATTGGGGTGCCATCGCCGCGATCATTGTGGGGGCTGCATTACCCGTGCTCGCCCTGTCGTTGAACCTGTTCATCAAGGTGCCGGCACTTGATGAGGCCGGCTTGCAGATTCTCAAAGATGGAACTCCGGTGATGGAGGGTTGGGTTAAACACCATGTGGGTGACCACCTGGTCGTCATCAGCACTTTCCTCGCTACCGGCATGGCGATGATGATCGGCTCTTTGCTCAAACCACTCTTCTCACCCCCAGTCGCGACGTCCGCCGCCGGCGATGCCAAAGGAGACACGCTATGAAGTTTGTTGAGACGCTCAGCACAGGGTTGATGGAGATGTCCAGCAATCACCCCTTCTGGTATTTGCTGACACTGACCGTCTTGGGCTGGTACTCGACAGTTACCATCTACGTGGCGGTACGCGGTGCGTATGACATCAAGCACATGTTGAGCACTCTCGCCGAACGCGACTCCGGGAAACCGTCGAAGAACGATCCAGGGAAATCGGGGAGCTGAATCGGTGAATGCGGCTGTGCAACAGGATGAACGGTACGCCGAAATAGGTAGTCGCTAGATCTGGAAGATCGATTTCGTCATGTCGACCCAGCGTCGCAGCCGCGACCTGTCGCCGTTGATGGTATAGATGTCGCGATAGAGGATTTCCACATTGGAGTCCCTGGTGACCGCATAGGTATCCCGCATGTCTTTTTCCAGCCGATCCCAATTCGGGTAATCGCCGCTGATGTGGGCCGGCACTGGCTTTCGCGAATAAACATATCGATTGCCGAGCAATTCCGCCGTATGCTGAAGGTCTGACCAGCCGGAAACGGAAACGGATCGGAGATTGGGAATCGCGTTGATGATCGATTCGAGCCGGTCGTCCACCCGCTCGCAGCAACCGTAGTAGACCAAACCGAATCGCTCGCTCAACCGCGCCAGATACGGCAAGACAAATTCGTCGTACATGGCCGGCGAAATGTTCGCGGCTTCCTGCGACTCGGCCCAGCCCCACAGGTGTTTGAGTTCGACTCTCTGCTGGCTGTCGGGCTCCGGCAGGTCTGACACGTACCCGTACATGCGTGGACCAGCCATCTGGCTGTCGGTGTTGAAATCGAGCAACCCTTCCCGTTCAAAAAAATCGAACAGCGCAAAGCGATCGTCCAGCATGTAAGTCATCAGCTCATGGATCGCGTCCGGTGCGTCGTAGACCCAGTAGAGCAATCCTTCGTTGCCAATGAAACGGTAGACCTGCCAAGTCAGACCGAAGAAGAAATTCCCGGTGAATCCCAGGTCCCCATACTCGCCGACATCAAATTCGTAGGCGAAGGGGTCGTAGTTGCCCAGTTTAATTGGGAGAATGTCACCAACAGCATCGGCCAGCAAGTCCCGGCGGCGCATGGTCTCCGCGCGATCGACGGCAAACGTTCGTGCCTTCAGCTTTCCGATGTCCTGCGGTGTGGCGATGGGGAAACTGAACCTGTAAGCAATCGACGTCTGTGGGCAAATGGCCGAATGGATCTCGACCGGTACGCCGTAATCGGGCAGACTCATGCGCCAGCCAAGCCGGTAGTAGGGCTCGATCACGATGTCGTCACCGAGTTCTTCGGCTTGCCGCAGCTTGACCCGCATGCCGCGTTCCACGCTCCGCAAGAACGGGTCCTCGCACAGAAGCTCGCTGTCGGCCACGTAGCCTTCGATCCAATCGGTCTCGACAAGTATGACCGGCCGTTGCGCCTGCAGGTCATGCACGGCCTTCCAGAGACGTTTCCGCTGCTCCATTACCGGAGCGGCCGACCACTGCATCCACTTCTCGCCCAGTTCTCGCATGATGTGCCGGTCATTGGTCGAGATCATGACGATTCTCCTGGATTATGGGAGCATCCACGGCCCCGGTCTTGATGGAAACGCGGGAGTATTGGAGTATTGACTCCATCATTCCATCACTCCACCACTCCACCACTCCTCTGCGTACTCGCGATCTAGTACGGATTCAGCATCTCTCGAACCTGCTTGGTACCCCAGATGATAGCTTCGTCGATCACGCAGCTTTCTGGGATATCGATACAGTGCACGAGCGTGCGAGCAAAGTCGTATCCGCTGGGATATCCTTCCAGCCACTCGGAATCGATCCCGGCCGCGTCACAGAAACCGGTGCGTGCTGCGCCGGGTACGAAGCTGGTGGCCTTGCCACCCCATTGGGTCATTTCCTTGTGCAGGCAGCGTGTAAAGCCAACCAGTCCGGCCTTGGCGGCGGTGTAGGTCGCCCACTGGGGCCAGGAGTAATGGGCGCAACCGCTGGAGACATTGACGATGTGACCGCTCCCCTGGGGCTTCATCACTTTGATCGCGGCCTGGCACCCCTTAATGACGGAAGCCAGATTGATATCCAGAATGGTCTGGATATCTTCATCGCTCAAGTTCTCAATTTCCGTGATCTTCACACCGGCACCGTGGCAATTGACCAACACGTCCAGTCGGCCGAAACGATCCAGCGTGGCGTGAATCAGTTTCTGCCAGTCGGCGGACTCAACCGCATCTGCCTGGACGGCCAGCAGCGCGTCGGAAGAGAGATCCTGTTGGGCGTTTTTCAGACGCTCCTGGTTACGTCCGCTGATGACCACCTTGGCATCCATCTCCAATAAGATTCGTGCCGCTTCCAATCCAAATCCGGAGGAACCGCCCGTGACAATAATGACCTTATTTTCGACGTAATGTTTCATGTTGTATTCCTCCGCAATACGATCCACTAAAGCCACGAACGCCAATTAGTTTACCTCGGTCGCCAGGGGATTGAAATCCTGGCAACATTTTGATATCCCGTGCCGCCAGATATGGGGTGGACATCCGAGTGGCACGCTGGGAAGTGGTCAGTGGGCGTTTGCTTCAGCACTGGCTCCGCTCGCGATCAGTGTTTTTCGTGGTTGGCGAAATTTTCGGCGCTCGCTCAGCCAGTGCCACCCCCGCCAGATAGAAGTTGGACATCCGAGTGGTCCGCCGAAGTGGCACGCTGGGAAGTGGTCAGTGGGCGTTTGCTTCAGCACTGGCTCCGCTCGCGATCAGTGTTTTTCGTGGTTGGCGAAATTTTCGGGCTCGCTCAGCCAGTGCCACCCCCGCCAGATAGAAGTTGGACATCCGAGTGGTCCGCCGAAGTGGCACGCTGGGAAGTGGTCAGTGGGCGTTTGCTTCAGCACTGGCTCCACTCGCGATCAGTGTTTTTCGTGGTTGGCAGAGTCTTCGGCGAACGGCTCGCTCAGGAAAGTGCCACCCCGGAAAGTGGCACGTGGATACGAGCTTCGGCACTTGCAGGCGTGGCCGGTAGTAGGGAATGGTCTGGTGGGACCGGTTTGGGGGGAGAAATCGATTACGGCAAACCGAACTCCCACGTCGAACCAGGCTCCAGGGGTGCTATATTATTACAGAGATCTGTAGAGGAGACCTATCATCGCCAGAGCCAACATACTTGTCGTTGAGGATTCGTTCGCTGTAGCAAGGCGACTGCAGTTGTGTCTCGAGCGGTCGGGATTCTGCGTCGATATTGCGCGCAATGGTCGTGAAGCATTGATGAAGGCCCAGCGCAGATCGTTTGACCTGGTATTGACTGACGAGAAGATGCCGGTCATGTCGGGACGAGAATTCTGTCGGCAGTTGCGTCAGGAGGCTCGATACGAGCACACTCCGATCATATTCCTGACGGCCAATCCCGACGAGCTCGATGCGCGGAAATGAACCAGGAATTGCGCGTATCTGCCATCTTTGAAAAGCCCTTCCGACCCGAAGCCATCGTGCGCCTGATCGAGGTCGAAATATTGGCGCCCGCAGCGGCTAAGCGTCATCTCATGCCGACTCGGCATCTCCCCAGTGACAGTGACACGCATGTCCCCCACCCGATGATGGAACCGCTTCTCGGTTCTGAGCCGGATGCGCCGCGTGATGCCGGTGCCGCCACGGGGGTGGACGGCTGATTCATCCCCCGGTCACGGTCGGCTATTCGTACGGTTGGATGCTTGCCCGCGCTCAAAATCGCTCTTTTGGCGGAGAGCGGCCGGTGTCAGCCTGCCACGGTCTGTGGTAGGTTAGTCCACGTCTGATCAAAAGGAGCGCAACATGAAGTCTTGGCTGGTGGCGTTGTTGTTGGCCCTCTTGTTGGCCGTATCCCTGCCGCGCGAAGCCGCGGCGGAATCGCCTGACACGAAGACCGTGCAGCTCAACGGCTTGAAGATTGAACTGGACTGTAGCACGGGAGCTATTCGGCGGCTGGATTACGCCGGGCCAGGTACGCTGCTCGAAGCGGAGGCGGGGGAGGCCGGGCTGATCGACGTGGCCTACCCGATTGCAGAGTTCGAGCCTCTGCGGCTCGCCGCGCGACACTCTCATGACGCTGTGATCGAACAGCACCCCGACGAGATCGTGATTCGACTGCAGAATTTAGGCGCTAGCCGCGACAACTTTGAATTAGATGGCGATGTCTCGGCGACGGTAACGCTGCGCACCGATCCCGATGGGCGCAGCGTCGTGTTTTCCTGCGACCTCGAGAACCGATCGCGCCGTGCGGTGCGCCAAGTGATCTTTCCGGAATTGCGTGGTCTGGTGGCGACTGCGGGTCCCGACAACACGATCCTGAAGACGTGTGGTTTCGGGTCCACACCATTTCGCGAGTTGGTCGTCCCCGAGGCGGATCAGTGGTATGCCGTCAACAGTTCCACGGTCGAACACAAATCGGGCGGAATGTTCGCGTCCATGTGGACGCGGTGGCTGGACCTGGGCGGACTACAGGGCGGACTGAGCCTGTTTCCGCGTCGCTGGGGCTGGGATGTGCAAACAACCGCGGTCTTCCAGTTGCAGCAATTGACCGGCAAGCTGCGGTTGTTCTGCGTTCATGCCGCGGAGGTCAAGCCGGGCGAGAAGTGGTCGAGCGGCCAGTGGGTATTGACGCCGCATAGCAGCGGCTGGGCCAAAGGTATCGAGCCCTATCGCCAATGGGTGCAATCGAAAGTCAACCGGCGCTATGCCATGCCAAAACACATCCGGGAAGGGTTGGGATACCGCACGCTGTGGATGTGTCAGAATCAACCCAACGATCCGACCGATGTTGTTTGGCGATTCCGCGACCTCCCCGCGTTGGCGGAAGAAGCCAAAGCTCACGGTTTGCTGGAAATGGTCTCTGTGGGCCTGGCAGCCTGGCTTCGACGCTTCTCTGCCGACACCGTTTCCTCACGTCGGAACGGAGCAGGAATTGATCGAGTCGGTGCGTCAATGCCGTGAAATGGGCGTGAATGTGGCACCGTTCATCAGCGTTCTCCAAGCCGGTCCGAAGACGGCCGATCGCTACGGTCTCAAGATTACCGACAATAACGGGTGGACCTATCACACCGAAATGATCCCGCGGTGGAATCCGCCTTACGCCACAGGGCTGTCGTGCGTACAAGTTGGGCCGTCGAACGCGCAGTGGCAGGATGAGGTTACGCAAGCTTGCCGACGCTGGGCGGATCAGGGTATTACGTCGATCAGCTGGGACCAATACGCCACGACCGACGCCAAGCCCAACATGCAGGACCTCACGCAAAGAATCCGTGACTATGCCCGTAAACTCGATCCAGAATCGACTTTCAGTGGCGAAGAGTTGTGGAACCTGGAGATCGACTGCGACTGGCTCGATTACACGTGGAATTGGGGGAGTTTCGAGGACCATCAGGCGTTTGTCAACGCGTTCCCGGCACCGCGGCGGAATGTTAACATCAACCGGTCGGTGAAGGAGGCACGATTCGCCTTCATGGATAACCTCTTCCTGAACGTGTGGCCCTCGAAGCCCGACGGGATCAATGGGTCTGAACGAATCGCCAACGTACCGGAGTTGTCGACGACCCTCACAACGTGTGCCGCCTTACGGAAACAGTTTCTCCCCTATTTCACCGACGGGGTGTTGATCGGCAATTGCCTGCTGACTGAACCCAGTCCGGGCGTGCGACTGTCAGCCTACGTCTTGCCGGACCAGGTACTGGCGATTGTGTTAAACCAGGGCCCGGAAGCTTCCTTGGCTCTGCACTATAACCTTCAGCCCTGGGTGCCCGGTGGTTCCGCGTTTGCAGTGACGGAGTTTGACGAACAAGGTTCCGCACACGGATCGCGCGAAGTGCCGGCCGCGGGCATACTGGAAACTCGCAAGCTCCGTCCCCTTGAGATGGCGGTGTTTGAACTGGTGCGACACTGAGGCGATCGGCACGATTTGTCTTAGCCGTGGGATTGGGTCGCGGTTGTCATCCAGATTAGGGACTTCGATCGACCGACGCCTGCCTGAGATGCCGGAACAAGCCGAACAACCCCTTCAGAGGGCCTGGTTCGCCCCCGCAAACCGACACCGCTGGTTCCCAGCTTGCGTTTACGTCCCCTGCGGGACAGAATTGAGAATTGCCCCCTGACGCGCCCACTGCGGGCGTGGTGATCGTTCACCCTACCGCGCAGGCGGACCGGATCAGAAACTTTCAGGTATTTTCCGAGAGATGAATATGTTGGACAAAGCACCTTGGATTACTTATCGGCCGGAATTGACGGTCCTGGATTGCACGGTACGTGACGGCGGCCTGATTAACAGCCACCGTTTCACGGACGAGTTCGTCCGCGCCGTGTACGATACCTGCATCGCCGCCGGCATCGACTACATGGAGGTGGGCTACAAGAATTCGCGCGACTCTTTCCCGAAAGGCGAATTTGGCCCGTGGCGACATTGCGACGAAGAGGATCTGAATCGCGTCCTGGGCGATCACGATTCCAAGAAGACCGGCCTGAAATTGACGGCCATGGCGGACGCCGGCAAGAGCGACTGGCAAGAGAAGATCGTTCCGTGCAACGAGAGCATTTTGGATATGATCCGCGTGGCGTTCTACGCGCACCAGGTCTCCGAAGCGGTCGAGATGATCGAGCACTGCCGGCCTGGGATACGAGACGACCGCGAATCTGATGGCCGTGTCGAACATCAGTGAACGGGAAATCGATACGGTCCTGGATGCGATCGGGCCGACTCGCGCCAGTGTGATGGTGATCGTCGACAGCTTCGGGCATCTCTATCGCGAGCAAGTCGACATGCTCTACAAGAAGTACTCCGCGGCGATGGAGGGAACCGGCAAGGAAATCGGCATCCACGCCCACAACAACCTGCAACTCGGGTTCGCCAACACGATCGAAGCGATCATCCTCGGTGCCAATCGAGCGGATGCGACCATGGGTGGCCTGGGACGTGGAGCGGGCAATTGCCCGATGGAATTGCTGTTGGGATTCCTGCGGAATCCGAAGTTCAAGCTGCGTCCGGTTGTCGAGCTATTGCAGAAGCACATCGAACCGTTGCGTGCCACGACCCTCTGGGGACCGCTGCTGCCGTACAACATCACCGGCCAGCTGAATCGGCATCCGAGTGCGGCGATCAAGTTTCTCGAGGGCGACGACAACAAGAACTATCTTCGGTTCTTCGACGACGTCGTCCGCGACTGTTGACTGACGAGTCGTAGCGAGTTGCGCTGGTAGCGACCGCCAGGGCTCAGCCGTAGCGGGTATGCCGATGGCGATGCTGCTGAAGCCTCGGCGGCTTCAGCTACGGCCCGCGTAGCTGAGCCCGCCAGGGCTCAGCCGCAGCGGGTATGCACGGCGATGCTGCTGAAGCCTCGGCGGCTTCAGCTACGGCCCGCGTAGCTGAGCCCGCCAGGGCTCAGCCGTAGCGGGTATGCACGGGCGATGCTGCTGAAGCCTCGGCGGCTTCGCTACGGCCCGCGTAGCTGAGCCCGCCAGGGCTCAGCCGTAGCGGGTATGCACGGGGCGATGCTGCTGAAGCCTCGGCGGCTTCAGCTACGACCCGCGTAGCTGGGCCCGCCAGGGCTCAGCCGCAGCGGGTACGCACGGGGCGATGCTGCCGAAGCCTCGGCGCTTCAGCTACGGCCCGCGTAGCTGGGCCCGCCAGGGCTCAGCCGCAGCGGGTACGCCGATGGCGATGCTGCTGAAGCCTCGGCGGCTTCAGCTACGGCCCGCGTAGCTGAGCCCGCCAGGGCTCAGCCGTAGCGGGTATGCACAGGGCGATGCTGCTGAAGCCTCGGCGGCTTCAGCTACGGCCCGCGTAGCTGAGCCCGCCAGGGCTCAGCCGTAGCGGGACTTGCACGTACCAGGGAGACTCTGCGGTTTCCTGCAAACACCCGTTCTCCCTCAAGAAGCTGACTGCCAACCTCTTGCTCCTCGAGAGGGACGCTCATGACGACGATGGATTTCTTCGGTCGGCAAGAAAACGCGAGACGAAGAACCAGTCTGCTCGTCGCCTGCCTGGCGCTGGCGGTGGCGGTGATGATTGCCGCGATCTACTTGGCGGTAGTGGTGGGGCTCTTTTTTGCCAAGCATCGCCAGTTGCAGCAAATCGAATGGTACCAGCCGCAGCTGTTCGCCTTCGTAGCCATCGTCACACTGGCAATCATTGCGGTGGGAAGTCTCTATAAGACTCTGGAACTGCGTGGTGGCGGCGAGCAGGTCGCTGCGATGCTGGACGGGAAGAAGATCAATCCAGCCACAGAAGTGGCTGCCGAAAGGCGGATTCTCAATGTTGTGGAAGAGATGGCGATCGCGTCGGGGATGGCCGTTCCTCCAGTCTACTTGCTGGACAAAGAGTCTGGCATCAATGCCTTTGCCGCAGGCTTCACTCCAGATAACGCGGTCATCGGAATCAGTCGAGGAACGCTGGATCATTTGAGCCGTGATGAACTGCAAGGCGTGGTCGCTCACGAGTTCAGTCACATTCTCAACGGTGACATGCGCTTCAACCTCCGCTTGATCGGCATCTTGCACGGCATCTTGGTCATCGGACTGATTGGCTATTACATGTTGCGATTGTGCGGCGGTTCAGGCCGTTCATCGGGGTCAGCAGCGGCAAAGCTGGCGGTGGGATCCTGCTGGTAGGGCTGGCGATGTTTGTGATTGGCTATGTGGGGCTGCTGTTCGGCCGCTTGATCAAAGCAGCGGTTTCTCGTCAGCGGGAGTACCTGGCCGACGCCTCGGCGGTCCAGTTCACCCGTAATCCGCTGGGGATCTGCGGCGCGTTGAAGAAAATCGGTGGCCTGGCAGGTCATTCCTATGTCCGAGTTCCCACCGCGGAGACCGCCAGTCACATGTTCTTCGAAGCGCGTTTCAGCGCGGTCGATATAGTCCGTTTGCGACCCATCCGCCCTTGGTGGATCGTGTGCGAGCGATCGATGCGCAGTTCGATGGACACTTTCCCAAGATCGAACCGATTGTCCGCCACACCCTCCCGGTGACGATGCCGTCGCGGCACGACAGTGTGCCTGGCCGGCGTGCCGGAACCGGTTTACCCCTTCCTGGACTCGGCTTCGCCGAGATAATTCCCGACTCGACCCAGCCCTGGTCATCGCCGCCGTCGGTGCGCCTTCGATGGATCATGTCGACTACGCATCCCAATGGCTGGCTAATCTGCCGGAAACGGTTGCGGTCGCGGTCCGCGAGCCGTTCAGTGCTCGCTGCGTTGTGTTTGCCCTGCTGCTGGACCACGACGCGGACATCCGCCGGCTCCAAGTCTCGTTTGTTGGCCGACGAAGAAGGGGAGCCGGCAAGGCGGGAGACGGAACGGCTGGCGGGACAACTCTCACCGATCGATAAATCTGCACGCCTGCCGCTGCTCGATTTGGTGCAGGGCACACTGCGTCAACTGTCGCCGAAACAATATGAGCGGTTTCGCAAGACCGTGCACCAGTTGATCAAGGCCGATGAGAAGATCAATTTGTTTGAATTCGTGATCCAGTGCGTTTTGCTCAACCATTTGGACCACACGTTTGCCAAGCAGAAACGTCCACAGATACGGTACTACGGTGTGCGCGGCGCGGTGGCCGAAATAGCTACCTTGCTGTCCGCCCTCGCACGTGTGGGACATCCCGACGCCCAGGCGGCCGAGACGGCGTTTCAGCAGGCGATTGCGCCCTGCAATTGAATGGCCACCGCGCCGTCCTGCAAAACGCTCAGCGATGTGCCTTGTCGCGGGTTCAATCCGCACTGCAGAAGCTGGCGACTTGTTCGATGCCGGTCAAAAAGCGAGTGCTGGCTGCGCGACACTGTGCGTCGCGGCGGACGGCAAGGTGACGGTTGCGGAAGTGGAATTGCTGCGTGCTGTTGCCGATTCGCTCGGCTGCCCCATCCCCCCGCTCATCCCGGGCAAAGTCCAGAAAAGCTCCCGCCGTAGCTGAGCCCGCCAGGGCTCAGCGGAAGTGGTCAACGGATGACGATGCTGCTGAAGCCTCGGCGGCTTCAGCTACGGGTAGCTGAGCCCGCCAGGGCTCAGCCGAAGTGGTCAACGGATGGCGATGCTGCGCGGAGGGCGATGCTGCTGAAGCCTCGGCGGCTTCAGCTACGGCCCGCGTAGCTTCAGCTACGTGCGAGCGAGGTTGGGATAGGATCCCGACCTACGAACCTGTGCGCAGCTGCTGATGGAATCCCGTCCTAATTGGGGACAGCCCACATTCGAAACGCACTGGGCACGTGAAAGTCCGGCAACTCCGTGGCCGGTCGTACGTGGCTCAGCCAATCGTCTCCCGACTCGCCGCGGGATGTTCCATGAAACTCGGCGCGGAACAGTCCAACACGCAGTGAGGTGCCTGGTGCAATTGGCTTGCCGAGCAAATCAGTGAGTGCGGCGAGCGGCACGGCGGCTTCGACTACGTACCCTTCGCTTGTGCGACGGGCGGAGGTCTGCAGTCCTGGACAATTCCACTGGCTGTCGAAGTGGCGGTAGAAACTGGCGGCATAATCGTGGACGCGGCCCAGCGGATCGATTTCGATGCAGTAGTACTCCTTCAGCTCTGCGTCGCGAGCGAAGAAGACCTCGACGCGATCTTCTCCATTGAGTGTCGATTCGTTGATCCAATCGGTCACGACAATCAGATCGTTGTCGACGACAGTGAAGGCGAAGTACAACCGATCCCCCAGGACCGTCGAGCGGAATTCCGTGGCCGGTGCGGGTTTGTCGGACCAGGGAAAGGAGAAGTCGCGAACGATCGCCGCTCGTTTCCACAAAGGCTCATCCAGCCGACCGTCGAATCGGATCACGCTGTCTTCGGCTGTATGGAGTTTGAGGGACTGATCGAGCCAGTTGGCAACCTTCTCAGCCCACATCGCCCCGTGACGTCGCAGGCCTTTCTCGTTGAAATGTACACCGTCACGAAACTCGGCTCGCAATGTATCGGTGTCTGGCCCTTCGTGGCTCAGGCCTAAGGTCGAGAGCGACTTCTGGGCGGTACGGAATTCCGCATCGGCCGCATCTTCTTCGGAGTGATAAGTTGTCACGGCGGTGATCCAAGGCACGTTCCAGCCGGCAGCGTGTTGTGAACCTTCGATCAATGCTCGCATGTAACGGACGTAATCGTCGCCGCTGATCTGACGCTCAGCCGGATAGCCGCTCCGAGCTTGCCCGGCGTCGCTTTCTCCCTGATGCCAGAGTACCGCTCGAAAGCCATACGGGCCCAAGGCCGCAAAACGCCGGGTCAAACGCTGAAACAGCTCGCCGTTGCTTTCCCATTTGCCGTTCGCCACGGGCAACACACCTGCCCCCGTCGTCGTCAATCGGTCGATTGGGGTGCCTTTTGGCAGCCACTCGCGCACGCTGGTTGCTCCCTGAGCAATCGCCACGATCCCGATCGGCACGGCGAGACGTCGTGCAGAGTTCGTCCGCCAGGGCAGGCATGAAGCTGCCGCCAGAGCCGCTCGCGCCTGGTTGTGGATCGTTACCCAGTCGCCATTTCTGCCCGTCAAATGAACTGACAAGGCCCGTTTTCGTCGGCAAGCAAACGGCCCCGTGGTTGGCGGCATTGGATTGCCCGGCGACGATGAACACTTCACCCACGCCGAACCGCGCGACGTGGCCTTCGGCGACGACATTGCCGGCAGCGTCTCGTCCTCGTAGACTGAGCCGATACCAACCACCACCGGGGAGGCACAATTCGGTTTGCAGTACGTGGTGGTCGGCACCGGCACCATATGCCGCACCCCCGTTCAAGACCGATCCTGTCGTTTGGCTATCGGACGGGTCCACGCGTATCTCCCATTGGGCGACGCGCCGGGGAAGTGCGGCGAACCGGACTCGAAGGGGGACAGCCCCTTGGTTGATTTCCTCCCGCTGTACAACCTGATATTCCTGGGGTGACTCGATCGTCAGCCCATCGGATTGATCAAGCTGCGCCGCAGCTGATGAGACGACTGGCCCGAGCAACAAGAGCAGGCCAGGGGCACTGACGAATCGCATGCGTGACAATTGAGTGCTCCTTCCCGAAGAGGGGGCGAGAGTGCCTTGCCGGGTCGGCCGACGCGGGGGATACAACGATCGGTCATCAGAGCATGGTAAACGATTCCCGCCGTCTCCGCGACGGCAGCGACATAGGAGAGTTGACCATCATGAGGTGTGCAGGGACCAAGTACGTGTCGTCCTTATCTTATTGGCTGGTCGGCTGGTTTCTCCTGTCGGGTCTGACATCCGCTGGGGCTGAACCCCAAGCCACGATTACCTCGTCAAGCGTGGCGGCTACTTACCAACCGGCGGGGGCCGTGGATGGCGACCGATTCTCCGGCAGTACTGGCAGCATGTGGAAGGCGACCAGCAGTAAAGCGTGGTGGCAAATCGAGTTTGCACAACCGCAACCAGTCGGTTCGATTCTCCAAGTCAATGGCGACCACGATCTGTGGCTGCGAAACGCACCACGGAATTACGTCTGGCAGTGGAGTCGTGACGGGCAGTTGTGGATCAATATTCGCGAGACCGTAATTCGCCACGAGAAGCGGCTCTTTCGTATCCATCGCCTGAAAGAGCCGATCGAAACGAAGTACCTGCGCTGCATGATCTTTCTGTCCGAAGGTCCGGCGTCGGCATTGCGCGAAGTGGAATTCTACGCGGCCACGGATGCCGACATCAAATTCGACGATTGGATTGTCTCGATTGGCTCCATGGAAGATCGTGATCGCACTTTTTCAGACACTCGCTTCATTGACCTGGCACGACAATGCGAAGGCTGGGAGCGAGTACCGGCACAATTGATCTGGCATGGTGACTGTGACTTGGAGTTTTCTTCTATCGAGCCACGCCCCTTGTGTGCTTTCCTGTCGGGGAGTTTCCTGGAATGGTGCCAATGCAGTCGCGAACCATGGCGTGGCGTTCAGGAAATACTCAAAAGTCGCACGTTGCCGATGTGGGGTGCCTGTGGTGGAGCGCAGATATTGGCCATTCTTGACGAAACGGGTGTGGAGCATCCCTGGGATTGCCCACGCTGCCGTGATCCGCAGCATCCACAATTGGCGGTCTACTCCCATATCGGCCACACCGGTCCAGCTCCGTGTGGCGACTACAGCAAGAACGTGGGCGAGAGGGGCAAGTTCAAGATGCGAAAAGTCGCTGACGACCCCGCCTTTGCTGGGCTGCCGGAAGTGTTCGAAGTCATGGAAAGCCACGTTGGTCAGATCGCCTACGTCCCCACGGGCTGGAGACGTATCGTGACCAACGGCCCGGGAGCACTGACTGAAAACCAGTGCCTGCGGGTGGAGAATTTTCCCATCTACGCCGCACAATTCCATATCGAAATGGAGGGTACGCCGGAAAACTCGCGGAGAATCATGGCCAACTTCCTGACAGAAGCCAAAGAGCTTGGCCGCGCGGCACTGAATCTCCCATCGCAAATTGGATTTCTGTCCTTCGAATTTGTTTCGTATTTGGTGTTTCGAATTTCGGATTTCGGCTGTCGAAATATCCCCCTCTTCACACAATCCCGTTTACAATCTCGTGTCTCCGTTTTCCGTCACAGTCTCCACGTAGAATGCGGCGGGGCCACTCAGGGATCCTGGCCTCCATTTAGCCTCCGCGGGGGTTGCCGAAAGTGGGCCGGAGCCTACAGTAATGCGTGCGCATTAATAAGGAGGTTCGAGCCATGGTTGACAGACGATATTTTCGGCGGCATCGACATGCCGGTTGGTTGTGGCTCCTGGCGGCGATATGCCTGGCAATTTTCCCGACGCCTGGAGCGATGGCGGGCGATTGGCCGCAGATTCTCGGCCCTACCCGCAACGGCCAGGCCGAGAATGAAACACTGTTGTCGCAATGGCCGAGCCACTGGGCCGGCGGTGCTGTGGCGGTACAAGATTGGAGCGGGGTTTGCCGGACCGGCCGTCGTGGGGCAGGAAGTCTACGTATTCCACCGAGTAGGAAACTCGGAACGCCTGGAAAGGCTCGACTCGCGGACAGGAGCGCCCGTGTGGATGGTCGATTTCGCAGCCAGCTATCAGGGCGGAATCAACCCGGACAACGGACCTCGCTGTGTCCCCCTGGTTCACGGCTCGAACGTCTACGCTTTCGGTGCTGACGGGGATCTTCACTGTGTCGCTCGCCGCGATGGAGCCACGAAGTGGTCACGTGCAACCCACAACGAATTCAAAGCCGATGAGGGATACTTCGGGTTCGGCAGCACACCGATCGCCTTGGGGAACGTCTTGTTGGTCAACGTGGGAGGAACACCCGACGCAGGGATTGTCGCGTTTTCACTCGACACCGGTGAAACCGTCTGGCAGAAGACAAGTGAACGGGCCAGCTATTCGTCGCCGACGTCAGCCGAGTTGGCCGGCGGTGACTATGCCATTTTTGTCACACGCTACAACGCCTTGGCAATCTCACCCGCGTCTGGCGAAGTGCGATTTCGCTTTCCGTTCGGCAAACGAGGCCCGACCGTCAACGCCGCCACACCGTTGGTTTTCGATGGCCAGCTGTTTCTGAGCAGCAACTATGGGGTCGGTTGCGTACTGAAACGAATTGACGGCGACAGTCCAGCAGATATCTGGTCAAGTGACGAGGTGCTTTCCAGCCAGTATGACACGGCGATTCACTACAAGAATCACTTGTACGGCGTCCACGGTCGCGAAGACTTGGGAATCCCGCAACTCCGCTGTGTCGAGGCCACCAGCGGCAAAGTCAATTGGAAGATACCCGACTTTGGCGCCGCTCACCTCATCCTGGCAGACGACAAGGTATTGGCACTGAAGGTTGACGGAACATTACTGTTGATCGAGCCCAGCAGTGAACGCTATGTCCCGTTGGCCGAGGTTCAAGTATCGGACAACACAACGCGTGCGCTGCCCGCGCTTGCTGGCGGACGACTCTTCGTGCGGGATAATCTCCGTGATGCCGGAACACTTGAGTGCCTGATGGTCGGCCGCCAGTGAGATTGGTCATTGGTCATTGGTCATTGGTCATTGGTCATTGGTCATTGGTCATTGGTCATTTCGGTTCTTACTCTTACTCTTACTCTTACTCCTACTCTGACTCTATCTTGACGTGACTTGTGGCCGCCCCCAGTGCAGCCTGGGATCGCGGGGTGGACCGGGACAAGGACATGCTGCCGTTCTGCGCACATGCAAGCCGGGACTCGATTCATTCCCCCTTCCCCATTCGTTCCATCCCCACATCCACCATCAGCGACAAGAACCCAGGCCACCCATCGTCGCCGGTGGCGTTTCGTCCCCCCACGGCTCAGGTGAGCCTCGCCGGCCGTTTTTCACGGCTTGGGCCTCTGATTTTCCCGCAATCTTTTCATTCGATTTGCGGTCGCAATCGCAGCCGTGTATCGTTGAGGGATTCACCTCTCACTATTGGGAGCAACCTTATGACTCGCGCATTCATTGTCTTTGTGCTGTGGGCCCCGGTCGTGCTGGCCGGCGACGATTCGTGGAAAGCGCCGCTGAGCGAAAAGGAAGCGATCATCGAGGCGCACATCGAGCAGACGCACAACATCCAAGGCTTGTACCCATCGCTAGTGCAAATACCGCCGCACGGTGCCGCCGGCGATATCCACACGACGAATCCTTTTGCCGACATTGTGCATGCGGTCTGCTGGACATCGAACTACCTGGCCGGTCTCTCATTCAAGACCGCGCAGCTCGAGAAGAGTGGCGCTCCGCCGGACATCGTGGATGCGGCTCGCGCTCGTGCTGATGAGGTCTTCGAAGCCGTCTACCGTTGCCAACGGATCACTGGTCGGCGGGGGCTCCAGGCGCGTGGCTATCTACTGGGACACGGCGAAGTCTATGCGGAGCGGTCCGAGGGAGCGGGAAAGTTATCCTTCTGGCGACAGGGGGAGGCGGATGGGCAGGACTATCGATGGGTCGGTGACCCCAGCCACCACAACTACAGCGACGCGGTGCACGGATTAATGCAGTACTATACGCTGGCGGCCCAGGGCGAGCAGAAGGAACGTGCCCGGGAGGCGATCGATGCGCTGGTGAGTTATTGGGTCGACAACGACTTGAAAATCGATAAGTTCGACCGATCGCTCCCCTCGGTTCCCATCCTGGGCGTCACGGACGGCAAGACGCTCAACACGCGTGTCATGATGGCGATTGCGGGTGCGAAATTCGCCCACTTCGCTTCGGGCAAAGAGAAATTCAAGGTGGCGTACGATTCTCTGATCGACCAGTACCAGGTACGAGGCTTGAAGTCATTCCGGACCACAGCAAGCTTCGATGACGGTGAACATGTGATGTGCCATCTGGAAGTGCTCATGCGGATCGAAGAAGACCCACAACTGCGGGCTGCGTTCCGCAAAGTGGCCGACGGCATCTGGGCCAATCACGTGCACGATGCGCAAAGCCTGTTCAGTTACATCTACTATGGATTGGCACCCGATGCGCCGGAGAAGGATCGCGCATTACAGGAGGCTCTCATCTCCTTGCAGACGTTTCCCAGCGACACGACGCAACGGCCGCAGATGAACAGTCTGTTTCCGGATCGAAAGCCACCTTACCCAACCTATCAAGCGAGCTGGGACAACGAGTATCTCTGGAAGGGTAATTTACTGCGTGCCGATGGTTGGCTCAGCCGACTCGTGATCGACGTAGCCGTGTCGTCGGAAGATGCGCAAGTGATATACGCGGTGGGAGAAGAAGGGGAAGTATACCAGTCCCGCGACGGTGCGGCGAATTGGGAAAATTGGAAACCTCTTACTACGGAGTTTCAACCTGCGGTGAAAGACGTCGACGTTGGCGCGCGTTCACGGATTTTGGCGGTGGCCACCAGTGACGGTTTTTACCTGACGACCACGGCAGGCCGGACATGGCGGCGGCTTCCTGTGCCGCCAGACGGGGGAACAGCCGTTTCCATCGCGTTTGATCCGAACAAACCCAACTTGCTCTACGCCACCACGACCCAGGGGGCCTATCGGAGCGTCGATTTTGGCGAGGAGTTCCTGGGTGAAAGCTGGGAATCACTGACCAGCGGTTTGCCGCCGCGAACCGGGCAATTCTTCGTGGCGGCTGCTGATCCGGGGAGAGTCTATGCGCTCATTGGCGACGCGATTTTCACCAGAGAGCTTAATACACCGGCCTGGGTCCGAGCGACCAGTCCCGGCATTGGCGAGTATGCCGAGACCTATCCCTGGCTGCTGGTAGACCCGGCAAATCCGGACCATGTGGTGGGAGGGTTCAAAGCGAGCGAAGGTGGCCTGGGCATACTGTCGATCGTTCAACAATCGACCGATGCCGCTCAGACCTGGACAAATGATTTTGCCACTATTTTGCAGACGCTGCAGGACAAAGGCTTCCTCGGAGTAATGATGCTGGGTGTGCGGGCGGAAATCAATCGGGCCGTGATCGACCCGGCGGACTCGAATATTTTGTACGCTGTGGGGACACGTGGAGTAATGAAGAGCGCGGATGGGGGCAAGACCTGGTCCGAGCACAGTGACGGGATGCGGATCCCGCGAGTTGAGTACGTGTTCAAACCGCGGCACTCCCCGTGGGTGTTTGCCGCCACACCGGGCGGTTTGCAGGTGTCGAAGGACGGCGGAGCGACCTGGGAAGACGCTAACCTCTGGCTGCAGTTCGACAACAACACCCGCCGTGAACTCGGTGGCGCCGCGTTCATCGACGCCTACTGGCGCGGCAGATACTACGGTTTCATCGACGACGATACCGCCAATGCACCCTGTGATACGGCAGCGAGCATTGAGCGGTGATCACCAGCACGCCATCCGCTTGCGATGAGAACCTCTCTGAGGGAAGGCATACGAGCTGTGAAACGGACTCATCCGTTAACGTTCCGCTCAAATGGCTAAACAAGTACCTCGAAAGCGATTCGCCCGCACGTTCACAACTTCAACAGCTCGCGGGACTCGGCATAGCCGGGAGCAGGTTGGCCATATTCGCTGGCCGTGACGCGAGCCAGTGCCACCAGCTGACGCCAGCGAAAAGCCTCACGCGTGGAACCGAATTCTTCGACCACGGTACGGTAGTACTTTTCAGCGTGCAACGCGCCGTCTTGACTCGTGGCATAGCTCAGCAGCAGTTCGAACACCGGTCGTGCCGACTGGCCGGACGCGCCATAGCGATACACCAGAGCGGACGCACGCGACTGGTCGTTGGCTTGGATCGCCGCGTCGGTCTCGGCCAGTAGACGGTCCGGGGCGACGTCACGAACAGCTTCCAGATGATCGGCATGTGGCCAAGACTCCCAGTGCAGAAAATCCCCACCCCGCGCCACGCGGTCCAAAGCGACTTGGTAAGCGCCGAGTATCAGACAGGCCACTGCGTTACGAGGTTGGCAGGCGGGGACCATATTGCGCCAGGCATTGGCTGAATCGCAAGCATGCACACCGATGGAATCGCCGTGCACGCTTCCCGCCGGTTTGTTGGGCCGCACGTCGTGCGGTGTACGCCCGATGTCGCGCAGGATGAGTTGATTGGCGGCGAGCGAAATCGCTTCTCCAACCGCTTCGTAGGACATGCCATCTGCCAGCGCTTCGGCCGCCAATCCAGCCGCCGATTCTGGGGTCGACGCGAAGAGCTCCTGGCTCATCCTCTCCATCCAGGCGTCGTCAGCCGAGCGTGTTCCGGGCAACCGGCTGAGCAGTTTGTGCTCGTCGAGGATCCTGACCAGCAGGGTCCTGGGCGCATCAGTCTCGGCACTGTGCGTGGAATCTCGTTCGCTCTTGACGCAATAGTGAACCGATTGACGCAAGAGCGTATGGGCATGCTCCTGGCCAATCAACTCGAGCAGGTCCCAGGCCCGGTAAGGTAACACGACGCGGTGGACCTCCGTGTTGTCCTGGACAGTCCATAGAAGGTCGTTAAACGCGTCGCCGGGAGTCCCCTCGCACAACGCGGCGAAAGTCCGGTCAGCCAATTCCATGTCCTTTTGCCGGACGGTATAACGCAGTAACTTGCCACCCTCACCGGGCGACGCGAGAGTGGCTGGCGCAATGGGCTTCAACACCTCGGCCTGGCGGCCGCCGAATTCCTGGATGCGATGGTTGTTGCGATAGAGCACTTTCAGAACAGGAAGCGACCTGTGCGGTTCGGGCAATTCCGCGGCCATGTGGAACGCGGGGGCCAATGCCATCATCGTGTGAAAGCCCACATAGTCCTCTCCACCAAAGGTCCGAGCGTTGGCTAAGGCTCCGGCAGCGACCAATTGCCGTAGGTCGGTACCCGACTGGAGTTGCTCCACCAGTGCCGGCAGCAGACGGTCTGTCGGCGTTTCCTGCATCAACTGTACGAGCGGCTCAAGCGGGCCGAAAGTGAGTGTATCCTGCTGCTCCAAAGCTCGGGCAGATGAAAGCCCCAATTCCATCGCCGCCGAATACCCCACACTGGCGATCAGCATTCCTTGGCCCACCTCAGCAAGAAATCTGCGGCGTGTTTGAGTCGATGTCACGATAGTGTCCCCCCCGGTCACGAGAAACTTGATCTGTACTCCAGCCCTTGCACGAATCTGGGAAGCGTCCGATAGGCCGTTTTACGCACCATGGCCATGGCGAATTCTAGGGCCACCCAGAAAATGGACAAGTCGCACCGTCCCGGACGCCGTCGCCCGAGAGGCAACGGTATGACTCCCGAGCAGGTAATGACTTGCATCAGGCACGGCTGCTCGCCGACAATGAACTTCACGGGCTATTATGCGTCGAGCACATCATGCCTGGCACCTCTCTGTAACTTGCCATGACACGCGGCCTGCTGCGTTTGGTGATCGTGTCATTCTCTCGCGGAGATCTGCCACATGAATGGTGGTGGATTGTGCCCGCCTGTAGGACTCTTAGTTGGCCCCAAACCAAGGTGACGTATGCTGCTGCAACCCAATCTTCGTGAATCATGGCCGACTGGCCTGGCTCATCCAACAAATCTGTTTGTGCCGAGTCCGACACTTAGGCCTGGCTTCACTCTCTTCGCTACGCGCAATGTTTCGGGACTACGGAAGAACGGCGCAGCGGCCAGACAAGCGACTGTCACTGCAATCGTCCTCAGCCTTTTGCTTATGCTGCCACCCGCATTTGTTCTGAGCGGAGATACTGCTCCAGGCAAACTACCGGTCACCAGCGCCGCAAACGGCGAGCAAGGAGAGGAGTCGGTAACTCGAGCCGCCAGTTCCATTATCTGGGACAAAGAACGTCAGGGCTGGCAGGTGGGAGCAAAGCTGGTCAGTGCCACCGGGCGGCTACAGCCGGGTGATCCTATCGTCGTACAGTTCCTGCTGCGAAACGTGTCAGAAAACGAGCAAACGGTCGTGTTGCAGCAATATGATGACATTTTTCCGGTACTGGGTGAAGATAATCGGATCAACTTGAACATTTCGGCCGGTGGACAACGACGATATCAACATGTACTGGCGCCTGATGAAGTACTGAACAAGCGACAGTACCGTGTCACCGTGAGCACCGAGGGGCTCTTGCCGGGTCAGTACTTCGTCACGGCGCAACCGGCCTTCTGGCAGGCCAAGGCGGACGATCCCAATTCCAGTACCGGCATCGGCCGCCAGGCACCCATTCCGCTGACGCTGGGTGATCCGGACTCCATAGCGTTTGCCGCGCCGCCTCAGGACGACAACCCGAAGACCGAATTCCATTGGGGCAAGCCCGTGGCAGGGCTCATCGTCGGCATGCGACTGCCCGAGGGACGCTCGCATTGGCCAACCGAATCGCGCATGGAAGCCGAACTGGCCATCCGAAACGTCAGCGATCAGCCTATTGAGCTGGAATATGAAATCCCGCAGGTGGGTGACTGGAACATGAATGTGGAGAGTAAGAATGGCGACTACGTACGGCTGGATTGGACCTGGTTCAGCGGCATCCAACCGCGTGTTACCCGTTCGTTCACGGTGGCCCCGAATGAGCAAGTACGCTTGACCGGCATCGAAGCCGAAGTTCAAGTTGGCGGACTCGGCCCAGTCGCATCGGAAACCAGAAAGATCGAGGGACCGACCCTCCAGATACTCAGCGAAAAGACGGAATTCAAATATGGTGATCCCAAGCGGCTGATCGCCACGCAAGGCAGTTACAGCTGGGCAGCCTGGATCACGGTGCGGCAGCAGCAAGTAACCGATCTGGACATGGTCATCGGCAGCCGTCCGGTACCATTTGAGATTGAGAGCAAATAGGACGGCTTCAGGGGCTTGGAGCAAGCGAACAGTCGTGCGCGGGGCGTCCTCGCCTGCGGCTTTTGAAGTGCCGCCGTTTGACGAACCGCAACGCGGTTCAACTCCACAGCCCAGACGCTCGGAAGTTCCCGTGGGGCTCCGCGAGCAACTATAAGGGTTGGCATCCACGGCCACCGCCGTGGATGCCAACCCTGGGGCGACCACATGATATCTCCCGCGACCCCAACGGGGTCGGACAAAATGCGATATTCCAAAACACGGCTGCGTCAAACTCGATCCATCCAATTCGGCGGATGTACGTGACACCACGTGTGACGACGGGGCAAAGTCGGTCCTGTCGCATCCCTTCAGGATGCCACCTCCCTTCTCCATCGCGTCCCCAGGGTGCGCCGTGCTTGCGCGGCGACCCTGGGGCTGGGTTGTGCCACCACTTCGCGGTGGAACCTGCTGGTGACCGCGTCTCAGACGTTACTTCTGCTGCTCAGCGGCATCGCGCGCTTGGCGAGCGCGTTCAACCCGTTCGCGCTGTTTGGCAATCTGCTGATCCAGCTCGGCGAGCTGACGCTGGAATTCCGCCGAGGCCGCCGTCTGCTCTGGCGATTGACCTTCTCCCTGCGGGCTGGCAGGCTGAGTGGCCGCTCTCAACAGGTCCGAAGCAACTTGCTTCGCCTTTTCGGCGTTCTGAACAGCCTGATCGAGAATAGCCTGCGGATCGGTTGGCGCCGTCGCAGTACCTTCGCCACTGCTCGTGGTCGCTGCGTTCAACGCATCCGTCAGCGCTTTGACGGCGTCGTCAGGGTTAGGACGTTGTGCCTGTTCGTACTCGGCGACAAGCTCCTTTCGCTTGCGTTCCAGTCGATCGAGCGATTCCATTTCCGCGTTGTAGGTGACCACAAGATCGGCATACGACGGCTTGTTTTCCGGCACGGCTTTCTCGGCAGTGCAACCAACGTTGAGCAGCATCAGGGCCGCCGCAAAAGGAGCCGTGTATTTCGATGCAGTGTAATTCGATAGTGCCATAGGTGAAACTCTCACAAATCGTTTGAGTTGGAGACGGCAAACGCTCGACGCCAACGACCGTAGACCTTACTCCTCACACCGCGAAGCTAGCGACCACGCCGGCAACTGGCAAGGGGGATACGTTTCAACGTGGCTACGGTCTCCCGACCGTGGGGGAGGATAGATCCGACGTTCACGTTGGCGCCCCAGCGTGCTGGCCAGCGCAGTTACGGCTTCGACTACTACAACGTCCAACCTGGTCGATACTCGCGCTGCAGATAGTCATTGGCCGGGGCAAAATTCTTCACCGTCAGATTGGTGGCGTCCCACTGCAGTCTCTGCTGAGTGCGATACGCGATGTTACCCAGCAGCATCGTTTCGGTAATCGCACCCGAGTAGTCAAAATTGCAGCTCGTCTGGCTCCCCGTCTTGCAGGCAGCAATCCACTCCTGGTGATGACCAGCGGATGGCGGAATGCTCGGTTCGGGAGCCTCGAAATCGGCGAAATTCGCCTCGGGCCACAACATCCGCTGGCCGTAACTGGCCAGGAGCAATCCCTTGGTGCCCACGAAGACACCCCAAGCCCAGTCGGGGACCTGGTTTTCCTGAAAGATCTGAGGTGCCTTTTCGCCGTGTGTCCAAGTCAAGATGATGGGTGGACCGTCACCGGAGCCTGACGCTGGAAACTCGTACCGAACGTGTTGCCAGGCCGGCGTGCTTTCCAGGTGCGGTGGTGGACCGGTAGCCTCGATGGTTTGTGGATGGCGCAGGTTCAAGGCCCAGAACGGCAGATCGAAGTAGTGGCAACCCATGTTGCCAAACGCGCCCGCCGCCAAAGTCCCACCAGTAGTGCCAGTCATGCGGCACGTAACAGGGATGATAAGGCCGCTGCGGCGCCGGGCCAAGCCAAAGATCCCAGTCCAAGCCGGCAGGTACCGGTGGCGTCTCGGTGGGGCGGTCCCCGGCCGCTCCCTCCACCTCGCAGCCAGCAATGGCACTCCCGCACTGGTCCGATGGCACCGGCCTGGATCAGTTCGACAATCCGGCGGAAGTTATCCGTGGCGTGAATCTGAGTCCCCATTTGCGTGGCGACTTTCTTCTCGCTGGCCACTTGGGCCGCCACCCGCGCTTCGTGTACCGAGTGCGACAGCGGCTTCTCGCAGTAGCAGTGCTTGCCCATCCGCATGGCTGTCACGCTGGCGGGAGCGTGGACATGATTGGCGGTGCTGACAACCACCGCATCAATCTGCTGGTCCATCTCGTCCAGCAACCTGCGATAGTCCGCATACTTCTTGGTTTGGGGATACCTTTCGAACGACTGGCCGGCACGCCGCTCGTCCACATCGCATAACGCCACAACATTCTCGCGTGCCACTTCCTCCAGATTTGCCGCGCCGCGTCCACCAGCACCGATCACGGCAATATTGAGTTTCTCATTGGCCTGATAGCTCCATGCCGATTGGCTATTGCCGAGAACGAGCAGGCCCGCACCGCCGCACGTGGCGGCGGTCAGAAATCCACGGCGGCTCAGTCGCGACTTCATGGCTCATTCTCCCTCTTTCGATACGAGTAATCCCTGGTTGTTGTGTCCGCCCATGTTGCTCGTTTTCGCGCACTGCAAGCCCGCTGGCGAGCGGGTCGTGAGACCCGCCACCAACAACTTCGTGGCCACCGCGAGTCACTTGACGCTGTAGCACCAGAGCGAATCTCGGTCGCGAATGTAGAGTCGGCCGTTGGCCACCACAGGATAGGCCCAAGCCCCCGGCTCGCCTCCAAAGTCGTTGCGCAGGCTTTTCGACCAGCGGATGTTCCCCGTGGCGGCCTCGAGACAGGCGAGGTCACCGTCGGATCCCAACGCAAAGATGGCATCGCCGTCGACCGTCGGTGTGGAACGTGCGGCGGGAAAGTTGGGACGCTGCTTCGGATTGCCAACCTGGCCAATGCGGGTCGACCAGAGTTTCTTGGCCGTCGTTGGCATCCAACGCTTTAACAAACTCCTTCTCCAACCCTTCGTTGGCCGTGACGTACAGTCGTCCATCGGCCAGCGAAGGTGCGCCGTAGCCATAGCCGAGATTGTCGATTTGCCACATCAGCTCCGGGCCGCCGTCGGGCCACTGCCGGAGGAGACCGGTCTCTTGCGAAACGCCATCACGCTGTGGCCCCCGCCATTGAGGCCAGTCGGCACCGGTGGCCGAAGACGCCAGGATGGTAAAGAACGCAAACACTGCGCTTGCCACTTGGAAACGGTTGATCTGGATCACGATCGTCATGGCAGAATCCCCTCGTTGTCCGAAATGCACTGGTTGCCGGAAAAGTAATAATTCATTGCTCGCGGCCTGACGCTCACTCTGCTCGGCATACGTTGGCCCATGACCACGAATCGCTCACCCCGCCTGGCTCGGCCGATGCTGGCCGTACGTCAAGGCCATAGCGATTAAGATCATAGCAGATTCCGAGTGGCTACGGTCGCCAGACCGTGGGCTGAGAAAGTAATTGCCCCCACAACCAGAGGGGGGTAAGCGGTTTGCATCGCAGGCCTTTCTGGCTATAAGGTCGTGGTCGGAGTCGGCAATTTGGAGCCATCGATCGGCAACAGGTCTCATGACAAAAACTGAGCTAGACTCATGGGCTGGATCTGGTCGACGACAATGCACCGCTGAGTTGCATCAGCTCCAATACCGGAGAGTTGCCCGTTCATGGCGCCGTTTTCCGCAGCGATAAATCGATAGCCGACATTCGCCGGAAAGATGAACGTGTTGGTGACGTACTCCCAGTCGGTACGGCCAACAATAAATCCCTCGCAGTTCTTCCACATGGACTCGCCATATTACAGTTCCGCACGCCAGGTCGCTACAATGAGTACGACCGTCAAGATTCCTTGCATTCGATAGCCTGCGCACGGTGAGCGTATGATTTGGGACGGACTTTCGTTCCGCGTCGGGGAAGTGGGGAGCGATGGGAGCTGTTCAAACGGACTGAATTCCGTTCTACGTTAGGCTGCGGTAATGTAAGTACTCACAAGAGAGGGCCCCCCACATGTCTACCTTCGTTGCAGCGAGTTGGTTGTTTGCCGCGGTCATACTCCCTGGCCAAGTCGCGACCGAGACGAAGGACGCCGGACCGTCTGCTTACCAGCAATGGGATAACGGTCTGTCGCGCGATCCGAGTTTTTTCCCGATCGCCGTCTGGCTCCAGGCTCCACGAAATGCCAAGCGTTTTCGCGAGGCGGGTATCAATCTCTACGTCGGACTGTGGCAAGGCCCGACCGAGGAGCAACTGGCCGAGCTGAAAGCAGTCGGGCATGCCGGTCATCTGCGACCAGAACCAAGTCGGGCTTGACAGCTCAGCAATGCCGACGTAATTGTCGGCTGGATGCATGGCGACGAGCCGGACAATGCCCAGCCCCGCCGCGACGGCAACGGCTATGGTCCGCCGATTCTGCCCAGCAAGATCGTCGCGGACTATCAGCAGATCCAGCAGACGCGATCCCTCACGGCCGGTGATGCTGAATCTCGGCCAGGGAGTCGCTTTCGACCAATACATCGGTCGCGGAGTCCGACGCAATCATCCCGAAGACTACCGCCGAGTACATCAAGGGCTGCGACATCGTCTCGTTTGACATCTATCCAGCGGTCCACGAGAACGAAGACGTCGCCGGCAAGCTGGAATTCGTCCCCAAGGGCGTCGAACGCCTCCGCCGCTGGTCAAGGACGATAAGAAGATCGTCTGGAACTGCATTGAGTGCAGCCGCATCAGCAACACGCGGGTCAAACCGACTGCCACAACAGATCCGTGCCGAGGTCTGGATGTCGCTGATCCACGGCTCGCGCGGTCTCATCTACTTCGTGCACCAGTTCGAACCGACCTTCAAAGAAGCGTCGCTGCTGGACGACCCCGAACTGTTGCCGGCCGTCACGGCGATCAATCGGCAGATACACGAGCTCGCGCCGGTGCTCAACAGCCCGACGATTGATGACGCCGTGAGGGTCACGAGTTCCGATCCCCAGGTACCGGTGGCAGTCATCTGCAAGCGCTACGATGAGGCCCTCTATCTGTTTGCGGTCGCCATGCGCAATCAGGCCGCGAAGATGACGGTCGAGCTACTCGGCCCGCAGTCCGCTGGCTGCTGTCGAGTTGCTGGGTGAAGACCGATCCATTCCCATCACCAACAATCGCTTCGAAGACTCCTTTGAGCCGTATGCCGTTCATTTGTATCGGATACGGTAGTGGCACGCAGTGACGGCTCGCATTTCGCTTCACTTGGCATGCTGCTTTCTCGGCCCACTTCACCCCACGACCGCCACACGACGTGTGCCGTTGCCGGACGAAGCGAAGAAGGTATCGCGGATGGTCTCGCCAACGAGATTGATTTTGATCTGGAGCGAGTCGAGATACTCGTGCAGTCCGATCGCAATGATCTCGCTGACATTCAGATACGCCAACTCGCTACGCAGTTGCCCCAATTGCTTTTCCGCGGGATTCCAAAACGTCCCTTCCGGCGAGCCAGAGATGGCGTGGAGACCTTCATTTGCCGCGTCGATACAATGCATAATGGCCCGCGGGAAGTGGCGATCGAGGACCAGAAATCCGACCACTCGCTCCGGCGTGATCTGTCCATGCTTTTTGCGGAACATCTCGAATCCGCTGACCGAACGCAGGACGGCGGACCACTGTAGATCGTCGGTCGGCGTACCAACGTCCCGCAGATTGGGTAGCAAAAAGAAGTACTTCACATCGAGCAACCGCGAAGTCTTGTCGGCTCGTTCGAGCTTACGTCCCAGTCGCGCGAACTGCCACCCTTCACTGTGCGACATGGTGCCGTCAGTAATCCCGTTGAAGAGGTGGCTGGCCCACTTCACATCCTGAAAAAATTCCTGCGGCATGCGCACGACTTCCCGCGACTTGGCCGCTCCGGTAACCATGTGATAGAAGTTGTTCAACTGCTCCCACATTTCCGAGGAGATGGTCTCGCGGATGGTGCGCGCGTTTTCCCGCGCGGCTCGTACGCAGGAGATGATCGAGTTCGGATAGGCATCGTCGAAGCAGAGAAAACGCATCACGTTTTCCTGTGTCGCTTCGTCGTAGTGCTGCGCGTAGTACTCGTTATCTCCGGTGGTGTTGACCAGCGGAAGCCACTGCTCTCCCTTGATGGTGGGCATATCGAGCAACAGATTGAACGTCACATCGGCAAACCGAGCCAGATTCTCGGCCCGCTCGACGTAGCGGCACATCCAGTGAATGGAATCGGCAACTCGGCTCAGCATGAAGATGGTCCCCTTATCGTGGCAAGTCGTCGCCAGACGGAGCGGCAGGTGGCGATGGCTGGGCTGGCGCAGTGATCACCCAGGTGTCCTTGCTGCCACCACCTTGGGATGAATTGACTACCAGCGAACCTTTCCGCAAGGCAACTCGAGTCAAACCGCCCGGCATGACGTGGATGCGCTGTCCATAAAGGATATAGGGTCGCAGATCGACGTGCCGCCCTTCGAAGTGATCGTCGATGATGGTGGGGACTCGGGACAAGGTCAGGGTCGGTTGGGCGATGTAGTTGCGCGGATTCGCCTGGATCAAACCGGCAAACTTCTCGCGTTCTTCCGGCGTGGCATGCGGACCGATCAACATGCCATAGCCTCCCGATTCGTTCGCGGCTTTGACGACCAACTGGTCCAGATGTTCCAGCACGTATCGACGCTGATCGTCATCCACACACACGTACGTCGGTACATTGGGAATGATCGGATCTTCGGACAGATAGTAGCGGATGATCTTCTCCACGAAGGCATAGATGACTTTGTCGTCCGCTACACCGGTCCCCGGAGCATTGGCCAATGCCACACGGCCTTTTCGATAGACGTCGATCACGCCCGGAATACCGAGCAGCGAGTCGGCTAGAAAGGCCTGTGGATCGAGATAATCGTCGTCAATGCGGCGATAGATCACATCCACACGCTGTGGACCGGCGGTCGTCTTCATGCAGACGAATCCGTCGTGCACCATCAAATCGCGTCCCTCGACCAACTCGACCCCCATCTGCTGCGCCAGAAAGGAATGCTCGAAATAGGCCGAGTTATAGATCCCCGGCGTGAGCACGACCACGGTCGGGGAGGCGATCTGCTCCGGTGCCAGATATTCCAGGGTGGCGAGCAAATGGCTCGGGTAATCAATCACGGGGCGGACGCCGGAAGCGTCGAAAATCTGTGGAAAACTCCGCTTCATCACCTGTCGGTTCTGCAGCACGTACGACACGCCGGACGGACAACGTAGATTGTCCTCCAGGACATAGATCTGCCCGTCCCGATCGCGAATCAGATCGGTTCCCGTGATGTGACACCAGATGCCCTTCGGAGGCTTCAGACCCTGGCATACCTGCCGATAGCTCTTGGCACCCAGGACGATCTCGGGAGGAATCACGCCATCGTGAAGAATCTTCTGGTCGTGATAGATGTCGTCAATGAACAGATTGAGCGAATGAATCCGTTGCCTGAGACCCCGCTCTACCCGATCCCATTCCTCGGAGGAAACAATCCGCGGCACGACATCGAAGGGGAAAATCTTCTCGGTCCCCTGTGTGTCGCCATAAACGCTGAACGTGATCCCCATCCGAAACAGAAGCCGCTCGGCCGCCGATTGCCGGCGTTGCAGTTCGCCAGGCCCGAGCGAGCTGATTTTCTGCACCAACAGTTCGGCGCCCGGTCGCGGCAAACCGTGCTCGTCGATCAGCTCGTCGTGCATTCCCTCTGTGTCGTAGTTATCAAAATTCAGGCCTCCCGCACGCCCGGAATTGTCCTGCATTTGCCACTGCGTCATGTTCGCTTCTTTCGTGTCCACGCTCACTTAGCGGTCAGTCGCAAAGCAACACCCGCACTCACCACTGTCACTGCCCGGCGCACTTCGCGAATTTTAGAGCAGTTCTGCCGGGCGGGCAAGGTCATGTGGAAACCCGATCCGCCGTCAGTGAATCGGTACACCGCTGCCGCCCGTCATGCGACATCGTCCAGCGGCAGAGTGTCGACCGCCACGAGCCCGTGGTGCTCAGCCACCGGTGACGCAAGCCAAGCTGCATCGCGGATGATTGCGTCACTCCAGCACGGCTGCCAAGCACGTGAGGAGATTGGCACGCGTGCTAGCGCTCGCCATTGCACGTGCCGTGAAATGACGCGAAATGCCCAATAGCGGAACCTCCAGGTACCGGTGTGCGTGCCCCCGTGCCAATGATATCATGGATACTCTATTCGAGCTTTCGATGCACAGGAGAGTGACCGTGGATGTACTTGAAGCAATTCGCATGCGCCGCAGTGTACGATCCTACGCGAAGAGAACGATACCGGACGACGTCATGGCGCGGATGCGTCAGGCTCTGCATTCCGCTCCCTCAGCCTGCAATATTCAGCCCTGGCACTTTGTGCTGGTGTCGGACCAGTCGCGACGCAACCAGCTGGGGCAGGCGGCCAACGGTCAGGTGTGGATCGCCGACGCGCCCGTCATCGTGGTAGCCTGCGGATTTCCGAAGCAGGCGTATCCGCGGATGGGAGGGAGCGGCAATAGCGTAGACATTGACCTGGCCATCGCAATGGATCATTTGATGCTGGCCGCCGTCTCGGAGGGACTCGGTACGTGCTGGATCGGTTCATTCGTCGAGTCAGAAGTGAAACGCATTCTGGAGGTGCCGCCGGACGCCAAAGTCGTCGGTATGACACCGCTAGGTTATCCCGCTTCCGCCGACCTGATCCATCCGCTGAAAGATAGCGAGCGCAAATCACCGACGAGTATCTTCAGCACGGACAGCTATTCGTCTTGAATGTGGATGTCGCGCTCCGCCGCGCGGAACCGGCACGGCGGCAGACGGTTCTGTCTCATGCCTCGTCAGAACTCGTACTAATGGATGGCGATTGATTGTCGTCCTGCGGCACGGTGCTGGACTCGTATTGAGACGAGTACCGTTGGAGCGCGGGGATCTTTGGGGGGAATGCCTCCGTCCAACGCGCAGCCTTCCGGGCAGGCGGTGAAACAGCTGTGTGGTTGTGGTCAGGCGCTGCTCTGTTTGACTCAGCAGCGACAGCATGAAAGGCAAGAGTCGTTTCTTGACCGCTGATATTGCTCGACCCGACGCCCCGATGTGGTACGCCATCTGCGTAACGTCCTCCCGATTGTGATCCGCCTTGTGCTCCTGCATCATTTCGGTCCAGAGCGGCTCGATAAAACCATAGGTCACCCAGCGTTCCAGATTATGGTATCGGTCTCGGCCTGCGAACGTGAGCGCAACTTCCCTCTGCGCATTGACCTGAACCCACCCAAGTCCAGCTAGAACTCGCAAGACCGTGTGCCACCAGGCAGCGGGCACGCGTCCGAAATAATCCATCAGGTGAATTGGCCTCACTTGTCCGGTGTACGCCTGCCAGAAGACATAATAGGCCGATGAGAGACACGTCGGTAAATCAAAGCGGCGGGCGATTGGTAAGTTGCCCCGCTTGATTTGTTCAATGTAGCGCTCCACGGAAAAGTGATTGACCAAAAACATGCGACCTGTATACGATGCGCTGCCCGCGCCAAAGCCAAGGAAAAAGGGCCGCGTGATCGAACTGTAGTTCGATGCATCTCGACGGTTAAAAGTCCAGACCGACCGACGTTCATAGTCGTAACGAGCAGCAATCGCTTCGGCTTTGTGCAGGACCTCGTGTTCTTTCCGCTGATTGTGCTCAGCCTTGCCAAATGGAGTGTAGCCAAATCGCATGAGCGGATAGGTGGAGACCTGGTCGACGCCTTTCTCAAAACAGGTTTCGAGGTCCGTCAAGAAGATCTGCTCGTCGGCAAAGGAGACATCAAAAATCAAGTCGACATCCACGCAGGCGAATCGACCGGCGGCGGCATTCAGGGCCCGCACGTTCTCCTCGACTGAATGTGGACGCTTGAGGTAACGAAGCATGTCGGCATGAAACGACTGCACCCCCAGACTGATGAACGTAATGCCCATGGCCTGCAGCTGACTGAGGTGCTCTGGCGTGGCACAGGAGGGCATGACCTCGATCGCCCGTTCATGTTGCACCGGAATAGCAGCCACCAGTGGTGCGAGTTCGTTGAGGCACAAAGTAGGTGTTCCGCCGCCAATATAGAGAGACGTGAAGGCGCCACTCATCCGCTCAACATACCACTGCAATTCCTGCCGCAGAGCCGCAAAGTAATGCCGTACCCGGTGAGGCTCATACACAACTTTGTTGTAAGGACAAAAGGGGCAGATCGACCGGCAGAACGGGATGTGCACATAGGCGCCAGTGTCCCCCAAGCAGGAATCGAGAATCGTGTCCGCTTTCATCGTGGTTTTCCGTTCGAGTGGGCACTGAGCACCACTCAAGCACTAAACTCCTTCAGAAGGACCAAAGCATTTCTTTCAGCACCGTCAAGTTCAGCGATCTCAAAAGAACAATTTCCGCACAACTAGAATAACCACACTGAGCGCAGAAGGAAGGAAGAAGTCGATGCCAAACTGAACGTGCTTTCGAATCGAATTGAGCGAGAGCATCACCGCTATCCCAACTCTTTGTCAGCCAGTCAGGACGTCAGCCAGCGAGGACTTGAGAGATGTACGGCGTAGTCCTGAGGATCATTGCGTGCGTTCTTGCTGCGCTGTGGCCATCCGGGGCCATCAATAAAGTCATGACCCCCAGGGTGCAATCGTGCGACACCTTGCCCTTGAGTAGACCAACTAACCGGCAACCCGGTCGGGTGTCCCTTTATGGGGACCGCGGGGCGCGGCGTCGTTCGGCGTGTGGCTTAGCCGAAATTCCGTTCCCCACCCACCAGGATATCAGATCCTGCCTCGCCGAACAGCCAGTCGTATCCGTCGCCGCCATCGAGTAGATCGTCACCGAGCCCACCGAATAGCCAGTCATCGCCGGTTCCGCCGTACAGCCGGTCCATTCCTAGACCGCCAAACAGGATGTCGTTGCCGTCGTCTCCTGATAGCCAATCATCTCCCCGATTTCCGAATAGCGAGTCGCATCCAGCGCCGCCGGAGATCTCGTCGTTGCCGCTGCCACCGAACACGCAGTCATGGCCTGCGCCGGCAAAGACCATGGCATCGTGCGAGACGTTTCGCGACAGGTTGACGATGTCGTTGCCAGCCGACGCATGAATGTAGATCCGCCCATTGAATGTCGGGCGGAAGCGTTCATGGGTTCGGAGGCCCCGCATATAGACCGACACACTGCCGTTGCCGTATTGGTTGACGACGATGTTGTCCGAGCGGTCCGTCCCCACAATAAACAAGGCTTGTTCGCCTGGACGCTGTGGGTCATCATTCACCACGGCCCAGGGGATTTCCCGACCGTTGGCCATGACTTGCAGGCTCAGCGTCGCCGCCACGCCAGCGTGATCCGAAGGCCACAGCGGCCCGGTCGTGGAGTCCGTGGGCGTCACGGGCGCCATGACGCGATCCATGGCCCGCGGAAACAGGTCGCCTCGATACAACACCAGGTCGATTCGCTCGCCCGGATCCGCATCAGCCGTGACAGGATCGCCTCGCAAGTCGTCGTTCTCGCTCCAGGTGTAGCCTGGCTCGCCGGGATGAGTCTGGTTCCAGACGTCGGTGAAACCTGCGCCGACGGTCACGATGCTGTAACTCTGTGTCCCGGACCCGTCGGCCGCCGAGTTGAAGTCGCCGACCAGAATGACTGGCAGCTCGGTATCCGTCGGACCGCCGGGGCCCACTAGTTCGGCCGCCTGAGCCATTTGAACCATGCCGAAGCCAGGATACAGCGGGTTGTCATCTTCCAGATGCGTATTGACGAACCGGAAGTCCTGTCCCCACACCTGCACATCGACGGAGTTCCAGCCACGCAGGATTGGGATTTCCATGCCGCCCAGGTTCAGCGGAACGCTGTACGTGAAGTTTCCACTTTGGACGTTTGAGAGCGTCAAGGCTGGGTCCGGCAGATCGGTACGAGCCAGAATCACGTCGCGATCCATGTAATGAATGTCCTGCAGGGCGCCCAGGGTCGGGTCAACCAGCGCCGTGAAGTTTCCACCGAAGTCGTTAGTCGTCACCACCGTCGTGTACGACAGCCCGCGATCGCTCAACTTGTCCAACAGGATATCCAAGTAGTCGATGGTTTCGGCCGTTCCCGCCGCTTGACCACCGGTGAGGTAGTAGACGTCGCCGGCCTCGAACAACGAGACCTCTTGGAGGCCGATCAATAGCGGCTGGGCGACGAAGATCTCCTCGGCAAATGCCTCGGCGCGGGCCGGGAAATCTCGCTCGTGGACATCTCCCCACATTTGGCCCACGGCGGTGATGATTTCCAGGTCCGTGCCTCCTTGAGCGGCCTCCAACACCGGGCCGAGATTCGGGCCCATGTAGAGGTTGCGGGACATAAAAGATGTGTCGTGCGGATTGTAGTCAATCGGCGAGGTCATACCGCTGAGCATGCAGCGGTCCTCCATTCTCTCAACGCATGGTCGGATCGTCGGTCGTCTCCTCCGATCCCCTGGTTTCCTCGATCGCGAGGCGTGAAAACGGGCGGGTGCCTTCTGCATGGCGGTTCTCCCAATGCTCGAGATGGCCAGTCGACGCTGGCATGCCGATACGATGGATCACTAGAAGAAGACCGTGGAACAGTGTCACAACCCGCCAGATTTCTTCTCAAAAGTCTGCTGCCTGGGATGTCGCAGCTCGTGTTTTCAGCCTTCATTAATCGACCCGCAAAACGATCTATTGGTAGTTGGCTGGATCGGGCTCCGGGGTCTGAGTGGTGATATCGAAAGGAGCTGTCTCAATATCGGCAAACCGTGCCGCCCAACCTCCGTACTCTGGATCCAGCCAGCCGAAGTTGTGAACCGGCTGGTATTGCGGGTTGCCAGCTCCGTCCGTGCAGAGCAGGTAGCGAGCGAACGCTGCGCGACCGGCACGCAGGAATCGCAGATCGCCGGTCAGGTCGTAGGCCATGTGAAACAGGATCGCCATCTGCGGGTAGTACCATGAACTGCGGCTGTAACGCACGTAGTACACGAAGCTCCCGAGCGCCTCCTCTTGCGGCAACATGGATTCCGCATAGACCGAGTCCGCCACCGCCACGACCAGTTGTGCGGCATCGAGATCTCCGGTCAGCCGATAGTAGTCATAGACGTTGATGGCGTACATCGAGTCGAGTCCGGCGGACACACAGCGCCAATTCTCGTAGGTGGGCTGAATATAGGCTCCGCGCCGCCAGTCAATAACCTGTTCGATCTGGTAACGCAGGGCCATATAACGCTGCGCTGCCTCGCGGTAACGCTCGTCTCGCGTAACTTGCCAGGCCCGCAAGAGACTCAGCATCGGCCGCGCTTGATCCCGGGCCTGGCTCGATCCCAGACCGGCCTGGTTGCGAATCAACCACTCGGCGTTGGCCAATCCAGCTTCCCGGCTGTCGGCATCGCCGGTCATCCAATAGTGCAAGATCAGCGATTCGCCCAATTGGAATGCCGGCCAACGCGCCAGGCCGTTATGGACTGAATGATCCGTTCCCAGAGCGCAAGTGACACCGTGCCATTGAGCCCAGTCGGGGCTGTCTTCCGTCAGGTGCACGGCGTCCACGTCAGAGATGTGCCGAGCGATCTCGTTGCTACGCTCAATCCACTGCTGGCCTCCGCCGGCCAGCCCCCAGTTGAGCGCGCCCTGGACCATCGCCCAGTAGCCATTGAGCCACTGTGGCGGCGTGTACGGCATGTCGCCGAAATTGCGCAAGCCAAAGTGCCCAGGAAAGCGGTCACAGGAAACGTCCCCATATTGCTTCTCTACCCACTGGCGCAGCTTCGGCTGCTGAAGAAACCAATCGGGCTCGAGGTAGGCAATCGCCCCAGAACGACAGAACCAGGGTCCGTCGAAAAGTCGCGGCGGCTCGTCGCTGAGACGCCCAAAAGATTCTTGAGAAGCGTGGTCAGTCGCACCGGAGCCAAAGGTCAGCCACAAGTCGTGTCGCTTGGCCTCACCGTAGCGAGGTCGATATGCCGGCGTGTCGGTAGTCGGTACGAACAGTCCGATTTCCAGACGGTCGCCGTCACAGCTGAGCGTCTTGGGGTACTGCTGCCAGAATCGCCACAGCGAAGCCTGGACCTCTCCGGCGACAATCCAGCCCTGTGCCCGCCGCGGTTCGTTGGTTTCTCCATTGCCAAGCGCGACCAAGCAGTGTTCGGGTGAGTCCTGCAGCAGCGACAGACCGCCGTCCGTTGCCACCACAGGGGCCTGGTCGTTTACGCCAACCGCCACCTCTTTGCGCATCGGATCGACGTGTGCCACCAGAGCCAAGTCCAGCACTTCCAGCGGCGCATCGTCGGCCGTGCCCTGGTAGTTGTCCGGCTTGGTGTCGTTGAGCACGCGAAACTGTACTTGGACGGTGGGAAGACCAGCGTAGACATAAAGCCGGCACGTGAACCGACCGAGGCGACGCGCACCGGCCTCGAGCACTCCCGCGCAAAACACCTCCGCGCGGACCGGCCCGGATGCGACTACTTCCAGACGTTCTTGCCGGGCCTGCACAGGCGTCCGTTGGCCATCCAATAGCACGGCCATACGCAGTTCAAGGTCGGACAGCAGAACGTGTTGGTCACCGGGTCGAATGACGCAATCAAGTAAATGCTCAGGATTGCTACCCAGTTCAAGCCGCACCGCGCCGGTATCGAGACTGACGCCCTCCCCGTCTCTTCGCTGCGTGACCATGCTCGTCGACGCATTTTGCGGCACGGAACTCACATCTAGCTGAAAGTCCTGCCCGGCCTGCGTGAGAGCGGGTAGAAGTGAGTGCAGCAGCACCCACCGTACGCTGCCATCTGGCCACCAACCGGTCGGCTCCGCCTGAATCGGCAGGTCTTGTCCTGCGGGCCCACGCAAAGTGAGGCAGTGCGGGTCGTGCAGCAGACCCGGTGGCATTGGCATACCACAAGAGAGTGGAAAGCCGGGAGTCGGTACGGTCGCCGGCGTGACAAGCTTCAACGAAACGGGCAGCGACAGTTGGTCACCCGGCGGATTCACGGGCCAGCGCTGGCGGTGGCGGGCCGCAACGACTGCTTCATGCGGACGCTGCCCCTCAGAGGCGTGTTCCACGGCGGCCTGCTCGCCCAGCACCGGGTCTGCGAACCAGACGGCCGTATGGAACCGTGGCGGCTGCTCCGACTTGCCGTCACCGGCGGCGTACCACGTGCCACCGATAAACCACACGTCGCGGTCATTCCGCTCGGTTGTGGTAACCTTGTCGAACACCCGGAAGGTAAGCTGAAAGGGGCGGCCGGGGACCACATGGGGCGTGAGATCCACCACGAAGTTGGTCTCCGAACCATGCACGTTCTCATCGCTCACATCTCGCTCCCAGATCACTTTGTCGTCCACCAGCACCTGTTTGAAGCGATGGTCAAAGAAACTTTCGGTGCCGACCTGGCCCGGCTTGTGCCGCTCAGCACTGGCGCAGTAATCATCAGCGCAGTAGAAGCGGAGCGCAATGGGTGGCTGCCAAGCCTCCGGGATGACCAGCGTCGCACTGGCACCGGCACGGGCGCCGGGCTGGGAGATGCTGAAGGGGTGGAACAAATTAAGCATGTCTCGTATGTCGACCAGCGCCCACCATGGCTTGTCGGCATCGACGGACCAGACTTGTTGGTCGTGGAAGCCAGGTCGAAGCACCCTCTCCTGGGCCTCCGTGCCGGTTGGGGCCGAAACGACAAACAGGTTGATTGCCAAGAGAGTGCTGATGAACAGCTGCTCAATGGACGGACAAGATCTAGACACCGGCATGGGTGATCACTCCCGACAGACTTTCTGTCCTATATAGACCAAGTGGGGAGGCATCTGCCTGAGAAGGTAGGTGCGGGCCAACTGCCCGACCTTACCCCGCATTCCGCGTTTAGCCAGCCGAGTTGCGTCGCAGAACCGTTGTTGGAATCCAACTTCCACCATGAACGAATTCAATGTCTCCTTGGTCCACTGCGTCGTGTGTTGCATGCGATGAAAACGACAACCACAATCCGGACAGGTCACCTTCAAACGTTCCAGGTCTTCGTCGTTGGGTGTGGTGACGACCAAGTAACCTCCCGGCGCAGTCACGCGAAACAGCTCCTTCAACGTGGCATGCACATCGTGTGGCAGCAAGTGCTCGATCGTCTCAATGAAAAGTACTGTGGCGAACGAATCCGCTGCCAGCTGAGTCGGGATTGTGCTGATTTTCTCGACAGACAGCAGACACTCATCGTGACCGTGCTTTTCGCGAAGGCTCTGGATGGATTCAGCTGAAAAGTCAACGCCCGCGCAGCGTTTGCGGCGGTGCAAGAGCTTGCTGAGGAGATATCCGGGGCCGCAGCCAAAATCGAGAATCGGCTCGGGGATCTGACCGACCACACGCCACACAAGTGAAAGCAGAGAATCGCCCACCACTTGCCCGAAATACGTATCGGGATCGCGACCAGACCAGTGATCCCAAAAACGGCCGACTTTTTCGGGGGTCCATTCGATTTCGTGCCTGCGATATGCGATTGGATCGTCCATCCAATGCTCCGTTACGGGAAAAGGTGCGCAGCCGTTATCCAGCTAGATTTCCTTGCCTACGGCGAAGGCGTGTCCCAGGGACGGTCCGACACCGTAGTAGGCTCGATTGCCAGGCGAGAAGATGATCGGAAGGATCTTCAGGATATCCGGATTTCCCGACTCGTCCAACACTTCCTCATCTCCCTTCACATCGAGGATTTTGCCGACAAACTGAGTGTGCAGGCCCAGTTCAAAGACCTGCACAATCACGCACTCCAAAACTAACGGGAACTCTTCTACATAAGGCGCATCCACCAACTCACTGCGGACCGCGGTCAGGCCGGTGGCAGCGAACTTATCGGTATCGCGACCGCTGTTCAAGCCAAAGTAGTCGGCCAGTTTAACCTGGCTCTGTGAAGGGACACTGATCGTGAATGCCTGGCGTTCTATCAGGCTCCCATAGGTATAGGTGGCCTTGCGGAGCGAGACTGCCACGCATGGCGGATCGGAGCAACAGATACCGCCCCAGGCCGCCGTCATGCCGTTACTCTTGCCCTGCTTGTCGTACGATCCCACAATCCACGTTGGTGTGGGATAGACCAATGTCTTGGCGCCAAGTGACTTTTTCATGGCTTGCTCCTGAGTAGTTGAAAAAGCGAATATTATCCATTGTGACAAGTTGGCAGGGTGTGACAAGCTCGCCACCAGCAGCTTGGAAAAGTGCCACGCACATACGCCCCCGGCATCGTCGCCTGAGCCCGTACTCCGTCCCTTTCGTCACTCAGTTTCCAGACATAAGGGGCCAAGACCAGTTGCTCGTGGAAAATGCATATCTTCTGGACGGTTTGTCCGGCGGCCTCATCCGCGTGAGCAACACAATACGAAACAGCTGCTAGTAAACACACGGCCAACAGAACGAGTCGCAAAATGTCCATTCAGATACCTCGCGTCAGACAGGATTCCCGGCAGCGTCGCCTCGCCCATGTTGTGTCCCCTTCGCCGCTCAGTTTCCAGACGTAGGGGGCCAATATCAGCCGCTGGTCCGAAATCGGTACCTTCTGGACTGCTTGTCCGACAGCGTCATCCGCCTGAGCCACACGATACGAAACAGCTGCTAGTAAGCACACGGCCAACGGAACGCGTCGCGAAATGTCCATTCAGATACCTCTCGTCAGGCAAGATTCCCGGCAGCCTTCAGCACGATTCGATAGCGAGCCTTTCCGCTGGCGAGATGATCCATGGCGGCGTTCAGTTCGGACATGGTGAATTCTTCGATGATCGGTTCGATTTTGTGGCGGGCACAGAACTGCAGCATCTTGGATGCCGTCGCAATACTGCCGGTGGGAGATCCACCGATCGACCGTTCGCCGACAAGCAAAGGAAAGACGGAAGCGCTGACTTGTGGCGTTGCTCCCACCAAATGCAGCTTTCCACCGGGACGCAGTGTGTTGATGTATCGGTCCCAGTCGAGTGGCACGTTGACCGTGACCAACACCATGTCGAAGCGGCCGGCGGCAGACGTTAGTGCATCCGCGTCGCGCGTGTTCGAGAAATGATCAGCTCCGAGTTGCCGTGCTTCACCTTCCTTGTCCGCGCTGGTAGAAAAGGCGGTGACTTCGCAGCCCCACGCGTCGGCAAAGGCAATTGCCATGTGTCCCAAGCCGCCAATGCCGACGACTGCCACATGATCGGTCGGGCGAATATTGTTCTGCAACAGAGGATTGAAGACTGTCAGCCCACCACAGAATAGCGGTCCTGCCGCTTTCAAGCTCACACCATCAGGAATGGGGATCACCCAAGCGGCTTGCGCTCGTACGCGATCGGCAAAACCGCCGTGTCGCTGCACAATGGTCCCCACGGCCTCCGGGCAGCGATTCTGATGCCCTGACAAGCATTGCTCGCACACGAGGCACGAACGTGCAGTCCAACCCAGTCCCACTCGCTGGCCAACATGCACATGCCGCACGGCTTCGCCAACCCCCGATAGCACCTCGCGAAGTGCTACCAACACGACGATCAATCCAAAGGCCGGACTGGCAAACACCGTTGTGCACGCCGACAGGACTGTCAAGATCATGGTCAGCGCAATCACCAGGATAATGAGATGCCGGTTGGATCCGAAATAGACCGGTAGCAGATGGCGACGAAGTCGCTGACCGGCCACCACGTTCTGGGCGAGGAAAACTCGGCGTTGCTGCAATGCGGCCACGGTCAGAATGAACAGGAACATGCCCCCCAAATCCAGTGCTTCCCCCAGAATCGTGTCGGTAGCGTGGAAGAAGGCTGAAGCCACGGCGGTCCAGAGGGCCGCCACTCCCAGCAATCGCTCGAGCGGATGCCGGCCGGCGCAGCACGATCAACACGCCTGCCACGAGTGGACCGATATTCGTCCACGTGTCAGCCGGGTGCGCTATCGGCCCGGCAACGGTCTGTTCGCAGAAATGGATCCGTGCGGGGTCAAATAACCAGTGCATCATTTCAGCCTTTCAGCAACCAGCGTACCAACAAATTGAGTATTGCGCATGGGGCCCTTGAAGTCAGGGCATCGAGAGTATGATACACTACGTGCTGAGGTAGAATGCGTAGACTGTCAGCCGAACCTTGGACTGAGTAGTCTCTAGTACGTCACTGGCTTGCCTGCCTTAAGCCCGCTCTCGTGAGTCATTGGTTCCGATAGAAGAGAAACCGTGCTGCGAGACTTCCCATCAGGAGATTGGGCACATGATGAGCCGACCTCACGCGAAGTCCATCGTAATTCTCACGCTGTCCATCATCGTCTTCACCACCATGCCTCACGAGAGGATGGCACTGGGGAATCCGACAGATTACCAGGATCTGTTGAATCGCCAGGGTACCGACGGTGTTGTGACATCCATTCTGTCAGCCCACCAGGGCGCTGGCGCCGTGGCGGAGCTGCAGCAACTGGTAAATGTCCTGGCGGCGTCTGGTGGGCACGCGGTTTCGGTACTGGACGCGTTGGCAGCCGATGGCTCCGTGGAGGCGGCGACGATCAGCGCCGAACTGTTCTATGGCTTGGCTCAGCACATCGAAGGCGGCCGGTTGATCGACGATCCCCATTGGCGGCAGTGCGCGGAGAAGGCCAGCACACTGCTGGATCACAATGATCCATTTGTCCGCGACATTGCCACCTGGGCGTTCGCTGCGGTTCGAGACGCGAATCGGGCCAGCCCAACCAACGTCGCTTCACCAGGCTGGTTGGTGAGATGTCGCGAGCTGAAACCGGAATCATCGTTAGAGTGTGATTTCGTGTTGCAGGCGCTGAGTCGAGACGTGTACCGTACGGCGCGCGACCTGTCGCAATCAGCTCAGGACATGGTGAATCGTGTGGATGCCCTGGCGTCGTACGCTATGGGGAACTGCACGCCACAACAGCGAAAGCGTTTGCAGGAGGCTCGAGACACGCTTGAGAAAACCTACGGCCGGCAGCCAGATCAGCAACTCTCGACCGATCTTACCAGAGAGCGCACCTGGTGGCTGGATGTGCGTCGTGCCGTGCGGGACGTGGTACTGGCCGGTCCCGACATGGATTTCCAGGAAATCGTTTTCTTTCAATCGCCGGTCAGGACGGAGGGAAATCATCCCGATTGCCTCGTCCAGAACCATGACCGTCCGAAGGAGCGACCGCCCGGCGGAGATATCTTTGTCAAGACGGGTGTCGGACCATCTGACGGTGTCCGCCCCCTGATTGCCGGACAACTTGGCCCGGGGCACGTGCAGGATATGGATCTGTGGTGGGATGCCGACAACCTGGTGTTTGCCTACGTGCGTCAGCCGCGTTGGGGAGACGAGGCCAGTGCCTGGGGTAGCGTGGCTTGGAGAAATGGGCCGGATACGGTCGTGCTGAACCATGTGGTGGGATTTCGAGACGGAGTTTTTTGGGAGAACGGCAGTGAACCGACTCATCTGTTTGAGATCCGCACCGACGGAACCGGCTTGCGCCAACTGACCGACGATCCGCTCTATTGCGATCGTGAACCGGCCTACCTGCCCAACGGTGACGTGGTCTTCTCGTCCGATCGCGGATGCGGTGCATCGCAATGCGGAGCAGCACCGCTGGCCTACAGCGACTTCGGACTCCCCAATCTGTTCCGAGTGTCGGCCAGTGACGGCAGCAAGTTCAACGATTGACATACAACAAGGACGTGGACCGCTATCCCCATTGCCTCAATAACGGACTCATCGGCTACATGCGTTGGGACTATCAGGAGCGATTCTGGCAATGGCCGCACGCCCTCTGGACGATCCGCCCGGACGGCACCATGAACGACGGTCTGTTCAAGGTTCACTTCCAGGATCCCCAATCGGTGCGCGAGCCGCGTTCGATACCCGGGAGTCAGAAACTGGTGGTGATTGCCTGCGGCCATCACTCGCCACCGGAAGGGGCGGTCGCCATCGTCGATCCGTCACTGGGAGTCAACAATCCGTTGGGCCTGAATTACGTAACGCCCGAATGCAGTCCGCTGGAAGGTGGTCTGGGGAGTTCACCTACGGTGGCCGAAGGTGGCGTGAGAGACCGCGGAGGACTTTACAGAACACCGTGGCCTTTGTCCGAGAAAGGCTTCTCGGTTTCGTACGCTTACCACAATCCGGCCCACTCCGCCTACGCGGCCTACTACATCGACGTGTGGGGAAACAAAGAACTGATTCACCGGGATCCGGTCATGGACGTGATGTGTCCCATGCCCATCCGCCAGCGGCCGACACCACCGACACTGCCGTCCCAGGTCGACGAGCAGTGCGACTTTGCCGTCTGCTACCTGGATGACGTGAACCGCGACATGCCGGGAATCGAGCCGGGTACGGTACGCTACCTCCGCATTTCGGAACAACTGCAGTGGTATTTCAACAAGTACGACAATTCCGGTCCGATACGTTGGACGCCCGGCACACAACACTCACGAAACTTCAGCTATTGGTCCTGGTCACCGACCCGAGTCATCGGCACGGTTCCTGTGGAGAAGGATGGATCGGCCTATTTCAAGGTGCCCACAGGCCTGGCCGTTTCCTTCCAGGCGTTGGACGAACATCTGATGGAAGTCCGGCGAATGCGCAGCCACATCGAGTTCAAGCCAGGCGAATTCCGGGGTTGCGTCGGCTGCCATGAGACCAAGCAGAATGTGCCCCGCAGCAGCGACGTCGGCAGCAAACTCGCCATGCACCGAGAACCTTCTCAACCGCAGCCTCCGCCGTGGGGTGACGTGGAAATACTCGAGTACGAGAAGCTCATTCAACCCATCTTCGATCGACACTGCGTCCGCTGCCACGGTGCCGAACCGCAACAGAAACTAGACCTCACCGGCGCGCGTGACCCCTACGGCTTCGTACAATCCTACCGATCCCTGTTTGGTATTTCGAAAGATATGCCCACACCGCTGGGAGAGGGCTACCGCGAAGCATACCCCGATATGCCGCTGTTGCAGCCAGCCGAAAGTACCCTTTACGAATCGGTGAGGGCGAGCATCTATAATGCCACCGGTCTGCTCTGCCTGTCGAATCATATGAGCGGTCCCGAGGTCACGCAGCCCAAACAATTCGGTTCACACCGCAGCCCCTTGGTACTGACTCTCCTGCATGACGAAACACATCGCAAAGAAGTGACGTTGAGTCGTGCCGAGTGGGAAACACTCGTGACGTGGGTCGACGCGAATGCGCCTTACTATGGCACTTTTTTCCAGTACTTCGACGCCAACGGAAAGACGCTTCCCACCGCGATTCGCGTTCGTGTCGAATTGGATCCCCCGTTCAAACCAGGCGAGAAGTCTTCGCGGATCGCTGCGGTAACGGGTGGTTGAGGGGGGACGAGCGAATCTGATGAATGTGTCATCCTCTCGTCATCAACGCAAATGGTCCATGAAATCGTCGATTCACCACCTTTCCACCGAGCCCGTCTCGGTGGGACGACAACTGGTCAGCTACCACCCGCGCAAACTTCCCGTTTCCACCGAGCCCGTCTCGGTGGGACGACAACTCGTCAGCTACCGCTCGCGAAACATCCCGTTTCCACCGAGCCCGTCTCGGTGGGACGACAACTGGTCAGCTACCGCCCGCCGCAAACTTCCCGTTTCCACCGAGCCCGTCTCGGTGGGACGACAACTGGCCAGCTACCGCCCGCCGCAAACCTCCCGTTTCCACCGAGCCCGTCTCGGTGGGACGACAACTCTTCAGCTACCGCCCGGCGCAACCATCCCGTTTCCACCGAGCCCGTCTCGGTGGGACGACAACTGGTCAGCTACCACCCGCGCAAACTTCCCGTTTCCACCGAGCCCGTCTCGGTGGGACGACAACTCGTCAGCTACCAGCCTCCGACCCGGCGACACGACCATCCCGTTTCCACCGAGCCCGTCTCGGTGGGACGACAACTGGTCAGCTACCGCCCGCCGCAAACATCCCGTTTCCACCGAGCCCGTCTCGGTGGGACGACAACTGGTCAGCTACCGCCCGCGAAACTTCCCGTTTCCACCGCTCCAACACTTGAAAAATGGGCGTTACCCATCAAGGTTCATCCAATGAGACAAGCCACTCCATTCACTTCACGCTCCGTTGCCTTGCATTGCTGGGAGGCGAACCATACCACGAGTTGTCGGAAGATCTGCCCGTCGGCGATCGGCGGATGCCTCATACTATGCATGCTGGTGATCTCCGTTTGCAGCCGGGAAGCAGTCGGGCGAGAATTGTCGACAGACCGATTCGCCAGCGTTTTTGTCGAGGGCCAGCCGGTCCATGTAATGATCGCTGCCGGGGAAGCGCTAATCGTACAACTGCGAGACATCGACGGTAAAGAGGTGGTGCGACGTGACGCTCCGATCACCGCCGGCGAGCTTGACTTCGGCACGCTTCCGCCTGGTTACTACGAAGCCGTTGCCGGCGAAGCCGTCTTGCCACTCGTTATACTCATCGACCCCGAAAAACGCGTGAAGGGAGACACTCGGCTGGCCACCGACAATGCCATGTCGTGGCTGGTCAAGGCAGACCAGTGGGAAGACATGGCCGATCTGCTGCGGCTATGTGGCATCACCTGGGTTCGCGAGCGGCTCAATTGGGGCGAAGTCGAACGTCGGCGGGGCGAGCTGAATTGGGGACGCTATGACCGGACCGCAACGATCCTCAGCCAACGCGGCATCCACGTCTATCAGATCTTCCATAGCGTCCCGAACTGGTGCCGCAGTGACAAGGACGCTCGCGCCGTGCCCGACGATCTGCGCGACATTTACCGGTTCGCACAAGCACTGGCCGCGCAGTTCCACGGACGCGTCCAGGCGTGGGAAGTGTGGAACGAGCCGGATATCAGTTTCTTCTCGCATCCGTCGAGCGAATGCGCGGCTTATCAAAAGGCGGCCTTTCTCGGCTTTCGTCGAGTTGACCCTGCGCTGCTGGTACTGAGTCCATCGATGGCACATGGCGCGGGGCCATTTTCAGAGGGTTTACTGGAGAACGGCATCGGCTACTACTTCGATATTTGGAACTATCACATTTATGCCGATCCCTCCACGTACGCCGGTCGTCGCGAGGGATTCGTAAACCAGTTAGCGAATTACAACATCGTGGTCAAGGATTGGATTACGGAGGCGGGTGATCCTCAGGAGGGACCCGATGGAGTACTTGCGGACAAGGGCCGTCGCCACCAGGCAGAGTTTCTTGTCCCGTGCGTTTCCGCAGGCGCTCTCCGCCGGCGTCGATCGGCATTTCTGGTTCGTCTTCCCGTTCTATCGTGAAGGGAAGCGAGGTTGGGGGCTGTTTGAGCCCGCGCAGCGCGCGGCCTTTCCCGGCCTCGCGGCGCTTGCCACCGCCACCTATGCGCTGGGGCACGGCAATTATTTGGGGAGCGTACCATCATCAGACAAGGATACGAAGACATTGGTTTTTGACCGGGGGGATGACACAGTGGCCCTCGTTGTCTGGCGCGAATCAGATGAACCGGCCAACGTGACACTGCCACTGGATTGGACGCTGGTGCGAGAAGCACATACGTTTCTGGGATCACCCTTACCGAGTGGTGACGGAGCCGTGCAGGTGCCTGCAACGCGAGCTGCCACCTACGTCATTGCGCCACCGTCCGCGCTGGTTGACAAATTCGCGCCGCCTCCCGCTTCATCCAAGCCCGTTCAACGACAGGAGCTCACCAACATCAAGTTTGCCACTCTGTCCGAGATTGTTGTGCGCTTGCGCGTCCCGCAGGCCACGGTCGACAAGGCCATGGATGGCTACCGCCTGGCAGGTGGCGAGGCGGCACTGGAGGCGGAAATCTACAACTTTGGGGACATGGCATTTCAGGGCGAACTGCTTCTCTCGACTCCCGACAACTGGCAAGTCGATCCCGACCACGCCGACGTGTCGGTGGATGGTGGCCAACGCGTCGTTGTTCCCCTCCATCTCAAGGTTCCGGCGACGAAGGACCCCGCAACGGTGAGCCTGGTTGCCAGGAGAGCCGAAGAACGAAGCGCACCGGCGGTTGTGCGACTGTCGGTGGATCTCAGCAAGCTCGCTCCCAAGGAGAGCCTCCCATTGAGCCTGAACAAGCCGGAGTTGTGGCAGAAGAACATCGCGGGTCATGGCGACATGGACATCGCCGCGGGTACCGAGGGAGGCGTGCGTTTTTCATTCCACTTTTCTACGGACGGCGATAATTGGGCGTATCCGCGAGTTGCTTTTCCAGGGGGGCGTGATCTGTCAGGTTACGACGGTTTACGTTTTGAATTTCGCACCGATACAGAGACTCCGGGATCCGTGCGAGCGTTTCTCTTCGAGCCGGGTGGGGCCGGTTACATTTCCGACAGCGAACTCTCAGGCAGCACACAGTGGCGTAGCGTCACCGTGCTGTTCTCGCAACTCGCTTACGTATCGGCCACTCCGCCTGACCCCAATGGCAAGCTGGATACAAACAATATTGCCGGCTTGAGTGTCGGCGCGCACTGCAAGCCCAAATCGGTCGTCTTGGAAGTACGCAATATCGAGGCTGTGAGGTTCTAACCGGTAACCTGCTTTCTCGAGAGAGAGATTCTGCGACGTTCCAGATCCACTTCCAGTACCTTGACTCGTACCACATCTCCGACCGTGACCACGTCGCTGGGATCTTCCACAAACGTGTTGGAGAGTTGCGAGATATGGATCAGCCCATCCTGGTGCACGCCGATATCCACGAAGGCTCCGAATCGTGTCACGTTGGTGATCGCCCCCTCGAGGATCATTCCTGGTTTCAGATCCCCGAGATCGTTGACTCCGTCAGCAAACTGGACCACCTTGAATTCGCTGCGTGGGTCGCGTCCCGGTTTGGCCAATTCGGAGAGAATGTCCTGGACGGTGAGCAGTCCAACCTGATCGTCCACAAACTCCTGTGCCTTGAGTTTACCTACCGACGTGGCGTTACCGACGAGTTGTCCCGGCGCTACACTCAACCGTGAGGCCATCTTCTTCACGACATAGTAGCTTTCCGGATGCACTGCGGAATTATCGAGCGGCTGCTCGCCATCTCGGATCCGCAAGAACCCCGCAGCTTGCTGGTACGCCTTCTGTCCTAGTTTTGGAACATCGGTGAGTTGTTGGCGGGTTTCAAAACGGCCGTGTTGATCACGATACGCGACAATGTTCGCGGCGAGCTTGGAGCCGATGCCGGCGACGTGCGATAGTAATGGCCCACTTGCCATATTCACGTCCACGCCGACTGAGTTGACACAAGACTCAACTTCCCGCACCAGACATTTGCGCAGCATCGTCTGATTCACGTCGTGCTGGTATTGGCCGACGCCGATGGATTTCGGATCGATCTTGACCAGTTCCGCCAAAGGATCCTGCAAACGATGTGCGATGCTAATCGCGCCGCGTACGGTGACGTCCAGCTGAGGATATTCTTCAGCGGCAAGTTCGCTGGCCGAGTAGATCGACGCCCCCGACTCGCTCACCGTGACCTTGGTCACGTCCAGATGATGCGAGCGAATGACATCTGTCACAAACGCGTCGGTCTCGCGCGACGCAGTCCCATTGCCAATCGCAATCAAGCGGGCTTTGTATCGGGCAATCAGCTCAAGGAGCGTTTTTGCGGCTCCCTCGACGTCGTTGCGTGGCGGCGTGGGATAGATGGCCGTGCTGGTCAGGAATTTCCCCGTGCCATCGACCACCGCCACCTTACAACCGGTACGGAAACCGGGGTCGATCCCGATCGTTACCTGCGGGCCGGCAGGGGCAGCCAGCAGCAGTTCACGCAAGTTCTTCGCAAAGACTGAGATCGCCTCTTCATCCGCCTTCTCCTTCAAATCCTGGAGCACGGCTGATTCGGTGGCTGGCTGCAACAGGCGACCGTAGCAATCTTCCACGGTCCTGAGCAAGTCGGCATGGAATTCAAACTGCGGATGCGTGGCGAAGCGAGACTTAAGCTGGCCGAGCACGAGATCTTCGTCGAGTTTCACACCCACTCGCAGCAACCCTTCCGCTTCACCCCGCAACATCGCCAACAGGCGATGGGAAGGGACCCGAGAGACCGGTTCACAGTGATCCACGTACATTTCGAACTTGCCCGATTCGTCCGTCTTGCCACGTTTGATCGTGGAGACTATTTGCCCGCGTGCAGATGCTTCCTGCACCAACCAACTGCGAGTTTCGGCATCTTCCGACCATTGCTCAGCCACGATGTCGCAAGCGCCTTGCAGAGCTGCGTCTTCGTCCGGCACTTCCTTTTCGGGGTTCACATAGGGGGCCAGCACGGCACTTCTGGGTTGGCCAAGTCTCTCCTGCCGTAGCAGAATGTCGGCCAGCCCCTGCAAACCTCGCTCGCGCGCGATCGTGGCCCGCGTGCGTCGTTTCGGTTTGAACGGGAGGTAGAGGATCTCCAGCGTCTGTTTGTCCGTACACGCCTCAATCTGCCGCCGCAGGCCGTCTGTCAACTGTCCTTGCTGGTCGATCGTCTTCAAAACCGTCGATTTGCGATCGGCCAGGTCGCGCGCCTTTGCCAATGCGTCTTCGATAGCACGCAAGGCAATTTCGTCCAGCCCCTGGGTTGCTTCCTTCCGATAGCGAGCGATGAAGGGAATCGTGTTGCCCGCGTCCAGCAGTTCCACTGCCGCAAGAACCTGCTGCCCAGCGACTTTCAAGACCGCGGCAATTTGTTCGATCGTCAGGTCAAGGTCAAAACATTCAAAAGGTTTGTCACTCATGGCTTCTCCGATCACCAGCCCTGGTCTACGGCGCGAGGGAATCTTCGCCGTAAAGTATATTAACCTGGCCGGTTTGACCAGGGCTGGCATCGGCAGACGTGCGATTGCCCCGATCGTCGCCACGACAACTGGCCGGCTAGACACGAGCGCGTCACGCACGTTTCCACCGAGCCCGTCTCGGTGGGACGACAACTGGTCAGCTACCACTCGGCGCAAACTTCCCGTTTCCACCGAGCCCGTCTCGGTGGGACGACAACTGGTCAGCTACCGAATGGCGCACACCCGTTACGCTTGTTGGAGTGGAACGGAGTTGTATGGGTAGCGGGCCAGTTGTGGCTCCGCTCCGCGAAAGTCTGCCACCCCATCAATTCCCGCCGCCAGATCTTCCCATACCTCCCCCCATGCCTCCCATACCTCCGGCCGGCAGCCTCATGTCGCGATAGTCCGCCTGCATCTCGGAGAGCATATCCTGTGTCGCCGGAATCCGGCTGCGGTCAAATGCCATCGTGTAGCTGTACTGAACATCGAACGCTTTGCTGCCGTGACGACCTTCGGGAAGAGTCAGGTCCCAGCGGAGAATGCCGTTGGGTCGGAGAATTCGCTGATACAGCGCGTCGTCTGACAGCGGCTGCTGAGGCGTTTCGAGCAACACGGAGAGTTGCTGTTCTTGACGCGTGATGGGCATCCGATCGATCAACCGTACGGCGATCGGCTGGTCTTTGAAATTCGCGAGTACCAATCGGTAGACGAATTTCAGCTGACGATTTCCTCCTTGCACTGTATCCTGTTTGTCGACCAACTCACGTCGCGTGCGGACTTGTTGATCCGCTCCAAATCCGATGGTCAAACGCTGGCCGCTGGCCGTTGAAGGAATCTCTGTGCGGCCCACGAAACGATCGTCCAGGTAGACGGCTGCTGGCCCCCCCAGCAAACCGAACGGCTCGGTATTCGTCATTTCGGCTTCGCGATATGCGTAAGTACTCAACAACGGCGTGGCGACGTGGGACATTTCTCCAGCCAATTGGGTCTCGAGAATCTGTACCAACTGCTGGTCGCGTCGCGTATCCAGACTCACGGGCTGCGACAGCGTATAGACTTGGCTGGCAATATCATCTGTTACGTCTGGTGCCAGTGTCTGCCACGACCTCGACTCGGCCTGCAACTCGATTTGCTGCATTTTTCCTGCGAGCGAGTTCAGCGCCAAGTCTCGTTGATCGGATGCCGCGGCAAACTGCTCATTTGCGAGTTGTGTCTCGGCGTCGCGCTGCTGCAGACGTAATGATTGGACGATTTGAGAAAGGTCGTTTTCTGGGTCGGCTAAAGCGGATTGGTCGAACGGATCGCTTTGCATGCCACTCTGAGCGGTGTTCTCATCGGCGTGGGAAGGGCCAACCGTCACGATGCGCAGCGGTGTCAGGAGCGGCCGCGCGGCAGTGACCGACGGGGAGGCGGTAGAAAGGATCAAGCTGACGTTGTCCCAATTCTCGCCGCTCATCTGTTGTACCACGGCGCTGTATCGGAGTTCAAAACTCGGCTGGCCAAGTCGACCGCGCACCGTATATTGCGGCGACCATCCACAGCCCCCCACCATGTAGCTCAGTCGCACCGTTCCAGCTTCGCCTGGGGCCGTCTCGACAAAGATCTTCGCCTGGTAGACCGTCGACTGTTCGGCCCTGGTGGCCTGGTTTCGCTCCCCGCTGAGCGAGCTCCAATTTCTTATTTAAATCCGCCAATTGCAGTTGATACTGCAATTGTTGGGTGGCCAGATTGCGCCGTTGGCTCATCGAGAAGGTCGTCAGCGTGGTCAGCGTCTCGGCATTCAATACGCCATGGTTCAGATCAGAATTCCCCTTCGTGACGGAGAAGCTCACCAACTGACCGAGTGAGTCAATGTCCTTTGCGATCACATCAAGCATCTGCTCCGTTTCGGTTCGCTGTCGAGTAATTTCCTCGATCTGTTTGTCCAGCTCCAGGACTTCCTCTCGCTGCGACTCAACTGCGGGGACACCGGAGACGCGTACGGCCCGGATGGCAGTACGGTCATCGCCTTCGGCAAACACGCTGTCGGCTACGATCAACTCGGGTAGGTCCGGGACATCGATACTGCGTAGCGGATCGCCCGCGGGCACGGAGATTTCGCGCGTGACCAAGGCTCGATCGCGATAGAGCGTGACATGGCGAATTCGGCTCTGCTGGGGTTGTCGCACGGAGGACACCTCTTGCGCAGGCGACCGAACCGTAAACGAACAGACAGAGCATTACCGTGGTCGGCAGACGTTTCATGGCAGTGCGTTCCTTTCCAACCGAACAGATGGCGTACATTCGCCATCGGGGCCCCTCTCACGAACCGCTGTACTGGCCATCGATTGCGCAGCGTGAACCAGACGATACTTTCCGACACGATAACCATCCGTGCGACCCAAACAGGTATTGAGGTGCGCAATCAACAGCGCCGTCCACAGAGCAATCCTCGTGCCGCTTCGGATGCACGTCCCGTCCTCACGGTCCAGGAGTCGTTGGAAAACGCTGAAAGACGGTGGCCAACAAGGTCGCGAGAGATCTGGCGGTGCAGTACGACACGCGGGAGCAATGTTGCGATTCGACGCAATACGCTGTTCACTTGCGGTGTTTTGCACCAGTTGCAGCCGGCTCATTTCCGTCGATGGACGGCATGACTCGTAGTCTCAGCGAGGGGTCGCCGAAAAACATGAATTTCATGCCCTGAACGAAGATGCTGGCAGGATACCAACTGTCCGTGGGAACCAGTTTATCCAGTCGCTCGCGCTGGTAGTAGTACGTAACGGCACTGGCCCAGCAGTCACCTAACCGCGACTCGGGGTTCGCTGCCATCGCCCTGGTGAATCCGTCGACCAGGCTCAACGCGCAGGGTTGGGTACCGGTATTACAGCCGATACAGACCACCGCACCATCTCGCGACCGACGCAGCAGTTGTTGTTTGTGGCGCAGAAACTCACTCAATGCGGCATGAAATCGCTCGGGGGCGACAATCAACATTCACTTGGCCGGTGGTGCGGCATTGGTAGCATGGTCGGAGGTATTGCGTTTAGATTTCTCCCCTGTGCCTGGGACCTCCTTGTCGCCGGCCCCCATCATGGCCTGGTGAATTTCGAGGATGATTTTCGGAAGCAAGAAGACTCCCGAGTAGTGATCCACGGGGAGAACAATATGGTGGCCCGCGGGCAACTGGGCGGCCGCGGCCAATGCTCGTGAGCAGGCGGGCGGCACGACATCATCGAATTCACCACTGTACAGCCACGTCGTCTGCGGGTCGATGCGACGTGCGAGTCTCATCGGCTCAATGACCTGTGTCAATTCACGCAGTTTCTCCCCCTCGATCCCCGCTGCCTTGAGCTTCTCGCGCAGCGCCGCCGAATCGCGTCCACCCTGCTCAATCACCGTCTGTAAATTTCCCCCTGCCAACAAGATGAAGATCCGATTGTAGCCGTGATCGAGACCCGCCACGGTCGCCGTGACGAAGCCACCGAGACTCGTCCCCTGCAGTCCGATGACCGCGGTATCGACGCCGGGTAAGACGGCTACCGCATCGCGCGCACGGCGCACATCGGCCACGGCCTGACGCAGTGCCGTGATCGCTTCCGACGCCACGATTTCTCGCCCAGTCTTCCGCACCCCGTATCCGGGCAACTGAATGAGAAGGGCGTGAAGCTGTTGCGATTGCAGGCCGCGGGCGATCGCGCGACCCACCGCCATATTGCTCCCTGATTCGTGGACCACCACGACAGCCGGAGCACGCAGCATATTATGCTCAGCGTCCCGTGCGGCATACCACTCCAACGCGACTTGGTCGTTCCGCACGTCGCCGGTATCGATCGGCGAGGGGAATCGTACCAGAAAATCACCGAATCCGCGTTTCGACTCTTCGCAGCGGACCGTAAAGCTCGTCAGTTTCCAGGTGAGACCCGCGAGGCAAAGCCGTGCATCTTCGGAAGCTTCTTGCCCGCAAGACAACGTATCCTCGGCCGCATAGCTACTGCCAACCCGGACTGGCTCGTCAGCGATCAATCGCGAAGCGAGCAGTAGCTGGCAAGTCACGAGAAGTATGACGCGGGCGGGGCAGGGGAGTGGCAGTCGAGTGAATGACAGCATTTTGGGATCCGTGCGGGGTTGGTCCAGAACGAAGAATGTATTGGTCAGATTATAGATGGCGGTTGGTGGGGAGCGAAACAGTTTGCCAATTCGTGGAAGATCCCGGTTCGCTGGGTCGTTGCAGAGCGAGCAGCCCTCGCCCGTTCAGCCGCTATGCCCGACAGGGCTGCGGACGGGCCGGCTACTGCCGATGAGCCGCAAAGCGTGCCGGCCGAGCCGAGGATGCGCAGGCACAACGGCGACCCGGCCGAGGCCCAAGCAGGCCGCGGCTTGACTGGGTCTCGAAGGCGTGCCGGTGTGATGGCACATTGAGGACTCGACCGACGGTGTACATGGAGTGACGGTAGCGGACCAGTTGTGGCTCCGCCGGGATGAACCCGACGGAAGCCCGAACACGTGGATGGCCCGAACGGTAGCGGACCAGTTGTGGCTCCGCCGGGATGAACCCGACGGAAGCCCGAACACGTGGATGGCCCGGACGGTAGCGGACCAGTTGTGGCTCCGCCGGGATGAACCCGACGGAAGCCCGAACACGTGGATGGCCCGAACGGTAGCGGACCAGTTGTGGCTCCGCCGGGATGAACCCGACGGAAGCCCGAACACGTGGATGGCCTGACGGTAGCGGACCAGTTGTGGCTCCGCCGGGATGAACCCGACGGAAGCCCGAACACGTGGATGGCCCGAACGGTAGCGGACCAGTTGTGGCTCCGCCGGGATGAACCCGACGGAAGCCCGAACACGTGGATGGCCTGACGGTAGCGGACCAGTTGTGGCTCCGCCGGGATAAACCCGACGGAAGCCCGGACACGTGGATGGCCTGACGGTAGCGGACCAGTTGTGGCTCCGCCGGGATGAACCCGACGGAAGCCCGAACACGTGGATGGCCTGACGGTAGCGGACCAGTCAGTGCTCCGCCGGCGCAAGGCCGACGGAGCGAACAGAATTGGTCTCCATCGCCCATGGCAATACCGCGACCGAGAACTGACCTTTTGGCAGCCCACGCGGGTGCTCCGCAGCATCACTACTGAACAGTGTCACGAACAAGGGGCCACGAACCTCCTGCCGTCGACTTCACGTTGGTCTTGGTGCTCCCACAAGCTCTCGCGGTGGAGTATGATAGTGCGCATCGTGACTCAGCACGGGCGACGAGTTTCAACAATCGGGTAATGTAGGGCAAATGCGGGAGGCGACCATGAACGGCACACGTGAACGAGTTTGGTGGATCGCGGGAATCATCGTTGGTCTGCTGTTGGGCGGCGGAAATTCCATGGCCGCGGCCGATGAACAAGCCCCTGCGGCGCAGGAAGAGGTACCGGCCAATGCCGAGCGTCTGGCGTGGTGGCGCGATGCGCGCTTCGGCATGTTCATCCACTGGGGGCCCGTCAGCCTCAAAGGGACCGAGATCGGCTGGTCACGCGGCGCTCAGATACCACAGGAGGAGTACGACAATCTCTACAAGCAGTTCAATCCCGTGAAATTCGACGCGCATCAGTGGGCGGCGCTCGCCAAACAAGCTGGCATGAAGTACATGATTTTCACCACGAAGCACCATGACGGATTCTGCATGTTCGACACCAAGGAGACCGATTTCAACATCATGAATTCTCCTTTCGGCCGCGATGTGGTCAAGGAACTGGCCGAGGCCTGCAAAGAGGAGGGGATTGCCTTTGGCACCTACCATAGTGTTTGCGATTGGCATCATCCCGATTTCCCACACGGCAGCCCTGGCGGCACATCACTCAAGCCGAGTCCTAATCTGGATCGCTACGAACAGTATCTGCGCGCATCAGGTGCGCGAGTTGATCACGAACTACGGACCGTTGCTCATCATGTGGTTTGACGTGTCGCAGGATTTCGACGCCAAACGAGGGCAGGGGGTCGTGGATTACGTACGGTCGCTGCAGAGCGACATCATCATCAACAACCGCTGTGCAGTGCCGGCCGACTACGACACGCCCGAGCAGCAGATCGGTGGCTTCAACCGCCAGCGTCCCTGGGAAACCTGCATGACGATCGCGCGCCAATGGGCCTGGAAACCGAAGGACGACACGAAATCGCTGGTTGAATGCCTGCAGACACTGCTGCGAGTGGTGGGTGGCGACGGCAACTTGCTGTTCAACGTCGGCCCCATGGCGGATGGCAATATTGAACCGCTACAGGTTCAGCGGCTGAAGGATATGGGTGCCTGGCTCGACAACTACGGTGAGGGAGTGTACGGCACCCGCGGTGGACCGTTCAAACCAGGACCTTGGGGAGCGTCAACGTGCAAGGGTGACCAGATCTACCTGTTTGTCATGAAGTGGCCCGAAGAAGGTCCACTGCAGCTGCCCCCCTGAACTGCAAGATTCTTGGCAGCGAATTGCTCACAGGCGGCACGCTCGAGTGTAACCAGACGGACCAGGGGATCTCCGTCGCTGTTGCACCGAGTGATCGCCAGGACGTGGCGACCGTGATTCGCTTGAAGGTCGATCAGCCGGCGTTTGCTATCCCTCCGGTGAATATCGCCTGGAGTCGTTCGCTGGGATTCGACAAACCGGGCAAGGCTTCGAACGTGTTTCAGGGACTGCTCGACCAGTACGGCCCGGGCAAGGCGCTGGACGACGATGAGTCGAGTCGTTGGGCCACGGATGCGGGGACGCACCAAGCCTGGTTGGAAGTCGATCTGGGCGCGCGACGAAGATCAGTCGCGTCGTGATTGATGAAGCGTACGAAGGTCGCATTCGGAAGTTCCAGTTGCAGGCCAAGGAGGGCGAGGCCTGGCGAACCATCTTCGCCGGTGACAAAGTGGGCCGGAATTTCACCGCCAAGTTCCCGCCGGTCACCACGCGCATCGTGCGGCTCAACATTCTCGAAGCCACGGAAGGCCCCACAATCTGGGAGTTCCAACTGTATTGATGGGCGACTGTTGAAGCCAGCGGCGATGGAACATCTGTCACCGGTGCCGCTGAGCCCTTGGCGGTCTCAGCTACGACTTGCGTACATCTCACTATGCGTTTCACCGTGAGTCCGGTTTCCCCTGGGTTGATCCCAGGGAGACCACAACTGGCCAGCTACCACCGACCGGCTCCACACCGGTGAGCGGCCGAGCCCCGCAGCAACCAGCACGCCGGCATTGTGCCGAGGCCGCAACGCAACCGCGTCCGGCGTTCGTGCCGCCTGATGGCGCGCGAGGTCAGCCGCAGTTGATTTCGGTGGGCCAGCGTGGCGCCTTGACGCGCTAGCTGGGACTCGCACAGGAACAAGGAAATGGCCACAAGCGGAGCAAGTGGGGAAACGCGAGAACGAGCCCCGAGAGATCGGCTGCTGCCGCGCCGAGGGATTGGCTCATCAACTCGTCGGAGTGCTGAGGTTCTTCGGGCTCGCCGAAAAACCACCCTTTATTAACTGCGCAGCGAGGGATGCCCGCGGCGTCCCTGCAGGATGGCATGCGGACTGAACTGCGGAATGGATGCCGTGCTCCAAGAAGTGTAGATCTTCCAGCACCGACCGACTGCCCCTTTCGCTCGTGCCACCTTCGGCAACTAGTGCCTACTCGCTGCATCGTGCGGCGGCGCGAGAAATGTGCGCAAGAGATGGGCCAGTTCGCCGGGGCTGACAGCCTCGTAGTCGGCGGGGAAACGGCTGCATAAATCCTTCATCCAGGCGGGATAATAGGACCAACTGATCGCCAGTGCGCTCAAGAATCCAGGCCGTTGGATCGGCGCGTGGGCGGCGATCTCACCCAACAGCCACGTATTCTCCCCTTCCATGGTGCGGCCCAGTACATCCTCCGACTTGGTCCAGACGCGGAAATCGGTCATCGTGCGGAAGATCGCCACACCATCGAGCAGCTGCGCTGCGTTTTCCGGTGTCGTATCGCTATGGCGTCCCAGGCCGGCCAGAATGTAGTTGAGGCCTCGCATGCCGCGTGTGAATCGTTGCAGGAATTGCGTGGTCGCCGATGGACCACTGCTCCCACCGCAATATAGCTCGATACCGTCCATGTCGAGCTGTTTTCGATAGGTGTCCAAGTTGGCGATAAATTCGGTCCAAATGCGTTCGCGATCTGCATCTGCATAGCGACTGGCGTAAACCGGCGCGTTCATGTAGACCAGGGCGAAGAACGAGTCCCGCGGTTTTCTCCGCTCATAGTACCACTGAGCAACGAGCGGAAGTGCATCGAACAGCGTGACGTTCATGCCGTATCCGGTGGGGACACTGCCGCGCAACGGGTCGGCCCATATCTGACGCTGATAGAACTGCCAGTACCAGTGAGCGTCACCGCTGTCCAGAATGTTCGTCGTGATATAGAGCTTGTCGTGGCGGAGGGGAATCGTCGCGGCATCCGCCGACGCGGACCTTTGCTGAAACACGGAAGCCGGCGGATGAATGGCGCTATGCACGCTGCCGTTGGAAGTGAAGCCCGTGCCCGGGACCCATTTGCCAAACTCGGAGAGGAGACGGACGGCCGTGTACTCCTCGATCCCTTTGTCCACGTACATCGGCCAGCCCATCACCGGCACGTTGCCGGGCGTTTTGGCCAGCAACTCTTCCACAAATGCCATTTCCGCCGGCGGATCACTTCCCTTTTCGCGATCGGTATAGGCAGTGACCCAGAACTGGAACACGCGCTGCTGTACCATCACGTCACGGCTTTGCAGCGCGTTGGAGAGTGGATATTCCCAAGCGAGCAGATGTGGGGACATCTGGCTGAAGTATCGGTCGAACATATCGCGGTAGGCATCGACGTTGCGCGTCCATCGCCCGCGCAGGTCTTCGACAATCGGTAATTCGAACCGGGCAATTCCGGCTGGAGAAGTCGGCAACGCGTTCTTGATCCCGGCCAGCATCCAGGCGGCGTTAGCCGATGCGGGAAGCTCCGGATCCCACACCACAATACCGGTTATCTCTTGGCGAAAGTGCGCGATGGCAGCCGCCGGGTCGAGTCGCACTTCATCGGGCCCCGTATATCCATGGCTGCGCATTTCCGCGAGCCACATCGCATCGTAGAGGGCGGGGTTGGTCGGATTGAGCAAATAGAGCTGAGGGCGCTGACGATTGACGATCCCCTGTAGTGCCGTCAGCATGGCACGTGTGTCATGGTCAGCTTGCTGGAGATCGACCACGACGAGTTGGTCAGGTACGGGGCCGGGAGTGCGGGGATACCAACTGGTGTAGCTGCGAGAATATTGAACCTCGCGGATATTTCCCAACTGAACTGGCGAGACATGCAGGGTCACATCGTCGATCCAGAGTCCCTCGGTGACACCGTCCGCCACGAACTGGATCAAGGCTCTGCGGCATCCGCCTGGCACCGTGACTCGGAAAGTCACTTCACGCCAATCGTAGTCACCTACAGGCAGGCTCTGCCGATGCTCACCGGCTCCTTCGCAAGCGATACCGATGAACGCTTTGCCGACGTTGCGGCCACGTGCCTGGCATCGCAACTCGTACGTTGTCCGTGGCTGCACATCCAGCCAGGAGGTATTGACCAACGCGTACTTGTATGCCTCGGTCTGTGTGGCATCCGTGATACGCAAGGAACGCAAGCCGGAATGAGCTACGGAGTCATCGATTTCGGCAGTCGCTTGGGTGCCGGGCCCAAAACCTCGAATCCAGAGAGCTGCAAAACCTGTCGAGTTGTCCCGTTCTTCAAAGCCGCCGTTCGGAATGGAAAGCTCTTGTGCCGCGCAGACACAGACTAGCATTGTCAGCGCGGTAATCGCAACGATGAGCGAAAATCGCCCATTCCTCGCGCGATGGTTGGTCTTGAGTTCTCCGCCGCTCATTCCGCACTCCGCATTCCGCAGTCGATCACTCGGGCTGATTCTATCATCCCGCTCGTTGGATCGCGAACGCCCTGCAAGTGGCCGTCGTGGCAGCGGCGCTGGGAAACGGTTCGGAAGGTTCCGAGAAACGTATGCGGTGACCGAAGCGTGTCGGGATTCTCTCATGCCACCTGTGGATCTGGAGACGGATGGCTTGGTGTCTTTCACGATGGTGCCATGAAATACTCCTGACGAATCCGTGAGTCCATTGGAGACGTGGTCCAGATTGGGGACAGGCCAAGATCTTTCTATGGCGGCATGAACGGATTGAAGTCCGTTCTACGTTGGGGATGATGGGTAAGGGGGGGGCACACTGCGGCAAACGGACTGAAGTCCGTTCTACGTTGGGGAGAATTGGCCTTCCTTCAGACGTCCGGTTTGCCGATAATCCCGCCGATGTCCACCGGCCTCCCGTCCCCCTGTAGGGGTATTCACACTTCGATCGTTAGCCTATAATGCACGGCAGTTGTTTTCTTAACCCTGGTACTTCCATGCACAAGTTGGTTCACAACTTGACGATGTGTGTCCTCCTCTACCATCTGCTGGTAGGGTGCTGCACTCACCATGCGCACACTGCGGACGCCCACACGTGGCACCACGCCAACAGCGCGATGTACGTTGCCGAGTTGGGCGAGGGGCACGCCGACCACGGCACCTGCCCCACTGACCATGGCCACCACCGAGATTCCGGCCGGCAGCGTCAAGGCTGTCACGAAGGACATTGCGTCTTTGTTGTGCCGGCCATGGATGGCGTCGCCCGTTTGGTCGGCCACGTCCAAATGCCGACATATCCCGATGTGGCGCACACTGCTGAGGTCCTCACGCCACCTGTTCACCGGGTCGGTGCGTTACCGCTGGACACTTCCCACGCGCCGCCGCTACGGCTCCATCTCATGAACCAGATCCTTCTGATCTAGTCGCTCCTGACTGAGTGTTCTGAGCACGACTTCCGGTGTGGTCCCCACTGCGCTGGGTGGTCGAGTCCTGGTTCTGTCCGTGGAGGAGAATCGTCATGCCATCCGTGGAAAATCGCAAGTCGAGCGGCCGCCGACAACGTGTGGATCATGTGAGTGCTCCCGAGGGTGAAGCGGCACCAAAATCGCCGTCAGGCCGGTCATACCGGACTCTGGTGAGCGTCATCACGTGTGGCCTGCTGTTGGCTGGCGTCGGGGCGATCACGTCCCGCTGGTGGCTGCCACAGCTGAGCGCCGCCATCGGTGCTGCCGACGATCACTCGGCGGTTGTTGATGATCATGATCATGATCACGAGGGGGAAGCGGGCGAGCATGGTGAGGAAGATGATCACGACGAGCATGCGGCGAGCGAGGCGGACCATGCGGGCCACGACGAGGCAACATCGCTGGCCGTGAGCAAGCAGGGCCGCAAAAACATCGGCCTGACACTGGCGACCATCAAGCTGCAGGACTTCGAGCGGACGGTGTCCATGCCGGCCACGCTCATCGAGCGTCCGGGAAAGACCGAAATTGCCGTTTCGGCGCCCCTGACCGGCATCGTGACGCGGATCTACGCCTTGCGCGGCGAGGCGGTTAGTCCTGGCGCTCCGCTGTTCGATCTACGTCTAACGCACGAAGACCTGGTTGAGAAGCAAAGTTCGCTGTTGCGCTGGCTGGAGGAACTGGACGTCATCAAGCGCGAGGTCGAACGACTCAAAGACGTGACGGCGAGCGGGGCCGTGGCCGGCAAGCGACTGCTGGAGCGAGAATACGAGCAACAGAAGACGGAAGCAGCCATTCGTGCCGAGAGACAGGCGCTGCTATTGCATGGCCTGTCCGAAGAACAAGTTGCGCAGATTGTCGAGACGCGGCAACTGCTGCAGATGCTGACCATCGTGGCACCTCCGCTGACCGAATGCAAATCATGCGCCGAGCACGCTGAGTTCCTGCAGGTGGCCGATTTGACCGTACGATTGGGCGAACACGTTGCCACCGGCACACGGCTCGCCACCCTTACCGATCACTGTGAGCTGCACGTGGAAGGAAAAGCGTTTGAACAAGACGCTGAAGCATTAAATCAAGCGGCCAATGCCGCGGCGGACGTAACGGCCATGATTGATATTAATGGATCTGAAGAGCGCAGCGTGCCTGGCCTGCGCATCTTGTATGTCGAGAACCAGGTGGAGCGTGATTCGCGGGCGCTCAAGTTCTATGCCCGCTTGCCGAATGAGCTGGTACGAAACGAGGAGACCGCCGATGGCCACCGCTTCATTGGGTGGCGATACAGGCCGGGGCAACGTGTCGAAATGCTCGTGCCGATCGAGAGATGGACGCAACGCATCGTGTTGCCCGTGGAAGCGGTGGTGCAGGAAGGTGTCGAGGCCTACGTCTACCAGGAGATCCAAGGGCATTTTGATCGCAGGTCTGTCCACGTCGAATACCGCGATCAGCGTTTTGCCGTGATCGAAAACGACGGTTCGCTCGCCCCTGGTGACCAGGTAGCTGTCAAAGGCGCGTACCAGATTCACTTGGCTCTGAAGAATAAGTCGGGGGGCGGCCCCGATCCTCACGCCGGCCACCAGCATTGACGCCGCGGCAGGTGCGGAGCCGGGGAGAAACGGAAGAGTGGAGTATTCGAGTATTGGCTGGGTGACTGACGCATCCTCCTCCGCCATGCCGCCGACGAACACTTGCATCGCACTCGTTCCGTCCCCCCTGACGCACCTTCACTACTCCAGCAATCATCCACTCACCTCAACACTCCCGTCAGCTTCCAAGGGAACCACTCGATGCTCAGTAATCTCCTGAACGGCGTCATTCGCTTTTCCCTACAGCAGCGTCTGGTGGTCGTGGTGCTGGCCGTGTTCTTGCTGGCGTACGGCGGTTGGCAGATTACGAAGTTGCCGATTGACGTGTTTCCCCACCTCGATCGGCCACGTGTGGTCGTGATGACCGAGGCGCCGGGGTATGCTCCGGAAGAAGTGGAAGCGATCATCACGTTTCCCTTGGAGTCGGTACTCAACGGAGCCACGGGTGTGCAGGCGGTACGGACCTCGTCGGGCAACGGGTTATCCGTGGTCTATGTCGAATTCGATTGGGGTACCGACATCTTCAGCGATCGGCAGATTGTGACCGAACGGCTGGCATTGGCCGCCGACCGCATGCCGCCGGGAGTCACACCGCAGCTGGCCCCCATTTCTTCGGTGATGGGCCAGATCATGATCATTGGAATGTGGAGCGAGGACGCGGCGACGTCTCCCATGCAAGCTCCGCACACTGGCCGACTGGGTGGTGCGTCAGAGGCTGCTGACCATTCCTGGCGTCTCGCAGGTGTTTGTGATGGGGGGGGATCGCAAGCAGTTTCAAGTACTTGTCGATCCGGACAAACTGCTCCGCTACGGCGTGACGCTCCACGAGGTGAAGACCGCGCTGGCTGAGAGCAACGAGAATGCCACGGGGGGCTATCTGGATGAACAAGGTCCACACGAATTGCTGGTCCGGTCACTGGGCCGGATTCAGTCGGTCGCACAGTTGGAGAATATTGTTGTCAAGATGCGAGACGGACGCAGCGTGCTGATCGGACAAGTCGCGCGGGTGATCGAGGGTCCACAAGTTAAGCGGGGCGACAGTGCGGCGTTCGTGCGGCAGGACGACGGCGACTTCAGCGGCGGTCCGGCTGTCATTCTGACCATTAACAAGCAGCCCAACGCCGACACGCGCATCGTCAGCGAGGCGATCACCACTGCCCTGCATGATCTGCAGAATGGACTGCCATCCGATGTTCGCTTGCATCCCGAGATGTATCAACAGCGAGCCTTCATCGATACGGCCGTCACCAACGTGCGTGAGGCATTGCGGGATGGCGGCGTGCTGGTTGTGGTGATCCTGTTTCTGTTCCTGCTGAACTTCCGCACGACGTTCATTACACTCACCGCCATTCCACTTTCCATCGTCATCACCGGACTTGTATTCACCGCCTTCGGACTCTCCATCAACACAATGACTTTGGGCGGACTGGCGATCGCGATCGGCGAACTCGTCGATGACGCCATCGTCGATGTGGAGAATATTTTTCGTCGCCTCAAGCTGAATCGGCAGAGTGAACACCCGCGGAATCCCCTGTTGGTTGTATTTCAGGCGAGTGCCGAGATCCGCAATTCGATCGTCTTCGGCACGCTGATCGTGGTATTGGTCTTTATTCCCGTCTTTGCCTTGAGCGGGATGGAAGGCCGATTGTTCACGCCGTTGGGCATCGCCTACATCGTGTCGATCCTGTCGTCGCTGGTGGTATCACTCACCCTCACTCCCGTCCTTTCCTACTGGCTATTGGCCACCCGGCGCTTCTGGACGTGGCTCTCGGGTCTGCTGGCTATCGCGGTCATGGCGGGGATTCTGTATTGGGCCGTTCCGGCGATATTGTCGCGAGTTGGTTTACAGCCGGCAGCTGACTGGTGGTCCGGCCGACCAACTTGGCTCCTCGCAATGATGGCGATCATCACTGCCCCGCCGCTGTGGCTGCTGATTCTCTGGACCGATCGGCTTTCCCAAGGCGAGCAAGAGGGTCCGCTGCTTGGCCTGCTCAAATCGCTTGCCAAGTGGATGATTGCCTTCAGTCTGCGCACACCGATCCCCATCCTCGGCCTGGCCTTAGCCGCCGTTTTGGTCAGCGGCATCGCATTGGTGCAACTCGAACGAGACTTCCTGCCGCCATTCGACGAGGGGGCTGTACAGATCAACGTCATCCTGCCACCCGGCACTTCGCTGGCAACATCTCGTGAAGTGGCCCGGAAGGTTGAGGTTCGGCTGCAACAAATCAGCGAAATTGCCACGTTAGTCCGTAAGACCGGGCGTGCCGAATTGGACGAGCATGCGGTGCCCGTCAGCGCGACCGAGATCATCGCTACGTTGAATCCCCACAGCGAGCATAGCCGCGAAGACACCCTTCACGAAATCCGTGAGGCACTGGCCGACATTCCGGGCATCGTGACCAGTGTCGAACAGCCGCTCGCTCATTTGATCTCTGCCATGCTCTCCGGGGTGCAAGCTCAGATCGCGATCAAGTTGTACGGAGATGATCTCGAGATTCTGCGGCGCGAGGCCGGAGAGATGAAGGCGGCCATCGCGGAAGTGAGTGGTGTGACCGATCTGCAAGTCGAACCGCAGGTCGAGATCCCCCAGTTGCGGATCGAGATCGATGGCCACCAACTCGTGCAATATGGTCTCACACGGGGAGACATCAATGAGTTTGTGCGAACGGCGATGCATGGAGAAGTGGTTTCCGAAGTGCTGATCAACCAACGCACGTTCGATCTGCTCGTGCGACTCGATGAACCGTTCCGCGAAAATATCGACGCGGTCCGACGACTGACCATCGAATTACCCAACGGCGGATCGACGAATCTGGGGTCGGTGGCCAAGATCCGCGAGGCCAGCGGCCCCAACACGATCAACCGCGAGCAGGTGCGACGACGGATCGTCATCCAGTGCAATACGACCGGCCGCGGGCTGGTCGACGTGGTCCAAGACATCGAGGCACGACTGGCTCCGCTGAAACGCAATCTACCCACCGGCTATGACATTCAATACGGCGGACAATTTGAAAGCCAACAATCTGCCGCACGGCGGATGGTGATCTATTTTGGGGGAGCGCTGGTCGGCGTATTCCTGGTGCTCTACACCATGCTCCGCTCCGTCAACCTGTCGCTGCAGGTCATGATCGCGCTGCCGCTGGCGTTCATCGGCTCCGTCGCGGCGCTGTATCTCACCGGCCAGACACTCAGCGTCGCCGCCATGGTCGGGTTCATCTCACTCTGCGGAATTGCCTCGCGCAATGGGATTCTGCTTATCAACCATTACTTGCACCTGGTGCGACACGAAGGTGAGAACTGGTCCGCCGCGATGATTATCCGAGCCGGCCAGGAGCGAGTGGCTCCCGTACTGATGACCGCACTGACGTCCGGCATCGGTCTCGTGCCGCTCGCATTGGCCGCCGGGCAGCCGGGCAAGGAAATCCTCTATCCGGTGGCGACCGTGATCATCGGTGGCCTGATGACCAGCACGCTCATGGAATTCCTCGTCCGACCAGCTATGTTCTGGCGGTTCGGCATCGCCGCAGCTCAGCAGGTCATTGACAGCCAGAAGATGGCGGTCCCTCTGGAGGAATAGTATGAGCTGCGTGCGACTCAGGCTCTGCTGGTGCGTCCGGTGCCACTTTCACAGGGGGGCACTGGGAGTGGAGCGTGGAAACACGCTTCAACACTCACATCCGCTCGCGAATGACGGTTGGTGGTGGTTACAGTTGTAACGCTCGCTCAGCCACCCAAAAGCCAGTGCTGAAGCAAACCCCCGCTCACCACTCTCCATGGTGGCGAGCAAGTGCGTGAACGAATAGGAAATGCGGAGTGCTTGTCACCCCATCCTCCGATGACAGGACAGGCGGCCATTCAATAAGCACAGATCTCACTCCTCACTCCTCACTCCTCACTCCTCACTACTCACTACTCACTACTCACTACTCACTACTCACTACTCCCCGGCAGCCTGCAGCGCGCCCGTGAGTAACATGCCTTCGATACGCGTGCTGCTCACCCAGAGATCACGCAAGGCTGTCACGTAGTCGACATTCACGCGAAAGAAAGTCCGTTGAGCGGTCAGCAGTTCCAGATAGCCGAACTCAGCCTGGCGATACCCTTGCTGGATCAAGCTGAGTGACTCTTTGGCGTCGGGCATGATCTCTTGTTCGTAGCGCTGAACCTGCTGACCCGCGTTGGCATAATCCTTAAACGCACCGGCCATCCGCTGCTGTAACGACATTTCGACTCGTCGTACTTCTTGCTGCGCCGCACGCAATTCCGCTTGTGCCCGGAAGATGTTTCCCTGATTCCGGTCGTACAGCTGTAGTGGCACGCTCAGGCCGAGAGTGGCTACCGTGTCCTCCGAAGCGAAGTTGTACCGGACTCCGCTTTGCACGTTGACATCCGGAACGCGACCCGCAACCTGTCGAGCGAGTGCACATTCGGCAGCCTGCACATTGGCGTAGGCCCGAGCCAATTCGGGACTCGCACCCAGCAATCGCGCCAGGCTTTCATCCCACGTCAAGACGGGGGGAGCTTGTGTCAAGTCGTCACGTAACGTGGCAGGCTGCATGTCAGGCATGCCGACGATGCAGGCCATCGCTCGCCAGCTTGCTTCGAACTCGTTGCGAGCGTTTGCCAGCAGGACTTTGGCCGAATTCGCCTCGATGCGCGCTTGAAGCAGGTCAACTTGGCTCACTTCGCGTGCTTTCAGCAGTTCCTGGGCGACCTCTTGCCCCTCCTGCCCGATACGAACCAACTGCTCCATCAACACGATGGTGCGCTGAGCAGTTAGCACTTCGTATGCCGCGGACCGTACATCATTCACGACCCGCTGACGCTGGATCTCCAGATCTTGTTGAGCCGCCGCGATCTCATGGCCGACCACCGCGCGATTCAATTGCAGCTTGCCGGCTGTAACGATCTGCTGATTCAGGGACACACCTTGCTGGCCCGCTCGGCCTTCGTCACCGACCTCATCGCCCAGATAGCCCATCACGGGATTGGGGTACAGACCTTGCTGGAGGTACTTGCCGCGCAGGGCTTCGATCCGCCGCTGGGCCTGGGCAACGGTGGGATTGTTGTTCAACCCCATCGACACCAAGTCGTCGATCGTCAAGAGCGTGTTCGAGGGTCGAGGGGCGTCCGAGAGTGGTCCGAGTGGCGGGGCCTCGGCCACCAAGGCATCATGGCCTCCCCAGCGTGCAATCCGCGGACTAAGGTTGTCGTCAGCGGCGAAGGCAATGGTGGGTCCCTGGCCTAGTGCGCAAGGCATCGCACAGACTGCCCAAAGCAGCAGGCTCGTAGCGGCAATCCAATCGTGGCGTTCCATCCGAGCTCCAAGGTGCGGTGGGCACGAGCGACTCAGCCATGTACCAAGCCAGAGTATCCCCTGTGCAGAATATGTCCTGTTCCGAATGTATCGACTGTAGTGATGATGCTGGTTGAGACTTTTGTCACGATTTCTCCGATGCGTCACTGAAATGGTGTGGATTCCCGCCGCAACTCTCGCCCTCGTCTAACCCGCAGCCGGAGGCGAGGACGCAGCTCCTACCGATCCGTGATCCAATGCCGGCCCGCCGACACGCCCCCGAGCTTTGCAGCAGCGCCGCTTTGCCTTATAAGAACGATACGGCCAGACCGCTTGCAACAACGTTTCCGCAAGGACTACCTCAATGCTCAGCCGACGAGAACGCTTGATGGCCACGCTGCGGGGCCAGGGTGTGGATCGCCCCGCTGTCAACTTCTATGAAATCGGCGGGTTCAAAGTCGACCCGGATGATCCGGATCCGTACAACGTTTATAACGCTCCCGACTGGCGGCCGCTGATTCAATTGGCCCAAGAACGGACCGACATCATCCGCTTCATGAGCCCGGTGCGCGCCAGGTCAGTCGATCCGACCGGCTCAGCTGCCGGCACTGTGCGCCAGGAGTATTTTCGCGAGGAGACGTGGGAGGAAGGGACGTGCCGGTTCACCCGCACAACGCTCCATGTAGCGGGTCGCACGATGACCCAGATAACGCGGCGAGATCGTGACCTCGATACGGTCTGGACCACCGAGCATCTGCTCAAGGATACGGACGACCTGATTGCTTTTCTCGCCATCCCCGACGAAGCGTTCGCTGAATCCATTGATATTGCTCCGTTTGAGGCTGAGGAAGCGGAACTGGGCGAGCAAGGTATCGTCATGGTGGACACGGAAGATCCGCTTTGTGCGGCAGCGGCTCTGTTCAGCATGGAGAACTACACGATCATCGCGCTCACCGAGCCGGCCCTCTTCCACCGACTGCTGGAGAAATTTGCCGAAACGATTCACGCTCGAACGGCGCAAGTCAGCCGGTTGCTGCCGGGTCGGCTGTGGCGGATCTACGGACCGGAATACGCTACGCCTCCCTACCTGCCCCCGCGCCTGTTCGACGAATACGTGGTCCGTTATGTCAGTCCGATGGTGCGGATGATCCAGGCCCACGGCGGATTTGCTCGCATCCATTCGCACGGTCGTCTGCGCGACGTGCTCGACCTGATTGCCGGTATGGAGCCGGACGGGCTTGACCCGATCGAACCGCCACCTCAGGGAGACGTACAATTGAGCGAGGTCCGGCAACGTTGCGGCAGCCAAATGGTCCTGTTTGGCAACATCGAAATCGCCGATATCGAAAGCCTCCCCTTGGATCGCTTCGAGGAGAAGGTCAAGCGGCGCTCGACGAAGGAACGGCCGGTGCCGGACGCGGTTTTGTGCTGTTGCCCAGCTCTTCACCCTACGGGCGGACGATTTCCCGCACGACCATGCACAACTACGAGGCCATGGTGCGGCTGGCCGAGGCGTGGTGAACCGCCGTGACGAAAGGTGGCTCCGCGACCGGAAGGGGGAGGCTCCGGCGGCAAAGGCTCACTCGGATTTCACTCATACTCATACTCTTACTCATACTCTTCCTCTAAAGGATGCTGACCATGACAACCGGACAGACTTATCGACGGTCGATCCAGACTGTCACCCGTGAAACTCGGTGTCCCTTATCCATTCTGCTCTTCGTGGGACTTATCGGGGCAATCAATTGTTGGCCAGTTGCTCGGTGCACTGGACAAGAGGACCCACCGGCCAAGAAGGTGATCGAGTGGGGATGGGACGAGCCGGACACGAAGTTCATTCGGGAACATATTGCCGAGATGCAGCAACTGCCGTTTGACGGACTCGTGTTTCATGTCAACAGCAACAAAGGAGGCAATCTGACCTGGGAGATGTGGGGCGAACGCAAGTTCGAACCGGACGAGTTTCAGCATGCGATCGACGATCTTAAATCGACAACGTTTGATCGCTTCACTGACAATTTTCTGCGCGTCAATGTCTCGCCTGGCAAAGTCGACTGGTTCGATGACACGGCGTGGTCCACGGTAGTACACAACTACGCTATAGCGTCGCAGATCGCCAAGGAAGGCGGATGCCGGGGATTCATGTTTGATGTGGAGCAGTACAACGAAGGTTTGTACGACTACGCCCAACAGCCGCATCGTGACAGTAAGACCTTTGGCGACTACCAGACTCAGGTGCGAGAACGCGGCCGCCAGTGGATGCAAACCGTCAACCAGTCCTTTGCCGACATCACAGTGCTCATGACTTTCGGATACCGCATCGCTCAACCCGGACAGGGATCAGACCGGTCAACGGCCCATTATGGGCTGCTGGCGGATTTTCTGGACGGGATGCTCGATGCCTGTTCCCCGGAGACCAAGATCGTCGACGCTTGGGAGTTTGCCTATCCGTACAAGACCCCTAAGCAGTTTCAGGAGGGTTATGAAACGATCAGGACCAAGTCGCTCGAGTGGACACAGAATACCCAACAGTACCGGCGGCACGTGACTGCCGGGTTTGGGCTCTGGATGGACTGCCACTGGCGTCAGGTCGGATGGAACCTCGAGGATTTCTCCAAGAACCACTTCACGCCTGGCGAGTTTGAAAACTCCGTGCGTCTGGCGCTGAAGACCAGCGACCAGTACGTCTGGATTTACACCGAGCAACCGCGCTGGTGGACGAATGAGAAGCTCCCTCCCGAATACGTAGCGGCTCTGACAAACGCCCGACAAGCCGCACCATCGCCATTCAAGCCCGAGGTTATCCCATGTGAGGGAATTTATCCGCAGCACCTGCAAGGCATTTGCACCAATGGCCAAGACGCCGCTCTATTGGAGTTTCACCAGCGTGTTGGTGAAGACTGACTTGCAGGGCAAAGTGGCCGAGAGGCTCGAGGTCCCCAGCCATCATGGTGACCTCTGCTTTCACGATCAGCGAGTTTATGTCGCTGTGAATTTGGGCGAGTTCAACAATGCGTCCGGGAAAGCTGACTCGTGGGTGTACGAGTACGATGCCAACGACCTGAAACTGCTGGCAAAACACGAGACACAACAAGTATGTCACGGCGCCGGTGGAATCGGCGTTTGCGACGGCCACTTTTTCGTCGTTGGTGGTCTCCCGGAGAACGTCAACGAGAATTACGTGTACGAGTATGACGGGAACTTGCAGTTCATCCGCCGGCATGTGATTGCCAGCGGGTATACGGTAATGGGGATTCAGACTGCGACATTTGCGCATGGCAACTGGTGGTTCGGCTGCTATGGGAATCCCAAAGTGATGCTGAAGTGCGATCAGTCGCTCAAGTTCCTTGGCAAGTACGAATTCGACTGCTCGCTGGGAATCGAAGCGGGACCAGACGGAAGCTTCTTGGTGGGTCGTGGATCATGCGAGACCGGCAAGGGGTGTATTGGCAGCGTTTCTCGCGCGGCCACAGACCCCACAAAGGGATTGGTGATTATCGGGAAAACGCCGTAGTCATAGTCACCGATTTCGATCCGTCGTTGACACCTCGATTTTGGATCATTGACAATGAGGCCATTAACGCACCACATTCCCCACTTTTGCAGGGAGAGACGATCATGTGTCAAGGCTGCAATCGGCGTCAGTTCATGGGTGTCACCGCCGCGGGCGGGGCATTGCTGGCCTCACAGCTTATGCGTAGCAGTATTTTCGCCGCGGAAGGTGACTCGGCTTGGCCGCCCATGCCGCCGGCGAAGATCTATCGCATTTTCGCCGGTCGCGCGGGCGATGCCTATTTGACTCGTCCCACCGAGGAAATCGAAAAGTTCAACCAGTACTTTGCCGAGCTCGAGAAGAAGTTCGGCGACGTGAAGTTTCTGGGTGGTGACCTCGTTCCACCTGCCGACGTGGCCACGGTGGCAGCGAACATCAAAGATGCCGACGGCCTGTTCATCGTGCATCTGTCCGGTCACGGCGGCGATGCTCCCGTGCTGAGCAAGTTGATCGACGTCGGCCTGCCAACCGTCCTCTTTTCGCAGCCTTTTAGCGGACACGGCTGGATGTACTTCCCGCAATGGCACAAGCAAGGGAAGAAAGTCGTGCTGCTGCCGTCGAGCGATTGGAGTGAGATCGATCGAGCGGTAGGTATGCTGCGCGTGCCGGCGAAGATGAAGAACACGCGCATACTGGCCATCGGTGCACCACACGGCACCGCGGCCGCGTGCGATGCCGCGCAGGTCAAGGCGAAACTGGGCGCTGATCTGGTCACCGTCCCCAATGACCGCGTCCTGGAAATCTTCAACAAGATCGACCCGCAGGCGGCTGTGGCCGAGGCCGAGCAGTACTGGATCGAGCCGGCTCAGGAGATTGTCGAGCCGACGCGGGCCGAAATCTATGATTCGGCTCGTTACTATCTCGCCGTTCGCCAACTCATGATCGAGGAGAAGGCGCAGGCCGTCTGTAGCGATCAGTGCATGGGCAATCCGCGCGGCTGCTTGACGTTCAGCAAGCTCAACGATGAGGGCTACGTCGGCGCTTGCGAAGGTGATATCGATTCGACGCTCACGATGTTGATGTTCGCCTATGCTTTTCGCGTGCCGGGCTTCATCACCGATCCGGTGATCGATACGGCCAAGAACGCCATGGTGCATTTCCACTGCACGTCCGCCACGAAACTCGACGGTCCTGATGGCGAGCGCCGACCGTTCGTCATCCGCACGCAGACCGATAGCCGAGGGGGCGTGGCCTTGCAGGTCGAAAACCGTGTCGATCAGCCGGTCACCTGTGCCAAGCTGGTCAATCTCGACACGCTGCTCTACACGCCTGGTAAGATCATCGAGACCAGCACCAGCCCGCTGGCCTGCCGCACGCAATTTGCCCAGACGGTGCCGGATGCTCGGCGGTTGTTCCTCAACTGGGGCGCCGATGTGATTGAAGGCGGCACCATGACGCTCCTGCACCGAGTCGTTTTCTACGGTGAACATCAAAAGGCGCTCGACGACCTCGCGACCCTGATGGGTCTGAAGCTGGTCGAGGAAGGCGGAGTCGCCTAGGCCCGGGATGATACGTCGCGACTTTGACACGCACTGAAGTGGTCTCTCTACGCGCGGAGAGGTAAGATGACGGCTCGCCGAGGCCGAAATAGGCCGCGGCTTGACTGGGTCGCGAAGACGCACCGTCGTGATGGTACGCTGGGGACGCGACCGACAGTGTGTCATGGTGTGAAGGTAGCGGGCCAGTTGTGGCCCCGCCGGGATCAACCCGGCGGAAGCCTGGCAGGTAGATCGCTTCACCGTAGCGGGCCAGTTGTGGCCCCGCCGGGGTCAACCCGGCGGAAGCCTGCCAGGTAGTTCGCTTCACCGTAGCGGGCCAGTTGTGGCCCCGCCGGGATCAACCCGGCGGAAGCCTGCCAGGTAGATCGCTTCACCGTAGCGGGCCAGTTGTGGCCCCGCCGGGGTCAACCCGGCGGAAGCCTGCCAGGTAGTTCGCTTCTCCGTAGCGGGCCAGTTGTGGCCCCGCCGGCGCAATGCCGACGGAGGGAACAAAATGATCGCCGCTGTCGACGCCTCAACAGGGTCCAAGAATCGACTTTGTGACAGACCAGGAGCCAACTCATGCGATCCATCCGACCATGTCTTGCGGGAGCTGCGATGTGGATATTCGTTCTGGCGGCGGTCAGTCAGTGTGCCGCCGCAGAGAAATATTATCATCTGCAGCGAGCCCTGTTTCGCTGTTCGCCAATGAATCGCGGCCTGGCTCTTGATGGAGAGCATTTCTGGGTCGGCGAGTTCGGGGGTCGGGTCCGCTGTTATGACCTGCACGGTCAACCTGTTTCAGACCGTGATCTGGGTGATGGCACCATCCGTTACCTCGGTCACGGCGTCGCAACGGGCCAGGATTTTGTCGCGACCGGCGCCTGGGACTCCGTCGCCGTGATTCCCAAACAGGGCGGCGCCATCCGATACCTGAAACCGCCCGGACCCGGCAACCCCTGCGCAGTCGCGTCGACAGGCGAAACACTGTGGATCATGAACTACCAGTCGCCGATCGTGTACGAAATGGCAATGGATGGCACCTTGTTGCGCCAATTCACTTCCGCCCAGCAGTCATCCGTAACGTCGCACGATATCGCCATCGATCGGGACAATCACGTTTATGTCCTGGAAGGGCTAGGGGCGGGAAGTCTTCAGATGTTCGAGTACTCGCCCAGCGGTGAGCTTCTGCGAACACACCAGCTGGCCGTGCCGGCGACGGCCATCGCGATTGATCCGCGCGACCGGGACAAGACCTTGTACACGGTAAACTTCGCCGGTGACTCGGTGGTGTACGAGTATCAGCTCGCGACTGGAGAACCGAGTGCAGGTGCCCTGCCGCGTCTGGTGCAACCGTTGCGCTATCGACCCGAGGAAGAAGATATCGTCGTCACGAATGGTCCATATCGCTTCAATCGACCGCTGTACGGAACCAATTCGGCGTTCTTCGTCTATGCGGGTGATAAGCCCGAGATCCTCCTCTCATTGCCCGGCAAAGGAGGCACGCTCTGGCTGGGAATCGTGCAATACCATGAACCTGGCAACGAGCCAGCCGAGCCCCAGAGCAACGCCGCGATGGACGGAACAGGAAAGTGGTTGTCCGACGCCGATCAGATCGTGGCGCGCTATCGGGCCGGTGCGATGCGCTACGAAATCTCCGATCAACTTCTTGGGTCAGGGCATCTGACGGTCGACGTGATCCCCCGCGCCGAATCGGAAGGCGCGGTCGTCCGGGTCGCAGCATCTGCAGAAGTGCCGGAACTGGAATTCGTGTGCGCCTTCGGCGGGGCCTCAGGCTTTTCGCAATGGAATCTCGATACGTGCGCCTATTGTCCGGAAATTGCCTGTCACCTGAAACCGGAGGATTGCGCGGAGAATGCGTTCCGGATCACCGAAACCGGATTCGAGTTGCGTGCTCCCTGCCATCAGGGTCGACCGCTCTTCGGCACACTCCCCCAGGGGACACAAATGAAGGTGGCCGATGCCGATCGACTCGGCTCACCCACGGAACTCCTTAGTTCGGCGGGCGCCGAACGACCGCTTGTGACTGGACGCCGACGCATGCGCGGCGGTACCGAACTATATATGGCGTTCGATTGGCTGGCCCCACAGGCAAGGGCATTGCAGCCGGAAGAATTGCCGGCCGCGTTTGAGGCTGCGGAATCACGGCGGCAATCGGTGGCCGCGCGAGTGCGTGTACACACCCCCGATCCATACATGAACGCTGCGGTCCCTGCCCTCTGCAGCGCAGCAGATGGCATTTGGGACCCGCCGGTCTATGTGCACGGGGGCGTGGCATGGCATATGCCCTACCTCGGTTGGCGTGGGGCTTACGTTGGGAGTGAATTCGGGTGGCATGACCGCGCACAGTTGCACTTCTCGACATTCGCCGACGTGCAGGTCAAAGAACCGGCGACAGGCCAACCGCATGCGGATCCCGACAGCAATCTTGCTCGGCAAGCCACCGATTCCGTGGTCTTCAGTCGCGGCTACATTCCCGTTCATCCCGAGAAAGACGCTCGCGGCGCAGTACGATATGCAACAGGTGTACATCGATCAGTTGCTGTGGCATTTGCAGTGGACCGGCGACCTTGAGTTCGCGCGGCGCATGTGGCCCGTGCTGGTCGATCACCTGCAGTGGGAGCAGAGGTGTTTCGATCCGGATGATGACGGCCTGTACGAAAACTTTGCGAACACATTTATCAGCGACGCACATCACTACAGCGGCGGTGGCTGCACTCAGGCGTCAGCATACAACTATCGAGCGAATCTGTTGGCCGGCAGACTGGCCGAGTTATTGGGAGAAGACCCGGCGCCATGGGCTCAAGAAGCCGTCAAAATTCGCGACGCCATGAACCGTGTGCTCTGGATGCCGAATTGCGGTTGGTATGCCGAGTACCAGGATCTGCTCGGCCTGCGCCGACTGCATCCCAGCGCCGAGTTGCCCAGCATCTATCATCCGCTCGACTCCGATGTGCCCGACCTGTTCCAGGCCTGGCAAATGCTGCGATATGTCGATACGGCCATGGAGCGCGTGCCTATCGAAGGGGGCGGCACGATGCTCTTTTCTTCGAACTGGGTGCCCTACATCTGGAGCATCCGTGATCTGTCTGGTGTCGAAGTGGCACACACCGCCTTGGCCAACTGGCAGGCCGGGCGGCGTGACCAGGCCTACGAGTTGTGGCGCGGAGCGATCGTCGATTCGATGTTCGGCTGCCGGGCGCCGGGGGCCTGTATCGGCACATCGCAACAGCACGGCCGCATGGCTGGACTCTGCACCGATTTCGCCGATACGGTCGGCATGTTCAGCCGGACGCTTGTGGAAGGGCTGTTTGGGATTGTTCCCGACGCGTTGCACGGCCAGTTGCTGATCCGACCCGGCTTGCCGATAACATGGGAGAGTGCGTCAATCGATACGCCTGATGTCGGCTATTCGTACCTGCGTCAGGAGAACGTCGAGACGTTCGAGGTGCGCGCCAATTTCCGCCGACCCATGCGGCTCCTGCTGCAGGTCGCAGCACGCAGTGCGGAGATCGCGGAAGTGACCGTCAACGGTCAACCCGCGACCTGGCAGTGCTTGCCGAAAGTCGGCCAGCCCGTAATTGAAATCCAGGTCGAGCAAGCTGACGGCGCAAAGATTGCGATTCGCTGGGGGAAAACTCAACTGGACCAAGTCAAGGCTTCCGAAGTGGTCGGCCGGGGCACGACGCTGCGTGTGAGCCTCTCCACCGGCAACCCATCTGTCGCCGCCAGATTGTGCGAAGTACTCGATCCGCAGAAGGTCCTGGCGAATCTCCAAACGGATGCCGCGGCATTCACGGCCACGGCCACGGGAGAGTGGGGCCACCGCACGGTTTTCGCTCGACTCGAGCAGGGAGCACTCACGTGGTGGCAGCCTGTCTTGTTCGAGGTCCGGCCAGCCCGGGAACTCATCGTGGCCACGGCGGATTGGGAGCGGGGCGAGGTGCAGTTTGCGGTTCAGAACAACGCCGATGAGCCCGTGGCCGACGATGTCACGATCAGCTGCGGAGATGCAACCGCATCCGCGCGACTGGAAATCGCGCCCCATTCGTCTTCCGGCCTTGTGCGTCTGCCAATCGAGGGCCTGGTCCCGGGGACAAATCCAATTGTCATCCAGTGCGAAGGCCGCGACACCATCCGCGGTGCAGTTGTCGATTGGCGCAAGTGCGACGACCGCCTGGTAAATTCACTCGAGTGCGTGAAATTGGATGCCGTGCTGAATGACCGCGTCACCGAAATCTTCCAGCACGAATACCTTTCGCCCCGTTCTCCCTACTGTTCATTGCAGATACCACTGCATGGTCACGGCGATTGGTGCTACTGTGGCAAGAGCGTGCCGGCGATCGACGATACGGCACTGCGCGCGGCCGCCGGTCCAACGGGTCGCTTCGTGGGCCAACAGGGAATTCCGTTTGCCACGTCTGGGCCCGGCGAGCAACCCAATATTGTGTTTACGTCCCGGTGGGACAATTTCCCCGCCGAAATCGTTGTGCCACTCGCCGGGCGCGCAGGCATGCCTGGTTCCTGGTAGCCGGTTCGACCCATCCCATGCACTCGCAATTGGACAACGGCGAGATTGTCATTGCGTATGCGGACGGGACTACAGAACGTCTGCCATTACACAATCCGACCACCTGGTGGCCGATTGAGGCGGACTACGACACCGCCACGGACGGTTTCTGTATCCCCGGTCCTTATCCTCCGCGAGTCGATTTGGGAAATGGCCGTGCTACCCTCTTGGACCTGCCGCTCGATCCCCAACGGGAACTCCGCTGCCTAACCGTCCGCTGCCTGGCCAATGAAGTGGTCGTCGGCCTGATGTCCGCTACGCTGCTGCGTCTGGCGGAGTAGTGAGGAGTGAGGAGTGAGTAGTGTACCTGTTGAACGTCCACCGGTCCCGCCATCGGAAGATTTGGCGTCAAGCACTTCACACTCCGCATTCCGCAATCCGCACTCCGCATTCGTTCCCAATATGCGTACACGAACCAGTGCTACTGGCAGCCGTAGCATCGTCAGGGCTCAGCCAAACGTGTATTGCGGGATCTTCATTGTCTCGCCATTGCGCAGAGCCGATTGGTGGGCCACGATCCCGGACACGGTCATGTTGAGCGCTGCGGCAATATCGACCAGTGGCTTGCGGTCAGTGAGGATAGCCGTGACGAACTCATTCATGAGCTGACCGTGTGAGCCGCCATGTCCACCTGCCTCGACACCTGGTGGCAGCGGCGGACGGTTGACTGCCGGCAGATTCGCTTCCAGACCTTCGTATTTTCCGTAGTACGAACCCTTCTGACCACGAATGCGTCCCATCTCGCCACTCAGGCCGGGAGTGTCCCAACTGACGGCCATACGGGACATGCCTCCTTCGCTGGTGCGGAACAAAGCGATCTCGGTACCAAACGGATTCTTGTAGCGGTTGTTGTCGGCTTGTAGCCACGGAGTGAGGCTCGGCATACCGAGGCATGTCACTTCAGTGAAACTGCCGGCGGTCACGCCCATGTAGTACGCATTCGAATGCGTCGGGTACCACTGTGGCGGTACGCCGATTCGCCACCCTTTGTAGGAGTCAATCGGTTCCGCCGTGTAGTGATAGTACTCTCCTTCGGAGTAGAGCAGCTTTCCGAATCCATCCGCCTGATAGATCGTGCGCATAGCGTGGCAATCATCGTGGAAATAGGATGTCTCGAACATCATATACTTGCGCCCACTCGTCTGGACCGCTTCGAACAGAGCGGCGGCATCTTCCAATGACCCGAATGCTGCCGGCACCGCAGTGGCAACGTGCTTTCCATGCTTGAGCACTTCCATGCAGTGCCGCGCATGACTGGGAGCATCAGTGGCCACAAATACCGCTTCGATACTGTCATCCTTCACAAGTTCTTCGAGCGACGGATAAGTCTTTTCGCAACGGCACGCTTGGGCCAGGCCGGCGCAGCGATCAGGCAACAAATCGCTCACCGCCACAACCTCCACGTTCGGATGATTCTGAAAGCTGAACGCCGCACCGAATTGGCAGACACCGTATCCGACAATCCCCACACGGACCTTGCGGTCGGAAACCGGCTGCCACCCCTGGGAAGCGTTGGGATCGGTCGGCGTTTTCTCGAAGCCTTGAATGACCTTTTCCTGGGCAATCCCCGCACCGGTCAATCCCAGCGCCGCAGTGCCAAATCCGACAGCCTGCAAAAACGAACGACGTGTTGTTGAGCCAGACATGATGGTTCTCCTGGTCGGTTGATTACGCTTTAAGGTGTTAGTCGATCACACGCGCACGGTGCGCGGATGTCCGTAGGGCGGAATCCTATCCCGTCCGTGCTCACACGTAGGATCTCGCACTACATTCGCTGTGGCTACCGGCCACGCTACGGAGCGTAGGTGTGTAGAATCCGAAGGTGTTTTCCGAGGCCGGTGCCCGTCCGAGCAATTGGCGGAAGCGTCTTGGCAAGAATCTTATCCCCAACCATCTTCTCAGGTTTCACTGATGCTGGAAAGAAGGCAGGGGAACAAAAATCGCTGGATCGCTGAATCGCTACCGGGCGAAACGGCGCCATCTGCGCATGACGCAGCATAAGGGCTACAATAGAAATGCCCGTATTTACCGCCCCCGTTTCTTCCGCCATCGTCCGGCGGTGTCGTACTGCTGCCCCATGTCGCATCGGCGATGTGGGTCGATGCACGCACGCAGTAGAACACTTAGGTCATTGAGATGAACATGAAAAGAAATATCCGCGGCATTGTGACAGCTCTATTGATCGCATCGTCGGGTACAGTGTACGCGCGTGACTACACGTTCGACCACACGATCTCGCGTCCCGTATTGGAGAACTATCTGTCGCGGTCCATCACAATGCTGGACCTCCTGACCGGTCACGGAAACGTGGACGACAACATTCGCATGTTGACGAACGTAGGAGCGAAATTTGCCGGGCGCACCATCTACTTGTGGGGTGGTGAAAGCCAACTGCCTGCCAAGCTCACTGCCGCACGGCACAACGCAAACAAAGTGCATGCGGCTGACCGGGAAATGATCCTGCAGGCAGCCGTCTTCGAAATCGTCTCCCATGAAGTGAGTCAGATACCTATTCCCTCCTGGGTCTTCACCGCGTTTGACCAGAGGGCCGAGCAACGCAATTTTCATTACGAAGAGATGCTGTATCCAGCAGGCCGAGGGCACAACCACTGGGGGCGACAGGCGTCGATACCGGACGTCAGTCAACAGGAAACACAACGGTGGTTTTTCTATCTTGGCTGCTTCCTACATCGAAGTCGGTTGCGAGGCGATTCATTTCGGACAAGCCGAGATTATGGACGGCCGTGATCCCCAACAGCAGCATTGGTGGGACTTGCTGCAACGAGTGCGGAAATACGCCGCAGAACATGCACGCCGTCATATTGTCATCTGCGACGCGCACGTCCCCAGCGGTGGAAAATGTTATCAAGATCGACTGCTCTTCGACTTCCACTCGTTTCCGCTGCGAATTATGGAAGTTCCGGATCGGCCGCGGGAAGGCGTGCTGCAAATGGGAGCAGTCGATAGCATCTATGGTCGCAGCACGGGAGGAATTGCTCCGAGCGGATGGCACTGCGAACATCTCCCCTACTTGGTGGAATTGGATAACTGGGGAGTGAGCGATCGACCGGGCCAACCAGGGCTCGGCGGCTGCTGGGTGTGGGGATATGACGAAATTTCCTGGTTCGCTCACCAGCGTGAAGCCTATCGCAACCAGTGGCTGCGTTATGCCTGGCAATGGGTCCGAGAACACGATCCCAACGGCTTTTTTGAAATGCCCGGCAGCCGAGTGCTCCATGCTCCGGTGGACGACCAAAGCTGGTACGAAGCAAACACTCGCAGCAGCGCTGCTCCACATGGTTTCAATCAAGAAGAAACCATCAAGTCGATCTGGTTGCAGGAGTGATCCGGCTCGGCAGGAGCCTCGCCCTCTCAGTCCTCCGACATCCACAACTACCGATAGAAATCGATCCATTTGAGCGTGATGGATTTCGGATTACCCTCGGTCAACACGGAAGGCAAAACCAGCTCAATGTATCCATCCTGATCCGGCAACCCGGCGGCCGGACTGCCGTCGGCATTGTGACACTTGATTTCCGTCCAGTTCGGGCTGCCTGGCTGCACGGCACTCTTTTCGCCCTGCTGCAACAGTCTCAGTGACTGCCTGTTGTCACCGCTGCTGGAGATGGAAGCGGATAATTCGACTTTCGCATTGGACGCCGTAAACGATTCGAGTCCGCGCAAGCGTAGCCGGACGACCACTTGGGATGCCCATTCTTTCGCCGGTGAAATAGTCGCTTCCCCGATTCCGCTGGGGCTCGTGAACGTGTAGATCACTTGCTTGTCACCCGTTTCTATTGCGACCTTGTCGTCCGACTTCTTGAGCACCACTTCCGGTTTCTTCTCGAACATGATCCAGACACCTTGTCCGACCCGCTCGTCCTCGGCCGAGATCGCTCCTCTGCCCATTATCTGATATTGCTTCAATCCAGCGTTCTCGGCCCACTCCTGCATCTGCTCGGGTCGACGCAGCTCGACAAAACGCTGCCACTTCTCCGCTTCGTCACCAGTCATTTTCTCCTTCCGCTGCTGGATTAGTTTCTCCGTCGCCTCTGTTGGATATCCGCTCCCCGCACCGCCACCGAGGTACGCTTTGCCGCCGGGCCGCAGCACGCGATACACCTCACGCAGGCCCAAGGCGGGGTCCTGGAAGAAGAAGATAGCTCCGCGACTGACCAGCAGGTCGACCGAATTGTCGGGAAACGGTAAGGCCTCGGCTACTCCCACAACGGCCAGCAGACGATTCTCCAGCCCCTTCTGCCGAGCGGCCTGCAATCCCTTGGTCATCGCTTCCGCGTCCGGGTCGATCATGATCACCGGATTACCGGTCGCTTCGACCAGCGGAATCGTCAACTGCCCCTGGCCAGCCCCCAGATCGACCCAAAACCCGCTTTTTGGCTGGGTGTATTTGAGCACATCCTGCACGACGAACTCGTAGCGGGACGGCAACGACTGCTCCCCCTTGAGCCCCTTTGGTGCCCCTGACTGTGTGGATGCCACGTCAGTCTGCCCAACCGAAACAAGCATCAAGAGCGATGCACAAGCCGTGGATATCATCATGTGTGGTTCCTCCTGGTGTAGATACAGTCTACCCACGAATTGAGTCTCGGTTCAATCCGAGCGAACACACGTCCCGACCGTTTAACCGCCATGCCCGCTAGGGCTGCGCGCTCGAAGGAGGCGTTAGCACTCGATGCCCCGCTTCCCAACGGTACTCGCCACAACCACCAGCTGCCAACCGGCGATCATCTGGGACCCGTGTACCCCCACGCGCAGGCCGGCGCAAAATCTGTGCAGAATGACCGGGAAATCCTCGACCGACCGGTGACATATAACCAGCCAGAGCCCATTAGTCGCCGGCGGTGGGATGGTTCGGGTAGGATAAGGAGGTGGCGGATTGTCCGATTCACGGGGCGCACGAGACGGCGATTAGGACGTGGCATCATTGGATTCCCAGCAACTGAGAGAGCTACTTGACGCCCATGGCGCCGCGCTCACTCTCTATGCTCGCCAGTGGTGCCGTGCTCCCGAAGACGCTCTGCAGGAGGCGTTGATCGAACTGTTGCGGCTGTCGACCGCGCCCGACCATCCGGTGGCCTGGTTGTTCAAAACCGTACGCCGCCGAGCGATGAACCTGGCTCGCGCAGAACAGCGGCGAGCGAAGCATCACCGCCAGGCGGGCGAAGACCTTGAATCTTGGTTCGTGCAGGACGAGGACATTCTGTTTGATTCCCACGAACTGGCACCCATGCTCGCAGAACTGCCGCCATTGGAACGAGAGATCATTGTCGCGCGGATCTGGGGCGAATTGACTTTTGAGCAGATTGCCGAACTAGTGCAACGATCCTCCAGCGCCGTGCACAGGCGATATCAACGGGCTCTGACGTTGCTGGGCGCCATGATGAACGGAAAGCTGGACAAGTCGAGATGAACCGATGAACGAATCACACGAATTGCCTGACGACTTCCAAGATGACGCGACTTTCAATCTGCCACAGGATCGACTCGACGAAATCGAGCGGCAATTGAAAAGGGTCCGGCCGCGCGCGCCGCATCTTGATCTGGCAGCCATCGAGCGGTTGGCACGTGAAGGCCCGCTGCCGATAGAAACATCATCGACTACCGTTGAAACGGGGTTTGTCGTGAGACGGCCAGCATTTCCACTCGGTGCCACCGCATCGCTATCGTTCCTATAGTGCCCTGGCTGGCTCGTGGATCTGTGGCGCCGTTGCCGGAGCCATTGTCATGTTCCTGCTCGTTGGCCGCTCCGCACCGCAAGCCTCTCCGAACCAGCAGGCAAGTCAATTGGCACAGGAGCCTGGTCGTGTAACAACCACGGATGCGGCTGCCGGTCCAGATGCCGCCGGTCAACACAATGAAGCGGACGTGGTTATTCCTGCCATCGAGAAGGCAATCCCCCGCACAGATTCCTACTCACTTGCGTCCGCCGGAATACTTGACCTGGATGCAGGCGACAGTCCGGGATATGGACGTCACAATCCGACGTTGCGAGCTGGTTCGTTTCTACGTCCGCTCTCTGGATTGGTGCGTGATGAAAACAAAGAGAAAGACGTATTGTCAATGTCTAAACCGACTGTCTCGCAGTCCGATGCGGTCACCCTGCCACGAGCGGACGATGACAGCACGCCGACTCCACCGGTCACGCGTGAAACGCTACTGAGGGAACTGCTGCGCGGTGACGCTGGCTTTACGCTGTAAGGCGTAACGCGGCTGGTGGCCGCGACTAAAGTAGCTCAGAATTCCAGGAGCGAGCAGGGACGCCCGTAGGATCCCGTCCTACATTCCGGAGAACGTTTATGAAACCGTACTGTCGACTATTGATCTATGTCGTAGCCGTGATGCCGCTCTACGTGATGGCGAACATGGCCGCCACGGCCGACGAGCCAACCAGTGAGGGAGGTTGGCTGGTGGAAAGGGATGAGCAGAGCGGCATCAGCGTCCATACGATGGAAATGACGCTGTATCCCCAAGCAGAACCACGCCCGGCGCTCAGGTACCGGCTGATTCCCGACGATTTCGACATGGTCGACGGCAATGCGGCCATCTACTACCTGAAGGCCATGGGGTTCCTGGAACAGAATGCCGCGCGGGACAAGCTGAGCGAGTTCAGCGAAAGAAGCTTGGGAGCGGGCTCGCCGGGAGGGCAAGGACGACAAACAAGTTGCGCCTGGGGTGTGGTGATTTCATGACGCCGCAGGAACTGCCCCTGGACGAAGTGAAAGCAGTACCTTCAGCTCACGTCCTTTCAGCCGCAGTTTCTGCGAGAAGCAACTCGGCGGCGAATCATGGATTTGGATCGGCAGATCCGTGATGTACAGAACCCGATTGCGTATCTGCTCCCTGAAATCCAGAGCATGCGAGAACTGGCTCGCACTCAGAGTCTGCGCTGTAAGGTGGCCATCGCGGAAGGTCAGATCGACGATGCGATCGCGATACTGGGTCAACAGTACGCCATGGCATGGCATCTGGGAGAGGACGAATTCCTGGTGTCCAACTTAGTGGGAGCGGCTTGTGCAGGTATTGCCTGGCCCGATGCGCTCCAGCTGGTGCAACATCCGGAAACTCCGAACCTCTATTGGGCCTTCGCCTCGCTTCCCCGGCCGTTGATCAGCATGCAGCGAGCGAATGCGTTCGAACGGCAGTTTCTTCTACGAGCAAATCAAAGTACTGCGAGAGGTGGACGACACGCCTCGACCGGCCGGATACTGGTGCGACTTTGTGGATCGCTTGATTCCCCAGTTGGGCTCGCTCGCCTCGGAATTCGGGTTGCCGCGGGCAGGGAAAGACCCTGAAACGACTCGTGCGACAGTCGTGGCATTCATCGCCGCGGCGTATCCGGGCGCAAAGCGGTACTTGATCCAGCGGTGCGAAATGCCGCGTGAACAGGTGGAGGCCTTCCCGATCACCCAGACTGTGGCCTTGGCCGTCGTGCGGTATTACGAACAGGCTCGCGATGAATATTTCAAGTGGACGTACCTTCCCTTCTGGCAGCAGAATGCGAGCGGCAATCCCACGAAATATCGACGAAGCTCTGAGATCCGATGCGGCTTTGGCTGGCTGGTGCTGCGACGCCAACCGACCTACTCCTGCCAGCGATGTCGGCGGCCCAATCGGCCAAAGCCCGTACTCAACAGGTGATTGCCTTGGTCCAGACCGTGGAAGCCATTCGCATGTACGGTGCTGATCACGAAGGACAAGCTTCCCGCCACACTCGATGAACTTCCCGTGCCCGCGGCGATGGAACCGTTCACGGGCAAGCCACTCGACTATGAATTTCACGGTGATTACGCGGTCCTGAATGGTCACCAACTGCCGGGTTTGCGTTATCGGCTGGTCCTGCGTTTTGCCAAACCGCAGACACCGTGATCTGCGTAGCTGAGCCCGCCAGGGTGACGTAGCTGAGCCCGCCAGGGCTCAGCGGAAGTGGATACGCATGGCGATGCGGTGACGTAGCTGAGCCCGCCAGGGCTCAGCGGAAGTGGATTACGCATGGCGATGCGGTGACGCTAGCTGAGCCCGCCAGGGCTCAGCGGAAGTGGCATTACGCATGGCGATGCGGCTGAAGCCTCGGCGGCTTCAGCTACGATAGCGGAAGTGGCATACGCATGGCGATGCGGCTGAAGCCTGGGCGGCTTCAGCTACGATAGCGGAAGTTAGTGATTCCTCATCGAAATAACTGAATCTGGAGTATGCCATGAAAAGGACCATATACCGCTGCCGATTCTCACATTGCAGACTGCTTGCTCTCGCGTGCGTTTGCTTCATGACTCTTCTTGCGAGCCTTGAATCTCGCATCGAAGGCGACGAGACGTCGACGGCCTCGGACGATGCGGCGATCGTGCAACCTTTTGTCAGCGAGACAACCGTTCTGGTCATGAAGCTGGATCCGCAGCGGATCGGGCTGCCCGACCTGACAGAGAATCTGAAGTCAATGTCCCCGGAAGCCCAGCAGGCCTATCAACGATGGACAACTCAGCCCGGTCAGAGCCTGGAGTGGCTGCGGGCGACGACTGCCGGGCAAACCATCTACGCCACCGTCGGTATTCCCCTCTCCAAATCCCAATGGCCTGCCTTTGCCTTCGTGAAAAAGTCGCCCGCGGTCAGTCCCGAGTCGCTGACGCAGCGTCTCAACCTGGCGAATCCCGCACAATGCTGCGAGCGCGGCCAATACGTGGTGGTGACGCCTATGCACGAAGCGGATGCCGCGAAGCTGCTCGACACGTCACCGCCAACTCCGCGTGAAGACTTGGCCGACGCATTTGAAGCAGTTGACGACTATCCGCTTCAGCTACTGCTGCTACCACCCGACTACGTACGTAAAACGATTCAGGAATTGATGCCGCAGTTGCCCAGCCAACTAGGTGGCGGACCGAGCAACGTGCTGACCGACGGGATCCGCTGGGCCTCGCTGGGCCTCGACCCAGCCAAGCTTCGCGGCGAGCTGATCATTCAGTCTGCATCGGAAGATGCAGCGCACAAGTTAGCCGACTATCTGCCTCAAATGCTACCGAGTATTTACGACGCTCTGCCTGACGCACTGAAGCAGAAGAATTCCGAGCTGGTCAAGAACTTACTGAGAGACGTCAAGCCCCAGGTACTGCAGAACCAGGTTACGGTTCAACTGGATGGATTCGAACTCATCGGCAAGAATCTTCAACTGCTCACCGAGGCCACACAGGCGATTCAGCAAACAATGGGGCGACAAGGGAATCGCAACAGCTTCAAGCAGATTCTGCTTGGCATGCACAACTACTACGATGTTTACAAGTCGTTACCACCCGGCGACAAGGTCCGCGATGCGGAAGGGCACAGCAAACTGAGCTGGCGAGTATACATCCTGCCGTTCGTGGAAAACGTTCAGCTTTACAAGGAGTTTCACCTGGACGAAGCGTGGGACAGTCCGCATAACAAAACGCTGCTGGAGAAGATGCCGGACATTTACAGGGCCCGCACCTTTGGCGATCTATCGCGTGGCGACATCAAGCCTGGTTACACGACGTTCCTGGCTCCCGTGGGGGAAGATACTGCCTTCGGCGGCACGAAGGCAACGCTGTTTTCCAACATCACCGATGGCACAAGCAATACCGTCGTGCTGGTGGAAGTCAAACCGGAGCTGGCTGTACCTTGGACGGCACCGGATGACTACGTCTTTGATCCCGCAAACCCCAGCAGCGGTTTGCAGATCGGCCCCGATGGAAAATTCCTGGCTGCTCTTGCCGATGGCAGCGTGCTCGAACTGCGTGGAGATCTTAAGCCAGAGCAGTTCCTGCGATTGTTCAGGATGAGTGACGGAGAGGTTGTCGACCTGCAAGAGATGCGATAGTGCCCCACCGCAGGCCTTCGGCCGACCCGTTTAGCCGCTTGCCCGCTAGGGCTGCGGCCTGGAAGGAGGCGTAAGGACTCGATGCCCCCGCTTCCCAACAGTACTCGCCCCAACCACCAGCTGCCAGCCGGCGATGCATCCGGAAACCGTGTACCCCCACGCGCAGGCCTGTCGGCCGTAGCGGTTAAACAAAAACGCCTCTGGCTCGACAGTACGAGCCAGAGGCGTTGAGGTTACAGCAAGTTAATCACTCGCTCGGCCAATCCCTTTTCGCCCAACACGATGTTCAGCTTGCCCGCTGTGGCGATTCTCTCCAGGACTTCCAGTTCCCGCAGTCGCATCAGCGTCGGGTTCTCGGTCAGCAGCTTGGCCGTGTTGGCCTGGCTGCGCATGGCTGCCGTTTCCTCACGGCGAGCGATCAAGTTGGCTTCGGCCGCCTTCTTGGCTTCCGTGACCTTGTTCATCAGGTCCTTCATGTCACCCGGCAGGATCACGTCCCGGATACCGACCGCCACAACTTCCAGACCCAGTTGCCCTGCCCGGCTGCGTACAGCTTGCTCCACATCCTGTACGACCGCATCCTTGTCGGCCAGAAACGTATCCAACTCGCGTACGCCGACTACGGCCCGCAGAGCCAGCTGAGTTTCACGGTACAACGCCTGGCAGAAATCGTCCGTCGCACTGACCGCCTGCCGCGGATCGACGATCCGGTAGGTCACAATGGCGTTCATGCCGCAGCGTGACCTTGTCGGCAGTCATGATCTCTTGACCGCCGACGTCCAGCATGCTCTCACGCAAGTTGATCTCAACCAGCTTCGTCTCTGCCGCGTCCTTCCAGAAAGCGTAGAGACCCGGTTTCAATGTCTCCACGTATCGACCATCGATAAACAACACGCCCGCGCAGTTGCGGCCGACCGTGCAAATGTCCAGCAGTCCGCGGGCCGCCTGACTGCGAGTAATGACTTGCAGGTCATCCCGCTCCAGTCGCACGTTGCGTGCATCGACAAGCTCGACACGTACGTCCTTCACGCCCGTCCAGTAGGCATACAGCCCCGGCGGCAAGATGTGGGCAAAACGGCCTTCAATCCAGACCAGACCTCGCTGATGGTCCTTCAAGTCCAACACGACCGCTCGGTCGCCCAACACACCTGCCTTCACGATCATATCGAGCTGTTGGTGCATCAGCCACGCGTCGCGCAGAGAAGCGATGTCCACGCGGACATTGCCCAGTGGGTCGAACAGCCAGTGGCGGCCCGGGGCCAGCAGACGTTGAAACTCATCGTCACGAAAGTACAGACCCACCTCGTGCTTGCGCACCTTGATTCGTCGGAAGAAGAACATGATAGGCTCCTTTGTATCCGTAGCTGAGCCCGCCAGGGCTCAGAGGAAGTGGTCTGCGTATGGCAATTCTGCTGAAGCCTCGGCGGCTTCAGCTACGTAGCTGAGCCCGCCAGGGCTCAGGGAAGTGGTCTGCGTATGGCAATTCTGCTGAAGCCTCGGCGGCTTCAGCTACGTAGCTGAGCCCGCCAGGGCTCAGAGGAAGTGGTCATGCGAATGGCAATTCTGCTGAAGCCTCGGCGGCTTCAGCTACGTAGCTGAGCCCGCCAGGGCTCAGAGGAAGTGGTCTGCGTATGGCAATTCTGCTGAAGCCTCGGCGGCTTCAGCTACGTAGCTGAGCCCGCCAGGGCTCAGGGAAGTGGTCTACGTATGGCAATTCTGCTGAAGCCTCGGCGGCTTCAGCTACGGCCGTTGGGAAGTGGAACATGTGCTGATCACACACTCGCAGCGCGGAGTGCTGCTTGAGCCATCGCTTGCTCGTCGGCACAAGGCAACTGAGATCCGGGTCTGAGTGACGGCGTTGCCCCCACTCGTCCCCGAGCCATTACTGCCTGGGTTGCCAACGGTTTGCCACAGCGGTATCGACGCACTGCATGGCGCCGCTCGGTGCTGCCGCGGCTGATCGTCTTACCCCATACTCGTCGCTCGGCTCGTTGATCTTCACCAACGAACTGAAGCGATGACGCAGGCAAGGGCGAACCTGACCGCAGCCGATCGTACACACGTCCACCTCCCTTGGGCCAGTTGTGGAGAATGTCCTATGGCGGACTTTCTTCCGTCGGTTAACAGCCGACGTCTTCGGTACGGGATTCGAACCCGTGACTCCCAGATCTCAATTCTGGTGCTCAACCCACTGAGCTAACCGACGCCAATATGCTCGTTCAGACCCCATGTCCGGAACACAGACAACCAATCCGCACGCGGAGGCTGCCTGTGCCGCTGGAAGTGCACATTGACGGCTTGCTTCTAAGAGACGCCGGTGGGAATCGAACCCACTTCAAGCTGCTTTGCAGGCAACTGCCACGCCATCTGGCTCCAGCGTCCAACAAAAACACCCGCTGTCGCCAGTGACAACGGGGGGTGAGTGGTTCCCGACTCTGGCGATCGCATGTCAACATGGGGCAAGGAGCGGATATCGGCTTTCGGGGCTCGCACACGACGACCCTTGATTACCTCTTTGAATCGCTGTCGAATTCAATGGTAAAGCTGCCATTGTCCGAGTCCCCAAGTCACACTGACGATATCCAGCCCGTGATCCACTGACGTAGTAGAGAACAGAATCGGGCGAAAGGTTCACGGGAATCGGCCTTCTCATTTTGCCATGACAATCCAAATCAAACGTGGGAACAGCGGAATGGGACGTTGACAGCGTCAGAGTTGGAGAAGGCTGTCATGGCACTTGTGCCGTGCGATTTTCCGCGCCATGCGGATACAACTGTGTTTGGCCGCTCTGATATAATGCGCTTCGTCTCCAACTGCGCACACGCTCTCGCATCCCTCGACTCGTGGAGCTCCCGCCATGAACGCATCAGAGCCTTCTTTACGTTGTAGCAAATCGGTCGTGCAACGAACGCTGCCGTAGCTGGACTCGCCGTAGCTGGACTCGCCGTAGCTGGACTCGCCGTAGCTGGACTCGCCAGAGTTCAGCTGCAGCTTACGCCCGTCTGAAGCTGGGGCTTCAGCTACGAATCCTCTGAGCCTGGCGGCTTCAGCTACGACTCATCTGAAGCCTGGCGGCTTCAGCTACGAGTGGGCGTTGATTCCTTTTGCGTCGGTCCTATCGATGGCCAGTCGGCTCTGCGCGAGGAAGTGCTTCTACTACTGGATCAGGCGCCTCGTGGCGAGTTGGCCATCGTACGTGTCGATTTCACTTCCGCCGTGCAACGAGGAGATGTCGACCCGCAACGCTTGCTGCGAAGTTCAGGCATATCGTGAGTCAGATAATACGCCGGTACCAGCCCAGTTTGTTCCTGTGTCCTTGACTGATCCGGACAGTCTCGTCTTCATCAGCACCTGCCACGCGCAGAATATTGCTACTCAAGCTGCCACCGGGATCTGGAAACACGATTCGCCTGGCATTTGATGCAGCGGAATCCGCAAGCGCGACGCCAGCTGCAGGAAAGATCAAGACATCCGACTGCACGATTGACTACGATCCGCTGCAGATGGCTGGTTTGCCCTGCAGAATTCAGTTCGACAAGTCGCAGAAAGTCTTCAGTGAGTTTCGCTGGAACGATCGTTTGCACCATGAGAAGCTGGGCGGTTTCCTCTTGCGCAACGATAAACAGGCCAAGGTGTCCGTGGTGAGCGACGGTCCTCTGTGTACAGTCGTGCGTGTGGAAGCGGCGTACAAACGCGAAGACGGCACGCAACCTCCCTCACAGCCCCGGGCCGTTTACGACTGGTATTACTTTCACGATTCTCCCGTAGCCTATGTGACCGCTACCATTACTCAACAGTCATCGTATCGGTGGAACGAAGTACACTTTCTCGAGCTGATTTTTCCGGGTCGCGACTTCATGAACTGGGCCGGCGCCGGACCTGCGGGAGGTGGGGAACTGGTCGCGGACGGCAGGTCGCACCGCAATGCGGACTGGGCTGCATTGCTCGACGACAAGAACGCGATCGGCATGTTTGGTTGTGGCAGTGTGCTGGTTCATGATGGGCGTGGCCAATACGGCACTTATCTCCACGCGGAAGGTGACCGATCCTGGCAACCTTGGGACGACACGCTGCGCCGCTATTCCGGGTGGCTCTGGATCGGCACCGCGGAAGATCCGCCACTGGCGATCCAGTCATGGCAGCAACGACTACCGATCGAGTTGCCTGCGACCCTCACCACGCGAGGCGTCCACGAGGCGATCGAAACAGGCTCGGCAAAAGCCGATGCAGCTTACGGCGTCGGATCGCGCGACGCAGTGCTGGAACGTCGCCGTGGCAACTCGACATGGAAGCCGCCGGACGACTTGAATCAGTGCCTGGCGCTCTGCAAGGGACGTTGCCCAGCGACTGGCACCTGTTGGAGGCTGGTGAGTTACGACTGGCGGTTGAGTGTCGTAACGGTGGCCTGCAATTGGCGAGTCTTGTTCGATGCCGGTACAAATCACGAGCACCTTGCCGCGTCTCCTCTGCCACTGTTCCGTCTCACACTGCGCAACGCTGAAACGAAGGAACTGGAGAGGGTGACTGCGGACCGCGGCTGGCAGCAAGTATCGGTCGAAGACACGACACCTGGAACACTGTTGCTCCGCTGGCAGCACCCTGAAAACGTGGCGTTCGGAGCACTTACCGTGACGGCCCAGGCCCAGGCCGATCCGGCCAGCAACGCGGTACGGTGGCAGCTGAATGTCGCCGGGCAGAGTGAGCCTTGGAGCCTTTGGCATGTCGTCTTTCCGCAAGTCGCGGTGTCCGCGCCCGGCGAGGACCCCGTGCTTCTTATTCCGCGTGGTCCGGGTGAGGAGCAGCGTGGCGTCTGGCAGCGTGCGTTCTCTTTTCGAGGAATGTATCCCAGCGGTTGGACGTCCATGCAGTTCATGGCCGCTTACGACCGCCCATCGCATCGTGGGTTCTACTGGGCTATTCACGATCCCATGGGAGGCACCAAGGAGCTGTCCGCCAAATCTCTTCAACCGTCACCGACACTGGTGCTGGCAGCGGATACTCCCGTTCCCGACATGGGCAAACCCGGCAACTCGTTCCAGCTCAATGGCGAAGCCGTCTGGCAGGTTTTTTCAGGCGATTGGTATGACGCGGCGGTGATCTATCGTGACTGGGTCGCGACAGCATGCACGCTGGTACCCACAACTCGGCAATGAAGGTCGCGAAGATACTCCCGCTTGGATGCGTGAATTGTGCGTCTGGGCACAAACGGGCGGCACAGCCGCTACATGTGCAGATCAGGTGAAACGCTTTGCGGAGTACCTCGGAGTACCGGTCGGTTTCCACTGGTACAGCTGGCACAAGATACCGTTTGACAACGACTATCCGCACTATTTTCCACCGGCTGATGATTTTGCCGAGGGAGTACGTAAGCTGCACGAATCGAATGTGCATGTCATGCCTTACATCAACGGGCGACTGTGGGATACGCGAGACAAAGGGACTGAAGATAGCGAGTTCACCCAGCGGGCACTCCCCGCCGCCACAAAGGACGAGAATGGCGAACCTTACACGGAGGCATATGGGAGCAAGGAGAGCGACGGCAGCCCGGTTCGTCTGGCGGTCATGTGTCCCGGTACAGCCACATGGCAGGATGAGATAAACGGAGTCGTGGCGAAACTGCTTAACGAGTACGATGTCGATGGCGTGTACATCGATCAGATTGCCGCCGCCCCGCCCGTAACTTGCATGGACGCGACACATGGCCACTTGCTGGGCGGTGGGCATTGGTGGAACGAAGGTTACTGGCAGATGCTCCAACGGATGCGCGCAGTATGAAACCGGACCGCATGCTGACCACCGAATGTAATGCGGAACCGTTCCTGAAATGGTTCGATGGCTACCTGACCTGGCACTGGCAATACGACGGGCAGGTGCCTGCTTTTCCAGCCATCTATGGTGGAGCGATTCAGATGTTTGGCCGCGCTATCGCGGTGGCGACACTCAGGACCTGGCACTGCGCATGAAGTCCGCTCAACAACTGGTCTACGGCGAGCAGATCGGTTGGATCAGTCCAAATGTGGTCGATCAGCCTGACAACGCTCCGTTCCTGCGTCAGATCGTGCGACTGCGCTGGCAACTGCGCCGCTACTTCCATGCGGGCGAAATGCTGCGTCCCCCTAAGCTGAAAGGGGACATTCCCAGGGTGCGAGCTGATTGGCAATGGGCCGATCAATGGTGGGTGGAAACCGATGGCGTGCTGACTGGTTGTTGGCGGTTGCCGCGTGAAGACTCGGTCGTTGTTATCATTGCCAACGTGGCGGACAAGCCGGTGCAAACGCAGTGGTCGTTTGATGCCTCAGAGAGCGGCCTGACCGCGCCGCGGGTGCAAACTACTCGTATCACGTGCGACGGGCCGGAGGAACACGACCGTCGGCCCCGCATCTTTCGAGCGGCAAGTTGACTTGCCGCCCCGTACTGCCTGGGCCTGGGAAATCACACCGGTACCCGACAAAGATTAGATGAAGCGAACGGTGAATCAGCGGGGGCTTGCTTCGGCACTCGCATCAGGGTGGCACTTTCCAGAGCGAGCGGAACAATCGTCGCCACCTCCACAAATCGTCAACCGCGAGCGGATGTGAGTGGTGAAGCGTGTCTCCACGTTCCACTTCCTGCACCCCTGGGAAGTGGTGAGCGGGGTTTGCTTCGGCACTGGCTCCGCTCGCGGTCAGTGTTTATTGTGCTTGGCCAAGTGTTGGACGCTCGCTCAGCCAGTGGCACACCCCTATTCATTGTGCTTGGCCAAGTGTTGGACGCTCGCTCAGAAAATGGCACCAACCCTCAGCACTGGGCGAGTTACCAGACTTGGGACAAGTCGACGCGGACTCCGTCGAGCACCTGGAGGGATATGACAGCGGTTTGAGCCCCAACTAGCTCGTACGCGTCATCACGCAGTACGTACTGTTCGACAGCGTGATCGTCCGGATCGACGATCCAGTACTCCGGTACCGCCGATCGTCGATACAGTTCCTTCTTCAAGACACGATCATTGCCGACCGACGACTTGGAAAGAATCTCCACAACCAGATCCGGCGTTCCCTTTGATCTTCTTGGGAGTGATAATGTTTCGAACGCGACTCAGCACAATGATCAGATCGGGTTGAACGATGTCCGAATCGGACAACTGAAGGTCGGTCGGAGCGTTGAATACTTGTCCTAATCCGCGCAGTTCAATCTGTGTGTAGAGTTGAAATTGGATTCTGCGGGACAGCGTCTGGTGGTAGATATCGGGAGCCGGATTCACGACGTGTTCTCCATCAATGATCTCGTGCCGTCGTCCATCCTCCGGAAAACAGACATATTCCCGATAACCCAGTTTCCCGTGCAGATTCGTTTCCGGAGTCATGGCAATAGGCTTTCAACGTCGGTCTGGGGACCAAATGGCAGGCAACAGCCGCTACTCAGCAAGTATACTCAATTCTCCCGTGGTGGCCAAATTCAGCGCGGTGAGGATCGATATGGAAACACCGTTTCCTACCTGCATCCCCGCAAAACACTCCGGCCTGACCTTCCTCGGTGCAAGTGGGCCGATAAGCGGTCCCCAGCCTTCGCACAACGCTCGCAATATCCGCTTCACCTACTGTGCCACCCGGTATCTTCTGATGCTCACGGTTTTGGTAGAATGTGCCGACCACCTTCGAATGGACCCGAGCAACTGTCGCCACGAGCATCATCCGTGAAAGAGCACCGCGTGAAGATTGCGATTACCGGCTTACTGCCACTCCTTTTGGCTGTAGTCGTGAGTGCCGATGACGGGAGTACGAGCGAAAATCGCACGCCCCCGCCGGCCAAATTGACACTCGACCTCAAACGTGGAATCTCCATCGATCGGCAATTCCGCTGTATCCCACCGGAACCGATCATGCGATTCACGCGGCAGGATATCCAACTGATAAAATCGATGCGGTTCGACTCCGTCAAGGTGTTGGTCAATCCCGAGCCGCTGCTGGACGGCAGTCACCTGGACACGTCCAAGCAGTGGTATTTGAAAGAGATGATCGATCTCGTCGTGAACGAGGGCCTGCCAATCGTGGTCTGCATTCATCCCGAATGGGAGTTCAAGAAGAAGATTTTGAGCGACGAGCAGGAATTCTCGCGATTTCTAGGTTTCCTGGACGAGACAGGGCGGTTTCTCGCAACGAGTTGGGGCCCCACAGCAACTGGTCCTGCAACTCATGACCGAGCCGGGTGGCAACACACTCGATTGGAACGAGTTGCAGCCGCGCATGTGGCGGGTCGCACGCACGGCGATGCCACAACACACGTTGATCCTGGCAGGAGACCAGGTCGGAAAGATCGAGGGGCTGATCACGACACAGCCAGTTGACGACGAGAATGTGGCGTACAGCTTCACCTATTACGATCCATTCGTCTTGACCCTGCAGGGTGCCGAGTGGTTGACTCCCAAGCTCTGGTCGCACCTCGGCTCCGTTCCCTATCCCTGCTCGCCCGAGATCATGGCCGCACGCTTGCCAGCGATTCTCGAACGGATCCCGGCCACCCCGCCTGAGTGGCGTGGTGCCGCTGACGGCCTGCTCCGAGAATACGGCAACGCCTGCTGGAATCGCGAAAAAATTGCGGCCAGAGTCAGACTCCTGTCCGACTGGAACGCGCGTCATGGCGGTGGCCTGAAGATCTGGTGTGCGGAGTTTGGCTGTTATCAGCGCACAATCGAGCCGAGAGACAGATATCAATACATTCGCGATGTGAAGGAATCGTTCGAAGAGTATGGGATCGGGTGGGCTTATTGGTCGTATAACGAAACACTCACGATCATGACTCCCGACCGGCAGTCGTTTGGACCGGCAGAACGACAGACACCAGACAAGCCGATGCTGGACATCCTCCTGGGCCAACCATCAGAATAGGCAACCGTTCACGGTTGTTCTTAATCATAATCATAATCTTACTCATAATCTTTTTCGCAGGTGGTCCGAGTTCGTGCTGAGTTGTGTGGAGTTGTCTGCGAGTGAGGCGGAGGGGATTAGGATTGTGAGTGGTCAGTGGCCGAGCGTCTGCACGTTCGGAACTCCGTGAACGGTTGCCAGAATCGCGGCGTGACTGTGCGTAGTGAAGCCGCCAGGCTTCAGAGGCAGTCGTGAAACGTTATGTGCAGCTGCTGAGCCCTGGGCGGGCTCAGCTACGGGAAGCATTAGCCAGCTTCCGCTGAGCCCTGGGCGGGCTCAGCTACGGGAAGCATTACCAGCTTCGGCTGAGCCCTCGGCGGGCTGCCCCAGCTACGCGGCAGTCGGAAGCATTACCAGCTTCCGCTGAGCCCTGGGCGGGCTCAGCTACGGGAAACATTACCAGCTTCCGCTGAGCCCTCGGCGGGCTCAGCTACGGGAAGCATTACCAGCTTCGGCTGAGCCCTGGGCGGGCTCAGCTACGGGAAGCATTACCAGCTTCGGCTGAGCCCTGGGCGGGCTCAGCTACGGGAAGCATTACCAGCTTCCGCTGAGCCCTGGGCGGGCTCAGCTACGGGAAACATTACCAGCTTCGGCTGAGCCCTGGGCGGGCTCAGCTACGGGAAGCATTACCAGCTTCCGCTGAGCCCTGGGCGGGCTCAGCTACGGGAAATATTGCGACACCGTGCAGAAAGGGAGTGAACATGATCGTACGGCAACTACTGAACGTCTCTTTTCTCCTAGGCGTTTTGTCGATCGTGGCTCAAACCGCCTGCTGTGCTGAAGCAAACCAGACTGCTCAACCGCAAAGTGGCGCGGCCGCCCAATGGTTGGATCGGAAACTGGCGCTCCCCCAGCCCACACAGGATATCGTCGCTAACGGGCAGATGGAGATCCTGCGTAACGACTTCGAGCCACTCCAGCTGAACCGTTCCTGCATTCTTTCACGGCTGCAACTGGGTGAGCGCTCGTTTGAACATGGTCTGGGCGCTCATTCGTTTAGTCATCTTCGCATCACGTCGCCTGGTCCGATTGACAGATTTCGGGCCTGGGTCGGTGTGGATAACAATGTCCGTACCCAGGACGGTGTCGGCTCGGTTCGCTTCGCGGTCCAAGTGGGTGACAGGCGAGTATTTGAATCGCCCCTTCTCCGCAGCACCGATGGGGCCGTACGGATCGATATTCCGGTGGAAGGTGCGACGACGCTGGATCTATCGGTCGACGCGGGCCACGACGGACAAGCTTGCGACCACGCCGACTGGTGTGACGCCGAGCTGGTGCTGCAGGACGGGCGCACACTGCGGCTCGATCAGATGCAAGTGAGCAGTGAAGATGACCGGAAACCGCTGCCATTTTCTTTTCGCTACGACGGTCACCCCAGTGACGAGATATTGCTCCAATGGCCGGTGACGCGGGAGGAAACAAGATTGGACGACGACCGCACGCGCATCGTCACGATATGGACTTCGCCCGATCAGTTGCTCGTCCGCTGGGAGGCCGTGCGATACCACGATTTCCCGGCGGTCGATTGGGTGCTCCATTTCGAGAACAAAGGACAGCAAGACAGTTGTCTCCTGGAAGATATTCAGGTGGCTGATCTCGGCACGAATCAGGCATATACTCACCCGGGGAACGTGCGCGTCCATTGGATTTGCGGCGGCGGACCGAATCCCGCTCACTTTTATCCCCGTGTCCAATCACTCACGCCAGGCGGCAAGCCGATCACACTCAGCTCAGGTCAGGGTCGCAGCAGCCAGCAGCATGTTCCTTTCTGGAAGATCGAATCGGACAAAAGTTCGGTCATCATGGGCCTGGAATGGTCAGGCACGTGGCAGTCACAGGTGTCACTGCTCGAAGGGAGCAACCGCGTGATGCTGCGCGCCGGTATGCAAGCCACTCACCTCCGACTGCACGAGCGCGAACAGATTCGTTCACCGCGCATGGTGATGCTGTATTGGCCGGGTGACACGGACCAGGGCAATGCGGTCTTCCGACAGTTGGTATACAAGCACTATTGCGCGCGGCGGGAAGGGGAAACGCCGTTGCCTCTCTCTTTCTGTAACACGTGTTTTACCCGCGGAGGTGGATGGCTCAACGAGACAACTGCCGACAATCAGATTTCTTTGATCCAGGCCTATTCTGCGCTCGGTCTGGACGCGCTGCTGACCGACGCGGGGTGGTTCGAAGGAGGTTGGCCCGCCGGTGCGGGGAACTGGACGCCCCGCCAGGACAACTATCCCCATGGCATGGCCCCCGTGGCCCAAGCGGCCAAGGACCACAACATGGTCTATGGACTGTGGTTCGAGCCGGAGCGAGTTATGCGTGGCACCCAATTCCATCGCGAGCATCCGGACTGGTGTCTGAGCACTGGCGACGAGAACAACCCGACTCTGTTGGCCAACTTTGGACTGCCGGAAGTCCAGGACCATTTCTTCCAGATCGTGGGCGGGTTCATGAAGTTGCCTGGCTTTCGCATCTACCGGCAGGATTTCAACATGGATCCACTGGCTTACTGGCAGCATAACGACGCCCCCGATCGCCAGGGTATAAGTGAAATTCGGTATATCGAGGGGCTCTATGCCTATTGGGATCGCATTCGTACCACTTGGCCAGATGCGCTGATGGAGGAATGTGCCAGCGGTGGAAACAGGATCGACTTAGGCACGGTAATGCGCATGCACATGCATCAAAAAACAGACTACTGGTTCGATAACGAAGTGGATCAGACCAGTCTTTGGGGCATCAGTCAATTCTTGCCCAATAACACGGTGGTGGCCCATTTACGGGAACTTGACGATTATTCCTTTCACTCCACCATGGCTTCATCACTCTGCCTGGGTTGGATCGCCGACGCACCCGACTTCGACGGCACCCGAGGCAAGGCGTTACTCGATCGTTATCGGCAAGTTCGCCATTTGCTGGTGGGCGCCTGGTATCCGCTGTTGCCCTGCCCGCGTGACTTCGCATCGCCCGAATCGTTGGAGCAGGATTATCCCTGGATGTGGAACGCGGACGATCAGGCCCGCTACCTTCGTCCGCGGCGGGAATGGTGCGGCAGTCAATATCACCGCGCTGATCTCGACGAAGGAATGTTGCTCGTATTCCGCCGCAAGGAAAGTCCCTATGAAACGGCATCCGTCCGCCTGCGCGGCTTGACTCCCGAAGCCGTCTATGTGCTCTCGTCCGATCGTACTCATACGACCGTGCGGCACACCGGCGCGGAACTGATGGACCAGTTATCAATCACCCTGGACAAGCCCCATTCGTCTGACTTGATCGTCTACCACCGGGAGTAGCTAGTGACCAACGGGCGCTGTGCACCGCCGGTAGATTTCACGTGCGCTGCTGGGTGGCTGTCTCAGATCTTCCATGATTACGCAGTGAGACTCGAGTAAGCCTTTGCCGCCGGAGGCTGTGAACGGTAACCAAAATGCTCTCGGATGGCCAATCCAGGAAAAATGCCTCAGGAAACGGTTCACTTTGAATTGCCTACGGGATAGTATCTAGGGGCCAGGTCGCTCCGTTCTCAGACTCTGCTGCTGGCCAAGTCCATGGCCAGTCCGGCGGTGAAGCTGGTGCCGCCACGTAATTGTCACCGGGGGGCCCGGGGCCGAATGAACTTTCTAGTCACGTAGATTGAAGAGAGACAAGGTATGGCGATCTCTTTTCGATGTCCCAAGTGCCGTGGTCGCTACAGGGCGCCCAACGAGTTGGCAGGCAAGACGACGCGATGTAAATGTGGGGTGCTCGTGTCAATTCCGGCTATTCCCCAGACCGCGTCCTCTCAAGAGCTGCCCGGTCCGCAGTCGTCGCCCATCCAGTCGACCTGTCCCGGTTGCAGGAAGACACGGGTGGTCCCGGAACACATGGTCGGCAAGAAAATCCGCTGTCCCTGTGGGACGGTGATTCAGATCGGCGAGGCTACGTCGCCAGCTCCCGCGTCTGGGAGCCCCGTATCCAGGAACCCAGCGTCCCCCACGGCTGCACCCTCCGAGCCGAAATCGACGGATTCTCTTTTTGACGAGCTGACGGACGATGATTGGAGCACCGGAGCTACATTAGAGCCTGCGGAGACAGCGTTGCCACGTCTTTCCGATTCAGAGGTGCTGACACAATACACGAAATCAGGATCATCGCTCACTTCGACGAACACATCTTCGCGTTATAAAGGATTCTTCGGACCCGAAAAACGCGGGCTTGACTACGGCATGGCCGGTGGCATGCTGATGATGCTCATCGCGGCGGTGTGGTTCGTCGCAGGGCTCGCATGTGGGTACATCTTCTACTACCCGCCAGTCCTGTTCGCCATTGGGCTCTTCGGCTTCCTCCGAGGACTCCTGAGCGGCCACATTCTCGGTTAACCGAAGTCCGGCGTGCTGCCCGGACTGCCAACGCGGTGGTACGGCCATGTGCCACCTCGCAACGGGCGCCGGGCGCGTGGGCTCGCGCAACGCGAAGCGCTCTTATAACCCGGGCCTGGGTTGCTCGATCCATTCATCAACCGAGTTGACGGATCGCACACCCTGCTTGCTCGACGATGGTTTTCCGAAGGGATGCCTGAAGCTGGCGCCATCGGCGAGACACCCGCTGATGCTACACAAACCCAAGAACAGGGCCAGCAGCCCCCAGATCTTGCCTTTCGTAACTCGCCACATTACCCAATCTCCCACGTCAGGGTCGGTCCATTCGCAGTTCGCATTGAGTTAACAGTGGCAGCCAAACCTGTCAAGCTCAGTTGGACACTCGGCCTCCTGATCCTTTTCATCAGCCGTTCGGCATTCTGCAAGAGCAGCGAAGAAGGGGTCCTGTTTCTGCAGCGCAATCTGGATGCATTCCGTGTGGTTCAGAATATGAAGAACGGGCCTCAGTCCGTTCCTTGCGGCGGAAGAGCGGCCCTCCACATCATTCAAATGTCTCAGCCCACCAGCCCTTTGTGAGTCGCCACATTGTGTCGTACCGCTCCACACGGGTCACGTATCGGGGCCTGGACATATTCTCAGCAACGCCGCACAATAAGAATCGCAGCCTGTAACCTGTAAGTAGCGGGAGGCATATTTCATCGAGACGGACTGCGGTCTGCCGATGAGAAACCTATGGGCTCCTGGAATTCGCGCCCCGCTCGGCAGTGCCTAAGCGGCTGGCAGTGATATCGAAGGAACAGAGTCGAATAGAAACCGTATTTGGGTGTCGCGCACGAGACATCGACCCATTGCATTCACACTCAATTGAAAGGAATACCATGCACGAGCAAAGCGTAGAACTGCTCAATCAGGCCGTGGCGGATGAGTTGTCGGCCGTGCACCAGTATATGTACTTCCATTTCCATTGCGACGACCAAGGCTATGACTTACTGGCCGGTCTGTTTAAGCAAACCGCGATCGAGGAAATGCTTCACATCGAGCGGTTGGCAGAACGAATCCTGTTCCTCAAAGGGGATGTGAAAATGGTCGCCAAGGACGAAGTCATGGCGATCCATGAAGTTGACAAGATGCTGCAATTGGCTCGCCGCATGGAAGAAGAGAGCGCTCGACAGTACAATCAATGGGCTAATGAGTGTGGCGCGAACGCCGACTCCGCATCCAAGAAGCTGTTCGAAGACCTCGTGGCGGATGAGGAGCGCCATTACGACCAGTACGATCAGGAACTCGACAACATGGCCAAATTCGGCGAGCGGTACCTGGCTCTGCAGTCCATCGAACGGAGTAAAAATCGGGCAGCCGGACGGCCTGTGGAGTAAAGAGAGGACTGGCTCGGCCTGTTTTGCGTCGGGGGAAATTGAAAACGATGGGCGCTTCATCAACGGAATGAATTCCGTTCTACTTTGGCAGTAGCACCTGACGACCGGCGTACCCTAGTCCCTATTCATGTTAGCGCTGGGGGTGCTGAGCCGCCAAAACGGGCGCGGGCCAGCGTTGCCACTTCGGTCCGATTGGCCCCGACGCACTAGTGCTCCGCGGATGCCAATTCCCGCAGCATCTCAGTCGCGGTGTCCACCACGCGCTCACCCGTACCGGGCTGAGCGTAGCTGTGAAAACCGGTCCACACCTGGTAGCCACCCAACTGATGGGCCTCGCGATCAGGCAGGTAGCCGATCCAGTCGTTGGAGAGTTCGGCAACGACGGTATGCTTGAAGGGCGAGCGGCGTTTGAGTTCGACGCCCAAAACGGTGAAGAACTCCGCCGGCACGCCGACGATGGCCACGTCCCCGATGCGTATCACTTGAATCCACGTCGTCCTTTCCTGACCCTGCTTGTCAGCAAGCTCTCGCCGCATCTTGCGAAACACGTCGATCACGCCGTCAGCGCCTGCTCCGATGCGTTTTTGACAGTAAGAAGACACCGCTTGATCTTCCGCTTGCTCATCGAACTTTCGCACCTCGAACGTGAAGGGACGCTTGAGGGACGCAAGTTTCGTGTTGGCCTGCGGCGCTGCCTCGGCAAGTGCCTGCCGCACCGCGACTTCGATCCGCTGCGACGCCTCGGTGGCTTCGCCAGAGAGACGATGGGTCGACCCGGAAGCACCTTCCAGGAAGCAGAATGTGCCCCCCAATTCCTGTTCCATCCGCTGGGCGGCCATCCCATAAAACGCCGGCGAACGATAGTTGCCGGTCAGGCTGCCGATCGTGTGCGTGGAGTGTCCGAATATCACGGCCAAGTATTTTCCAGCCGGGCTGCGAAAGGCAAAGACGGGCAGGTCGGGATCGAAAGGGCCGGTTGGCCGCACCGCATCGTCGTGCGAACCAACCCAGTAGATCGTGTTGTCCGACAGCAACAGGCGACTGTTCTGGCCAACTGTCGATTCTTGGCCCAGCTGGAACGCGAAAGTGCCCGGCGCTCGCCGCGCATCAGCATCCACCACCGCTTTCACGATACCCCGCTGCACCCGGCGGCAAAACGTCTCGTCGCGATCATAACCGTGAACCCGCATGGTGCTCGGCGCATGATGCGTGTGCGTCGAGTGAATCAGCACGTGCGCGGCGGGGATCCCACATGTTTGCTCGATCTCGCTGGCCACGCCGTCCAACAGGTCGCGTGTCAACATCAGTACGTCGCAGCTGACGATCGCCACTCTGGTTGACGCGGCGTCCTCCAATACGATCGCGGTGGCACGCAACTCACCCTCTTGGCCCGTGACCGTACGAGGCCCGATGCCACCAGCGATGATCATTGCATCGTCGGCCTCCAAAGCCACGGCACTCGCGCCGACCTGCAAGACGGTGGGTTGGCTGGCCACCGCCACCGCCAGTGAAATCCCCATGGAAAGGAAAGCGGCTGCCAGCGAAATCAGGCTGCGTCTCATGACAAAGCTCGTGTGGTACAGTTCAACATCAAGACCCCGTTGGTCCGCCAGGATTCAACTCAAACGCCATCTGCCGAAACGGACGGAAGTCCGTTCCGCGTGGGTTACGACAACATTCCTAGACTACCAGCAACGAGACCCGGGGCCAAGCACGTCACGCGTGGAGAATTGTCTCCCGCATCATGAAACGGCCTGAAGTCAGTTCGGCGGCGTTTGGTGCGACAAGTTTCCGCTACCAGCAGGGCCGGACGAGGATGCGCAAAAACAGCTCTTCGGAAGATTCGTGAAGTTGGGGGGGCCCGTGCCCTGTCAGGCGAATGAGAGAGCCCGTTTGAAGACCCGGTGGGAGATGGATGTTCAACCGATGCCGCTGGTCGATTAGACCGCGACCACGGCACCGCGGGCACGGATCGCCGACGATCGGCCGCCCACCGGAACAGCGTTCGCACACGCGGGGGATGATCAATACAAAGTCACATTTTCCACCGAAACGAGCTTCTTCAGGCGCGATCGGGAGTTCCAGTTCCGTCACTTGGTAGACCGGTTGCCCAACGGGGTGCGACGGCCGCTGTCCGCCCGGCATTGGTACGGACCTCGTCCCGGAAACGTGCTCGGAAAACACGCCAGGAATTCGCCCGGCGGCACGCTGCTGTCGATCGTACTCCCGCCGCCGTTGCGCATCGGAGAGCACTTCATAAGCTTCATTAATCAACTTGAACCTGGCCAGCGCGTCCGCGTCAGGGGGCCCCACGTCGGGGTGATAGCGTCTAGCAAGCAAGTGGTAGGCGGCGGTGATTTCCGACGGCCTGGCCGCCCGCTTCACATCCAGAATTCGATAGTAATCGTGTTCGTGAGGAGCGTGCGCTGTCATGGCCCGCAACACAAGCTCTTGCGCTCGTGTTCTCCTTGTTCCTGACACCTGAGGATAAACAGCGAGATGGCAAATTCCATTCCATATTAGCGCACGTCCATCAGCGAATGCCCCGGTCGAAGCAGCGCAGCACATTACCGTATGAGGGGTCGAAGCAGATCCGTGAATCACTTGTCAATATTCATTCTCACCATTGTCGTACGTCCTCCTTCGACGCGTCACCGCACACCGGCGCATCGACCTGCCGGCAAGAAAAATTGTCCGGTCAATTTGTCCACACGATCGCGACAGGTTGACCACAAGTGGTACACACAGTGTTGCAGCTGGTGGCCAGCCCGAGTCCGATTGCAGGGAACTTCCCGCACAACTCGCAGTTCAATTCCTGCCAGAATTGGCACGGCTGTTGCATAGGAGAGCCTTCGAACAAAATGCTGGCCTGTCAGGGGCCAGGTCGATGATAGCGAGAAGTCCATGAAACTGTTGTGGTGATCAAGAAGGAGGTGCAACTATGTTGACTCGATGGCAGTCTCTGGGTGGTGTGCGGACCGAATGGGACCGGCTGCACGAAGAAATGAATCGACTGTTTGATCGATGGGCGGGATGGCCGGACGGAGCCAATCGGTTGCTCGGTCGGGCCATGTATCCGGCACTCAACCTGTGGGAGGATGACGGCTACCTCTATGTGGAAGCGGAACTGCCGGGACTGGAGCTGAGTGACTTGGAGATTTATGTCACTGGCGAGAATCAGCTGAGCATCAAGGGCGAACGAAAGCAACTGGAGCTTGAGAGTGGCAACTGGCATCGGCAGGAACGGGGACACGGCAGTTTCAGTCGCATGATTGAGCTACCGAACAACGTTGAGGCTGACAAAGTGTCCGCCGAGTTCCAGCTTGGTGTGCTCACAATTGCGCTGCCGAAATGCGCAAAATCCAAACCGCGCCGGATTACAGTCAAGTCAGAATAGTCGTGTAGTTGAATACAGACATTTGGTGGCGGATGCCGGCCAGGCCCAGAAAAAGGGGCCCCTGATTCGGTCGCGGGCCCGTCAGGGTCATTGAGATAAATTGGCCGGATTTCGCGGAATATGACAAGAACTCTGCGGCGTGCAGATGACCGAAAGGAGAATGAACCATGACGACCGAATTGTCCAAGCACGAAAGCAACGTCCCCACTGTCGAACGTACTCAGGGGGGGCTCACGTACAGTCCGCGGATTGACATTTGGGAGACGGATGAGGAGTTGGTGCTCCAGGCAGACCTGCCGGGTGTCTCCCCGGAAAATCTAGACGTTCAATTCGAGAACCGGGAACTGAGGATTCACGGGGAAGTTACGCCGCGCCACGAGAACATCCACTTCCTTTGCGGCGAATATGGAATCGGGGATTTCTACCGCAGCTTCGCCCTGGGTGAAAACATCGATGCCGGGAAGATTTCCGCCGAGCTGAAAGACGGGGTGCTGAACCTGCATCTCCCCAAGACGGATGCGGTCAAACCGCGACGAATTGAAGTCAAATCTCTCTGACGCGCTGGCAGAGCAGATGTAGTGCGCAACGGGTTGAGCACGGCAGTTCCTGGCCGTGCTCAATCTTTCACACGGACGAGTTTTGGGCAGACAGGCCGCCGTCCATCCAAGGCCGCGTGCTTCGGCCCTTTCGCCACCCTCTGCTCAATGGGCACGGATACAATACAGCCGCGCCGACGTGCGAATCAACAGCCGATCGCCCGCAATCGCCGGTGTGGCCATGCACATGTCATCTTCGGCCAGCGCGTTGGTGTGCAACAGTTCGAACTTATCGCCTGCCTGCAGGACAAAAGTGACGCCATCCTCGTTCAGGCAGAATACCTTGTCGGCGTAAGCCCAAGGCGACGCGGTGAATGCTCGGCCTTTGGGAATTCGTTGACGAAAGTAGACCTCCGCTCCGTCGGCCGCGTCGTAGCAAGCGAACAACCCCATGTCGTACAGCACGTACAGCCGGTCTTTGTAGACGAGCGTGGATGGGTTGTAAGGCGCGGCTTTGGCCTGGCACCAGGCAATCCACTGGCCGGATGTCTCGCCATCTTTGAGTGAGATGTCGCCGGTGGCTCCGGGGCGGATGGCGTAGATCGGTTTCGACGGATCCATCACATACCCCGAGCTAAGATAGAGTAAGCCGCCGGTCGCATAGGGCGTCGCGATTGTGATGCTCGACATTCCCTCCAGCTCCCACAGCAACTTGCCGTCGAGATCGTAGGAGCGGACTCTGCCGGTGCCGGATGTCACGATCTCGGTGCGGAGATCATTCTGCCAGATAAACGGCGTCGACCAGTTACTCTTCTCGTCGCGCGGCGTACGCCACAACTGTTCGCCCGACTTCGCGTCGAGCGCCAAGAGATAGGAGTCCTCGTCGTTATCATTGACCAGGAACAACCGGCCCTCGTGCAACACTGGCGACGCCGCGGTACCCCAGCCAGATCGCATCTTGTGCGGCTCTAGTCTGTAATTCCACTGCTCGTTTCCTTCCCAGTCAAAACAGAAGACACCGACATTGCCGAACAGGCAATAGACCCGCTGGCCATCAGCAACCGGCGTCTCTGAGGCAAAACTGTTCTTTAAGTGGACCGCGCTTTCCGGATTCCCTTCGTGTACTTGCCGTTCCCACAGTACCGCACCCGTTTGCAGATCGAGGCAATAGACCATCCAGCGATGCACGCTGTCCGGGGGCGTAGGCCGATTGCCACCGAAGTACAAACCCTTCTTCGGTTCTTCCGATGTTCCCGTATTGATCACCGTGGTCAGGAGAACGCGATTTCCCCAGACAATCGGCGACGACCAACCACGTCCCGGAAGATCGGTCTTCCACGCCACGTTTTCGGTGGCCGACCATTGTGTCGGCAGCACGTCGCTCTCGACAACCCCGCACGAGTCAGGCCCACGAAATTGCGGCCACTCCGCAGCCGCGGCTATTCCCGCAGCACAAACCAGCCAGCCGATGGCCATCCCAGAAATAAGTGTGGCAGATTTACACATGAGTTGCTCCTGTTTGATCGGTCGATTCTCGTACGTAGCTGAAGCCGCCAGGCTTCAGATGAAGCGAGTGTCCGATCCGCACTGCCGCTGAGCCCTAGGCGGGCTCAGCTACGTAGGCCACGCTCGCCAGCCCGTGGGGTGAGAGGGCCATCCTGCGTATCATTCGCTTCATCCGCTGCGCCCACGTTCTGTGGTTTGCAGCATGGCCCGTCGCAGCCCGGCGACTACCAGATGTGGGATCCTTCGGCCAGTTCGTGGTACGCTTTGTCCAGTTTCTCGATCCACTGTTGTCGCAGAGCGGGATCTTTTTTTGCCAGATTATCCGTCTCACCGATATCGTCCGCAATTCGGTAGATTTCCACGTCGGTGACGTGAGCGCCGACGTAGGGCTGAGCATCGCTGGTGGTCAGGTTCGCTTTCTTGGGCAATTTGCCTTCATTCAACACGCCCAGCACTTTCCAGGGGCCGTCCCGCAGAGCCACACAAGCCTCATTCAGGGAATTGTAATAGGCCCACACCAGTGGCTCAGTACGATCTATCAGCCGGCCGTCGAAGGCTGGCGAGAGGTCGGTACCATCGAGTACCAGATCGGCGGGCAGCGACGTCTCTGACAGTTTGCAAAACGTCGGCAGAAGATCCAAGGCGCTGGCTGCCTGTTGCGTGACCTGACCGGCACGAATCCGGGCCGGCCACGCCGCGATCCCCGCCACGCGAAAACCGCCGTCGTGCGTGTGGAGTTTCATGCCGCGCAGGGGACCAGGTCGGCCGTAGCTCCGCTCTGCACCACGATAACGTCTTAATGTTTCCGGACCATTGTCCGATGAGAACACGACCAGCGTATTCTCACGCAGTTGCAGTTGCTGCAATGTTTCGAGCAATCGACCTACCGCTCGGTCGACGTTTTCGACATTAGCAAAGAACTGAGCCTCATCCTCGTTGCGGGCCTGTGGCAGATACTTGGCCACAAGATCGGCGGGAGACGCCACCGGTTCATGCGGTTCGTGAAATGCACAGTAGACAAAAAAGGGCTGCTGTGGCTGCGTGGCTCGGTGCTGCTTCAGCCAACCGATGACTTCGTCGGCGACGATCTGGCAACTGAAACCGGTCAGCGGTCCGACACGCTGACCGTTTCGCACGAAGTTGATGGGGTTCTCATGCGATGGTGCGGCGTTGTTCTGTGTGGCGAGCCAGTGGTCAAATCCTTGATCGCCAGGCTGTGCCTGGTCCGGCGCATTGAAATGTGCGTTGCAGTGCCACTTGCCGGCCATGCAAGTGGCGTACCCTGAGCCTTTCAGCAACTCGGCAATCGTGGTTTCCTGCGGCCGCATTTGGACCATTGGGCGATCAGAGCGTGAAGAAACTTCGGGAATCCAATCGTAGACTCCTGCACGATTAGGGCTCCGCCCCGTCAGCAATCCTACGCGAGAAGGAGAACAGACCGGTGCGCAAGAATAGAAGTCGGTGAAGCGGACTCCCGATTCGGCCAGCCGGTTGAGGTTCGGCGTTTCGATGATGGGATGACCGTAACATCGTAGATCGCCATAGCCCAGATCGTCGCAGAGAATCACGAGAAAGTTGGGACGGGCAGCACCTGCCGACGTCGCTCTCGTCTTCTGCCGCCACGGGCAACGCATAGTTCGAACAGAGTAGCAGAAGAATGGCGAGCGTGAATGAGCGCACGTGTAGATGATGCATGACAGCTCCTGAGCGGTTCGTGGGAGTGGACAGTTCAACGTGCAGCTTCGCTGGTGCGAGCCTTTGTCCATTATCTCATCGTTTGGAACGCGGGTCCACGGCCCTCGCACGCACAGTTTGTTCGAGCCGTCACGAGCACTGACTCCGCACGGGATAACCGTTTCTCGCTGATGGAAACGTCTTCGACACTCGCTCGGGATAGGGGCACCCTGTCTGGGAAGTGGGCAGTGACGGCGTGCTTCTACACTGGCTCCGCTCGCGATCAATGTCTTTCGCGGTTGGCCCTGTGTTCGACGCTCGCTCAGCCAGTGCCACCCCGGCGTTTCTCGGTAGTGGTAATGTCTTCGACGCTCGCTCGGGATAGGGGCACCCTGTCTGGGAAGTGGGCAGTGACGGCGTGCTTCTACACTGGCTCCGCTCGCGATCAATGTCTTTCGCGGTTGGCCCTGTGTTCGACGCTCGCTCAGGAAAGTGCCACCCCGGCGGCCTCACTACTCAAGCCTCACGCAACCCGGCGCGAGGGTGACGGGAAGGGAATGAGGTGCGGAGACGCCTCTTCGCCAGCGACTCGCCCATGCTCCAATTCCCATAGTCGCCCTTGCTTGACGAATGTCACAAAGAAGGCCTGTAGCATACACGTTTGCAGACCGACCGCGCCGTCGAGGAATCCGCCGCGGGCCAGATAGAGCCAGAGAAAGCGAAACGCCGGTCGCGTGAACATCTTGATCAGCGAAGTACGTTGACCGCGATCCCAACGATCGGCCGCTCCCCACCGCGTGTAGTTCACGTACTTGGCAAAGTACTCGTCGTACGAGTTGATCGAGTAGTGTAACAGTTTATTGCGCAGTCGCCCTCGACGCTGCTTGTCAACCACCAGCGATTCATGCACTCGGCAGGGAGCATATCGGCAACTGTCTCGCAGGAACAAACGATAGACACCGTCGTGCAACCAGGGACCAAAACGGGCTTCATAACCCAGGAAGAAAGTGCGCCGGGCAACCCAGTAAGCATCGATGGATTGAGGTTCCGCGGCCAATGTCCGGTGCACTTCGTCGGCCAGTTGAGGCGAAATCCGTTCATCGGCATCCAGCACAAACACCCACGGCTGACTGGCCTGTGGAATGGCCCAGTTCTTGAAATCGGCATAGTTGACAAAGGCACGCTGAATGAGCCGACAATCAGGCATGGCGGCGACCAGGTCGAGTGTACCGTCCGTCGATCCGCTGTCGGCGACGAGGATCTCGCCTCCCAAGAGACGGGCGGATGCCACACAGGCACTAATGTTGTGCCGTTCGTTCTTGCAGGGAATCACTACGGTAAGCATGTTCGTAAACGCTCGAATCCTGCTGTATTCCTCGGCCGACCGGGGTGCCCACAGGCCGACGGTAGTTGTCACACTCGCCAAAGAACACAAGGCCAGTCGAGTCCCAGTCGGCTTTTGAATGTTGGATTTTGCACTTTGTCGTAGTCGGCACAGAACCGGCATCGTATGCCTGTGTACATCGTCAGGCGGCAACCCTCCGTGCCGGATCTGGCCTGGCGATTCGGGGTTGCGCTCGATGTTGCTTCAGTCGTCGTACAGGGGCCGGCTTGGACCACTCCGGCAGACCACCCCACTCGGCCTCTACCCGTCCCCAGCAGTAGCTGATCCGTGTCAAGTATTTCATCCACCGGTCGGGCTCAGCTGCTTGTGGGTGCAATTTGCTCAACGCCAGATACTTCAACGCTCGGTACGCATACCAACCACCGCGCAGGCCTCGCACCAGCGGCCAGGCGGCCAGGCCGCTGCGTGGTCGCTTACTCTCGGCCAGACTGAAGAAGAACCGGCGAATGTGATCGAGTTCCAGACGGTCCGGAGTGATGATGTGCTGCACACGCGATTGCGGAACCCACATTCCAACGTAACCGTCGTTGAGCCATTTCTGCATGAGAGCGGTTTCTTCGCCAGACAGCAACAACTCGCCGCGACGCCCCAATTCGGGATCGTAACGGTATTGCTTCTGCAGCGCCACGCGTACCGCCATGTTGGCCCCAAACGGTAATTGCCTGCGGTCGAAAGCGAACGGTTCAGTGCCCAGATCGCGTGCTGCGTAGACACCGGAAAGCACTCGCCAGGCAGGACGCAGCCAGTCGGGCTCATCACTCAGAAAATGCGGTATCACCTGCCCGCCAAAGAACGCTGCGTTGGGCCACCGCTGTGCCGCGTCGACGTAACTCGCCACCCAATCCTCCGGCAAGTGAACATCGTCATCCGTCCACAGCACAAGATCGCCGCGCAACGCATCCACTACTTTGTTTAGTGCGTACGACTTCCCCTGCTGCGCGACAAACAGACGAGTCATCGGCAATTGCCTCGCGTGCCGGTAGAGCACGTCCTCGGTTTCGTCCGTGGAATTATTGTTCGCGACAATGATTTCCCAGGTGACGCCGCCGGGAATCGCTACCTTGGCTAATGACGCCAATGTGTCGTCGATCAGGGCGGCGCGATTCCAAGTGCAGATGGCGACGGTGACGTGCATCGCGAATACCGTGGTTCGAAGGATGGTTCGAAGGAAAGAAGCGATAAGCGTGTGCGCGAACGAACCCGTTGCGATGCGGGTCGTAGGGATAGTATCGACTGGGCAAACTCAGACAGTCAGAGAAAGTCGCCACTTTCAGCGGATTGCCACACCGGACGGGGAGGAGTTTGCCAGCTAAATTGGGCCTTTACCCTAAATCCCCACACCAGAGGGCGCGGTCAGATGTGAAAGGCAGGTGGCGGGTGCTCTGCTAGCACTTTTCGTTCATCACCCTTCGGTCATCGGTTGTGAACCACGCCACAAAGGGGCCGAATTTCCACCAACCGGCTCAAGCCATGGGCGGTCATCAGCCGACCGATAATGGCAATCGATGCACGATGCTGCGCATCGATGACACGGTTACGTGAGCGCTGAAGGCAGTGCCGCTCGGTATAACTGCCGATCAGCTTGATTAGCTGGCACATTGGTCGGCCTATTCCTTCTTCCTTTCCGCTGGGGACGACCGGATGCGACAACCGCCAAGATACCTCTTCGTCGACATCAACCAGCACTGCAATCTGAAATGCAAGCATTGCATGTATTGGACCCGTGAAGAGGTCGCGCTGCCCAACCACATTTCGATCGAACGACGAGCGGAGATTATCGCCGAGTTTGCCCAGCTCAGTCCCCGGGCAACGGTCGTCGTCTGTGGCGGCGAAAGCATGCTGAACCCGGAGCGATACTTCCCGATCACGCGACAGTGCCAGAGGCTCGCGTTGGGCTGCTTGTCGGTCATCAATGGAACCAGGGTCACTGACGAAGCGATTGCCGAGCAGTTGATTCTGGAGGGTCCCAGCGAGATCACGGTTTCCTTGAATAGTCACCGTGGGGACGTGCACGATCGCACACGGGGCATGATCGGCGCATTCGATCTCGCCACTGGAGCCATTCGCCTGCTGCTTGCGGCTCGGCAGAAGCTGCAGGTTTCGAAGCCGATCTACGCCATGGCAGTCATCTGCGAACAGAATTACCGAGAACTCGAGGACTTCTACGACTTCGTCCTGCATGATCTCGGGGCCGACAAACTGAAACTCAATTTCCTTCAGCCAACGTTTGGCCCACTGGAGACCTTGGTGGACGACAAGTTCTATCGCGAGAATATCATCGCCGACCACGAAGAACTTGGCCGGATGATCGAGAAGTGCGACCGGAAATATGGTTTGCATCTCAATCCCGAGTGGATCCGAGTTGTCAAACTGTATCACCGTAGTGTGCACGCTAATGGCGACGCGTCCAAAGGCTGGGCCGGCAAGGGAACCGAGGAGCCGATCTGTAACTCGTATGAGCGGAATGTCATGGTCAACATGTTTGGCCAGGCCAGGCTTTGCTTCTCGACCGGGTTTCCCGGCAAGCAACTGAAGAAGAAAGGGGATCTGGCTCGCTTCTGGTTTGGCAGTGACCGTCTGCGCCGCAAGATGGCCAAGTGTACGCAATACTGTGGCATCAGCCACAGTGTGCGGCGAGTTAGTGCCACGATGAGAGAGCTTCCCGTCGTTGACCCTGTAAGAGTAGCATGATCCCTGCCGCTCCGGAGCGTAGCTGAGCCCGCCGAGGGCTCAGCAGACCTGCCGACGGTACCGCCGCCGCGTCGTAAGCCTGGCGGCTGCCGCTACGGGGCGTAGCTGAGCCCGCCGAGGGCTCAGCAGACCTGCCGACGGTACCGCCGCCGCGTGGTAAGCCTGGCGGCTTCCGCTACGGAGCGTAGCTGAGCCCGCCGAGGGCTCAGCGAGACCTGCCGACGGTACCGCCGCCGCGTGGTAAGCCTGGCGGCTTCCGCTACGGAGCGTAGCTGAGCCCGCCGAGGGCTCAGCAGACCTGCCGACGGTACCGCCGCCGCGTCGGAAGCGTGGGGGGCTTCCGCTACGCTTGCCGACGAACGGCGGACGTTGAAAGACGTTCACTTTCCGACTACGTTGATGTCTGGCATCGCGGCGGAATTACCCGCGATTCGCGTGTTGCTCGGCTTGGCCCTCTAGAACCTCGTGATTGGCGGCCGGCCACAGGACGATTCCTGCCGTTTGCAGCAACCGGACTCAGACCATCCTCACGTCGTGCGCAGTGCGCCACCGACGACGCCGCCCTCCCTCGCGTGGCGACGAATACACTTGGGCCATTCCTTCCGTACCCTACTGGGAACCAATGATGAGAGCATTCCCCCATCCCGGTTCCCGCTGACGCTGCTTCTCGGACTAATCGCGACCACCCTTGCTGCGTCTTCCTTATCGGCGGCCGCTCCTGATTCGGACTCGAGCATCGCGCAGAGCCTGCAGCCACTGGTCGACAGCCACGCGCTGGCCGGCGCCGTGATGCTGGTCGCCGACAAGGATCACATACTTGATGTGGAAACGGTTGGCTACACCGATATCACTGCGCACAAACCGATGCCGGCCGATGCATTGTTTTGGATCGCCTCCATGTCCAAGCCGATGACGGCCACCGCGGTGATGATGCTCGTCGATGAGGGCAAAGTCAATCTCGACGATCGGGTCGAGAAATACTTGCCTGAGTTCCAGGGGCAGATGGTGGCTGTCAAGCAGGACGCCGGTCAAGTGTCTCTTCAGAAGCCGGTCCATCCGATTACCATCCGGAACGTGCTGAGCCACACCAGCGGCTTGCCTTTCAGTTCTCCCATCGAGAGTCCCACACTCGACCTGGGGCCGCTGAGTGAGCGTGTGAAGAGTTACGCTGCGCTGCCACTCAGATTCCAGCCTGACAGCAAGTACGAGTACTCCAACGCCGGCATCAATACAGCGGCTCGAATCCTGGAGGTCGTAAGTGGTATGCCCTATGAACAATTCATGCAGCAACGACTCTTTGATCCCTTGGGTATGAGCGATACCACGTTTTGGCCGAGCGAGCAACAGCTGGCGCGGCTGGCACATACGTACAAGCCGAATGCGGACCGCACCGACCTCGAAGAGATGGCTATCACTCAACTGAAGTATCCACTAAACGATCGTGCGAGCCGATTCCCGATGCCTGCCGGTGGTCTCTTTTCGACCGCGGGTGATGTGGCGAAATTCTGCCAAATGCTCCTCAGCGGCGGGACACTCTCGGGCAAACAATACGTCACTTCAGCTGCCCTGAAAGAGATGACTCGCAAGCAGACTGCCGCCGCGATCAAAGACGGCTACGGACTCGGGTGGGCGGTCGGTACCGATTGGTTCGGCCATGGTGGCGCGTATGCCACCAACATGACCGTCGACCTGCGGCACGGATTGATCACCGTTTTCATGGTGCAACATGCCGGATTTCCGAAAGATGGCGGAACGAGCGAGGGAGTGTTTCGCCGTTTGGCCCACGAGAAGTATGGAAAGCCGGCTGCGGTGCAGCCGAAGTGATTTCCCGGAAGTCGCCGTGCTGTAAGCAGCGATATGGAATACGAAATGGGGGATTGGGAGTGCAAAGTGCAAAGTGAGAAGTCGGGAGCGGAGAGAGTGGAAACGATAGCAGCGGCGAGGCGATGCCGACAACCGGACAATTGCCTATGAAACAACTCCGGCAATCACTTCTTGTCGGTTGCATGATCATCCTGTCGGCACTGACTCTTCCGACGCGCGGGGGCGAGATCGTCGATGTCGACAGCTCGCGCGGCAAAGTCATGTGTGGCTATCAAGGTTGGTCTCGCTGCCCCGGTGATGCAGCCAATAGCGGTTGGGTTCATTGGAGTCGCAACTCACGGCAGTTAAGGGAATTTTACCGATGTCATTCACGTGCGGAATGTCTGTGCTATTGCTGATGCTCCCCGGCTCGGATCCAATTCGTGCCGAACTGCCCTTAGACGGGGACTGGGAGTTTCAACGGGTCACCGAGCTGACAGAACCTCCGACGGGTGGAGAGTGGTCCGCCTGCAAAGTGCCGGGCTACCTGGCCGGAACAGACTACCAGTGTGCGTGGCTGCGAAGATCCTTCACGATTCCATCGGCGATGCGGGGCCAGCGAATCAAGTTGCATTTTGGGGGTGTGAAGTACAACAGCCGCATTTACGTCAATGGCCGGCATGTTGGCGGCTGCTTTGGTGGTTACGAAGCGTTTGATATTGACGTGACATCAGCTGTCCAATTTGACCAACCCAACGAACTTGTGGTCGGTTGCCACGATTGGACAGGTGTTTTCGCCCCGGGAAGAGTGACGTTTCCAGCAGATACGGCCTGGGACGCCACTCGTGGCGTTCCGGCCGACAAAATCCTCTCGCCCGTCGGCGGCCTGTACGGACTCTTTGGAATCTGGGACGAAGTCCTGCTGCAGACTCACCCGGCCGTCTACGTCAAGGACGTGTTTGTCAAACCATCTGTGCGGCGACATGAATTGGTGATCGATTACATGCTGGCGAACGAATCGGATCGCGACGTTCGCACCACACTCCGCGCGGTCGTTGAAGACGGAGATCGAGCGGTATTGGAGGTCGGGGCAGCGGATGCGTCGATCCCCGCCGGCCAGACCGTCGTGATCAGGCTGAAACAAGCCTGGCCCAATCCGCCGCTCTGGTCGCACCTCGATCCTCATCTGCTCATGTTGCGCAGCGAACTGGCAACCGGTGATGACCTGCAAACTCGTTTTGGCTTCCGCGAGTTCTGGGTGGAGGGGGACCGATTTTACTTGAATGGCGTGCCGATCAACTTGTTAGCTACTTCCTGGTGGCCGCCCCACGAGACGATGGACCGCGACACCATTCGGCAGCGGTGGGAAGCGATCAAACAGATGGGCTGCGTGGCCTTTCGCACTCACACCCAGCCGTGGCCCGCGCTGCACTATGATGTGGCGGACGAAGTCGGATTGCTGATGATCATCGAGGGAGCGGTATGGAACGATGACGATACCTATCGCATCTACGATCCCCAGTTCTGGGATAACTATGCGGCCCATCTCAAGTCGATGGTTGCAGAGCACAAGAACCGACCCTCGGTGGTGATGTGGAGCCTGGAAAACGAGTTTCTCGGTGGACGGTTGAACGATGCTTCCCCGGCCAAGCAGGATCTCGTGCGAATGGGCAAGCTGGTCAAGTCCTGGGACCCCACCCGACCGATCTTCTTTGAGTCGGATGGTGATCCTGACGGCGTCGCGGACTGCATTGGCATCCACTATCCGCACGAGTACCCAGACTTCACCTGCTGGCCAAATGAAGCGTATTGGCTCCGCGAACCAGCGCAGATTCCGCACATGTTTCTCAACGGCGCCGACTCGTTTGCCTGGCAGCATGACAAGCCGTTGTACCTGGGAGAGTTTCTCTGGATTCCCTCCAGTGATCCGTCTTGGCACACTGTTTTTTTCGGTGACGAAGCATATCGCGACTACAACCGTTACCGCAATCTGGCCAAGGCCGAGAGCTGGAAAATGCAAGTCCTTGGCTATCGCGACTTGCAGGTCGGAGGCATTTCACCCTGGACCGTGATTGAAGGCGGGCCGCTGGATGAATCCAATCCCTTGTATCAGGCGCACCAGTACGCGTACCAGAGGGTCGCTGCATATCCGCTGGACTACGACAGCCGGTTTTACAGTGGCCAACCTGTCGCACGTCAACTGGCCGTATTCAATGATGCCATGCACGCGTCCAACCTGGTGCTCCACTGGAAATTATTGTCTGGCGACCGGACGATCAGCGCTGACCAGACGCAGCTCTCGTTAGCTGCCGGCCAACGCACGCATGTATCCATCACTTTGCCGACGCCAACCGTTGCGCAGCGCGAAGAGGTCACCTGGAAATGGCAACTACAGAGCGATGGTGAGACCGTTTTTCAGGATCAACGCCAACTGTCGGTCTTCCCGCAGTGTGATCTCGCCGTGTCAGGAAAGTTGGGACTTTATGATCCAGAAGGCACGACGCGTCCAATCCTGGAGGAACTCGGCCTGAACCTGCAGGCCATCGCGTCAATCGATCAGCTTCCGGCGGGCCTGGACCTGCTGATTATCGGTACGGGCAGCTTGAAGGACACCGTTTCAGATATACCGGTGGTCGGTGCCACGTCGTCACCCCGTGAGTCGCTCGTTGAGTTCGCTGCTCGCGGCGGCCGCGTACTGGTGCTGCGGCAGGATGTCTATCCCGCAGGGCTATTCGACGTGTCGCTTACCGGCAAGAACTCGACAATCACCTTTGCGCAGGCGAAACAGCATCCGGTACTGGCCGGACTCGGCAATCAAGATCTCCGGTTCTGGCGAGGTGACAATCTTGTAGCCAAGTCCGAAGTTATGCGCCCCGTGGGCGGAGCCGTCTCCATCATCGTGTCAGGATCCGCGGCGGGAATCGATTCGTCGCCGCTTGTCGCGCAACCGGTCGGCCGGGGGTGTATCGTCTTCTGCCAGATGCTGCTGACGGAGAAGTGTGCCGAGGAACCGGCCGCCGCTCGACTGCTGGCCAATCTGCTGACCTGGCTGGCGCAATACCAGGGGACAACGGGCACGACGGCTGTGGCCGGCTCGCCGGAATTAGTCGCCGCGATCGGCGCGCTCGGAGCCAAGTGCGAGAACTGGGGCCAGCTTCCACCAGCGGGCAACTGGCCCGCTCATCGACTCGTGATTCTGGGCCAGGCACCAGCGAATCTCGACCCACTACGGCAATATGTCGATCGTGGGGGCAACCTCTGGCTGCACCGACTGCCGCTGGAACAGATCAACCAGATTGCCACAGACCTGGCGATTCCCTTGGAAGCGGGGCCATTTTCAGGTTCGCTGTCCCGGGCCGAAGGTGATGACCCACTGCTGGATTTCATTACGCGTGAAGACCTCTACTGGCTGGGGCCACACACCGGTATTTCGTGGAATGAGACGCCTCGCGCGGAAACGATGACCAATGCAGTTTTCTCGAAGAGTCTCGCGGGCAAGGAAACGACCAGCTACGAAGTGGAGGACTGGCAACTCGAGGGCGGGATCGTCGAGCGACGAGCACCCGGTGTGGTGTTCGCGACCGTCGGTCAGGCTACCCAGATGATGGATTTCCCCACGACCGGCAGTTATCTGATCGGGGTACATGCCCGCGGTACGCCGACAGCAGGTATTTTTCCCCTCGTACGGATTTCGGTGGACGGAGAGACAGTAGGTACGATTGGCACGAGCGATCTGTGGAAGACGACGACGGTGCAAGTGTCGCTCAACGCCGGAAAACACGCTGTGAGTGTGGCATTCATCAACGACGGCAGCAATCCTCCCAACGAAGACCGGAATTTGTACGTTGATCGTGTCGTGATTGCTCCGGACGATCCCGACGACGGTTTAGTCTTCTTGACCACGCCGGCCGCGTTGGCCGTCGCACGCCGCGGAAAAGGCTTGATTGTGTTCGATCAGATTGCCTGGGATACCGAGGAGTCCAATGCCCGCCAAGCGAACCGGTTTGCCGGTGCTCTGCTGACGGCACTCGGCGGAGAGTTTCACCGGCGGATGGGCACATCCATCGAGGCGGAGAAGATGACTCCGCAGCCTGGCGTGCCGCATTTCTCGAACACGGGCAGCTTTGCCTCGATGGCCTGCAATGGCTACATTGCCACGCCATTAAGAGTTGCCAGCGCGGGTCGGTACTTGATGGAAGTCGTCGCGTCCGGGTCAGCCGTGGGTGGTGTCTACCCGGAAGTTGCCGTTTTGATCGATGGTCGCTCCGCAGGTTCGCTGCAACTTCGCACCGCCGCCTGGCACTCCTACACGCTGTCGCTGGAGTTGGAGGAGGGAGAACACGAACTGCGCCTGGCCTTTACCAACGATTTCAATCGCGACGGCGAAGACCGAAATCTGCAACTCGATAAGGTGATCATCTACCGCCAATAACGCACGTTCGCTCAAGATTATCCGCCGAACGAGTTGAATCAACCAGCGAGGATCGCCATGGACGTTTCACAAATCCCGCCAGCGAAACGCCTGCAAATTACTCAGTCACACCAAATTGCTCCGGCTTCGACTGCTCTGCTGGTCGTCGACATGCAGCATGCATTTCTCGACAAAGGTGCCGCATTGGAGGTGCCCCGAGGACGCGATGTAGTACCCAACGTGGCGAGCCTGATCAAGGTCTGCCGCCGCTACGGCATCGGAGTCGTGTTTACCGAATTCGTCTATTCGACAAACATTCCCTGCCTGCGTGGTTACCCGTTTGGCCCCGAGCACCTGCCAGCCGAAGCCGGCAACGCGACCGGGTACGGTCGCCCGTCGAGCAACTGTCTGATCGGTACACGACCGGGAACCGGCGCGGAATCGTCCGCAACGGTGGACGAGTTGGCCCCGCTCGACGACGAGCTCGTCGTCCAGGCACATACTTACGACAAGTTCCGCGGTACACCCTTGGATCTCGCGCTGCGCACCGCGGGCATCGACCGGCTCATCGTTACCGGCGTGACCACCGACATCTGTGTGAACTGTACCATTTTGTCGGCTGCGAACCGAAATTACCGAGTCATCGCCGTAACGGATGGCATGGCCACGATCCATGACCATCTGCACCAGGCGTGCCTGGAGATCTGGCAGAATAAGTTCGCCCGACTGGCCACGACCGGCCAACTGATTGAGGAAATTCAAGCGTCGCGTCCCACCGGCTACGAATAATCCTGCCCCGTTGCCACGGCGCAGAAAGATTGTGCGTTGGAATACTCCGTACTCTGTATCGCGAAACCAGCGGCCAATTAGACGGGTATGGACAGGTGTGAACGGAAAGCGTCGCGTGAAATCCCCTAGAGGACCCAATCATGTGCCGAATGCATTTTGTCGTGACTACACTATTCGTCGCGTCGCTGGCCATTGGGGGGGCAGTCCTGGCAGATGACCCCATGGCTCCGACGGTCCGTTCGTTTCACTTGGGTTTCACCCGCTGGCCGGCCGACCTCAACCTGGAAGGCTTTCTGACGGCGCAGAACTTCGCACACGAACATGGCGATATCGTTTCGGTCATGTTCATCGGTGGCATACCATGGCCGGAAGCACTTGCCAACAAACCCTTTTCCCAGGACGTGCAGAACAACCTCTCCTACAAACCGCCCCAGGGGAAGAAACTATTCCTCTCCATCTCTCCGCTGAATAAGGACCGTACGGACATCGGACCATATTGGGGTGAGAAGGATAACCAACCACTCCCGGCGCCGTGGTCGTCGTACGCGTTGAACAGTCCCGAGGTGAAACAGGCATATCTCAACTTCGTGCTGCGCAGTGTTGAAGCACTGCACCCAGATTACCTGGCGATTGGGATCGAGAATAACGTACTCCTTTCGCACTCCGCTGTAAAATGGGCCCAGTTGCTGGAACTCCACCGCGAGACTTATCAGGCGGTAAAAGAGCAGTACCCGCAACTGCCGGTCTGTTTCACAACCGAGGTGCTGCACTACAAAAAGCTGGCCAATGACGCGAAGGGTTCAGATCAGCAAGCGCAAGTCGCTGAAATGATGAAGTACAGTGATTTGTTTGCCATGAGCATTTATCCACACATGAGCTTTGAGGTGCCGCGTCCAGTGCCAAGTGATTTCTTCGACTTCGCTCGTCAATTCGGCAAGCCGATGGCCGTCAGCGAAACGGGGGACACATCGCGCGATGTGGAATTGAAGGCCTACAAGATCACACTCAAGGGGAGTGAAGCGGGCCAGCAGCAGTTTGTGGAACTGTTGCTCAGTACCGCCCAGACGAATCGATATGATTTTGTCATCCAATTCGCGACCACGGACTTCGAGAAGCTGTGCGAGAAATTACCCGCTCCCATCGATGACCTGGCTCGCGTGTGGGCCTATACGGGCATGCAGACCAGCAGCAAACAACCGAAACCGGCGCTGGCCGTATGGGATGCCTACCTGAAGGTGAAATACGAACGTTGAGCTTCGGCCTATTCGCCCCTCTCGGGGGCGTCAAGTGTTGGCCGATGCTTTCTTCACACCGACGTCAGGCACAGCGTAACCCAGGGTGGGATCCACGGTGACGCCGTGGGTCCCACCGAAAATCACACCGGCACCCTCACGGAGTGCAACAGCATGCCGTGCCCCCAGGCATCAGGGAATTGGAGCGTTGGTTCGCGACGCTGCTGAGCCCTGCGCGGGCTCAGCTACGTAGCTGAAGCCGCCAGGCTTCAGGGGAGTGGAGCGTTGGTACACGCCTCTGCTGAGCCCTGGGCGGGCTCAGCTACGTAGCTGAAGCCGCCCAGGCTTCAGGGGAGTGGAGCGTTGGTATCGCGACGCTGCTGAGCCCTGGGCGGGCTCAGCTACGTAGCTGAAGCCGCCAGGCTTCAGGGGAGTGGAGCGTTGGTACACGCCTCTGCTGAGCCCTGGGCGGGCTCAGCTACGTAGCTGAAGCCGCCAGGCTTCAGGGGAGTGGAGCGTCGGTTCGCGACGCTGCTGAGCCCTGGGCGGGCTCAGCTACGTAGCTCAAGCCGCCGGCTTGGCGTTCGGCCGTAGCCCTGCAACATCAAACCATCCCCGCGCACGCGAACAACGGCATACGCCGTCGTGTCTTCTGTCTCGACCATGCCTGGAAAAGTCACATAGTGGACATTACCTTTCTGACCATAGTCTCCAGCATGATTGTGCCCATTCATATAGGCCACAACGGACCGATGCGACTCGATGGTGCGAACGAGCTGAGTGCTGTTCCAGAGATTGTGAGCATTGCCTGGGTAGACAGGGAAGTGGCAGAAGATAATGGTCTTTTCGCGCGCCTTATCCGCCTCGTCGAGTTCCCGCTGTAGCCAGGCCATTTGGGTTTCCCCAACGGCACCGTTCCAAGTCTGCGCGTTGGCAGCCTCTTGCTGCTTGAGGGCCTCGTACAGGGCTTGAGCCTGTTCGTGTTCACGGCTCCCTTCGCGGTGCGCATACAGGCTCACATCATTCCCATCGAGGACCACAAACCGCCAGCCGCGCGTACTAAAAGCGTAATAGCGCGCCGGCATGCTTAGCTTCAGGGCGACCTCCTCGAGTTGGTCTGCCGCAACAGAGAAATCATGGTTTCCCAGCACGTGGTACCGAGGTGCTTGTAGACGGCCGAAGATCGGCAGCAGCTGATCGAAGCTCTGAAATTCTCGGTCAATGAAGTCGCCCAAGTGCACAACAAAAGCCAAGTCTAATCTATTGAAGGTTTCCACGCACTCGGCGAGTTTCTTCGTGGAAGCCCGATAATATCGCGTGCCTGCCGAATCGGCATCGCAATACTGCGCGTCGGCGATGACGCCGAACGAGAACAACGTCTCTTCGTTCGGTCTCGCCACTGCCTCCGCGCAGTCCACTGCCAGGGTGAACAACGCGCCGCTGGCCACAAAGCAGGCAAAATCCCGCCGGTTCAACTTTCCCTCCGCCATGTGTTACCTCCCCCACCGGTGCTCGCCGAGATCGTCGTGGATTTTGGAACGTGTCACCCGGCGAGCTTGGCACACCCGACAGGAAAACGCTTTACGCTTTCAGCCCTTTCAAGTTGGGTTCAAGTCGGTCGGCCTTCGCGATCATCTCTTGCCACGTGACTTCGCCGTGGCGGTATCCTGCCATCCGCCCCATGACCGCCGTCAGATTGGATCGCACGGACGGGGCCACCGTCTGGTTGCTACAATCGCCCTTGGCCACGAAATCGTAGAACTCTTCGATGTTCGTCACCGCCCCCGTCGTGTACAGGTTGCCCGTACTTCCCCCTTCGTAAGGCTTGGTCCCCTTGATCCAAACGTCGCCGAAGTAGTCCGTGTCAATGACGCCGTCCGAGCCAAATGTGCGGCTGCGGATTTCATCCTTGACGCCAGGAATCGTCTGAATGGCCGTGAAGGACAGCACGAAATCATTCGGATATTCAAACGTGACGGCGAAATGATCCCAGATGCTCCCTTCGGCACGAAGCGAACGGCCGCCCGATCCCATGGCTCGTACGGGATTGGCGTCGGCAACCCAACTGGCCACGTCCAACGAGTGAATCGCCTGCTCCACGATGAAGTCACCCGACAACGGCAGTACGTAATACCAATTGCGCAGTTGCTCTTCGGGATCCGAAGGGGCCGAGCCGCGACCGCCGCTCGACCAGGGATAGTGTGCTTCGCCCATGACGAGCTTTCCAATGTCCCCGGCGCGGACACGCCGCAATGCTTCACGATACAGCTCATTCGCGCGCGTCTGAAAGTCCACGAGCATGACCAGCTTCTTCTGCGTAGCGCGTTGACCCGAGTCGGCAATCGACAGACAGCCCGGCACATCCACCGCGATCGGTTTGGCCAGAAAGACATGCTTGCCCGCATCGACAGCTGCCGCGGCATGCTCCGGATGAAAATAGGGCGGTGTTTCGATCACCACCGCATCCAACTTACTGTCCAACAACCGCTTGTAGCCAGACAAGCCGCTGTAACGCCGGCCCGGTTCGATACCCAGGGAATCACCTGTCGCGGTGACGCGGTCTTGATAGTAGTCGGCACAAGCAACCCATTGGTACTTACCCGTGTCCTGAAACAGCTTGGTCAGCCAGTTCCCTCTTCCGCCGCAGCCAATCAAACCGACTTCCAGTTTCGAATTCGCTTGGTAACCCTTCGCCAAAGCCGGAGTGGCCGCCAGCAGTCCGGCAGCTCCCATTCCCGCCACAAAGGTACGTCGATCGACAGATGCCGGACGACTATCTTGATTCGCTGCCATGAGTCGCTCTCCCCCGAAAGTAAACGTATCGAAACCCAACCGCCAATGTATCTCTTGCCGTAGTGCTTCGCAATCAGCGAGAGATAGCGCTTGTATCGCACGATATCCTCAGCGACGTAGCTGAGCCCGCGTAGCTGAGCCCGCGTAGCTGAGCCCGCCCAGGGCTCAGCAGAAGCTGGCATACGTACTCCACACATCTGAAGCCTCGGCGGCTTCAGCGACGTAGCTGAGCCCGCCCAGGGCTCAGCAGAAGCTGGCATACGTACTCCACACATCTGAAGCCTCGGGCGGCTTCAGCTACGTAGCTGAGCCCGCCCAGGGCTCAGCAGAAGCTGCATACGTACTCCACACATCTGAAGCCTGGGCGGCTTCAGCTACGTAGCTGAGCCCGCCCAGGGCTCAGCAGAAGCTGGCATACGTACTCCACGCATCTGAAGCCTCGGCGGCTTCAGCTACGTAGCTGAGCCCGCCCAGGGCTCAGCAGAAGCTGGCATACGTACTCCACGCATCTGAAGCCTCGGCGGCTTCAGCTACGTAGCTGAGCCCGCCCAGGGCTCAGCAGAAGCTGGCATACGTACTCCACACATCTGAAGCCTGGGCGGCTTCAGCGACGTAGCTGAGCCCGCCCAGGGCTCAGCAGAAGCTGGCATACGTACTCCACACATCTGAAGCCTCGGCGGCTTCAGCGACGTAGCTGAGCCCGCCCAGGGATCAGCAGAAGCTGGCATACGTACTCCACACATCTGAAGCCTCGGCGGCTTCAGCGACGTAGCTGAGCCCGCCCAGGGATCAGCAGAAGCTGGCATACGTACTCCACACATCTGAAGCCTCGGCGGCTTCAGCGACGTAGCTGAGCCCGCCCAGGGCTCAGCAGAAGCTGGCATACGTACTCCACACATCTGAAGCCTCGGCGGCTTCAGCGACGTAGCAGCGGCGGAACCGGAGACATCAAGCGACTGGCTTCCACAGGTCAATGGGTTTGCCGGCGGCGGTCGCAAACGGAAGCTCAACCTTGCGTCCCGTACGAGCAGATTCGTAGGCGGCGAAGATGACCTCCAGCACGATTCGGCCGTCCTCGCCGGTCACCAACGGCGTCTTGTCGTGCTGCACGCAGTCGACGAAGTGCGCCATCTCGCCGTGGAAGCCGTAGTTCCAGGCCTCCTCATAGATCGTGAAGCTCCAACCCTTGGTGGAACCGGCTTTCTCCACGGCGTAGTCGTAGCCAGCCCGACTATACGTCTCGATGGCGTTGCCGTGCAGCAAATCGGCATACGCCACACCCTCCGAGCCGTACACCTCGGCCCGATCATCCATGCCACCCAGTTTCGTCCAGCTCTCTTCGGCTAAACCAATGACGCCACCGTCGAATTCAATTATCAACAGAGCGTTGTCGTCACCGCGTGTCTTCTCGCCGTGCACTTGAGTGCTCATCTGCGCATAGACCGACTTGATAGCCGGCCGGCCGAGCATCCAACGGAAGAACTCGATCGCATGGCATCCCATATCCATCGTCACGCCGCCTCCGCTGCGTTGCACGTCCCAGAAGTGCGCGGCATGGGGCCCGTCGTGTTTCTCCGCTTGCTTGAGCAGCGTGGGTCGGCCCAATGCGCCACTGTCCAACAGTTGCTTTAGCCGCACGTATTTCGGGGCAAAACAGAGCTCTTCCGCGTACATGAGCTTCACGCTCGCCTCACGGCACGCGTCGATCATCTGATCAGCCTCGCCCAGGTTCAGGCAGAGTGGCTTCTCGATCACAATATGCTTGCCCGCAGCGGCAGCGTCCAACACGGCCTGACAATGTAAGTCATTGGGCAATCCCAAGACGACCAGCTGAATCTCCGGCAGCGCCAGCAACTCGCGGTAGTCGGTAAACCAGCGAGGAATACTCCATCGGCCGGCGAACTGCTCGGCATGCCCCGGCGAAGGAGAAGCCACGGCGGCCAACATGGCCTGCGCACAATGCTGCAACGCATCAGCATGGATCGATGAGATGAATTGAGAACCGATGATGCCTACTTGGACTGGTGATTTCATGGTGTTTTGATGTCCCGTTTTCATGAATTGACTGGTGGCGGCGTACTCGACGACCCATCTCCGGTAGCGAACATCTCCGGAGGCAGCAGTGCGGCAGCCGCGCGATCGCAGAATATCCTAACGGCCGCGTGGCGACGCAGGATCGAAGCCGGGAAGTGAGAAGAAACGTCCTGCGTGGCCAGTCGTAATAGCTGACGGGCCTTGTGCTCCCCTGAAACCAGCAGCAGAATCATTCGGCAGCGGAGAATATCCTCCACTCCCAAGGTCAGACCATAATGTACCTGCTGCCTGCTCAACCCCAGCATAGCGTGCCTGAGCGAGGAGGCTGTCAGCAGCGCGACATGCGGTCCGGTCTGCCATACATCAGCCGGCTCATTAAACCCCAGATGCCCGTTCTCTCCCAAACCCAAGACTTGAATGTCTGCCGGTCCCTCAGCAACCAGCCACGTTGCCACGCGACGGCATTCCGTCTCCGGATCGGCAGGCTGGCTGTTCCAACCAAAGTAGCGCGCGGAGGGGACATCCAACGGACCAAGCAAGATCTGGCGCAGGTAGCACTCGCACGAACCCGGGTCGTCCATCGCCAGACCGCCCCATTCGTCCAATTTCATCCACCGCGCCAAGGCATAAAGTGATGCGTCGGCGCGGCCTTGATCGGCCATCAATTCATACATCCTACGGGGTGAGGCACCGGTGGCCAGGCAGAGCAGCGCAGCAGGTTTCAGTCGCACCTCCTCTGCGACACGCTCGGCTGCCGCGCGACTCATTGCCTCATAGTCATCCGCCACAAGCCACTGCCATGCGGCCGACGACGATTGACGCCCGGCACCGGCAGCCCCGATCGTCGTAGACGATTCCTCGGTCATCTTCGGCCCTTGTTTGCGATCCAACGAGTGCTCGGCCTTACTCTTAACATGAAGGTAACCTGGGGCGGCCCTCGTCCGCAACCAAACGCCCGTTCTACTAGCGTTCCGTGTGCGGATCTCCTGCGGGCATTTTGCCCGTGACAAAACACCAGGATCCCGCTCGGCCCCTGGGCAAAATAGGCGTTTCGGCCGCACCACCACTTTGGATCGTGAACCATCCGTTGGACCGCCCCGATTTCGCTTCGCCTCCGCTGAGCCGGTCCCGACGCGGCAAGTACTCAAAGCTAACCGATAGACAACGCGTCCCTTTACCTCCTCTGCTGAGGGGACGGCAGGGGGAGTCTGTGGCGAATGGGTTCGACGACAGCTGGCCAGTCGCCGCTCCGTCGGGGCACGCGGCTTGTTGTCTTGGTCGCAGGACAGGCTTCCAGCCTGTCATTTGGGAAAGCGGCGTTGAATGGGCGCTTGAAACGGGGTGATTGTGACAGGCTGGAATCCTGTCCTACGTGCTGATGGTCAGCTGAAACAACGCCCCGCAAACCCGGCAAGCCGGGCGGGGGCAACCCGAAGGAGAATGGCCGTTCGTCAGTCGCCATCGTGGCCATCCGACCAGCGGCATCACCCAAGCTGCCTCTCTGGGCACCTTGTGGGACAAGTATTTCACCTGCCATCATTGTGTGTTAACTTCATGCTATCACGGAGACACGCAACCATGCTGAGCGAGCGACACGAGCGACTTCTGAAGCGTACGTTCTTGGATTACCAGCAGACGTCTGAGTTCCTGAAAGCGCCGTTGCTCATCGACCGCGCGGAAGGACTGTACTACTGGGACACGGACGGCAAGCGTTACTTCGACGCGATTGGCGGCATCTTTGTGGCCGTGTTGGGGCATCGTCATCCGCGCATCGTCGAAGCGATGCAGCGCCAGTTGGGGCGACTGACTTTTGCCCCACCGCTACACGGCATATCCAATGTGACGCTCGACTTTGTCGAAAAGTTGGGATCGGTCGCACCCGATACCTTGAATTTCGTCAAGGGCTTCAGCGGTGGATCCGAATCGACGGAAGCAGCGATGAAATTCGCTCGCCAATATTTCAAACAGACAGGTCATCCGGGCAAGTACAAATTCATCAGTTGTTACGCCGGCTATCACGGTGGTACGTTTGGGGCGATGTCCGCCAGCGGCACAGGCCGCCGCAAGACGAAATTCGAACCACAAGTGGCAGGTTTCTTGAAGACCTTCTTACCGCTACACTACCGCGACCGGTTCGCGTCGTGGGAAGAAGCCAATCGCTTCGCGGCACACGTGTTTGAAGACATGATCGTGGCGGAGGACCCGGAGACCGTGGCGGGCATCATGCTCGAACCCATCTCGAACACGGGGGGGATCGTGACCCCGACCGACGAGTTCTTTCGTCTGCTGCGTCAGACCTGCGATCGGTACAACGTGTTGCTCATATACGACGAGATCATTACGGGCTTTGCTCGCACCGGCCAGATGTTCGCCGCACAGACTTTCGGCGTGACGCCCGACATCCTCTGTGCAGGCAAGGCTCTCTCGAGCGGTACGATTCCGCTAGGATCGATGATCGCTCGGGAGGATATGGCGACAGCGTTTCTCGGACCGGCGGAAGCGGATGTGCAATTCGCACATGGCCACACGTACGCCGGCAATCCACTTGCTTGTGCCGTCGGGATCGCGGTGATTGACGAGATCGTGGAAAATGATTTGTGCGGCAAAGCCCGGCGACTGGGAGATTACTTGGCAGAGAGACTCAGCGGGCTGAAAGGCTCGGGAGTCGTGCGCGAGGTGCGCGGCAAGGGTGTGCTGCGTGGCGTCGAGTTGGTACAAGACCCCGTGACAAATCGGCCATTCCCAGCGGAGAGAAAACTCGGGACTGTTTCTCAAGAAAGCCGCCATCGCCAACGGTTTGATCATGCGGATTGATCCCGACTGGTTCGCGGTTTGCCCCGCGCTGATCGCCGAGACAGCCGACATCGATGAGATGGTCGACTTGATTGAGAAGAGTCTCAAAGACGCCCTGGACTTGATGTCACGCTCCCGTTGACCTGAACGGGGATTAGCCCACAGCCCAATAGTGGACCGAGTCATCGCTACAACATCCGAAATCCAAATATCGAAATACGAAACAAATTCAAAACCCAAATGTCTCAATGGCCAAAACGACGTAGCGAGGGCACGCAGCGAGGAGACGCTGCTCGTTGCCGACAGCCTTTGAATCAACAGTTTCTGTCATTGGCATTTATTTCGTATTTGGTGCTTTGGATTCTGAACAAACGCCGTGCAAGCAAGTTACACAGTAAGACTCTGGACTCTAACGAGGCAAGGCCTCGAACCAATTGCGAGCTACCGCTCGCCGTAATCAACCCGCCGAGCGTTGGTCGCTAGAACTAGACTCAGAATGCTCACGTTGTCGCCCATAAAGTAGGCTAACACGACTGGTGACCACGGCCCGACGAAGCCAGTGCCAGGCCTTCAACGTATTTCGACTCGCACGCGTAATGAGAACGAATCGGGATTGCGGAATACGGAGTGCGGAATTGACCCTGCCAAGCAACAAATAGCAAATAGCAAGTAACCAAGTAACAAGTAACCAATGACCAATGACCAATGACCACTGACACCCTTCAGACACTACGTGTAGCTCATCCTTCCTTTCACGGTTGTATGGGCGTCGCTCGACGCGATATCACCCCGCCGATCGGCATCTATTCCCGTATGTGGGGCTGCGCGGCACGATGTAGCCGAGGGGATACATCGTCCTCTGCTGGCAACCGCAGTGGCCTGCCGAGCGTTGCAGGGGGGCCCACCATTGGTCGTCATCGGTCTCGACTTGGGTTGGTGGCGCAGCCCCGAAGACGAGTGGTTCATACGCGGGCCCGTGCTGGAGTCCCTGTCGCTCGACGCCGTCGCAGCTGATGATTCAGACCCTGCACACGCACTCGGGACCTTCCACGTCGCTGGAGGCAAAAGACAGACCGGGCGGCGAGCAGATCGAAGGCTATCTTCTTCATGTGCGTCAAATGGTGGTGGAAGTGGCTCGCGAAGCGATCGACAGTGCCGCCGCGGCAACGTTGTCGTGGACGATCGGGAGATGCAACCTGGCAGCCAATCGCGACCTGCCCTATCCTGGCCGGGAGGGCATTCTGTGTGGCTTCAATCCCGAGAAGGCGTCCGACGACACGGTCCTGGTGGGACGCATTGCCACGCAGTCGCAGTCGACACTGGGCACTATCGTTAACTATGCGTGTCATCCGACTTCGTTGGGTGGCGACAACCGACTCATCTCACCGGACTATATTGGCGCCACGCGAGAAGTCATCGAGGAAGCGACCGGCGGTGCGCCGTGCCTGTTCCTGCAGGGAGCGTCGGGCGACCTCGGCCCACGTCGCGGATACGAAAGCGACGTGGCAGTCGCCGACGGCAACGGACGGCAATTGGGCTACGCAGTGCTGTCTGCGTTGGAAGGTATGCTCCCCCACGGCCAGGCCTTGGCGTTCACCGGCGAACAACCGTCGGGAGCTCCCTTGGCAATTTGGCAACTGGATCCCGATAACCTGTCGACCGTCCTTGAGTCGATGCAGTCGGAAGTCGAACTCGAACTGAAAGACGAGTTAGCCGACGCCGGGCAACTGGCCCAGCGACTTGCAGACTGCGACGATCGAGTTGTCCGTGAACGTTTGGAGCGGGCTTACCAGCGCCGGCTGAACATGGGGGACACCGACAGGATCGCGCTGCCCATCTGGGGCTGGCGGTGGGGAGATGCGATCATCATCGGCACACCGGGCGAAGCGTACAGCTGGCTGCAAACCGAACTGCGCCGAGAGTTCCCGCAGCGGGCTATCGGCGTGCTGAACATGATCAACGGACACGCCAGCTATCTGGCACCGGCAGAACTCTATGGCAGCGGCGCGTACCAGGTGGAGGTGTCACTGTTCGCTCCCGGGTGCCTGGAGCAGACACTGCGTGAGTGCATTGAGGTGGTGCGGCGTCTGGATGACGGTACATCCGCCAAGGGAGTTACGGCATGAGCCGTTTTCCCCTGTTGTTGGCCGATTCCCTGGAAGGCACGAACCGTTTCCCGCTGCAATTGCTTGATTACCTGGCCGTCGCGGCTTTTTTCGTGGTGCTCTCCGCCATCGGCTATTGGGCAGGACGCCGCGAACGCTCGACGGCGCAAGAGTATTTTCTGGCAGGCAATCGTCTGCCGTGGTACGTCATTGGCGGATCCTTCATCGCTTCGAACATCAGCACAGAACATTTCATCGGGATGATCGGCGCCGCTGTCGTCTACGGTGTCTGTGTGGGCATGTCCGAGTGGTTGAACGTCTTCACGTTCTCCCTGCTGATTTGGATCTTTGTCCCATTTCTGCTCGCGTCCCGAGTGTTCACGATTCCCGAGTTTCTCGAGCGGCGATTCAGCCCGGCGATCCGGCTTACTTTTGCCATCGTCACCATCGTCAGTAACGTCGTCGCGTTCCTGGCTGCGGTTCTCTACGGCGGTGCCTTGGCGCTTCACAACCTGTTCGGTTGGGACATGTGGCTGAGCCCTGATCGGGCTGGGAGTGGTGGCGGGAATGTGGGCCATCTATGGCGGACTGTCGTCGGTGGCCTGGACCGACCTGTTCACCGTTGTGGTGATGGTCTTCGGTGGAATATCGGTGACTCTCTACGGTCTTCAAGAGTTGGCGGGCCCCGACGGATCGCTGCCTGATGGTTTTACGGTGATGCTGGAGCGCAACCGGGCTGCGGAGGGTGTTTGGCAGGAGGCCGTGGCGCGAAATACTCAAAATCTCACCGGTACTGATAACTACAACCGGCTCTCGGTCTTTCAACCAGCCAGCCATCCGACGCATCCCTGGGTCAGTCTGCTGCTGATGGTCTTCTCGGTAAGCGTTTGGTACAACGTACTCAATCAGTTCATGATCCAGCGTGTGTTAGGGCGCGGGACAGCTACCATGCGCGAATGGGGATTGTAGCAGCCGGATTCATGAAGCTGATGCTTCCGGTAATCGTCGTGATCCCCGGGCTGATTCTGTTCGCGCTCAAGCCTGACATTTTGCTGCAGCCGTGGAAAGATGTCCAACCGGCCGCGGATCAAGGCTATGTTCAGATGGTCCAGAGCCTGGTGCCGCCCGGACTGCGTGGGTTGCTGCTGGCAGCTTTGTTTGGCGCAATTCAGTCGACAGTCAATTCCGTGCTGAATTCAACCGCCACCGTGTTCACCATCGACGTTTACCGTCGTTGGCTGCGTCCGGCTGCCAGTGACCGGCAACTGGTCGTCGTGGGTGTCATTTCATCGACGATCGTGTTGATGGTTGCGATCCTCCTGGGGGGCTTCATCGGTCTCCTGAAAGGCAGCCTGTTCGAGTACATTCAATCGCTCTACGCTTTCTTCGCGCCCCCCTTCGCGGCCGTCTTCCTGCTGGGCATCCTGTGGAAACGAATCAACGCCACAGGAGCCATGACTGCCGTCGTCGCCGGCTTTGCGTTTGGCATTGGCGTGAAGTTAGTGCTGCCGCTGGTACCCGGTCACCCCACGTGGCTTGATCCCTACGCCAACCAGGCGGCCATCAACTGGCTACTGAGTGTCGTCGTGTGTATTGCGGCCAGCCTGCTGACTGCTCCCCCTCCCGCCAAGCAGGTCACCGACGACGTAACGCTGAACTGGCAACGACTTAATATTTTCCACAACCTCGGAAACCACTGGTATTCGAGCGTGGTGACGTGGTGGATCCTGTTCGTCGTGGCGATTCTGGCCGTCCTCATCTTCTTTTCCGGATGGTGCTTTCCCACGGGGTAAGTCGGCGCGGCCACGCGGCAACAACCGGAGGATGCGTGCGATACCGCTTCCCAATTGAGGCCAGCCTGTCCGCCGGGAACGAATCGGGAATGCGGAATGCGGCATCTGATCGGCAAGGCGGACTGTCCCTTCTGTATTGTCGATGGTCGTCGGCAACGATAACCTGCACACATCCTTCTGACGCCGACCACTGGATGGAGAACGATTAGGGAATGCGGAATGCGGAGTGCGCAATGCGGAATGAGAGATGGCGTGGAAAGTGCAAAGGGGTGGCGAACACTTTGACAGTGTGCACAGTGAACATACTACTGCTGATTCCGCACTCCGCATTGCGCATTCCGCATTCCCTAATCATTCCGGTGAACCAAGTCAGCAGAACCGGACGCTTTCCAACCCTTTCTGGTTGTGACCGCAGGCCGCATTAGAGCCTTACTCGGTATCACGCGCACGCCGTGCGCACATGTTCCAAATCCGAAATCCGAAGCACGAAATACGAAACAAATCCGAGCGACAGAAATTCGAATGAGAGAAACCTCCGCTTCGCAGTTTGTCGGCAAAGGTCAGAATTTCCTCGCTCCTGGTTTTCGTCATTGAGACATTCGCATTTCGGATTTGTTTCGTATTTCGATATTCGTAACACTTTAGCGGAATGGGGGATCCCGTAGGGTGTGACAAGCTCGCCATGCATAAAGTCGGCAGTCGCGTGAGGTCTGCAGGCGAGCGCCGGCACACCGGAATCCGCAGTGGAACCCGATAGGTCGCGCAAGCCGCATTCTGGTGTGCCGGCGCTCGCCACAACCCGTAGCGACGGTTTAAGAAACGTGGATAACGGCGAGCTTGTCACACCCTACAAGAGAAGAAACACCATTCGGCTAAATAGATACCGATATTCGTATTTCGGATTTCCGCTCCAGGGTGGCGGCGAGAGGACACCTCCACCCGTGCTCGCCTCCTGACTCCGTCAATCTTCGCTCAGTCGGCGGGCCAGCAGGTTCAGGAACAGCCCTACATCGGTGACGATTCCCGTGGATTCCATACTGCCGCGATCTGCCAGCTTGGTGACCACGTCGGGAGAGATATCCACACAGACCAGACGCACGCCGGCGGGAGTCATATTACCGGTCCCGATGGCGTGCAGCATCGAACAGAGCATGACGATCATATCGGCATCTTCAATGGTCTGGGCGTAGGCCGCCTGAGCCGCGTAGAGATCCATCAAGGTATCTGGCAGTGGCCCATCATCGCGAATCGATCCAGCCAATACGTAGTCGACGCCGTTTTTCACGCATTCGTACATCACGCCACCGGTGACAATTCCCTGCTCGACGGCTGCCTGGATGGAACCTGCTGCCCGGACGAGATTGATGGCCTTCAGGTGGTGCTGGTGCCCGCCATGGACTCCCACGCCACGTGCCAGGTCCACTCCCAGCGATGTACCGAACAGATTCAGTTCGATATCGTGGGTGGGGAGTGCGTTTCCAGTCAGAAACGCCTGGACAAATCCAAGCCGGATGATCTGGCTGAGATATTTTCCGCCACCGGTGTGGATCACCACCGGGCCGGCCACGAACACAATCCGTCCACTGCGCGCCTTAATACGTTTCATTTCCCAGGCCAGTTGCTCGACCGCTAATTCCACGCGGCGTTCCGTCGAGACACCGGCCGACATGAAGGAAAATTCTCCCTCGCGTTTCTGCACCATCGGGCGATTGATGCGGACCCCATCCACACCGCACACGACTTGGTCACCCGCTTTCAGGTCGCGAATCAAGCTGCAGCGAGCAGACGACGGCAGCTGGGCCCCGGCATCGATCACGATGACTCCGTCCATGCGCTGGCCGGTGACGCGAAGCCACTGGTCTGCCACCCGCACATCGGTTGGATAGATAGTTGTCGAATAGAAATCTTGGGCGCGACGGCCGACTGGGTGACGCTCTGCAGCCGAGCGTTCGTCGGTTCCGCCGTGGGGCGTGCCCCCAACGGCATGAGCCGGTTGACAATCAGGTCCAATCGCTCGGCAGACGGCGCGGTAAGCCGCACATGAGCGGTCGAGGGTTGATCATGTCGCTGACCGATGGAGAGGTTCTCGACAGTGGCCTCCCCTCCGGCGTCAGCAGTCACGTCGAAGAGTCGGTTCACCAGGCCGCTGTCCAGCAAATGGCCGGAGAGCTGGACGTGCGTCGAGCGAACAGGTGAGACGATCCGTGACGATTCGGCATCCACATCAACCTGCCGTTGAACGACGAGCGACAGACACTTCACTGCTCCTCCGGCGAGCAGAAATTCATCGACCGGACATGTAATCACGTTGTAGCCCCAATCCTGCAGTCGCTGTTTGAGCGATTTGCTGGCGTAGTTCGTGATGATGGTCTGATCGATGACCAGGGCATTGCAGGCGAATCGCATCGCGTCGGCTTTGCTGATTTCCAGCCGATGGCTGGGCACAATTCGTTGACGGATCTCGCGTAGTGACAACTCATCAAACGCAGCGGGGAAATACATCAGGCGGCCATCGCTCAGCGGCGTGAAGCACGTATCGAGATGATAGAATCGCTGATCGACTAGCCGCAGTGAAACAACCTCGATGCCGAACGTTTCGCTGATCGATCGATGCGACTCCAAAGAACTGCGTACGCCGTAACCGGCCCACAGAAGTGGGCTCATGACGTCTCGTGTCTGAAAAAGCGCATCGCCTTCACCTTCGAACGGAGTGTCGGTCGGCAGATCGACAATTTCGTAACCGGCGGTTTCAAACCAGTTCTTAAACAAGGGTGTTTCCGGCTGACGCTGGTGCACGCGCAGCGACGCCGGCACGAATTGATCGCCTACGACGAGCCCGGCATTGGCGGTAAAGCACATGTCTGGCAAGTGCTCACTCGGCTGCATCACCTTCACATCGGCCAATCTGCTGATAATGGCGTGCAGCTGCTGCCACTGACCGGCCGCGACCTCGCAACTAGCTCTGCCAACGTGCCCTTCCATCCAAGGATTGATGACGTACTGCACGCCAAAATACGTCGGCTGACACATCAGAATCTGCTTGCGGTCGTTCATCAGGTAACTCCAGAAACCGTCGGAGTGCATGGCCGTCCATGCCCTTCCAACCAGGAAGTCGCGGCCTTGGCCGACACCTCAACGCCCGTTTGACCGCTATGGCCGGAGGACCGCGCGGCAGGGTACACGGATTCCAATTTGTCCCACCGGCGTGCACTGGCAGCTGTTTGCAGCGAATGTCGTTAGCCGGCGGGGACGTAGCGTGGGAACGTTACTCTCCAGCGCGCAGGCCTGCGGCCATAGCGGTTAAACAGATCGCGGAGCGCCGCGCGGTGGAAATACCGACGTCATCAAGAAACGCACACGGCGTTTCCGCCAACGGCAATCGCCGCCGGCGAAAACGCCGCCTCGTCTGAGTGTGAAGATATCGCGCGGGTTAGCGCACTACCCGCCGCTTTTCATGTCGAGATCGAACACCGCTTCTTGGCCTTCGAGGACGGTGCAAGTCTGTTGGCTCAGTTGCGCGTTCTGGTACTTCGCCGGGAAAACCTCCTGGTTCGCGGTTACTTTCGCGCCAGCTCCTCCGCCCATCATCACGGCCTTGTAAGCTTCCGGGTCCGAAGGACTCGGAGTAACTGCCTGCTGGGTCGGCGGCGGGGCAACGGTGACATCGTAGGTTCCCACCGGGACATCCGGCTTCCCGTTGAACATGACAGTGTATGATCCATCGGCACCAATGTCACCGCTCGCGGGGAACGATTTCTCCTGGTGCGTGAACGTGATCTTACAACCTGAGGGGAGCGTCTTCCCGTTAAAAGTCACCTTACCTTTGACTTTGCCAGTCGCCATCGACCCCGGCCCTTTGTCGCCGCAGCCAGCAAACGCCAGCAGGCAGGGGACGACCGCCAATACGATTAAACGCATCCAAACGCGAATCGCACGAAAACACATGATGATAAAACTCCAGGACAAACCAACGAAAAATCGGCAAGGCCACGTTATTGCGTCGGCGGCACCTGCCCGTCATCGCGTGTCGCCAAAATCCGCAGCGCAAACATGTTGACGTTATTAGAAAGAAACGTGACGCTGCCATCCGCGTACGTCGCCATCACGCCGGACGGGTGCGCGGAATAGATCCCGTTGTTCTGCCCGTCGTTGGGGCCCACACCCGGCCATGAAACGCCCACAACATTCGGCGGGTAACGGATCGTCGTGCAGTTGAACAATCGAGCCGCAAGACCGGCAGCCGGATTGCCACCCCAATGGTCCCGCACAGCTTGCTCGATGGTGATCGGCCAGGGACTTCCCATCAAGAACCCATGGACCGAGTTGACCTGTTCGCTTTTCTTGGTGTAAGCGGCGTCGTAGACAAAGTCCGAGCACTCGCTTACCACCATCGTGTTGCTCGTGCCATCCTTGATCATGCCAAAGCTGACGCCTCTCTGCACGACCAGTGTGCCACCACCCGAGACAATTCCCTGGTTGACAACCGGGCTACAGCAATCACAGCAATTTGCCCAGCGATAGGGCCCGTTGACAAATCCGTTCCCATCGGTCGCCCCCGCGATCCCCGTGTAACTCGCCCGGCAAATAATACGATCGCCGGCATTCACCAAAGTCTCCAGCGGAGTCGAGGGGCACATGAACACCTGGAGCTTGATGTTTTCCCATGCCGATCCGTTGATACCCCCGGTTCCCGCCGGAGAATACGCCCACCCCAGATGGTTACCTTTCCAGGTCATCTTGTCATATCCCGCCGTCTGCTCCGCAAAAGGCAGAATACGTGGCATCCAGGAAAGCCCCCACGTCCAGTTCTGTCCGGCCAAACCGCCAGGGGGAAACGATTTGTTAATATCGTGGTAGTTGTGCAGGGCCAGTCCGATTTGTTTCAGATTATTTGAGCACTGCATTCGCCGAGCCGCTTCACGAGCGGCTTGGACTGCCGGCAAAAGTAGTGCAACCAAGATCCCGATGATGGCAATCACCACCAACAACTCGACAAGAGTGAAACCCCGTTTGCGACGACGTAAAGACATAAAAGTCCCTCCCAAAAACACGAATGTGAATAGTGATGAATAACCGGGTGTGATTATCGCCTTTTGAGCAACTCCTGTCAAAAGAAAGATCGCCGAGATTTGGCAAAAAATTGAGAATTGTCGATTTCCCCGCCCCCTTGCAGGGCGTTGGTTCAGTCGACCAACAGCACAGGGGACGGGCTTGCAGCCTGTCACGATCGCCCAGTTTCCAGTGCCGAACCTGCGTGAGCCTCCAAAATGACAGGTTAAGAGCCTGGCCTACGACTGAGTCAGCAGTCCGCAGGCCCGGGCGGGGCTGGAGGAGAGTGCCGAACAAGACTGGGATCACTGCTCGGAGCGTACAATGGCAGACGCTTGTCGCGCCAGGGGCCCCCCTTCGACAACGAGCAGTTCCTGATCGACCGGCACGGCCTCGAAACCCTGCTTTACGCCGGATGGCCAGCGGATTTCCAGTCGGTCGACCTGCTCGGCTTGGCCCAGGCCAAAGATCAACCTCCGCTCGTTAGTCGCCATATACCCCCCCCCTGCCGTCAGAGGTTGGGTCCACGTGCGTCCCCCCGCCGTCAGCTGGACGCTGGCGCCGAAAGCGTCCCGGCTGCAGGTTCGACCAATGAGCTTCACCGCCAGGTAGTGCCCTGCATTCTCTGTCCGGTTGGCGAGCACGGCGGCGGGAACGTCCAGGTGCGAAACGCAAACGTCCGGTCTTCCGTCACGGTCGAAGTCGACCACGGCGACAGTCCGCCCCAAATAATTCTGCTGGAAATACGGTCCCAGTGAATCGCCGGTCAGTTCCACAAAGTGGCCGCCGCCGAGGTTCTTGAAATACTGCGGCGGCAGCAGATCAGGGACGCTGGCGTCGTAGGATCGGTCGACATGGCCGTTGGCCTGGATAATGTCCGGCCAGCCATCCAAATCGGCATCCAGGAACTGCGTGCCAAAGGTGAGCATGTTGAAAGTCGGTTCACGGAGCCCGGCGGCGCGCGTTTCATCCGAGAACAATCTAGCAGCGTTCTGCAGAAAAAGGGTGTTGGAGTCGTGGTAGAAGGTCCCCAGGTACATGTCCAGCAACTGGTCGCCGTTGGCGTCCCCCAGGGTGAGCCCCATGCTTGCTTGGCTCAGACCGGCGGCGTTCATCGCAACACCCAGCTCGACCCCCCGTTCGACAAAGCGAAGCGGATCACCTGGCCGTTGGACCTGATTGACGAAATAAAAGTCGGGCGTCGTATCGTTGGCCACGAACAGATCCATCCGTCCCGTGCCGAAGAAATCCGCCGCCACCACGGACAGGCCTTTGCCGTCGGCCACCTCGATCCCGCTCTGTTGGGTCACGTCCGAAAAGCGGCCGTCTCCCAGGTTGAGAAACAGTCGATCCTGCTGGGCGTGGAACAGGGTCGGGCGCAGCCCATGGCGTGACCTTTTTGTCCGCAATCCTTCGCCAATGCCTCCTCCAGGATCAGATAGTTCACCGAATAGATGTCGGGGAACGCGTCGCCGTTGAGGTCCACGATGACGCCGCTCATCGACCACTCGTCGCTGCCCCCACCACATCCCGCTTCCTCGCTCACGTCGCGGAAGGTCCCGTCACACATATTCTGATACAAACGGTTACGGCCGATATTCGCGACATAAATATCGGGAAAGCCGTCGTCGTTGTAGTCCCCAATGGCGATTCCCCCACTGAACTCCCCCTCCCTTAGACCTGCCTGCTCGGTAACATCAACGAACCGGCCATTGCCCAGATTACGGAACAATCGATCGATGTAGGAATTCCGGTCACCACGCTGGTCCCAGGGTCCCGCCTGCGCGAAATACACGTCAGGCCAGCCGTCGCAGTCATAGTCGAGGATTCCCATGCCGCCGCCGGGAGCGGTCATGATGTGATCGGGTCCATAGGTTTTGGTGGTGCCGTTGAAGTACTGAAAGGAGAGGCCCGATTCCGCGGCGACATCGATCAGATGTACACTTCCTTCCACGGCCACCTGCGTTTCGGTGGGCGGGTCCTCCTCAATGATCTCCGGCCAGACAGGGAGCGGATATTCGGAAATGTCGAACGCCCTGGCAGGCTGGGACGCGACCATCGTGAAGTGTTCGAGAGCCGCCGACGGATGGTTCGCCTGAGCCAACGTCCGCTGGGCCCAGGTAGTATCAGGATCCAACAGCAGCGCCACATTGCTCCACCCCATCGCCTCCCAGACACACCCCAGTTGCTCGTTGATCTCCGCCACTTGCCGCATCAACTCCAGATCGGCCAGGTTCTGCAATTGGCCTAGCGTGAAATCCAGTTTCGAGAGCAGCCGCGCCCGCTCCACAAACGGCTTGGCCGCGTCCGCCATCCCCAGCGAGATCAGCACGCGGGACAACTGGAAGTTGGAGCCGACATGGTTGGGATGCAATCGCAGCGCTTCCACGAAACAGCGGACGGCCGCCCGCGGCTGTCCGTTGCGTTGGGCCCACACGCCGCGCACATACCAGGTTCTCGGATGCAGGTCGGCAACCTTGGGCAAGTCCGCCTGCCACCGGAGAAAAGGCGCTCGCTGGGACTTGTCCAACAACAATTCTCCCAGGCGGGCCAGCGCTTCGATCTGCTGCGGATGACGCTCGATGATGCCCCGGAAGATCGTTTCGGCTTGTTCGACATCGTCCTTTCGCAGCAGCGCGAATTGTCCCCGTCCCAGCGAGACGATCGGATCGTCGGGGACGGCGCGAAGCAGTTATCGATGAACGCCGGATCATCGATCACCATGGCATCGAGCCCGCCGACCATCAGCAGTTCATCGCGACCGCATTGGCCGCTACGGATGAGTTTCTCGGCGAAGGGCAGGGCTTCCCACGTCCGTGCTTCGATCTGAAGTAGGACAGCCAGTCTCTCATTGGCTCGCACGTGCCACGGATCGACATCGAGCGCACGGCGCAGGCACATCTCAGCCTCGGTCGCGCGTCCCGCGCGGAGCAGACGCAGGCCGGCACCATATTGCGCCTGCACATACTCGGTCGGAGAGTCGAGCGAGACTCGCCGGAAGTAATCCATGGCCTCTTCGGAACGACCGTCTTTGGCCGCCGCTTCCCCGGCCATGAGCAGCGCGCTATCGCACGCGGGAAATTCCTTCAAGACCGCCAATGAGAGGCGTTCAGCTTCACTGAACTGATTCCGCCGCCACGCGTTCGCTGCCTGCCGCAATAACCACGTTTGGGTGTCGGGGAGCAGGGCCGGCCGGAGACATATGGCGGTGCCCAGGAGAAGCAAGAAAACGATCACCTGCCGATGATGACCGGCCAACCACACGCCGCAACTCGCCAGTCCCCGCCGCACTCTGGTCTCACTCATGCTCCACCCCGCCCCCTCACTTCCGTTCCGTAATCACTCCCCACAAAAGAAACCCCACCCCCGCCAACAAGAGCACCAAGCTGGACGGCAAAAGGATCTGGCTGGCGAAAACGCCGTGCGGAAAACCGACCAAGTGAGCGTGCGAGAAGGCCTGCTCCGCCGCCGCAATCAAGATGCCGCCCGTAACTGTTCGCATCGTCATTCACCTCTTAAAATCCCGTCGTTGTGCCATTCGCACCAGTAGTCGAGTATCCTACAACTCCCCCGATAATGCAACAATGCACCCCTGCTACGCCCAGCCGATCCCGTTGTCGACACCCTTCTAACGCCGGCTTGGTCCGCCATCCTACCGCCAGGCGACTCCCCGCGGCGAAATCCGAAATCCGAATGTCTCACTGAGCAAAACGCCGAAGCGAGGACACCTTGTTCGTTGCCGACAGCCTAGAAATCACCCGTTTCGGTCATTCGCATTTGTTTCGTATTTGTTGCTTCGGATTTCGGATTTGGAACATGCGCACACCGTGCACGCATGTTATAGACTAACACTCCAACGGCCCAACAGGCTCCTGGCGCGATAAGAACTTGCCCTTGTGTGCTTGGAAGAATCACTCCATTTTCTGTTCCGCTCGGTTCCGCAGCCCCACCGCGTTCATCCCGGCGAACGAAGACTGGCCAGTTAATGCAAGTGAAACACGAAGTCTGTCGGGCGAGCCAAGCGCGGGGAGACAAAACGGCGGCGCTCGGAGGCCGAAACAGGCCGCGGCTTGATTCGGTCTCGAACACGCGCCGGTATGATGGCACGTTGAAGGCTCGACCAACTCTGTGCATGGCGTGACGGTAGCGGATCAGTTGTGGCTCCGCCGGGATAAACCCGACGGAAGCCTGGAAGACTGATGGCCTGATGGTAGCCGGCCAGTTGTGGCTCCGCCGGGATAAACCCGACGGAAGCCTGAAAGACTGATGGCCTGATGGTAGCGGGCCAGTTGTGGCTCCGCCGGGATAAACCCGACGGAAGCCTGGAAGACTGATGGCCTGACGGTAGCGGGCCAGTTGTGGCTCCGCCGGGATAAACCCGACGGAAGCCTGAAAGACTGATGGCCTGATGGTAGCGGGCCAGTTGTGGCTCCGCCGGGATAAACCCGACGGAAGCCTGGAAGACTGATGGCCTGATGGTAGCGGACCAGTTGTGGCTCCGCCGGGATAAACCCGACGGAAGCCTGGAAGACTGATGGCCTGATGGTAGCGGGCCAGTTGTGGCTCCGCCGGGATAAACCCGACGGAAGCCTGGAAGACTGATGGCCTGACGGTAGCGGGCCAGAAAAAAGGGGAGGCTCCTGGCGGGACAGAAAATTCAGTTGCCGTGATTCTGGTGGTTATGCCATTTTTGTTCCGAAAACGAGTGGTCCGTGGCGGTCTCGGATGATGAGCGGTCAGAGAAGACTGTAGGACAGAAAAATCGATGACAAAAAGATAAGGACGAGCTGGGAACGAAACATTTTTTTGTCACCCATTTTTTTGTCCTTTTTTGACTGCTCGAGTCAGCGGGAGGAAGCCAGCGGGACTGGAACAAAAAGAGCCCGTGATTCCTTGCTCAACGGATGTACGGAGACACCTTCGCTCTGGCCACGCAACACAGCAGCCCGATCGAAGCACTCCGCGCCACGCCAGTCAGAGTGGCCAGCCGGGGTGAGTTGTTCGTGACGAATTGTGTATTGGCCACCATCGAATACGGCCGGTCCGTTCCCTTGCCTGAGTCGGAGCCAATTCGCGTAACGGCATTTGTGCAGGGGAGCATGATCGAGTGATTTGTGAACGATGCCTACGCACTGAGTTGCCGGGCCTACGACTACTCCAGCGGTGAAATCTCTCTGGATGTCCGCGCCGGAAGCGTAGAAGTGCAGAACCTGGCGGTCTTCGTGCCGGGTGGTGGTGCGCGTTGAGCCACGACTTATACTGGCGGTGGCTGGTGTCCGCGGGTCGCTCCGTCTTACCCGTTCCCGGAACGAATCGGGAATGCGGAATGCTAAATGACAGATGGCGTTGAAAATGGAGGGAGTTGTCGAGCACCTCGACAGCGTGCACAGTGAACACGGTATGGCTGATTCCGCACTGCGCATTCCCTGGTTCGGGTGATCCCATTTGGCAAAACCAGCTTCCGTGACGCTCTATTGGGTTGTGGCCGCAGACGGCGTTAGAGTAAGAGTATGAATATGAGTAAGAGAAAAAAGTATAAGTGGACTGTTGCCGAGCGCCGGCCCGGTCTGGACACCGTAAACGGTGAGCGGAGAAGAACAATGCACGTTGGGTTACACACGTGGGGAGTCTGGTTAGCTCTTGTTTGCGGCGTCGCGGCGGCCGAGCCTGTTTTGCAGCGATCGGACGTGGTCTTCATGTATCAGGCCGATCGCCAGACGTACGAGCAATATGGTGCGACGGTCCTGGCTTGGGGTGGCACGCCGACTGAGCGATCCAAGACTGCAGCCGAAAAGGCGGGTGTGAAGTTTTTTGCCAGCGTCGGCATGGTGACTGAATTTGCCCGTTACTACGAGCGGTTTCCCGAGACCTACCAGCAGGGCCTCTGCCGCGATGTCGACGGCCAAAGTGTGAAGGTACCGTGGTTGACCGATCACCAACATAAGGGCGTACCCTTCTGGTGGTGCTGTACACATCAGCCGCAATTTCGTGAGTACGTGCGCGAGCGGGTCATCGAAACCGTCAAGGCCGGCGCGGACGGCGTGCATATCGACGATCATCTGGGAACGTCGGGCGGTTTGTGGCTGGGTATTTGTTTCTGTGACCGGTGCCTGGCCGACTTCCAGACATACCTCCAATCACTGCCGGCCGACAAGCTCAAACAATTCGAGATCGATCAGCCCGCTGAGTTCAACTATCGTGACGTCGTGCGGCAATGGCAGACAACTTCCGAGTCTGACACGAAGCGATCGGTAACGCAGCATCCGCTGTGGAATGAGTGGTCCATCTATCAGGGCCGCGCTGCCGCGGCTTTCATGCAGGAGTTGCGCGAACTGGCTGCCACAACCGCCGGACATCCGGTCCCCATCGGCGCCAATGCCGGCCTGCTGTGGCCGCGGCACCTGGCCGACTATCAAGCGATCGACCTGTTCAGCGCCGAGACGGACCATCATGCTGCCGCGCAGAAGTTCACCGACCTGCCATTGCTGGCTTACCGGATGGCGGACGCGGTCGAGCGTCCCTATGCCGCCACGGCCAGCGGCGGGGACTGGGCTTATGTCAAGGAGCACGATACCCCGGGGCTCGTGCGCGGTTGGATCGCGCTGTCGTACGCGGCCGGCCATTGCTTTATGGTCCCGCACCGGCAATGGTGTTACACTCCAGAAAAGGGGACGCACTGGTACCAAGGGCCAGCTGAAAAATTCGCGCCGCTGTGCCAATTCGTGCGCGGCAACGCAAGATGGCTGGACGGATACCGCTCTTATGCAGACGTAGCCGTGGTGATGCCGTATAGGTCCTACATCAAGGACACCGGTCGCTGGTTCGACCTGTTCAACCAACTGGCCGCCGCCAACATATCGTATCAATTGGTGCTGGCCGGCGATGACCTGGTCGAACATCCGCTGACCCCAGAGTTGCTCGGTGCGTGTCCGCTCTTGCTGATCCCCGAGCGTAACGACTTTCTACCGGCCGACAAACGGCTCGTAGATGAGTACGCGGCCAACCACCAGGTGTATGATACCGTGCCCGAGATAATGTCGGTCGTCAAGCCTGTGGTCCAGGTGAAGGTAAACAGTGCTGTCCGTGCGCTGCCCCGTATCGCCACTGGCTCGGCGGTAGTCCATTTGCTCAACTACGCCTATGACGCCGCGCAGGATGACGTGACACAACTTACGGATGTGGCGGTACGCGTGGATTTGCCATTGCTGGGCGTTGGGGAGGCCACGACTTGCCAGTTGCTCGCCCCCGATTTCCCACCGCAGACGCTGCACGTTGATCGAGGTACGGTCCTCGTGCCGAAGCTGGGCCTGTGGGGAATGCTGGTATTTTGACAGCAGATGCCACGTAGCTGGACCCGCCACGGTTCAGCCGCAACTCCATACGGCCCGCCCACGTAGCTGGACCCGCCAGGGTTCAGCCGCAGCTCCATACGGCCCGCCCACGTAGCTGGACCCGCCAGGGTTCAGCCGCAGCTCCATACGGCCCGCCCACGTAGCTGGACCCGCCAGGGTTCAGCCGCAGCTCCATACGGCCCGCCCACGTAGCTGGACCCGCCAGGGTTCAGCCGCAGCTCCATACGGCCCGCCCACGTAGCTGGACCCGCCACGGTTCAGCCGCAGCTCCATACGGCCCGCCCACGTAGCTGGACCCGCCAGGGTTCAGCCGCAGCTCCATACGGCCCGCCCACGTAGCTGGACCCGCCAGGGTTCAGCCGCAGCTCCATACGGCCCGCCCACGTAGCTGGACCCGCCAGGGTTCAGCCGCAGCTCCATACGGCCCGCCCACGTAGCTGGACCCGCCAGGGTTCAGCCGCAACTCCATACGGCCCGCCCACGTAGCTGGACCCGCCAGGGTTCAGCCGCAGCTCCATACGGCCCGCCCACGTAGCTGGACCCGCCAGGGTTCAGCCGCAGCTTAGACTGTTAGTCGATAACATGCGCGCGCAGTGCGCAAGTTTCTGAAACAGACCACTCCGGGTGGGAACGATTAGCGAATGCGGAATAACGAAGATGGACTTGCCGGCGGGATGCCAACAACGGTGTGTCCACAGATGACCTTGGAGGTCAGTATCGGCTACCCCGGTTTCGTGAACGTCCGGGTGACCTGCCTGTTGCGACAATGAGCCCCTTCGCCTCGTGAAGCAGATTCATCGCCAACATGGCTGCTTGGCACATGGCGGTGGCCCGTATGTCCGCCTTGTATGTCACATTCCGCATGCCGCATTCCCGATTCGTTTTCCAGCGGGCGTGAGCGTTTCTCTTGGCGAGCGGCCCAACCGGGGGCCAACATGGTGACCACTTGGTCTTGCGGGTAGTTCATGCCATGAAGAACCCGGAAGAGCCTATTTCGTTCGCCCACTCGGCTGAAGCCTGGGCGGCTTCAGCTACGGTCTGAAGCCTGGGCGGCTGCAGCTACGGTCTGAAGCCTGGGCGGCGGCAGCTACGGTCTGAAGCCTGGGCGGCGGCAGCTACGGTCTGAAGCCTGGGCGGCTTCAGCTACGGTCTGAAGCCTGGGCGGCGGCTGCTACGGTCTGAAGCCTGGGCGGCTTCAGCTACGGTCTGAAGCCTGGGCGGCTTCAGCTACGGACCTAACCGGCCGCCGTGAGCATCTGCATGAACTCGTGGAAGAAAGGGGCGTAGTCGTGCCAGGTGCGTGAGGTGATCAGGTTGCCCTGACGCACGAAAGGCTGATCGACGTACTTGCCGCCCCCTTGTTCGACGTCAAGCGCGCATTTGGAAACCGTCGTACAGGTTTTGCCCCGGAGTATGCCGGCAGCGCTGACGATCTCGATACCATGGCACGTCACACCGACTGGCTTGTTGGCTGCGAAGATCTGTCGCGTGATGCGCAGCAGGTCCTGGTCATATCGCAAATACTCCGGCGCGCGACCGCCGGAGACGAACAGGCCAACATACTCGGCCGGATCGACGTCGCGAAATGCCACTTCGGCTTTCAAATGGTAGCTGGGACGCTCTTGCGTGATATCCCACGGAACGTCGCTGCTGGGCGGCACTTCGTGCAGCACGGTGTGGTAGAGGCGAGCCTCGGGGCCGGCCACGACAACTTCGAACCCTTCTTCCGCGATGCGGAAGAAGGGATAGAACGTGTCCATGGTTTCGGTGGCATCACCAATGGGCAACAGAACCTTGCCGGCACTCGGCTTCGTTTCGTCTGCCACTGCCGCGGTGCCGAGCATCGCCATGGCGGCGGGTCCGGCGGCCAGCAAGCCTAACATGTCACGGCGATTCAGCGGGTTCCGGCTCATTAGGGTCACTCCGTAAGGAAAATGCGAAACGCAACGTGGGCTAGATTTACGCGGGGATTGCCCGCAAAGACAACGCCGTCCTCTCCCCTCGCGGCCGGCGGATTCTGAGTCTCACGCGTATTGGGAACGATTAAGGAGTGCGGAATGCGCAATGCGGAACTGCACCCTTCACGCGGTTTCTCACTGCGGATTGCTCACTGCGCATTCCCGATTCGTTCCCCATCGATCAGTCGGCGTCACAAGCATGCGTGCACCGTGCCCGCATGTTACCGACTAACACTCTACTCTCATCTCACCGGCGCATTGGTCGGGACAGGGTCCCGACCTACGGGCTGCACAATCCGGATCACCGTCACCGAATTACCGGGAAAGGTTTCCTGGAGGTTCGTGCCGTGCACTTCCAGCGTTTTCTCCACCGGCGCCACTTTCCTAGGCTCGTCCAACGTATTCTCATCGGCCGGGTCGGCTGAACTGAGCATGATGGCCGTGGCCGAACTGGACAGCTTGTCAATTCCGGCTGAGCTGGATGGTGGTGGCCAGTGGCGTCTCGGTCACATTCACGACTTTCACAATCACGTCGCCGGATTTCGCGTCGCGGGTCGCCGACGCGTAGAGCGATGTAACGGGTTGGTAGCTCACATCGTGTACGAGTTTGTCGTCAAGAAAACATTGGATATTCGAACCTCTCAGTTCGATGCGAATGTCGTACCACTTGCCGGTTTCAATTTTGCCCGGTACACCTGGGTCGCTCACACCCTCCACTTCCAGCGCGTGACGATTGTTACCCCAGCCGCCGAGGTTCCACCACGACTTGGCATTCTCGTTTTGTACGCGGAACAGAATCAGGAACCCTTCGGCCCCACCGAGCTTGCGGGCCTTCAGCGAATAGGTGTAGTTGTTCCAGGACTTGTCACCCGTCACTGCGCGAATGTTCTCGGCAGCGCTGCTCTGTTGCAAGGCACCGTCCTGGACCGTCCAGTCGCCCTGGAGTAATTGCCAGCCGTTGGTACCATCGGCGAAGTTACAGCAGTAGAGCGTCTCGCCGCCGCGAGTGACCTTGATGTCCTTGAACTCGGCCTGCGTGGCCCAGGTCCCCACGCCGATGGCGCCTCCTTTCGGCTTCTCAGTAACGACCGGCGCATCGACCTTCGTCGGCAAAACCACGTCACCCCGATTCAAGCTGAACATCTGCTGGACGTAGTACGATGGAATTCCGTAAACGCGGTGGCTGTCAAAGGCGATCAAGTCCGGGTTCCAGCCACGATGATTGACGTTCACCAGCAGTGGCGCGTAGCTGGACATCACCACCACGTCCGCATTCCGTTCCATGCCGGTCATGAAAGCCGCCTCGCCGACCGCGGCACGTAGATTCCCCTGGCCACACCCTTGCGTCACAGCGTATTCGCCCACATAGATCTTCGCGCCGTCCCGTTTGTACGCATCGTAGCGATGGGCTTGCTGGATGAAGAACTCCGGGCTGCTGTAGTAATGTTCGTCGATGATTTCCGCCGGCCGTTGGTCCGTCGGCACGTCGGCAATCAAAGTGATCTCAGGATACTTGGCTTTGATGGCATCGTAGAACAGTGCGTAACGCTCCTGGTAAGCCGGTCCGCCGTTTTCGTTACCGACTTCCAGATATTTCAAGTGGAACGGCTGCGGATGGCCGGCCTTGGCCCGCACCGATCCCCACCGGCTGTCCACAGGGCCATTGCAGTACTCAATCGCGTCTAACGCGTCCTGGACATACTCATCCATCTGATCCAGCGGAATGTTTTCGCGGTGTGACATCCCACAGTTGATGACAAACAACGGCTCGGCGCCCAGATCCTCGCTCATCAGCAGATATTCGTGAAATCCCAGTCCGTGCGTGGCGTGATAGTTCCACAGGTTGAACTGCGTGCGCCGCTGCGAAACGTCCCCGATCGTCTGCTTCCAGCGATAAGCCAGATCCATCGTGTTCCCCTCGACCCAGCAGCCGCCGGGGAAGCGGACGAATGCCGGCTGGAGCCCGGCCAGCATCCCGGCGATGTCCGGCCGCAAGTATTGGGGGCGGCCCTGCCACGTCTTGTGGGGAAATAGCGATACCATGTCGAGCCAAAACACGCCCGGTTTGGCAGCGCTGATCACCAGCCGCGCCTGCGGATCGGTGCCGCCAGCCTTGAGGGATAATGGATAAGTCTTCCACTGGTCCGTCAACGGCTCCACCCGGCCCTGCGCGTAAACTACGCCGTCTCGACTCTCCAAGGACACCGTCAGCGGGCCGGCAAAGCCTTCTCCCCCGCGGGCCAGCAGCGATAGATCGTAGGCCGCACCTTGCTCCAGCGCGATGCCCCAGAAGCCTTCATTGACGATCGCCACGCGGCCACTTCCTGGCTCCGCAATGGATACCTTCAACGAATGCGGATTGCCCTGGCTCGCTGGTTTCTCACTGTCGACGACCATCTGTGCCTTGCCCAGATCACTCCGTAGCAAGGACCAATGGTCGGGTTTATCGGTCTCTTCGAACGACCGGTTGCGAACCAGTTCCGCATAGATCCCGCCATCGGCGGAACAGTTGATATCTTCGAAGAAGATGCCCCACAGCGTCGGGCTCACTTGAACTCCCGGCTGATCGACCTGGACCACGATCTTCGCCTCTTCGGCCCGCGCCGCGGCGCAGACAAATAGGGCGGTAACCGCGAGCAGAGGCACGAACATATTCCAGCGCACATGGGTCATGGAAGATACTCCTGAGGTGGCCAGTAGTCGCAGCCAAAAAAGGTCCCAAAGCGTTTGGCCTTGCCGACTTGGACGACCGGAACGATTAGTGGGTGTGAGTCATATCCTGTGAGTATTCAGTCTGAGCGAAGCGGCGTCAACGGATCGACTGCTGCGCCGAGCGGCTCGTTGAACTCGCCGCCGCAGGCGGCGACGCGGCTCTTAACGATCCCAGCTGCGTCCTCGCCTGCGGCTGCGGGTCCAACGATATTCCGTGAAATATGATTGACTTCTAGTAAATAACACGGGTATTTTCCGTCTTATTTAACGGAATCGGTATCGGCGGTGTGCGATTATGCGTTGTTTTCCGTCATTTCGCCCACAGGGCAAGGGCTGGCACGCGGGTTGCATTTACGACCAGCGCCGCCGGTGTCGGATCGTATTCGCGCGCGGCACACCGCCCGTCCTTTGACTTCAGCAGGAGGCTTCTCGTGTCACGCCCACAATCTATCATTCTGCTCGCCTTGCTGCTGCTTATCCCCCCCACGCTGGGCTGCGGTGGCTCGGGGACGGGCGGGCGAAGCACGACCGGGAAAATCACGCTGCTGAACGTTTCCTACGATCCCACTCGGGAGTTTTACCAGGAGTTCAACACGTCGTTCGCGGAGTATTGGCAGCAGAAAACGGGCGAGGAGGTGGTGATTGAGCAGTCGCACGGCGGATCGGGAAAGCAAGCTCGGGCGGTGATCGACGGACTGGAAGCGGACGTGGTCACGCTGGCCCTGGCCTATGACATTGGCGCGATTGCCGAAAAAGGAAAGCTGTTGGACACCGACTGGCAGCAGCAGCTTCCGCACAACAGTTCACCCTACACGTCGACGATTGTGTTTCTGGTTCGCAAAGGGAACCCGAAGGGGATTCAAGACTGGTGTGACCTGGTGCAAGCGGACATCTCGATCATCACACCCAATCCCAAGACCAGTGGTGGAGCGCGGTGGAACTATCTGGCGGCGTGGGGCTACGCTCTGCGGCAGCAGTTGGGTGATCTGAAGATTCTGCAAAGCGGCGGTCACGCCGAGGAGATCGCCGCAGCGCAAGAGAAGGCCCGCGAATTTGTCGCGGCGATATTCCAGCGCGTCCCCGTACTCGACTCAGGCGCGGGGTGCGACCAATACGTTCGTGCAACGTGAGATTGGTGACGTGTTGCTGACCTGGGAAAACGAAGCCTTTTTGGCGGTGAAGGAATTGGGGCCGGACAAGGTGGAGATTGTTGTTCCGAGTGTCAGCATTCTGGCCGAGCCGCCGGTGGCTGTGGTGACGGCCGTTGCCCGCCGACGGGGGACCGAAGAGGTTGCCAAGGCATACTTACAACATTTGTACTCGCCGCAAGGACAGCAACTGGCCGCCAAGCACTTCTATCGGCCAGCGATCGCGGAATCGGTTTCGCCCGAGCAGTGGCAGCTGTTCGCTCAGCTGGACCTGTTCACCATCGACGACGTCTTCGGGGGATGGAGTAAAGCGCAGCCGCAGCACTTTGATGACGGTGGCGTCTTCGACCAGATCTATCAACCGGGCAAGTGATCCCCAGGGACGTGCCGCGTCTTGATCGCGACAGGAACGAGAAACCGCTATGCGACTCGCATTGAAGCAACACAGTGTCTTACCGGGCTTCGGGCTGACGCTGGGCTACACGGTCACCTACCTGGGCTTGATCGTCCTGCTGCCGCTCTCCGCATTGTTTCTCCGCTCGGCAGGACTTTCGTGGGAGAAATTCTGGCAGGTGGTGACCGAGCCACGTGTGTTGGCATCGTATCGACTGACGTTCGGCGCGTCGCTGATGGCAGCCAGCTTGAACGCCGTGATCGGGTCGGTGATCGCCTGGTCGCTGGTACGCTATCGCTTTCCCGGCCGCAAGTTGATCGATGCGCTGGTCGATCTGCCATTCGCCTTGCCGACCGCGGTGTCCGGCATCGCTCTGACGGCGGTCTACGCGAAGAACGGCTGGATTGGCCAATATCTGGAACCCTGGGGCATCCGGGCGGCCTTCTCCGAGTTAGGAGTCGTGATTGCGTTGACCTTCATTGGTTTGCCCTTCGTGGTGCGTACGCTGCAGCCGGCAATCGAAGATCTTGACGCGTTTGACGAGGAAGCGGCGGCGAGCCTGGGAGCCAACCGGTGGCAGGCGTTTCGCCGAGTCATCGTGCCGGCGATCCTGCCGGCCTTACTCACCGGCTTCGCCTTGTCATTCGCTCGAGCGCTGGGGGAATACGGCAGCGTTGTCTTCATCTCGGGCAACATGCCGATGAAGACGGAGATCACCTCCCTGCTCATCATCACCAAGCTGGAGCAATACGACTATGCGGGGGCGACAGCGATCGCAGTGGTGATGCTGGTCGCTTCGTTTGCGCTGCTCTTGGCCATCAACGTGCTGCAGTGGTGGGCGGGGCAAGGCCGCCGTCAGGGAGGACTGTCATGACGACCGTCGTGCATATCCCGATTCGCACTGGCCACACACGCACCGCGATCGGAGATCCCTGGTGGCTGCGTTACCTGCTGATCGGCGCCACGCTGGCGCTGGTCGGACTACTACTAGTCCTGCCGTTGGCGATTGTCTTTGTGGAGGCCTTGCGCAACGGCGCAGGTGCCTACTTGGCGAGTTTCGACGACGTGGCAGCCTGGCAGGCGATCAAACTGACGCTCATTTGCACGGCCATTTCCTTACCGCTCAACACGGCGTTTGGCCTGGCGGCCGCCTGGGCGATCGCGAAGTTCGCGTTTCGCGGGAAGAGCCTATTGATCACGTTAATCGATCTTCCCTTCGCGGTGTCGCCGATAATTTCCGGGTTGGTGTTCGTCCTTCTCTTCGGCTTGCAGGGATGGTTGGGCCCGTGGCTGGCCGACCATCATCTGAAGATCATCTTCGCGGTGCCGGGCATTGTGCTGGCGACGGTGTTTGTGACGTTCCCCTTCGTGGCTCGTGAACTGATTCCGCTCATGCAGGAACAAGGGACTGAGGAGGAGCAGGCAGCGATTTCGCTGGGTGCAGGTGGCTGGCAGACATTCTGGCGCGTCACCATCCCGAACATCAAATGGGCGCTGTTGTACGGTGTGATCCTCTGCAACGCGCGGGCTATGGGCGAGTTCGGAGCGGTCTCGGTCGTCTCGGGACACATTCGCGGCCAGACCAACACGATCCCGTTGCACGTGGAGATCCTTTACAACGAATACAACGTTGTCGCCGCCTTCGCCATGGCCTCATTGCTGGCCTTACTGGGCGTCGTCACGCTGGCCGCCAAATCCTTTTTGGAGTGGAAGGTTCAGCAGCAGCTTCGCGAGACCCTTGGTCCGACGCCGGTGGAGGAGTGAGCTGTGAGCATCGAAGTACGCAACGTATCGAAGACTTTCGGCAGCTTTGTGGCTTTGCAGGACGTCAGTCTACAGGTGAATGACGGTGAGCTACTCGCCCTGCTCGGTCCGTCCGGGTCGGGCAAGACAACGCTATTGCGCATCATCGCCGGTTTGGAAATCCCCGATGACGACAGCCGCAGCTCGGTTTGGTTTCACGGCGAGGACATCGGCAGCCGGCGTGTGGGCGAACGGCAAGTCGGCTTCGTCTTTCAGCATTACGCGCTCTTCAAGCACATGAACGTGTATGAGAACATCGCCTTCGGCCTGCGGGTCAAACCACGCAAGAGCCGGCCCAGCCGCGAGGTGATCCATCACCGCGTGATGGAGTTGTTACAGTTGATTCAGCTGGAAGGTTTTGGCAAGCGGTTTCCCTCCCAGCTGTCCGGTGGTCAGCGGCAACGCGTCGCCCTGGCCCGCGCGCTGGCTATCGGACCGCGCGTATTGTTGCTCGACGAGCCCTTTGGGGCACTCGATGCCAAAGTACGTCAGGGCCTGCGCACGTGGCTGCGACGGCTGCACGACGAACTGCACATGACCACCATCCTGGTCACGCACGATCAAGAGGAGGCTTTGGAGGTCTCGGACCGCGTGGTCGTGATGAACCAGGCGCGGATCGAGCAGGTCGGCACTCCGTCGGAAGTGTTCCACAATCCGGCATCCGAATTCGTGATCGATTTCCTGGGAAACGTGAACGTGTTCCGCGGTCGCATCGAACGGGGACAAGCCGTCATGAGTGGTCTGACGATCGACCTGGCCGGGCTCGTGCCGCAGGATGTCGCTCAAACCAACGTTTATGTCCGCCCGCATGAACTGGAGATCGAGCGTCAGATGAACGGCGAACCAGCCTTTGCCGCGCAAGTATCCCGCATCAATCCCGCCGGCTCGCTGGCCAAGATCGTCTTGGCGGTGAGCGACGGCCGCGAAATCCAGGTCGACCTGCCGTTTGAACGATTCCTGCAACTCGCCCTCCAGCCGGGCGACCGAGTCTTTGTCGTCCCCAAGAAGGTGCGGGTCTTCCAACTGAGTTCGCTGTCGGACCATGCCAGCGAGGTTCATGAAGGAGTCCAGCCGTGAACGCCATGCCCTCGACAACAACTTCCGGCGACGGAGATCGCGACGACGACCTGGCCCACATTCGGCAAGCACTATGTGGTCTGTTGTTCGGCACCGTGAACATCATTGTGCAAGACGGCGTCGTCGTGCAGATCGATCGCACGGAGAAACGGCGCGTCCGTAAGAGCGGACCGGAGCGGCAGGCGAAGATGCGACCGTAGAAGTTCCATTTCCAACGCGGCCGGTGACCGCAGCCAAAGTGGGCCGTGGGCTAACTGCGACTCACTTATTTCGATTGGTATGCGTATGAAGAGTGGTCTGTTTTCGACGGATAGGCGCACCGTGGCCACATCTTTAGATGAACGCTCTAATACTCCTGGCCGACCCGTATACGGGAGGCGCTGGCGTTGACGCAACCCACTACTTCCAGGTTTCTCCGAATTGCCCCTTAGCCCGCCACGCGGCTGAACTCGGGGGAGGTGAATAGCGGGGAATTCCTGGAAGCCCTGTCACACGCTGCCAACTGGAGAGCCCGGAGGCATGCGACGTTCCCCATACGTCGGCTTACACAATGCCTCTCGAGGAGAACTCCATGGCCACTACTAGATCCCCACGAATCCTTCCACTTCACACTTTCCTGGTCCTCTTGCTGGTACTGTCGCTCGAAAGTGGGTGCCGACCGGCCAACAGCGATCGCGTGCCGGTTTACCCGGTCGAGGGGCAAATTACGCTCAATGGCCAGCCGCTGGCCGACGCGTACGTGGTGCTGCACCCCCGCCATTCCGCCGACAGCCGCGTGTTGCCCGCTCAAGGTAAAACCGACCTGACGGGTCGGTTCCAACTCTCCACGTACGAACTCAGCGACGGAGCATCCGCCGGAGAGTACACGGTCACCGTGCAAAAGCACCTCTTGCAGCATAACGGTGACAGTTTCACACCGGGACCGAATTGTCTGTCACCGGCGATCGCGACCCCGGACCGGAGCAACGTGCGCGTTTGTGTTGTCGAAGGGCCGACTCAACTGGCGCCAATCGAAGTGCGGCGTTGATCATTTTCGCGCCGCATCGGGGTCCCGACCCATTCACAGAACCAATCCGTAATTTCACTCACGAGGAGAATTGAAATGACTCGCACTGCTCTTTCCCATCGCCCCGCGTTTACACTTGTCGAGTTGCTGGTAGTGATTGCCATTATCGGCATCCTGGTGTCGCTCTTGCTGCCGGCCGTGCAAGCTGCGCGCGAGGCGGCGCGTCGCACCCAGTGCCAGAACAATCTCAAGCAACTGGCCCTGGCTGCGCCACAATTTCCACGATACCTACGGCAAATTGCCATCGAGCATTCGTCCTGCCGGCCTCACACCGCTGCCACGCATCGCGGGACTGACCTTCCTGCTCCCGCTGATCGAACAGCAGAACATCTACGATGCCTACGATCAGAAGAAGAATTGGAGCGATCCCGTCAACGTGCTCGTGACGTCGCACCAGATTCCCACGTTCCTCTGCCCCTCCACGCCCGAGCCGAAGCGACTCGACGGGCTGCCGGAGGCCAACCCCTGGCAGGGGAACCTGGTTGCCATTTCCGACTACTCTCCCACGATCGGAGTCGATCAGCGTTTGAAAGCCTCCGGACTGGTCGATGAGGCCACCGCCGGCATGTTGGCCAAGAATGCTGAACCGCGACTGGCCGATGTGTTAGACGGCCTTTCGAATACGGTGATGTATGCGGAATCGGCCGGTCGGCCGTTCGTCTACCGCGCCAGGCACCGGAAGATCGGAGACCTGCCGGGCAATCGCCTGAATGCCGGAGGCTGGTCACGACCGGCCAGTGATTTCAGCGTGGACGGTTCCTCATTTGACGGGGCGCTCTTGCCCGGACCCTGTGCCATGAATTGCACGAATGGTGAAGACGTTGGTTCATCCCCCTTCCCCCATCCGTATTACGGTACGGAAGGTACGGCAGAGGCCTACGCGTTTCACCCAGGCGGAGCGTTCTTTGCCTTTGGCGATGGTTCCGTGCGGTTTCTGGCACAAACGATCAGCCTGCGCGAATTCGCTAGGTTGGTCACGCGTGCCGGTGGTGAAATGGCGGTCAGTGATTGAGTGTCCGTGCAGCGGCCACGCTGCCTCATGCAGTCTGGCGTGCTGTCTGGCAGACACGCTCGTGCTCCTCGGCTCCATGGCCGGCGTGTCTGCCATTCCGCGAGATTTCTGGTCGTCCAACGTGTGATTGCAATTGGCCCGGGGAAAGCGTAGCTTAGTTCCGTCCGACGCGGCACAGAGAAAGCACCAATTCTCTTGGATGGAAGTACTGTCATGAGCACAGGCGGTAAGCTATCGGGGAAGCGAGCCCTGGTCACGGGTTCGGGGACGGGAATCGGGCGCGAGATTGCGTTGGAGTTTGCTCGGCAAGGGGCCGACGTCGTGTTGCACTACGCCCACAGTGCTGAAGGTGCCACGGCGACGGTCGCGGAGATCCGCGCTATGCAGCGGCGGGCCGAAGTTTTTCCGGCCGACTTTGACGACTTGGATCAGGTCCGGCAGCTGGCCGCCTCCGCCATCGATTTCCTGGGAGGCCTTGACTGCCTGGTCAACAACTCCGGGATTACTTTCAACAAACCATTCTTCCAGGTTACGCCGGAGCAATTTGATCGGCTCTATCATGTCAACGTGCGCGCTCAGTACTTCCTCACGCAGCGAGTGGCGCAGGATATGCTTCAGCATGGGGGCGGGACGATCTGCAATCTCACGTCGATCCACGGCCTGCAGGGGGCCCCGGAACACTCCGTGTACGCGGGTACCAAGGGAGCGATTATCGCGCAGACTCGTACTCTGGGAGTTGAGTTAGCCCACAAAGGGATCCGGCTCAACGCGATTGCGCCCGGTTGGGTGACGGTGGAAAACTACTACCGGGCCATCCCGGGTTTCAATGAGGAAGAGGCACGCGAGTCGGCCAAAAACGCCGTTCCCGTGGGGCGGGCCGGTACGCCGTTGGACATCGCTCGGTTGGCCGTCTTCCTCTGTTCGGCTGACGCTGAGTTCATTATCGGCCAGACGCTGGTGGCCGATGGTGGGACCACCGCACTCATGTCGCTGATCTCTGATTTTCGAAATGAGTCGTCAAATCGCTTTGGGACCGGGTACGTACCCGGACTGTAATCCCACCACGGGTACTTGCCGGGAGGATGGACATGGCCACGCTTTTGGGAGTCTTGGCGGTTGCGGCGGGGGGACTGCTCATGGGGAGCGGGGCTTGGCCCTTCAAGCTGCTGCGGAAATACCAGTTTGAGCACTGGTGGTTCGTGGGCATGCTGGTGGGCCTGGTCGTGATGCCCTGGACCATTACCCTGGCCGGCTGTCCACACGCTTTACAGTCCATGGCGAATGTCCCGCTGAGCGCCATTCTGCTGGGCAACTTGTTCTCGATCGGCTGGGGAATCGCCAACGTGTTGTGCGGCTTGTGCTACGTGCGGATCGGAGTGGCGTTGACCGGCGCCATCCTCGCCGGACTGGGCGTCTCGGTCGGCGCCATCACGCCGATGATCTTCAAAGGCTCGGGCCTGTTCCAAGACGCTCCCGATTTGACTTCACCGGCTGGATTGGTCGTGTGTGGCGCCGTGGCGTTGATGTTAGTCGGTGTCGTGTTCGCGTCGTTGGCCGGCTTTGGACGCGACCGCGAGTTGAAGAAACAGAGTGAAACGTCAGGTGGGTTCCTGGTCGGGCTAATAATGACTGTGGTAGCCGGAATCCTCTCGTCGTTCATGGCCTTCGTCTTCGTCTATAGCCAGGATCCGATCGTGGCCAATCTGAGTGCCGTGCGGGTGGGGGCGACGATCAACGTCAGCGTTGATGGCCGAGAGGATCTGACAGACGAGTACACCGTGAAAGACGATGGGACGATTATCCTGGACGGTGTGGGATCGGTGGTAGTGGCGGGAACCAGCGCATGGGATACAGGTAAGCAACTGGCGCAACGCATTGCCGAAGCAGAGAATATGAAGGATGTACACGTCCTGGTGCAGACCGGCAGCATACCAGCCACCTTCGGTGTGTTTGCCCTGGGATTGATTGGTGGAGCGTTCGTCAATCTGGGATATGCGGCGTACGTATTGACCAGGAAGAAGTCCTGGAACGTATTCCTGCAAAGCGGTTGGGAACTGGCGCTGTCCGTATTGATCGGCATTGATTTCAGTCTGGCGGTGGCCTTGATGGGGAAAGGCATGTTGCTGCTAGGTGTGATTGGAGCATCGGTGGGATGGGGCATCCAACAGGCCATGCAGATGACCGGCACGCAGTTGCTCGGATTTGTCAGCGGCGAGTGGCGTGGAGTGCATGGCAAGCCGCGTCTGCAGATGTACCTGGCGATCGCCATCTTGATGGTGGCCGCCGCCATCATGGTTTATGGCAAAACGTTAGCCACGAACTGACCTTGGTGAGAATGCACTCTCGGAGGTGACTGTGAACCAGCATCTGATCGACACGCTCAACGAGGTGGGCAAACCGACGCACGTGTTTCATTGCGAGGATGGGACTCAACTACTGATATTGCCTTATGGCGGCCGCATCTTGGGCCTGTTTGCCGGTGAGAGCAGTGAGAATTTCTATTGGAACCACACCGCCCTGAACTCATCTGCCACGGCGGCCGAGTTCTATGCCAGCGATCAGTGGCAAAATTCGGGTGGCGATCGTACCTGGTTGGCTCCGGAAGTGGACTTTTTCTTCCCCAAATTCCCGCAGACCGATGTCTATTGGCAGCCACGTCAGTTGGATCCGGGTGACTGGAAGAGGGATGTGCTCTCCGATACGGTGCGACTGGTCAACCGACTCACCTGTCGCCTGTCGCGATCGCAGGCGGAAGTGGAAATGGAGATTACCAAGTCGGTCCTGCCTGCCCCCAATCCGCTGCGATATGAGAGCATGTGGGGGGAAATGACCGATGTGCAATATGCTGGCTATTCCCTGCGCACCTCTCTTGAGCTGTTGGGTGGCCAAGGGGAGCAGCAGGGGCCTGTCGGCCTGTGGAATCTGATTCAAATGCCGCACGGTGGCGACCTGCTGGTGCCGACTTGTTGCCCGAGTGAACCACGGGTCCTCTTCGGCGACGTGAAGCCGCGGGATGTCGAGTCCGGTGAGCGCCTGATCCGCTATGCAATGCGTGCCGCCGGCGAACAGAAGATCGCGATTCGAGCGATTGCCGCGACCGGGCGGATCGGCTACCGATACCCGGCTGACAACGGCCGCTCGGCACTGATCGTACGCAACGTGTTTGTGAATCCGTCCGGACAGTATATCGATGTGCCGTGGACCGATGTGGAGGATTTCGGGTACGCCATCCAGGCCTGCAACATTCACAGTTCTCTCGGCAGCTTCAGCGAGCTCGAGTATCACGCGCCGGCGATCGGTGCGGGGACCGGACTCTCGTGCTGCGAAGATGTGTCCCAGACGTGGGCCTTTCGTGGCAGCCGCGAGGTAATTGATCAGATCATCGAAAGACTCTTGACTGCTGATGTATCGAGGAAGCTATGAAGGTCGATTTAGCGGATCGGGTGGCGCTCGTGACTGGTGCCGCTCGCGGTATTGGCCAGGGCATTGCCGACGTACTGGCCGCCAATGGGGCCGTGGTCTACTACTCGGACGTCGATATCGAAGAAGTCCATCGCGCGGCCGCGCGACACCCGGCGCGAAAGCGGTGGAAATGGACGTCAGCAATGAGCAACAGATACAACAGGTGACGGACCGGATCGTGCGTGAGCACGGCCGCGTGGACATCCTGATCAACAATGCAGGTGTCAACACCTTTCGCCACCGCGTGCCGATCGACCAGTTTCCACGCGACGAGTGGGAACGCATTGTGCAGATCGATTTGACGGGGTTATACCTGGTAAGCCGCTCGGTGGCGAGCGTCATGCGGTCGCAGAATTGGGGCCGGATTGTCAATATCGCTTCCATTGCCGGCTTGGTCCCCTTGCGGCTGCAGTGCGCTTTCGTGGCTGCCAAAGCCGGCGTGATCAATCTGACAAAGGCCATGGCATTGGAACTGGGACGCGAGGGAATTACCGTGAACGCGGTGGCACCGGGTTCCATCCTGACCGAAGGTACCAAGAAGTTATTCTACGGTGACGATGGACTGTTTCGTGAAGCAGTGCAACGGTTGCTGGACCACGTCCCCTTGGGCCGGCCCGGCACGACCGAGGAAGTTGCTCACAGCGTGTTGTTTCTGGCGGCACCCGAATCGAGTTACATCAACGGTGCGGTGCTGACGGTGGATGGAGGATGGACGGCCGGCTACGCGCGCGAGTTCTAGCCGCAGCCCTGGGATACTTCATCGTTTAACCCGCAGCCGGAGGCGAGGATCGGTACGAGCTGCGTCCTCGCCTCCGCCTGCGGGTTAAACGAATTGGTTTACGCAAACCGACAAGGATTCAATATGGCCAAGATCACCGAGTTCAAGGGTTATCAGGGTGACAAGCCACCGACGATTCCCAAACCCGAAACGCCGCCGGATCCGGCGATCGTGACGGTCCAGGATGGCGTGCCGGTCGTGTATCCGGGTTGTCACGGGCTTGGTGTGCGCGTGGTGCATCCGGTCAATCCCAATGCACCGTCCAAGAACTTAGGCCTGGTGATGTTCTACATCCCGCCGCACGTCGTCTTGCCGCCGGGCTCGCACGAGACCGAAGAGACGTATGTGATCCTGGAAGGTCGGGGCCGCATGACCTTCGCTCATTTTCAGCGTGATGTGAGCAAGGGCGATTTTGTTTACCTGGCTCCGTGGTGCGTGCATGGAATTGAAAACACGGGCACCGAAACGCTGGTGGTGCTGATTGCCACGTCGCCGCCGAATCCGTAATGAAACGGCATGTTCCTGGGCGCAGCGTTGCTCCAAAAGCGAAAAACGAAAATCCGAAGCACGAAATCCGAAACAAATTCCAATATTCAAAATCGGAATGACAAAAACGGGGAATGTCGCGGATGAGGCAAACCGCGTTGGACATTGAAATGGCTTGAATTATGCAACCAATCACACGGGAACAACTTCGCACATGGACGGTCCCGCCCCGAGCGATCACACTCTGGTGGCTGGGGCAGTCCGGATTCTTGATCAAGAGCCCCCAGGGAAAGCTGATCGCGGTCGATCCCTATCTCACGAACTCGTGCAAGGCGATCGGCGATGAATTTGGCTTCAATATGGATCGGATGGTACCGCCGCCGCTCCCGCCCACCGATCTGGTTGATGTCGATCTCTATGCGATGACGCACAGTCACGGCGACCATCTGGATCCGGAGACCTTGGCCGGCTACCGCGCGGCGGGAGGGGAGGGCCCTTATCTCGTACCCGCCGAGACGGTGGAGAAGCTGAAACAATTGGGCGTGCCGGACGATCAGATCGTCATGACGTGGCCAAACAAGGTACATCGGGTCGGTGACCTGTCGATTCGAGCCACCTTTGCCATTCCGTTGGGTGCCGACGACCTGACCCACGTCGGCTATCTGGTCGGCGTGGAGGGTGGCGCCAGTGTGTACATGACCGGCGACACGGCTTACCACGAAATCCTGGCCGATGGCGCTGCACCTCACCGGCCCCATATCCTGGCCGCGGTCATTAACGGCGCTTTTCGTAACCTCTCGCCTGCCGAAGCGGCTCGCTTGGCTCGACAACTGGACGTCCGCGTGGCGATCCCCTGTCACTACGATCTATTCCCCGACAACTCTCTACCGCCCCAACTGTTCCACACCAATCTGAAGAATGAGGGGATCGGTGACCGCTATCGCGAGCTGGAACACGGTGTGCCGTTTACGTATGAAATAGGGTAGCGAGCGCCGGTAATGCCCAACTGATTTGGCAGAGTGAGGACAAAAACAGTAGCAGCAATGCCACGACCAGGGACCAGGTGATCTGCAATTTCATTCAAATGCTCGCAGGAAGAAAATTGAGTGGACTGAATTCAAGCGATCTTCATTTCGGCAAATGAAGCGTCTCGCCGATCCCGTTTCCATCTTCGCCCCGAAGGGGGCTGAGCCTATGCCAGCCCAGGGCGAAGGGAGGTCGCTAACAGCGACCGACCGCCGCCCTGGGTCGACGAGCATCCACCAGCATAGCCCTGCAAGGGTGCGCTGAACGAAACTCGCCGAGCCGCCCCACGGCCGATCACCGCATTTGGCGCAGCCTTTTGGCGGCTGCCCCGCACTGGCCGGCGTCCCTGGCGGCAGCCTGCGGCCTGGGCTGCATAGCCGGCCGTCAGGCCGGCTGAACCCCGCGGTGGCCGCGTCCCCAGGCCTGCGCTTCGCTGCGGCCTGGGCTGGCATAGCGCGGCCTGTCAGGCCGGCTGAACCCCACGGTGGCCGCGTCCCCAGGCCTGCGCTGCGCTGCGGCCTGGGCTGGCATAGCGCGGCCTGTCAGGCCGGCTAATCCGCGGTGCCGCGCCCCAGGCTGCGTGCAGTGCGGCCTGGGCTGGCCTAGCGAGTGTCAGGCCGCAATCCGAACATCACCTCAGCGCGATTGTCAACTCTTCTTGCCTCTCAGATACTCTCCCAATCGCACCAACTGCGAGTGTGTGTCTGTGGGGATATGCCCGTTGGCCGTATCGATGGGGACGTTGATCGTGATCGCTCCACCAACACCTTTTACCGCGTCGACGAACTGGAATAATTCCTTGTCCGTGTAATGGCAATACTGATTGGGCACGGCCGGGTTGAACGTCAGATCGATCGGCAGCAGGCAATGCCACTGCACATTGTCGATGAACTGCGCATCAGGCATGTAGAACTTCGCTTCCTGTCCGGCTTTACGCAATTTGCGATTGGCGTCGACCAGAATGCCCTCGCCCGGCGGATAGACGAAGTCGGTGCGGATCTTGCCGTCCTCCAACAGGTGGATTTCACCCGCATGATAGTCTTCGATCGGGCACGTCGGTTTGATCTGTCCGCCTGACGCACAGAACTCGGCGCCGCTGAAGGCGATCACCGAGTCGGGATTGCCGGCCTGGCAGGCATCCATCTCCTTGCGCCACGTGGCGTCGTCCTGGCGGCCACAGCTATCGAACCACCAACCGTCGCAGGATTTGCCCAGCTTGAGCGAATACTGGCGCAGGAACTCATTGTGCCGGTCGGCGTAACCGGCCGTTCCCAGCCCGAGCAGTCGCTTCACATTCGGATCGGCCGCCGTATGAGCGCCGGGGAAATAGACGATCATTCGCTTGCCCCGTTTGTGCAACTGCTGGCCGATCTCCGGGATCAAATCGCGGTTTGGGGTAAGACCTGCTTCGAGCTTGTCGATCATTTCGTTCTTGCTGGAGAGATAGCCAGTACCCTGCCCGAGCGTAAAGATCAGCCAATCGGCTCCCGTCGCGTCGAACTGTTTCATGTAATGGTCGAGGTCAAAATTGTCGACGATCCGATTGAGATCAGCGGTCCGCTCTTGTGGCGTGTCCCCTGTGGGCGAGATCAGATAATGAGTCATCACGCCAAAGCCCCCCTGAGCCATCCAGGCCGCTCGATTGGGAGTGCCATCGGGTTTCACCGTCTTCACCGGCGTCTGGGCCCATGCTGGTTCGCCGATGCAGAGAAGTAGAACAAGAGCCGCAAGCCAAGTTGGAGTGTTTTTCACAGGTGTGTCCTCGATGCTCGACGGGTGGGTGGGATTAGCGGTGGGACGCAAGGGATCGTGCCAGCCGCACGAACCACGTCCATATGTCATACCCGAGCGCGCGACCTCTTACCAGTATGGAAGGGCTTCGACGTAGCTGGACCCGCCAGGGTTCAGCCGCAGCTGATTACGCCCGCCCACGTAGCTGGACCCGCCAGGGTTCAGCCGCAGCGGATTACGCCCGCCCACGTAGCTGGACCCGCCAGGGTTCAGCCGCAGCGGGAAGGGCTTCAACGTAGCTGGACCCGCCAGGGTTCAGCCGCAGCGGGAAGGGCTTCAACGTAGCTGGACCCGCCAGGGTTCAGCTACGGCGCATTACGTTCATCCACTTCACTGAAGCCTCGGCGGCTTCAGCTACGGGTTTCGGCGGCTTCAGCTACGGGTTTCGGCGGCTTCAGCTACGCCGGCTAGCTGCCGTGGCTGCAATACTCACTCACGTCGGTCGGGAATCGCTAACACGAATGACCGGTTTGATTGTGTCACGACGTACAGCAAATTGGGTCGCAGAGCCAAATTCATTACATAGGAGCCCGCACTAGGGTGTGGTGCCACTATGTACGGTGTACTGGGTGGCAACACTATATCCATGGCATAAATGCCGGCATAGCCGACTTCCCGCACGGGTATTTGAGAGCCATGTGGGTAATAGTCGAATGGCTTTGCAGCCACGGAATCCAACGGCATCCGTTTAAACCACTCTGGCACCAGTTCGTCCAGGGACTCGGGCAACTGGCCGTGATCACAGCGCCATCCTTCGAGCGCAAGAATCAATTGTGTACCACGTCGAACTTGTGCGTCCCGTAAAATGTGGAATTGTAGAGTCGCCAATTTATTGATGCCCCAACACTGAGGTGTCGAAACCTCCCAAGCGTAAAATTGATTAATCATCGCTGTATCCAAGGTTGGCACTACACCCAGTTGTATACCACGGCATGTGCCGTCGATCACTTCCAGGCTCCGTGTGGCTGCCGCATCGGCCAATCGTCGAGCACGCACACGCTCCCAGGGGCACAATCGCCACCACCAGCGCATAATTGTGTACCATCGTGGATTCTCAATATCAGCATCGTTTTCTTCGTCCAGTACGGCCATTTGCCGGCGGTACTGATTGATGACCCACATTCTTTCCAGCGGTGGGGAATCAGACCAAATCCGATCCAATTCATCGAGTGCCCGTCGGATCCGTTGCGCGTTCTGCGCTGGCTGGTTGGCCCAAACCAGCAGGTACATCAGTATGTGGTTTTCGGCTGATAGTTCGCGGGACGTCGCGGGAGACATGCCCTCTGCCAAGATCCACTGCTGTAGCTGCCAGCAGATTCGCAACGCCGCCAGGTACTGATCCAAGGCCTGGTCCAATTGACCGTCCTCCTGCTGCATGCGAGCCGATTCGACAGCGACGTTTCGAAGCACCCTCGCAGCCCACTCGACGGAGGCCTGCTCGTCGGAATACTCCAGCGGCCACGTCTCGTCTGGAGCGGCTCGCGGGCGATGCGAAAGCATCATTGCCGTTTCCACAAGGCCTTGGTGCTGCTGCAGCCAACTGCGTACCTCCGAACTCAAACGCTGACTGTAAAGGTCATCCAGCGAAGGCTGACTTGTCCGGTAGGACCCCCAATCGGCTTTCAGGTCCGGTACACTCTTCAGCTTATCCCAGGCCTCTGCATAGAGCTGTTCCGTTTCCTTTCCTTCCCGGATCTGTTCTGCCGTCGGCTGCGGCATGTCAAATTGCGGGTGCATCACCGGGATCTGCGTCCAACGATCGTAGATCACAAAGCTGCAGATCAGGAGCGCGGGAACCGCCAACAGCATCGCTTTGCGGGCGATCGCCGCTCGACTTCGTCTTTCTTTGATCCAATCATTTGCCGTCGCCCACGTGGCGAACAGCAGGATTAATGGTATTGGTGCGACCGACCATAGAAGGTTCACATTGCCAGTGAACATGAACCCAGCCCAGGCGTACGAGGCAAGGCCAAGCGAGAACGCAATCGGTACCGCCACAAGGGTGCTGCGGATCCACTGCGAGCAGAGCTGTGCGCTTGCGTACGTCATGAAGGCGACGAACCAGGCAGCTCCCAAGACAAGCCAGAAATCACGTTCATGTCGGACTTGGGAGAGTGCGACCGCCGAGCCAATCAGGAGACCGAAGAACAACAACAGTCCCCAAAACAGCTGGCGAGTCCACCAAACGTGACGCGGTGAAATACCGTGCTCGGCGAAGAAGCGAAACTGACGGCGGCTTTGGTCTTCGGCAAAGACGAAGATGCCAAATATCCACCCCGTGATCCCTACGAGCGCGAACGCCCCCTCAAACCCGTCGGGGAATGAGCTCAATATCAATACTACGGCGAGATAAGTCCCGGCAATCCCCGCCAAGATCCAGCGCGTGCGGACCAGCAGTTGCCAAAGCAGACGCTGCGACTGGGGAAATGGAGTCAGTCGCTCCACCAGTCGCCTGGAACGAGAGACCTTCGCTGATTGACCAACGTCGGCGTCTCGCGCCGCATCCGGTTCACGAAACCAGCGAGCCACCAGGCGGATGTCGCCAACCAGTACCAATATCGCGATGATCAAACGTGGGATGATTGTCGCGGTGTCGCCCAAGAACGATGGAAAATAGAAAATGCCGCGGGATTGCTCGGGTACATCGCTCAATAGCCACGAGAGCGGGTACGCGACAAACGCTGTGGCCAATGCGGCCAGGACCACGGCGCGCAGTGGCCGAGCGGAGCGCAGCGAGAAGAATACGCCCCACACAAGCAGCTCGATGGCTTTCACGCCACCTAATAGCGCGACGTCGGCATACGCTCCCGTTACCTGCTGCCAGCGGAGCGAAACCAGGAGAGTGGCAATCGACCAGGCAACAACTCCCAGCACCAACGCACTGACTGCCGCAAACAGCAATTTCCCCAACAGCAAGCGGCCTGGTGTCACCGGCAGCACACGCTGCAGCACGTCCGTGCCCATGTCCCGCTCGCCGGCAAATGCCGTGGCACCGCAACCGAGCACGTAAAAGGCAGTCACACCAACCGCAACAAGAGACAGATACCGTACCTGCTCGAAAGATCTAGCATCCCAGAATTCCCACAACACAGCGAGTTGACCGAGCAGGCACAGCAGCAGCATTCCGACCCAGAAGCCGCGTAGCAGTCGATACTCTTTCCAGATCAATCGGCCGAGTACGGATCCGGTCATGGCGTGAGTTCCTCCTGAGTCGGTGATGGCGAGGTGTGTTGCTCGCTGGGAGCCACGTAGGCGACGAAGACTTCTTCGAGCGTTGGAGTCCGTGCCTCGACATCCGTTACGCCCGGTTGCCCCAGCAAGTATCCCGGTGCATCGGGAGCACCACGCACCAATAGTTGCCACTGCCGAGCACGCTGCTGCTGTCGCAAGATTTCGCCCGTAACAGCGGGCGGCACGTGGTTTTCCTCAGAGAGCGTGACGGTCAGCTCCTGGATGTTCGTCTTCAACTCGTCGAGCGACGCGACCAGAGCGATCTGGCCTTCATGCAATATCGCCACATGGTCCGCCACGCGCTCGACCTCCGTGATCTGGTGGCTCGACAGCAATACCGACTTGCCTGCGGCCGCGCGATCCACCATCCGTTCGAGAAACTCCCGGCGCACCAGCGGGTCGAGCCCGGAAGTCGGTTCGTCCAGGATCAGCAGCTCCGGGTCATTGGCTAGTGCCAGCGACAAAGAGACTTTGGCTCGCATGCCTTTGGAGAGCGATTTGATCCGCTTGCCCATGGGCAAATTGAATTGGCGAGCCAGCGTCTGATATTCCGCCAGATACGTGCCGCCGTAGAAACCGGCAGCGAACCAGCCCATTTCTTCGACGGTCATCCAATCGTAAAGCGCCGGTTGTTCCGCGACATAACCGACACGCCGGCGGATCTGCAGATCGTCTCGCTGGCTGTCGAGCCCCAGGACGTGAGCGCTGCCGCTGTCGGGAGCCAGTAATCCCAACGAGACGCGAATGGCCGTCGTCTTGCCCGCTCCGTTCTCACCCAGCAGCGCGAACACGACCCCGGGCGGTACCGTCAGCGAGATGTCGTCGAGCGCCCGTTGACGGCCGAAACGCTTTGTCACCTGTTGCCAAGCTAACACAGCATCCATCATCAGGACTCCTCTCGCAGTACTTCAGCAAGTTGACGTTCCACCAATCGACGCAGTTCCTCGTCCGTCAGCTGGCTCCGCTTCGCCTCGCGCAGCGCCTCGCGGATCCGTTGGCCGATCAATTCAAGCCGTTGCTTGCGGCAGGCTTGTGCCGCTCCCTTGGCCACGGCGAGCCCCGTGCCGCGGACCGTTTCCAGTACCCCTTCGTCCTGCAGTTGCCGGTAAGCGCGACTGACCGTGTTGGGATTGATCGCCAGCTCCCGCGCCAATTCGCGTACCGACGGGATGAATTCCCCGGCGCGCACCGCGCCACTGGCCACAGCGAATTTCACCTGGCGCACCACCTGGTCGTAAATGGCCAGGCTGTCGCTCGTTTGAATATGTAGAAACATAAGACCCCACTCCGCTAAGGGCCGCGGATCACGTCCGTCACGTGTACTAGCGAGATAGTACAGTAGAACAGAGATGTCTGTCAAGTATTTTTGGGGGGAGGTGAGAGTCGCCACGTAGCTGGACCCGCCAGGGTTCCGCCGCAGCTGATTACGCCCGCCCACGTAGCTGGACCCGCCAGGGTTCAGCCGCGGCTGATTACGCCGCCCACGTAGCTGGACCCGCCAGGGTTCAGCCGCAGCGGGAAGGGATTCAACGTAGCTGGACCCGCCAGGGTTCAGCCGCAGCTAATTACGCCCGCCCACGTAGCTGGACCCGCCAGGGTTCAGCCGCAGTGGGAAGGGATTCAACGTAGCTGGACCCGCCAGGGTTCAGCCGCAGTGGGTACACGCTCGGCAATGCCGCTGAGCCCTCCGCGGGCTCAACTACGGCGCATTGCGTTCAACCACTGCGCTGAAGCCTCCGCGGCTTCAGCTACCGGAATCATTTGCGTTTTGCATCTTGCAGCGGCACGTGATATCTTGTCTCTTTCGCCGCGCGCGAGCGGACGTTGGTCAGCGAGGATGTGCTGCACTGCAAACAGGTGAGGATCATTCATGCCACGCGTATCACGCCGCCGGTTCCTGTATGTGCTAGGGGGCTGTGGAGCAGCCACTTTGGCTGGCCCCGCCATGTGGCCGGGCCGAATCGGATCGGTGCCCGTTGAAACTCCCGCACCGATACCAGACGAGCAACTACAGACGGTGCGACGAACTGCCTTAGCACTCGGGACCAACGTCTCACTGACGGTACTGCACGCGGACTCTCGCGTGGCCGAAAATGCGCTCGACGCATCCTTTGCGGCATTGGAATTGGTCGAGCAATTGATGAGCTTGTATCGGCCCACGAGCCAACTGGTTCGGCTGAATCGCGATCAAGTGCTACACGACCCGCACCCGCATCTGGTGCATGTGTGTCGGGCGGCACAAGCGATGTCGGTTCGCACCAGCGGTGCTTTCGACATGACGGTCCAGCCACTCTGGCAACTTTACCACCGCGCCCGGGTCCGTGGCACGCTTCCCATCGCTGAAGAGACTGACCGAGCAAAGCAACGTGTCAACTACCGGCGTGTGGAAATCACTGAGTCGGTGATCCGTCTGCACGGTACTGGAACTGCAGTCACGCTCAATGGAATAGCGCAGGGATTTGCCGCCGATCTGGTCCGAGCGACGATGCAGCAGCACGGCATCCAACACGGACTGATTGACACGGGCGAGCTAAGCGCCATGCACGCTCAGAGTGACCAACGCGGCTGGAACGTCGGCATTCAGCATCCGCGGCAGGACGATTCATTTGTGTGGCTGGCGCAACTGCAGGATCGCTGCCTGGCCACATCGGGCGACTATGCCACGACGTTCAGTGAGGATTACCAATACAACCATTTGTTTGACCCTCGCACCGGAGTGTCCCCGACTGAACTAGCTGGCGTTTCGGTGGCCGCGCCCACGGCGATGGAGGCGGATCTTCTGTCGACCGCCGCGCTGGTATTGGGGGGGGCTGCCGGGCTGCAGTTGATCCAAGAAACGCCCGCTGCCGACGCGTTGTTTGTGACCAAGGACAACCGCATGCTGGTGACCGACGGATTCCCCGATTATGCCTGACTGGAACGACGGTTCGTTCACGATTCCTCATTCCGTTTTGCGTTGGGGAATTGGGAAGCGATGGGATCTACACAAACGGAATCAATTCCGTTCTACGCTCTATGGCGGGCGAAGTCCGCGTTAGGAGTGGTTACGGATGCGAGTGATTCTCTCAATCTTGTTGTTGCTGTTGCTGCTGCCGATTCCATCGCTCGTATCGGCGGAAGATGTTGTCGAGTTCGTGAGCGGTGCCAAGGTAACCGGCACGGTCAAGGAGATTCGCAAGGACAAGAAGAGAATTTGATTTTGAACTGCAGTTGGGAGCGCGTACGCTGCAGCGCACCTACAAGTTCGACACGGTCCGCGCCGTGATCATGCGCGGGACGAGATACGAGTTGAGCACATCCGCGGCGGGCCCGTCAACCGATGATCCCAATGACTCGGCCTCGCACACGCAGGCTCAGTTGCTGACGTTGATCGAGCAAGCAGGCCAACAGCCACCCGACTGGTTTGACACCACGCCGTTGGACTATCCCCAGACACTGGATCTTTCCTGGCCGCTGAAGGCGCCCGACACGGGGTGGAATAACCAAGTGAACGTAGGGCAATATCTGTGGGACATCATCTATCCAAATCCCGGACGCTGGAAGTCGGGCGTGCGGCTGATGCATCATTTGTTGGGACTGCACAGGAATAATCGTGGTGCGTTGCAGCGGGACATAACGACGCTGGGGAGCATGTATTTTCAATTGTTTCAAGACTATCCGCGAGCGGCATTCTGGTTGCGTCAGGCGAAATTGCCGCAGACTGATCCGCACCAGATCATGCTGGCCGAGTGTTATTGGCGACTGGGAAACCAGAAAATGGCGCTGGAGATCCTGGCCGCACCGCGGTTGCCGTTGGCTGCCGTCAAGCTGTTGGGTGACATGGCGTCAGACGGACCGGGCCGTGAAATTGGCCGACGCCTTCGCCCGGCAGGGTAATCCGCACGAAGCATATCTACTGGCCGGTGACGCCTGCCGCCTGGCTGGCAAATATCCGCAGGCAATTCTGTACTATCAAAAAGTGCTCGATGCGCCGGAAGCTCGTAATGAAGATTACGGCAAGCGTTATCGAGGCCGTGCCGCTGATAGCATTCAGGCCATCAAGCTGTTTGACCAAGCCGATGCCAACAAGGTGGCCGACGGCACGTATCGGGCCGCCAGCGAGGGCTACGCCGGAAAAATCGAGGTTGAAGTCGAGGTTGCCAGAGGCAGGATTGAAAACGTCCGCGTCACCAACCACCAGGAAAAGCAGTTCTACTCGGCGTTGACGGACACGACGGGGCAGATCATCAAGAAGCAGTCGGTCAAGAATATCGATGCCACCAGCCGAGCGACGATCACGTCGCAGGCGATTGTCAATGCATCTGCCAAGGCACTGGCGAGTGGAACGCGTTGAGAACGGATGCTCATGAAGAAACGACTTATCGGCTCACTGGTTCTTGTGCTTGGCCTGGTATTGATCATCACCTGCGTGCTCTGGTCCGGATCCGCTGCGCGCGTACTGGGCACCTGCGGCTGCATGATGGTGTTTGCCGGGGTTGCCGTGTGGATTTCAACGGGGCTGACCAACCGCAGTTCCGCCCTAATGCAGATGGATTGGTACTCACCGCAGCAGCGCCAACACCGTTCAAAAGCCGACGCGGCACTTCCTGCAGCACACCCATCGCCGGCACGCTCGGGCCGGATCCGCAAGCGGCTCCGGCGATTGGTCCCTTCCGTGGCGGCATCTCCCCTACGGCGAGCGATTCAGGCTGCTTGTTTCCTGCTGTTCCTGATCTTGTTCTTCTATGTGTGCTGGCCCTACAACGCTCGCCCAGCACCGCCTGGCCAGCACAGCGGCGGCTGGAAATTCGCGGAGGTTGATCAGCAGGACGGTTCGTTTCAGCTGGCCCATCCGCAGCCGCCCGCCTGGGTGCTGCAAGAGAACCAGACGATTCACCTTGTTGACGAGAGTGCGAGCGACGAAGTCGACGGATACATCGGTGCGTTTCGGGTGGTTTCCCACTCTGCGGAAACGACCACCCTGTCGCCGGCGAGTGACTCGGCGGCGGAGAATTTTGACGCCTTGATGATGAGTCCCGGGCCCTGGGATTTCCACGAACAGGAACCCGGCCGATGGCCTTCGCATTACACCGACGACCTGGCTCGCAGGGAGTTCCTGCCGGCCGAACTGTTTCTGGCGATCGATCCGTTGGTGAGTGTCTCGACGGCCATCGCGGCTCGCAGTTGGGTCTGGTCTCTGACATCCGCCGTCGTCATTCTGATCATCTGCCTGCTGATCCCGCGGGGTTTCTGCGGTTATGTCTGTCCGCTGGGCACCACCATTGATCTCTTTGACTGGGGAGTAGCTCGGCGCGTCGGTCGCACGCGCGTGGCGGCGAACGGATGGTGGGTGCACGTCAAGTACTACCTGCTCGCAGGAACTCTGGTCTGTTCCTTCTGCGGAATACTGGTATCTGGCTTCTTCGCGGCCATTCCGATTATCACTCGCGCGTTGTTGTTCGTGGCCGCACCATTCCAGACGGGCGGTTTGCGCGGGTGGCATCTGGTCCCCGGTATGCACTTGGGGCACGCCCTATCGGTGGCCTTGTTCGCGACCATACTGGCTCTCGGTTTGCTGCAACCGCGTTTCTGGTGCCGCTACATATGTCCCAGCGGCGCGGTGTTCTCGCTGGGAAATCTACTACGCGTGACGCAGCGGAAAGTGGAAGCGACCTGCATCAACTGCAATAAGTGTGTCGCGATTTGCCCGTTCGATGCCATCAAACCTGATTTCACCACGCGGGGCACGGATTGCACGTTCTGCCAGACGTGCGGTGGAGTCTGTCCGACACAGGCCATCAAATTCGTGGAGCGGTGGAATTCGGTGTCGTTGAAAGCTGAGGACGATCCACCTACCGGCGAAACGCTGCTCGGTCGACGTGGCTTCCTCTCCCTGGCAGCAGGTTCGGCCGCAACGATGGTGGGGATCGCGGCTGCTGTGGGAACGATCCACGCCTGGGGCGCCAGATCGGGAGCGGCGCGAGGCTGGTGTCCGATTCGTCCGCCCGGGAGTGTGCCGGAGCGAGAATTCCTGCAATTGTGTATTCGCTGTGGCGAGTGTTTCCAGGTCTGTCCGAACAACGTGTTGCAGGCGGAAGGGTTTCAACAAGGTCTCGAAGGTCTGTGGACTCCACGGGTCGTGCCCGACTGGGCCGGCTGCGAATCGAGCTGCAACGCCTGTGGCCAAGTCTGTCCCACCGGAGCAATACGCGCATTGCCGTTGGACGAGAAGCGAGTCGCGCGCATCGGGCTGGCCATCGTGAACCAAGAGACTTGTCTACCGTTGGCCAACCGGCAGGCCTGTCAGCTGTGTGTGGATGAATGCAATGCGGCCGGCTATCGAGCGATCGAGTTCATGCGCGTCCACACGCAGGCGGATGCGGCTGGCAATCCCGTGGAAGGGACCGGTTTCCTGGCGCCGATCGTGTCGGCTGCCAAATGCGTGGGGTGCGGCTTGTGCCAGACGCGTTGCCACGGAATGAATGTGAAAGAAAAGAAACTGCTCGACGCGTCGGCCATTGTGATCGCAGCGGGTGAGGGCCGGGAAGATCGCCTGCTGACCGGATCGTACAGGGAATTGCGAGCGGCGGAAGCACGTCGTCGCGAGCGCGAGCGGAAGAAGCATGTTCCAGCGGGAGACGTGGATTTCTTTGTGCCGGAAGTGCCCTAGATCGTCGGGAACGGCAGGACCCTCTCGTGCGTGTGGGGAACGAATGCGGAGTGCGGAATGCGGAAGACAGAGGGTCCTGCGGCCATGCTCGTAGCTGGACCCGCCAGGGTTCAGACGAAGCGCCATACGGTTACCCACGTAGCTGGACCCGCCAGGGTTCAGACGAAGCACCATACGGTTACCCACGTAGCTGGACCCGCCAGGGTTCAGACGAAGCGCCATACGGTTACCCACGTAGCTGGACGCCGTCGGCGGCTTCAGCTACGAGTGCGACCATACGGTTGCCCACGTAGCTGGACGCCGCCAGCGGTTCAGCACGAAGCGCCATACGGTTACCCACGTAGCTGGACCCGCCAGGGTTCAGACGAAGCGCCATACGGTTGCCCACTGCGCCGAAGCCTTGGCGGCTTCAGCTACGGTGACCTTTTCATACGGTTGCCCACTGCGCTGAAGCCTCGGCGGCTTCAGCTACGGGCGTCGGACGCGCCGATTGTGACGACTGTGCCGAACGTCGGGACAATCTTCCCTGTCCATGCCGGGACTGGGTGACGTATCTTTAAGCAAGCTGCACCCTGGTTTCTGGCAGTGCAGGGTAACTCGAAAATGCAGGCAGAAGGTGAGAAAGATGGGAACACCCCGGTTTCTGGACGACCTGGCGTTCAAGGCACTGCGTGTCGGTGAACTTGAGGAATTCCGCTTGGCAATCGCCGACCGAAAGGTCGTGGACTTCAGCGGTACCGATCTTCGTGGAATCGATTTCCGAAACGTGGATCTCCGCAAACTGATCCTGCGCGACGCGTACTTGCGAGATGCGGATTTCCGCGGCTGCGATCTGCGGCACATGGACTTGGACGGAGTTTCCATGCACAACGCCAAGATCAGTGGTGCCTATTTTCCGAAGAACGTGTCGGCATACGAAATCCGTATGAGCTTGCGCCACGGCACTCGGATTCGGACCAGCGAAGCGTAGCCGCTATGTGCGCGCGGTGCTGCGCTGCGGGAGACGCCCCCTTGCACAACGGATCCTAAGGCGGTCGGTAGCCGCAGCCAAACGCGGCTGCGGAGAGATGCCGTAGCCACGAACATGCGTGCAGCCTTCTGGAGAAAAACCGGCCCCTGCTGACGAACCTGAGATCACTCCGCCGGTGATTCTGCCGCGTCCACCTTCGGCACTTCCGCCAGCGCGTCCTGGTGCAGCGTCTTGGCTTTCGCCAGCTTGGCTTTGCGGTCCTCCAGGTTCGCTTCCGCCTTCTGCAGTTTCCCCTCGGCTTTGGCTACTTTGCGCTCAGCCTTGGCAGCCTGCTTGGCAATCTTCGGGGCAGGATCTTTGGACTTCTTCTTCTTTTCTTTCGTCATGTCTTGAACTCTCTGAGTCGCCTTGAATTACTGACTACTATCAGTGAGCCTGCCTCACTGGTGCATTTGCTGGCAGACTCGTCGCCACGCGTCACTGACCCCCTTGGCAAAACCACTGGCGATCGAGGCACGCCAAATTGGATGCGTTTGATCGCTGCAACCCAGGCTGGCCGCCACATCCTGCATCGACAGCCCCGCCTTGGCCATTGCCTGCTCAATCAGCGCGACCTGGTCCGGCGGCCACGTGTCGAGTCCGGCTCAGCGGCAGAGCACGCCGTATTTGCTTGGGTGTCAGCTTGCATTTGAGCACCTGCTCCACTCCCAGCGCATGACCCGCATCGACCAGCGTCGCGTCATCATCGGCCAGCAGGCGACGATAATGGTTGGCAGCCTTGGCGAGATCGTCCTCATCTGCAGCAAAGTCCCGTGATTGCTCCCGAATCTCGCGCTGCACGGCCCGCAGAAAAATCTTGGAGAAGTTTAGCCGAGTGCGCCAGCGTTCGATTTCCCGCATTTCCTCTTTCGGGACATAGATAGCCAGCTTCGGCATGACGAGGGCTCCGTGCTCGATGAGTGTGAGCATACTAGCAATGGATATGCGTATAGTCAATCCGAGTATGTGCATTTTTGCTGAGTGGGGGGCATGCGATAGCGGCCACGGCAGGGGTTTGGAGCTGACCAATGCCACAGACATGCCATGCAGGAGGACGGCTCGCCCGGCCCGAGACAGGACCGACCAAACGTGTTTGCCATGCAGAGCAAAGGACTCTCATGATGCACGAACGTTTGCGACAGAGGTACAATGGACGGCTGACGAGCCGGTACTGCTGACGAAGTATTCAGTAGCACGGACACTCTCGGTTGCGGAGCGGCAAGGTGCTCTGCTCGCCCGCCTCGCCGCCCGCTGGCGGCTGTGCCACACGCGTGCTGGTCGCGATCGATGATGTGAAAGATGTCTGCGGCGTTTACCGCAGTCCCCACCCGATCCTGTGCTGCGGAGACTGAGGCGATGCCAAACGTTTCCAAGCTTCTTCTCGCATGTACCATTTGACGCTGGAAGGAAACGTCCGAAGGATCCTAACTGCAAAGGAGCCGACCATGAGCCATGCAAAGAATCAGAACCAGAGCCATCGTAGTTCACGTCGTGAGTTCATGAAGACCTCAGCCATTGTCGCCGCGGGCGTGACGGGTACGTTACCCATCGAGCGATTCGCTCATGCCGCCGGGAGTGATGTACTGAAGATCGGCCTGATCGGCTGCGGAGGACGGGGAGCCGGGGCGGTTGGCAGCGCACTGACGGTCGACCCGACTGCCCGGCTCACTGCGATGGCGGATGCGTTTATCGACCGCACGCAGTTCTCCCGCGGAGCGTTGGGAGCACAATTCGGCGATCGCGTGGCGGTCGATGACGACCATTGCTTTGGCGGCTTCGACGGATATCAGAAGTTGTTGGAGAGCGGTGTTGATGTAGCCATCCTGGCCGAGACGCCCCACTTCCGACCGGAACACATTGAGGCATGCATCGATGCCGGAGTCCATGTGTTTGCCGAGAAACCGATGGCGGTCGACGCGCCGGGAGTGCGTCGCGTGTTGGCCGCCGGCGAAAAAGCCCAGAAGAAGAATCTGAGCTTCGTAAGCGGCTTCGAGACGCGTTACTCACCGAATGCTCGCGAGACCGTGCAGCGCATCCACGACGGCGCGATTGGCGAGTTGGTGGCCATTCACACGACCTACAATACGGGACCCTTGTGGCACCGCGGGCGCAAACCGGAATGGACGGAAATGGAGTTCCAGCTGCGCAACTGGTACTACTTCACCTGGCTCTCGGGAGATCATCTGGTCGAACAACATGTGCACTACAATGACCTGGTCGGCTGGATCATGCACGAACAGCCGCCGCTGCACGCGTGGGGCTACGGCGGTCGCCAGGTGCGCACGGAGGGGAAATACGGTGACATCTTCGACCATCACTCGGTCGTGTATGAGTATCCCAACGGCCTGCATTACTTTGCTTTCACGCGCCAGCAGCCGAATTGCTTCAACGAAAATTCGGAAGTGATCGTGGGTACGAAGGGGATGGCGGTAGGCCAGCACGGCTGGTCGATCAAGGATACCGCCGGACGAAAAATCTGGGAGCCGCAGCAGGCATCGAGAGATGCCGAGTTGAACTGCTTCGAGGAGATGTTCGCGGCCATCAAGGCTGGGACACCGATCAACGACAGCGTGGCGATGGCGCGGAGTACCATGCTGGCGATCCTAGGCAGAATGGCCACTCATGGCGGACAACGCGTAACGTGGGACGAAGGGTTCAATTCCGACCTGGCGTTGGCACCACAAGAGTATACCTGGAATGCCGACCCCCCCGTGATGCCGGACTCCAACGGGCAACTACCCGGTTCCGATCCCCGGTATGACGAAGGTGGTATAGCGCATTTCCATCTCCTAACTGAAACTGCTCAAGACCTGGAGGTGCCTCCAGTCGACCGTCGCATTTCTGGTAACCCTTCACGGAGATCCGACCGTGCAGAGGTTATTGAACAGTGCAGACTTATTCATACTCATACTCTTATCGGCCAGCAAACGGAGTCTCTTATGAAATACTGTTTGGCGATCGGCACAGCCTTGGTTCTCGCTTCCAGTGTCTTCGGTGCCGATTGCCCGAACTTCATATGGCTCGTATCGGAGGACAACTCCGTGCACTACATGAAGCTCTACGATGAGCATGGGTCGGACACGCCGCGGATCGAGCAACTGGCCAGGCACGGACTCGTTTTCGAAAACGCCTTTTCCAATGCTCCGGTCTGTTCGGTGGCACGGACCGGCTTGATTACCGGCTGCTATGCTCCACGAATCGCCACTCAGTTCCATCGCAAGAGTGTACTGGTGCCGCTGCCTGACGGATTGAGCATGTTCCCCGCCTACCTGCGTCATGCCGGTTACTTCACCAGTAACAACAACAAGAAAGACTACAACGCGATGGAGGCGGACGACGTATGGAGTGAATCGTCCAACCAGGCGACCTGGCGGAATCGCAAACCTGGCCAGCCTTTTTTTCACATGCGAAATTTCGGAGCGACTCATGAAAGTTCGCTACATTTCCCTTCCGCTGCCATGACCAGCGAGCCGACGGAGACCGATCCGCGGACGGTCTTCGTCGCGCCCTATCACCCGGACACGCCCACGTTTCGCTACACGAATGCCCGCTATCACGATCGCATCCGGCAGATGGACGCCCAGATTGGCGAAGTCGTCGACGGTTTGGCCGAAGACGGTCTGCTGGAAGATACGTTCATCTTCTATTTTGGAGACAATGGGGGCGTTTTGCCGCGTAGCAAGGGGTATGCCTACGATAGCGGACTCCACGTGCCACTCGTCGTGCGCGTCCCGGAGAACTGGAAACACCTCGTACCCTGGCAAGCCGGGACCCGTGTCTCAGGATTCGTCAGCTTTGTCGATTTCGGACCGACCTTGTTGCAGCTGGCCGGCATCGCGGTCCCGACCAGGTCGACGGACGCCCCTTTCTTGGCGCGACGGTGTCCGCGGCCGAGGTGGACCGCCGCGATGAAGCTTTCGGATATGCCGACCGGTTTGATGAAAAGTACGATCTGGTGCGCACCCTGCGAAAAGGACGCTTCGAATACGTACGCAGCTATCAACCGTTCAATTTTGACGCTCTCCAAAACAATTACCGCTATCGGATGCTGGCTTACGAAGAATGGCGGGATCTATACCGAGCGGGAACACTGGATCCGCACCGCAGCCAGTTCTTTGAGCCGCGGGCGCCCGAGTTACTGTTTGATATTGAGACGGATCCCTACGAGACGAAGAACCTCGCGGGGGATAGCCAATACGCTGAGATCCTGGCTGATTTGCGCGGGCGTCTTGCTGATCGGATCAAAGGCATGCCCGATCTGAGTTTCTACCCCGAGAGCTACCTGGTCGAGGCCGCACGTTCCAACCCAGTGCGATTCGGCCAGTTGCACAAGCAAGCTATTGGCGCGTTGATTGATCTGGCGGATGTGAGTTTGAGCCCGCTGGCAGCCGCACGCCTGGGCATCGCTCGGGCGTTGGAATCGGACGATCCGTGGCAGCGCTACTGGGGCTTGATTGTCTGCAGTTGCTTCGGCCAGGCGGCGGAAGAATTCGTGCCCCAGGCACAATCGCTCTCCGCCACTGACCCGAATCTGCTGGTGCGCACCCGTGCGGCCGAGTTTCTCGGATTGATCGGGGCAGCGGATCCCCGCGGACCCATCATGGCTGCGCTGGCGGAGAGCCAGTCGGGCGTCGAAGCGGCCTTGATTTTGAACACCGTCGCTTTACTCCGCGACGGCCAGCCCGCCTACGACTTGGTCCTTTCACCGCAGTCCCTCCGGGAAAGTGTCCGCGCTGCGGACAATGTGCGGCTACGCCTGGCCTATCTCCAGGCTTCAGAAGATCCAGGCCCACGAGCAAAGAGCCGGAAAGGTGCCAAAAACGATCACTGAACACCCCCTTGCCAGCATCGAACGGGCGTCGTGGCAGGGGGCGTGATTGGATTGGCTGACGAATCGGCTCGTGAGTCAATCTCCTTGTTCACCTCCAGGCGATTCGGGCAACAAATCTATCGAACCAAAGAATCGGCTGACAAGAAAACGGACGGTGCTCGCAACATTTTTTGTCACTCGATCTTTTTGTCCCCTCTTCTTCGCTCTGGAGAGGTTACTGGAGCGTCATGTTCGAGTTGCCGGCCAAATCGCCGCTCCAGCCGCTACTGCAACTCCCCTTCGGAATCCTCATCGCCTTCTTCATCGATCTCGTCGATCTCGTCGATCGGGACCGGCCGTTGTGCGAGAGCTTCGAGTCGATTGTACTCGTCGCGAGAGATGATCAAGTTCCCGGTGAGGTCCTTGGCTTTTTCAACGGCGCTCCCTTGCTTGTCTATTTCCTGCGACATCGCCTTGATTTTACACGTGACCAAATCCTGGCAGGCGCCGCAGCGTTTCGTCTCGATCTGCATCCGCGGATACTCATCGAAAGGCACGGGCTCGAGGCCATACAGTCCGTCCAGGTGGCCCGCCGCCAGGCCCTGGAGTTCCTCCAGCTTCTCCGGTACGGAGAGTAGCAGCGTCTCGCCGCTGGCCGCCCAGCGGCGACAGCGTTCACAGAACACTTCGTCGGAAATGGCGTTCCTTCCGAGCATCGTGATCATCCCCACAATAATGGCGGCTTCGATGAGCCAGAGGACCCACAGCAAAGCCCCGGCAACCGGTCCGCCAAACATCACAAACCAGCCGTTCTGGCCGATGACCTGGATTACATTCCAATTGACCAGCGGAGAGGCGAACAGCGTCGGCAGGTCAGCCCATTCCAGCGGAGCGTTGCTGCGGCGCAACAGCGCGAAGAGAAAGAATACCCAGGCACTGTACAGGGCAAACAGGCTGACCAATGCGGCCAGAAGGCTGGCTACCGCCGTGTTTCGACATTTGGATTTATTGATCGCCATGACCGTGGTCGTCCCGACCGCGAAGGCAAAACCCAATACAAAGAGAATTGAGATCCAACCGCCGATCGGCGAGTAGACGGTGATGTAGGCGTAGGCGAGGCCAAACAGCAAGCTGGCCACGGCACCGACAGCCGGCACGACGATCAACGAACTCCCAATCGCTCCGGAATGCTGGTACTTACTGGTGACAAGAGACATGATCCACCTCGTAAATGGAGCACTTGAATTGCGCACATCGTCGCGAAGTCTACCAGTTTCGCCGGCTGGCCGCAAATCATCGATCGGCCGACATCGCCGCTGCGGCACGCTGCACGACTGCTGGCGAGCCGCTACAATACGGAGAGTATGCGAGACCGCAACCGTGCGAGTCTTGCAGGGGACCGCGAATTCACTCTCAAACACGTATCACGGTATCCATGAACATCACCATTGCAGCGATCGGCGAAGTGTTATGGGACGTCTTTCCCGATGGGGCCCGTTTCGGAGGAGCTCCGGCGAACGTGGCAAGTCACGCGGCGGCGTTGGGGGCCCGTGCGGCGATGGTCTCCTGCGTCGGCAACGATGAGCTCGGAGAGCGAGCGGTGGGGATGCTTCGCGAGCGCGGAGTGAACACGGACTGCGTGGCGGTTTCGGCTGAATTTCCGACCGGAGTCGTCAACGTCGATTTGGATGCGACCGGAAAACCTCATTTCACGATTGGCGACCCTGCCGCCTGGGATCATCTTTGCTGGTCCGAGGATCTGCAGCAGTTGGCAGCTCGCAGCGATGCCGTCTGCTTCGGGACATTGAGTCAACGCAACAGTGCGTCACGGGAAGTGGTTCATCGGTTTGTGACGGCCACGCGGAAAACCTCCCTGCGAATTTGCGACGTGAACCTGCGCCCACCGTTTGTGGACAGCGGTGTCATCCGCGCGTCGCTGGACGTGGCCAACGTACTCAAATTGAGCGATGAGGAACTCGATCGCGTCGCCGCCGCCTGCGGATGCCAAGGTTCGGAGTCGGAGGTGCTGACTCAGTTGCAGGATATCTGGGGACTGCAGTTGATTGCGGTAACACGCGGAGGCCAGGGAGCCACGCTGGTGGGCCGCGGTCAACGCAGCGATTGCAAGGGGATTCCCGTCACGGTGAAGGATACCGTGGGGGCCGGTGACGCCTTCACGGCAGCCATGATTTGCGGGTTGCTCAAGGGAACTCCGTTGGAGGACATCAACCAACATGCTTGCCGAGTGGCCAGCTACGTCTGCTCGCAAAGCGGTGCGACCCCAGCGTTGCCGGCCGAACTGCTGTTGGGTGAGTAACGTTTCTGGCCGAGTGTGTCACCGTTCACAGCCTCCGGCAGCAAAGGCTTACTCGGGTTCCACTCTTACTCTTACCCTTACTCTTACCCTTACTCTTACTCTTACTCTTAATCTTAATCTTCTTCGGCGGTGGCCCAGAACCCGCCTCTATGCCGGTTGCCAAGGCGTGAGGTTCATACAGAGTTGAGTGAAGTCAGCTGTGAGTGCGGGGGAGGGGAGCAAGAGTAAGAATAATATTGCACCGTTACCGAGCCCCACGCGATCGGAGGTCCGTCAACGGTTACCCGAGTGTGGAAGGGTTCTTTGTAGGTGGCGAGCTTGTCACACCCGATCTACTCCACCACTCCACCACTCCACCACTCCACCACTCCACCACTCCACCACTCCACTACTCCACCACTCCACTACTCCACTACTCCACCACTCCACTACTCCACTACTACACGTCCCGCGGCGAGTGGGGCGGCGAGCGGACCGGCGACGAACCCGTAGTGCTCCAAGCCCTCCAGGATTCCCCCTGCGTAGTGTGCTTGGGCAAAGTAGACACGATGCGATTTCGAGTGCCGCAGCGATGCCAATTCGGGATCGTGGTTACCAACCACGATTCCGGCAGTTTGACCGACGAGCATGTCGAGATCGTTACCGGAGTCGCCGGCGGTGGCGACTCGATTGATCGGGATATTCCACTTGCCGGAGAGATAACGGACCGCTTTTCCCTTGGAAGCGCGGTGTGGCAGAACATCGAGGAACGTGCCATGTGAGAAGATCAGCGAGTAGGCGACGCGCGACTTGGCCAGGGCGTCGTGGACCTTGGCCAGCGCATCGTCGGCGTCGGCATCTTCATCCAGGTCATAGCTGATCTTGAACTCGCGCTGCGTGTGAATGGTTCGGACTGCAGATGGAGAAAGGAGAGTTCATCGAGTGCCTGGTGGACTCGATCAGGCCGCCATTTCGAGCGGAGTTGGCTGGCCCACCCCTTATCGACCTGTAGATCTCTGCCGTAGTAGATCTCCGATCCGACCGAGGCGATGATCACATCCAGATCTTCCACGCCGTATTGGGCCAAGACCTCGGTCACCAGTTCCAACGCTCGTCCCGAGGCAATTCCGAAACCCATATGGTGCCGATGTTGAGCAATCGTTTCTTTCAGCACTTCCAGCGCTTCGTCATCGCCGAGCAAGGTGTTGTCAATATCCGTAATCAACAGGCTATCCAGCGATGCCAGGCGCGTGCCGGGCGCGGTTTGACCACTGGCTGACGGCGTTTTTGCCGGAGTGGAAACGACCTCTTTCAGGCATTCCAGGTACCGCTCGCAGTGGGTCTGCCAGGTGTAGTACTTGCGGACCAGATTGACTCCGTTGTTGGAGCATGTATCCCAGGCAGGCTGGTCGGTGAGCAGCTTCAGCATGGCACCGGTCAAGGCGTTACCGTCTTTGACGTCCACAATCAAACCGCTCTGGCAACGCTCGACGATATCCTGCGGTCCGCCATTTTCGGTGACGACAAAGGGAAGTCCCGTGGCGGAGGACTCGATGGCGGTCAACCCGAAGAGTTCGATGAATGCTGAATTGACGAAAATCCCGCGACTTGCCGCCGCCAGCCGATAGAGTTCAGGCACATCGAACTCCGAACTGTGGTCCTTGGGAATCGCCAGTTTTCCGTAGAGATTAAAGCGGTCCATCGCCAGCAGCATGTCGGTCAGCACCTGCTGTTCGTTCTCCGGCATGGACTCGATATCATCGCGAATGCCGGCGAAGACCGCCAGGTTGGCGATCGCTTGGAGCTCGTTACTGCGGCCATAGGCATCGATCAGTGCGCCGATATTCTTACGTCGATCGGGTCGACAGAGTGCTAAAATAAGCGGCTTATCGGTATTGATATGGAAGCGGCTCAGCTCCTTCGTCATCCGCACGCGGGCTTGTTTGAACCGCGGGTCAATGTTCGGGTGCGGCATGTCGTATTCGTAATAAGGGAAGAAACGATCCAGATCGGTACCGGGCGGAATGACTTCAAAACGGAGCCCGTCATCGATGAAGTAGTGACCCCACTGCTGATCTCGCTCGTGACGCGTACTGGTAATGACCAGATCGGCCACCGCCAAGCAGTCCTGCTCCACGCTAATCCGGTGATCGATATTGAGTTCCTTGACTGCCCGCTCGTGCGCCCATCCGTCGCCAAGCAGGTACTCGAGCTTGGGCTTGCCGAGCGAATGGCCGGTGAAGACAAAGGGGACGTCAAAGGCAGCCGCGACTTCCTTGGCCACGTAACCGGCATCCGCGTAGTGGCCATGGACCAGGGCGGGAGTACGTCCTTCGCGGCGTGTGAAGGAAATCATGCCATCGACAAACTCGTCCAGAAATGGCCAGAGACGTTCCTTGCGGACATAGCGACCACCGCCGCAGGTGAGTCGCACCAGGCGGCACTTGGGCGCCAAGTGCTCGATTTTCTGGGAGTAGTCGCTCGAGACTCGCTTGTCCTTGATGCGACGCGTGAACAGGTCCACGCCTTCTACGCCGGGAAACTCGCTGAGCGTTTTGGCCAGTTCCAGGACATAACGCACTTGCCCCCCCGTGTCGGCGTCGCGTCCCATCTCAACGCTCTCGCCGCGAATCAGGCCGTGAAGACTGACCAGCTGAATGTACATGAACTACCCTCCCTGCAGCATCGCTTGAGTTCGTGGCCGGTACACCGTGTGGTATAGCGTGTGGATGTATCGATCGAGTGCCGGGCGATTCATCACATCGACGTGGTTCCAATAGGTGTAGATGTTCGCCAACCGCAGTACTTTGTCCGCATGCCGACCCCAAGTATACTCGTTCCTCGCGCGCTGCACACCGGCCGCTGAATACGACCGCCAAGTGTTCTCTTCCGATACGATCGTCGACAAGGCCCGCGCCTGATCCAACACATACGTCACCTGACCGCCCGTGTCGGGTTTGCCCAACACGTTGTCTTGGGCAAACCAATTGCGAGGAGTTACCATCAGAATGGTGCGTATAAATGGCAGTCGGCTCAGAAGTTTTCCAAAACGGGCCGGGTCAGACGACTCCAGGACCTGCGAAAGAAGCGCAAGGTTCTCCGCCACATCCTCTGTCGTCCGTCCCCAGCCCGGTTTGAACCCGTGCCCGCGCAGCTCATGAGCAAACCGTTCGAATGGCTCGCCAGCAATGGGGGCGTCCACCACAATTGCTGGGGAATGTTGATTCGGACTGGTGTCCGCCGCGCGACTCAAATCAATTCTCCTGTCCTCAATGGACTCCTCGCCTCGAGAAGTTGTTGCGTTATGTTTCCTCGGTGCTATGAATCGTCGCGGCCATGAGTGCCTCGGCATACGTTCCATCTCAATAGTCGCCCGTCGGCTGGCTGACCTCCTCCGACTCCTGCGCGTCCATCATCTCCGCCACACGCTGCAGCGTGGCCAGGATCTGAGTGCGTTCCCAGGGCTGGAATGCCGCCAACTGCTGCTGAAAACCGCTCTTCAGCAGCGCCGGTGCGCCAGCCAGAAACCGTTGACCCTCAGGCGTCAAACACAGACTCACGCTACGCCGATCGCGGTCGCCACGGGCGCGACCAATCCAGCCGCGCCGCTCCAGCCGATCCAAAATCCCCGTCACCGTCGAGTGCCCCACGTGGATTTCGCGAGCCACGACCCCCGCCGTGACCGGCTGCAGACGCGAGATGGCCAAGAGGGTGTTGAGTTGCGGAGCGGTCAGACCGTGCTGCTGTAGGAGTGTGCGAGACCGCAAATCCATCGCCCGCGTGATACGTCGCAAGGCAATGAATACCTGATCCTCAATACTCACAATCCCAGGAGTCACGGACAAGAACAGTCCCTTTATTTCCAGCACACCAATTACTACGTCCACGTAATTTTCGTACACGAAATAAAAACTGTCAAGGGTGCGGCGACCCCGAAGGCAACCAAATGAACGTTTTTGCGGAGTCCTGCCGTTTGTAGCGCGACGCAGGAGGTTCAAAGATATGTTGCAGACGAACTTGTTTGAACGACAGGCCCACGCATGCACGACGGGGCTTCCAGCTGCCAATTCGCGTCTTGGCGGCCTCAAGTTCAACTGCACGGAGGTTCAGAGCAGGCTGTCACTTACTTGCCTGACGTGCTTCTAGACGCAGTTGTCCGGGAGTAGCAGAGCCGTCCAGCGCAGTGAGAAAGCGGACGGCGCCGCAAGAAGCAACCTGTCTGAACGTTTCGGATTTCAGAACGGCACTTCACCATCATCCGACTCGGATTCGGCCAGTTGGCTGTTGACGGCATCCGGATCGGCTTGGGATTTCTTGCTGCCCAGCGACGTGAAACCGAGTGCTTCGGCGGTCAGAAAGAACTTGATTTCGCTATGGGGGTCTTTCTGCCACTTACGACCACTGAGGCGGAATTCAATTTCGACCTCGTCACCGACGGTCAGTTGATCGGCGGAATCGCACCCGTCCTGCAAGAACTCCAGCGGCACGTAGTTGACGAAACGTCCTTTATCTTGTTCCAGCACGACCATCCGCTTGCGAAAGCCTTTTTGGCCGTAGGTTCTCGTCTGGTCAATGAAATGCACCACACCGCGCACCTTGCCTTCGCTCATAGCTATTCCTTCTCACTTGGTAGCAGCCGCTGCTCATGCAAGATTTCGCCACGGACAAAAACTTCTGCTCGTGACGCCGCCTTGCAGCGGGGAGATATCGTCCTTTAGGTACCGGTTATGGTAGCGTGAAACGGGGATATTAGACAGCCCCGCAAGGCAGTCTCTTTGGCCAGGCAGGGAGAGCTGGCGTGGACTAGTCAAACCAGCGGTGGACGCCCTAAGATTCGAAGAGACACGGACAGGAATGCCCTGCTGAGCGTGCCTTGGGTGGTCGGCAAGATTTGTCTTACCCGTGGGATAGGCTTCCAGCCTGTCACTGCTCCACGGAAATGGCAGGCTGGGAGGCTATCCCACAGGACATTTTCACTTGCCAATCGCCCTGCGGAATTGGCCTCAGGGAATCTGGCAGCAAAACCCTTGTCAGCAGTAATTTGCAAGTTCTCGAGGTGGCCATGTCGCCCGTCATCACCGAAGCTCTTCACTGGCTCCAAGAAGTGGATCGTCAGCGTCTGGATCAGCTTTGGCAGCGGGCCGATACGGTCCGGCGCGGGCACGTGGGCGAGGCCGTACATCTGCGGGGTTTGTTGGAGATCAGTAACTTCTGTGATCGATCGTGTCTCTACTGCGGCCTGCGCATGCCCAACGAGCGCATTGTGCGTTATCGCATGACGTCCGCGGAGATCCTGGCGGCAGCTCGGGAAGCAGTCACGCGCGGCTATGGCACGCTGGTGATGCAGGCTGGCGAGGATCCGGGTTTGGAGGTCGAGGGGCTGTGCCAGGTCATTCAGGTCATCAAGGCTGAAACGCCGCTGGCGGTCACGCTGAGCTTGGGTGAGCGGAGTGACGAGGATTTGCGGTTGCTCCGGCAAGCGGGTGCCGATCGGTACCTGCTCCGCTTCGAGACATCGAACGAGCCCTTACTGCACGCGATTCATCCCTTGAAGGTGGGTGAGAAGAGAGGTCAACGGCTGGTGCTGTTACGCCGGCTGCGGGAGATGGGTTTTGAACTGGGGAGTGGCGTCATGATCGGGCTTCCCGGACAAAGGCTCATCGACTTGGCTCGCGACATTGAGTGGTTCCAGCAGCTGGATCTCGACATGATTGGAGTGGGACCCTATATCGCCCATCCCGACACTCCGCTACACGGCGAGGCAGCGTCTCTGGCAGCGGAGTCCGATGTCGGTGGAGGTACTGACACAGGGGGCAGGGAGCCGGCTCGTGCCGATGAGTTGACGACCTACAAGATGATCGCCCTGGCCCGAATTGCCTGTCCCGGCGCGAATATTCCGAGCACGACGGCGCTCGCGACTGTGAATCCCCAGCAGGGGCAGTTGCTCGGGCTGCAGCGCGGCGCAAATGTAATTATGCCCAATCTGACACCCTGGAAGTATCGGCGCGACTATCAGATTTATCCCAACAAAGCTGGTTCCGAGAAGACGCCGGACGAAAGCGAAACGGTGGCGCGGCAGCAGCTAATGGCCTTGGGACGCCCCATCGCCAGCGGGCGTGGTGATTCACCCAACATGTCACTGCGTCACAGCAGAATGGCATGCCAGAACGCGGAGTAGGCAACAATGCATGTGGCAGGATCGAGTGGGCGGCTCAGCAGCAACGCCCTTGATTTCATCGACGATCAGTACCTCACAAGTCTGCTGGGGCACCGCGCGGCCGCGGGGCAAGTTCAGGACGTGATCGCCAAGAGCCTGGCCAAGGAGCCGCTCACCGTCGAGGAAACGGCCATGTTGATCAATGCCGACGATCCGCAGGTCGTGGAGTCGGTGTATGACGCCGCGCGTCAGTTGAAACGCGATGTCTACGGAAACCGCATCGTGCTGTTCGCGCCTCTTTACATTGGCAACGAGTGCGTCAACGACTGCGAGTACTGCGGGTTCCGCAGTTCAAACGCGGATGCGATTCGCCGCACATTGGACCCAGATGAACTGCAGAAGCAGGTCGCGCAGCTCGAACGGCAAGGGCAGAAGCGACTGATCCTGGTATTCGGCGAACACCCACTTTACACGGCGCAATTCATGGCCGACGCGGTCCGCACGGTTTACAGCGTGCATCAATCGCACGGTGAGATTCGCCGCGTCAACATCAACGCAGCGCCGCTGGATCACCAGGGGTTCAAAACGATCCACGAAGCGGGGATTGGCACCTATCAAGTTTTCCAGGAGACGTATCATCACGAGACCTATGCCCGCGTGCACCCCCGTGCAACACCCAAGGGAGATTTTCTGTGGCGACTCGATGCGCTCGATCGGGCTTGGGAGAGCGGGTGTGACGACGTGGGAATCGGTGCGCTGTTCGGCTTGTACGACTGGCGATTCGAGGTGCTGGGACTGGTAACGCATGCGCGGCATCTCATGCAAAAGTTCAACTGTGGTCCGCACACCATCAGTTTCCCTCGTTTGCGGCCTGCTTCGGGAGTTCGACTCAATGAGCGATGGTTGGTTTCGGACGACGAATTCAAGCGGCTGGTCAGCATCTTGCGCTTGAGTGTTCCCTATACCGGCATGATCCTGACGGCGCGAGAACCGGCCGACATTCGGCGGGAGCTGCTCGGATTTGGCGTTTCCCAAATTGATGCCGGCAGTCGCATTGAATTGGGGGGATACACGGAAGCAGGGGATGCGCAACAACAGGTGCGGGAACGTGAGCAGTTCGAATTGGGAGATGTTCGTTCGCTGGACGAAGTGATTCGCCAACTCCTGGCCGACGGCTACATCCCGAGTTTCTGCACGGCCTGCTACCGACTGGGACGCACGGGAGAGCAGTTTATGGAATTCGCGATCCCCGGCTTCATTCAACGGTTGTGCACTCCGAACGCCTTGACGACTCTGCAGGAATACCTCGTCGACTATGCCTCACCGGCAACGCGCAAGGTGGGAGAAGAGGTCATCCGACAACAACTGGCGCAACTGCCCGACAATGAAGCGAAGCATGAATTGATAAGCCGACTGGAGCGGATCGCCAAGACGGACGATCGGGATCTGTACTACTGAATCGATCGACACTCAGTGCTGAGCGATGAACATGGGCGATAGAGCGTTTCGCACGGAAACCGATCTGCTGGGAGAGCTACCCGTGCCGGCCGAGGCCCTGTATGGAATTCACACGCAGCGAGCGCTGGACAATTTTCCGCTCAGCGGGCGGCGCGTCAATCGACACTTGGTGCACGCCTACGGCCTGGTGAAGCTGGCCTGTGTCCGCACCAATCATGAACTGGGCTGGTGGGACGCTGCGACGTTCGAGGCACTGGAGACCGCCTGCCAGGAACTGGCCGCCGGGAAACTTGACGAGGCCGTGGTTGTCGATGCCCTGCAGGGCGGTGCCGGCACGTCGACCAACATGAACGTCAACGAAGTGATCGCTAATCGAGCCCTACAGCTGCTGCGCCGACCGCTCGGAGATTATGCCGCGGTACACCCGTTGAACGATGTGAATTTGCATCAATCGACCAACGACACGTATCCCACGGCGCTGCGTGTGGCGGCCATCGATCAACTGCGCGGTCTGGAGCGCGATGTGACGGCATTGCTGGAGGCCTTTCAGCGGAAAGAAAAGGAATTTGCCGGGATCGTCAAAGTCGCTCGCACCCAACTGCAGGACGCCGTGCTGACCACTTTGGGACGCAGCATGGGGGCATATGCCGAGGCCTTTGCGCGCGATCGATGGCGCATCTACAAATGCGAAGAGACGGTTGCGCGTCACCAACCTCGGCGGGACCGCCATTGGCACCGGCCTGGGGGCTCCTCGCCAGTTCATCTTTCGAGCGATCGATCATCTGCAGCAGATTACCGGCCTGGGGTTGTCCCGGTCGGAGAACCTGATCGACGCCACGCAGAACACCGATGTGTTCGTCGAGGTCAGTGGCATGGTCCGGGCACTGGCATCCAACTTGCTGAAAGTCAGCGCGGATCTGCGACTGCTGTCTTCCGGGCCGGATGCCGGACTGGGGGAAATCCAGCTTCCCGCGCGCCAAGCCGGATCTTCCATCATGCCGGGAAAAGTGAATCCAGTGATTCCCGAAGCGGTCGGTCAAGCGGCACTCGCCATCTCGGCTCACGACGCGGCCCTCATGAACGCCTGCTCGCTGGGGAATCTGGAGCTGAATCAATACTTACCGCTGATCGCCGACAGTCTGCTGAGCAGCCTTGAATTGGCCCGAAACGCCTGCCGTATATTTGCCGAGCGATGTGTGGCAGGGATAGCGGCGTTGCCACAACAATGTGCCGCACAGGTACGTGGAGCCACAGCGACCGTGACGGCACTCCTTGACTTGATCGGCTACGAGGCAGCTCAAGACGTGGCTCGTAGCGCCATGGAGGCCCAACAATCCATTCGGCAAGTGGTGCTCGAGCGACAATTGATGAGCGCACAGGAGTTCGATCGTGCGATTGCCCCGGACACGGTCATGCAACTCGGCTCGCGCCGCGACCGTGGCGGCAAAGGGAGAGGGGAATGATACGTACGCCACGCGGAAACCGGCTTCATATTGCCTTGCTGGGACGCCGAAATGCCGGCAAAAGTTCGCTGCTCAACGCCCTCACGCGACAAGACGTGTCGATTGTGTCGGACGTGGCCGGCACCACGACCGACCCCGTCGAGAAGCCGATGGAACTGCTGCCAATCGGTCCGGTCGTGTTCATTGACACGGCCGGCATTGACGACTGCGGCGCTCTGGGTGAACAGCGTGTACAGAAGACGCGTCAGATCTTTGATCGAGCCGACGTGGCGATCATCGTCTGTGCTGAAGGAGAATGGACCGATTTTGAAGAGTCGATGGCGAGCGAACTGCAGCAACTGGGCACGCCCATGATCGCCGTGTTCAACAAGTCGGACTTGCAACGGCCCACTCCCCAGCTGCGAGAACTGCTGGCTGCCCGAGGATTGCCTATCGTCGAGACCGTGGCCACCGACTCGGTGGGGATACTGGATATCCGCGAAGCATTGATTCGGGCAGTTCCCAAGGACTTTTTCGACCCGCCCACCATCGTCGGCGATCTGGTCCCCTCGGGGGAACTCGCCGTACTGGTGGTGCCGATCGATATGGAGGCGCCGAAAGGCCGCTTGATCCTGCCGCAGGTCCAGACCATTCGTGACTTGCTGGACAATGATGCCTATTGCATGGTGGTGAAGGAACGCGAGCTGCGTGCCGCGCTGCATCGGCTCAATCGCCCTCCCGCACTGGTCGTCACCGACTCACAGGCCTTCCTACGCGTCGGGGCCGACACGCCTCGATCGGTGAAGATGACTTCGTTCTCCATCCTGTTTGCCAGAAACAAGGGAGACCTGGTCGAATTCGTGCAGGGAGCGGTAGCCATTGACTCTCTGCAACACAACTCGAAAGTGCTGGTGTGTGAAGCCTGCAGCCATCATCCGATCGGTGACGACATCGGGCGCGTGAAGATCCCGCGCTGGCTACGTCAATACGTGGGGGGCGAACTGGAATTCGCGCATTACCAGGGACACGACTTCCCGGACAACCTGGCGCAATACGATCTCGTGGTCCATTGCGGCTCCTGCATGCACAATCGCCGCGAGATGTTGTCGCGGATCCTGAAGTGCCGGCGAGCCGGCGTGCCGATCACGAATTACGGGATGGCGATCGCCTATTCGCTGGGGATCTTCGAACGGGCGTTGGAGCCGTTCCCGGGGCACTGGCCGTCTTCGAACGGCTCCGACCGAGAATGGTGTGACACGACCCGCGGCGCGAAATCGACTTGCCTGATCCTAAGGCGGGCTGGGCCCACAACCTACGTAGAACGGAATTCATTCCGTTTGTGCAGCACCCGTCGTTCTCCATTTCCCCGATGGAGAATGGAAATCCCCCTGCACAACATGCGCACATGTCGCACATGTTGTAGACTAACACTTTAACGCGGTCTTCGGCCGCAACCAAAAATGGTCCAGAGCGTTTGGCCTTGCTGACTGGGACGACCGGAACGACCAGGGAGTGCGGAGTGCGGAGTGGCGTTGAAAGTGCAAAGGGGTGGCGAACATCTCGACCGTGTGCGCAGTGAACATGCGACTGCTTCATTCCGCATTCCGCATTCCGCATTCCGCATTCCGCATTCGTTCTCCATCCAATAGTCGGCATCACAAATACGCGCACACCGTCGGGCCTCTATACCGGGCTGCGTTGTTGGTATTTCGTGTGGAGCAGGTGGTGCGATTTCTCACCCAGCGGTTTGCCTAGAAACTCTTCGTAGAGGGCCGTGATGGCCGGATTCTCGTGCGACTTGCGGAGCGATTTGCCTTCGTCTTCGCGGTAGATGGCCTGGATGCGAGCCAATCGCACGGCATCATCGGTGAACCGCGGCTGCCCTCCGCCCCCGATACACCCGCCCGGGCAGGTCATGATCTCGATGAAATGATATTGCTTGGTGCCAGCCAAGACCGCTTTTACCAGCTCGTGGGCGTTGTTCAGGCCGTGTGCCACGGCAACGTTGAGCGTGACGCCATCCAAGAACGCCCATGGCTCGACCGGATCCTCAATCGTCAGGGACGCTTCCTTCACACCCGTCAGGCCCGCCACTGGAGCGATGTGCAGGTTGGCCACTGGCAGCTCGCGACCGGTCACGATCTCATACGCCGTGCGCAATGCCGCTTCCATGACTCCACCCGTATTGGCGAAGATATCCGCGGCTCCCGAGGAGAGTCCTAGTGGGGCATCCATTTCTTCATCCGGTAGGGCTCGGAAATCGATACCCGCCGACCGGATCATTTTTCCCAATTCGCGTGTGGTCAGCACCGCATCGACGTCGCGTGTTCCACTGGCGCACATCTCCGGCCGCCGGCATTCCGACTTCTTGGCGGTACACGGCATCACCGACGCCACGTAGATCTGCTCCGGCTTCAAGCCCAGCTTGTTGGCATAGTACGTTTTGGCCAGTGCGCCGAACATCTGCTGGGGCGACTTGCAGGTGGACAAGTTGGGCAGAATCTCGGGATGGAAGTACTCGGCAAACAAGATCCAGCCGGGGGAACAGCTGGTGAACATTGGCAAGGCGACTGGCTCTTTGTCGACCAGTGCACTTCGCAATCGCATCAACAGCTCCGTCCCTTCCTCCAGATATGGTCAGGTCAGCCGCGAAGTTTGTGTCAAAGACGGCATCGAAACCAAGTCGCCTCAGAGCCGCGGTCATCTTGCCGGTCACAAGTGTGCCGGCCGGGTAGCCAAAACACTCACCCAACGCCGCGCGAATGGCTGGAGCCGTCTGCACCACGACGTGCTTGTCGGGGTCATCCACCGCGTTCCAGATTTGATCGATCTGATCCTGTTCGGTGATCGCTCCGACCGGGCAGACCGCCGCACACTGGCCACACTGCACGCAGGCCACCGTACTCAAGTCGCGATTGAACGCCGGTCCGATCGCGGTGTCAAAGCCGCGTCCCTGAGCCCACAATGCGCCGACATGCTGCGTCTCGGCACAGACGCTCACGCACCGGCGACACTTGATGCACTTGCCGTGATCACGCATCAGACCCGGAGTCGACGTGTCGATTTTCTTCCGGGTCTTCTGCCCCTGATACGTGATCGTGCGAATGCCCAATTCAGCCGACAGAGCCTGCAGCTCACAGTCCTCGCGGCGATCGCAGGTCTGGCAATCACCATCGTGCTCCGACAGCAACAGTTCGACCACCAGCCGGCGCGCTTGGCGCACGCGGCGCGTGTTCGTGTGGACTTTCATGCCTTCGGTGACCGGCATCGCACAGGAGGAGGCCAGGTTCATCATGCCTTCAATTTCCACGACGCAGACGCGGCAGGCACCGATGGCCTGCAGCCGCTCGACATAACAGAGCGTGGGAATGCGAATGCCCGCCTCGGCTGCCGCGTGGAGAATGGTCGTGCCTGCCGGGACTTCCACCGCAATGCCATTGATTGTCAGGTGGATGGTCTTTGCCTGGTCGTTTGTCTTGATCATAAGTCCGCTCAAAGGAGTCGCTGTTCACACATTCCGAGCCGCTGTCCGCATTTTCTAATGGGTGCCACCTTCCTGCCCGTGGCACCCGGTCGCCCGCAAGTCAGATCCCTATGGATGCGCCGCACCGTGCGCCGGTTCGCCAACACAGTTTCCATTTCCGTTTCCGCGGCGACCATAGTCGCAGCGCAGGCATCGCTGTGCCTGGCGGATGGCCAACGACTTGCGCCACGGCTGTTCCACTTCGTCAAAGTTGTTGCTGCGTCGTTCCACCGGAATCAACGGCAATTGCTCACGCGGCTCGTCGAGCGGTCCCGCGTCCGGATCGAAGAACGTATCGACTTCGTGCATCTCTCGCCAGAAGGAGTGATCCTTGCCGGTGAGGTAGCGATCGATCCCCACGGCCGCACGCTCGCCAGCCGCCACGGCTTCGACGACCGACGAAGGGCCACTCACCGCATCGCCTCCGGCGAAGATCCACTTCTCGGAAGTCTGGCCGGTAACCGGATCGGCAATGAGAAAGCCCCCGGATCGCGACTCGATCGATACCTCATCACAGAAGCGTTTGGAATCCAATTCCTGACCAATCGCCACCAGCACGTGGTCCGCGGGTATCACGAACGCCTCACCACCTTCTTCGGGACGGCGGCGTCCGGAACGATCGAACTGACCGAGCCGCATCGGCTTGCAGCGCACCCCCAACACCTTCCCGCTGTCCGCGACGATGGCCACGGGGGCGGTCAACAACTGCAGTTGGACCCCTTCGTGCAAAGCCTCTTCGATTTCTTCCTTGTAGGCCGGCATGACCTCACGGCTGCGCCGATAGACAACCGTCACTTCTTGGGCACCCAACCGCACTGCCGTGCGCGCCGCGTCGATGGCCGAGTTGCCTCCTCCGACCACGACCACCTTCTCGCCCACTTTGGCCGAGCCGCGCAGATTGTACGTGCGGAGAAAGGTCATCGCATCGGTAATGCCCTCCGCATTGTCGCCGGGGATGCCCAGTTCGATTCCCAACGGCGCGCCGACGCCCAAGAAGATCGCTTCGCAACCTTCAGCCCGCAGCGATCTCAAGGTGAAATCCCGCCCCAAGGCCCTGTCCGTCAGGATCTCGACCCCCATGTTCTCGATCATCCGCACTTCCCGAGCGACGATTTCCCGCGGGAGACGATAGGCGGGGATCGCCTGCACCAGCATCCCGCCCGGCCGTGGTTCCGCTTCGTACACTTTCGGTTGGTATCCCAGCCGGGCCAGAAAATAAGCACAGGACAACCCGGCCGGCCCGCCGCCGACAATGGCGATTTTTCGCCGAGCATTGGCGGGATTCTCGCGCACTTCCGGCAGCTGGATCGTCACTTCCTGATCGACCATGTAGCGCTTGATGCCGCGAATCGAAACCGACTCGTCCAGCATCGCTCGGCGACACTTGTCTTCGCAGGTGTGGAAACAGACACGCGAACAGATCGCCGGGAAGGGATTCCGCTCGCGATGCAACTCCAACGCTTCCGCACAACGATCCTCCGCCACCAGCGATACGTAGCCCGGTATATCAACGTTGGCCGGACAAGCGCTCGAGCAAGGAGCGTACACCAGGTCCGAGCAGACCCCGGCACGACAATGCTTGTCCCGTATGTGCTCAATATACTCGTGGCCGAAGTGGCGAATCGTCGACAACACCGGATTGGGAGCCGTTTGCCCCAGTCCGCAGAGCGAAGTCTCCTTGATCGCCTCGCCCAGATGAATCAGACGCTCGACATCCGCTTCCTCGCCGTGCCCCGAGCAGATTCGATTCAGGATCTCCAACATGCGTTTCGTACCCACGCGGCACGGCACACACTTGCCGCACGATTCCTCCTGGACAAACTCCAGAAAGAACCGCGCTACGTCGACCATGCAACTGTCTTCATCCATCACAATCAGGCCGCCCGAACCCATGATGGCGCCTAACTGCGATAGCGATTCGTAGTCCAAGGGCACGCTCAGATGCTGCTTGGGAATACAGCCCCCGGAAGGTCCACCAATCTGCGCCGCCTTGAACTCCTTGCCTGCCGGAATGCCGCCGCCGATGTCGTAAATCAGATCGCCCAGCGGCATGCCAATCGGAACTTCCACCAGCCCCGAATTCTTGATGGTACCGGCCAGCGCGAAGACTTTCGTGCCGCGGCTCTTGTCGGTCCCCTGCTGGCCATACTCTTTGCCCCCCAACAGCAGAATCGTCGGCACGTTGGCGTAGGTTTCCACGTTGTTCAGTAACGTCGGCTTCCCCCATAGCCCGCGCTGAGCCGGGAAAGGCGGACGCGGACGCGGCTCGCCTCGGTTTCCTTCAATCGATGTCAGCAAGGCAGTCTCTTCACCGCAGACAAACGCGCCCGAACCTTTCCGGATCTCCAGATCAAAGTCGAAACCGGATCCCAAAATGTTCCGGCCCAAGAGTCCCCGTTGGCGAGCCTGGCCAATCGCCGTCTCCAACCGCTCGATCGCCAGCGGATACTCGGCTCGCACGTAAATAAACCCAGCCTGAGCGCCGATGGTGGCCGCCGCGATCGCCATCCCTTCCAGCACCGCGTGCGGATCACCTTCGAGCAGACTGCGGTCCATGAAGGCGCCCGGGTCCCCTTCGTCGGCGTTGCAGACGACGTACTTCTTGTCCCCTTCCGCCTTGCGCGTGAAATCCCACTTCCGCCACGTCGGAAATCCCGCTCCACCTCGACCGCGTAGCCCCGATTTGCGCAGTTCCTCCAACACCGTTTCCGGGTGGCCGTCCTGCAACGCCTGGGCCAACGCCTGATACCCGCGCTGGCCGATGTACTGCTCGATCCTCTGCGGATCGATCTCCCCACACTTTCCCAGCACAATCTTCGTCTGGCGACGAAAGAAATCGATCTCCGATAGACTCGCTACGTGCCGCCCGTCTGGCCGACGATGCGTGAGACGATCGACGATGACCCCTTTCCCCAAATGCTCGCGCACAATCGTCGAACAATCCTGCGGACGCACCTTCTCGTAAAAAACATCCCCCACGACCATCACTGGCCCGCCTGAGCAGGGACCCAGACAGCCCACCTCACAGATCTCGGCTTTCCTCTCCAATCCTTGATGCTGCAACTGCTCCGCCAATGCCTCCTGCACCCGCCGAGCGCCGGAGGCAATGCAACTGGCACCCATGCAAATGCGAATGGGAAGGATCCCGGATTCGTTTCGCATGGCCTGCTCGTCGCGCACTGCCACACATAACTCAACCAACTGCTCCCTGCTAGCGAGAACCTCACTCATATTTCCTCCCGGCTCCCTTCCGTTCCGGCCGCTGCCGTCGCCTCTGATTGGCGGTATTGTTCCAGAATGTTTGACAGCTGGCCCGGACGTATACGTTCGTGCACGTCATCATCGATCATGATTACCGGCGCCAGATCCACAGGCTCCAAAGCAACGTCCGACGTCCAACGAAAAATTCTGGTCCGCCGTCGTTTCTCCCACCTCCAGTCGCAACGCGTTGCGCAGAGACGCCAGCACCTCCTTGCCACCGCGCACGTAACACGCCGTGCCCAGGCAAACTCGAATGATGTGCCGCCCGCGAGGAACCGTGGTGAAAAAGGAATAGAATCCGACCACCCCCGCCACCTCGCTGTACGACTTGCCCAACGATAGGCTGATCTTGCGCAAGGCGACTTCCGGCAAGTAGCCGAAAATCGCCTGCGCTATCTGCAGGACCGGAATCAGAGCGCCCGGGGCCCCGTCGTATTGCTGGAGCACGTCATCCAATTGCGCAAGGCGTTCCTCTTCCGTCGCTTCCCGACACTCCTTGCAGTGTCCACTCGCCAATGTCATCGTGATGCCTCAAATAAGGGGGCAGACTTCGTCCGAAAGTAGTGGGGGCGGCAGGAACCACCTGCTCCTGCCGTTGGCCGCTCGCTCCTGCTGTACTCCGATCCCCTAGGTCACTCTCTACGCGGGAAAACAAGCTTCTGCCGAGCGGTCATGCCGTAGCCCGATGCGGTGTGGGTGGAGCATCGGGGCACACGTCCGTGTCTGTCATGGGGATGGGGAAAAACGGTCGCCGGATCCAGCCTTGTATCCTTGTGCTTTTTATCACTAACTCTACCTCACGTTACTGACTGGACCGTTTTTGGTCAAGGACGTTCCTCGTGGATTCACAAATTCACTCTCCTCACAGAGCGCAAAAATGTCACGACGTGATTAACGGATTTCTTACTTATGGATATGAGAGAAACGCCCGGCCAGCTTGCCGCTCGAGCGGACGGCGACGTGGACAACGCAACACCGCGCCATGACGCGGCAGGGATCCGAATGCCTGTTGGCAACAAAGCAAGCCACAGAAGTGTCAGCAGCGGCGTCGAAAGTCACGCTGCCTTACTTTGGCGACAAAGACCCATGGATGATCCTCGCCGTAACACGACCATTCTCCCTGGCGGAGAATCCATCCGGTTGGCAGTCGCCAGGATGCGGGTTCAAGCGCCTGCAGCTTGTGACTCGCGCAAGTGCGGGCCATGTTCGACGCGAAAAAAAATTGCGCGGATTCGGATGCGAGTGACCCAGCTCGTCGTTTTCGATGCCCTGATTATCTGGCGACTGACCACTTGTTGTCCGGCTTCAGTGTTGTTCGGCGCGACGGACGGAATGGATGCCAATCACGAGTCGTTATCGCAGTCCCATGGTACGCTTGCACCTGCCCGCAGTGCGGTCCGACAAGGTAAGACCGTTAACAACTTCTCAAACCAGTCACCGCCTTCGTGTGTGGCGACACGTACATCCACACTGCGCCCAGGGGTTGGCAAGCAGAGGAATTCTGTTTCCTGCGGGCGGAGAAGGATACTTGACCACGAATTCTCCTGCTGCGGCGACATCACTTCAGAGTGCGCGTCAGGGTGCAAGTTGACTCGGCATGCCAAGGTTGTTAATGTCCCGGCGGAGCGAAAATCCTGCCGCGGGGCATGCGGGCACCCGCAATTGGCGGACCCGAATATTGGGGGGCGTCGAAGTGCCTGACAGTCTCTGCGACGAAAGCTCAAGAATAGCGATAAGGTGAAGCGGTCGTGACGTTTATGCGATGTGCACCGATCCCTGGCGGCACAAACGGCGGCGTTAACAACTTCCGCTCTCGCTCCGGCCGCATTAGGATGAAGGCTCAGAAGTGACGCGTTTCCGGTCTGGTTGTTCCGGTCCCGTCGCACAACTTATCTTGCTCTATCTCGTGAACAATATGATGTCGTCCGTACAAACCAAGTCGATGATGCCCTCGCAGCGTCTGCTCAACGTATTGGCGGACTTCGAGCGGTTCCTGGTAGTCATGCACGACAACCCCGATCCCGACGTGATCGCGGCGGGATGGTCGTTGCTGACGCTACTGGAAGAGAGACTCCACAAGCCCATGCGGCTTGTGGGGGGCGGTGCGATCGTCCGCGCTGAGAATCGCCACATGGTGGAAATTCTCAATCCCCCCATTGAATTAGTGAGCGAAATTTCGGCTGACGACGGCACTGCGACGATTCTGGTGGATTGCGGTTTAGGGACGACGAATCACTTGGTCACGCGGGCTGGCATTGAGCCGGTGGCAGTGATCGACCATCACCTGAACGGAAATGGTGTGAGTCATATTCCGTTCCAGGACATCCGGACCAACGCGGCGGCGGCGGCGAGCATCGCGGCAAGTTACTTGCGCGAACAGAACATCGATCCGGGCATGAAGCTTGCCACGGCGATTCTGTATGGCATTCGGACCGAGACATGCGGCGGCGAAACCGCTCACTCAGCTCTGGACCGTTCGATCGTCGAATGGCTCACGAGTATTGCGGACCCGGCCTTGTTGGCGGAAATCGCCAATGCACCGTTAGAGCCGGAGTATTTCAGTGACCTGGCTTTGGCGATGCAGAACACATTCGTGTATGATGACACGGCGCTCTGTTTTCTCCCCCGCGCCTTGGGAGCCGAAATCGTGGGGGAAGTGGCCGATCTGCTGGTCCGCTGTCGCGGCCTGCGTCGAGTATTATGTGCCGCCGTGATCGGCGATGATCTGATCCTGTCGGCACGGACAGGTCGCGTCGGGGGAGATGCGTCGAAGTTGCTGCGGACGACCCTCAGTGGCTTAGGCGGCTGCGGCGGTCACGCGCACCGAGCGGGAGGCAAGATCGCCGGTGCAGCCTCTCGATCGAAAGTCCCGTCGAGTCTCTACGATGAAGTGCGCGAACGTTGGCTCAACGCTTGCCAGGTGAATCGCCAGCGCGGCACGCGTCTGGTTGCTCGTCGCGAGATCTTCGAGAACCTCTAGTTGCTGCCTCAAGCAGTGCGGCGGCGAAATCCGTGGTCCAGTGGGTGCCACTGCTTGATCCCACGAGGTACCCTGCGAGGCGCCCTGGCACGATGATAGCGCGCGCCATCCCAAACGGCCCGTCTCAAGCAGTGCGGCAGCGGCCAAGCGATTGCCACTTCCCTTCGTCGCACCCTATTTCGCAGTCACCACGAATGTCCGACTCGCCTCCAGTTTTCCGTACAGCTCGCCCGTATCGTAATGCACGGTGATCGTGAGGGTCTCTTCATCGCCAGCCAGCTCGAAATCGTCTGGTACTCGCCACGAGTACCCGCAGGTACCATCTCACCCGAACGGCATCACGCCTTCGGCAACTTGCTTACCCTCGGCGTTGCTGATCGTCACTGTCGGGTCGAGAGAGACATTGGTCTCGTAACTGCCGGTCCTACCGCCGCCCAGGTCAATCGGTTTCTTCTCCGTCCGCTTGGTGTCGACCAGGTCGCGGATCATGATCTTCAACTCTCGGATCGATCAGCACCGCCTGCACGCTGATTTCATCGCCCCGGTGGAATGCCTGATCCTTCGCCGGACTGGCGAACATCACCTCTGGCGGATTGGAGAAATCCCACACAAAAGGTTCGTCCTTGCGGATCTTGATGCCGTAAACCCAGGTGCGATAATCGCCCCCTCGGGGCTTTCCATCGAGGTGGTAGTTCTGAGAGATTCCGAGCCTCAGACGGCCGAATTCAATCACTACATAGTTGGGCATGTAATCACCGACCGGCAGGCGGCACTGCGCTACCGGTACGAGCGCGCCAGAGGACCCGCCGGCCTGCTCTCCCACAGCCAACGATGTGTTGGAAGAAGTGAGTGAACCCTGGATCGAGAGCCGATCCAACGAGCGGTCGCCGGACCCGATCTTCAAGATACCGCAATCGCCATCATATGGTTTGACGAATAGCTGATCGCCCAGCGGTGTGGTGGAAGTTGCGTAGTATTGGCCGTCGACGAAACGCATCGCGTTCAACTGCTCGGCACCCCACCACGATTCTCGCTCGTTGGGGTTATCCCGAGGGGATAGCAGCAACTGCGAGTAGGGGCGATCGTATCGGCCGGTGATCACGTAACTTTGTGCCAAGACCGCGTGATACGGCCGTGTACCGATGCGGATCTCGCCTTCTCGAGCAACGGACGAGATGAACTCCACGCCGGAATAGTCTTTGCCCTCATACCGCTGAATTCCAAGACGTGGCACGAGACGGACAGGCCGCTTGCCCAGGTCGGGACCGAAGTCCAACGGTACCGAGATTTCGTCAAACACGACGGACTGCACGAGCCCCACGTAACGTTGCTCGGCCCCTGCCGGCGGAGTCTTCATGGGGATCACCACTCGGTCGTTGGTCAGGTCCAAGTCGCCGTTGAGATCCACGTAGAGTCGATCGTAGGTATTCTTCAGTTGCGGAAGTAGCGGCTCGTCGACTTCATTCTCATCGCTGCTGCCGAAGAGTGCCGCGCCGAGCCTTTGCATCAGGGACCGACTGTCCGCCGATTCCTCCGAGGCAGGCGGGACTGCCGTCGGATTGTCTCCCGACTCGTCAACCGCAAAATAGAGCGGAGTGCCCGAATCCGGCCGGTTCGGCTCCGGAGCTAGCCGAACCAGTCCGTAGATCGGCTTCTTCGATCGAAACTCTGGGTACACCTTCACCGCTGCGTAAGGTTGATCCTGGCACGTGGCTCTTGCCCCACGAGTCAGTTCGTGCCGATAAGCATCCGTTTTGATTTCGAATACGGATCGTTCCTGCAACGTGAAGGCGCCTTTGGACTGGGGAGAATCCGTATCCGTTTGCTGCTCGTCCCCCAGCACGATCCAGGGAAAGAATACGCAAACCAGAAAGAGCAACAGAACGCTGAAATTTGTCGATCGGTCCCACATGACTCAATTCCTTGTGAGAGAGTCGATGACGTAGAGCTCGCCGAACGTTCGATGACCACATCATAGACGAATCGAGACGCCGCCTGCAACAGACGAAAGTCGGTGCCATCTGGGCTGCCAAACATTCGAAGAGCCGCAATTCTATTCAGGATTGGATGACAGGCTATCTTAGGCGGCTATTTCTGACCCGAGGGATCGGTTCCGAAATCCGCGGCGATCCGACAAGAAGGACAAAAAGATCGGCTGACAGAAAGATCCCTCGTTCACGTTTTATCTTTTTGTCAACCGATCTTTCTTGCCCTACAGCCTTCTCTTCATCCCACATCGCGTCAAGCCGTTCATTCGCACGCCAAAGAAACGGCGTAACGTCCAGCACCACGACAGGCGACCCGTTTCACACTGCGTGCCTCGCGCGGCGGCGACCTGGTACGGTTCCACACCCTGAACGCTTCTCGCGGCTGGGGATCGTCGCTTTCGCATAGAGTGGCGCGCCCCCCCCCCTTCACTTGAGTGGACCGGCCGCCGCCCCTATACTGTCGCACACGGCGGAAACGGCCGGCCAAGACCCCGGACCGCTGGTGGGGCAAACCGGGTATTCCCCGGCTCTTGTCCGCAACGCAGCGCCTGTTGCGTTAGTCCATTCAGCCTGAGAAATGAGGAGCAGAATTGATGAAACGGTATTTCGCAGTCATCACTTGCCTGGCCATCGCCATGTTTGTGGGATGTTCGGACAAGGGCAAAGAGGGGGCGTCTGGCAAAGAGACCGGCAAGGGAATCAAGGTTGAGTGGCCCGGTGGGCATGTGGAAATCGATCCGGAGAAGGGCGTTGACGTGAAGGCTCCTGGCGTCGATGTTCAATATGACCAGAATAAAAAGGTCGGCGTGAAAGCCCCCGGAGTCGACGTCCAAGTGGACCGAGCCACCTCCGAGGACGAGTAGTGCCAACATAGCGCACGAACGATAACTCCCGAATGCGATGGTAGTCAGAAAGCTGGTCTACAACCTGGTCCATCCTCTGTCAAACGCGTTGGCTCGCAATCACTGGCTGATCCATCGGTTGTTTGGCATTCGGATACCCAAGCAGACGATCGTCCATTTTGACCCGACAACAATGCTGCTGCGTCATGCGCTGTTGCACACTGTTGAACCCGATGACCGCCAGGCGCTGGAAATTGGCATCGGCCAAGGTGCTCTGCTGTCGTTGAGTCTGATCAAGTCGACTGCCGTGCAGGTGGACGGTGTCGACTGTTCACCGGCACGAGTTGCCAGTTCGCAGGCCGTGGCGGCTCACAATCAACTCCGTGCCCAGTTCTTCGTGAGCGATCTCTTCACCGGCATTCCCCCAGGGCAGCGTTACGATCTGATCTTCTTTAACCCGCCGTACGTTCCCACGACCGATGGGGAACAACTGCAGCTCACACGACGCATGCGTGCGGACAGCGATCGCGTGTGGAATGGTGGAGAAGATGGCGCGCGGGTATTGCGAGCGTTTCTTGCAGCAGGCACCTCCCTACCTGTCACGGCGCGGCCGCATTCTGTTCGGCGTTCAGACTATCTTCTTGCCTCAACAACGCGTCGAGTCGATCGTGGAAGAAAGTGACTTCGACGTGCTCCGCCGTCTCTCTCGCTGCTGCATTCCCAGCATGGCATACGTGCTGCGTGGGGGAGCGGGGGAGCGGGGAGCGGGGAGCGAGTGGAGTGATGGAGCGGTGGAGTGGGGCTCCAGAAGGTCACACCTCGATTCCTCATTCCTCCAAGTCTCACTCCATTCCTCCATTCCTCCATTCCTCCATTCCTCACAGCCAGCCCGCCGACCTGAAACTGATCCTTGTTTCCTCCAGTCGCTCAGCCAAGCTGGCGGCCGGAGCAAAATCGAGTTGCTGCCGCGCGCGGGTCGCATCACACATCCAGGATCCCCCGTACGCTTCACGTGCTTTATCGACGTTGAAATAGACGCGCCGCCCCGTCACCCACCGGACGATTTCTCCCACTGCCGCCGCCGTCCAGCCGATGGGGCGAGGAACAAGCACGTGCCGCACTCGGTCGCGACCCAAGCTGGTGCCAATCAGGGTGGCCAGTTCGGGAAACGTCACGGCCTGTGGATCGGACAGATAATAGAGCCCCTGTCGCTGGAGATCGCACGCACCACGCAGTCGCGATCCTCGCTGCCCGGCAGCCATCAATCCGGCCACCAGGTCATCGACATGGAGAAACGAATAACGATAGTCCCCATGGGTATAGAAGTTCCAACCGCGCTGCACCGTCTTGTACAGGCTCAACAGATTCCGATCACCGGGGCCAAACACGCAAGGGGGGCGCACCACCGTGATCGCGAGCTGTGCCGCAAACTCGTTCAACACGGCTTCTGCCTCCAGCTTTGCCCGTCCGTAGGCCGACACCGGATGGCAGGCCGAGGTCTCCGTCACGGCTTCTGGGTGTGGCCCCGCCGCCGCCAGCGACGAGACGTAGACAAGCACCGGGGGAGCAGGCTGCCGGGAGGCCTGCTGGACCAGTTTCCGCGTCCCTTCCACATTGATGTCGCGCGACGCTGCTAACGATCGCGGCGATGTCGCGGCGGCCAAATGATAGACACACTCCACGCCCCGCAGCGCATCGTGCCACATCTCCGGACTTCGAATGTCACCTGTCACGCGCCGCACAGGCAAACCTTCCAGCGCGTCGTGTTGCGGTGGCGTGCGGTCAAGACAGACGACGGTGAAATCCTGGGCAACAAGCGTCTGCACGAGACGATGACCGATGAATCCTCTCGCTCCAGTCACCAACACACGAGCCATCTTGGTCACCTTCGATATCGCCCGGACGCGCCTCACAATCCTGCTCAATCACACCTCTCTGCAGAGTGATGCCGCGGCCGGCGACAGCCGTTCACTTGGTCCTCCCCGAAGCAGCCGTCGTGGCATTCTTCACAATTGTGTGTCCGCTACTTCTTCCACCTGCGTTTAGCTCATTCGAATAGGCAATCACTGCCGATTGTCACGGCACAGACCCACCGGTTATTCTGGCACAGACTGCCGCGTGGGAGCTGACACAGTATAGCCACTACAGTTTTCCTAACCGGCACATGATCGGCAATCGAATTGTGCGGACTACCGTGTCCGCGCCGGGAGCTCGAAGAGGCCCTTTTCAGGAGTTTTGTACAACCCCCATATCATATCATATGGTACACTCTGGGGGTGGAAGACGTTCCTGGCGGGGCAACCGTTACAGACGGAGTAAGTTGACCGTTGCGGCTCGCTCTCGGTGCTGCGCCGAGGCGAGTTCGTCGGGCTTGTGTTGACCCGGCAGTTTTGCGATATCCTCCCGAGTTAATCCATTTGCCGTCTTCCCCAATTGCGGCTCAGAGTAATGCAAGTCCCCTCAAGTCCCATCGAAAGTCGCACATTTTGCCAGCTCTTGCGTGCGCGTGCGGAAGAGCATGGCGATCGACGCGTGTGCACTTTCCTGACCGATGGTGAATCGTCTGAATCCGATATTGACCTACCGCGAACTCGATCGCCGTGCTCGTCAAATAGGCGGTTGGCTGCAGGCTCACGGCAGCGTCGGCAAGCCCGTCCTGCTTGTCTACCCGCAAGGCCTGGACTTCATCGCCGCCTTCTTCGGTTGCCTCTACGCCGGCGCCATCGCCATTCCGGCCTATCCGCCACGTCGCAATCGTCGCGCAACTCGCATCTGCTGCATGGTGTCCAATGCGAACGTCGATGTTGCGCTGACAAACAGCGAGCTGTGGGAGCAAATGGAGGGCACGCTGCGTGACGACCCGCTACTGACTCGCCCCCGCTGGCAATCGACCGACACACTCGATGCGGCGCTGGCAGATAGCTGGAACGAGTCGCCGATCGACCCACATTCGCTCGCCTTTCTCCAATACACGTCCGGGTCGATTGGCGATCCCAAGGGCGTCATGGTGACCCACGCAAATCTCCTGGAAAACCAGCGGCTGATTTGCCATTCGTTCCGCCAACGCGAAGAAATTGCCTGCCTGGTAGGATGGCTGCCGCTGCACCACGACATGGGACTGATCGGCAACCTGCTTTACCCGCTCTACCTGGGCGGTCATTTTGTCTTCATGTCGCCGGTATCTTTCGTGCAACAACCCATTCGCTGGCTGCGAGCCATTTCGAAATACCGCGGCACGATTAGTGGTGGCCCCAACTTCGGTTACGACTTGTGTGTCTCAGGTACCACACCGCAGCAGCGCGAAGGGCTCGATCTGTCGTCGCTGGAGGTGGCCTTCACCGGCGCCGAACGAGTCCAGGACAGAACCCTGCGAGAATTTGAAGCAGCCTTCGCGCCGTACGGATTCTCACGCAACGCCTTCTGCCCCTGCTACGGCCTGGCCGAGACAACGCTGATCACCAGCGGAATTATCAAGGGGGAGCCGGTTGTGACGGTGCGGTTGGAGCCCCAATCGCTGGCCCAGGGAGATATCGCGCCAACAGCACAACTCGACGGGGATGTCGACCACGACGGCCGAACAAGACTCGACCGGCAAACCGATCGATCTGGTCAGTTGCGGCATTCCCGCTCCCGCGGTCGATGTGCGGATTGTCGACCCCGAAACGGAAATCGGAATGTCCGCCGGATCGCGTGGGTGAGATCTGGGTCGCCGGAGCCACGGTGACCAGGGATATTGGGGCAACGAGGATCTGACGCGCGAGACGTTCCTCGCCACGCTTGCCAACCATCCGCCGGAGGAACCACCTCGTCACTACTTGCGCACGGGAGATCTCGGTTTCCTGCGCGAGGGACATCTCTACATTACCGGTCGCCTGAAGGATCTGATCATCGTGCGGGGCAGGAACCATTACCCCAACGACATCGAACAGACCGCCAGTACCAGTCACGATAGCCTGATACCGGGATCCTGTGCGGCATTCAGTGTGGAGGTCGACGGTGATGAACAGGTTGTCATCGTGCAGGAAGTCCAGCGGAGCCAGTTGCGCACGATCAACCACCAGGAGGTATGCGAGACCATCAGGCAAGCCGTCGTCGAAGATCATTTGGTGCCGTTGCATGCCATTCTGCTCGTGCGGCCCGGTGCTGTTCCCAAGACAACCAGCGGCAAGATCCAGCGCCGCGAAGCACGTCGGATGTTCGAGTTGGGTGAATTCAACGTGGTGGCCAGTTGGCAGGCAACCGACGTGCCCGCGAGATTCCGTGCCGGCAGAGTCGACATCGTCGCAGGATGATCCTGCAGCCAGTCAAGAGATCACTCAGCCAGGCCGTTTGACAGCGTCACAACATGAAGAGCTGGAGCAACTGCAGAGATGGATTCTGACGCGGCTCTCACAGCATATCGGTTTGCCCGCACATACGATCGACATTCGGCAACCGTTCGCCCGTTACGGAATCGACTCACTCAAAGCCGTCCGGATGACGGGAGAACTGGAAGAGCACTTGGGGCGAACCATCGCCCCGACGCTGCTGTTCGACTACCCCAACGTGGCCGCCCTGACGCGCTATCTGGTACTCGGTGAATCGCGATCCTCGACGGCCAGTTTCACTCGTCTGTCATCAGACGAGCCAGTCGCCGTGATTGGCGTCAGCTGTCGGCTTCCGGGAAGTGATTCGGCTGACGCATTTTGGCAACTGCTCCAAGACGGACGCGACGCAATTGGACCCGTCCCTGTCAGCCGGTGGGGTGAATCGCTGCAACAACTCAGCGAACGGACAACTCATGCTCGCCACCAGGTTACCTGCGGAGGATTCCTGGAACATGTCGATCTCTTCGATGCCAACCTGTTTGGCATCAACGCACGCGAAGCGGAGGAGATGGATCCGCAGCAACGTTTGCTGCTTCACGTGGCCTGGGAAGCGTTCGAGCACGCCGGTCTCTCGATCGACTCGCTCGCTGGCAGCCAAACGGGCGTTTTTGTGGGAGTCAGCGGGAACGAGTACGCTCATCTGCAATCGACATGCCAACATGGCCCCAACATCTACCGCGCTACCGGCAACTCGCTGGCAGTGATTGCCAATCGAATGTCATTCCTGTTCGATTTTCAGGGACCGAGTTGGGCCGTCGACACGGCCTGTTCGTCGTCGCTGGTCGCCATTCACCAGGCGTGGTCAGTTTGCGACGCGGTGAGTGCAACCTGGCTTTGGCCGGCGGAGTCAGCCTGATCGTCTCTCCCGATACCACTTCGTCGCTCAATCAGGCGGGGATGTTGTCACCGACGGGTCGTTGTCACACGTTTTCCTCGGACGCGGATGGTTTTGTGCGTGGCGAAGGCTGCGGCGTGCTGCTGCTCAAGCGACTCTCGGACGCCCAGGCCGACGGGGACCGCATCCTCTGCCTGCTGCGTGGCTCGGCCGTCAACCAGGACGGGCGCAGCAACGGCCTGACGGCACCCAACGGGCTGGCTCAGCAGGCGGTGATCCGCAGCGCGCTGGCCGACGCCCAGTTGCAGCCCCACGACATCGATTACATCGAAGCGCACGGGACCGGCACCCCCTTGGGCGACCCGATCGAAATGGGCGCTTTGGGAAGCGTGTTCGCGCCCCACCGCCCACCGCAGCAACCGCTGTGCGTGGGCTCGGTCAAGACCAACATCGGACACCTGGAAGGAGCGGCGGGGATCGCCGGCTTGATCAAGGTCTGCCTGGCCCTCCAACAGAGCGCCATCCCGCCCCATCTGCACTTCAGCCAGCCCAGTCCGCACATCGACTGGAATTGGCCGCTGCAGATCCCCACCACGCTCACCCCCTGGCCGTGGGCCAACGACCGCGCCGCGCGGGTGTCAGCTCGTTCGGCTTCGGCGGCACCAACGCGCATGTGATCGTGGAGGAAGCACCCCACGATCAGCGGGCCGTGGCCGCGGAACCGGCGCCGCATGTCGCCTCGGCCGCACTGCTGGTCCTGTCGGCCAAGACGCCCACCGCCCTGGCCGCGCAAGCACGGCAGTTTGCCCAGGTGGTCGAGCAACTGCCGCTGCACGACCTCTGCTACACGGCGGCGGTCGGCCGCGCCCATTTCCCCTACCGGCTGGCCGTGCCGGCCGACGACCCGCAGGCCACTGCAACAGACCTTGCAGCAGTTTGCCCAGCAGGGGGACGCGGCCCGGGAACTGCTGCACGGCCAGAGTCGAGCGGGAGTGCGCGGTGGCGCTGGTGTTTGGCGGGCAAGGCGGCCACGTGCTGGGGGCGGGTCGAGCGCTGTACCAGCAGAGTGCCACGTTCCGGCAATTGCTCGATCAGACGCTGGAGCAGGCCGCGGCGTACTGGCCGCGCGATCTGCGCAGCGTGCTGTGGGAGGAGGAGGCCCTCTGGGACCAGGTCGATATTCAACCCGCCCTGTTTTGCCTGCAGGTCAGCCTGGCGCGGCTGTGGAAGCACTACGGTCTGCGGCCCAGTGTGGTGTTGGGACACAGTCTGGGCGAATACGCCGCCGCCTGCCAGGCGGGCGTCTTCTCGCTGGCAGATGGCTTGCGGCTGGTCACGACCCGGCGCGCTCGATGCGCCAGCTGCCGACCGCCGGTGGGATGCTGGTCGTGTGGGCCGAGCCGACGCGGGTGCGGACCCTGCTGGCAGCCCTGGCAGCAGGTCTTGGACATGGCCGCCATCAACGGACCGCGGCAAACGGTGGTGGCCGGCGCGGCCGAGGCGCTGGCGCAGTTGCAGCAGCAGCTCGACACCCAGCAGATCCGCTACCAGACGCTGGGCACCACGCACGCTTTCCACTCGCCGCTGGTCGAACCGATCCTGGCCGCCTTTGGCGAGGTGGCGCAGCAGATCCGCTATGCCCCGCCCCAGCTGCCGTACTTCTCCAGCACGCTGGGACGCCGTGCCGGCGACGAAGTGGCCCAGGCCGCCTACTGGCAACAGCACCTCCGCCAGAGCGTGCGGTTCCACGATGCCGCCGGTGGCTTGCTGGCCGACAAGCCGACGGCCATCTTGGAAGTGGGGGCGGGCAGCACGCTGGTGAGCCTGCTGCGCAGTGGCTTTCGCCAGCAGGACCTGCGGCTGCTCAAGGGACTCTCGGGCAGCGGGCGAGGAATGGCCGGAGCATCTGCAACAGCTGGGACAGCTCTACGTGCTGGGAGCGCCCCTGGACTGGCGGAGCGTGTGGAGCGACCCACAGCGCCACATCACCGGCCGCAAAATCTCGCTGCCCACCTATCCGTTTGAAACCCAGCGGTACTGGTTTGCGGCCGGCGGAGCCGGCCTCTCAGCCGGTGGCGACCGGCAGCCGCGCAGGCCCGTCCATCCCTTGCTGGGTTACCGCCTGGAACTGGCCGGTCGCGAGATTGTCTACGAGACGCGTCTGCGAGCCGACTCGTACCTGCAGGACCATCGCATCGGCTCCCGGATCCTGCTGCCGGCCAGCGGCTACCTGGAACTGGCCCTGGCGGCGGGCCAGGACGCGGGGTTCAAGTTGCTCGACGTGTGCGACCTGAAGATCCGCCGTCCGCTGGAATTAGGGGCCGACGGGTCGACCGCGCCGGTCCGCGTGCAGGTCGTGTTGACGCCCCAGGAGGCCGGCTTTGAGTGCCGGATGCTGAGTTGGCAAACGGACCACTGGCAGGTGCACGCCACCTGTCAGCTGGCGGCCGAAACCTCGCCGCTGGCCCACGTCCCGCTGCGGGACATGTCGGCCGGCGAGGCAGCCGGACCGTCCTGGTCGGTGGCCGACCATTATGCCCAGTGCCGGCAACTGGGCCTGGACTACGGCCCCGCCTTCCAGGGACTGCGCAAGCTCGTGCGGGGCGACGCCCAGGCGTGGGGTGAAGTGCAACTGCCCGCAGAGCGTGTCGACCGACGGCTACCTCCTGCACCCGGCACTCCTGGACGCCTGCCTGCAAGTCACCGCCGGCGCCCTCCCCCCGCAACAGGCCTCCGCCTGGCTGCCGGTTAAAGTCCAACGATACCGGGTTGCGTGACGCGGGTACCGTGCAAAGAACTTGATCGTCGAGGTCACCGCTGGTACGGGAGTCGGCGGCGAGGAGCGGTCACTCGCCGTGGATATCGTCGCCACGACATCCGACGGGCGGCAAGTGCTGTCCATCGAAGGCCTGCAACTACAGCGAACAAAGCTACTCCAGGTCGAGAATCTTGTCTTCTACGATCGCTGGGTGGCTCGACTGCGATCCCGCGAACACGTTCCGGTGATTCCCGACCTGTCAATCGTGGATATCGCCGGCTATTTGGAGAGTCGGCGAGCGGCGATTGCCGCAGACACCGGGTTGTCGGCGCACACCAAGATTCTCGACTCGCTCGAAACGGTCTGTGGCAAGCTCATCTTCTGGACGTTGCACGAGAACTTTCGTCCGCTGCAGCGCGGGATTTCGTTTAGCACGCCAGAAGTGACTGACGCCTTGGGAATTAGACCCGAGCACAGTCGTTTGTTACAGCGATTGCTCAGCATCCTGTGCGAGGATGGGTATCTCCAAAGCAGCGGAGAACACTGGACCGTCACAGAAGATCCGCGTGGCGAACATCCATCAACGGTCATCGAGAAACTGATTCATGATCATCCGGCGGCCGAGCCGGAACTGACGCTTCTGAGTCGATGTGGTGGGCAGTTGCTACAGGTCATGCGCGGAGAGATGGATCCCCTGAGACTCCTCTTTCCTTCGGATGGTTCGGTTTCGGCGGGGAATCTGTACCGCGATTCGATTGGCGGACAAGCCATGAACACGCTCATCGCAGAAGCCGTTGCCAAGAATTGCCGGCCAATTGCCTGATGGGCGAGGCATGCGCATTCTGGAAATCGGGGCCGGGACCGGTTCCACGACGGAATCGATTCTCCGGCAGATCTCCGATCGGCGCGTGCAATATGTATTCACCGACATCGCCGCCAGTTTCCTGCCGGCCGCCAAGACGCGGTTTGCAGCGCGGCAGAACATGCAGTATCGCGTGCTGGATATCGAGCGTGATCCGATCGCACAAGGCCTTGAACCATCCCGGTTCGACGTCATCGTTGCCGCCAACGTGATTCACGCCACACGTGACATGCATGAATCGCTGCAGCATATTCGACGTTTGCTCGCTCCGGGTGGCAAACTGATTGTGCTCGAGGGGACGCGGCCTGTCCGTTGGCTTGATTTGACGTTCGGTTTGACTGGCGGATGGTGGCGTTTCTCCGACACGCAGCGGCGTCCCAACTATCCACTCTTGTCCGGCGACGACTGGCAACGCTTGCTCGCCGAGACCGGATTCAGCGCCACACGTGTCGTCGCACCGCTGGATGTTGCGACCGGCGCGCGAGAACCTGAGAACTCGGTCATTATCTCGCAGGTTGACGATACTCCGGCCAATCCTTTGCCCGTTCTGTCGTCGGAAGAAGAGACTCGAAAATGGCTGATTTTCGCCGATGAGCAAGGCGTAGCTGATCGATTGGCTGAGCACCTGGTCGCCCACGGCGCCAAGTGTCGTGGAATGCGAGCGCAGCAACTCGAGGCTGAGCACCAAGGCTCTGCGTCTGATGAGGCAATGACGTCATCACGCCGCGGCGAACGGATCCGCGAGTTCATCGCCTCGGATCTTCACTCGACAGGTGTAGTCTACCTCTGGCCGTTGGACGAAAGCGATTCGGAGTCGCCTGACAGGCGAACACAACAGCTGAACGAAGATATGCTGAGTATCGTGCAGGCGGTTGCCGATAGTCGGCGGCAGCGGCAGCAAGGCAACGGACACAGCAGTCAGCCGATTCCATTTTGGATCGTCACGCGTGGCGCACAAATTTCGGGCGACGGCAATCCGTTGAGTGCCGCTCAAGCCTCGCTGTGGGGATTCGCTCGCACGCTTGCACTCGAGCATCAGGACTGGCCATGCCAGATCGTCGACCTCGATCCACAAGCAGACACGCAGCGAGCCGCCGGCACACTTTTTGACGAACTCACGCGTCCCGCGCACGAGAACGAATTGGAGGTGGCGTTTCGCGGTGCGGAGCGACTGGTTCGGCGGATGCAACAGGTTGCACGCGACGCTGCGGGCACCGAGGAAAACGAATCACTGCACCTGGAAATTACTTGCCGTGGCACACTCGACGGTCTTCAATGCATGCGGCGGCAGCGTCCTGCACCGGCGGCAGGCGAAATCGAGGTGGAAGTTCGTGCCAGCGGGTTGAATTTCCGTGACGTTCTGAACACGCTCGGCCAATATCCGGGCAAACCTCCGCTGGGAGCCGAGTGCAGCGGGATCGTGACGCGTGTCGGCCACAAGGTTCAGCAGTTCCGCGCCGGAGCTCGTGTGGCCGTCGTGGCTCCGGCTACATTCTGCGAATTCCTGACAGTCGATGAGTCGCTGGCTGTCCTCATTCCAGACACGCTCTCACTGGAAGAGGCAGCAACCGTGCCGATCGCCTTCCTGACCGCATCCCTGGCGCTGGAAGAACTGGGAGCAGTTGAAAGCTGGCGACCGCGTGCTCATCCATGCGGCGACCGGCGGCGTCGGCTTGGCGGCAATTCAGCTGGCGCAAGACGCGGGTGCCGAAGTCTTCGCCACGGCCAGTATCGGCAAACATGAGACACTCCAGAATCTTGGAATCAAACGTATTTACGATTCACGTCAAAGCGGATTTGCCGAGCAGATTCTCGCAGCAACAGCCGGTCGCGGGGTCGACCTGATCCTGAATTCATTGGGAGACGAGTTTGTCGGCGAGAATGTGAAAGCATTGGCTACTCAGGGCAAGTACCTCGATATCACGAAGTCCCAACTGGCACCAAAACACGCAGCCATCACGTCCCGCGCCGACCTGACCTATGTCAATATCGACTTGGCAGACGAACTGCAACGCCATCCGCGATCCGTCCGGCTCAAACTCGCGCAGCTTTTCTCCAGAATCACCGATGGACGACTACGGCCACTGCCGCTGCAGAAATTTGACCTGCCAGACGCGAAAACCGCGTTTCGCTTCATGCGATCCGCTCGGCACATCGGCAAAATCCTCCTCTGTCCGACCGGTAAGCGAGAAGACTCCGCCGGCGCAAACCGGATGCCGGACGAGGCCGAGACACAACACAGCGGCACGAGAGTATCACACGGTGAGCTAACGATTCGCGGCGATCGCAGCTACCTGATCGCCGGCGGCCTGGGTGGCCTCGGCCTGGAAGTCGCACGCTCTCTGGCAATCCAGGGCGCCGGTTACATTGGGCTGCTGGCACGTCGCCAACCCACGACTACTGAACGGCAGGTCATTGAGCAAATCGTATCGCAAGGCGCCAGGGTCGAGATCCTGCCGGCGGACGTCGAGAACCGACGAGCCGTGGAGAATGCGTTAGCGCTGCTGCGCAGCCTGGCTCCGATATCGGGAGTATTTCACCTGGCCGGACGGCTGGACGACGGACTGGTTCTGCGTCAATCGGCCCAGCAGTTTGCCAACGTGCTTGGGCCGAAAGTACAAGGTGCCTGGAATCTCCACCGGGCCACACTCAACGATGACCTCGACTGCTTTGTGATGTTCTCGTCCATCTCTTCGGTGCTCGGTTCCGCCGGTCAAGCCAACCACGCGGCGGCGAATGCTTTCCTGGATGGCTTGGCGCGATTCCGCCAGACACACGGTCTGCCGGCGTTGAGCATCAATTGGGGCCCGTGGTCTGGCATAGGGGCGGCGGCTCAGCGGGCCGTCGATCAGCGAAGTGACTTGGCCGGCATTGGCATGATCACGCCCGAGGAAGGCATTGAGCTGCTGGAATCCGCGTTGGCAAGTGGCATGTCTCAGCTGTCCGCCGTGCGGCTGGACGTCGGACAGTTCCCCACCCGATGGCGTGAGCGGAGCCTCTTCGAAACCCTCACTCAGCGTGTCGCCGCAGGCGAGTCGACTACCCAGCAGACATCGCAGTTTCTACACACATATCGCGAAACCGCCCGCCGGAGAGCGGCATGGCCTCTTGCTCGCGCACGTACAATGTCTGGTCGCCCGAACGTTAGGTATGGACGACCCGAAGTCCATTCCCAGCGATCGGGCGTTATCGGATATGGGACTCGATTCACTCGCTTCGCTAGAGCTAGGCAACAACCTGGAAGAAAGCCTCAATATCCCGATCCCTTCCACGCTGGTGTACGACTACCCCACGCTCGCCAATATGGTGGACTATTTCCTGGGACTTCTCGGGCCAACGGAAGCTGCGAGCGATGCTCAGTCAGGTCAACTTGAGGCCGACACTCCCGTGCCGTCGGAGCAGCTTCCAGCTGAGGACGAAATCCGAGGAGCCGGAGAAAATCGTGCCACGGGCACGGCGGCGGGTGGTGCGATAGACACGACGGAAATCCTCCATGGCTTACAGAAGCTGAGTGAGGAACTGAACCGATGGGGAGATGTGTAAACATGCCTCACGACACGCAGACGATCAACAACTCAACCGACCCACAGGTGGCTGCCGCCTTGCACGCGGCGACGACAAAATTGCAGCGCGTGCGCGAGCGGATGCACGAACCACTTGCCGTGATCGGCGTTGGCTGTCGTTTCCCAGGGAGTCACGGCCCCACGCGTTTTTGGGAAATGCTCGTCCACGGTCATTGTCCCATTTCCCAGACGCCGAAGGATCGCTGGAGTGATTCGCTGACCGCGACACAAACCAAGCAACAGGGCAAGATCACGTCCAACCAAGGCGCGTTCCTGGAGGACGTCGACAGGTGGGATGCCGCATTCTTCGGTATCTCCCGGCGCGAAGCCGTTTCGCTCGATCCGCAGCATCGGCTACTGTTGACGGTCGCTTGGGAAACGCTGGAACACGCCGGTCTCGACCCCGATCAGTTGCGCGGGAGTCGCACCGGAGTGTTCGTCGGAATGTGCAGCAGTGACTATCTGCATCGCCTGACAACCCGCGAACTCCCGCAGATCGATGCCTACTTGGGAACCGGAAACGCACACGCCGCGGCCGTCGGTCGCCTCAGTTACCTTCTGCACTGGCAGGGTCCGAGCATCGCCGTGGATACGGCTTGTTCCTCGTCTCTCACGGCCGTGCATTTGGCCGCCAGAAGTCTACGTGCTCGCGATTGTGACTTGGCGTTGGTCGGCGGAGTTAATCTGATATTGTCGCCGGAGTTGAGTATCAACTTGAGCCAGGCGGGGATGTTGTCACCGACAGGTCGCTGTCACACGTTTTCCTCGGACGCGGATGGTTTTGTGCGTGGGGAAGGCTGCGGAGTGCTGCTGCTCAAGCGGCTGTCGGACGCACGGGCCGACGGGGACCGCATCCTCTGCCTGCTGCGCGGGTCGGCCGTCAACCAGGACGGGCGCAGCAACGGCCTGACGGCACCCAACGGTCTGGCTCAGCAGGCGGTCATCCGCAGCGCGCTGGCCGACGCCCAGTTGCAGCCCCACGAGATCGATTACATCGAGGCGCACGGGACCGGCACCCCCTTGGGCGACCCGATCGAAATGGGCGCTTTGGGAAGCGTGTTCGCCCCCCACCGCCCACCGCAACAGCCGCTTGTGCGTGGGCTCGGTCAAGACCAACATCGGACACCTGGAAGGAGCGGCGGGGATCGCCGGCTTGATCAAGGTCTGCCTGGCGCTCCAACAGAGCGCGATCCCGCCCCATCTGCACTTCAGCCAGCCCAGTCCGCACATCGACTGGAACTGGCCGCTGCAGATCCCCACCACGCTCACCCCCTGGCCAGTGGGCCGAGCGACCGCGCCGCGCGGGTGTCAGTTCGTTCGGCTTCGGCGGCACCAACGCGCATGTGATCGTGGAGGAAGCACCCCACGATCAGCGGGCCGTGGCCACGGAACCGGCGCCGCATATCGCCTCGGCCGCACTGCTGGTCCTCTCGGCCAAGACACCCACCGCCCTGGCCGCACAAGCACGGCAGTACGCCGAGGTGGTCGCGCAACTGCCGCTGCACGATCTCTGCTACACCGCGGCGGTGGGCCGCGCCCATTTCCCCTACCGGCTGGCCGTGACGGCCGACGACCCGCAGGCCCTGCAACAGAGCTTGCAGCAGTTTGCCCAGCAGGGGGACGGGGCCCGGGAACTACGGCACGGCCACAGCCAACGGGAGTGCGCGGTGGCGCTGGTCTTTGGCGGGCAAGGCGGCCACGTGCTGGGGGCGGGTCGAGCGCTGTACCAGCAGAGTGCCACGTTCCGCCAATTGCTCGATCAGACACTGGAGCAGGCCGCGGCGTACTGGCCGCACGATCTGCGCCGCGTGCTGTGGGAGGAGGCGGCCCTCTGGGATCAGGTCGATATTCAACCCGCCTTGTTTTGCCTGCAGGTCAGCCTGGCGCGGCTGTGGAAGCACTACGGTCTGCGGCCCAGTGCCGTGTTGGGACACAGTCTGGGTGAATACGCCGCCGCCTGCCTGGCGGGCGTCTTCTCGCTGTCAGATGGCTTGCAGTTGGTCACGACCCGCGCAGCTTGATGCGCCAGCTGCCGACTGCCGGTGGGATGCTGGTCGTGTGGGCCGAGCCGACGCGGGTGCGGACCCTGCTGGAGCCCTGGCAGCAGGTGTTGGACATGGCCGCCATCAACGGGCCGCGGCAAACCGTGGTGGCCGGCGCGGCCGAGGCGCTGGCCCAGTTGCAGCAGCAGCTCGACACCCAGCAGATCCGCTACCAGACGCTGGGCACCACGCACGCTTTCCACTCGCCGCTGGTCGAACCGATGCTGGCCGCCTTTGCCGAGGTGGCGCAGCAGATCCGCTATGCCCCGCCCCAACTGCCTTACTTCTCCAGCACGCTGGGACGCCGTGCCGGCGACGAAGTGGCCCAGGCCGCCTACTGGCAACAGCACCTCCGCCAGAGCGTGCGGTTCCACGAGGCCGCCAGTGGCTTGCTGGCCGACAAGCCGACGGCCGTGTTGGAAGTGGGGGCGGGCAGCACGCTGGTGAGCCTGCTGCGCAGTGGCTTTCGCCAGCAGGACCTGCGGCTGCTCAAGGGACTCTCGGGCAGCGGGGCGGAATGGCCGGAGCATCTGCAACAGCTGGGACAGCTCTACGTGCTGGGAGCGCCGCTGGACTGGCGGAGCGTGTGGAGCGACCCACAGCGCCACATCGCCCGCCGCAAAATCTCGCTCCCCACCTATCCGTTCGAAACGCAGCGGTACTGGTTCGCGACGGCGGAGCCGGCCTCTCAGCCGGTGGCGACCGGCGCGCGCGGCCCGTCCATCCCTTGTTGGGTTACCGCCTGGAACTGGCGGGGCGCGAGATTGTCTACGAGACGCGTCTGCGAGCCGACTCGTACCTGCAGGATCATCGCATCGGCTCCCGGATCCTGCTGCCGGCCAGCGGCTACCTGGAACTGGCCCTGGCGGCGGGCCAGGACGCGGGCTTCAAGTTGCTCGACGTGTGCGACCTGAAGATTCGCCGTCCGCTGGAATTAGGGGCCGACGGGTCGACCGCGCCGGTCCGCCTACAGGTCGTGTTGACGCCCCAGGAGACCGGCTTTGAGTGCCGGCTGCTGAGTTGGCAAACGGACCACTGGCAGGTGCACGCCACCTGTCAGCTGGCGGCCGAAACCTCACCGCTGGCCCACGTCCCGCTGCGCGACATGTCGGCCGGCGAGGCAGCCGGACCGTCCTGGTCGGTGGCCGACCATTATGCTCAGTGCCGGCAACTGGGCCTGGACTACGGCCCCGCCTTCCAGGGACTGCGCAAGCTCGTGCGGGGCGACGGCCAGGCGTGGGGCGAAGTGCAACTGCCCGAGAGCGTGTCGACCGACGGCTACCTCCTGCACCCGGCACTGCTGGACGCCTGCCTGCAAGTCACCGCCGGCGCCCTCCCCCCGCAACAAGCCTCCGCCTGGCTGCCGGTTAAAGTCCAACGATACCGGGTTGGCTGACGCCACCGACTGCACTACTCGCCTGCATGTCAGAGCTCAGTTGCTTCCGGCCCGCGATGAGCGCACCATGCGTGTGGCGATCATCGCCACCGATCCGACGGGCCGACCGATTTTTCAAATCGACGGCTTGAAGATACGTCGCGTCGACAAGATCTCCTCGCCGACAGAGTCCACTCGCCGAGTGGAACATCAAGGAGTCCGATCGACTCCCGCTGAGATCATCGAAGAGATCGTCTGCCAGACCGGCGCTGCGCGGCAGAAATGCGTACTGCGATTGATTCGCAGTCGAGTAGCCGAGATCCTGGAGTCGCCGGTAAACGAAGTGCCGATGGATCAACCACTCGACACGCTCGGTCTCGATTCTCTGATGGCCTTTGAATTGCGTGAGGAAATCAAACAGAGTATTGGTGTGGAAGTGTCGTTGGAAGTCTTTCTGCAAGACATAACCTTGTGGGACCTGTCTGCCACGCTGACGGATGAGCTGAATGTGCGTATGGGTAAGGAGGGAGATCATCCATCGCGAGACCTGTTTCCATCTTCTTCCGAACAGGGAGAAGGGTTGATTGAAGGTGCGATATGAACCTGAAAGAATTGCGTGAAGCCTTGGATCAGAAGCATGTCGAACTCTGGGTAGAGGGAGACCTTCTTCGATTCCGCATGCCGGGCAATTCGCTCGACAAGCAATTGTTGGCCGAACTCCGGCGGCACAAGAAAGCTCTCATTGAGGCGCTCAAGCTGGAGACTCCCGACGACGGGGCAGAGAGCCGTCTGGAGCCGCTTTCGCTGGGCCAGCAGGCACTCTTCTTTCTTCATTCCCTGTCACCGCAGAGTGCGGCGTACAATGTGGCGGCAGCCGTGCGTATCGCCTCTCAGGTAGATGTCGAGGTGATGCGTCATTGTTTTCAGACACTGATATCACGCCACGAAGCTTTGCGTACAACGTTCGAGACGGTGGATGGTAATCCGCGCTGTCGCATTCACCCCCGCATGGAACTCGACTTCCGTCAGATCACGGCTTCCACCTGGGACGAGACACAGCTGCACGAGGCGGTGAAACGCGAATACCTGCATCCTTTTCAACTTAAAGAAGGCCCCCTGCTGCGGGTCCGCCTGTTCACGATCAACGATACCGATCACGTCTTTCTCATGACCCTGCACCACATCATCTTCGACGCCTGGTCGCTCTGGTTGCTGCAAGACGAGTTCGGTACGCTGTACCGCCAACAGAGCCGGGGCGAAACAGCGGTGCTCCCGAGCCTTTCGGCAACGCACTCCGATTTCGTACGTTGGCAGACGGAATTGCAGCACAGCGAGCGGGGAGAGAAACTGTGGCAATACTGGCGGGATCGGCTGAAAGGCGATCTCATCGCCCCCGACCTACCGATCGACTTTCCTCGACCGGAACGTCCCAATCACCAGGGGGCTTCGCACAAGTTCCGTGTGCCCCGCGACCTGTCGCAACGTCTCCGCGACCTGGGCAAGTCGCTCGGCGCGACACCCTTTGTGGTCATGTTGGCCATCTTCAAGACTCTCATTCATCGGTACACGGGCCAGGATGATCTGACGGTGGGCACCACCACGTCAGGGCGATCAGGGGGAGCGTTCACGCGCGTCGTGGGCTATTTCGTCAATACGCTGGCAATCCGCTCTGATATCTCTCGAAACCTGACCTTTGCCGAGTATCTGGCACGTGTGAAACAGCGGACGCTGGAAGCCATCGAACATCAGGACTACCCCTTCCCCTTGCTGGTCGATCGGTTGAACCCGCGTCGCGACACCGGACGGCTACCGATCTGTGCCGTCATGTTCGGACTGCAGAAGCCGCAACAATTCAATGAGGCCACACGACTGTTCGACGAGCAGCCGGGGCACGCGGATTGGGGTGGCCTGGATGTGTATCCGTATGATTTGCCCCAGCAGGAAGGACAATTCGACCTGACGCTGGAAATGTTCGATGCCAACGATTCGTTCCTCGGCACCATGAAATACGACACCGACCTGTTCAGCGCTCAGACGGCGGACCGCATGAGCCGGCACTTCCTGCAGCTGGCTGAGTCGATCGTCGCGGATCCGCACCGCCCGATCTCCGAGTATTCGCTGCGGCCAGATGACGAGGCCGAACGGATCGAGTCGTTCACCACGGCAGGTCCCGCCGAGTCGCAACAGGACCTGCGCGTTCACAGCCTGTTTGAACAGCAGGTCGGCTATGCTCCCGATCGTATCGCCGTCTTTGACGATGACACGTCGCTCACCTACGAAGAATTGAATTGCCGTGCTAACCAACTCGCTCGCTGGCTGCAGCAACTGGGAATTCAACCGGGCGATACTGTCGCATCCCACGCCGCGCGAGGCACCGACACTGCCATCACACTGTTGGCAATCCTGAAGGCTGGTGGCACCTACGTGCCGCTCGACCCAACGTGTCCGCACGATCGTCTGACTCATATGATCGAGGACTGCGGAGCCAAGGTGCTCCTGTCACACAGTCGATTTCATACTGAGCGATCAACGCAGGAGCAATGTCGCTACGGCCACAACACTGTGAAAGTCGTCTGCCTCGATCTGATCGAAGAACCGTTAGCACGTGTCGACCATACGAACTTGCAGCTACGTTGCTCGCCCGAGACAGCTGCCTACATCATCTACACTTCCGGATCGACGGGGGAGCCCAAGGGGGTACCGGTTTCGCATCGCGCCATCACGCAGCATGTGCTGAGCATTCGCAAGGTGTTCGGCCTGGTGGCAAAAGACCGCATGCTACAGTTCAGCAACACGACATTTGATCCCTCGATCGAACAGATGCTGGTCCCCTGGAGTGTCGGCGCCAGCGTCTTCATGAGAGGTCACGAACTTTGGTCACCAGACGAGTTCTGGGACAAGGTTCGGCAGCATGCTTTGACAGCCATCAACCTGCCCCCGGCCTATTTCCGTCACTGTACCGAAGCATTGGATGTTGCATCGGGTGCCGCCGATCCGCTGCGACTGGTGATTGTCGGCGGCGATGTCTTCCCGTTGGACACACTCCCCAAATGGCAGAGGCTGGACGTGCGCCTGCTGAACGCGTACGGACCGACAGAAGCCGTCATTACGGCCACCGTGCACGAGCTGCCCGATCAGCCGGCGCGGCGGGCCCGGATCCCGATCGGCCGCCCCAAACCCGGACTGCGGCTTACGTCCTGGACGATCACGGACAACGGGCGCCGATTGGTGTTCCCGGCGAACTCTGTCTGGGTGGCACGATGCTGGCGGACGGGTACCTAAACAACCCGGAGCTGACGCGGCGAACGATTTGTGCCCGATCCGTTTGCCGATGAGCCGGCGGCCCGCATGTACCGTACCGGCGACCGCGTCCGCTGGACCGACGAGGGCGAACTGGAGTTTCTCGGACGTTGCGATCGCCAGGTCAAGATTCACGGCTACCGCGTGGAAATTGGCGAAATTGAATCCAAGCTGGACGCCTACCCGGGGATTCGTGAATCGCATGTCCAGTGCCGAGCCGATTCGCACGGCGACGCCTATCTCGTCGCCTGGCTGGGAACCGATTTCACGAACTCCATTAATCCGGACGAAATCCGCAAGTTTCTCCGCGATAAGCTCCCCGGCTACATGATCCCGCGGAATTTCGTACTGCTCGACCGCCTGCCCCTCAACAGTTCGGGGAAGGTCGATGTCCGCGATCTGCCGGAACCGAAGACCGAGCGACCTCCCTCGCGACAATACGTGGCTCCACAAAGTCTCATCGAGCAGACGCTGGTCGACATCTGGTCGCGCGTACTCGAAGTCGAACACGTCGGCACGCACGATAACTTCTTCGACTTGGGTGGCAGTTCTCTCACCAGCCTGCGGATCGTCGCGTTGCTTAACGAATCCGGCCTGCAACTGGACGGTGAACGCATCAAGCCCGAACTGCTGTTCGAATATCCAACCGTGGCGGAATTGGCCGCCTTCTGGGAATCGTACAGTTCGTCACCGAGCATTACGGGATGAGAAAGCTATGAAGACCGCGAAGTCACTGATCGAATCGATTGGGGTCTACTTGCCTCCCAAGCAAGTTACGACGGCGGAAGTGCTGCAGGGGTGCCAATACCCTCTGCGGATTCCACTGGAACGTCTGACCGGAATCAAGTCACGGCACTGCGCCGGGGAGACCGAGTTCTCGTATGACCTGGCGGTCAAGGCCGTGGAGGACTGCCTGAATCGCTCGCATGTCGATCCGACCGAGGTTGACATGCTGATCTGCACCAACATCTCGCGATGTGACAGCCCGCGTCACATCACGTACGATCCCACAACGTCGATCACCCTCAGAAAACAGTTCGGCTTCGACAACGCCATCGCCTTCGATATCTCCAACGCCTGCGCCGGCATGTGGACCGGCATCTACGTCGTCGATGCCCTGATTCGTTCTGGTTCCATTCGCTATGGCATGGTCGTCAGCGGCGAGTACATTTCCCACCTGACCGAAACGGCGCAGAAGGAGATTGCTTCGCAGGTCGATCCGCAACTGGCGTCACTGACGCTGGGCGACGCCGGCCTGGCTGTCATGTTAGAGGCCTCCTCGCGACCGGAGGTGGGATTCCACGACATCGAGCTGTATACGCTCAGCAAGTACAGCCGTTTCTGCATCGCCAAACCGACCGAATGTGAACATGGCGGGGCTGCCATGCACACCGATGCGATCAAGGTCACGGCGACCGTGGTCCCCCACGCGGCGACACACGCGCAGTTCGTGCTGGGTCGCAATGGGCGACCGCTGAATGACGTCGATCACATCATTCCACACCAGACCTCTCGGCTCACCATGGAGGGAGCGGTCGATGAAATGAAACGTCGTTTCAATCAGGATTTCAGCGGACGGCTGATCAACAATCTGGCACAACGTGGCAACACGGCCACCACCAGTCACATGCTGGCGCTGCGCGACTCGATCCTCGATCAACGCATTCGCTCCGGTGACGACATTCTCTTCAGTATCTCCGGATCGGGACAAACGACCGGCACGGCACTCTACACTTGCGATGACTTGCCGGATCGCCTCCGTTCTCATACCCCGCAGCGCAACGGCAAGAGCCACGCCGCCATCGATTCGGGAACGACGCTCTCGGTCCCCATGTGTGTCGAGTCGATCGCCACTGTCTACCCCGAACCGGGTGAAGACGCCGACACACTGACACTGCTGGGCAAAGCCGGACGTGACTGCCTGGCAGGATCCCGTTTCTCGAAGAAACAAATCGACCTGCTGATCTTCTCCGGTGTTTATCGCACCGAATTCGTCACCGAGCCGGCGATTGCCGCATTGCTGGCCGGCGATCTGAAAATGAATGACATCTGCAACCCCGATGCACCCCACAAGACCTTGGCACTCGATATCTTCAACTCCTCCATCGGCTTCCTCAACGCCTGCTATCTGGCATCCGAATTGGCCCGAGCGGGACGCCTGCAACAGGCGATGATCGTCGCTTCCGAGGTGGAGAACAACCGGCAGGAGGCCCCGAACGACCTGCTCGGCCTCCGCGAAATGGGCTCCGCCGTCATTCTCCACGAATCCGAGAACGGCGAAACGGGCTTCCAGGCGTTCGCCTTCCGCTACTTCCATCAATTCCACGACGCCGTGCATGTCGTCGCCGCCTGGAATCAGCGGGGACGCGTCTACCTGCTCGCGTCCCACCACGAGAAGTTGCACGAGATCTATCTCGACTGCATTGCTGACGAGTGTGGCCGATTTCCTCGCCCAACAGGAACTGTCACCGCGCGACATTCACCTGTTGCTTCCCCCGCAGATCAGTCCTTCCTTCGTCCAAGCAACTGGAGAGCGGCTGGCTTTCCCGCGGGAAAAAATCGTCGACGTGGCGATCCAATCTGGCGATCTGGCCACCTCCTCCACCCCGGTGGCGCTGCAAGCCGTACGCGAACGCCGCCTCGCCTCGCAGGGCGACCTGGGCTTGATCGTCAATGTGGGAGCCGGTGTACAAGTTGGCTGTCGCACTGTATCGGTTCTAGGGAGCGTCATGCGTAGCGGAAGCCACCCAGCTTCCGCTGAACCCTGGCGGGCTCGTCCGACTGAACCCTGGGGGCTACACCGCTGAACCCTGGCAGGGCTCAGCTGACCGCGGCGACGAGACCCTGGCGGGCTCAGCTACCCGCTGAACCCTGGCGGGCTCAGCTACCGCTGAACCCTGGCGGGCTCAGCTGCCTGCCCGCCATCCGTCATTCTTTCAGCTCCCGGATTTCCACTTTCCGAAACTCGATCGGGTGGCTCTCCGACTGCAAAGATATCGTGCCGCCGCTGAGCATCTGATGGCCGTCCTTGATCAACGAACGAGCGTCCGCGTCGTTCTCGTCCAACTGGGGCTGCGTGTACTCCATGACCACCGCACCCTTGACGATGTGCTTGATCACGCCGTTACCGTGCACTTCCACTTCGATCGTCACCCACTGATCTCCGCGAAACGTCTTGGATGATGAATTGTTGCAGTGTTGCGTGATCAGCTTTCCGTCCATCACGATGTGCGTGCCGGGAGTGCACACATTACCGGTCGGCCGCTCCCCCGTGTCGCCGCCACCAAGCAACTGCACTTCCACCGACACGGGAAAATCCTGGTCCTTCCTCATACTCTCCGGTGACTGACCGTGGATCATGATCCCGCTATTACGAACAGCCCAACCGGGACCACCAGACACCTGTTTCCCGACAAAACGATACTCGACGCGCAATACATAATGCGAGAACGGGGCTTCGTAAAAAAGATGGCCAAACCGGCTGTCGAACTTGTCATACTCGCGCTCGTCGTACACGACCTTCAGGACTCCATCTTCCACGCGGAAGGTGTCGCCAAAATTGTCGTTCAGGTCGTATCCCTTGATCTTCACTTTCCACCCGGAGAGATCCTTTCCGTTGAAGAGCGTTTTCCACTCTCCCTTGCCGGCCTCCTCCTGAGCCAATCCAAACGCGGCGGGCAAGAAACCCCACAACAGAGTCGCGGCAAACAGTCTCAGTGATCTCATGTCCGTTCCTTTCCACAGGATGCATGTCCTCAGAAATCTGACCGGCAAGGCCAAGCCGCCCGCTCCCGCGGCAGCGATTACTGGAATATAGTCGTTGCACAACGGTTCGGAAAGAAAGCGCGGCGAATTCGCCGACAGTGGCCACGGCACCAGTCACGCTCGGCGACGGCCCCCACACCCCACCGACACCAGCCCGGCGGATGTGTATGATGGACGCTGCGTACGATCGCCCCTTCGCTTGTCGAGCGGCCCGGAGCAGGATCATGACCGCCCCACTGTCGGAGAATGAAGTCCATGTCTGGCACTGCCACTGTGACGACCCGACGATCGCTGCGCGACGAGACAACTTCCTGGCCCTCCTGACCGCCGAAGAAACAGCCAGGTACCGACGCTTCGCTTTCGAAAAAGACCGGCAATTGTTTCTCGTCGCGCACGCTTTGTTGCGTACCGTTCTGTCGCAATACGCGGCGGTAGCCCCCGCTGAGTGGAAGTTTCAACTAACGGCCCATGGCAAGCCGTTTCTCCCTGCAGATGCCGCCGCCCCCCCATTGCAGTTCAATATCTCACACAGCGACCAGGTCGCCGTATGCGCCGTGACACTTACTCACGCCGTGGGAGTCGACGTCGAATCTGCCGGTCGACAAGCCGACCCCCGTGTTGCTCAACGAGTTCTATCACCCCCAGAACTGGAACGGTTTCTGGCCGCCCACGACTCGCAGCAGCGGGAACTCTTCTTCCGCTACTGGACATTGAAAGAAGCGTATGCCAAAGCGATCGGACTGGGCCTGTCGCTGCGACTGAGCGAGATCTCCTTCACACTGGATGAACCCACTGCTCCACACATCAGGTTCGCCCCATCGTCCCACGAGTCGGCAGACTCCTGGCAATTTCATCAGCAGTTCCTCGATCCTCACCACTATCTGGCAGTGGCAGTCCGTTGCCCTTGCAACAACCCAGCCAGGTTTCGCCTCATCCATTCACCGCCCCTGCTGTAGTAGCCCGTGTGCCGCTGCGTGATCCGCCGCCGATCATAGCTGTCTCGATACCAACGCACCGCTGCCAACCGGCCTCTTCAGGTTCGTTCTCGTTCAGTACTGGTTGCTCTACTGGCAAATTAGTACGCTTTCCCAGATGCAGGAGATCTGTTTGTCATCCGATATTTTTGTCCTCACCGGCCCCTTCCCCAACGGTCCAACCCGATTCGTGTGAAGGACAAAAAAATGGGATGACAGAAAATGTCTATTTTCGATGCCGGCGGCACGTGGGATTTTGGCCCGAGTAGCCACGTGGATGAACAGCGCCCTTTGCTGGGGTATAGGAATGGCGTCTGACGGCCGCAGCTGAGCACTGCTCAGCTATCACCGCTCTTTTCACGCCCCCGAGTCGACGTACCGAGGGCCCGACAAGCTGAGCTTTTGCTACGTCAGAAATCGTGGTATGAATTTGCACTAGTTAGGCAAGACAGCTTGCCGCGGGACCGAGATGGAAGAAACCCACAAATCACGCGTGTTATCTACCGTTTCTGTCCGGGTACGGGAAAAACCGCGTTCACCGTGGTAGACATTGGACGCGAACAGGGAATTATTGGCAGTAAGTATGGCAGACTATCCGCGACGTTGGTCGATGCTTTGCCGAGACACCCAGTAACGACGAGGGGTGACCTGATGACGATCCGCAATCCTGGTGTAATGTCCCTGTTGGCCACTCTGATAGTGCTCGGCACACTAGGCCTGACCGACTCCGCCAGCCGCAGCCTGGCGGACGAGCTGAAGCCCATGCCGCGGATTCCGGCTGGGACCAGCTTCGGCGAAACGCCTCCGGAGGGCTGGTCGAATATCATCTTATTCGTCGAAGGACGACTGGGAGCCGGAGATTTGTCGGCCGCCTCTTCGACCGTCCGCGAGTACTCCAGGCTATTCAACCTGGTCATCCTGGCGGACGTTGCCAAGGACGAGCAAGGTGCCTATCGGCTGAAGAAAGCGGGCATCGGTTTTTCAAAAAAGATCAACGGACTCAACACGATCATCACTGCCGACACGGAAGAGAATTTGGGAGCAGGGCTCGGTTTCATTGCGCGGAGCGTATTCAAGGCCAACGAGGAGTCACTCAACGAAATCAAGCAAGTGGTGCGTTCCGGCAACTGCGTCTTATTTGACGCCCCCACGATCATGCTCTATGACGACGAGCACGAAGTGATGATGGTGCGGTACTTGATTTGGGCGTCTCCCAACACGGGGAGTATCAGCACCTTCGTCTGGTTGATGGACTATCCGGAGGACGGCGGCAACTTCAGGTTGATGGAACCAACGATCCAGATGCTTCCCGAGAACATGCGGGAGGACCGCGTGATGAACGTGAAAGGAGATCGCTTCACGTTCGGCATACCGGCCAAGGACGCGTTTGCCCTGGTCCGCATTCCCCAGGGGCGTGCCATCCAGGTAACACCCCGCTTGCGTGATGTCGCGTGTCTGCGGGCCTATGATGCCGCCTCGTTCACGGAACTCCTCAAGGCCGTCACCGACGCCGTGCAGCAGACTTCCACCAAACGGGATTTTTGATGCGTTCGATTCACTGATCGTGAGCGACTTTCAAGATCACCAGGGTGAGATCGTCTTGCGTACGATTGCTGCCGGTGAATTGCAGCACCCCTTGTTGTATGCAGTCGATGATCTCCGCTGCTGAACGCTGCTGATTCGCACGGACGATATTCAGCATTCTTTCGTCATCAAAGGGCTCCCCCTGGGGCGAGCGTGCTTCCAGGACGCCATCGGTCGTCAGCAGTACGAGGTCACCGGGGGCCAGGTGCAGCGGATCGCTGATTGGATATTCGGCATCCGGCAGCACCGAAAGAGGAAAGGATGTACTTCGCAATGTCCTCTGCACATGCCCCCAGGCATCCAACAGATAACCATGAGGGTGCCCCGCGTTGACATAGCAGATCGTTCTCGCGGCAGCATCCAACTGCAACAGAAACAGCGTGACGAATCGTCCGTCGTCGGTTTCTCGGGAGAGAAGCGTGTTGGTGTGCTGCAGGATCGCCGTCACATCCGCATGTTGTTCGGCAAACGAGCGCAGGTGTGCACTTGTCGAGGCGGTCACCAGTGCCGCGCCTACATCGTGACCGCTGACGTCGCCGACCACAATCGCCAACGTGCCGTCGGACAGGAACAGGTAATCGTAATAGTCGCCGCCGGCGAACTGCGCCGGGATAACACGACCGGCTAGATCGTATCCCGGCAGCATGGGGACGCGGCGGGGGAGCAGATGTTCTTGGATGCGTTGAGCCGCGATCAATTGCGCTTCCTGGTCGCGGAGTCGCTCTTGCGCCAGCTTGCGATCGGTGATGTCAAGGTGCGAGCCGACCATCCGACAAGGCCGCCCGCCGGCGTCTCGCACGAGCGCACCACGGGCTAGAATCCAGCGATATGTTCCGTCCCGGTGCCGCAACCGATGCTCCAATTCGTACCGCGTCGTCTCGCCCTCCAGATACGCACGAATCGTCTCGCGCGACCGCACCAGATCCTCCGGATGCACCCGTTCTTCCCACGTCGCGAAATCGTTGGCCAGCTCCTCTTCCTGGAAGCCGAGCATGCCTTTCCAACGCGGTGAGAAATAGACTAAGTCGGTGGTCAAGTCCCAGTCCCAGATTCCTGCGTCGGTGCCGCGCACCGCCAGATCGAACCGCTCTTCGCTCACTCGCAACGCTTGTTCCATCGCCCTGCGATGGGAGATGTCACGGATCCCCGCACAGATCAGGACCTCATCGTCCATCTCGACGGGACTCAAGACGATCTCCGCGGCAAACTCGCTGCCGTCCTTGCGACAACCGTACAACTCCGGCCGCTGGGCCATCAAACGCATCGCTGGAAACACAGCGTACTCCTGGCGGTGCGCGACATGACTGGCTCGGCATCGGTCCGGGATCAAGATCTCGACCGGCTGATGGATCAACTCTTCGCGCGAATATCCGAACAACTGCTGAGCCTGCCCGTTGGCCATCAACATCTTGCCGCCTCGATCCGTGATCACCATCGCATCAGGAGCTGATTCCAGAATCTGCCACAACCGCCGATCGATCCGTTTGCGGTCTGTGATGTCCTCCACCAAGCCGTCGTATCGAACTAGTTCGCCATCGCTTCCGTTATGCGCAATGATCGTGTCCCGAACCCAACGCACCGAGCCGTTCTTGTGATAGATACGGTGTTCGACCGGCGGCACCGATTGGCCAGCCAATACCCTGGCGACGTGCTGGCGGACCAGGTTCCGATCCTCCGGATGCACCATGTTGATCCACAAAAACGGGTCGCGGGCGTACTCGTCCGGCGTATACCCAGTGGTCCCGACACAGCTCGGACTGTGTTCGGTGACGATCGGCACACCGTCACTAAACAAGACACAGTACCGATAGGAGGTCACGGCCGACAAGAGACGTGCGAATCGCTCCTCACTCGCCCGCAACTGCTTGCTGGCCTCCTTGCGGGCCGTGATGTCCACGTTGATGCCGACATAACCAGTGACCCGGCCGTTGCCGTCAGTGAGCGGCTTGGCCTGCGCCAACACCCACGTCATCGTGCCGGCCGGCGAGAGGAGGCGGTATTCGTGCTCCCACACCTCGCCCTTCTCGACCGCCTCACGCCATCGCTGCACAATCCATCCCCGATCTTCCGGGTGAATCACCTGCTCCCAAGAGTGTCCCAGGGCCCGCTGAGCCGTGATGCCCGCCATCTCGCACCAGCGCTGGTTCACGTACGTACAGCGACCCTCGGCATCGGTCATGTAAATGCCAGCTGGCGACAATCCAACCAGCGTCTCAAACCGCTGCTCGCTGGCATCCAGAACTTCCTCCAACGCGTCCAGCACAGCATCCAGACGCGCTACGCCGAGGCAACCGGTGAGCCTCCCCGCAGCGTCAGCTTGCGGCAGAACCTGCCCACAAAAATGCCAGCCGGCCCAGTCGAATTCACACTTCGAAATCTCCCCTTCGGCAGCACGCTCGTGTGCCGCAACCAAGGAAGCCCGCTGGTCAGCGGCCTGTGCAAATAGCTCTTCGATCCTCGTTCCGGCAAGACATTCAGGCAGTACAATTCCAAGAGCATTGATCACCCCCCCCGACACCATCTCCACGCGACGGGTACGATCGGTGAGCCAGACAACGGTCGAAACCTCTTCCGCAAAGAGGCTTAGGAACGTTTCCTGCAGCAACCGAGGAGTGGTCACGGCCATATTCTCACGCATTCGAAAACGCGCATCTGACCAACCGGAAACCGCCAAAACTAGTACCGCAAACCGGTCCTGCCGCGGACTCCCTACCCCCTAAAACAACGGTTCCACCCAGAAGCATATGCATCCACCGTCCTGAATTCAACTACTGAGCCAGAACAGGGCTCGTCGTCCCCCGCCTTATCAGCCGCAACGAGCGTGCCAGTGCCCCCCCAGTTTCCACCCAGCTCCCCCCCCAGCTCCAATCCGCTCTGCGACTGCCGAATAGTATCGTGGGACTATTCTCACAGCCGACATTTCAGGCCATTAGTTGTGCCCCGATCGCTCCGAATCTGGCCACGCTAGAAACACCCTCGGTTGACGGCCGCTCGGAGCAGCTTGACACTTGGCGTGACATGACAGACCTTACGGTCTTTCGCCAACTCGCATTTCATCGGGGGCCACGATGCCGGAAGTGATCGCTCATTTACTCCCCGATCTCGATCCTCGGCTTGTCCGTGGCGGAGTCGCGGTCGTCATCGATGTGCTGCGTGCCACGACCACCATCGTGACCGCCTTGGCCCACGGTGCCCGCTGCGTCGTGCCGTGCGCAGAAGTGTCCACCGCACACGACATCGCACACCGCCAGACATGCTCCCAGGTGTTGCTGGGGGGGGAGCGTGGAGGCGAAAAAATACCAGGTTTCGATTTGGACAATTCACCAGGCAACTACTTACCGGCAATCGTGGAAGGGAAAACGGTCGTTTTCACCACCAGCCATGGGACCCAAGCCATTGGCTGGGCCAGCGAGGCGGCGGAATTGCTGATCGGCTCATTCTTGAACCTATCCGCGGTTGTGCGGCGACTGGCGGAGATTCGGCGGCCAGTACACCTCGTCTGCTCGGGTACCGATGGACAGGCCTGCATTGAGGACACTCTGTGCGCGGCAGCGATTGCCGGCAGCTTGTGGGAATCATGCGGCAGGCCAGCGTGGCAGGACGATGCGGCCCTGTTGCTGTTGGAGATGTATCGTACGCGGGCCTGGGATGCGGATGACGAGCTGCTACGTTTGCTCGCATCCGGGCGCGGCGGCAGGCGGCTCACGCGACTCGGCTTTCAACGCGACATCGCTTTCGCCGCTCAGCGCAATGTTGTCGACCTGGTGCCACAACAGGTTCGTGACGAAAGTGGCATCACACTCCGTGCCGCCAAGCGGGGCGGGTAGGGCGGGCGACAGCGATTGCATATCCGGACACACCGCCGGTGCCGTGACCGGCCTGTTTAATTCTTCATCACCATCTTACGCTTCATAGGGTGGCGCAAAGGCGGCCGGTTTGTTATCAAAATTCGCAGTGGTCTTGTACGGCTCGGCCTCACCATTCTTGACAAACGGCGTCAGCCGATCCCGCAGCGTCTGCATCTCCGCTTCCGTGAGCTGTTTGAAAGTGCGAGCCGCTTGGATCGCCGTCTCCAGTCGCTGCATGGTCTCACACCCGGTGATGGTGACGGAGACTGGCAGGCTCATGGCATAGTGGAGGCACTCGGTGGAAGTAACGACGCCCGTCTTGGGCGCATTTTGAAAAGCCATCGGCTTCATACCCACGATGCCCAGCTGACGTTTCGCCGCCTCGGGGAGTACCCGGCGTTCAAAGCTGCGGAAATGAGCGTCGAGCACATTCAACGGCATTTGGATGGCATCCCAAGCGAAAGGCTTGGAGAGCATCTTGAGATGGTATTCGGGGTTCTTGTGTCCCGTGAATCCAATGAACCGAACTTTACCTTGTTTCTTGGCCAGTTCGGCCGCTTCGATGGCACCGTGCTCGGTAAAGATCCAATCCGGGTCCTCGGGACGCTCAATGGAATGAAATTGCCACAGATCGAGGTAATCGGTTTGCAGACGTCGCAGACTGATTTCGAGGTCACGCAACGCGCTCTTCTTGTCGCGGAAGTTGTGTTTGGTCATCACAAACACCTTTTCGCGTTGCCCCTTGATCGCCTCGCCCATGCGTATCTCGCTCTGCCCCTCGTTGTAGTCGATCGAATTGTCCAGGAAGTTGACTCCGGCATCGATGGCGGTCTGGATCAATCGATGGCTTTCCGAGCGATCCTCCTGGCAACCGATGTGCCAGCCGCCGAGTCCCAAAATCGATACGTTCACTCCCGTCTTGCCGAAGGGGCGCTTGGGAATATCTCCCTCGATGGCAGCTTCCGCCGACTGCGGAAGCAGGCCCGCTACCGCGGCACCAAACGTCGTTCTGGCAATAAACTCGCGACGTGTTTGTCCACTCATGATGTTCCTCCCATTTTGCAGCGTGAATGTGCGTTACCTGGCAACGTAGAACGGAATTCATTCCTTTTGTGCAGTCCCCATCGCTCCCCACCCCCTCGACCCACAATGAAATCCCATTCTAGAGCATTCGCTCACGTTGTCGACTGACACTCCCAGACCACCGCACTCCGCGTCTCCCGCAGAATCCAAGCTCTGCGGCGATCACGGTCCATTCGACGGGGCCGACAAAAACCCCCGGGCGACAGCATCACAAATCAGGTTATCGACGTACTCCCAGAGACGAGGCGAACCCTCCGCGATATGACGGTTGCGCGCGACAACTTGATCGGCGGTAATCCCGTGCTGCGTCCAGGCTTTGCCCCGAGTATGATAGTTGTGCAAGATCGGCTGCAACCGGTCGAGTGCCGCGGCAAACCGTGCTTCGGGAGACTCACGGGCTTCAAACTCTTGCCACACATCGCGAAACTCGACCGCTTGGTCGGCCGGGAGTAATCCAAATAGCCGCTGGGCGGCCGCCTGTTCGCGCTCAGCCTTGTCTAACGCTCCGACGTCATCGTAGGCGAAGGTATCACCGGCATCGATTTCCACGATGTCGTGCACCAGCACCATCTTGACCACGCGGGCAAGATCGAGCTGAGGTTCGGCCGCATGTTCCACCAAGACAAGCGCCATGACGCCGAGATGCCAGGAATGTTCAGCGTCGTTCTCTCGGCGCGACGCATCCATCAGCCAGGTTTGGCGCAGAATGCATTTCAGTTTATCCAGTTCGATCAAGAACTTCATCTGGCGTTGAATTCGCTCAGCGATCGTCAATTCCATGGCGGTTCCGGGGTCTAAAGTGGAAGTAAGAGAAGCAAACGAGAGCCCACCAATCGGGTTGTCGGAACGACCGCCAGTCACATCGCATTCGCGGCCGCGACGCGAGATTAGCGAGCAGGCGAATCACCGGCTCATGTTACAGCATTTCCCTGGCACCGTCGCGGGAACCTGTCCGCATAATAACCGATTCCGGGAAGTGCTCATGCACCGGGCCGTAACGTCGTGCCTGGCCGTTTCACATGCGCACACCCCGCACGTGCTGACGCGTGACGGGGCGACAGCGCAACAGGTTGCCGCAGGCGAATCCGAGTCCTGGCATGCTCCCCTCAAGTCCGTTCGAGGGAACTGTTCACAGAGGCACCTGAACCCGATACAATCGACGATCATGGAACGTAGCCGTGCACGGTTGTTCTTCATCATAATCTTAGTGTTTTGAAAGGGATGAATCAGCATGAACCACGAGAAATTCAATGTCGCCATCGTAGGCCTGGGCTTCGGTGCCGAATTCATTCCGATCTATCAGAAACACCCCCAAGCCAACATGCACGCTATCTGCCAGCGGACCACCGATCACCGGAACAAGATTGGTGATGCGTTCGGCATCGAGAACCGTTTCGCCAAGTATGAAGACGTGCTGGCGGATCCCCACGTCGATTTTGTCCACATCAATTCGCCGATCCCTGACCATGCGCCGATGTCGATCGAGGCGCTGAAGGCGGGTAAGCACGTCATGTGCACGGTCCCCATGGCCACCACCGTGGAAGAATGCCGGCAGATCGTTGAACTGGTGCAAGAGACGGGACTGAAATACATGATGGCCGAAACGGTTGTCTACTCGCGCGAATTCTTATTCCTCAAACAGATGTATCAGCAGGGCGAACTGGGAAAGATCCAGCATCTCGCTGCATCGCATCCACAGGACATGGACGGCTGGCCGGACTATTGGCAGCGGATGATTCCGATGCATTACGCGACGCACGTCGTCAGCCCTTGCCTCGGTCTGCTGGACAAGAAAGCAGAATATGTCTCCTGTTTTGGCTCGGGCACGGTCCGCGACGACATCAAGCAGAAGTCGGGGAGTGGGTTTGCTGTCGAGTCGTGTCACATCAAGGTCAAGGATTCTGATGTCGTGGCGCACATCTGGCGATTTCTTTACGACACGGCTCGGCAATATCGCGAAAGCTTTGATGTCTATGGGACCAAGAAGAGTTTCGAATGGGCGCTCGTGGAAGGGGAACCGCACGTCTTGCATACCGCCAAGAAACCGGAGCCCGAGATCCCGTCGCCCGTCGAAGTGCCCGACTTTGCACATCTGCTGCCGGAACCGATTCGCCCCTTCACCAAGTCGATCCAGGACAGCGAACACCTCTCGTTCATTCAAGGCGGAGGGCACGGCGGTTCGCACCCGCATCTGGTGAACGAATTTCTGACAGCACTGGCCGAAGATCGCCCACCGAGACCCAACGCCGTCACTTCGGCCAACTGGACCTGTGTCGGCATCTGCGCTCATCAATCTGCGTTACGCGGCGGTGAGATTGTGCACCTGCCCGAGTTCACGCTCAGCGGAGACTAGCGGGAGCGGGACACCAGGATTTGTCTCTGTTCGGATATTACTTGAGCAGCCGCGAACGCAACTCCGTGGCTGCCGTCGCCAGACGGTGGACGCACCTGGAAAACGTCCTCCTTCGTCGCCCACGCTCTGGCGAGCGCAGCCACAGGGAGAATGTCATGGTGAAACCACTACGCTTGCTGATCGCATCGGCTGCCATCCTGTCTCTCTCCACAGGTGGAGTCTTCGCGCAAGCCGATACGCCCTGGAAGGCGGGCCTGGCGCGAGTCAAGATTACGCCGCCGCGTCCGGTAGTGTTGCTAGGCTACGGGGATCGCACGGGACCCTTCGAGTCGATCGTTGCCGACATCTATGCTAAAGCACTGGCGCTGGAGGATCGTCGTGGCCAACGAGCCGTGATCGTGACGGCAGACCTGGTCGGTTTCCAGGCAGCCGTGGTAACGGACGAAGTCTGTCGCCGCGTCGAGGAGAAGACGGGTCTGCAGCGCCGTCAGTTGCTGTTTAATGCTTCGCATACGCATACCGGGCCGCTGGTCAGTCTCGACCCGCATCCGGCGGCCAATGCCGTGGCGCACGCGCCGCTGACGGCCGACGATATCCGCGAGACGGCGGCCTATACTCGCACGTTGCAGGAACTGCTCGTTCAGTTGGTCTGCGATGCGCTGGCACGACTCGAACCGGCCCGCTTGTCGTGGGGCGTCGGCCGCGTGGAATTCCCGATGAGCCGCCGGTTGCCGCAGGACGGGCGGATCGTCATGAGCGACAACCCGGCCGGGGTAACAGACCGCACCGTACCGGTGCTTCGCATCGACGCGCCCGATGGCTCGCTACGGAACATATTATTCGGCTGTGCCTGTCACAACACAACGCTGACGGGCCGGGACAACGTGATCGCCGGCGACTTCGCCGGTTTTGCCCAGGAGTACCTCGAACAGCAGCATTCCGGGACCCAAGCGATGTTCATGAGCGGCTGTGGTGCGGATGCGAACCCGAGCCCACGCGGATCGCTGGAGATCGCTCGGCAGCACGGCACGACTCTCGGAGGTGAGGTTGATCGTGTACTTGGCACATCACTGCAGCCGATTCAAGGTGACTTGCAGACCGCTTGTCGCACCGTCGAATTGCCGCTGCAAGTGCTGTCGCGAGCGGAATTGGAGGTGCGAGCCCAACTCCCGTCTGCCGAATCGGTAATGGCTCGGCACATGCTCGAGGTATTGGACAGCGGTACGACGCTGCCTCAGACCTATCGCGCACCGTTGGCCGTCTGGCAGCTTGGCGACGCCTTGACTTTAGTCGCCCTGCCGGCCGAGCCTGTGGCAGACTATGTGGCCTTGATTGGCCGCCTGCTCGGCCCCGAGAAACTCTGGGTAGCCGGGTTCAACAACGATTGCTTCGGTTACTTGCCCACTGCGCAAGTCGTGAACGAAGGTGGCCATGAGGCGATTGGCATCACGCTCTGGATTTGGGGCCAGACGCTTGCTGCGAGTGCCGGGTTCTTCGCGCCGGAAGTCGAACAAGTGATACTCCGTGAAGTGGAGCAACTGGCCAAGGAGGTCGGGCGCACAGAGCACAACGAGACAGAGCACAACGAGACACCGTACCGCATGAAGATTGAGCGCGGCACTCGCATCCCACTGCGCGACGGAGTGACACTGGCCGCCGACATCTATCGTCCCGATGCCGAAGGCCGGTTCCCCGCGCTGGTACAAGTCAGTTACTACGTGACCGATGCGAACATGGTAGACTTCTTCGTGCCACGCGGTTACGTCTGCGTACTGGCTAATAGCCGTGGCCGGGGTGGTTCCGAGGGCCAGTGGGATCCATATGTCAATGAACCACGCGACGGATTCGACACTCAACAATGGGTCGGCGAGCAGTCGTGGTGTAATGGCCAAGTGGGCACGTTTGGCCAATCGTACAATGCATTCACGCAAGTCATGAGTGCCCCGCTGGCTAACCCGCATCTGAAGTGCATGGTGCCGATCGAGGGGCAGCAGAGTTTCTTCGGCCATCAGTTCAATGACGGTGTATTGCAACTGAATGTAGTCTTCACGCACGGACTCTTTGCCACCGGCGCCACGGGCTTGCAGGGACATATCCCGATTCGCGATCCACATTTCCTGCAACTCCCGCTGATCTCGGCCGCCGACAAGGTGCCGCACCCGCAGGCCCAACGGATCAAAACATGGTTGCAGCACGCCAGCTACGACGATCACTGGAAGTCGTTCAGCGTGAAGGACAAGTACGATCGTATCCAGGCACCCGCTTACTTTGTCACGGGTTGGTATGACAACCTGGTGCTGGAGAACTTTCGCAACTTCCGGGGCTTTCGTCAGCAGGGGGGCAGCGAAGCGGTCCGCGATGGAACGAGACTGCGGGTCGGGCCTGGAGTTCACGGCGCAAATCCGTTGCCGCGGGTCGAATCCCTGCGCTGGTATGACTACTGGCTCAATGGGCTGCCGACCGGCATCAACGACGAGGCGCCGCTACGGATTTACGTGATGGGTGCCGGCCGTTGGCGAGACGAATACGAATGGCCGCTGGCTCGCACGCAGTTCACCAAGTTCTATCTGCGTAGCGGTGGCCAGGCCAACTCGGTGCACGGCGACGGCCAGCTGTCGACAGACCGATCCGACCTCCGACGGCCAACCAGACGAGTTTGTCTACGATCCGGCCAACCCGGTGTACACGCTGGGCGGCCAGATCTCCACCAATCCCGACGTCTGGGGCCCGCAAGATCGCCAGTCGGTACAGACGCGGGACGATGTCTTGGTCTATACAACGCCACCGTTGGCCGAAGACACCGAAATCACTGGCCCCATTGAACTGACGTTGTACGCGGCGTCCACGGCCGTCGACACCGACTTTACCGCCACACTCACCGACGTGCTATCCGGATGGCCGTGCGATCCACATTTGCGAAGGCATCCGCGGTGCAACGTTTCGCGAGTCGCTGGAGCACCCTACGCCCATCGACCCTGGTCGCGTCTACGAGTACTCGATCAGTCTGTGGCACACCAGCCAGGTGTTTACCAAGGGCCATCGACTGCGACTGGAAATTTCCAGCAGCAATTTTCCGCGGTACGCCCGGAATCAAAACACTGGCTTGCCGTTGGGCACCAGTGCCGAGATGAAAACGGCGACCCAGACCATCTATCACGATGCCCAGTATCCGTCACACCTGCTGCTACCAATCATACCATGCACGCCGCAGAGCCCGATCGCGCCGCGACCGGACGGTAGCCTGCGTCTCACTGGCGACACGGCAACCATTCGCTGCCGCTCCGAAGATGGAGCGCGTCCCGCTGCTCAAACTGGCCGCCGATGCCGGGATCCTCGGCTGGTGGACGCGAGCGGACGACGAGGCGGCCTGGACCGTGGACATCAAGCAGGCCGGTCGCTATCGCGTCGAGCTCACGTTTGCCTGTGCCGACGACGCGGCAGGCAACGAATTCGAGTTGCTCGTCGGCTCAGTGCGGTTGACCGGTCGCGTGCCCGCAACCGGCACATGGTACGACCAGCGTGCGCGGGAATTCGGTCGGTTGGAACTGGTAGCCGGCTCCCAGACCGTAGTGGTGCGCAGCCTCGGTCTCATTCGCAACGCACTGTTCGATCTTCGCGCAGTGCATTTGCGGCCAGAGTAGGAAGCCTATGATTTCTTACTCTTACTCTCACCCATACGCTTACGCCTAACGCGGCCGGTAGCCGCAACCACGAAGGGTCCCAGAGCGTTTGGTCTTGCTGACTTGGACGACCGGAACGATTAGTGTAGAGATTCTCGCTGTGCCTGAGCGACTGCCCGTTCAGCCAATAATCTGTTCCCGCGTGACTGGCATCGAATCTGAGAAACACGCGGTACTCCGACCAATCGTCGGGAACCGCAGTCATCGTAGGCATGCAGCGTATACCGTGCCGGCACGGCATCGAGCAGCAGTCGCGTATCGCCACTCGCCGGCGTTTCGTCAGCTTGGACCGCTGTCGCGAGCGCGGCTGCCGTGATCGACGCAAAAACCAGAAACAGTTGTCCGAGAGCAGACACTCTGGGTAGCATGCGTGCCTCCTTTTTCAGGACGTAGCTGAAGCCGCCCAGGCTTCAGACGAATCGCCGTAGCTGAAGCCGCCCAGGCTTCAGACGAACCGCCGTAGCTGAAGCCGCCCAGGCTTCAGACGAATCGCCATACGTGTCCCCACGCCACTGAACCCTGGCGGGTCCAGCTACGGAACCGTAGCTGAAGCCGCCCAGGCTTCAGACGAATCGCCATACGTGGCCCCACGCCGCTGAACCCTGGCGGGTCCAGCTACGGTACGTTACGGCTCCGGCTTGATGGCCGTACCCCATCCGACGACGATGGTGGAAGCAATGAGCACCAACAGTCCCACGACCAGCAACACATGCGTACGCCGACTTGTTCCTTTCCATTCTTTCAGCACAATGCCCCACAGGCTGCTGAAGATGATGATGCTGGCCATGTGCAAGGTCCAGCTGGCAAACTCGTATTTGCCCATACGTGTCTGGCCCATGCTGTAGAAGAAGAACTGGAAGTACCAGGTTACACCGGCCAGGGCAGAGAACAAGTAATTGGTCAGTATCGGAACCGGTTCGATACGCGTTGCTGCTTTCCCTTTTGAGGTCGATTTCTCTTGGGGGGACACGTACGGGTTTTTGCTAGGTTTATCTTCCCGAGCGGCAGCGCTCAATTCGTCCGCATCCCAGGGGACCACTCCTTCGCTGGCGCTGATCTCGGCAACAACACTTCTCCTGAGGGCCAGGTATTCATGAGCCGAACGGTTCTTGATGTTGAGGATCACGCACCAGATGAAGTTCGTGGTAAATCCACCCCACAATACGACGACCAACACGGGCAGGTTTTGCCAGAGGTCAGCCCGGTCATTCTCGAGGAGCACGACTTTGGCCAGATCGCCGATCGGTTTGCCAGCTGCCAGACCGTAGGCAAACGCTGCGCTCATCACACCAGAGAAAGTCGCGACCAAAATACCCTTGGAAAAGCTGAATTCCTGGACGGTCGCTTTCTTCTGATCCTCCGTCAACTCACGTTCCTTGGACATCCCCGCCATGCCGGTGACGACGATACCTGCCAGGCAGACGGCGACCCCGAGCACGATGATCTGCATGGACAGGTCGTGAGTGACCAATGAAATACTACCATCGAAGATCGGTGGCATGAGTGTACCGAATGCGGCACAATACCCCAGCGCCACAGCCATACCGAGCGCGATGCCGAGGTAGCGCATGGTGAGTCCGAACGTGAGTCCTCCGAGCCCCCACATGGCCCCGAAGACATAGGCCCAGATGACACCTTTCGGGTTTGTCGCATATGCATTAGCAATAATACTGGGCAAGTCAGGAACCAACAGCCAGGCCAGCAGGGATGGAGCGATGATCCAGCTGAACACGCCTCCCACAAGCCAGTAGGTTTCCCAAGACCACTTCTTCACGCCTCGGTAGGGAATATAGAAGCTCGCCGAAGACAGACCGCCGAGCCAATGAAAGAATATGCCGAGAAACGGAAACCCCATCGCGCTGGTACTCCTTAATTATCGTCGTCGAGCTGTCAAGATCCTCGCGAATAGCACGATCTCTGCTCGAGCCGTGGTGACGGATACGAATTGACCATTTGAAGTTATTGTGCCGGATGATTCAAGCGTGCCAGTTACTGATATTGCCGGCTTTCTCCTGTCGCGAGGCGGCGTTTCATGATTCCCGCACAACGCCATTCGGGCCGCCATCCGAGGCGAATCCTGTTGGCAGGCGGGGATTACGCGGTGCCGGCCTCCTGCCAGCCTGCAGCCCTGCGGGGGGAGCGGTTAAACGGCGCATGGATCGCATTCCCTGACTTCCTTATTTCATTTCCACCACGGTGGCCGCTTGCAGCGTCACGGGCCCCAACAGGCCAGCGGGAAGCAGCGGTGCATTGGCACTGACCGTACTAAGCGGAATGAACGTACGACGCTTGTCGGCCGGCAAAGCCAAATCCCCCACAAGACGGTTATTCCAGGCGTTAATGACATCGACTTCCAGCAGATTCTCGCCTGCGTGTAACACGTCCGAGACGTCGACTCGCCAGGGTGCCATCCACAACGTCTTGAGCTGCTGACCGTTGACCCGTACAACCGCCAGATCACAGACTTTTCCCAGATCAAGACAGATGCGTCCGCCTTTCCACGCGCCCGGCACGGTGAACTTTTGGCGATAGGTCGCCTTGCCCGAGTAGTGCTGGATGCCCTCTTCCTTGTGCAACGTCCAGTCTTGGAGTGGATCGAAGGTCACTTGTTCCGGACCGCCCCACTTCGCATCAAACTGGACTTCCCACGGCCCGTCCACGGTCCGCGCGGTGGGCACGGCAGTCACCTGGCACTTGTGAATCTTCTCATCGGCCGTCGTCCATTCGTATGTTCCTGCTTGCCAGGCCCGCAGTTCGAGTTTTCCGTCAACGTTGTGCGACAATTCCACGGCACCGGCAAGGGGACGAATGTCCGGTCGAGGCATGGAGTGTGACAGTTGCGTGATGCTCGCGTTGTCCAACGCACGAGGAACCATCTCGAACGCACCTAGCTTGCCGAGGTAGGACGAGGCACCCTGACTTGCTGTCCCTGGATGAACAATATGGAGACTCTTCAAACCGGTGTGGACAGGCACTCCGTTCAGGAAGAGGGTGGGCTGGGAATCGCGGTAGACCACCGCGACGTGTGTCCAGTTATCCAGCTGCGCGGCGTGCACCAACACCGGCGCGAAATAATTGGCACCATGTTCGAAAACACAAACACCGTTACGTCCCACCGCCAGGCCGCTACCAGCGTGCGTCGCGCCACCCAAGTCGCCGCCATGGGGTGGAAACAGAGCATCGTTGCGAGATTCTCCCATCCCCCGTACGCCCTGGTTCGTTTCTTTGTGCAAAGTCGTATCGGCTGCGGGTCTGACCCACACTGCCATCGTAAAGTCATTCATCACTTCCGCAATGGGCTGGGACGCCGACTCCTGATCGCGGGCAATGACGGACTGCGCATCGAGCACGGTTCGGCCGTTGCAAGTCAACTTAACGACGCGATCCGCGCCGGCCGCAGCGTGGCGGAACACGACAAACACTGATCCATGAGCAGGCAAGTGAAGTGGTACTTGAACAATGTCGCCGACCGTGTCGTAGACGGTTCCTTGCTCGATCTGACCCGACTCGGGCCACCAGAGTTCAGGAGCTCTCTTTCCCACACGGTATGCGGTCGTGGCTACGACTTCTTTGGGCTGCGGGTTCGTCACAAAATAGATATCCGTCTCTCCAGTCCGCCGGTGCGTGTAAAGCAGACTTGACGAACTTCGAAAATCGACAGACGCGCCCGTCGCACTCAGGATCTGATCGACGCTCCTACCCCAGATCATGCGGCCTTTGCCCAGTTGATGCTCACCAGTCGCGGTACCTTTGACATCGCCCCAGATTTCGGCAGCGAGTTGCTGGACTTCTTGATCGCACGCCGGAAAGTGTTGGAGACTCGGCGAGCGCGACGGAGGCGAGCCAATTATGGTAGCGCCGGCGGCCACCAGTTCGCCGATCTTTCGCAACAGCTGCGGACGCATCGTGGACATCTCGGGTAGGACCAATACGCGATATGTCGTGCCGTGAGGAAGGGTGAGCATCCCGTCTTGGACCGTCAGGGAATTCTCAATCACCTCGGCATTGATATAGTCGAAGTCACACCCGCTCGGCAATGGCGGCTGGCGGACACCGGTCATCTTGGGCGTATCTTCGCCGATGAAGTAGGCCACATCCGCCACGCGCGTGCCTTGCTGCAGGAGCAAGCAACAGCGACGAAGGTACTCGATCCAGGCATCGCTCTCTTCAAACCAGGTGTTGTGCCGATTGAACTCCGTGCCAAACCAGGCATTGACGCCCGGTTTGCGATCTTCCCACGGCTGGTGGATGTAGACGTGGAGGACAAAGTGGTTGATCCCTTCACAGAAGGCCCAGTCACCGCGGGCTTTCAATCCTGCGGGGAGGGTTTGAAAGGGTGGTCCACCGGTGAATGCCTCGGCCGAGACAAATGGGAAGCCATACGTATTGGCCGCCGAAGAGGCCGCGCGGCATTCGATCGAACCAAGGTCTACCGGTTACCCAGAACTCGCCACCCAGGCAATTCGATTGCCCGCCATACTGCAGGAACTCGGCCGGGAACCCCCAATGCCCGTAGTTCTCCAGCCAGAGCTGCAAGGCGTGCGGTCGACACAGATCCCGCAGGCCCCCGACATACTCCGTCGCAACGCGATCGGCCACCAGACGCCGCAAGTCCCACAAGAAGCGATTCGATTGATCGGCACTGCCGACGATGCGGCCGGTAAGTACGGGCAGCCAAGGAAGAGGATCGTAACCATAGCGGTCACGAAAGACAGGGGCCAAGTCGTCGGTCCAATTCTGCGAGCCCATTTCATAGCTGTCGGCCACGACATGCTTCAGCGCACGGCGCTCGATGGCGGGCATGCGGCGCAGCACTTCGCCGATAAAGGCATTGAAGTGGGACTTCAAAGCCGAGCGATTCATCTTATCCACTTCCCATCCCTCACCTTCCGGCGAAGCGGGTGAATTGCGCGTCTCGGTGCTCTTCATTCCCGTGCGCAGCAGAATCCAGTCGCCGGGCGGCACGTCCCATCGCAGCTCGCCGTCGGACGACAATTTGCTGGTCAGCTCGATCACCTTGTCTGGCGGAATCGCCAAGGCCGACTGATCGAGTTCCGGCTGCGCGGGCCAGAGATAAGTGTCCCACATCGGCAGCGGGGTGGGATGCATCTTGCCCAACTGTTTTTCGACATACGATTCCAACCGAGCCGCCGCGGACAGGTCGAGCTCGGCCACAGCGGCCTGGCCGGTGACATGGGTAAAGACCAGGCGAAATTTTTGCGCCACCACCGGCTGGAAAGCGACCGTCACCGGCCCGCGCGGCATCGGCCCAACCCCAATCACCATGTTCGAACGATCGAACTTGAATTGCCGCACCGTCTGAAATTCGCCAGCGTCGTTGGCGGCCTGCAGCTCGCACTCGGCCGCCCAGGGTGTATCGGCCGGAGTCAGCGCGAGATGGCGGACCGTCAGCGGCTCGGCCAATGCGATTTCCATCACCCAGGGATTTTCTCCCTGTCCGGCACCGGCGGGAAGAACCAGTGCCGTGTCAAGCTTGCCATCGACCGCCAGTCTCGCCTCGGCCGCAGCCGGACTACACACCAGCTGCGGCGAGTGTGCGGCAAGTGTCTCGCCATCGTCTTGCGGTACGGGAAAGGCGAGCACTGCCACGTCCTGCAACATGCCGTCGCAGGCGGGCAATTTCTGCTCGAAACGAGCCGGTCCCTGGACACGTGTTTGCGTCGAGACGAGGTAACGCATCGACTGCTGCGGCTTGACCCACGGACCGCCGGATTGACTCCAACCGGGGCTATTGAACATGCCGATGTCGACACCCACGCGTCCTCCTTCACGAATGGCGTGTTCCACCAATTCCCACCAAGGCTCAGTCAATACCTTGATATCGCCAGAGGGCACGTCATCGAAGAAGACGTTACCGATAAACGCCTCGCCAATGCCAACGCGAGCCATCGCTTCCAGATCGCGTGTAATACCCTCCTTGGACAGATTGTCACTGATCCAGTACCAGTAGCACCACGGCTTGGTCGCAGGGGGCGGCTCGCGAAAGCCTCGCTCGAGAGACAACTCGCCGTCAAAGCCGCGAATCGGCGGAATTGGGCCCAGCAGGTAGATTAGCAACAGGAGAGTAAAGACAACACGGGTGCGACTCATCATCGGATGTCTCCTTCGATTCTCATGGTAATGGTTAATGGTGAATCGCGAATTATGAATGGTGATTGAGGGAACCACGGATGGGAAGGGAACCGTTCGCGACAATCTCGTGCGGCGCAGCTCGCGAGATCGTTGGAACCGGGCCGGTTCATTAATCGTCCACTATTCACAATTCACCATTGAGCATTGTCTTTGCAGCTATACATGCGGCCGCAATTGGTGTCAGGCCAACCTGTTCAACATTCTCTTGTCGGAAGCGCGTACTAACCTATGAATGGTCAAATAATCTCAGACTACGCTACGGCGGCCGTGTACTCATCCAGCAGTCGGCGGAAGAGCTGGTACTGCGGCAGCGTGATATGTGGTGGTGTCTGGTGATCGACACTCGGAATGAACCCGCCGGATCGCATGAGCGGCATCAGTCGCTCAAATTCCGCCCGCAGCGCACCTTCCCCTTTGTCCATCACCATTTTATTGAAGTGGCCTACCAGACAGACATTCGGGAACGCGCGCCGCAAGTCCATGCCATCGACCCCCGCCTGGCGTTCCAAGGGAAGCGCCCCACGCATCCCTTCCCGCATCAGCCATGGCACCATCATGGTCACGTCGCCGTCCGTGTCGACCAATGGAATGATGTTCTTCTCCAACAGTCTCGGCACAATCTGTCGATAATACGGCGCAATGAACTCATCAAAATGCCTTTCCGAGATCATCGGGCCGTTATTGTACGACATATCTTCGGCGATCGTGGCGAAGGTCGGAACGCAGACTTTCTCGACCGCAGCGAGAATCCGCAAGTTAAAATCAGTCAGATCCTGATTGATCTGGTGCAGCAATTCCGGCTGATCGTAAAACGCCAGGCTGATCTTATTGAATCCCATCAGCGTACGTGGAAACCAGAAGAATCCTTCCAACGTGATCCAAACAACCGCTTCGCCTCGCGCCTGGCGGTCAGCCCAGGGCCGCATCGATTCGATCGCCCGACTGTGGTCCGGAAAAAACTTGGGACGCAGCCGCAGGTAATCATCCATGTTCGAGACAATACCTTCGACATGATGCTGCACGGCCTCGATCGTATCGTCCGTAGTGGAAAACCAGAACTGCTGATAGGGATCGAGGCCAAAATACTCCGCGATATCGAAGACGCTGTCCAATTCCGCGGGCAAGCCTTGCTGCTTCCAGTTGGCGATCGTCTGGTCCCACCACATGGCCCACTCCCAACGCGGCAACCGGTCCACCGGTTGAAAGTCCATCACCGCGCGAAATCGCTCAACATGGTTCATTCGTATTCTCCCGCGCCCGTAGAACGGAATTCATTCCGTTTGCGCAGCACCCACCGTTCACCATGTCCCCCGGACAAAACCGGAAATCCCGATCCGCAACATCCACACCCGGCGCAAGTATTGCCGACCAGGTCTCCGACCCCGTATCCCCCCCCGCAGCGAATCACGCTTCCTGGACCAGTTCCAACTTCAGCCGGTCGCATAACTCCGCAACCTGCTCTTGCAGGTCGCCGTAGAACGTGACGCGATGCCAGCCCATCTGCCAGTGCTCCGTCAACTTCTCGATATCGCCTTTAACAACCGCTTCGAGTTTCGTCCGGCAAGCCATGTCGCTGGGGTTGTTCCCGGCCGACTTGGCTTGATGCACGATCACCCGTTTGGCCACTGGATCAAGTTCCAATGTGGTGGTCATGTAGCCGGCCGGCAGCAGAGACTGGATGGAAGCCCCTTTGCGGTCTTCCGAATGCGAGCGGATCCGATACGGATTGGCCATTCCCTGCGGGCCAAACGGACGGGTCATGGCCACACAATGAGCATAAATGATCTGATTCTTCGACGTATCAATCACGGGATCCGAGATGTATCCCGGCCGGCCCACCAGAGCTCCCATCGTGGCCATCGTCAAGGCGGACATCTGGTCGGCCTCGCAACCTCCCACCATGCCATCGTTGTTCAGCTGACTGAATCCGAGGCACGGATAGGACTCCATGTGACCGCCGTAAAAACCGCCAAGGCAATTGATGCTGATGCCCCGAGCATCGTACTTGTCGATCAGATTCTTCATCGCCACGTACATGGCACCCGACTTCTCGATCTCTGCGCGGCTCGGTTCCACGACCTCCTGAGCGTCGTTCATCCAGCGATCAGCAAACGACTTGGCAGCATTGCCGTCGACCTTGCCGTACGCATCAGAAAGCTCTTCGAAGGTGACGGGAATCAGTTGCACGCCCACTACATCTTGGGCGGCTTCGCGGAACGGGTCACCACCCCAACCGCCTCCCACAACGAGGATTTTGGTCTGTCGCAACTCCCGCAGCGCTTTATCGAAGTCGGGTTGAGGAACCGGATCATCTTGGCAGGCCCAGTCGGTCGGGGCCGGCGTGTTCTTGCGACGCGTCGCCCGCATCGCCGCAGCCACCTCCGTGGCGTTCTTCCCCTCTTGGAGCAATCCGAATTGCTCAGCGGAAGCAACAATATCCTGATCGTTCGAAGAACTGACCCAATCAACCGGCTGTCCAGATCCCATAATGCGGGGCTGTTGGCTGAGAAACAGGCCGGATCCGCCAAAAAGATTGTCGACGAGCAGTGTCGGCTTGCCGCTCGTGCAGAGCTTGAATACATCGTTCGACCAGCCAAGACCTTCGATGCAGACAACGTAGCCATCCACATCACCGTCGCCCTTCATCACCTCACTGGCGTCCTCCGGCCGGTCCATCACCTGTGCCGGCAGAAGTTGCAGGTCCGGACAGCCCTGACTGAGCACCTGTAGCAACCGATTACGACGGACATCAAAGTCGTACCCGACATTGGGCCAGATCGGCTTGTCGTTCGTCGTCTCGCAGAAGACCAGGCGAATCCTTGGCTTGCTGTCTGTCGCCAGGGCCGCATGGGTCGTGCGGGGCCTCAACAACGTGCCGCCGACCACACAACCAGCACATACCGCGCAGCCAGAGAGAAACTGCCGCCGCGAACAAACTGAGACTTGAGGAAACTGGTTCATGGGGACCTCCTTCGTGATATGGCCGATCCGTAACAAGAACGGACCGCCAATTCCCGGGTGCATTGAGGCGAATTCCGATCCAGACCTAAACGCCGATTATCTTACCATGGTCTCGTGGTGTTTGTCGCCAAGGGGAATGACATTTGCCGCTCGACATTGGTCATTGGTCGTTGGTTGTTGGGCTGCGTATTCCATCGCGTCATGTGATGGTCGGGGAAGATATCGTTTAACCCGCAGCCGGAGGTTCAGAAGTTGCAATATTTGACCACGAATGGTGGTTTTGTGGTGGAATTCCCTTTGCCGAAGGCGTTTTGCAGCCAATGCCCAGACATCTGAGTTGGTTCGTCAATGGCACATGTCTTCACCACGAAGTGGTGGCACAACTCAGCCCAGGGTCGCCGCGCTAGGCGCGGCACCCTGGGGACACGATGGAGAAGTGAGGGGGCATCCTGAAGGGATGCGACAGGACCGACTTTGCCCCGTCGTCGCACGTGGCGTCACCTACATCCGCCGAATTGATGGATCGAGTCACCCCAGGGTTGGCATCCACGGCTACTGGCATGCATGCCAACCCTTATAGTTGCTCGCGGAGCCCCACGGGAACTTCCGAGCGTCTGGGCTGTGGAGTTGAACCGCGCTGCGGTTCATCAAACGGCGCAACTTCAAGAACCGCAGGCGCGGACGAAGCGGGAACCAGCTGGAATCGGTGCGCAGCTGCTTCCTCGCCTCCGGCTGCGGGTCAAACGAGGAAAGGACCTATGGTCACGTACCAGCTTCGCCGGTCGAACCACCCCACAAGGAGTGATACAATTTCTCGTGAGCATCATCGGACCGCTTTGATACGACGGGCTTATCGCAAACCGCCAAGGTGCGTGTTACATTTACTCTACTGCATTCCGTCCCTGCAACCGGCACGCTGGAGTCCTATCGATGGCAACTTCACTCAACCTTCACGGCATCTCCATGAGACGAACATTGCTCGCAGCACGTATCCCGGCAACGGGGTTACTGTTGGCGATTGGGTTCATCCTGACAGCACACAGCCGACTGCAAGCCGCACCGGTCGAGCCCGCCAGGGACGAGGGGGTGATCGAGGAGATCAACCTTGTTCACTTTTCCCACACCGATGTCGGTTTCACCGATAGCCCAAGCGTCTGTCGCGAGTTGTATCGCTGCTATCTCGATATTGCGATCGACACGATCCTGGACTCAGCCAAAGGGCCGCCCGAGAAGCGATTCTTCTGGACGGCGGAAGCGACGATGCCGGTCAACGACTGGTGGCAAAGCGCGGCGCCCGAGCGGCGGAAACAGTTCTTGCAGGCGGTGGGCACGAAGCAGCTCGATATATCGGCGCTCGCCTTCAACAACACACCTTTCATGAATGCCGCCGAGTGGCAGACGATGGTCCATTGGCTCCCCGAGGAACTCTGGCAGCGAGTCCAACCTCAGGTCGCCGTTCAGAACGACGTGAATGGCGTGCCGCGCGCTGCCGCCATGGCATTGCTGGACCGCGGCGTGCACTACTTGTTCACCGGCATTAACGAGGACAGTGGGGGGACACCTTTCCCACGTCCCTCCGCTTTCTGGTGGAAGATGCCGGACGGCCGGCGCATGTTTGTCTGGCTGAATCTGGGCTATGGAGCGGGATTTGACCTGTTCGAACCGCACGAGTGGCGGCGCGGTCCGCTACCGCTGGCCGCGGACACTCGTTATCGGCCACCACGCGCCGGAGATATCCTGCGATGTGATGAAGCTTCGCTGCGAACGGCGCACGAGCGAGTCGCAGAGCGAATGCGAGCCATGGAACAGGCCGGGTACAAGTTTCCCGTGTTGACTATTTCCATCACCAGCCAGTGGCGGTACGACAATGATCCTCCCTTCCCCCCCATGGCTGATTTCGTCGCCGCCTGGAACAAGCTTGGTCTTAAGCCCCGGATACGTTTCACAACGGCCACGGATGCCATGCAACGCATGGAAAAGATGATGGGAGACACCGCTCCAGAATACAGCGGTGAGTGGACAGATTGGTGGGCCAACGGCACGGCGTCAGCGCCGCGCGTGGTAGCCGCCAGTCGTATCGCCAAGCGGATGTTGGCCGCTACCGAGTCATCGCTGTGGGGAGATATCGACAAGCGTACGCAACGGGCGGTAAACGAATGTTATCGCGATCTCTGCCTGTTCGACGAGCACACGTGGGGCTCGAGCCTGAGTGTGGCCAAGCCCTACAGTCTCGATACGCAAGCGCAGTTTACCGAGAAGAGCATTCTGGCTTATCGGCCGATGGCCCGCGCCCAGTGGCTCTTGTCACAGCGAGTCCGCACGCAATTGCTCGACCAGGGAGAGGGGTTGTTCCTGGCCAATACCAGTGCGGCACCGGTCAGTGGCTGGATGCGGATGATCGCTACCTGCCTCCGCGACAACTATCAAAGCGTGGAAGATCCTCGAACCGGTAGACGCATGAAGCTCTATTTGGAGCCGGGCATCCAACCGTGGGGACGTCCGCAGAGCCCAGCCGATCTGAGCCGCGAAGATATTTCAGCCACGTTCCCCGATCAAGCGCCCGATAAGATCGCCAAGTTCTGGGTCGAGAACCTCGAGGGAAATTCCATCCAGCATCTGCGACTGAGTACCGAAGGTGTCGACGCAGACACGGCGCCCAGCAACGTGACACCCGAGATCAAAACGGGCGACATGGGCTGGCCCACGGCGATCGTCTGGCCGGGCATGACACAACCGCTCTTCCTGGCAGGCTTCGGTGACTTCGTGGCCGTGAAAGTCAATGCCTTCGCCCCCCGCCACGTACTGGCCGATATTCGCCGGCAACCTGCCGATGCGCGCGAGAAGATGCGGCAGGAGATACTCGAGGATGTCCCGGCCGTTGAGCAGGCCAAAGTGGCGGTCGAGGACTCGCCTCATTCCATCGTCTTCACACAAGCCATCGAGCATCCGCGACTACAGTGGGGTACCCGTGTGCTGGAGGTGTGGAAGCGGCAGCCACGTGCTCAATTCACGCTACGGATTAACCGTCTCTCGTCCGCCGCACCCGAGATCTTCTACGTGGCATTCCCGATGCCGACGGGCGACATGCTGCCGCGACTCAGCAGTGGCGGCCAACCATATACGCCGTTCACGGACCAAATACCCGGTACCTGCCGCGATTATTTTGCCTGCGATGGGTGGGCAGACTATGCTACACCGGCCGGTCGCTGGCTGTGGGTCAGCCACGATGCGCCGCTTGTCACGTTCGGCTCGTCGCCCACATTGGCCTTGCAGCAGACCCCGCCACCAGATGTCCATCGTCTGCTGGCCATGGTCTTCAACAACTTCTGGTACACGAACTTTGTCGCCGACGAGCACGGAATCATGGAATTCCGCTTCGACTTGACCTGGAACGAAAAGTCGGAGGGGCGAGCCGAGGACTGGGCCAGTGCGCTGACGACCGAACCGGTCATGCTGATTAATCCGAACCTGCCCGAAGACCCACGCGTCATGCGAGATCTTTATCACCAGTAGAGTCTTTCTCCTGTTTGGTTGCGGTCGCCGGCCACGCTAGGATATCAAATGTACAATTGGGACCGAAATAAAATCTGGCTGGCAGCAATGCTGCTTCTCACTTCAACCGCATCGGGATCGGACGATGGGATCCCGCCCGACAGCGTCATCGCTCGCGGCGATGCGCTGTCCCAGCGTCTGCTTTTGAATCCGATGGAAGATGTCTCGGCGGTGGAAGCGGGTGGCTGGAAACTGCTCGACACCTACGTGAAACCGGCTGTGAATATCGAGCCGAAGTTGGGCCAGACGGCTCTGACTCTGGGAGCCGCGGAATCGGAGCAGACCGGCGCGAAAGGCGACTTCCAGGTATGCGGTACCGTCCCCGGCCAACCTCAAACCATTGGCCTGTGGGTTCACCTCTCAGCGGATGCGAATGTCGCGCGGATGGGCCTGCAGATCTACGATGCCGAGGATGAGGCGCTGCTGCACGTGATACCCGCCGATTGGACTGGCTGGAAATGGATCGAAATCAATGCCTCTACGGGAAACCTGGAACAGGCTTATCCACAGACTGGGAAGAACTCAGCACCTGATTATCCTCTCAAGAGTATCCATATCGTCTGGTTTACCAAGACCTCGGGCAGAACGTCCTTGACCGCGGATGCCGTCGTCGCCTTGACGCAGCTGCAGACCGCCAGTTCGGATTGCACGGTCGACGTGTCGGTGAGAGAGGCGGTGTCCGAGTCCCTGCCGGCCACGGCGTCCATCGCTGCTACGAATTATGCATCCGACCAAGTGCTATTGAACGTGCGTTACTCATTGCAGCAAGACTCCTCCCTCTACTCGCAGCCGTTGCCCGATCCTGTGTTCGGCACCAACCATGCCCTTGGCGTCAGGAGCTGGCTGGTGGTCGATGGGAAAATCGTCGACGAGCCGGGGAGCACGGACGGAAAGCCCTGGACGTCCGCCACGACTTCCTGGCAGCGAGAACACTACACCGAAGCATTTCAATGGGTCGATCTCGGACAGGTCCGTAACATCCGCAAGATGACCTGGCTCAGTGGCGATGCCAACCATTCGTGGTTCGTCGATGTGTTTGCATCCGAAGATGGCGAGACGTTTCACGCCGTGCCGGGCCTGGAAGGCGTCGATCACTTCCAGAAGTGGGGTTGGCGCGAGTTTCCCCTGGCAGCTCCCTTTCGAGCGCACATCATCAAATACCGTTACAGAACGAACGAGAAGAAGGAGGACGTGATACGCTTCCCGACTGAACTCGGCATCTTCGACGGGGTTGCGGACGAGTCGATTGGGTTGCCGCAGGTCGGTCCGCTTGTCGAGGAGGGAGCATTATCCCTGACGGTGCCCGCTCGTTCCTTTGCCGTGGGAGCCTTGCCACTGGCGCGGCCGCTGCGCGTCGGCCATTATTTACTGGGACTGTCGGTCTCAGGTGCGGGACCAGAAAAACTCTCCTATCACCACATTTTTTGTGCGTCTCTCGAGCGGCCCGAGGTCGTTGCCGGTAACTCTCGCATCGGCCTGAACGCGGCCAGTCCGCAGCTCGCACCTCAGCTCAAGGAATTGGGCATCGGTTGGGTGCGGTTCGAGAACGGCAAATGGCCCTTCGTGTCGTCGCAGCCGCACCAATATTCCTTCACGGGCGATGTCGCGCCCTGGCACTTGAATCTCGATGAGATCTACCGAACGTACCACGATGCCGGCTTGAACGTGCTCACCTACATGTTCCTGACACCCACTTGGGCCAGCTCGCCGCCGGCCGGAGCGGCTGACAACATGCGGCTGTCGTTTCCACCTCGGGATCTCTCCTGGTACGGCGAATTCTGCTTCCAAATGGCGGCCCGCTACGGAAGCCAGAAACACCCGGACGATGTGCTGCTGACAACTGACAAACGCTCGGGACTCGACCTGGTCAAATACTATGAAATGTGGAACGAACCCAATCTGAACCCCAGTCCGGAAGCCACTTGGGGCGGCTGGGCGGCGCCGCTCGACATCTATTACGACATGATGCGTTTTGGAGCCGAGGAGGTGAAGAAAGCCGATCCGCGCGGTGGTGACGAGCGCCGGCTACGCCGGTATGTCGGCAGAGATGGTCGACCGCTTGCGCACATATCGCTATGCGGACGGAAAATGCCCGCTCGATTTTGTCGACGTCATCAACGTACATTTCTACTCCGGACAGGAACCGCCGGAAACGTGCCGGACGGATGGCAATGCCAGTGTCACCAGCTCGACCACTTTCCCGGAGAATCTGCGTGAACTCTCGGCCTGGCGAGATAAGTACGCGGCACATATGCCGATCTGGATGACGGAGACCGGATATGATTCGGCCGGTCCGTTTGGCACTACCGAGGCAATCCAAGCGGCACGACTGCCCCGCGTCGTGATGCTCTGCCTGGCCAACGGCGTCGACAAGGTATTTGTCTATCGCGAATCCGGCAGCACGCCTTCCATGCATGCCTGCTCAGGCGTCTTGCGCGACGACTCCTCGCGCAAGCCTTCGTGGTACACGTTCGGTACGCTCATTCGTCAATTCCAGGGGGTGCAAGGTGGAGCGCGGCGGCTACCCTGCGGTGATGACAACGTCTGGCTGATGCAATGGAACTGCGACGGCCAGCCACTGCTGACTGCCTGGACCGTCGACGGAGCGGCCCGCATGCAAGCTGACCTGGGTCCGTGCAATGTCAGCGACTCCTTTGGCGCCGTGTCTCGGCTTGAATCGACGAAGGACTTGGAAATCACTCCTTACCCACTCTACATACGGGACTTCTCCCATGACGAAACATTGAAGATCCTGGGCGCGGAGCAGGACCGGCGAGATGCCGCCCAGGCCAATCGGCTGCAGCAGATTGCCGCCTTGCACAAATACCTGTTCGACTTCGGTTCCCTGGAGAATGTCGGTCACGCCAATATCGAGGGCTATCGCGCGGAATATGTGCCGGTCCTCTCCTCCACCGTTTGGAGCGATGCGCAAGGCTACGGCTTTGACAAACCCGCTCTGGGCGATGAAGATCGGCCGTGGATGAAAAGCGAGAAACTCGATCGAGACTCGACGAAAGTACGCGAACATCTATTTCGCTTCCGCGTGGAGCCTGGCCAATACGACTTGAAAATGAAAATCGTACCGTATTCCGAGCAGGGCCAAGTAACTATCAGCGGCACTGCCGCAGGACCGCTCACCCTGCCCGTCGAGAAAGAGAATCCGGTCACAACGACCCGTATCACAGTGCTTGCCCAACAGCCGGTCGTCAGCGTCGGACTGGTCAACGACTACGGTCTCTTCACATGGATCAGTTGCATCGAGGCGATAGACTGATCGCAGTGCAGGGTCCACTGGCATTGGGTGCCACTGGCTGAGCGAGCGTCGAAGGTTTTACCAACCTCGAGAAACACAAACCGCGAGCGGAGCCAGTGCGGCGATGCCGTTCGGTTTTAGCAATTCGTGGATCGTTGAGAAAACCGTCCGTTTAACGATTCATGAAACGGAATGAATTCCGTTCTACGTTGGGGGAAGTGGGACGTGATGGATGCTGCCTAAACGGAATGAATTCCGTTCTACGTTGGGGGAAGTGGAACGTGATGGATGCTGCCTAAACGGAATGAATTCCGTTCTACGTAGGGGGAAGTGGGACGTGATGGATGCTGCCTAAACGGAATGAATTCCGTTCTACGTTGGGGGCAGCTGCTCGTTCATCTGGTCGAAGAGTGCCTTCAAGCGAGCCACGACGTCAGGATGTTGATCGGCCACGTTATGCTGCTCGCCAGGATCGTTTTGCAGATCAAATAGCGCCATCGCCGGTGTCTCGTCACCGGTGCGTAAGCCTGGATGGTCAGTCGGTTGATATTGTTCGTACGGAGCCAGAATTGTTACGCCATCGGGTGTGCGCGGGTCAATCCACCGCTGGCCAGGCTTACTCAGTACCAGATCGCGAGCGGGCAGGACGTGCAACTTCCATCGTCCGTCCTGGACCACGGACAACCTCGGTCCAATCATGCCGTAGATCGCACCATGCGGACTCGGCGCGTCGCCGACCAGCAGCGGCATAATATCCCGACCGTCGATCACCCGATCGGCCGGCAGTGCGAGCCCCGCAGCCTGGAGCACGGTCACGAACAGGTCCATCATGACAGCTGGCGATTGGCTTACGTGCCCTGCGGGAATTCTGTTTGGCCAGCGTGCGATGCAGGGTACGCGATAACCACCCTCCCATGTTGTGGCTTTCATGCCACGCAGGCCGCCCGCGTTGCCTCCATACCAGGGACCGTTATCGCTACTGAAGATGACCAGCGTCTTCTCGTCGAGATCTAACCGTTTGATCGCGGCCATCAGTTCACCGATCTGGTTGTCCAGTTCGGCAATCACATCGGCGTAGAGTCCTTCACCAGATTTTTTGTAGAACTCTTCGGAACAAGCCAGCGGCTTATGTGGCATGGCGTGCGGCAAGTAGAGAAAGAAAGGCTCGTCCTGATGCCGTTCGATAAATTCGATCGCCCGCCGAGTGTAGCGGCGGGTGAGGGTTGCCTGCACCACCGGGTACTCGATCACTTTTTCACCATCGAGCAACTGCACCGGGCGCATGTCATTGCTGTAAGGAATACCGAGATATTCGTCGAAACCGCGTCGCGTCGGCAGAAATTCTGGCTTGTGTCCCAGATGCCATTTGCCGATGCAGCACGTGGCGAAACCGCTCTGTTTGAACAGCTGCCCCAAAGTGATCTCCGTCTGCGGCAACCCGAGCGCATCGGTCTCGGGCGTGGCATCGGGAGTGGGATTACCGACCATGCCACAGCGAAACGGGTAGCGGCCCGTCAGCAACGATGCTCGGCTGGGGGCACAGAACGGCATGGGCACGTTGAACTGGGTCAACCGCGCCCCCTCGGCCGCCATGCGATCCAAGCAAGGCGTCTTGAATGTTTTGTTGCCGTAGCACGCCAGATCCCCGTAACCCAGATCGTCCGCCAAAATGACCACAACGTTGGGACGCGACTGGAATTCGACCGCCGAGCAAGGCGACACGATCACCTGTGGCACCAGCGACAAGGTGACCACTGCGGCCAGTAATACCCGCCGATTTCGCAGGTGAGTCAACGACAGCAAGCAACCACCAAACCAAGTCAGCGTTGGCAAGCAAAACATGTGACACCTCTGCTTTGTATGGTGCCGCGTTCACCGAAAACGTGGACGCAGCTCACAAATACTTTACCAATTCCCCCACGCCGTGGCGAACGTGGTTACGGGCCAGGGACATTCAGTCGAGCGGGTCACGAACACCTGCCGTGACCAGTCGGGCGGCGGCCCAGACTGCGTGGTCGCAGGCATAACCATCGCCGCTGCTGGTGACGCGCAACACAATCTGCCGGGCACCCGCGATATTGACACGAAATGTATGAACTTGTCGCGGATGCATCACCGGGCTCTCAGCTTGCTTCAATCCGTCCACCAGCACATGAAACCGGACGCTCCCACCACCACTGGCATCGTCCAATCCCACTTCGGCTTTGAACAGCTCGAAATTCTTGCCCGCGATATCGTAAACCGTATCGGCCGGAGTATCGTCGGGATAAGCGTGGGTCCACAGGCCTTTGGGATAGACATGGCCGTTGATCGCGATCGGTTTGCCGTAATAGTTCATATCACGTCGCACCAGGTTTTCGGCTCCCGCATTGGCTTTCGTCCAGGGAAGCTCGGAAACAAACACCAGTCCTGTGGGCCGGTCCAACTGTGGACTCATTAGTTTTCCCGGAGGGCCGTCATGCCGTCTGCGTCCTCCCCAGGCGATGGCCTCGACTCGCCAATATAACGATTGACCGGGAGGGACGTTGTCCAGTTCCGCCACCGGTTGCGTGACTCTGCGAGTCATCAGGATATCGTGGAAGTCCGCATCTCCGGCCACACACAACCGATAGCTCCGCGCTCCGGCAGCCGGCTTCCACGCCAGACGCGCCGTGGCCGAGAACAGTCCACCCTGTGCCTTGGCCTGCTGCAGGCGGAATGAACCGGGAGGTTCCAGGCCCACGGGTTTCCCCAGTGACTGATCCTGCACGAAGATCAGGTCGCTCGAATACTCCTCCAGCAGCTCAATCGTCACACCCGAGCCGATTAACTCCGCGCCGGACTTCAGTCCGGGAGCGAGCGAACCATCTTCGCTCCACAGCCAGTACTTCCCGTCCGGCTCGAGTCCTTTTAGCCGGATCACATGCTGAGCATCGGGAGAGTCCGGTCGCCAGACATACAGGGTGCCACGTTGCTGAGAGGAACTCCAATAAAACATGCCGTCCCAGTGGAGACCATCAGGCCGCGGCAGGATGTGATGGACCTTCACATCGACCAGCATCGGCCGAATCCACTGCCGGTAGATCTCCACAGACCGCCGCACGGAGGCCTTCTCCTCTTCGGTCCACTTGGGCGTGTCGGTAGGATCGATCTGCCAGGCACCCATCATGGCGGTACGCCACAAGTACGTGCCCGGATTATCGCCACGCACCGGATAATAGTTGTCGTACGTGTAGCACTGCAGCATCCGCGGCGGGAGGGCCCGAGTCGAATCGTACATGGCTTGCCGATTGGGAAGGTTGGAAAGCGTATCGGTAGCCACCGTGTAATGCGTCTGCGCTGCGACGCCGAAATCCTTGATATGCCCGCCACCCGAACAGTTTTCGAGAATCAAGTTCGGATACGTCTCGCGCAGTTGCTGTTGGATTTTGTAGTAGCCCAGCGTGGCCCAATAACTGGTATCGACTCCGTAGCGGTGCCGGTGACTTGCCTTGTTACACTGCGTGACGATTGGATTGATGTCGTGCTTGAGGTAGTCCAGCCGATGATACTTGACCAGCCACTTCGTCTTTTCCGCAGCCCACTGCTGGGCCGCGGGGCAGGCCAGACAGACTTGTCCGCCGTAGAACGGACCTGGCTGCCAATCGGCCGCGTAATCGGCATTGAACCAGTCGGGATGTCCTGCCGGTCCGCGCACCCTGAGCGCGTCAACATGTGTCGCGACGCCACCGTTGGTCCAGGCGCACCAGAGGGCAAGCTGCATGCCCGAGCCGTGGACACGTTCTTCGATCGGCTGCACGCCGTGCGGGAAACGGCGCGGATCCCAACGCCAATCCCCGGTCTCCGGAAACCACATGGCGTCGGGCATGAAGGCTTCGAACCCCAGGTCCCGACACGTCGCGACACTGCGCAGCACGTCGGCCTCGGTGGCCTGATTGCCGCCAACATCCAGGTACAGGTTGTAGGCCAGGATTGGGTCCGGACAGTCGTGCGGCAGTGGTGGTCGGAGTTTTTCGAGTACAAAGCGATGTAGGGCGTAGCTCCCCTCGTCCAGATCACCCAGGTAACAGCCGACAAAGGCGGTTGGCACCAGGAACACTTCACCCGGCTCCACGTCCGTCTTGAATTCAGCGTGATGGCCCACGTCGAGGGCAAGTCGATCGCCTTGATCTCCGTCCGCTCGCGCATGAATGCGCCCCAATCCGGAAAACTCCCAACCGACGTACAGTCCATTCCCGGTGCCCACTTGCACGGCCAGCCATGGCACTGGACTAGCGCCATCCAGACAATCACTGGCCAGCGCAAGATCCACGCCAGCCGCCAGCGGTTGCTCGATCGTACCACCTTGAGTGCTGGCATTACTGCCGCCTCGCCGGATCCACCAGAGCGACGCCGGCCCGCTGGGACGCAGTCCGCTGAGCGAGAGGCTATCCTGATGCGACACGGTCACACGTGCGCCCGACTGGTTTTCGACCTCCATCCAATGCTCGATCGGCCCTTTTCCCGGACGAGCCTGCCACACGGATCGCAACGTGAGCTTCGCCTCGTCAGGCGTAAACACCAGTGTTAGCCGACCGGCGTCCGCATCGAATGTTCCTGTCCGGTAATGCCAGTTCAGCGAAAGTTCTTGGCCGTCGAGCCCGACTTTGTCCATGAGCGGGATCGCGGCAGGCTGTTCAATCCAGTTATGCGACGAACCGACTGCCCTCAGCTCCTGAATCACCTCCCGGTGCTCGACCACGGCGATACGTAGCTCAGTGTCATCGCTGTGCAGCAACCAGTTTGGCGCATCCGCCGCCACGAACTTCGGTTGGGTACACGCCACGATAATTAATCCCAGAAATACCCATCGCAGAAGTCGATTCTTCCTGCCTGCTGGGATCGTTCCGTTCGTTCGCCTGACACAACGATGGGGATGCAGGCAACCCGAGACAGGTTTCCCCACCGGGTCGCTGAACAATGGTCTCATAAGAATCGTCCTCAAGGCAAATTGGCGGATCAACTGGCAATGCAGTTGATCGTTGCGCAAACAGTCGCCACGTGCTGCGCCCCAGTGCCAGCGTAAGGGCCACGAATCCCGCCCGCATACGCCCGTTCCATGATACCGTAATTCGGTAGCCGAAGTGCAATACCTCGATCGGCAGATTCTTCTGGGCTGTGGTGTGAAACGCCTTCGGCGTACGGAATTCCACGACAAGACGACGATTCGTGATCAAATAGCGCAACTTCAGAAGCCGGAGGCGAGGATGCAGCTGGAACTGGCTTGATTTGGTATAACATGCGTCCTCGCCTCCGGCTGCGGGTTAGACGAGAATGGAACCAATGATTATGGCAATTGACTGAGAACACTTCCTCGTCACGTGGCCGCGGCATGACAGATAGAAAGGAACATCCATGACACTTCGATCGACAACTCTATACGTGGCGGCAGCGATCTTGACTTGCCTGGGCTCGTCGTCACCAGCTATCGGACAGGATCCCACACCGATAACGTTCGAGCAGTACCTGCGAGAGAGCGCCGTATCGAAGCAGCTGATCGATCGGTTTTTGAGCGGGCCGAGCTGGGCGCAGTTTGATCCCGAACTGGGCTACATTCTCGGAAACTACCTACCTGCCGACGGCCTGGATCACAGCGTGACGATTTCCACGGTCCAAAGCAATGGAGCACGTACGTCGCATGTCTATGCGGGCCGCAAGTGTCGTATCAATACTTACGGCGACAGCTTCACACTCTGTCATCAGGTCAGCGACCCCGAGACCTGGCAAGAATACCTGGCCGGCCACCTGGGAGAACCAATCCGCAACTTCGGCATGGGTGGCTATGGCGTTTACCAGGCCTATCGCCGGATGATTCGTGAGGAGGGAACGGACCAGGCGGCCGAAAACGTCATCTTCTACATCTGGGGCGACGACCATATCCGCAGTTTACTCCGCTGCCGACACGCCAACATTTACCGGAACTGGGATCACCAGCAGGGACGCATGTTCCACAATAATTTCTGGGCCAATTTGGAGCTGGACCTGGAATCCGGCGATTGGATGGAGCAGAAGAACTTGTTGCCAACACGCGATGCGCTCTACCACATGACCGAACCGCAGTGGATGGTGGAACATCTGCGAGACGACCTGGCGCTGCAATTGAGCGTCTACAAGGCCGGCTTCATCTCGGATCTGGATCGCGTGCGAGTTACGCAGTTGGCCGCCCGCCTCGACTATCCGCTGGATTGGACGCAGCCGTCCACACTCCGCTCGCAAGTGAGCGGCTTGCTCGATCGATACTCGCTGCGAGCGACCTTATTCATCTTAGAGAAAGTGCGAGCATTTGCGCAAGAGAATCACAAGAAGCTGCTGGTCGTACTGTTCGACCCCTATCGCGCCATGGCCGAATTGCATCAACATGGCACTCGTTACGACCAGCAGGTGGTCGATTACCTGACGCGTGAGAAATTCAATTACCTCGATATGAATGTCGTCCACTTGCAGGACTTCCAGAAGTATGACATTCCATACGGTGAGTATATGAAGCAGTACTTCATCGGCCATTACAATCCGAGTGGCAACCACTTCTTCGCCTATTCGATCAAGGACAAAGTGGTTGACCTGCTCGATCCCAAACCGGCCACCTACCGCAAGATCGATCCGCAATCGATCGATTTCAAGGGTTATCTGGAGGAATACCGCTAATCGCCCGAGAATCCTGGAATCCAGGGCGGGGAAATAGTGTTAGTATAAGGGGAGTACCGGCCGTCTGGCCGGACTTGTGTTGAGGATTCGATTGGCATGGGGGAGCGCACGATGGCCAGTTCAACATCACCTGGCAAACGCCTGACGCAGCCTGGGGGACTCGACTGGGAGGAAGCGCCCCGACCGCAACCTACGTTGGGGAATCGACGCGTGTGGCCAGGTCGGCTCGCCGCCGGCCTGGTATTGTTGGCCATTCTCGCGGCAGCGAGTTGGAGCGCGGCTTGGTACGTGAACACCCACCGACCGGATCCGCGCGCGACATGAAGATCGTTGCCGTCCACCGCGGTGACCTGTTGGTAACAATGAAGGAGGATGGCAATCTGGAAAGCGCCGTGAACATCGACATTAAGTGTGAAGTCGCCGGTGGCAGCGCCATTCTGTGGATCGTGGAAGATGGCCAGCAAGTGAAGCAGGGCGAAAAACTTGTCGAGTTGGATTCCTCGGCGCTGGAGGAACAAGTCAATCAACAGAAAATCGTTTACGAGAAAGCACGAGCGGCGATGATCCAAGCCGAAAAGGACTATGCAGCAGCCAAGATCTCCGTGCAAGAATATCTGGAAGGAACGTTTGTCAAAGCCCTACTGGACGCGGACAACAATATCATTGTGGCATCCGAGAATCAGCGATCGGCACAGAACAGCCTGGATCATTCCCAAGTCATGTTCCGCAAGGGATACATCAGTGCCTTGGATCTGGAGAGCCAATCGTTTGCGGTCGAGCGAGCGCGGCTGGAATTGGATTCAGCGAACACCGCCAAGGAAGTCCTGATCAAGTATACCAAAGAGAAAATGCTGCAGGAACTGCAAAGCAAGAGCGACTCGACCGAGGCCAAAGTTCGTTCGCAGCAGGCATCCTTTTCTCTGGAGGAGTCGCGGCTCAAGCGACTTGAAGCACAAGTGCTCAAGTGCGTCATTATGGCTCCCGCTGACGGCATGGCGGTGTATGCTAATGCGACAGACCATCACGGCATGTCGCAGGAACCGCAAATCGAGGAAGGGGCAGCAGTTCGTGAGCGACAGACCCTGCTGCGACTCCCCGATCTGGCTCAGATGCAGGTCAAGGTCAACGTGCACGAAAGCAAAGTCGAAGCGTTGGGACAAGCCTGGAAGCAAGCGGAACGATCGGGCCAGACTCTGCCGGCGCGCATCGAGATCCTGGGGCAGCAACTGGACGGCCGGTTGGTGAGCATTGCCAACCAGCCCGCACCGACCGATTTCCGGACCGGCAACGTCAAGCAATACGCTACGACCATCGCCATCGATGGGACCCCCGAAGGCCTCCGGCCAGGCATGACCGCGAAGTGCGAGGTCGTGGTCAAGCGACTGACAGACGTGCTGACAATCCCAGTGGCCGCCGTCTTGGAATCACAAGGGCAATACATGTGCTGGGTGGTGAACGACAAGGGCATCGAACGCCGCCCCCTCGTACCAGGCACAACCAACGACACGGCTGTAGAAGTCAAGGACGGCGTGAATGAAGGGGACAAGGTGATTGTGAACCCCCGCGCAACCGTGGCGGAAGCCCGTAGTCTCTATGATCACGACGTGCCAGCCAGGTCCGGCAGACGACATGGCAAACAGCCAGATACCTCGTCGAATTCGACGCAACCTACCACGACGACAGAGCACCCGAAACGCACCAACTCGCCAACCGAGTGACCGCGCAGCGCCACAGTAGTGAGTAGTGAGTAGTGAGTAGTGAGTAGTGAGTTGGAGCCATCGGAGTAGTGCCAGGTTTCGCCGAGTTCAGCTCGGCACAGCACAGCTGACCGCTACGAGGTCTTCCAGTCCAGAAGTGTGTGGCAGCGCGGCGGTAGCTGACCAGTCGCGTCCACGAGCTGGACGTGCGAGTGCGGAGCGGTAGCTGACCAGTCGCCGTCCCACCGAGACGAGCTGAAACGTGTGGAGTGGCGCGGGCGGTAGCTGACCAGTTGGCGTCCCACCGAGACGGGCTCGGCGGAAACGTGTGGAGTGCGCACGGGCGGTAGCTGACCAGTTGGCGTCCCACCGAGACGGGCTCGGTGGAAACGTGTGGAGTGGCGCGGGCGTAGCTGACCAGTCGACGTCCCACCGAGACGGGCTCGGCGGAAACGTGTGGAGTGTGCCGGGCGGTAGCTGACCAGTTGGCGTCCCACCGAGACGGGCTCGGCGGAAACGTGTGGAGTGCGCGCGGGCGGTAGCTGACCAGTTGGCGTCCCACCGAGACGGGCTCGGCGGAAACGTGTGGAGTGCGCGCGGGCGGTAGCTGACCAGTTGGCGTCCCACCGAGACGGGCTCGGTGGAAACGTCAAACGCGTATTGCGCCGCGGAGCATCAAAACGGTTCGTCCGACTGCAGGAGCAGGCCGCGCAAATCGCGGCGTTGCGCGGACCAGGCCTTCTGGACCGCGTTCTCGACGAGTGTCAACACAGCCTGGTAGTCCACGTCGTTGCCGTCCGCGTAGGGTGGCTTAGCACACTTGTGGTCCGCGGTGGCCGTCGCCAGGGGTGCGGCGAGGAACAAGCTGTGCGCGGGATGCCACAGATCGATCCAGTCGGCTCGAGTCACTTCCTGCGCGGTGTGACAAGGAGCGCACCGCCGCGCATGGATGTCGTTGATCTTGCTGAGCAACTGTGCGTCGGCCGGCAGATCATACGGCGGCACCTCGGGCCGCATGTTAATGAAATGGCTGTGATAGGGGGCGTTCGCGTCCACCCACGTAACGAGTCGCAACCAGTCGTCTGGATTGAGCGTGACCCGTTTTCCACATGGTCCGTCGCGAAGCGCACTGATCAGCTTGCTGCGATGCGACCCAAACGCCAACGGTTGTGTCAGAGCATCCGCCGGATCCGACTTGTTGCTGTATGCCACCAGCCCCTTGGTGATCAACGTGCGATAGGCCGTGTTGTGCCCGTCCAATCCCAGTTCACCGCCAAAACGGGTTTTGAAGCGGATGCCGGTGGTCAGTCCACCCGTAAAATCCAGTTCTCCGGCAGGCTGCAACCCACCGTGGCACGAGACACAGTTTCGATCGAAAACGGGTTGGATATCGCGGAGGAAGTTGAGCGATCGCACGCCCCATGGCGGTGGTGTTGGGATCGATGGATCTCGCGTCCATGCCATCAAACCGGGAGTCGGCGTGGGAGCATTGGCCTTGGATTCGTGGCAACCGACACAACCGCGCACTTCGCCAGGCTGGAAGCTGATAAACGACCTCATCCGCCGCAGTTCCATATAGTTCTCATCCAGCAACTGGAAGTAGACCGGCGTGTCGACCGGCACTCGGAAATGCGCGCTGCCGTCCGCTTCGATCGGAACCGTCCCCAACACTTCCACAGGAGTCCAACTGACTCCCTCGCTCAGGGCCACATTCTCGTAACGCAATCCGCCGTACCGCTGGTCATACGGCCAGGGTATGCGATGCGAGATTCGCAGGTAGCGGACCTGCTTGGGATCGATCCCGTCGCATCCATACGTCGCATCGCTTAGCGCACAAGTGGCATATGATTTGTTCGGGTCGGTCACATCGGGAAGGACGGGTGGACGGGGCCGCGACTGAAGCGGCATCGGCATGAAGCAGGAAATCTCCGGGTCGCGGTAGATCAGCTCTTTATTGCCGAACACGTCGATCAAGTAGAGACCGTAGCCCTTCTCGTCCAGGCCTCGATAGTATTCGGGAAAGCCCTGCGGCCAGGTTTTCAGATAGCTGTAAGCGACCAGGAAATACTTGTCCGAAAGCGGCCAGGGAGTCATGTAGTGGCCCCCGTCGTCACGCACACCGCCTCCGTCCACCGGCGTTCCCGACATGCCACCTTCAGGCGGAGAAACGCCCGGCGTGACAATCCGAATCCCCTGCTGCGAGTTCATGCCGCCTGTCGCGCTGATCGTGACGACCGGACCAGCTGCCAGTGTATGGTGCCCGGCGGCAATCGCGACGAATTTTCGATGAGGCGTGCCTGGTATCGAACGAACATCTTCTAACGCCCAGGGATTGTTCATATGCTGCTTGAAGAGTGCATCAGCCCAGGTGCCGTCGGGCCGCACAAACCACAACGACTGGATCTGTGTCAGATTCCGTTCCTGATACTCCCATCGTGTATATCCGATCGTGCCGTCGTCGAGGCAATGTGGTAGATAGTCCCCGTCCTTGTTGACGCTCAACCGACGGATTCCCGAGCCATCAGCCGCCATCGCGTACAGATTGCACGACGTTTCGTCGAGTCGTGGATCATGATTGCACTGCAAGCTGTAGCCACAGCGTTCGGAAACGAACGCGATCTTTCCGTCCGGCAGATAGGTCGGATCCAAGTCGCTCCAGTACTCGTGGTCGGTCAATTGGCGGAGGCCGGAACCATCGGCACCGATTTCGAAAATGTGTGTCGGTTCGATCGTCTTTCGCAACCCCTCGTGAACATTGTTGCGGCACGTGCAAAACGCCGGCGGCCACGGTTGGATGGGCGGATCGAACGACTTCGTCCGCGCATAGCCGAACACGATCCGATCGGCATCCCACCACAAGTCCATGCCATGTACGTGGCCCGGCCCCAGCTGGCCAGCAAGGACATTGCGCACTTGAGGCTCACCCTCCTGGTCGGCAAACGGGTGGCTCAACACGCAAATGTCGCCACCAGGCCGCGAAACCCAGGGCATGTGGTTCAGGCAAATGTCGGGATAGGTCTGCTGCGTAAAACGCTTGACCAGTAGCAGTTGGTCGAACCGTAGCAGTGGATTGGCCAGGGCCAGCCTGCGGACGATGCCGCGGGCGTCCAAATACAAACGACGTCGTACATCCTCAGGTGCCGCACCAGGCAGCTGCTCAAGTTGATCCGCCACCCTGTCCAACTCACGCATGCCGGAATTTGTATCGAGTCCGGCTTGCTGCAGGTCGGCCGCCAGAAGTCGGCCTCGCTGGATGATCTCCCGCGTCGGATAATCGACAGCAGCGTCCGGCCTTACGCCCGTTACCTTCGTCGTTGACCATTGGCTGATACTGCTCTGGTCGGCCCGCTTTCCCAACGCCAGGTTCTTGTCCGGCGCCTCCGCACCATAGATTTCCACTTCGTCCAAATGCAGGAAGATCGGTTGAGGACTGGGAATCTGCAGACGCACAAAGCGGGCGGTGACTTCCCCCTCTGCAAACATCACTTCCAGCGGTTTCGCACCCGTAATGCCGCCGAAATGTGCTCCTTGATTGTCGTAACGCTTTTGCCAACTCTTCCCGTCGTCGGAGGTCAGCACGATCAGCGTGTCGGCGTTATGTAGTCCGGGGGCATAATCCAGTCGGTTGTAGACAATGATTCGAGCCAATCGTTTGGATTGCCCCAGGTCGACTTGCCACCAGGGATTCGGTTCGGATCCCGTATGGAACGCATACTTGCCATCTTTGACGCCATCCACCGCGCCGGCAGCATCGTCCTGAGTGGTCGACACAGCTCCATGCTGCACGCCGCGCCGCCACGCATCGAGAGCCGCAGCCTGCAGCAGCCAATCGTGCTCGATGTTCGTCCTGCTATCGCGAACCCACTCGGCCTTCTTCGGCTCGTCGTCGGGTTGCTGGGCCCACGCCAGATCTGGAACCGCCATGAACAGGAGCGGTAACAGCCACAGTGAAACTCGCTGCGGCAACGTCAGCCGTGGCTCCGCTACCAATCGGGTCTTTCGGTAAGTCGATAACTGCCTCTGTACCAACGAACAGTGTGCCACCGAACAGTGGCACTTGCTCGCTGCTATAAGCGGCTGGCAGGCCAGGCCAAGTGCGGCAGCTGGTGACAAACGACAAACGTTCGATCCGGTAGTGCGATTTCCGGCTCTCATCTCATCGACTCCCGCAGGAATATTTGAATTTCCAACGCGTTCTATTGTATCAAAACGTGCTGCCGGGGTGGATATGCCGTGGAGACGATGCCTCCAGCCCCGCTCATCCTGTCTACACTAATCATTCGGATGATCCAAGTTGGCAGAACCAGATTCCGTGGCGCCCATTGTGGTTGTGGCCACCGGCCGCGTTAGAGTGTTAGTCGATAACATGCGCGCACCGTGCGTGCATGCTTGTGACGCCACCTGCTCGATGGGAAACGAATCGGGATTGCGGAATGCGGAGTGCGCAATTCGGAATGAGAGATGGCGTTGAAAGGCGTGCGAACACTTTGACAATGTGCACAGTGAACATGCTACTGCTGATTCCGCACTCCGCATTGCGCATTCCGCATTCCCTAATCGTTCGGGGGGCCAAGTTGGCAGAACCAGATTCGGTGACACACTCTTTGGCTGCGGCCAGCGGCCGCGTTAGGATTTTGTGAGGATAGACCCCGGGCATTATTGGGCAGAGCCAGGGGCACCCTACCGCAATCCATAATCTCAACACATCCCAGCTTGCAGTGTGCGTGGAAGAGTGGCAGAATTCTTCTGGGCAAACTGGCACCACAGAACTGGGAGCTGACGCATGTCGGAAGAAAACAAATCGTTAGTCCGTCGCTATTACCAGGAAGCGATGGGGGACCTGTCAGGGATCGACGAGATCGTAGCGCCGAATTTGTCGATCACCATTTCCCACCTGACATGCCTCCGGGCCCTGCAGGCGTGAGAAAATTCTTCACAGAATTCGCGGGCAGCGCTTTCAGCGACATGCGCATCGAGATCGATTTCTTGCTGGCCGAAGGTGACAAGGTCGACTGCCATTTTGTCTTTCATGCCCGTCATACCGGTGCCATGGGCGATATTCCCCCACACGGCAATCCGATCCACCTCCCCGCTATAAGTACTTTCCGGATCGCCAACGGCAAACTCGCCGAAGCCTGGGAGATCTTCGACAGCAACACCCTTGTGCAGCAGATGCAGGCCGGCGATTGAAGTTGAGTAAGGACTGCCAGGGACCCCAAGTATGTTAACCAAGCGACATGACATCCACCCCTTCATCCGGATTATTCTCGCCGCAATGCTCCTCCTGCCGCTCGCGGCGAGACTCGACGGACAGACTGTTCCATGCGCTGTCATTCTGGTGGACGCCCGATTGCAGGAGCGACTGGCCCCCCTGCTGTCGGAGTACGCCCGCGTAGCGGGAGAGCGACGGGGGTTCGAGATAGCGATCGATCCGGTCGCGGGCTTGGACGATATGGCCTACGACAAAGTACGGGAACAAGTACGCGATTTGCGCACCGCGCATCCGGGGTTGGCCGGCGTCCTGTTCGTGGGAAACGTGCGTCTCCCTTCGTTTTACAGTCCCCGCGGCGACAACACTCAGACGCGTTACTTCCCGCACTACTACCAGGACCTGGACATGGTCCCCCAGCAACGGTTGGCGCCGAGTGACCCGCAACAGGAATCAACCGAATCACAGCGCCGCATCCCCGCCCACGATTTCGACTGTTTCAATCGTGGCAAGGAGACGGGGATCGAATTATGGGCAGCCTTCCTCCCGGTTGGATTAGCCGATGCAACGCAGAACAGCTATGACGCCTGGGCAGAGCAACTGTCACCGTTTTTCCATAAAGCCATCGACTACTACACGCATCGTCCCGCGCCGGCTCGGCGGCTATACAAAGTCTCCAACCAACTCTGGAACCTCGGACCCGCTTGGGCCTACTATGGGCCCGAGCGGATAGACTTCTACGCAACTAACCCGCTCGAGAAAGGGTCGGCCGCACCCGACACGCCAGCCGAACAATTCTGCAGACTGCCCGCGGAGCAAGCCTATGCGCGGTCGCCCATGGAACGCTTTCCAAGTTGGGAAGAGTTCGAGGCCTGGTACCGCCAACACGAATGGATGGGCGAGGGCTGGCAGAAGGATACCGTATTTCTCACGCACATGAACCAGACGGCCTACGACGTGGCCTGGGTCAATGTGCACAGCTGCGAAACTTTTTCCTTGGTCAACAGCGACCAGGCACGTGCCATTCGCCAAGGCGCACGCGTGATGATGCTCTCCGGCTGCGGCGTGGGAGGATACCGGCAACCGGGTAACCCGTCGTTTGTCGATTCGGAAGTCGCACCACAACAGAACATCCTGTGCGCTTACGTCTACGGCGACTCCCTGGCATTGGCCGCACTGGGCGACCCGTTCAATCGCGGGCACGAGTCCTATTACGAGCGGATGATCGAGTGGATGACCCAGGGGGACTACCTCGGGCAAGCGCACTTGAAGCGATTACAGCTCCAATACGACACCACACCCAGTCCGGAGGAACTCAAGGAAAACGTGATGGAGCTGCTGATCGGCGATCCATTCGTCGATCTCCACTGAGCAACATCGCCGCGAGTCGACGTACGTGTTGACCGGTTGGGGGTTCTTGGGATAGGACTTGGACAGCATCGCGACTGGTCACGGAGCGGCAAAAAACGCTCCCCGACCCGGCGGAGGCGGATGGCAAACTGCGCCGCGACGTTACAATGATTCTCAGACCGGCAACCTGCCGACAGCGGGAATGGCTTTCCGACTGTGCAATCCCGGACTGAGGCGGGCGTCAGCGCGGGCAATGTCGACATCCGAACAGGACAATCCGCTGGAAGGCAGGAGTTTTGTGGCGTACCTCTGGATGCTTTGTTCTGCCTTTTCGTTCGCCACGATGGGAGCGTTTGCCCACGGACTTTCGGACAGCGCCGGATGGGAAGTGGTCGCGTTCGTGCGGTCGATCGTGGTCCTGCTCCTCATCGGCGGGATGGTCGTCACTTCCGGAGTGAAGTTCTATTTCTGGCGGCCCTGGGCACTGTGGGTACGCAGCATCGCCGGCAGCATCAGCATGTTGTTCGTATTCTTCTCGCTCAGCCGCCTGCCGGTATCGATCGTCGTGACGCTGATGAACCTCGCCCCGGTGTGGGTAACGATCGCCACATGGTTCCTGTTGCCGAAGTCGAGGAACAAGAGCGTGTGGGTCGTGATTGTGATCGGACTGGTGGGAGTCGTCTTGATTCAGCAGCCCCAATTGGCTCAACGCAATTTTGCCGTGTTGGCTCCGCTGGCCTCCTCGTTCCTGCTGGCGATCGTCATGATCGCCCTGAATCGCACGCAGGAGATTGACACGCGAGCGGTCGTACTGCACTTCGCGATCATATCGTCCCTGACATCGCTGGGGGTCTTTCTCTTCTTCGCTGCTCGAACAACTCCGGTACTATCAACAGACTGGACGACGATGCTGATGTTATTCGGGACCGGCTGCGCGGCGTCCATGGGCCAACTGTTTCTGACCGCGGCGTTCGCTTCGGGACCGCCGGCAAAGGTCTCCGCGGTCGGGCTCACACAAGTCGGTTTCGCCATGCTTTATGACGTGGGCATCTGGGGACATAAGTTTGGCATTGCATCCTTGCTTGGCATCGTGCTGGTCGTCGCACCCACCGCCTGGCTGCTCTACTCCGATCGCCATGCGCTGGTCGAAGAATAGGACGAGACCGACGCTGACACCGGCACTACATCTGGTACGGCGCTGCGCTGTGGCCGACTGAGCTTCTGAGATGCCTCTTCATCGCCCACGAACTGTTCCGTGGTCCCGTCCCAGGTAAACTTGCGTCCCAGGATGTACGAAAGATTGCCCAGATTACAGAGATTGGCCACGCGATGGGCGATCTCGATATCCATGCACGGTTGCTTGTGCTCCCGGATCGCCTGCAGCCAATCTTCCTTGTGGTTCATGTTGTAGTCGGCGTGCTTGGCCATGCGGTAGACTGCCACACCACCGGCCGGCACCTCGAAGTTGCGCACTCGTTCGGCTGCCGCAATGCGAGTTCCATCACGACTGACCGCCAACGTATCTTGCTCGCCATGAAACACCATGCCGAACCCCCCCTCGCCGCGCACGTCTCCCGGCTGCTCCCAAATCAACTGCCAATCGGGATCCTTGAACTGATACACGACCTTCATTCTTGGTGGACAATCCCAAATGCCCTGGGGACGTGGATCGCCCGTGGCCTCGATGGTCATCGGCGTCTGGTTGTCACGTTGGACAACCCAATGAATGGCTTGCACCAGCATGCGCCGAAACGGCTCATTTTCAAAATCGCTCGGATGGCCCAGTGTCGTGTAAAACACGCGCGCACCGGCATACGTATTCGTCCAGGCGATCGGTTCCTCGGGGTCTTCCGTGGACCAGCGTCCCCAGAGCAGCACGCGGGTCGTATCGGCCAGGGGACGCTGCCGGTAGATCCAAGCACGGCTGTGGAACTTGGTATCGACTTCTTGCAGAATTGGATGACCGACAGCCTCCGGCGCAAGCCACACGTCGCACCCGGTCTCCCGTGACTTGGGATTGTAGCCCTGGTAGTTGCAGCCCAAGACCTCCTGATCAAAGCGGTCCCAGACGACGTAACCAGGCTGCGGATCCTGCTTCGTCTGAAAAGCGACCACACTGGTGCGGAGCACCACCAGCGGTTTGCCCGCGCGAATGAACCGCTCCAGATGGTCCATCTGCACCACCGGGAGGCTGCGGCGGCGCATACTGAGCACCAACACGTCGGCGTCGTAAAGCGCGGCGAGCCCGGGGACATCGTCACGGCCGCTCCCTTCCGGCCCAGTGGCTTTCAGCAACGTACAGCGATATTCCTTCTCCAGGCAGGTTCTTGCGAACTCCTCCAGAGTCGTCGCGCTGTTGTACTCGGCCTCCGCCGCGACCAGCACAACATGCGGACGCTGATCATCCCCTTGCGGTTGCATGCCGGCGGCCGCCAGAAGTTGCCGGCTCTCGAAGGTCGATGCCAAGTGCTGTTCCAGGTGTCCTTGGACCCGGGCCGAGCCGCTCAGCCGGCGTGAAATTCGCATGCGGCTTTCCCTCCGCATCAAGGCCGTTTGAACTGATGGCCTCGACGAGGTCAGCCACTACCAGAACACGCAGCCCATGGCTCTTCATGTTGCGCAGCCCCATACTGCGGTACTGCAGGCACATGTTACTCGCCACGCCCATGTAGACCAGCGTGTTGATACCTCGCTCGCCGCACAGGTTCAACAACTCCTGGCCGTTATTACAGTCACCAATCAAGTCGCGGTCGGCGATTTTCAGATCCGCCTGCTGCCGAGTCCAACAGGCATGGGACTGGCACGGCCGGCTCGGACTGCACTCGCAGAAATCGGTCGGAGGGGGGGGTGGTGGAGCCAAGCACTCCTCCTTCGTGAACTCGACATGCGGCGGCACCGCCAGCATCGCCTGGCGCTGCGGAGCATCTGTGTAGAACTCCACGACGTCCGAAGGGGCAAAGACGACCTGGATCCCCAATTGTCGAGCTGCGTCCAACGTCTGGTTCATGCGAGGAACAAGATTCGCCACGCGAGCCGTATAGGTCGCACACCAGTGCTTGTCCCACATGTCAATCACGACGATCGCCGTTTGCGCCGGATTGAGCGTGACCGACTGCGCGATGGCCTTGCCATCCGCATCGCGATGTTGGGCCGTGACTTCGAGCAATTGCGGCGGCGGCCAAGCGACAACCGCCTCATGACTAGAGACGAGCAACCATCCCCAGAACAGACCGATCAGGAAACGTCTCATCATTGGTTTCCTCTCGCACAATGGATGAAGGAGATCAGGCCACACCGAGTGGCGGCCTCGCCATCCACGGCCGACATCGGGGAACAAAGCAATCGTGGCCGCAGTTTGCTGACAATTCTGATTCTCCGACAGGCCCAAGAGATGGCGAGTACTTCCTTGCCAATACGAGTTGTAGTCCCATCTCTCAGGGCAACGCAAGTTCTCAGCTGCCGGTTCTGGTGCCACAATCGCGGAATTCGCGGGAAAATCTACTCGTGGGATGAAAGGAAATGGAGGCTCGAACACCGGTCGTCCGGTCCTCTCCAGCGCGCGGACGATTTCGTCAATCGTTCTACCCGCGTCGTCCCGGACAGGGATCACCAGCCAACGCCCTTGGACTTCCCCGCGTTGGCGGCCGAATCGCTGCATCGGTATCGGTCACCAAGCACCGGCAGTCCGTAGCTGACGTGCCGCACTAGTTCTTCTGCGCGATGAGAGCCCCATCGAAGGAGCGGTAACCACCGTTCATTGACGACTTCGGGCGGGCCCACTACACTGACCAGCTTGTTCGGACCTTGGAACGATTCGGACAAATCGATCCTGAATCACGCCTGTGGAACTTGCCGGCTCCAGCCTTCATCCTCGCGCCCTGGCAGTTGAACGCGGTCTTACCGAGCGCAGGGCCATCTTCATGCCCACGAAGTGCTTCCCGGAACTGCGAACGGACATCAGGCGATCGGGTTACGCACCATCTGTTCACCGAGAGGATTTCTCATGTCACATCCTGTCCCGACCTCGAAATTGGATTCCATTTTCAAACCCACATCGATTGCCGTAGTCGGAGCGTCGACGCGTTCTGGCACGGTGGGCAACGACATCTTCCGAAATCTATTGTTCAATGAATTCAACGGCTCGGTCTTCCCGATCAATCCGAAGGCCAATAACGTATTGGGCGTACACTGCTATCCCGACCTGCTGAGCGTACCGGCAAAGGTGGATTTGGCGGTCGTGATAGTCCCTTCCTTCGCCGTCATGGAGGTGGTGGATCAGGCCATTGCCAAGCAGGTCCAGGCCATCGTGATCATCTCGGCCGGGTTTAAGGAAGTCGGTGGCAAGGGCGTCGAGTTGGAAAGGGACCTCCAGCAGAAGGTACGATCGGCGGGGATCCCGCTGATTGGCCCCAATTGCCTGGGCGTCATCAACACGGACCCGGCGGTGCGTATGAACGCGGCGTTTGGTCGAAAGATGCCGGGCCCAGGCAATCTGGCGTTCCTCTCACAAAGCGGTGCTTTGTGCACTTCGGTGCTGGACTACGCCGAGGAACGGCACATGGGGTTCAGCAAATTCATCAGTTTCGGCAACAAGGCCGACGTCAACGAAATCGACTTGCTCGAATATCTGGCGAATGATCCGACGACCGACGTCATCGCCATGTATCTGGAAGACATTTCCGACGGCCGACGATTCATTGAAACGGTACGGAAAATCTTCTGGGAGACACACAAGCCGATGTTGTGCCTCAAGTCGGGACGGACTCCCGAAGGTGCCAAGGCGGTCAGCAGCCACACCGGGTCCCTGGCCGGTTCCGACTCGGTATACGACGCGTTGCTGGTGCAGAGTGGCGTGCAACGGGTCGACACGATTGCCGAGTTGTTCGACTCCGCTGCGTTGTACTGCACACAGCCGCTGCCGCGTGGGGGACGCGTCGCGATCATCACCAATGCCGGCGGTCCCGGCATCATGGCGACGGACTCGGCCGTCCGCTTCGGCCTGCAGTTGGCGGAACTCAGTCCGGCAACCCAGGAGAAGCTCAAGCTATCGCTCCCCTCCACGGCTTCTCTGAGGAACCCCATCGACGTGATCGGAGATGCCCGCGCGGATCGCTATCGATCTGCCGTCCGGACGGTATTGGAAGACGATAACGTGGACATGGGCATGGTGATTCTTACACCGCAGTCGATGACCGATATCGAAGACACCGCGGCGGTCGTGCCGGATGCGGTGAAGGGCATCAAGAAACCGGTCGTGTGCGCTTTCATGGGTGCGAAGGACGTGGCGGCTGGCGTGAATATCCTGCGACAGGCGGGCATCCCGAACTATGCCTTCCCCGAAGACGCGGTCCGCAGTCTGGCTGCGGCCGAACGCTTGGTGACCCTGCACGAAATCCCCCGTCGCGAGATGCGGGTCTTCGACGATCTGGAGGTCGAGAAAGCCAACGGCCTGATCGCCGCGGCACTCGACGGCCAGGACCAACGCTACCTGACGCAAGCCGAATGTCGACCGCTGCTGGAGTGTTATCGACTGCCACTGTTGCGCAGTGCGATTGTGCAATCAGCCGAAGAAGCCTCGCAGGTTGCCGACTCTTTCGGCACGGCGATTGTCATGAAGGTCATGTCGTCCGACGTAGTCCACAAATTCGATGCCGGTGGCGTACTCCTGAACATCAACGGAGCGGATGAAGCCTTGGCCGCCTACAACAAGATTATCCAGAACGTGACGCGCGCGGTGCCAGATGCCCAGATCCAAGGTATCCTAATCGAAGAAATGGCGCGCCGCGGTGTCGAAGTGATCCTCGGCGCCAGCCGTGACGTCCGCTTCGGACCGCTGATGATGTTCGGGTTGGGTGGCACCATGGTCGAAGTCCTCAAGGATGTCTCCTTCCGCCTGGCCCCCATGTGGAAAATCTCGGCCGAGCGGATGGTCCGTCAGATCCGATCCTTCAAGGTGCTCGATGGCTTCCGCGGCAGCACTCCCTCGGATATCGCGGCGATCGTCGACACGTTGCTGCGACTATCGGAGATGGTCTGCAACCATCCTGAGATCTCGGAACTGGATATCAACCCACTGATCGTGCATGCCGAGGGCCAGGGTTGCTCGGTGGCTGACAGTCGCGTGATGCTCCGCCGGCCCTAATCAAATGCCAAAAAGAACTGGCGGCCGGTGCGTATACCCCGGTCGCCAGTGATCTAATTGTTCGCCAGTGATCTTATTGTAGACTCCGACGAGGAATTTGCCTTAGAGCAGTCCGTCCTTCTTCGCCATGTACTTCATCAGATCGATAACTCGGTTCGAGTAACCCATCTCGTTGTCGTACCAGCTGATAAGCTTGAAGAAGCGATTGTTCAGCTCAATACCCGCGGTCGCATCGTAGATGCTTGAGAGCGGGCAGCCGATGAAATCGCTGCTCACCACCTGGTCCTCGGTGTAGCCGAGGAAACCCTTCATGGTGGTTTCGGAGGTCTTCTTCATCGCCGCATTGATCTCGGAAAGCGAAGTTTCCTTCGTGGTGCGGACCGTCAGGTCGACGGCCGAGACGTCGGCCGTCGGGATACGAAACGCCATGCCGGTCAACTTCCCCGCCACCTCGGGGAGACAGAGACTCACGGCCTTGGCCGCGCCGGTGGAAGCCGGAATCGCATTCTGACTGGCCCCGCGGCCGCCGCGAAAATCCTTCTTGCTCGGTCCGTCGACGGTCGGCTGCGTCGCCGTCATGGCGTGAATCGTCGTCATCAAACCTTCGTCGATGCCGAAATTGTCCAACAGCACCTTGACGATCGGAGCCAGGCAGTTCGTCGTGCAGCTGGCGTTCGACACGATGGTGTCCTTCGCCCCGTTGTATTTTTCGTGATTGACACCCATCACAAACGTCGGGATGTCTTTGTCTTTGGCCGGGGCGCTGATGATAACGCGCTTGGCGCCAGCAGTGAGGTGTTTCTGGGCACCCTCGCGGTTGGTGAACAGTCCTGTTGACTCGACGACGTACTGAGCGCCGACCTTGGCCCAGGGAAGTTCCGCCGGGTCCTTGACGCTGCAGCAGGGGATCTTGCGGCCATTGATCACGATCGCGTCGTCGGTCGCCGAGATATCGGCCTGGGCCCGGCCGTGCGTCGAATCGTACTTCAGCAGGTACGCCAGATTCTCGGCCGGCACCAGATCGTTAATCCCCACAAACTCGATGTCCTTGTCCAGCATCGCTGCCCGCAGAACCAGGCGACCGATGCGACCGAACCCATTGATGCCGACTTTCAGCGTCATTACTTAACTCCTTGCCGATATTGAGGTTACCCCGCCACGTGCAGGGGTGAATAGCCGTGGAAACATGATAAGCTTAGCAACCCAACGGGCCCTGGAGGAAGCCCCCTTGCGGCAAAAGGAGGGACGCGGTCAGGGCCGCGAATTCGCCTGCTCGGCCAGATCAAGGAGAGAGGGTCGCGAGCCCTCTGTCGGTGGGGCGCGCACACATCCAATGTCAGCCGATTGCGGGGCCTTTGCCCACCATAGCACCATGGGCCGTGGCCGACACGGCTTTACCGCCGCGGGCCGGCAACCTAAGGTTAGTTGACCGCCCAAGAGGACGAAATTCAACATCCGCACTGTTGAACACCAGTGAGACGTCTCATGGCCTTGTTCGACTGGTTCAAAGAGACAAGTAATGTCGAGGTTGCCAACGACCACATTTGGCTGACGAAAGAGGCGAAGCTGAAAGGCATTTCCTTGGCGGTCGCGCGAGCCCTGGATGACACCCACGGCCCGCTCGCCGTTGTACTGATCGCCCACTTCGCGGATTGCGTGCCAGATCTTCACCAGTTGATACAGCAGGCCGGCTATGATGCACAGAGTCTCCTCGTGGTCATGGCGGAGAACCTGGCAGGATTCTCCACGAAATTCCCTGACTGCGGAGCATCGAGTTGGATTCAGGTAATTGTTTAGCCGTTGGCAGTAAGGACAGGAAAGAAACCGAGGAGGATTTCTGAGCTGACGGTACCTGATGCACGATGCATGGCTCCCAAGTCAATAATTCATGGTGAATGGTGAATAATTGACGGCTCGTGGTTCGCCCTTGTTCTGTACTTGCACCGCAGTGGAACGCCACGATGTTTGGCTTTCTCATCTACCTTCCCCTCGTTAATAATTCACCATTCACCATTCACCATTCACCATTCACCATTCACCATTCGCTATTCCGGTCTGTTTACCTCCTGGCACGCCCTACCTGGTGAAAACAAAGGCACCGTGCACGGCACACGGCTAACGTGTTACGGCGCGGGAAATCTTCCCGCCCGCAACCCGGCGTGCCAGGTACGTTGCAGCGGGTTCACTTCGGCGGTAGATTGGGTTGGGGGAGAGACCTCGACTCGCATCTCGGTGACAAGGCCGTCTGTCGTTTTGGCTCGTCTGCCGCTCTCCTTTGATCTGGGACATTCTGCACTGAGACACTTTGCACTTGTGACACTCTGCACTGTTTGGAAGGCGTGCAAATGAAGAGCATCGGCACGCGTTTCTCGATCGTCGTCGGCGCGTTCGCGGTCGCGTTTTCCGTGCTCATTCTCTACCGAGCCTGGTCTTCGACGCGCGATCACATGGAGAAAGTGACGGCACTCCAGGCCGAACTGGCGTTGGAATTCGATCTTGCCATCCGGGAATACGCGGCCGAGTCGATCCGGCCGGAGATGGCCAAACGCATCGGCGAGGACGAGTTCATCGTGGAAGCCATGTCGACGTCCTACATTGCGCGAGAGGTGTTTGAGAAGGTCCACAAGAAGTTCCCTGAATACGTCATCAAGTTCTCGTCCGACAATCCACGCAACCTCGAGAATCTCGCCGGACCGGAGGAATTGAAGCTGCTGGAGTATTTCCGCGAGCATCCAGAGGAGACGCAGGTGGACCGGCAAGATCCAGATGAACGGTGGCGAGTACCTCGCATACGTGAGTGTGATGCGGATTGAGCAAAGCTGCCTCAAGTGCCACGGCCGTCCGGAAGATTCTCCCAAATCCCTCATCGAACGCTACGGGGATACGGCAGGTTTCCATCGTCAGATCGGAGACGTGGCCGGGATGGACCTGATTGCCATCCCCATGGACAAGGTCAACTCGGCGCTCGCCAGAGCAGGCCACGGCCAATGTGCTCACCACGCTCTGCTGGCTCGTCTTGCTCTTCGCGACGATTTTGATCGCTTTCCGGCTCATCGTGTCCCGCCGCCTGGCAGCGATCGCCGGCCACTTCCAAGCGGCGGCGGAGCAGGCAGAAGATGTTCCGCTGACCGCCATCCAGGTGAAAGGCCAGGACGAGATCAGCATCCTCGCACGCAGTTTCAACGCCCTGGCAGCCAGGCTACGAGCGTTGCACGAGTCCCTGGAACAGCGTGTTCAGCAGCGGACGGCAGAACTGGCTCAGGCCAATGCCGAACTGGAAGACGGCGAAAGACGCAGCCGAAGTCGCCAACCGGGCAAAGAGTGACTTCCTCGCCAATATGAGCCACGAGATCCGTACTCCGATGAACGCCATTATCGGCATGACCGAACTGGTCTTGGACACCGAACTGGCTCCGTCGCAACGCGAATACCTGAGAATGGTCCAGGAATCCGGCGACTTGTTGTTGACCGTGATCAACGACATCCTCGACTTCTCCAAGATCGAGGCCGGCAAACTCGATCTGGAGGAGATCGCTTTCAGCCTGCGGGAGCGGGTCGGTGACGTGATGAAATCGCTGGCCTTGCGAGCACACGACAAGGGGCTGGAACTGGCCTGTCGTATTCACTCCTGATACGCCCGACGCCCTGCTGGGAGACCCAGCTCGACTCGGCCAGATCATCCTCAATCTGGTCGGCAACGCCATCAAATTCACCGAGGAAGGTGAAATCGTGCTGGAAGCGAAGTGCGAGTCTCGAACGGACGACGAGGTCGTGCTGCACTTCTCGGTCAGCGATACGGGCATCGGCATCTCCGAAGACAAGCTGAGCTCGATCTTTGAGGCCTTTACGCAGGCCGACGCGTCCACGACGCGCAAGCACGGGGGAACCGGCCTGGGGCTGGCCATCTCGTCTCGTCTGGTCGGCCTCATGGGTGGACGCATCTGGGCAGAAAGCAAAGTCGGTGCAGGGAGCGTCTTCCATTTCGTGGCCCGCTTCAAACTGGCGACTCGACGGACCTCCCGATCATCCCAGAGCCGAGTCGGAAGTTGTCAGAGGGACGCGCGTCCTGATTGTGGACGACAACTGCGACGAACCGGCTGATCCTGGAGGAGATGACTCGCAACTGGGGCATGCAGCCGCGGCCGTCGGAAGTGCCCGCGAAGCCATCGAGCGCATTGCGACAAGCTCACGAGACGGGTGCACCGGTGCAGTTGGTGCTGTCCGACGTGAACATGCCGGAAGTAGATGGCCTGACTTTGACGGAGTGGATTCGGCAAGACCCAGATTTGGCGGCCACGACCGTCATTGTTCTCACCTCGGGGGCTCGTCCCGCCGACCTGAAACGCTGTGACGAACTCAACGTTGCCGCTCACCTGATGAAGCCGGTCAAGCAATCGGAACTCTTTGACGCTCATCGAGATGTCGTTGGGAGTGCTACCCGGGAAGTTGAAGGAGAGGAAACGATCCCGGGCGAACGGAAGGTGGTACTGCCGTCGCTGCGGGTCCTGCTGGCTGAGGACAGCCTGGTCAACCAGAAGCTGATCGTCGGCCTGATGGAGAAACACGGGCATTCGGTGGTGGTCGTCGGTAACGGTAAGGACGCGATCGCGGCATTGGCGTCCCAGGAGTTCGATGTTGTCTTGATGGATGTCGAAATGCCGGAAATGGATGGCCTCGAGGCGACGGCCGTGATCCGCGTCCAGGAACGACACACGGGCAAGCACGTACCGATCATCGCCATGACCGCCCATGCCATGACCGGAGACCGCGAACGTTGCCTGGAAGCGGGCATGGATGAATACGTCTCCAAGCCGATTCGCGCAACATCTGTTTGACATCCTGGAGTCTGCCCTGCGAGATCGCCAGCCCTGAGCAACGACGACCCTGAATCACAGCCGCCTGACGCGATAAAGACCTGGCCCCCCCGCTTCCACCGGGCTTGTCCCAGCGGCGCGACACTGATCTGCTACCGCATGACCGCCTTAACCCTGCTCCCCGATTTTCGCCCTCGCCGGTACCTCGCCAGTAGCGATGCCGACCGGGACGAGCCTGGCGGAAATCGGAAAATACCGAAGCAATTTTTCCCTCCTACCTACGGGGACCTCATTTCGATCTGGGGTGAGATCGGCTCCCTGTGGCCGTCCGAAAACACGACCGCCAGGTAACTGTGAAATGGACCGTGTTCGGGTTTCATGTTCGTGATGAACGTCATGAGATTCCCTTGTGCGGCGAGGCGCACGGGGACTTCAGCGTTTCCAGCCTGCGCCGATTCGATCACCCACACGGCCTGTACAGCAGCGGTCGGAAGCGTCTCCAGCAGAACATAGTCCACGCTCATTCCCAGCGCGGTACCCGTGGGGAGGGATTGCGGCAGCGCCATGCCTGCTGAAAGCTGCGCCGGAAAACGTGGTTGCGAACCGCTTGGCAAGGGAGCGCCGGGACGAGTCACCGGAAGATTGCCGCGTTGCCCACCTGCGACACCTGGCTGCGACGCCCCTGCTGGCGATGCCAGCGAGCCGCCCAGAGCAGGCGTCTTGCCGGGTCGGCTTTCCTCGGACGACTCACCCTGCACGGGTGATGACGGTGATTTGACCGCATCGTGCGAGATTCTTACTGGTGGCTCGGGTGGTCCCGACCTGCCGGCAGGTGCCGAGGGTGGTGTCGGCGGCTCGTCGCAGCCGACCGTGGTGGCCAGTATCGCGACACCGACCAGGACGACGAATCGCCAATCCACCCAGAAGAATACCTTGTACCACTCGCGGATGTTGGGCAGCACAGCCAGTGAACTCCCTCCAGCAGTGGCCTTCAACTGCACGAGCGGGTCCCAGCCAAACCGGTCCGGAGGCCGCCGGGCAGGCGTTGATTCACTCCTCCTATCTTCGCCAATTCGGCGAAGCCCTGCAAGCAATTTTCATTGCCCGGATCTGGCCAGGTATGCTGACCCGGCATGGGCAAAAGGACAAGTTGCACTCGGCAATCATTCGTATCGATCGAGGGTTTCTGTACTCCATCACACTGCGCTGATATCATGTCACGTACATTGTGGCGTTCCATTACGCGACCATGTCATCCTGCCCATGCGGGCCAGTGTCCATTCACTCAGACCGAGCAAGAGTAAGAGTAAGAGTAAGAGTAAGAGTAAGAGTAGAGTAAGAGTAAGATCTTTCTTCGCGGGCAGGCGGCAACGCGATGAAGCAGAGATGAAGCAGAAAGGACTGAACCGTGGTTCAAGAATGGTCTGACAAGTACTCCCTTGGCATTCAGGACATCGACGCACAACACCGGCGATTCTTCGACGCCGCTCGGCGTCTGTACGATGAAGTACTGAATTGCACCGGCGAAGAATCGGTAGAGGATTCACTGGCATTTCTCCGCAAGTATGCCGAAGAGCATTTTGCCTGCGAAGAAGCATACATGGAGAAACACGCATATCCTCACCTGGAGGCTCATCAGCAATTGCATGCCGACTTTATGGAAAGACTGGGCGACCTGGTGGAAGACTACGACATTTACGGAGCGCCCAGTCAAGCCATGGCCGATCAGATTCTGGAACTGACGCAAGGCTGGTTGGTCGAGCACATTATGGACGAGGACACGCAATATGCGCGGCATATTGCCGCCAAGTAGTCGCGCGGTGCACGTCCTACTGGCGTGGATACAAGGCGGTGAATCGTCGCTGCTGGGCGTCGCTGGGCGCCACATCCTCATGGGGCCCGCCGACGGTGAAGACGTCGCGCAGAGCGTCCAGGAAGCCGAAGCCGGCAAGTTTCGACGGCATGAGGAAATGCCCTTCGCCGAATTCGTTCCAATTGGCCAGCAGAAGCAGGTTGCGTCCCAGCGAGTTCTCCGGCAGAGTCGGCATGAACTCATCTTTCGCCCACACTGCCAGTCCCTTGTAGTCGGGTACCGTGGCCCAACCATTTCCGGGGTCTGTGCCGCCGTCCCAAGGCGCCGTCTGCCACCCCATCGATATACTGGGCAACATCCTGAAGTCGACGGCGTTTGCCGCATCCCGTTGCGCAAGGATGTTCTGCCGCTGGCGGTTCACGTCGCCGGTGCCCCACGTGTAGGCATAGCAGTAGTCGATGCCCATCGCCTTCATCTGCGACATCATCTCGCCTCGAGCATTGCGGAGTTCCATCAGAATAATCACTCCCGGAAAGCCTGCTTCAACACACGCTTGACGCAGTAGATCGGTGGCTTTCTTGCTCCCCTCCACTCCGCCAAAGTCCCGCTGGAAATTATCGGGGTAGTAAATCGAAAGCACTGGTTTGCCGTCGACCTTCAGGTAGCGTGGATCTTTGAAAAAGTATTCGATCCAGTAAGGGACGATGTGTTCGCGCCAGTCCTCGCTATTCGTGGTGCCCGCTCCTTGGTTGGTGTACATGATGGCGAACTTCTTGAGATGACTGTAGCGGGCATTGAGAAACCCTTCGCGGATACCATGCTCCAAGACACCGTTCTTAATGGGATGGTTAATCGCATCGTTGGGCCGGTACCAGCAATAGAGTTCAAAGTCGATGCCATGCTCCACCTGCCATTTGATTTCCCAATCCGCCACCTCGGGACTCCCTTCGTCGTACCAGCCCAAGTAGGGTTTGCGGCGGTCCGCGAAGGGGTACACATATTCCCACCCTGCGTAAGCATCCCCTTCTTTCCAGAGCGAACAACTCTGTACTCCCACCAATTGCGTTCCTTTGCGAGCGACACGATTTGGTTCAGGGACGTAATCCTTCGGAAAATCCTGCCACGGATAGACGCGCACATCATCCAGCCACACCACCGTATCGCCGCTCGCGCTGAACTGGATGGCCTCGAAACGCTGGCCCGGCGCACAGAAGTCAGCGTCGGCGATGACCAGCTTGTCGTTCACCGAAATATTGGCGCAGCCCGTGACGGGATCAACCACGACTTTGAGGGCGTACCAGAGATTGGTCCGGTAGTCGCTGAGAATCGGAACCGACTGGCCGTGGGGCGTCACGTAATGAAGATCACCTTGGGCTGCAGCGAGATGTCCGACCGGCATGTTGTCGTGTAGAAGTCGAGCGGTCAAGCCCGTCGATTTTTCGGGGAGAAGGAACTTGAATTCCCACACCGCCTTGGCATCGCACGGCTCGAACCGTGTGCCCGCCTCGGCCCCACCCGAGAGCTTCAAACTGAGCACATCGGGTTTGGCGGCGCACGCAAACGACTCCACCGTCGCGGCGCCGCGTGGGCCGGTCAGTTCCCAGTCCGCCGGAATCCGACCGAGGCCACAGGTCGTGAATGACTCACAAACGCGGTAGCCTTTGGAGACGCTGACCCACGGCAGTACCATCTGGCCGACGGCCGCATCGCCGGTCTTCACCAACACGAAATCGACGCTCTTCACGGGCCGCGCGAATGGCACCCTCGCCGCCCGCAATGCTCCGTCGACATAGATATCCGCCGTTTTGGCGTCGAGGTCGACAACCACTCTGATGCCATACTCGTGATCCCATTGGATGGCGACCAGCGGCCTGACCCGGTTGTTGGATTCGTAGCACAGTTGTCCATCACGGGTTGTAATACTCACCGCCGGCTCGGCAAGATCGCGCAGTTGCCAGCATGCGGCTTCCATGGGTGCGGGCAACTTGAAACGATATGACCAGGTGATGCGGCCGGCTGTCTGTCGGGCAATCTGATGCCGGATGGTAACCGCGTGCTCATGGCTCACATCGCTAATCCGAAATTCATCGACGTGGAAACCGAAACTGTCTGGCAAGAACCCTGCTGGTTGGCTTTCCCAGCTTCCGCCGCTCGAGTCGGTATCCCATCCGGTCAGCAGCGGTTGCTGTTGCCAGATATAGGGTCTGATTGCTCGAAAGGAACAGTTCAGGAGGTAGCCGACGTTGACGTCGCGGACCAAGGGCTTCACATGTCCTTCTTCGGCCGTCAACCTGCTCCCCACCGCCAAGACAACCATGAACGATATGCCAAGTACCTGCCGGATTCCTCGCACGAGTATCCTCACATTTCTCTGAGTCCGTGTAACTTTTATCCCTTGCATGGCTGGGGGCGACGACTCCAATTCGCGCTGGTTGTCGTGGATTCTGCAGCCAGACGTCGGCAGAAACAAGGAGCCCCGCCCGCATCAACAAGGCCGACCGCATGGCCGGCCTGTTGTGCTTCACGGCTGGCAATATCGCTGGTCCGCTCATTGATCGTCAGGACACGATCCACGGCAACGTCGTGGATCACCTCCACGGCGCACCGCCGTTCCAACGGATTTCGATCTGATCGACGTGCTGGTGCGGCAGAGGGCAGGTCGCGGCGGCAGATCCACATCATCGCTGCCCGGCAAGGGAGCGAGGTTGGGGAAATAGAGGTCGGTACATTCGCGAAGCCATCATCTCCCAAACGACCGAGCTCGGCAGGCGCACCGTTCGCAACGATCAACCGATCCGTTAAATCACTGTCCGAACAACGGCCGAACGTATCCCTGGCGGTCAACGCTGTGAGGAATTCTGGAGTCGAGAAAAGTGGGAGGCAAACTCGTAGCGGAAGTCGCCGGACTTCGGGGGCTGCCCACACCTGTCCGAATTCTGGCGAATTCGGCCACTTCTGCGAATTCGGCTACGAAACTGCTACACCGCGTTACTGACCTGGCGGTGTGACGTCACCGCATTCCAAACAGCGTTGGAAAATCGTAGCCCACGGCGTGAAAGCGGGTTCCATCCGGACCGGTCAGGCGACCGGTCCTCAACGTGTTCAGTTGGCCGTCCACTCTTACCGGCGTTACTTCTGTAAGTTAAAAGTAAATTCGTTCGGGCCTTCTACTGTGACGACCGCCTCAATTTCCGAGGCCTCTTTGTCCGAATACTTTTTGGGAACCTCCTGCTTGATCTCCAGCTTCTTCCCCCCACCAAGCCCCATCATGGATTCGTACCCGGGCATTCCACCCCCGCCGTAGCCCTTGCTCTTCAGTGCCTCGACATCGATCTTGGTTGCCTCCTCAGGCAGGTCGACTTTCGAGATCGTGACCGTATGCGACCCGACCAAGGCTCCATCATTCATGCCAAAAGTGGACATCTGGAACCGACCGTCAGCGTCGGTGGTGCCGTAGCTGTATCGCGCCGCTTTGTCTTTGGGATGGAAACTGACGCGAGCACTCGCAAGTGGCTTGCCATCCAAGGTCACAACACCTTTGGCAGGTGCCAAAGCAGGCCCGTCGCTTTTTCCACAACCGATGAGAACACAGATGCTTACAGCCGCTACGACTCCCCCCCAAGGTCTCCTCATTATTCTCTCCTCTCGATACAAAAGTGCCATGCACGAGCGGACCGCCGCTCGTGCATGGCGTATGAACCGCTGATTTCTCTCTCAACCGCGTTTTTCAAACCTACTGCGTGCCGGTTACCACTCGGCCGTCCCTGCGGTCACCGAGATACTGGTAGGTCATGTAGTCAATTGTCTGGGGCAGGAATTGAACCGACCCGTCACACAACACAACATGTGTCCCGCCTGGGTGGTTTGACTTGAAACCCATCGACATATTCCATGTTCGAAAATGGTTACAGTCCTCAGCACCGCCCGTGCTATCGTCCTTTCCAGGAATCTCTCCGCGGCAAGTGGGCCAGTTAATCGGCGCCACGGTCGCCATCCAGATCGCATTATAGTGCGACCAGGGATGATACTGGCTGTGATCGCCGCACAGTGGCCGGATCTCGCCCATGGCGATGGTATTGGACGTACCGTCCTTGGCATCCCCCATCTTGCCGCCCCAATAGAAGCGGGAGAACATACCGGAAATAGTATTTCCGTTCGCGACGCCACCGTTGTCACCGTGACCGGCGGGGCCCGTGCCGAAGTTATTGCCATTCAAACCCGGGCAGCGACCGCCATCCGGCATCAGCTGATTGCCCATCGACGGCGCGTAGTTGGACATGGATACATCGGGGAGATTATTGAATCCGTCCGACGGACAGCGGAGGTTCACCAAATCCTTCTGCGTGGTCCCCAATGTCCCCCATCCACGCAGTCCGTAGCCGATATTGGACATCTGCGTGTCCACGTTAACACCCATATTTATCTGGGAGTACATCGGGGTCTGTTCCATGAACGGCATCAGCTTGAACAACTGGCTACCTTTCGGGAACTGCGTCTGCCAAGCCGGGTCGGTATGAGCATTGGTCCCATACGGGAACGTCTTGCTCGTGTCGTGGTAATTGTGCAGTGCCAAGCCAAGCTGTTTCAAGTTGTTGGAACAAGACATGCGGCGAGCCGCTTCGCGTGCGGCCTGAACGGCCGGCAAGAGCAGAGCAACAAGGATACCAATAATGGCAATAACCACCAGCAATTCAACGAGCGTAAAGCCCCGTTTCCAAAGATAGAGCTTTGACATGGCAATCCACCTCCAATCACATAGATAGAAATACAAACAATCACAGAAAAGATGATCAAAACGACGACGCTTTCAATTCTCTCTGGGTGAGACAACGTCCTACCTCACCGGCTGTAAACTAACCGCTCGGCAACAGAAAGTCAATAAATCCCTGCAGTAGATCTTCTAGAACACCAATTCTACCCGAAACGCCGCCAGGAGCGAGGCCAAGCTGGATGTGACCAAATGCCGGCACGATCTCGCGGGATTTCGAAACCTGGTTGCCGAGTGGCGGTCGCGTCGCCTCCTCGTGCGAGACGCATCATCGGACGTAACTCATGCAGTGCCTGACAGTTCCGTACAGGCCGGGGGCTCCACCCTGAAGGACTTTCGGCCCGGGTCGACTGCGGCGGTGCTGGAAACAGTGCCCGTTGGGACAGAACGCCTCGTGAAGAATCAGCAGGATACGCGGCAGCCGCCGTGAAACGCCCTGCCTTCGCGTCGAGCCCTTTCCGATCCTAGCTGTCATCCGGGATTTCGGGTCCTTGCCCGGTCGTCGGAAAATCACGGCAGTCTGATGCCGGTGGAGCGACGGGCAACGCAATTGGTCATTTTACCACCTGCCGTCGCCGAAACCGCTTCCCAGACGCGATGCACCGTGCGACACTCGAGCACCTGTGCCCGAAAATTCCTGCCGGGAAACCGGCAATGCTAATGCTAAGATGGTCAGACAGCAGAGCAGGATGCGGGATGTGAACCGGCACGAACATCTGGCCACAGGCGCTGGTCGGGAGACAGGAGAGGCGACGCGATGTCGGAAGATAAGCCCAAATCCGTGCGTGCATGCGCGTGTCAAGGGACCTCGCGAAGCACTGTCCGCGAAGCACTGTCCGGGAAGCACTGTGCATGAGCATGAGAAAGTCCTCGAACTACTTTTGTGCGGCGCTGATACTGGCATTGGGCAGCGGCTGCGCCGCGCTGCGCACGAGTTACTCTGGACGCGGCGGCTGATTGATCTGCTGGGTGCAAGTGCGGCATCGAGCACGCGGGTCTTCAGCTGTTTCTTTCTGGGCCTGGCTCTGGGGGCCGCCGTCACGCCGCTGCTACTGCGCCGCGTGCGGCGGCCGTGGCTGAGCCGTGGCACTGGCTGAGTGTGGAGTTGCGGTGCTGGCGTTGCCCGCGTTGTATCTACCGCAGTGGAGCGGCTGGATCTGGCCCGCCTTGGGTGCCGCACGTTTGTTTGCATGGCAGGGCGCCGCGACCAAGTTATTGCTCTCGGCGGCAGTGATCTTTCCGCCGGCGTTTTGCATGGGTATGGTCTTGCCCTTGATGGCCCGTGCAGTGCTGCGCGGCCAGTTCCACTTGGCCCGTCACGGCGTGTGGCTCTACGCGATCAACACACTCGGTGGCGTGTTGGGCCTCGGCACCGTGTCCCTGCTGACTTTGCACCTGGTCGGCGCTGGCGGCTCAATGCTGCTGGCCATCGCCTTGAATCTACTCGTTGCAGTGGGGTGTCTGGCGCTCGATACGCGATGCCCACCAACGGCGTCAGCCGACGACGCTGCGTGTCGAGAGCAAGCCGTTTTCTGGCCCATTTTCTTGCCGGCGTTGGCGGTCGCCGGCGTGTCCGGTACGGGAATCCTGGCCTTTGAAGTGCTGGCGTTGCAGTTGGTCGCGTTAGCGGCGCCGTTGTCTTTCTACGCACCGACGGCCGTGCTGACCGTGGTGGTCCTGCTGCTGGGACTTGCCGCGCTGGTCGTCCCGTGGCTGATCACGCGTGTGGGCGGCCCGCAGCAAGTGATTTCGACCGGTTTGCTGGGTGCGGCGATTTGCATCGTCACGGCACCGCTATTTTTTTTCCAGCTGGTCCAGTGGGTCGATCTCGGGCCAAAAGACACACTGTTCATGTTCGTGACCACGCTGCTGAGCGTGACACTGGTGGCGTTGGGACCGGCGGTGCTGCTGGCCGGCTTGGTTTTCCCCGCAGTACTGGGTTGGTTGGGAGCCGTCGGTCAAGACCCGTATGGACGCCGTTGGGGCTGGTTATTGGCGGTCAACGGACTGGGTGGTCTGCTCGGCGCCGAGGCGACATACCGATTTCTCTTGCCGGCCGTCGGGGTCCATCAGGCAATGGGAATTGTCGCCATTTTCTATGCCGTTGCCGCGCTGGCCTGGGCACTGCTGCGCAGTCCGCGCACCGTCAGGTCACTGGCCTGGCCGCTCGGTCTCACTGCCACCATCGTGGTCACGACGCTGGGGCCGCTTTCTTGGCTGCCCTTGGTGAATCCCGCCGGGGTCCTGATCGTCGACCAACGCAGCGGCCGGGAGGGTACGGTAGCCGTTGTGGATTCCCCGAACATGGGCCGTCGCATTGTGATGTCGAACCAGTACGTGCTGGGTGGAACCAAGTTCCGCTACGATCAAGAGCGTTTGACCCATCTCCCCTTGGTCCTGCATCCCGACCCGCGACGTGTGGCCTGCATCGGACTGGCCACGGGGATTACACCAGGAGCTGCCTTGGAGCACACTGAGGTGGCGGGTGTCACGGCAGTGGAACTCTCGCCCCTCGTGGTACTGGCCGCCGACCAGCACTTTGGCTCGTTCAATCACGACATCACGCGCAGCCATCGGGCGCTGGTCGTGGTGGAAGATGCCCGCACGTACCTGGCGGCTTCGCCCGGCGAATTTGATGTCGTGGTCGGAGACTTGCTGCTACCCTGGGCCGCCGGTGAAGCTCGTTTGTATAGTGTTGAGCATTTTCGTAGTGTGCGCGCAGCGTTGCGAGCAGGAGGCGTGTTTTGTCAGTGGCTGGCCGCCTACCAACTGACGCCCGAACACTTTGACATGATTCGCGACACATTTTGCCAGGTATTCCCCCGCGCGTACTTGTTTCGCAACACTTTCGACTGTCGCTACCCGGCTCTGGCGTTGGTCGGACTGCGTGATGGCGAGCTGGATTGGTCGACCATTGGTGCGCGTTGCGAAGCACTGCGCCGCCAGGGTGACGTGCGGGACCCACTTATGCGCCACGTGGAGGGAGTGGGGATGCTGTACCTCGGCACGACGCAGGATGCCGGCGGGCCTGTCAATACGTTGGCGAACATGCGATTGGAATTGGCCGCCGGGCGACGACGGGTCACCAGACAGCTCGGCGCAGAATATTTGTCCGGTGAAAACTGGCTGCAATTCGTCCAGGAGCGCTACCTGAGTCATTTCCAGGAAGGCTCGGAGCACACATCCGATGTCGCATTATTCCAACTGGCACAACTGGGTCAGCAGCTGTCGATTTGGGAGGCCCTGCGGCAGTACAACGGTCCACTATCGCCGGAAGACCGAGCCCCGCTTCCGGCGGCACGTCAGGCCATGCGCGGGAATTCCCCCCGCAGCTTCGTGCCGACAGCGATGCCGACTGGTCTCGATGGCCCGGTGACGCGGCGGTGGTGCTGCCGGAGCCTTGACGCCAGAACAGCGGTGTCGAGAGCCGCCATATGTTGTGATCCTGTTGGCAGCACGGTATAATGTCGCCCGTCATCTGGTCAAGCTTCATGTGCTCGCGAAGCGAAGAGGGCATTCTGCCAACGTTTCTCGCCTGTAGGAGGTGAATCGATGGATCCGGAAGTCGACGCTGCTGAGATTGTGGACCCATCCCCAACGTCTTCGTCAGCCAAGAGCCAGCCATCTTCGGCGGGACTCGCCTTGGTGCGATCTCTGATCCTGGCGCTCGCCGCCGGGACGCTGGCGGCGGCTGTCGCGTTGACTGTGTTGCCGCTCTTCGATGTGCCGGCTGAATTGAGGGTGCCGTTTCCGCCGCCGGAGATTGCCGTGGCTCGCGAGGCATCCACCCTGCAGTGCCGCCTACTCAACGCCGTCGTGTTCATGGGCTCACTCGGCTTTTTTATGAGCCTGTTGATGGGCGTTGGCGAGGCAGCCGTCCGGCGTTTTTCCGGAGGCGTGGTCGGGCGACTGGTGGCCGGAGTCGTGCTGGCCACGATCGTGGCGGGCTTGAGTGGCGCGCTGGGCCAGTTCCTCACGCAACAACTCTTCGTGGCGAAGTTCTCGGTCCCTGTCACACGCACGGTTCTCGCCCAGGCGTGCATGTTGGGACTGTTTGGCATTGGGGTGGCGGCCGCGGTGGGACTGGTGGTCGGGGGAGTCCGCGGGGCGGGGACCAACGTTGTTTCTGGCCTGATGGCCGGTATCCTGGTGGCCTTTCTCTTTCCCCTCATCTGCAGCCTGATGTTGCCCAACGTGCACACGGAAGTCGCGATTCCGGGTGCCGGTTCGGTACGCGAGGCGGAGGCGCACTTGGTGGCTCTGGCGTTCTACCTGCTCATGATCACGGTGACGCTGGGAGTGCTGATTCCCCTGGGAAGCTGGCGCAAGGGGAAACGGCGGGCAGGCTGAAGTGCGGCCACATCCGTACGGTCTTGCATGCGTTTTGGAGATCGCGTTCAGTCCGTTTCGGTGGTCGCCGCCGATTCAAGGATGGTGAGGCATTGATCGGCGGCAACATCGGCCAGCACGTCGGTGTCGCCACCAAGCCAATGCACCTCGATGCGATCCACACGCTCGTGTCGTCCGAGCCCGAAGTGGAGCCGTGTGCCCCAATGGCTCTGGTAACCGCGGCCACTATGGACTTCATCGACAAGCGTCAGTCCACCGGCGACCAGACGCACGTGAGCACCGACACCGTCACGATTCGTTCGACGGCCACGCAGCTGGACTTGCAGCCAGTGGCAAGAATCACTCTTTTCCCGCAGCAGGTTCTTGAGGAGCGTGGGACGTTGACGGGAATTCAAGACCACCACATCCAGGTCACCGTCGTTGTCCAGATCGTCGATGGCCGCCCCGCGACTGCTGGCGCACACTTGCGGACCGTTACCACACTGCCGCGAGATGTTGTCGAAACGTGCTCGGCCCGTTTCGACCAGTAGATTCTTGAGCACCAGATTCGGCGCGCGATACACGGTGTTTTCGTCGCGATCGTCCAGGTGCCCGCAGGCGACGAACAGATCCCGGTCACCGTCGTTGTCCAGATCGACGAGGCCACAACCCCAGGTCACGTTCGCCGACGTGCCATCGCCGGCGTTGGTGAGTCGTGTCACGTCCTGGAATAACCCGTCGCCGCGATTGCGATACATCGTGGCCATTTCGGATTGGTAGGCGGTCACAAACAGATCTGGCAGGCCGTCATTGTCGAAGTCTCCGCAATCGGCACCCATGCTGCCGTGCGCCAATCCGATACCGTCGTAAGCCACGCCCGCAAACACGCCATCCTCGTGGAACGAGCCGTGGCCATCATTTTGGTAGAGGAAGTTCGCCATCTCATCATTGGCCACGTAAATGTCGGTGTCGCCGTCCAGATCAAAGTCGCCACAGACGGTCCCCATCCCCGTGCCCCCAACTGCCGCCACGCCGGAAGCTTGGCTGACGTCGGTCCAGCATCCATCGCCGTCATTGCGGAACAACGAGTTGTGTTCCTGTGGATAGTCCAGAGGACCGGGATACACCGTCCTGCCGCGGCGGAGCGGGGCTCGGTGTATCGACTCGGAAAAACGCACGTAGTTCGCCGCGAACAAGTCCAGGTCGCCGTCGCCATCCATATCGAGGAAACAGGCGCCGGCTCCCACTCGATCGCCTCCACCGACTCCGGCCGCGGCGGTCACGTCGGTGAACGTGGCATCGCCGTTGTTGTGGTAGAGCACGTTGGCACCGAAGTTGCTCAGATAGATGTCGCTGTAGCCGTCGTTGTCGTAGTCGCCCACCGCGACTCCCAGGCCGAAGGCGGTGCATTGAATGCCCGCTGCCTGGCTGACATCGCGGAACCGCAGTCCGCCCAGATTCTTGTATAACGCGTGCCGCGGTTGGGGCGTCGACAACTCGCCGCCCGGCAGCGGCGCACCGTTACAGAAGTAGATATCGGTCAGACCGTCCCCGTCATAATCGAACAGCGCCAGCCCGCAGCTGACCGTTTCCATAATGTACCGTTTGCCCGAACTGCCGTCGGAGTGCACGAAGTCGATCCCGGACCGGTCGGTCCAGTCGACCAATTCGAGCGGCCCAGCGACGCTCACGGCTGCCGAGGACTCGCTGGGGGAAGCGGACGAGTGGGCTTCATCCAAGTGTGCTCCAGAACCGGTTGTTGCCTTGTTCTGGCAGCCGGCGATGGAAATGACAGCCACCAGAACGGATGCCGTCGACAGGACCACGCGAGGAGACCAGGTTGGGTAAATCGTGGTCATGGCGTCTGCCGGTCCGTCGCCGCGCGTTGCCGGTGGAAAGCTGCACCGGCCGCGTCTCCTTGCGCTTCGTAGTAATCCGCCAGGGCCCGATGGGCGCCCGGGTGGTCGGGCTGCAACTCGAGGACGCTCTGCATCCAGCGGGCCGCGTCTTCCGGCGGGCCGTATTGCTGGAGAAAGGCACCGATCTCGTACCGTACTTCCGCGTCGGCAGGATCTTCGATCGATTTCCGGATCAGGCGGCTCACGCGACTGTTAGCCTGTTCACCCTGAGTGACGAAATCGAAGTGCGACTTGGCTTCGTCGTTGCGGCCGAGCGTCCGCAATGTTCTACCGAGCGCTTCGCGGGCCGGCAGGTCGTAAGGTCGTTGACGAACAACCGCTTCGAGTTCCGGGAGTGCCTCCTCCAGTTTTCCCTGGGCGAGATCCAGCTGGCCCTTCAGTCGGCGCGCCTTGAAATGGTCAGGGGCCCGTTGGAGCATCGCGCTCAGCCGCGCTGTCGCCAGTTCGAGATCGCCCCGTTTGTACGCGCTCTGCGCGAACACAAAACCGATTTCCGCGTCTTCCGGCGCCTGCTTCACGCAAATCGACAACTCGGCCTCCGCGTCTTCCAGCTGGCCGGTTTCCAGCAGCACTTCGGCCAGCCGTCGACGCATGACGGTCTGGTCCGGAGCCAGCTCCAACCCTTGTCGATACAACTCCGCGGCTTGCTTCGTGTCGTCCATGCTCTGCATCAAGTAGGCCCGCATGAAATAGACTTGCGAATCGTTCGGATAGGACTGCTGCCATACGTCGAGCAACCGCACGGCATCACCACTGCGCAGATTGGCGAAGTATCCTTGCACGAAAGCTTGGCAAATGTCGGGGCCGTCCTCATCCGGATTCAGCAGTAAGTCCGGCAAAAAAGGCTCCGCCTCGCTCAGACGCCCGGACTGAGCCAGCGTCAACAGCCGCTCGCGCTCGATTCGCCGCGCATCACCTCCTAGCGTCTCGGCCCGGTTCAGCAGCAGTGAGACCCGAGGCAGGTTGCCCAGTCGCCGGTGCGCACGGGCCAGCAACAGCAGCGTTTTCGGGTTCTCCAGATCACCCCGCAACGCGGCCCTCAAAGGTTCCAGGGCCGCTGCATCATGGCGTCGGGCCAGCAACATGCGTGCGAGAGATTGCCGATACAGGATGGCCAGGGGATTCCAGAACACCATCAGCGGCAGGATGACCGCCGACAGCAGGACTGCTCGCAGCACGAAATGGATACGGGAGCGTTGCCGACGGCAGACCACGTGTTGGGCGGATGATCCATCGGCTGGTTGGGAGTGACCTGCCGGCATTTCAAGCGGTTCGTTCGACACCGGGATACCCACCTCATGACGGCTCCGCCCCCCCTTGGCGGTCAGAGCTGCGTTTCGTTCAGACAACCAGTCAGCGAAGCGTCGCGCGGGAGCCGAACTCGCCCGAGGCTGTCGGCGTCCCCTCGCTGCCTGCCCAGGCAGCTGATTTCGGCTATGTCGTTCTCGGTTGTGTCGTTTGCGGCCACTGTGGCTTCGGCGGCAAGATTCCATGTCGTCGTCGTGGTTCATGATAGTTCTGCCGTGCGGGGTCGGCAATGGCGCACGGGTGTCATATTAGGCGCGACGATATTGGGCACGACGGTGGACACAGCTATAATGCATCGCATGAGGTCTGTTTACTTATGACACAACCCGCTGCTGAATGTCCGTCTCCGCCCCCTGGTCGTAGCCGTTTCCTCGCGGCAGGCCTCGTACTGATCCTTCTGTTGTCGGTGGCCGGCGTCATCCTCTTCAGGAGTTTATTCGCTCCCCCAGGGTACGAACAGATATATCGCAGCGGCATCGAAGCCGCGCGTCAAGGAGATCTGGGGACGGCGCAAGTCGCGGCCGAAGCCCTCGCTGGGCTGGCGGCAACTCAGGCGCAAACGCATGTGCTGGACGGTTTTATTCACTTGCGCAGCGGACGACTGAAAGAGGCGGTCGCCGAGTTGCAGTGTGCTCTGGAGGATCCGCGAACCGCACCCATGGCCAATATGCTGGCGGGTGAAGCTCTCTATCGCAATCGACAGTTCCAAGAAGCGATTAAGGCACTGTCGTCGGCCGTGGAGCAAGATAGCTCGTTGACCGATGCGCACCGGAGACTGGCAGCCGTGCTCTATGACATCGGTACCAGCGAAGAAGCTGTCGCGCAGTTGCGGATCGTTTCGCAACAGTCGCCGGACGATCCTCGCCCGCACCGCCTGATCGGCTTGATCTATAAGGATATGGAAAGGTACGAGACGGCAATCACGGAATACCAGGAAACGTTACGGCGCGACCCTGACCTGCCGGAGCGGGAAGAGGTGCTTATGGAGTTGGCAACGTGCCTGCTGAAAACGCGACACTTCGAGCAGTTGGGCGACATTTTAACACAATGCCCCGTGTCGGCGGATGTCCTGGCAATGCAGGCCGAGGCACAATTCGAGCAAGGCAACGCCACCGAGGCCGCCACGTTGGTCGCCGAAGCACTGCGTCTGGCGCCGGACCATCTCGAGGCACTGTTGCTAAAGGGAACCATCGAACTCTCACGAGGATCCGTGGAAGAGGCGGCCGCCACACTCGCGCGGGCCGCGGAACTGCATCCCGTCGACTTCCGTGTCCATTACAAACTCTCACAAGCCTACACCCGACTTGGCCGGAGCGAGCAAGCATTGGAGCAATCCAAGGAGGCGGAACGATTTCGCAACCTGCGGAGCCGTTTTGCGGATCTACACGCGCAAGCCTCAGTCGATACCGGCAACGCGGAACTCCGTTATCAGTTGGGCGTCATGGCCCGCGAGTTGCAACGAGAGGATCTGGCAGTTTCCTGGTTTTCCGCCGCCACCGCCCTCAATCCAAATCATGTCGCCGCCCGTGAGGCGTTACGGGCCGGTCCGCCGGCAGCACCCGGCAACGACGTGACAGACCAGGCAGCTGGCCAGGAAAAAGATTAGCCGGTAAGGGAGCTTGTCGTTCCTCACTCGGAGGTATGTTGTGACGCGCCACCGTCGAAAGTTGACGAAATCTCCCCGCCCATCACCAGCCACTGAGGTTCCCAGGTCGCGGTCCCCGTTGAGCGTAGTCAAGAAACTACAGTTCTCGCTGATCGTCACGGTGCTGTTCTTTCTGGCACTCGAGTTAATCCTGATGATCGCTGGCTGGCAACCGATCCTCTACGAAGACGATCCCTACGTAGGTTTCTTTGGGCTGAATCCGCTCTTTGTCGAAACCACTGGTCCCGACGGGACGTTACAGCTGGTCACGGCCCCCAACAAGACGAAGTGGTTTAATCAGCAGCGGTTTGCCAGGCAGAAAGCTGCCAATGCATATCGAGTCTTTTGTCTGGGGGGCTCGACGACGTATGGCCGTCCGTACGACGACCGGACGTCGTTCGCCGGCTGGCTCCGCGAGCTGCTTCCGGAGGTGGACGGCAATCGACAATGGGAAGTGATTAATGCGGGGGGGATCAGCTATGCCAGCTATCGCGTGGCGAACGTGATGCAAGAACTGCTGGAATATGATCCCGATCTCTTTGTGATCTACTCGGGACACAACGAGTTTCTGGAGGCACGCACCTATGGCGACCTAGCCGACACACCCGGCACGGCGGCGCGGCTGGATCACGTTCTGAGCCATACGCGCACGTATACCTTGATGAGACGGTTGGTCAAAGGCCCCGAACGCAACATCGCTCCTCAGGATCTTCGCAGCCGGCCGAACCTCTTGCCCAGCGAGGTCAACACGCTCTTGGACAGCGCTTTGGGCCCGGAGGTTTATCATCGTGACGACGAACTGCGGACGAACATCGTCGCGCACTACGACTTCAATTTGCGGCGGATGGTCGACATGGCCAGGCTCGCCGGCGCCGAGGTGATCCTCGTGACACCGGCCTCGAACCTGTCAAATTGCTCGCCATTCAAAAGCGAACACCGCGGGGATTGGACCGCGGCCCTTCAGCGAGAATGGGAGAGCTCTCGTGCGCGTGCCGACGAGTTGTTCAAGTCCGGCGACCTGGAGGGAGCGATGCGTGCGGTCAATCGGGCTGTTGACATCGACCCCAGATATGCTGACTCGTTGTATCTTCGCGCCCGTATCCGACTTGCCCTGGGGCAAGCGGCAGCGGCGCGAGAGGATTTCGTGGCAGGCGCCAGGAGGACATTTGTCCGTTGCGCACCTAACGAGCTCTTGCAGGCCGTTCGCCGAGTGGCCGCGGAAACGAGGACGCTGCACGTCGACTTCGCCGAATACGTCGACCGCGCGTCCCCCAACGGTATCCCTGGCGAGAACTTGTTCCTCGATCATGTGCATCTGACCATTGAAGGTTACCGGGACCTCGCCTCGTTGCTGATCGCATCCATGCGGGATGCCGGCATCGTCGCGTCGCCCACCGAGCTGGAACCGGGTGTGCTGAGCCACCGTGACCGACCGGGTAATGGCGCGAGTGGACCGCAAGGAGCACAGCGCGGCCTTGCGCAACCTGTCGAAAGTCTTGAGCTGGGCCGGCAAGAAAGAGGAAGCGGACGGTTTGGCGTTGCGCACCTGCAGCTCGAGCCAAACGACGCGGAAACACAGTATCAGGCCGGCAACGCCTACGTGCGTCGCGGAGAATTCGACGAAGGGATTCGCTGTTATCAACGGACGCGCGAGCTGAACCCCGAGTATGCCGCCTCGGTGAATGCTTCGCTCGGATTTGCCCACGCCGCCAAGGGAGATCAGGATCAGGCGATGACTTACTACCTCACAGCCCTGGCGGTCAATCCGCAATTTGGCGATGTCCACTACAACCTAGCCGTCATTTATGATGGTCGCGGCGAAGCGGAAAACGCGATCCGGCACTACCGAAGTGCGATCGCCAGCCAGCCGCAACACTTCTTGGCCCACAACCAGTTGGGTATTCTGCTGGCCGAACAACAGAAATTGGACGAGGCGCAAGTACAGTTCCAGCAAGCGCTCAGGATCAATCCGAATTCAGTCGATGCACGACTCCATCTGGGACAGGTGCTCGCCCGACAAGGTCGTACATCTTTGGCTCGTGAGCAGTTTCTCTGGGTGCTCCGGCAATTTCCGCAGCACCCTGTTGCAGGTGCGGAACTCGAACGCCTGAAGTAAGCAAGGCATGAAGACAGTGGCTGAGCCAGTGCGATGGCACCGGCAGGGCGGGATGCGAGCCTGCCTGGGCTGGCGCAAGCACCTCCTTAACGGCGATTGAGCAGGACTAATGCCTGGTATGCGATGCTCTTGGCGAGAGTGGGACGTCCCAGGCATCGTGAACAGGTTTCCGTAGGACATTTGTGACGACGAAATGACCTGCGAAACGCCTCGGCCTCCTGCGAGAAAAGTATTTCCCTCAGGGACTGATGCTCTACATTCCCTAAGACATTTCCGCCGTGGGCATCCCAGCAGCATGTGGTCACATCACCACTCGCCAGCACAGCGAAGCCGATTTCAAATTCATTACAGTTGCCAAACGAAGACGGAAAACGCTTCGCTCTGTTCAGCCAATCTAGTTTGCGTTCGCAGAGGAAGCTAAGCCATGGCGTCAGGCGTATCTCCTCGTAGGACGGCACCTTGGCTGACTCCAGCCCGCCAACGAGATCCGGATCGACCTTTAGCGATTCGCAAAGGGTCCTCAACGACGGAATCGTGTGGGGAGCTACAAAGACGCGAATCCGAACCGTGGTAGTGCTGTCGTGCATCCCGTCACGAAGGCGGACTGTCGCCAATAGCTTTTCCAGGTATTGCTGGAAGGTGAGTTTATTCGAACATACCTGCAATTCCATGTCATTTAAGGTGCGAAAACTGATATCCAGGCGATCGAGCAACTTGAACATCCGCGAGAACTTGTCCTCGTGGAAAAGGGAACCGTTGGTGACGAGTCGTGTGCGAATTCCCAGGTCGCGGCACAACCCGAGAATGTCCACGCATTGTGGATGAAGCAATGCCTCTCCCATCAGGTGGAAAGTGGTTTGCCGAGTGAGTTTCTGCTCAACACACTCACGAAGGAGACGAGCGACAATTTCATATTCTAACCGAGCAGCCGGTCGTCCCAGTTCGCTGAGAGGACAGAACTCACAGCGAAAGTTGCAGGCGGTGGTCAGCTCCAGGTGCATTTCCTGGAATCGAAACGGCGGGTCTTGGAGTGTCCCCTTGACAGCAGAGTCGTTTGAGCCCAGGGAAGGCATGGCGGACATGAATGGTCTCCAAAGACTCGGACAGACGGCGCCGGCTAGTGGCTGGAATAATCCTCTGGAACTTCTCCATCAGGGCCTGATTCCCAACTGCACCGCGCGAGCCTTCTGATAGGCGTCGCCTTGTTCCGCGCTACCGCAGATACTCCATTCCGTGGCGCGGGTTTCTCCGTCGCCGTAACCGCAAATCTCGCGGGTCGACAGGATGCGTTCGTACAGCCGTTGAAAGAGCTGGCGGGCCGGCAGCGTATCGCCATAACTCAGGTCCAGCTTCTGCAAGACGTCCAAGTCCTTCTTCTGGTCGCGCAAAGCCATACTTCGGCCGCCTACGCAGAGTTTGTTCGCGGGGTCGTACTTGCCACAGGGCGGACAGATCATGCACACTCCGGCGATCAGCATCACCGGGATGTCTGGTTGTTGCTGAATCACGTCAATCGCTTCGAACAGATTATCTTCCTCAATCGGAGCGAGACGGTCTTGACCGCCGTGAAAACAGCTCATGCAGAGCAGGTGGTGCGGCCGGATCTGAAGTGCGGGCGCTTGGTAGATGGCGGCTGCCGACGTTTGTTTGTACTGCGTCTTTTCCTGAGCATCACGCGGTGGGATGAGGGCGTTGATCCCAAGTTCGCGGCCCTTTTCGTAATTACCGCTTTCCGCCTGCGAGCAGCCACGCCACGTGTCGGAAGTTTGCGGGCCATACCCGCAGATGCCGCGGGACTGTGGAATCTGGGCCAAGACACGTTCGAACATGTCGATGGCTGGCCGAATATCGCCAGGCACCAGGCCCAACTTCTGGACGATGTCCAGGTCGCGCTTCGCGTTGAAGAGCTCTCCCTCGCCGCTGTCGTCCGCGTGTCCGGGATTCTGATAGCGGTACACGGTATCCACGTTGCAGCGGAGCGACAGGGGCAGCTTGGGATCCTGCCGAACGGCCTGGAGAATCGCCGTCAATCGCGAATCGCCCAGGTCGCTGCGACAGCCCGCGCCGATCCGGCAGATGACGCACATGAGTTGGTAAGGCCGCACGCTCTGCGCGGACAATTCGGCAGGAATGCACCTGCCAGGTTCACCCGCCGGGGCGAAACGCCCGCTGTCCAGCACCGGAAGTCCCAGGGCCACAGTAGCCGCCCCGGCCGTGGCAAATCTGCGTCGTGTGATGCGGTGGCTCATGAGCGTCCTCCAGGGGGACAAGCGTTCTCCAACACGGATCAAGTTAACCCTATCCGACTGCGCCGGGTCGTAAAAGGGGATTGGTGTTCGGCCTAATACTCTCAGGCTGCTCATCCACCGCCTCATCATTGCCACAAGTAAGGTGTCACTCCGCTGGGGTGGTCCAGCGATTCTCTCACGGGCCTTTGCGTGGTCCCAACATGTTGGTGTAATTGATTTTATCGCGTTGTCTGCCAGATCGACCGGAACGATACGGCGACGGCGATGCCGAGCAGAAAATCGCTCCGAATCACTCTTCCAAAGGGCTGGATCAAGCATGTTCGCTCCGCTGTGCTGCATGTCATTTCCCTGGCCCAGAAGGAAGCGGTGTCCTCGCGGAGCTGGGCCGTCGACAGTATGAACGGCCGCGTCCGATTGCGCCAGAACTCGATCGCGCCCATCAGAAAATCGCCCCGCTTCGTGAAGCCGTGCGCATCAAAAATGCTCGCATGGCTCACCGTTTAGCGACCGATGGTTACTCGCCTTTTGGCGATGTTCGAAGACCGTCCTGCAGCATTCGCCGATGGGTGAACGGGTGACGACTTCCACTGCACCGAGCGAGAGGTGTGATCAATCGAACTTTCTTCAGCGGAATTGCTTCACGCCATCCGCGCGGCCGAACTCGATCTCCATCACATTGGTGCGCATTTTCGAAACGATCGGACTTCGTGCAGCTCCTGGAATTCGCCGATGCGGATAAGCTCTTTCCGGCTGGCATCGCGAACGTTCGATAGGCAGTCGCAGGGTGACCATCGTCGTGCAGCGCACGGTGCGACTGCCGTGCAGAACCACGGACCGTAGCCGCTGGTGCTATTGCCGTGCGGTCAATTTCATCATCACGACCACCTACTGGGAAATCGGTCGTCCGATGTTCGAGTTCGAGCAAGAAGGCGAGGAACCGACAGCCTCTGGGACCCAATTGACCCACCAGCTGGCAGCAAACTTGAAGTTGATGTTCGCTCGCCAGTAAGGCCCCACCGTGGGACGCCGAGCGCAGGTAGCGGGAAATGCTTGCAGCATCCGGGAGAATCGTTGAAAATGGGACGGTTGGAATGGTGCGAATGCCACGGTAGGCGCGTCCGTCGGACCAGCGAGACCGCCCAGGTGGAGTGACAAACTGAAGCTGGGTAAATCAGCCGTATTCGTCAAGCGTGACTTGCGAGTGCTTCCGCTGACGGATGCAGAGTTCGAGGCAGATTTCTTCCTCGACCCCGTGTTCTCGACCAAACGCCAAGCACATTGGAAGGGCCACGACAGTGTTCAAACGAATTGCTGGGTGTGGGTTGACGTTGGTTGCTATCTTCGTTTCGACGACTGAAGCACAGGATCAAACATCGGTTCGTGACTTGGCATTCTTCCTCAATCGCCTCCGCATAGTAGACCACCTGCCGGAACTGGAGGCATCGCACACCGCCATGTCGAGTACCTGGGATCGCAGTGGTGGCAATGGCGACGGCACGGACTACAAGAACATCGTGAAACCAACAGCGGATCGCCCTGGCCGCAACATCCTCCTCGATGCCGCAGGCCCCGGCTGCATCCACCGAATATTCGTGGGTGTCCGCAGCGAGCAACAGGCGGGTACACGGATTCAGGTCTTCCTCGATCACAGCCAGACACCGACTTTCGACATGCCGATTCTGGAGTTCTTCAACGACTCCGAGGGTCCGTTCCCGTATCCGCTGGTGTTTCACAAAAGCTATCCCGGTACGCTGTTCCCGATTCCGTTCGAGAAGCACTGCCTTGTCCAGTTGGTCAACGAGGGGTTCGGCAAACCGGACTGGCATGACGCCGCGTGGAGCAACTACTGGCAGATTGCCTACACCCGATACCCCGACTCGGTAAATGTCAAGAGTCTGGCGTGGCCGCCCAGTGAAGCCGAGAAGAAGGAGGTCGATTCCACGGCCCAGGCATGGCTGGAGGCGGAATCGAAGCCGCCCACTGAACCAACCAAGTGGTCAATGGACCAGACTGCTGCCGTGGAGCCGGGGCAGGCGGTGAGCATTGATCTCTCCGACGCGGGGGTGATCCGCCAAATGCGGATCAGCACTGAACCCGCTACGCCCGAAGCGCTGCGAGGCACGAGGATGCAGATCCGATGGGATGGAGCCGCCAAACCCAGTGTGGACGTGCCGATAGGGCATTTCTTCGGCCACGCGTACAGTGGTCATGGGAATTGGTTCACCTCGAAGGCGGCTGTCCTCGATAGGAAACCTCTCAAGGACTTGCCCTATGTGGACTATCCTTCAGCCTTCAACTCCCTGCTGCTTGGAGTGACTGAGACGGAAGCCTATTGCCGGTTCCCCATGCCGTTTGCCAGCGGGGCCATGCTGACCATCGAGAACCAGTCGGGCAAGCGGATTGAGAGCTTGCGTGTGCGACTCGATGTCGAACCGCTCGAACGAATCCCGACCAACTGGGGACGTTTTCACGCAACCTGGACCGAATCGCCAGCGGCAACTGACAAGACGCCCGTATTCGGCCCTCAGAAGGTTCCCGGCCAAGTGGTTCTTCAAAGGGAAGGGCGAGGCAAATACGTCGGCGTGATGCTGACCGTCGATTGGCCCTACGAATCCGGCTACTGGTGGGGCGAAGGAGATTGGATGATCTGGACGGATGAAGACGGCTGGCCCCCGAGCTACCACGGAACTGGGAGCGAGGAGTATTTCAACAGCGGTTGGTGCTTGTTCGACCGAAAGGCAGTGTCGGGATTCGTGATGCTGCGGCCCGGCCATCTCATGAGATACTCCTTCGTTGAGGTCAGGATCAGCACACTGTGCGGCGGCTTAGCAATAGGTGTCCTACGGCACCGGCCCTCCACGATCGATGGTGGCACGAATGCGAACACGCGGCGCCGCAATGGGCAGAACGACCGTGTCCGTGGCTGGATCGTACGGAGCCGGCTCGTCGTTCAGCCAGACCGAGGTGAACTTGCCGTTGGCCCGCAGGTTCAATCGGACGGACTTCGGCGGAAATCGCCGAGGAAGCACTACCTCCCCTTCAATCTGATCCGGTTGGGCCGCCAGCATGAGCGAGGTGGGGCCGAAGCGCGTCTGGAGCCGCTCGACGTGAATCCGTTTGCCCGGGTCGAGCCACGCGCGGGGCGTCGCACGGCAATAGACCAGCTCGTTGTCCCCTTCATCCCAGGCGAGCATGCCGGCGAGCATCCGGGTGTAGTAGCCCAGGGGCCAGGGCGCCAGGTCGTACACGCGGCCGGCTCCCCACGAACGATGCTCGAACGTGGTGAGCGTTTGCCGCGACATGTGCGAGGCCGTGACGCTCGACAGCGTGTAGATCGCGTGCTGCGACTGGTCGCGGCGAAGATAGGCGCATCCATGGCCGAGAAAGTATGCCTCGTCAGCCAAATTGGGTGCCATCACGAAGAGGTTGTCTTCGAGGTTCCCGAGGACCCAGTCTTCCATCGGTTCGCCGGGAGGCATGATGCCTGAGTCGAGAATGCCTTCCAGAGCGCCGTCGACCACCGCTGCGTACCACATCGTCTCCTCGTGCCCAGCCGATTCGAGGTAACCGGGGACAAAGGGAACAAACGTCCCGTCGTTCAATCGCACCGGCTCGCGGCGACTGATGGCCCGGCGAAGCCCGCGGAGAATGCAGGCGCGATAATCATCGGCCACAGTTCGAAATTCGCCGGCCCGCGGGTGGTCAATTCGCTCCAGTAGTCGCGTCAGCTCGTTGAAGCCCATCCAGTTGATGCAGTCGCTGAACGTGCTGGTGCCGGCCGATCCGTCGGTCACTCGGCCGGGAGGCAGCCAGCCGTAGTTGTCCGGTCGCGTGCCGTCGGGGTTATCGTGCATCGTCAAGCGGCGCTGCGAGGCGGTCCACTCCAGGCTCTCGATGAGCGCCGGCATCTTCTCCTCGAGCCACGGCATGTCGTTGGAGAAGACAAAGTAGCGTGCCGCGGCCCACTGCATCCAGCCATGGAAATTAATCCACAACAAAGCGGTATACCGCGGTGGGGCGTTGAAAAAGCCCTTCCACGTCGTATAGGTCTTGGCGTCGGAGGCCTGCGAGCCCTGCCAGTGGAAGGCCGCTTCGAGATACTGGCGGGCCTCGCGGAAGTGGCCGCGGCGCACTAAGCCCTCAATCCCGTAGGCAGTAGCGTGTAGCCAAACCGCATCGTAGATGATAGGACTCGTCTTCAAGACATGATCACCCTGCACATCCAGGTCTCCGCAGACGAGCGTGCGTGGTAACAGGGTCTTGTAGAGATTGTTGACAACCGGATCGGGCGTATCGACGATCGCCCCGGCAGCCAAGCGACTGTCCCAGTACCTCTTGGTCCGCGACGTGACTTCATCGAAGCCCAGGTCAAGCGCGCGTGTGACTAAGGCTTTGTCGACGGCGATGTATGGAATCACCAGATCAACATGCTCCTGCTGAGGCTCCAGCTTCAGCAGCACCTCCTGATCACTCTCTGCGGCGATCGTCGCCTTGGCCGCGGCTACGCCGAGCACCGTGCGGTCGCCGGCGATCAGGCAGGACGATTCGACCCGCGCGGCGGCGAGCCCGGCCAGCGGTTTCTCTGGGCCGCCCCAGCGATCCGGGCGGATTTTCAGCCACAACGGCAGCTTCCCCTTGGCGCAGTGCGCCACGCGTACGAAAGCGGCGAGCGGTTCGTAGCCGGTGCGGACATCTTCGCCCACAAGAGGATAGGCCAGCGCGGCGGACCCAATCGCGGCGTCGGCAGCTTTCCACTTCGTGTGAACGATGATGTGATAGCCGTCCTCGATCTCTTGCGTGACTGAAGGATCGCCGTGATCCTTGAACATGGGTATTTCACCGGCCCCAAACTGCACCACAAAGTGCTCCGCCGGCGGATGGCCGGTTCCTTGACTCGATCCAGAGCTGACTCCGATCGCGCCGTTCGACAAGACGTAGAATTCCTGGCACACGTTGGGCCAGCCGAGGAACATGCGGCGGTGCTTGGGGTCTTCGACACGATGGAGAAAATACGAATAGTCAACCTCGGGCATGGTCGCGAGCGATTCCGTAACCCGCGGGGCCGGCGGACGATCGATTGTGTAAGCATAGGCGAAGGCCCGGTCGTCCTGACCCGGCCGTGCTTCGTCGTAACCCAACAGCGCGCGGTACTTCTCCGCGGTCGAGCGGAATGGTTCCTGTCGCGCTGCCTGCACTCGCTCCGCGAGGGCCTCGACGCTGCGCTCGCTGCGAGGCGAAATCGCCATCTTGGCAGGCGAAGATGCCCAGGTACTTGAGCCACACGATGGGCTCGCGACGCAGCAGCTCCGTCGTGAGCGTCAGTCCGTAATCGTGGGCCAGCTCGATGCGGAATGCTCCCTCCGCTGCCGAGGGAAAGTAGCTGCCGTCGCTCGCATCGAGCACGGGGAGTGGCTTCCGAGCCAAACGCACCTGGCGGCCGTGCGCGAACCCCGCAGACGGCTCCTGGGGCAGCGACTCGACACCGTCGCCCGCGGCGGGCACGATCTTCACCGATTCCAGCCAAGGGCGCTGAGCTGTCGCGGCTTCCCACTCGACGGTGAAACGGTCCCATCGTTTCTCACCAGCCCGCGCCAGATCGGTGTCGCGAATGGGCGTGAGCCGGAGCAAGTCCACGCAGGCGCAGCCCCCCTCGACGGCCTTCAAACGGAGCTTCACTTTCTGCGGTTCACGCACGACTCCGATATCCTGCCAGCGGTTGCGGCCGAACTCCGCGTTCTTGCCCGCCAGCACGACCGTCTCGGTTCTCCCGTCGGAGAACTGCATTTCCAGGGGAATTGACTCAGCCCGCGAGGGACCACGGTTCACGTTGGCCGACACGAGGCAGGGCCCCACGGCCGGCAGCGACCACTCGATGGCCGCATCCCGCTGGTCCGGCATGAGGAATGCGAGGCCAAACCCGATCTCGCCCGAAAACGTCCGGCCGTAATCTTTGAGATTGATGGTGGGCGTACCCGTCCAGCGGCTGTCATTGCCCAGGTCGTCCAGGTAGACATACGGCGAGAAGACCACGCTCTCCAGAGTCGTGACCGTGCCCGGCTCGGTGTCGGACCGGACGATCTCGATCTCGTCGCCCTTGGCGAAGCGGACCGGTTGAGACGTCAGGCGATACAGCCCCGAGGAGCACAGCCGCTCGAATTGGGCCATGTCGTCGCGGGGAAAGGGGTCGGGCACCTGGCCGTTGGCCAGCCGACTCTGGTCGACCTTGATCGTCGAGCCGCCGACGCGAACAACCACGTCGTTCGCGCCGCGCGGATGTCGCACCCAGCTCAGGTAAACGTACCACTCGCCCTCGGGCGCAGTCACGCGGACCGCCGCCGGTGTAGCTGGGCTGTCGGCCGTGGCCACAAGGTATTGGCCGCCAAGCGCGAAGGGGCACCGAGCGACTGAGAATGCCACGGGTCGAACCAGTTGGGAGTTGTCGACCAATACGACCACGTCGGCTGCCGGCGGGGCCATCCCCATCATCGCAGTCAAGAGCACGCACAACATGATAACACCTCAACTCAGTTTAAGCAGGGACGCGATCACGATCCGTACAGA
>CAVOXY010000001.1:0-532124 GCA_963700515.1 uncultured Planctomycetota bacterium | reverse complement strand
AGACGCTCTCGCTCCCGCGCAAGGCGCTCAACCGGATTTTTATCAACCCGTTCATCAATTACATACTCCCAAAGAAATGGATCCGCGACTTCCTCGAGCAGAGCGACAGCCCCATTGCGAAGGAGTCGATTCTCAGGCCGGGCGGCTGGAGGGCTATGGCTATCGCCTACAGGAACTCCGCGCCGCAAAGCCTGATCGACAAGCTCATGCTGAAGAAAGCCGTGCTCACCCTCGCCGCCCGCAACCGCTGGAGGATGGCCGTTCACACGATACGGGAACTCATCCACCACTACGAGGGAAGGGGAGATGTCCACGTGGTCGGGATAGGAACGGGTCCCGGTTTCAACGTTCAGGAGGCGATGGAGAGCGCGAGGACCGACAACGTCTTTGCGGTCTGTATTGATGAGGATACGGAGGCATTCGAATTCGGCGAAAAATGGCTGAGGACAAGGGGCTTGGGAAAAGGGTCTGTTTCATGGCGGGAAACGCGAAATCACTGGAGGAGCATCTGAAGGTCGAGGTCTCCCCGCACATCGTCAAGATGGTCGGTATACTCGAGTACCTGACCGACGATCAGGTGCGGGAACTACTTCTCACATGCCATCATATACTCCTCTCCGAGGGAAGCGTGCTCGCGAACAGCATGCAAAACGCTCACGGTGTCGACCCCTATATGCGCAGGGTCTTCAACTGGCATTTAAACTACCGTTCCCCTCGAAGGATGATCGAGCTCTTCGAGGAATGCGGCTTCTCCGATTTTCAGGTCCTGAACGAGCCGCTGGGAGTGTACGGTATCGTCACCGGCTTTAAGAAGTAGTAGTGCGTCGCCTGCTCCCTGCCGGCCCGTTCGCCCTTTTCCCCGGATGCTTCTGAATTCGTGGGGAACCCTGCCCGGGATACCCGGCGGGGCCGAGTGGAATTTTTTAGAATGCACAATACATTCCTGTTCTGGTTATTGCGGGCCTGCATGGAGTTCCGCGGGCGCGGCGCCAAGAGGAAGTTCAAAAAGGAGACCTCCCGCTGCGCCGAGACGCAGAAGAGCGTCCTGCTCGATAAGCTGAAATACTGCGCGGGGACGGAATACGGACGCCGCTACCGCTTCTCGTCCATTACCACGCCGGATGTCTACCGCAACTCCGTGCCGATCGTCGACTACAGGGACCTCGCCCCCTGGGTGGAAAGGGTCGTCAGGGGAGAACAGAACATCCTCTTTCCCCCGGACGAGAGGCTCCTGATGTTCGCGATGACGAGCGGCACCACAGCGGTCCCCAAATACGTGCCGGTCACGGAGCGCTATTTCCGCGATTTGCTGCGGGGGAATCTCGTCTGGGCGGTGTACCTCCTTCACGGTCACCCGCGGGTCATCGATCACAAGATACTCCACATAATCTCTCCGAGCCGCGAGGGCGTTACGGAGCGCGGCGTGCCGTGCGGCGCCGCGACCGGGCTCATCGCCGAGTCGCAGAACAGGATCGCGCACCTCAAATACGCGCTCCCGGCGGACCTGTTCAGGATAGCGGATTATCACCCCAAGTATTACTGTATCATGAGGCTGGCGCTCCAGAAGAAGATCAGCCTGCTCATCGCGGCGAATCCCAGCACCCTCGTCGCCCTGGGCCGCTGCCTGGAACAGAACGCGGAGGAGCTCATAAGAGACGTACACGACGGGACGCTTTCCGTCGCGGACAATGTGGCGCCGGATATAAGGCGACGCATCGCCAGGGGGATTCCGGGGAGACCGCACCGCGGCCGCGAGGCTTGAAGGCATCGCCGCGCGCGAGGGCGCACTGCTGCCCCGCGATGTATGGCCGGAGCTCGAGGTGATAGCCTGCTGGACGGGAGGGACGCTGACCCCGTATCTCGACCTGGTGAAGGCCTACTGGGGAGACAAGCCCCTCAGGGACCCCGGGCTTATCGCATCGGAGGGCAGGATGACGATACCCGTTGAGGACGGGGCGGCGGGCGGCGTCCTCGACATCGCGAGCAGCTTCTACGAGTTCCTGCCATTTGACGAGGGGCAGAACGGTGGACGGACGCTCCTCGCGCACGAGCTCGAGGAGGGGAAGAACTATTACCTCATTCTCACGACCTCTTCAGGATTTTTCCGCTACAATATCAACGACGTGGTGCGGGTAACCGGCTGGTTCGGCACTACCCCCGTGCTGAAGTTCCTCCACAAGGGGAGCCGCATCAGTTCACTGACCGGAGAGAAGATCTCCGAGCACCAGGTGGTAGAGGCCTTCCAGGCATGCGAGCGCGAGCTCGGTTTCACGGTACCGCTTTTCACGGTCTGCCCCTGCTGGGAATTGCCGCCCTGTTACTATATCCTGCTGGAGGAACGGATCGACGGCCTCTTCACCGGGGTGGAAGGCGAGCGCTGCCTGGCGAGTGTCACCGAGCGGTTCGACAAGAAGCTGGCGGCGCTGAATATGGAATACAGGAGCAAGCGGCGCTCGGGCAGACCGGGGAAGCCGCGCGTGAGGCTGATCGAGCAGGGGGCGTTCGAGCGCGGGGAAGGTGGAACACATTACCAGGAGCGGAGGCAGGGTCAGAGCAGTATAAACATCCCTACCTGAATCCGCAGCTCGACCACCATAAGAGATTTCGCGATGTGGAGCGGAAGTTGAGGCGCGCCCGGCCCGGCAAGAAAACGAAGGACCACTAACAATGCAAATGCGGATATTCTGCTACGGCTCTGTGTGGCGCTGATAACGGGTGCCCCGGAGTGGAGGATCAACGGGCTCGACCCCCTCCCGATCTCATCATGCTCCTCAAGGAAGCGGAGAACGGATTTAAGGAGGGTCGATGATTACACCGCCACCTTTCACAAGCAGCAGCGGGTGGGGGGAGATCTTCAGAACGAGGAGGAGATCTCCGTCAAGTTCAAAAAGCCGTTCATGGTCTACATCGGACCACAGGCCCACGGTCAGCGGTTGAACGGGCTCCTCTCGGCGAGCCCAGGAAAAACACGCTTCGACCAGTTGCTCGCTGCGAGCGCCGGCGCCGGAGTTGCCGGCTCGTTGTAGAGATCCCAGGCAATCACTCTTGGGTCCTGGTGAAAGCGGCCTACAACAGCCCGCACGTACGATTCCAATTTCAACTGCGCTGCCGCCTGATCGATCCGCGAATGCCCAGGACTCGGGGTCCAGAAGGGGGAATACTCGCCCGGCTTCGGGTCGCCTTGCGGCCCGGATACGGGTCGGTTGCGGGAGGATAACCGAATGCGCAATCGTCAAACAATACCCACATTGTGCGAATGCCGTGGGAAGCTGCCATATCCATGAAGCGATGCATCCGCTGCAACAGCCCCTCGGGGTCGTGCTCCCAGACAAGGTATTGAAGGAAGACGCGTACCGAATTGAAGCCGGTGGCGGCTGCCAGTTCCAGTTCTCGATCAATCACCTCTTCGCGCAGTCCTCGCGCTGCCAGAATTCGGTCGAATTGCCCGCCGTACTGGGCAGAAAGTTGCAGCCACGAATCGCGCCTACCTCTTCGCTCCATTGCCGGCACGTTCGGGTGTCCATCTGTCGGCACCGCTGCAAGGTGCGGCCGCAACCGATACACCAAGAGACAAGTTAGGACGAACCGGAATATTTTTGTCACGGCCGCGTTTCCAGTGGGGAAAATGATGTATCGTCGGTCTTGATTATACTCCCGTCCCGGTCTGCCGCCACAGTCAATCGCCGAACCGCAGCGGCGAACATACGAGACGGCACGGTTGCCGGCGTAAGTGCCTGCAAATATGATGCCTTCATGACATCGCATTCACGTGTCGTGCGATCATGTCTGGGGCATCGTGGAACTGCACTGAATAGGCCTGCACTAAACAGGACACAGATCATGAACAACAGATTGGGTATCCGGTCCTTATTGTGTGTAGTGCATCTCGGCTTGGCTGTTGGCGGCGACAGTCGCCGCTGACGAAACTGTCACCAGACCTCGCGTGTTTGTGTTGACCGATATCTCGAACGAACCGGATGACGAAGAATCTCTGGTGCGGTTTCTGGTCTATGCCAACGAGTACGACGTCGAGGGTCTGGTGGCTACCACATCTACCTGGTTGCGATCGGGTAGGCGAGTGGACTTGATCCATCGGCAAATCGAAGCCTACGCCCAGGTGCGAGATCATCTGCTCGTGCATGCGCCGGGCTATCCAACGGCGGAGCAATTGCTGAGCGTCACGAAGACCGGCCAACCCGCCTACGGCATGGCAGCTGTCGGAGATGGCAAGAGCACCGACGGCTCCCGCGCAACTGCTCTCGGCCGCGGATCGGGATGACCCGCGGCCGCTCTGGGTCAGCGTATGGGGTGGCGCCAACACGCTGGCCCAGGCACTGTGGGACGCGCGCCGCGATCGCTCGCCGGAAGAACTGCAGACCCTCGTGTCGCGGCTGCGCGTCTATACCATTTCCGACCAGGACGACGCCGGACCGTGGTTGCGGCGAGTTCCCGAACTGTTTTACATTGTCTCACCAAGTACGACGGACTGGAAGGAATACTAGCGCGCCACCTGGACCGGGATCAGTGGTGACCGCCACTACAAGAACGGCCCGTTGCACAAGTTCGAGCTTGTCGACAACCCGTGGCTGGAAAGGAACATCATCCGAGATCATGGACCGCTTGGTGCGCTCTACCCCAGATTCGCCTACATCATGGAAGGGGACACGCCGTCTTTTCTGGGCCTGGTCAACAACGGCTTGGCGTGGCACGTCAGCCCGAGCTACGGTGGCTGGGGCGGTCGCTACGCACTGTACCAGGCGTACGGGGAATCACGTCCCATCTGGACCAATAACCAGGACAGTCGCGATACCGTAGACCGCCGACAACGGCCAGACCGTGACGTCCGACCCAGCCACCATCTGGCGCTGGCGTGAACATTATCAGCACGATTTCGCCGCCCGCATGGACTGGTGCACCACCGACGATTTCCACAAAGCCAACCATAATCCCGTCGCCGTCCTCTGCGGTGATCGGACCAAGAACGTGCTGGAAATGACCACCAGTCCTCGGCGAGACCATCACGCTGTCCGCTCAGGGCTCCGCCGATCCTGATGGAAATTCACTTCACGTAAAGTGGTTCCTCTATCGCGAGGCCGGTACATGTAGCGGACCGGTCGCGATCAGCGCCGAGGAAGGGGAGGAGACATCCTTGATGGCACCCAAGGTCGACAAGGCCGAGACGCTGCACGTGATTCTGCAGGTGGAGGACGACGGCGTGCCGAGTCTGGTCGCCTATCGGCGCGCGATCATTACCATTGAGCCGCGATAGATCGGTGACAACAACACGTCACATTGCCTCTGGCATGTCGGAGCTGCGCGAGACCCAATTCCCCAGCGTTCCCCAGGTCGTGGGTAGCGGACCAGTTGTGCTCCCGCCGGGATAAACCCGACGGAAAGCAGTGTCGTGTTTGGTATTTCGGATTTCTGCCTCGCAATGTGTCCCAGAATCACGAATCCTTACTCAGCGCAGCGTGGCGTTAAAGAAGTCGATGGTGCGCTGCCAGGCGAGTTTGGCAGCCGCCTCGTCGAAGCGGGGTGTCGTGTCGTTGTGAAATCCATGATTGACACCTTGGTACATGTACTCGGTGTACTTCACGTTGGCGGCCTTGAGCGCCTTTTCATAAGCAGGCCAGCCTTCGTTGATGCGGCGGTCAAGTTCGGCATAGTGAATCAGCAGCGCTGCTTTGATCTCTGGCACATCCGACGCTGCCGGTTGGCGCCCATAGAACGGCACGGCTGCCACAATGACGTCGGGGAGGCGGACCGCCAACGTATTGGCCATTCCGCCACCGAAGCAGAAACCGACTACGCCCACCTGGCCACTGGAAAGAGGATGCGACTTGAGCAACTGGGCGCCGGCCAGGAAGTCCTCCGTCATCTTTTCCGAGTCGAGTTTCGCTTGCATCGCGCACCCTCGTCATCACTACCCGGGTAACCGCCAAGTGGCGTCAAGGCGTCTGGGGCAAAGGCAAGGAACCCAGCCACCGCCAGCCGGCGCGTGACATCCTCGATGTAGGGGTTCAGCCCCCGATTTTCGTGGACCACCAGCACGGCCGGCAGCTTGCCTGTCGCCTCGGCTGGCCGAGCCAGGTAGCCACGCATCTGGCCGGCCCCTTGGGGCGATGCATACTCGAGATACTCGGTCTTGATGCGGGCATCATCCTGGGCTACCTGCTGAGCCCAGGCATAATTCGGGGTCAAGCTGGTCAGCAACGCCTCGGCGGTCAGTCCAGCCACGGCGAATCTGGCCGCCCCCCGGAGAAACCCGCGGCGGTCGATCCGCCCATGCGCGTAGTCATCATAGAGATCGAGCAACGCTTGATCGAAGTCCGAGGCCTGCTTTCGTTTCATCACCGTCTCCCGATTGAATCGACGTTGTGAATTAACTGCTCACCTTCTCTTTATAGAAGGCCGTCAAATCCCGGCTAAATCGCCGCCCGGCCGCTGGCAGGGCAGCCTCCCTTCCGCCCTTTTCGCGGTTCGGACATTCGATGAAAATGGAGACAGGCGGCCGTCAACGGAGTTCCGACCGGGCAGGGCCGGGTGACTGTGCAATCTTACAAACCGGGAGGTACCCATGGCCATCATGCACAGCCTTTATCGCGACGCGGGCACCGTCACGATCGATGAGGAAACCTGTAAACAGTGCGGTCAATGCGCGGCGATCTGCCCGGCACATGTACTGGTCATGGACGAGGGACGCGTGCAGGTTCACCAGGACAGCCCCTTCGGATGCATCGCATGTGGCCATTGTATGATGGTCTGTCCCGAAGAAAGTATCACGGTCACGGGCCGCGGCATCTCTCCCGCGGATCTGGTTCCGCTGCCACCACGCGAGCAACGGGCGACCGCCAGTGCACTGGCGGCATTAATGTGTGCGCGGCGAGTGTGCGACGCTTTCAGGACCGAGAGGTCGAGTCCGCGGTATTGCAGCAGATTGTCGAAATGGCCTCGTCAGCTCCCATGGGGATCCCTCCCTGGGATATCGGGTGTGTCGTGGTGCGAGGCAGAGACAAAGTACAGAGACTGGCGGGAGAGGTCACCGAGGGTTACGCGCGCTTCTTGAAGGTATTCCGGCCGTGGGTGTTGACCGTGATGCGACCGTTCGTTGGCCGGGTGACGTATGAGCAATTCCGTCACTTCATTCGTCCACTGGCGAAAACCTACGTGCAACATCGGCACGAGGGCGCGACGTACTTTTCTGGGGCGCACCGGCCGTCCTGATATTTCACCATTCACCCTACGCGGACGTGGCGGATGCGATGATCGCTTGCACCTACGCAATGCTCGCCGCCGAATCGCTCGAGTTGGGCACCACCATGATTGGCGGCGCGCCGCCGATCCTGCAAAGAAACCGCGCACTCTGCCAGCAACTCGGTATCCCCGTCGGCAATAAACCGTCCATCTGTCTGATCGTCGGCCACTCCGTTTCGCCATTCAAACGCGCGGTAAGGCGGCACTTCGCCCGGGTTGATACCGTTAGTTGAAGATGACTAACTCGACAGCGCCACTCTGTCCTACCGACAGCTGCAATGCGGAATGCAACTTGCACGATCACAACTGACGAATGACACGAGCAGTGTGCTTGCCAAAAGGCTTCGCTCAACGCTCAGATTGCGAAAAGCGAGCATCCCCGCACATTCAGTGGCTGAACTCGAGCGCCACACCCAGGCCATCCGCTTGCGGATAGAAGAAGAGGTGATGGTTGGCATCCGGATGGTGCGAACAGTCGACGGCGCTAGCGGCGACATAGGCGAGCCACCAGCCAAGAAACGACTGGGAGAAATAGTGGTCATCATCGTTGACGCGTGATAGAGCGGGGAGTGTCGAAGCGGCGTACAGGCCACTCTTTAACCAGATGCTGTCGGTCATCTTCGCCGCCGACATGAAGGGCACCGCTCCCATGAAGCTGTGGCCACTCACCCCGTTGCTGTCGCGGAGCGGTTTCCAGTGCGATCCCGCCGCCGTCTCACCCGGGCGTGACCCGCCCGTGAGCAACTGCAAAGCGAGCATCGGCGGAGCGCCGACCAGAACGGTGCGCAGACTGCGTTGGCCCCAGTGGGCTGCAGGTTGCCCCAGTGGCAGGTCCTCGATCAGCGGCGCGGCCAGCGCCGCGACCACATAGACCGGAATGGTGTAGTTGCCGTCGCCCAGGAACTTGGGTTCGTGCAGTGCTTCATACAACTCGTCGCTGGGAGCAAATACCACGCTCTCCGCATACTCGCTACGCACGGCATGCTCGTCGAATCCTGTGTTCGCCATCACCGCGCCCACGCCCAGCCCCATGGTCAACCAGGACAGACTTTCTACCGAATAGTAGTATCCATGGTCGGACCGAATGCCAGCCCATTGGGCTGCGAACAGCGAGGCCAACGTGATGTGATCGTCTTCCGCGGGCAACGGCCAAGTGAGCTGGGCCATGGGAGTGAACTGGTCGCCAGAGAGCGGCTCTGGCCATGCCTGCGTGGCTGACTGCTCGTGCTGGAAAACGCTCGCCAATCGTACTGCTTGATCTTCCAGGTCGTGGGAGGCTCGGTACACGCATTGATCGATCGTGTCGTCGCTCGCGCGAATAACCGGCCCTTCGTCGATAGAAGGCAAACGCGGGAGATCCGCCGATGAAACCGCTGGACTAAGAGCCTCGTTCTGGTATCCGACGTAAGATGCGGTCTGAGCCGGTCTGTTCGCGGGATCACTCTCGGTGATCAGCAGCGCGTGCGGGGCGGTGGCGCAGCCATGTGCGCAAGCCATGACGGTGGCGATCAGAACGACTTGCCAGAGATCTTGGGGATGCTCAGCGCTCACACCTAACCAATTCTCACATGGCTCAGCCACACCACACTGTCCACTCCCCGAGCAGCACGAGGCAACAGAAAACGACGTGAACGGTGCGACGACGAATACGAAAAGCGTAGCGGAGATGGGGCTGCGGGCTTCTTACTGCTGGTCAGTCCCAGCAGAAGGCGGCCCCGACAGAGGACGGCGGATCCTACGCGAGAGGGATAGATCGCGTCAATCCCATTTGCGACAACAAGTTAGACGATGCGTGGCGAGATAGGTGGCTACTGTGAGCCACCGCTTCGGCGACCTGCGCTCGGCGGGTTGACAGAGTCGGAGCGGCAGCTTGTTTGGGCTCAAGATCCAACTGTGAGACGACTTACTGGGCAAGTCACGGGGGATCGTGAACTGACAAGAAACCCCGGATTTTGCGTCTCTCACTTGTGACATCGGGACGGGATATCGACTATATTCCACATCGGTAAGAGTCCTCTTCAAATGTGGAGGAAGCACGGTGGCGTATCTCGCGTAGCACCGCAATCGATCGATTCAAACACAACACGTCCTGCAGGACATGGAACCCCACCACCGATGTCAGTTTCACCAGCTCGCAATTCGCTACGCGTAGGGGACCGGTTCTTCAGGTTGTTCTGGACAGCCACGTTGTTCTTTGTGGGCTGTTCGAACTCTGCAGAGCTGGGGTTGAGAGAAACATCCGTTGTGGCATCGGAGCGATACGCAGATTCCGGGGTGGGGACTCGTGACAGGGAGGCTGCGGGGGATTGGCCTTGTTTCCGCGGTCCGGGTGGCGCGGGACGAAGTGAAGCAGATCAACTCCCGTTAACATGGAGCCAGTCCGAAAACCTGGCCTGGAAGACGCCGTTGCCTGGCCCGGGAGCTTCGAGTCCCATTGTGAAGGGAGACCGGGTGTATCTGACTTGTTACACCGGCTACGCCGTCCCGGATCAGCAAGGGGGGACGCTCGAACAGCTGAAACGCCATGTCATCGCCGTGCGATTGAGCGATGGCAAGATTGTCTGGGACAAAAGCTTCCCGGCTCGGTTGCCGGAGGAACCGAGCGTCCGCGACCACGGTTACGCTTCCAGTACTCTCGCCGCGGACGATAAACATGTCTACGTGTTTTTCGGCAAGTCGGGCGTGATCGCGCTCGATCACGAAGGGCATCAAGTCTGGCAGGCCGATGTGGGCTCCGAAGTGAACGGCTGGGGAACGGCCGCTTCACCCGTGCTGCACAATGATCTGGTCATCATCAATGCTGAGCGTTGAAAGCGAATCACTGATCGCCCTTGATCGTAATTCGGGCACCGAGACATGGCGGGTTTCTGGCATCAAGGAGTCGTGGAATACGCCTGTCGTAGTCGCGTCACCATCAGGACGGCTCGAACTGATTGTGGCCATTCATGGAAAGATCCTCGCTTTCGATCCCGATTCGGGTACCTCGCTCTGGACGTGCGACACGGACATCAGCTGGTACATGGTCCCGAGCCCCGTGAGCTCGAACGGGATTGTCTATTACCTGGGTGGACGCTCGGGTATTACGGCGCTGGCCGTGCGCACAGGTGGAAAGGGCGACGTAACGCAACGCAATCGCCTGTGGACCAGCACCAAGGGATCCAACGTTTCGTCGCCCGTATTGCGCGAGGGTCACCTGTACTGGATGCAGGATCAGCGCGGGACGGCATACTGCGTACAAGCCGATACGGGAGAAGTCCTTTACGAGCAACGATTGCAGCGCGCCGGGCAAGTGTACGCGTCCGGACTGCTGGCTGCCGACCGCGTCTATTATCTCACGCGGGAGGGCAAGTCGTTTGTGCTGTCGGCCAAGCCAGAATTCGAGCAACTAGCGGTCAATGACCTGCAAGATGGTAGCCGGTTTGACGGCAGTCCCGCAGTCGCGGGAAATCGGATTCTGATTCGGTCCGACAAATTCCTGTACTGCATCGGACGGTAGCCGGCACCTCGGGAGTCTGTCTCCTGGTGGCCTTGCTCGGGGGGAGGCGGCCGATCCTTAGCTCGAATACCGTCTCCCTTCACGGTCCGGCGGATCGACGTCGCCAACGGAAACCGCCTGAAAACACTGGAAAAGGCTCTCCCGGCAGGTTGTCCCACAAAATCGAGCTGAATACACTTTGGCGACAGTGTGTAATTACAATAGTCTAAGCGACAATGACGGACCTCCCTTGAGATTGCTGCTTTGAGAATGAAAGGCCCCGCATGCGATTCCCCTCCGCGCAACTTGTACGCTGCTGCATCGCCGTAGCAGTCATTCTATCGATTTCCGCTCCCGCTGCCCGGGCCGATGTCGCCACGCTGTACGATCCTCAGTTGGGCACTCCCGGAACCCAAGGATGGATCCCCGTCGTTCCGTCTCCCGCCGTGGAGATGCTCAGCGGCAATCTGCTCCGTTTGGACACCACGGCCAACCGCGGCACAGCGGCAGGTTATTTCAGTGCGAATCCATTCAATGGATCATCGCCCCATCCGCAGATGCCCGTGCTCGACCGACTGCTGGGATACACCATCAGCTTCGATCTTCAGGTTGTCTCCGAAGGCCACGCGACTCGTGATGACAACGGGGATACCAAGGACGATCGCGCCGGTTTCAGCGTGATTGCGATCAGCCAGGATCTGCTGGGACTCGAGCTCGGTTTCTTCGAGGACCGGATTTGGGCGTATGCGGCGGCAGGCGAAGGTGCCAATTCGCTATTCACGCAGGCTGAAGGGGTGGCCTTCGACACTACTCTTGAGCTGACTCATTTTGACCTGACCGTACAAGGCAACTCTTATCGACTGTCTGACGGAGTATCGGAGCTCCTGACGGGCACGCTGCGGAATTACAACCCCAGCGGTGTCAACGTTCTGATCAACCCCTATGACAACCCGAGCTTCTTGTTTTTGGGGGATGACACGAGTTCCGCGGATTCGCATGTGCTCCTGGGATCGATCAGCGTCACGACTGTTCCGGAACCATCCACTTTCGCTTTGATGCTGTTCGCTACTGGGGGCTTGGTATCCTTCGGCCTGCGGCGGCGATTGCACCACAAGGCGTTCTAGCCAACAGACTTGGCCGATGCCCGGATGCCCTACAGCCGCTCGTTCCAACTGGGCTGCGAATAGCGCTCAGCAACCAGTCGTGCAACCCGCGCAGCGGGCCAGTCTTCGAGCACCTCGCTGACTGACCATGCCTGGCGAATCGCCGCACGCAACTGCTCACGCGTCGCCGGAAAGTTGTCGACGAACCGATCATGATCGCGGTCCTGTCGATACTCCGGCTGACGCGGTGGCGTTCCCAGACACTGGCCGATCACCGTCAGCGGGAATCGATAGAGAATCGTTCCGTGATACAGAAGGTGTTCTCGTTTGCAGCGCAGACTGTTCCCCGAAAACTTGAGCTTCTGCCGAGTCAGATCGCTGGTACCCAGTCTCTCCACTCCAGGCGCGAGGACCGACAGGGCCTCTGCCATCGCGTCCAAGATGAAGGCATGCGCGTGATCGAGCACCCGCAACTGGGGTCGGTGCTGATAGCTGAGCACGACGCCGTACATCAAACAACCGGGTCCCGTCACGACAGCCGTTCCGCCACTGCAACGCCTGAGCACCGGAATCCCCAACCGACGACACTCTGACACGTTCACTTCATTCGCCACGCGCGACGATCTGCCAATCACCACACACGGTTGCGGTGACTCCCAAATCCGCAGCAGTTCGTCAGGTCCGCTTCCCTCTTCGGCTTCTTCCAACAGCGCCTCGTCGAGCGCCAGGTTCTGGGCCGGGGTGGGTAATGACAAGTCCAAGAGCTTCATGATGCCGTACTATCCGTCGATTGTTGGTGCTCCTACACTTTAGAGTGTCGATGGGCGACTTGCACGCCCCGATGCGCAACTTGCTTGAGCGACCAAGCGCCAGCGTGACAGCCTGCGGAACCGCCGATGCGCCAGAGGCTCCTCACCGCGGTATACCCGCGAGAAACACAACCGAGAAGGGATTATGGACGCACCGGAACCACCTCCGATCAACGCCAGCGAAGAATCTGCCGCCGCCGGTACCGAGGCATCTGTGACTCCGACGTCGGACCGGTCCAACGCCGGCCCGATGAGGGTACAACTGTACGTTCTGCCACTGTTGATCGTCGTGCTGCTGGTTGGTGGTTGGATGTTCGTCTCTTGGTTGCTCAACGCAGACCAGGATCCGCAGAGTCTGGTGCGCGGGATGCAGGAACCTGGGCTGCGGAGCTGGCAAAAAGCGTTCGCACTATCCCAATTGCTGCACGATCCGGACCACGACGCCTTGAAGGATGATGTGCCGTTGTGTCGCGAACTGGTCGCCATACTGGCCAGGCAGAACAAGCTGGCCGCGGCCAGCGGGGGAGCGGAGGAAGATGAAGAACATGCTCGTTTCCGCGTTTTCCTGTGCCGCGCGCTGAGTGCGTTTCGCTTACCGCATGGCATACCGACTCTGCTCGCTGCCGCCGCTTCCCCGGTCGGTCCGCATGGCCCAGCCGTCCGCGCGGCGGCCCTGGAATCGATTGCGGTACTCACCGACAACATCGGTACGGACGCTCTCCTGGCCAACCCGCAAACCATGAGCATGTTGCTCGATGCCAGCTACGACGAGGGCGCAAGCGATGTGGAATTGGCGGCGACGGCGACTTATGTGCTGGGAGTCCTCGGCGGAAGCACAGGCCATCGAGCGGTTGCTTCAGTTGATCGATGACCCTCGTGAGAACGTGCGCTACAACGCTGCCACCGGACTGGCCCGACACGGAAACGTTCAGGCGCTCCCCGTACTGCTGGAGATGCTTGATCCGCGGAATCATGAAACGCTTCGCCGTGAGGAATCGGACTCAGTTCGCCAGGGCAGGCAGATGCTCGTCATCAGCAATGGGATCCGCGCTGCGGAGCGTCTTGCTGGCGTGGCTCCCGCCGCGGCTCGCCAGGACCTGCGTGCGGCACTGCAGCGGTTGAGCGACGGCGCTGATCTTCCCGCACCGCTTCGCCTGCAGGCCAAGAACGCGTTTGCTGAGACTGCCGAGACAGCAGTAGCGGAACATCCAATCTGACCCGCACGATCAGGCAGTTTGTAGCGACTGGGAAAACCTGCCATCGCAAATCATGTAAGCAACGCAGTTTGCGCGTTTCGGTCAAAATGGGACTTCGGCACTTCGGGCAAGAAACTTCAAGAATTTTCCTACGCGTAAGCTATTGTGTAGTAGATGCTTTCAACAACGGGCTCACAATTCTGAAGATTTTAGGATTTGCGGATTCGCCCTTTGTTCTGCACACTCGAAGTAGATCGTGCGCTACCAGGGAATGTCATTTGCTTTGCACACGATGACGCCTTGAGCGAGTCGGTCTGCTGCGGGAGTTCGTGAGCGGTGAGATTCCAGAGAATGTTGTGTGCGGTAAGGTGAGATTGTCGATGAAAACTCTCGTCCCATTCTTGGTGGCGACCGTCATGGTCGCGGCGATGCCACACCCAGCATCCGCTCAGGTGTGCCAGGAGTATCGCTTGGTACAAAAGACGGTTTGTGAACCTCAACAGGTCACGACCTATCGTCTGCAATACGAGACCGTCATGGAAGAACGGACGGTCAGTGTGGAGAAACCTGTCTGGCAAACGGAAGTGCGGCAGCAGCGTTATCAGGTAGCCAAGCCGGTCATTGAAACTGCGGAGCGGGAAGAGCGCTACACAGTCCTCAAGCCGGTTTGGGAAACGAATTACGAGGATCGCTCGTACACGCGGGTGAGCTACGTAACGGAAACGGCCGAGCGCGAGGAGCGGGTGGTCGTCAACAAGCCCGTCTGGGAGACGCAGTATCGCGACGAGCAGTACACGGTGCGCCGTCCCGTTTGTGAAACGGTCATGCAGGACCAGAACTACCTGTCCTACCAACCGGTCACGACGATGCGGACCCAGTACCTGGATCAAGGTGCTTGCGTGCAGCAATGGGTGTACAAGCCTGGCGACTCCACGACTCGCCTGCGGTGGCTGCCGCCGACGACCTATTATGATCCGGCCACGGGAACGGCGGTGCAGCAGCGCCGTGGCTTGCATTGGGTACAACAAACGAATCCCGGCACGTATGCGGTTCAGCAGCAGTACGTTCCGAACCTGGTACCGGTGCAGGTTCCTCAAACAAGTTACATGGCACAAGTCGTGACGCAGAAGGTTCCGATCCAGGTCACGCGTTACGTGGATCAAGTTGAAGTCCGCAAAGTGCCGGTACAGGTCTGCCGCACGGAACAAGAGGTCCAAGTACGACGGATTCCCTACACGGTGCAGCGTCCCGTATCGGAGGAAGTGAGCTACAAGGTCCCGGTGCAGAGTTGCCGTTGGGAGCGTCAAGAGGTGGTCCGCAAGGTGCCGGTGACGACCCAGCGCATCGAATACGAAGAGCGGGTGCAAGAGACCTCGGTTCAAGTCTGCCGCATGGTGACCGAGACCAAGAAGGTCATGGTACCCCACACGGTGGCGAAATGGGTCCCCTATGTGACGACCCAATATGTGCCGCGAACCGTCACGATGCGAATTCCGGTGGAGTCGGCACAGATCATCTATGAACCAGCGACCACCGGCTACTACCCCTCAATCGTGCCTCCGCCCGCCAGTTCTAATGCGACCGACGCGGAGCAGCGGCCGCGGGAGCCGACGCCCGCCCAACCGCAGGAAGGGAGTGAGCCGAAGGACTCGGACGCGACCGGCCAGCCGAAGCTGGAAGGAACCGACTTGAACGGCGGCGGCGAGGGAGAGCCGACTCCGGCCAAGGGTGTGGATCCCAACGGATCTTCCGCCTAGAGACCGTGCGGCCGCCGACCCGACCCTTGAGAGCACGCATCCTTGTTGATGCGTGCTTTTTTTGTCCTCGAAGCGGTGTAATTCGAACCAGACGTGGGGCAGCAGCCGCAGCGACACCTACTCGCGGGTCAGCCGATTGACAGTCTGCGCGATCTGGGCCACACTGGCTCGACAGAGCCCTACGGCGGCCATTGGTGTGGCAAAACCTAGTTCCAACTCCTCCTCCAGCAGCCTACGATCCCATGTCCAAATCGCACTCCGCGACCCACTCGCTGATCCTGAAAGACCTGCGCGTGGCGCTGGTCGGCAAATTGGGAGGCATGACCAAGCGAGACGCCAAGGAGCTGGTCCGCAATCAGGGAGGGAACTGCGTGGACCGGGTGAGCGGCGATGTCGAACTGATCGTCATTGGTGCCGACGAGTTGCCGCTGGAAGAAGAAAGCCTGCTGGACGAGTCGATTCGCGAACTGGCAGCGGAAGGCAAGCTGGAGATCATCTCGGAAACGGAATTGTGGCGCCGTTTGGGGATGTTTGACGGCGAATCGAACCAGCGTTTGTATACACCCGCCATGCTGGCGGAATTGCTCGATGTGCCCGTTTCCATCATTCGACGTTGGCATCGCCGCAAGCTGATTGTGCCGACACGTGAGGTCCGGCGTCTCCCCTATTTTGATTTCCAGGAAGTGGCGACCGCCCGGCAGTTGGCCGAGTTGCTGGCGGCGGGAGCCTCGCCTGACGCCATCGAACGCAAATTGGAGGAACTGGCTCGATACGTGCCCGACGTAGAACGTCCGTTGGCTCAACTGTCCGTGATCGTCCAGGGTCAACAGTTGCTTCTACGCCAGGGTGACGGGTTGATTGAGCCGGGTGGGCAGCTCCGGATTGACTTCGAGGCGTTGGATCGCCAGGATCGTACTTCACACACTCCGGATGATCTGCCAGAAACGCTGCCTCTTCCGAGTGACAACTTATCGTCAACTGATCCCGAGTTGTTGCGAGAGGCGGCGGCGCGTTATGAAGATGAAGGGAAATTGGCAATGGCGGCTGAGTGGTATCGCGCCGCACTAGCCGCTGGAGGTCCGAACGCGGAAACCTGCTTTCAATTGGCTGAACTTCTCTACCGTCTGGGCGATGTTCCCGCGGCGCGCGAAAGATATTACGTGGCCATTGAACTCGATGAAGACTATGTGGAAGCCCGCGCGAATCTCGGGTGCGTGCTGGCGGAAACCGGGCAGTTGGAACTGGCCGTAGCGGCGTTCCAGGGCGCATTGCTCTATCACAGCGACTACGCTGACGTGCACTATCACCTCGCGCGAACGCTGGACGATCTCGGCAGATCTGCCGAAGCGGAACAACACTGGCGCGAATTTCTCTTGCTCGCTCCCTGCAGTCCCTGGTCGGACGAGGCGCGCGGTCGGCTGGCAGTCGATTCAGTCTACTTAGGGGGCAGGACGTGAACATTTTGAGTCAAGTTCTAGCGACCCACGGAAGCGCATTGACCGAACCGAGCGGTAGCTCGTAATTGGTGCGAGGCCCTGCCTCGTTAGTCTCCTTATGGGAGAAAGCGTGAAGTTGACCTTCGTACCGATCATGCACAGTTCCGCACCGCGTCCTGCGCATTCCCATTGTGCTCCGTCGCCACACCGGATGACGGCCCGGTGCGGTGGGCAGGACCCCCCAAAAAGCCCTTTAGTTTAACGATTGCAGCGGTTGAAAGGACGGGGAATACACCGGCCGCACCTGGAGACTCCACCCGCTGAACGCCATAAACTTTTATGGTGTATGCATTTATGCTACCCACACCGTACCAGGCACCTATTCGCGGGTTCTTGCAAATCTGCGCCATATACCTATTCTGTTAAGGTTCTGCAGGTCCGGACACTTCCCTCCGAGGACCGTGGAAACCGCGGGATCATGAACGAAATTCTGTTCCATTATGAAAAGATAGACCCCACCACCTGGGTCTATCTGGCGTCGCTGCTCATCATCGGCCTGTTCTTTAAGTTCGGCCGCTTTTGGAGCGTGCGCAATCTGGATCTCGTGCTCTTGATCCTGCTGGCCCCCGGTCTGCTGCTGGTCTCCGAAGGCCAGGATGCCCAGCGGATTGCCATGACAGCCGTAGCTGCCGCCAAGGAGTCAGCGGACCAGGTCGCCGCGAAGTTGGGGGCTGAGCCGGAGGCACCGGTGGAGTCGGCCGCGACGGTTTCCAGCCCGCCCGAGTCACTGGGCGCGGCTGACGCCACTCTCTTGGACAGCAAACGGGTGGACGAGCGCAACAGCAAGAAGGTGCGTCCTGGGCGGCAAGATGGCGACGCCCGTGCGGAATGCTCCTGAATTGACCTCCGCGCCAGCAGGACCTGATCAAGGGGCAGACGATCGAGCGGATTGGTTTCATCTGGCTCCTGACGGCCGGATTGTTCCTGTTGATCCGCTTGCTGATCGATCCCACCATGGTACGTCGGCCGCTGTTGGAACCGAACATGACCACGGGCGGCTTGATCTTCAGCTGCTGTTCGCTGTTTGTGTTCTTGATGGCCAACGTGGTGGCGAGTCGCCCAACGGCAGACGATTTGGCCGGACCGACCAGTGCGGAGCGGATGATGAGTCGTCAGGCGAGTGATGATCTCGATCGGCATGGCCCGGGCTATGCGATCGTATTTGCTTTGCCGAGTCTGCCGACGGTCAATATGGGAAGCAACTTGGCTCGACAACGCCTGGACGATCCATCGGTGCGCTTTCGCTCCTGGAAGTATCGAGCTGACGCGGACCCCGCGCTGGTCGACGTCGACGCGGAGTTTCTGGGAGTATCTTCCGACGAGGTCGTGCAGCTGCAGAAAAATGACGGGACCAAGCTATCGGTGGCCTGGGACAACTTGAGCGAAGGCGACCAGGCCTTTGTCAAGAAAGTTCGAGCTTACACGACGATCGCTAAATTGGTGGCGATCTTGTCTCACCTGGCGATCGTGGTCGGCATGATCGCGATCGGATATTGGCACTTTAACAACGTCAAGATGGGTATCGGTGCGGCCACGCTGTACTTGATGCTTCCGTACACCTCACAGATGACGGGGCGTGTCGACCATGCTCTGCCGGCTGCGCTGCTGGTGTGGGCGGTTCTCTGTTATCGACGACCGCTGGTGTCCGGGATATTCATGGGACTGGCCATCGGCATCATCTACTACCCGTTGTTCTTGCTCCCCCTCTGGTTCAGTTTTTATTGGCGGCGGGGGCTGTTGCGATTCCTGATCGGGCTGGTTTCCATGCTGGCGGTCATGGTGTTGACGTTGGCATTCATTTCGCCCGACATGGAAGCCTTCTGGCAGTGTTTCAAGCAGATGTTCGGTCTGATGCCACCGCAGATGGAAGGACTCGGTGGCATCTGGGGTCTGGGTTGGACACCTGTCTATCGCTATCCGGTGCTGGCCGCCTTCGTCGCGATGTGTGGTTCGTTAGCCATCTGGCCGGCCCAGAAGAGCCTGGGGACGCTGCTGAGTTGCTCCGCAGCGGTCATGGTCGCCACGCAGTTCTGGCACGGTTACGGGGGAGGCTTGTACCTGGCCTGGTACCTGCCGCTCCTGCTGCTGACCATCTTCCGTCCCAACCTCGAAGATCGTGTGGCGTTGAGCGTCGTCGGCGAGGGCTGGGCCTGGCGTCGCTAGAACAACTCACGAGCTATTCCCTGTGCGGCGACGTTTCCCATTCCATCTGCCTGGCAAGGGGCACATTCACGATTTCGTGCGACGCAGCTCGACTGTCTGAGCTTCCCGAGTGTGATCTTGTTGGACCTGTAAGTATCGCCACTGCTTCCAGGCTTTCTTGTCAAAGCCAAAACCGGCGAATTCCGTCAACTTCACCAGCGCAGTCAACACATCTCGATTTGGGATATCGACCGGCGTCATCTTGAGCTCGACGTCGCCATCGCTATCACGGATCGGCAGCAACCGCATATGGCGAGTAACCAGCGCATCGATCAGCGGAGCGATGGTGTCATCCTCTCCCAGCCGCTCCAGTGCCATGGCGGCTCGGTTCACCAACGCGTTGTTCTCGTGGCGTAACGTCGCGAGCAGCTGTTTGAGAACCAGTGGGTGCCGTGCTTCCGCCAGGCAATCGAGACAACTGCAGACCACCTCTTCATCGGAATCCGTCAAGACGATATCGAGCAAGGCGCTGAGCGCATCGGGCGTGCCAATATTGCGCAACGCCTGCACACAGAGCAGCCTCGCTGGCTGCGAACTCTCGGATCGCATGACGACCCTCAGCCCGCGCACCGCGTGAGGATCGTTGATACTCACGATCGCCACAGAAGCCCGCTCCGCTCGCTCCGTGCCCAAATCGGCACGCCATTGAACCAGCTGCCGATACCACTGGCGTTCGGCGAGCTCCCGTTTTCGCTGGACCTCCATCAATTCGACGCGTTGAGGAAGCTGCCAGCGGCCGCGGTATTGGACGTAACCCTGCTCACGCATGAACTCTTCCTGAGTGACCCAGTTGCCGCGAACTTGCGAGTAGCCCAGACCCAGACGTGCTCCGACATGATTCGGTTCCAGCCGCAAAATGCGCTGCAAATGATACCGACGCCGCTCTTTCAGACCGTGTTCGCGACACCACTGAGCAATCGCCCATTGACCATCCACATCGTTTCCGTGGCGGGCAACCATTTGCTGGTATTGCCTTTCCAGCGCCGGCTCGCGCACCACTTCCCGCACCATGGATCGGTCCAGCACGATGCGGATGCCGACCGACGTGCGGACCTGGTACGGCTGGCTCTCCCCTGACTCTTCATTGAGCCAGATGCCCTGCAACTGTCCGCCTTGCACCAGCTTGAATACGTCAGCCTGTACCGGTCTATCAGGCACGGCGCTGAGCACAAACAGCAACACGGCGCACTCTATGGCCTTCACGGATATGGCCTTCACGGATGAGATTCTCGGACAAGACATGACTGCAACTCGTCCATCGAAGATCACAAGGAACAGGTCTCCGCACGAAAGCCGCGCAATGCGAACTGCCACCGACCGGCCATTACCGAGTCTCGCAATTCAGTATAGAGGTGTATTGTCGGGCACTGCAAATGGTATTGTCTCTCTGTCCGCAGCCGCCTTGGGACGCGCTCGCCGGTGCGGTAGCGTCTGTTTGAGGCGATTTGAAATCTCCGTGGCTCCCACGGTAGCATGCCCCTCGAGTCACCTTCCACGCCAACCGAATCTTCACTTCTCTACTAAGCATTCCCCCCCTCCCGCGACGCTACACCCACCCCCGGCAGGAAGGCGCGACGTTGGCCAACGCGCAGAGGTCAATGACTGCGTGGGTCGCACCGGGTGCGGTCCCCTGCCCCATTCAAGCGGGATGCGGTTGACTGCCGATGAAGGACCTGGGTACGTGTCCACACAACTCGTCGTGACCGGGACTTATTCGACACGAGCGAAACGGGGGAGACCTGTGGGAAGATCGTCGTTTCTGCTGTTTCTGGCCGTCGCGGCCGTCGGCGGCTGGTTCTTGCTGCAACATTTCGAGATTCGCGGACTGAGTCAGCTGAAGTTGATTCGCCGCGACAGCACGGCCGATGCGGAAGGCGACATTCCGATTGCACGGCGGGACCAGGAAACGATTCGCATTGCCTCTTTCAACTTGCAGTCGTTTGGTCCCACCAAGGCTGAAAACCCGGCCGTGATGGAAGTGCTGGCACGTATCATTCGCGAATTTGACATCGTCGCACTGCAGGAAGTCTGCTCAGGCCGCCCCGACGTGTTGCGGAACTTGCTGGACCGCGTGAACGAAGCGGGGGATCATTATTCCCTCTTGGCAGGCCCGCAAGTCGGTCGCACCGCGGACAAGCAGCAGTTTGTGTTTGTCTTTAACCAGGCGACGATCGAGACGGACCGGAGTGCGGCGTACACGGTTGACGATCCCGATGACCTGCTACATCGCCCGCCACTGGTCGGTTTTTTCGGCGCGGGGACCGGACCCCGATCAAGCGTTCACTTTCACGCTGGTCAATATCCACACCGATTCCGACGAAGTGCAGGAGGAAATCAAGGTGCTGGCAGATGCCTACTTCAAAATTCGCGACGACGGCCGGGGTGAGGACGATTTGATCATGCTGGGGGACTTCAATCTGGACGACCAGCACATGGGCGATTTGGGGCGCATATCGGGTTTTCTGGCCACCATTGCCGAACACCCCACCGACACGCAGCAGACGCGTCAATACGACAATCTGGTCTTTCAATTGCGGGCCACGTGCGAATATGCCGGACGGAGCGGCGTCTACGATTTCATGCGCCAGTACAATCTGACCCTCGACCAGGCTCTGCAGGTCTCCGACCATCTTCCCGTATGGGCGGAATTCAGCATCTACGAAGGCGGTCACCATCCTGCGGTCATCGCCTCCCAGGACGCCGCAGCAGTGCGGTAAACCGCTTGCCAGCCTCTCGCTTGACAACTCGACGGCGACTGCGAAAGAATGCGTGTGGAGATTTCACTCATGCGCATGTCTTGCATTCACTGTGGCCAAGCCTTTTCCATTACTGCTTCGCAGCTAGGGGGGAAAGGTCGCTGCCCGCATTGTCGGGGCGAAATTCGTTTGCCGAAGGCGACCGACGACGTCGAACAGCCCGCCGAGAAGGTGGAGCCGTCCCATTGGCTGCAGAACTCCATGTCGGGGCTCCTGTCGCTGATCTTTCACATGGTCCTGATCCTGATCCTCGCTCTGATCACTTACGATTCCTATAGCGGGGAGGGGCTGGGAGAAGACGTGCTGATCGGCAGACTTCCGTCGGAGAAGTTGGGAGATTCGCAAGACGAACAGCTGAAAGCAACCGAGGTCGTGTCGGAAACGAGCCAGGACTTTGCGGAGTCCTTGGAGTCGGAGCCACCCGTGGACACGAGCAGCGAGAGTGCTAGTACCGAAGAGATGGTGGTGGCCTCCCCGTCCGCGGGCGGAGGCGAGGCCACCGCGTTCGATTTGGGAGCCACAACCGTGGGGGGCGGTTCCATGGCCGGCGGCGGCTGGGACGGCCTGCTGCAGTCGCTGCGCCGCAACGGGCTCGACATCGTCCTGACCTTTGACAGCACGGGGAGTATGCAGGGGGAAATCGATCAGGTCAAAGGGCAGATCAAACGCATCGGTTCGACACTCCTGACACTGGTCCCCAAGGCACGCATTAGTATCTGCACCTACCGTGATCAGGGCGATGAGTATATTGTGCGTGGACTCCCCCTGACCAATGACCTCCAGCAAATCGAATACTTCCTGTCGGGCATTCGTGCCAATGGTGGTGGAGACGAACCCGAGTCTGTACATGAGGGCCTGCGCTGGTCCATTGAACAGAACACGTTCAGTCCCCGCGCCCGTAAGATCATTCTCATCTTTGGAGACGCTCCGCCCCATCAAGCGGATCTTCCCACGTGCCTGCGTTTGGCCTCCGATTTCCACGGGCAGGAAAAAGGAATTGTCAGTACGGTTACCTGCCGCGCTCGACGACCACTCCGCGAATTCACGGAGATTGCCGAAGTCGGTGGGGGCGAGGCGTTCCTGACAGCCGACGAACGCCAAATCATGACGCAGCTGATGGTCCTCGTTTTCGGCAGCCGCCATCGCGCAAAAGTCCTCGAAGCATTTAAACTGCTCGAGGAAAAACGCTGACGCGGTGCCGGCCTGAAGATGTTATTTGTGGGTCTTGTTATCCGCTCGCGGTTGACGTGGGCAATTACAATCTGCTGAGCAATCACGCGCATGCCCGGACTCAGGCGAAGCAGAATGAGGGCGTCCGAGCGCGCAACAAAGGAAGGCATATCGAATAATCTCGAGATGGTGCCAGAGACCTTGGACGGGGCAGATGAAGGACAAAAAAATCGGATGACAAAAAATCTCCTGTGCCGACTTTTCTTTTTGTCACCCCGTCCTCTTGTCCTTCTCGGGAATCGCGATGGAACATCTGTCGCCGGTGCTGCTGAGCCCTTGGCGGTCTCAGCTACGACTGCCGTACATCTCACTTCCCGCGTCAATTTGAGTCTGGTTTCCCCTGGGTTTATCCCAGGGGGACCACAACTGGCCAGCTACCGACACCGGCGACACTCCCTCCGGTTTCCCCTGGGTTTATCCCAGGGGGACCACAACTGGCCAGCTACCGACCCGCCGACACTCCCTCCGGTTTCCCCTGGGTTTATCCCAGGGGGACCACAACTGGCCAGCTACCGACCGGCCCCACACCGGTGAGCGGCCGAGCCCAGCAGCAACCATTACGCCGGCGTTGTGCCGAGGCCGCAGCGCAACCGCGTCTGGCGTTCGTGCCGCCTGATGGCGCGCGAGGCCAACCGCCGTCGCTTTCGGTCGGCCAGCGTGGCGGCTTGACGCGATGGCCGGGACTCGATCAGGAACAGGGAAATGGCCACAAGCAGTGCCTTGCGTCGTAAACCGCCAACTTGACGGAGCGTGCTATCGTACGTGGGCGTAGCGACGTTGGTGTGTGTGCGCGCTAAAGAATGACATAGTTCGGCTTACGAAACTCTTTCCAGACGCTACGGGTATGCCTTCATGAAGTAGAGTATCCCCTCTTCGTAAAGGTTCCCACATGCGTGGATTGCTGCGGATAACCAGCGTCACCGTCCTCCTTGCGGTATTTGTCGGATCGGTTGCGGCCAACGATCCTGAGAAGATCGAGGGGCGATGGACGGTCGTCACAGTCGAATTGGCCGGAATGCCGGTTCCAGGGCTCGCACACGCTGAACTTGTGTTCGCCGACGGCAAAAAGGTTTTCACGCTGCCCGACGGACGGGTCGAGAAGGGAACGTATCAGCTCAATGCCGCCAGGCAACCTGGCGAGATTGACGCGACGACGGAGGGAAGAGACGGCACCGAGAGAGGCATCTATGCGGTCGATGGGGATACGTTGAAGCTGTGCCTGGCCACTGGCGGAGCGGAACGACCCCGGGAGTTCGCCACTCGCAAAGGCTCCAACCAGATCTTGATCGTCTTGCGCCGCGCCGTAGAGGAACCGGTCGAGGGCATGGCGGCCGACGACATCCCGGCCGACGACATCCCGGCCCAGAAGCCCACGGGCAAGCGGAATTTCCGCATGGGGTTCACCGGCTTCGTTTACGATACCACCTTGGAAGCTGTGACGGCCTCACGCAAGTTCGTGCGCGAGAATGGTGACATCCTGGCCCATCATCTGGAAGGCGTGCCGTGGGCCGAGGCCCTCAACGGCCGACCGTTTCCCCAGGCCATGCTCGACGAATGGGAGGGCAAGAAGTCGGCCACGCCGCCACGAGCGCAGGTGTACCTTGCCATCTCGCCCGGACGGGGCGATCTCAAGGTCGCGGACAAGGCCGGGCCGGTCCCGCGGGAGCTGACCGGCAAGGCATACGACGACCCACTGGTGATGAAGGTCTATCTGAACTACTGCCGCCGGGCGATCGAGTTCTTCCATCCAGACTACCTCGCCATCGGCATTGAGGTTAACGAGATTCACGACGCCGGTCCCAGGAAGTGGCAAGCCTATGTGGCCCTGCACAAGTACGTCTATGAGGAACTCAAGAAGGACCACCAGGATTTGCCGATCTTCGCGTCGTGGACCTTGCACAACATGTTCAAGAAACGCGGCCAAATGCTCGCGGAGTTTCAGAAGCTGATGCCGTACAACGACCTGGTGGCGGTCAGTTATTACCCGTTCTTCGTGGAGGACGGAGACCGCCTCGCAGCCCTGGACTGGATGACCGAGCAATTCGACTCGTTCAAGAAACCATACGCGATGGTAGAGACCAACGACGCGGCCGAGCGGTTGCCAATGCCCAAGGCAAACGTCGTCATTGAGGGCACTCCCGAGAAGCAGGTGGCCTATTACCGCAAACTGTTGGGGCTGGCCCAGCAGCGCGACTTTGCGTTCGTCATTAGCTTCATTCATCAGGACTACGATGCCCTGTGGGAAAAGATCAAGGATCACTCCCCGGAGTTGTTCATGGCCTGGCGGGACTGCGGCTTGCTCGACGAGAGTGGCAAAGCCCGGCCTACCTACGGTGTCTGGAAAGACTTCTTCGACTTGCCCCTGCAGAAGTGAAGAAGAGCGAACCGCCGAACCAGTTGCTGCACCTGACTGTGAGTATTAACAGCTGTATGCGGTACCCGTGGGAAGTGCAGTGACGCGGCCGAAAATGGAGCCTGCCTGTTCGCACGAGGAAAGAGGCGTCATCTTGACTGAAGACAACGGATTGACCGAAGATCACCAAAAGGCAACGCTCGGCGGTCATGGCTTAGGGAGCGTTAAGATCTGGCTCGGCCTGGGCCTCACATTTCTCTTTCTCAACAGCTACGGAAATTCCGCTGCCAGATCGCCGTACTGGTTTTCTGCATGGATCCTTTACGCCCTCATGTTCATCGGCCTCTGGGCCAACTGGAAATTCGATCTTAGAAAAAGGATTCCCATCCCACGGCGTCTGGCACCCGCCATCTACATCTTTCTCGTCTGGCTGTTTGGCATGGTATTCGAAACCAGCTTGACAGTCACCGGCCAAGGCGTTGGTGGGGTACACGACGAAACCCTCGCCTCCTTCATCTTGGCACAAGGCGACTACATCCCGATCGCAATCGTTTCGTATGTCGTGGTCAGGAAATGGCGGCTTTCGTTCCGCGAGATGTTTTTCGTGGCCGGTGGGAAGAGTCTTACGGAAGGGCTGATCTTCACTGGAGTCCTCACCGCCATCCTGTTTTCGCCTCAATTCCTTTTGGCCCCCATCGTGCTGGGCTACTATGCATTAGCGTATAGCAGCTTCATTGCTTTGCCACTCTTGTTCATCGACGAAGAATTGCTTTGGCAGAATGATCGACCGACGAAGCGACACTCCGTCACCTGCTTCTGGGTTCTTGGATTCATCCTGGCACTGCCGATACGTTTGTTCTGGGGACTCGTCTATTCGCCCCTTGTCACCCGACTCTTTGATCTTCCTCCAAACGGTGTGGGCAGCTAGATGCGACATGGTAACGTCGAGTGAGGCGATAGGCAATCGATCGGGATGGTGTACGTCCTGAACATCAATAGCCGGCCCACACCGCACGGCGGTCAGGTTCGGCGTCGCCGAATCGCCTTGGCGGTAGGGCAGCGATCCCTGATTTGGTAAGTTGACGACCTATCTAGTCGCCTGGTTTGTCGTTCGCAAAGTGCCTCCCGTATGCGAGTGAGCGAGTGGACGTTTCGATGCCCCAGCGTCGGGTCGCCCCTCACAAGACGTGGGGACGTGGTCAGTCACCGTTGGCAGTTCGCGTCGCAGGAATTTCGTATACGAGATGTCGTTTCGGGTTGGTTGGCGTCGCAACGTTGGTTACCGCCACACCATCCGTTGGCCCGTTGATTCAGACTATCTCATCAACTCGTCGGCAAGGACCAAAGGGAGCAGAATTCGGACAGCAAATATAGGCACACGTTATTCGGCTTTCCAATTGAGTATTGGTCGGTCCTCCCGCTCGGACTGGCATTTGTGGCCTTTATCAAAGGGATCTCAGGCAACTGATGTCCACGTGCTTGCTTGAAGCGGGGGTGACCTGCCAGATAACTTGGCGTCCCAGCAAATGACCGTATTTCGAACAGATGCCGCTAAATTCAGCAGCGGCACAAGGGAAACTCACCGTGTCTAGACGTGGCCGTAACGCAGATGTTGGGTATCGCATCGGTTCTCCCTGGCCGCCTGTCGCAGGCACACTGCGTCCCAGGATCGTGAAACTCCCTTCAGGCAACTTCAAAAGCGCTGAGTGCTTCCGGCAGCGACTCGTAGATCTCGAACAGCGTTCCGTCAAGCCTCAGCACGCGAAAGGCTTGACGCACCTGATTGTGCATGCTACAGAGTCGCACTACTCCGCCATAGTGCATGAGCCGTTTCCGCGTCAGCAGAAGGCTGTTGATAACCGCGGAAGTGCATTGCGTGACCAGGGCAAAATCGACCAGCAGTCTTGCGCGGTCTGTGGTGCTCGATGTACTCCAACAGCTCGTCATGCAGTTGCGTGATCAGGATCATCTCGTGTAACTTGGGATCACGCAGCCGGACGATGGTGATGCCCTCCTCCATCTCCACGTCAAACCGCTTGTGCTCTACCATGAGTCGACTCCTACGTCACGTTGCACCGGGCGAACATCGAGGCAAGAGCGTTCTCTTATCATATCTGCCCTCTCGACCCTCGGACAAGCATCTCGCCACGCAGCCGACCGTCACGGGAGCTCGTGGCTTCGCCTGACGCTGCGGCAGGGATCGCTTACTCAGGAAAGCTGCGGTTACGGGCCGAAGTCCGACGCTTCCTCTCCCGCCGCGGCCGCATCGGGCCGGGGCGCCGACGAGCCGTCCGCCTCCTGCTGCGGCGCATCTTGCCACGGATTCAACCAGTCTCCCCAATTGCTCAGGTACGTGGCGTAGGCCGGTACCTCTGCTTGCCGGTCAAGCAGCCACTGCTGGGTCTCGGCAATGAGCTGCTGCTCGCGTGCCAAAGTAAGTTGGCCCAGCAGCACGCAAGCGCGGAGAAACACGAAATAGGTGTCCAACACGTCACAGCGGCAATAGTCGGTGATCTGGGCTAGTTTCCCGTCATCGAACAGATCCTGCACCATATGGCCTTGCACGTCCATTTTGCCAGGCTTGCCTAGCAAATTGGCGGCCAGATTCAGGCCACCGTTGAAGCGCGTGGCGCCGAAGTTGGTCAGCACGTCGTGCAAATCGAGATGCGAAGCCAAATTGTAACGATTGCGGCGTTGTTCGTAGGCCTTGGATTGCGTGTCAAACCACCCCGGAAGACTCAGTCCATAGCGGAACGCCGCCAATTCCAGCATCGGTAGGTCGAAGGTGCGACCGTTGAAAGTGACAAGAGTTGGCCGGCGATAGGCTTCCCAGCCCCGCCAGAAATTTTCGGTAATCACATGCGGACGATATCGCGGCTCATCCAGCGCCACCAGATCGAGCAGGCGGAAATCATCACTCACCTTAGCGATGACCACCGAAATCGGCAATTGAAACGTGTACGGAATGAAATCCGATTGGTGCTGTTCCATCAGTTCCTGCCGGTACCGCTGCACCGCTTCCCGCGCCGGCAAGTCCTCTCCTGGATAACGCAACTTGGAGACCAGGTTGCCATCTGCCACACTCTCGATATCAAACACGAAATACCGCACGGAAGAAGTCACCGAGGGGCCCCCCCTTTTCCTGGACCAAACACTGCGAGATGATGCGTCTAGGCGTTGCCGGAAGATCCACCGCAGCCCGGTGGTCAGGGTCACCGGCGGCGGCGGCGGGCTCACCTATCCACGGTGGACCACCCGACCTTGCTCAGCGTACCAAAACACGGCCTGGCGTGCGATCGGTCCCCGCCGCGTCGGGCTTCGCCGGAGCCCCGCTGATGGAAGTCAGATCGTCGCCCTGCATCCTGATGCGAACCCTTGCCCGCAGCACAACTGTCGATGTGATAGACGGAGACTCCCAAGCCGTTATCTCCCGCCCAAAAGGGAACCGTGCCTCATGAATCGTGACAGACTTCTCGAAAGATTCCTGCGATACGTGGCCGTTGACACGATGGCAGACGAGTCGTCTTCGTCGTATCCCAGCTCACCCGGCCAGCTCGAACTGGGGAGAGTATTGACCGACGAACTGACCGCTATGGGACTGACCGACGTGTGTCATGACACGTTCGGTCTGCTACTGGCAACAATACCTGCCACCGTCACCGAGCCGGTGCCGGTCGTCGCGTTCAATGCTCATCTCGATACGTCGCCCGAGACCAGCGGAGCGAACGTGCGCCCGCAAGTCATTCGTGACTATCGTGGAGGTGATATTGCGTTGCCCGGGGATCCGAGCAAGGTGATCCGCGTCGCGGACAACCCGGAGCTGACACAACTCCACGGCTGCACACTGATCACCAGCGACGGCACGACTCTGCTAGGTGCCGACGATAAGGCCGGCGTGGCCATCATCATGGAGTCTGCCGCCTACTTGCTCGAACATCCAGAGATTCCTCATGGTCCTCTGCGGATCCTCTTTACCTGCGATGAAGAAATCGGCCATGGCGTGGACCATGTAGACATCGGTCAATTGGGAGCGCAGGTGGCCTATACCCTGGACGGTGCCGGTGCGGATACGGTGGACGTCGAGACCTTTTCAGCCGATTTGGCCGTCGTAACCGTACGCGGCGTGAATATCCATCCCTCCATCGCCAAGCAGCGGATGGTCAATGCCCTGCGCGCTGCAGGGCCCTTCCTGGATCGACTTCCGCGTGAGACCCTGGCCCCCGAGTCGAGCGAGGGCCGGGAAGGATTTCTGCATCCATATGTCATCCAGGGAGGTGTCGCCGAAGTCGTGATCAAAGTGCTGTTGCGCGATTTCGAAACCCGTAACCTGGCTGGCCACGCCAGCCGCTTGCGCCAAATCGCCGCCACGGTCGAACAGGAATTCCCCGGCGCCACGTTCGATATCCAGATCAAATCGCAATACCGTAATATGGCTGAAGGACTACAGCGAGAACCGCGCGCCGTCGATTTCGTGAAAGCCGCTCACGCTCGACTCGGACGCACCGTCCGCCCAACGATCATTCGAGGGGGTACCGACGGCTCCATGCTGACCGCCAAAGGGTTGCCAACGCCTAACCTGTCGTCCGGCCAGCACACCCCCCATTCACCGCTGGAGTGGGCCTGCCTCGATGAAATGGTTCGCGCAGCCGAAGTCGTGGTCGAGCTGGCCAAGGTGTGGGGTGAGACCAAGTGAGGCCATAAAGGATCGGAGATAGACTCGAAGAGCGTCCCGTCTCTCGGCGGTGAGCCGCTGGAGATAGGAGTGCCAGGTTCTGCCAGCGTGGCAGCAGGTACCCACTCTCGAGCAGACGCCCCAGGTACTTATGTGAGAGTATCGAAGGTGCCACCGCCCGCTGGCGGCCAGTGTTTCTCGTGGTTGGCCATGCGTTTGATGCTCGCTCAGCCGGACACCGGCACCCGGTCAGTCGCTGCGGCAAACGCTCGCCTTTCGCCGAGCTGCCTTTCCCAAACTGCCGCCGTGGAAGACATGGCAAACAGGGCAAATTGGCTAATCATGGTCCAGAGGTGAATCGCCGCAGACTGATCGATTTGCGGTGGTTCAGGTAAACTTGTGGACTCACACAGGCCGAAGAAACGAGACTAGCGAGTTAGTGTCGTTGGTATCGCTACGATAGCTCCATAGTGATGCACTCCGACTGGGCGCTTTCCAGCCGATCTTCTGCGGCCGGAACCGTTTCTTGTCACCGTGCACGCACTGCTATGTCATGGCAGTTGACTCATCAAACGACTTCAGTAGCCGGTCCAGGGAAGACTCCAGTGCCTCGCCTCTCGATCGTGATTCCGTGTGTCCAAGATGCCGACCGTTTCGAAGCCACGCTCGCATCTGTCCTGCAAAATCGGCCGGACGATTGCGAAGTTCTTGTGGTCCAGCCTCGCGCGTACACCGATCCCTATGAGCTGAAAGACGAAGTCCGCTTCGTGGAAGCGCCAAACGGTTCTTCCTTGGTGGACTTGATCAACCTCGGGATCCAGATGGCGCAGGGAGCGCTCGTCCACCTGTTGACGTGTGACATCGAGGTCTGGGAGGGCTGGACGGAACCGGCAGTAGCACACTTCCACGACGTCCGGATAGCGTCGGTTTCTCCACTGGTGGTCAATAAAGGAACCCGGAGTCTGGTCGTAGCACGTGGTGTTCGCTATGGCTCGGGTGGAACGCGTCGGATCCGTCGTGCCGTCCTAGCGCGAAGACGAGCGCAGTGGGGTCAGGTACTTGGCCCTACCTTGGCAGCAGGCTTCTATCGTCGTCAAGCGCTCGTGGATGTGGGCGGCTTCCGGCGTGACGTTGGCGTGGAACTGGTGGACGTGGACATCTCTCTGCGTTTGCAGGCGGCCGGTTATCGCTGCGTACACGAAGCAGCGTCGCTCGTCACGACCGAGGAGTCGGTCAGCAGCCAGGCACTTTCGTTCCAGAGCGGACGGGAAGCTGAGCTATTTTTCTGGTGCCATGCAGCTCAGTCCGGTTGGGTTCCCGCGCTGCTGATGCACCCGTGCAGTGTCGTCCTGGAACTCGTGGGCAATCTGTTTCGTCCGCAGATACTGCTGCGGATGCTAGGTCGTGTGGCCGCGTGTCTGGAGCAGGTGGCCCCAGGCCGCCAAGCCCACTGCCAGCACGTGCAGCAGCCGGTCGGCGAGGGCAACATGCCGCCCGTCCTGCCGCTGAAACCACCTTCCTCGTCAGAGCAAGACACGCTCGTCAACTCGCGCGCGGCGGCCTGATGAGGTCGATCCGCAGATCGGCACATAGCAGAGCGAACAGCGAGATCAGCAATTGTAGGGCGGCGATCGTGAAGGGATGAATGCGCCACACCGCTGGCTGTTGTGTGATTGCTGCGATCGGACGTTCCCATCCGTCATGCCACTCCCAACCCGCCGTAGTCCGCCTCCAGCCATCCGCCATGTTCACCTGGTTCGGCGATAGGTCGGACCAGGCGCGGGGGAGTTCGACAGTGGATGCCAGGTATCCGACCGTGATCAGGAGAGCGAGTGTACCGGTTATGCCACGCACAGGTGAACCTCGTACTGACAGCCGCCAGGGTTTGAGAAGCAGCCGGGCAAAGGCTGCGTTGCCGCCGGAATCCGGCGAGCCTGCGAGTCATCCTTGATGGTCCTCTGCGGGAAGAGGAATTGCAAGCGCTGCGCCATCGGCGGTCGGCAAACTCCACTGTCGCCCTAAACACCTACTGAATAGGGAGTTGCAGAAATTCGCCGGCACCGATTGCGGCTCTGCGATGGTGACGATTCGCAACATGGCAACGGTTCATGTGGCGGGGAGACCACGTGGGGAGAAAAGGGACCGTGACCGGGGCTCGAACTGGTCGATCAGTTTGCGTATCCGCCTGGTTGGCAATTTGCCTGTTTGTGGCCAGTAAGTTGTTTGCGGCACCACATTACGTGTTCTAGATTTCAACGTAGGTAGAAGAGGCACACGTACGGTTGCGCCACAAGCTCGACGAGAGAGCGTGAAATTCCCAGCCTGCGTCCCGGAGCATTTTGCCTGATTGCTCGTCACGCACCATTCCGGGAGTTTAGTGGTCGACGGGGATCTCGTACTTGCCGTGACGTACCAACTGGGTCGCTCAGGTCGGGAACGATGGGCCAGAATCATTGGAAACTTGTTTCCGCGGTATCCCCCACAGGTCGCGGTGCTTGAACAAGGGTGGACAGGAAATGACGAATCGCAAGGCTTCGCTCCGCATCGAATCCCTATTGGCCGGTGCACAATTGCCAGCATTGCCGCAAAGCGCCATTCGGCTGCTGCAGCTCTCACAAGATCCGGAAAACGGGCCTGCTGAATTTGCAGTTCCCATTGAGTCGGATCCTGGTTTGACCGGCCAGGTATTGAAGTTCGTCAATTCGTCCTATTTTGGCTTTGCCCGCGAGATTTCCAGCATCAAGTTGGCCATTACGCTCGTGGGAATCCGCACGATCAAGAACTTTGCGCTCTGGAGCGCCGTGTTCAGCTTGATGCCGAACCCGAAATGCGGACCGTTTGATTTGAAAAGTCTGTGGCAGGACTCGTTGCGCCGCGGCCTCTTTGCCCGAGCCCTGGGACGACTGCTGGGCCAGGCGGACAGTGAAGATCTGTTTGCGGCGGCCTTATTGCAGGACATGGCGGTTCCGTTGCTCGCCAAGGAATTGCCCGAGGAATATGACAAGCTGTTTCAAGGTCGCCGTGGCGGACAAACACGTCTGTCAGATCTCGAACGGGAGCGATTCGGCTGGACACACGCCGAGGCGGCGAGCATTCTGGCGCGCCGTTGGAGCTTGCCGGAAGAATTCGCCGACTTGATCGAATACCACACCTCATTCGAACAACTGCTGACCGAGGGAGCAACGGCCGGTCAAGTGGCCGTCAGTCTCTCCGCCCTGCTCCCCTCCGTCCAGGACAGCACCTGGCATGAGCGTGAGCAATTCATCGACGCCTTCTGCCGACTCACTCAATCACCCGAAGCGGCCTTGCAGCCCTTGTTGGCGGAAATCGATGCGGGTTTCGAGGAATTCGCACCCGTATTGAAACTGGGCATGCCGACCCAGACGCTGGTCGCCTGCCTGGAAAACCAGCCCGCAACCGCCTGACACAGTTCCAACACGTTTTGGCCCGCAACCGTGAAACCCTCGGGACGCCCCTTGCATCCCGGGGGTTTTCGCCGACATGCGGCACGTCCCCCAATGCTACCGCATGATCGACCTCTTACTATCTACCAGTGAACGACTTAGGGACGCACATCGGGAATCCCATTTGGGATCGCGCCCCCGAGCGGTTAGAATAGAAGCAGATGTAAAGGGTTCAGCGAGTCCTCTTCCCGATAGGATTCCCGGTTGTGGCCGACTATCAGCGTATTATCCGACAGCAAGCTATTCGCGAAGCCGAGGGCTACCTGGATCTGGCGATGGGGTTCGCCGAACAGTGGCCATTGGCTCCGCAACAGCGGATACCGCTGGCCCAACGTGCCCTGGCGGCGTCTGGAGCGGGTGCGTGGCGGGTCGATCCAGCGGGCGCATGTCCTGTATCTTACCGGTCAAGCCTACCGCGTCATGAATCGCTATCACGAAGCGGTACCTCCCCTGACAGCGGCAGCGGAACTCGACCCGGAGAACATCTTCATCTGGCTGGCACTCGCCTGGTGCTACAAGCGAATCAGCCGCCTGGATTTGGCCATTGAAGCGTTGGAAAGCGCTCTGGCGGCTGACGAGCGGGAGGCCATCCTCCACTACAACCTGGCGTGTTACTGGAGCCTGGCGGGAAACCCGACAATCGCTCTGCAGTATCTGGCCCAGTCGTTTGACATTGATCCCAATTTCCGCGATCTGGTGGCGGACGAAGTCGACTTTGATCCGATCCGCGAACTGCCCGACTTCCAGTCGTTGGTGGGAGTCATCGTCTGAGCGAGGCCAGTTGCCGCCTCGCTGCGCGTTGCTGGCTGGCCGGTTTCGCCGGGCTGGCTGCCGCACCCGCCCACCGCACAGCTGGCGACGTCAGCTCCTGAAGCCCCCTCTTCAACCCTTGGCGGCGTAAAGCTCGGCGTATTCCAAGACCCAGACGTTGATCAGCTCAATGAACTTGTCCAGGTCCACTTCCTCTAGTTTCTCGAAGTAATTGCGATTGAAGACCTCTTTGTTGCGGATCGTCCCTTTGGCTGCCAGATCGAGCACCGGCATGGAAGAGTGAGGCCGCACCGTCATCTCCAAGCGACTGAAGTCGTTCTCCCGCCGCCTTCCATCCACCACTCGCAAATCATCGCGACTGCAGGCGGCTCCCCAGCCACGTTCGCCAAAGAGCGTTTCCGGGCGAAAGCCGGGGAAGAAGTTGGGGAGTTGTCGGATGCACTGTTCGATATGTTCGGACAGCTGAAGCCGATAAGTTGAATGCAGGCGCTTGAGCTCTTCCTCCGTCAACGCTTTCGCCTCGGCTTCGCTTCTCTGTGCCTCGCTTCTGCGCTTTCCTCGCTCAATCGCCTTGTGCAAACGGTCTTCAAAACTCATGACTCGTGCTAATTTCCGTCAGTTTGTTTCTTCTGGTAGAACTGCATCAAATCGGAAAACGATCGGAGTGGCACCTTCCCTTCTTCCATTTCCTTGGTGATCGGAGTGACCACCTTGGGCTTGCGCGGCGGTCGCGCACGTTCGCGCGATCGATCGCGCGGCGGGCGTCCCGTGGCTCTCGGTCCCGCCTGGCGTTCTCCCTGTGCCGGGCGAGGCGGGCGTTTCGCGACCGGCCTGCGCGGGCGCGGCTGGTCGGGTTTTCGCCGAGCTTCCGTCGGTTTCTCGGTGCCCGGCTCAATGGCGGTCAGCGAGACGCGCCGACGCTGCTTGTCGATGTCCACCACCCACACCGTCAAGACATCCCCGACCCCGACCACTTCGTGCGGATCGCGGACAAAGCGATCAGCCAAACGACTGATATGGACCAAACCGCTGTCGGAAAGTCCGATGTCGACAAACGCTCCAAAATCGACCACATTCAGCACCGTGCCCGACAACCGCATCCCCGGCTCCAGGTCTTCCAGCTTGACAATGCCGTGGCGAAACACGGGCGGTGGCAGGTCTTCACGCGGATCCCGACCAGGGCGTGCCAGAGAATTCAGCATGTCCTGCAGCAGGATCTCGCTTGCACCCCACTCTGTGGCCAAAGCATCCACATCCAGCTGGTGCAATTTTTCATAGAGAACGCGTGACCGTTGGGCAGCACTCTCCTCCGCCGGCGCACTCTCCTCCGCCGGCGCACTCGCCTCGGTCACTTCATCGGGGGCGAGGGGAGAGGGCGCCGGCGACCTCCGCTTCCACGGGAGGCGGCACCGGTAACGTGGCCTGCTCCTCACCGGCGGACAAGTCTGTTTCTGACGCCACGATCATCGCCGTGGGCAGCGTCGCCTGGTCGTCCGCCGTGACGTCATCCGCCGCCACGTCATCCGCCACTGCCACGGGCGTCTCGTGTGAACCGGACTCCGCCACCGCTGGCTCACCTGCCTCCGGCGTTCTCCTCGGCGTTCTCCTCGGGGGCTGGCGGCGGTACGTCTGCTTCGGCGGTCGTCGCCACAGGGCCGCCATCGACCGGCTCGCTGCTCTGTGTCACGCCCGAGAGGGTCGCTTCCGAAGGAAGCGGTGAAGAGGGTGCGTCGAGCTGTCCGAACTCGCGTGACCTGCTCACACCCGTCCCAGCCGCAGTTACCCCGCTGCGCAGATCCTCCACACTGCAGCCAGATCTCTCCAGGACGCGTTGGGCCAGCTCATAGCTTTCAGGATGGATCCAAGTAGCGTCCAGCGGGTTGTCGCCATTGGTCACCTTCAAGAACCCCGCCGCCTGGACGAAAGTGGCTTCTCCCAGACCAGCAACCTGCTGGAGTTGCTCACGGTCGCGGAACGGGCCATGCTTGGCACGGTATTCACAAAGGCGACGAGCTGTGAGCTGATTCATCCCGGAGACATAACGCAACAGGGCCGGGCTGGCCGTGTTCACATCCACGCCAACATAGTTCACGCACGATTCCACCACGGCGTCGAGCGAATTTCGCAAGTGCTTGGCCTTCACGTCGTGCTGGTACATTCCGACGCCAATGTTGGCCGGATTGATTTTCACCAATTCAGACAACGGATCGAGCAGTCGCCGCCCGATGGAAATGGCACTTCGCAGTACGGCGTCATAGCTCGGCAGCTCCTCCCGCCCCAGCGGACTGGTGGAGTAGACGCTGGCGCCAGCCTCGTTGACGATCACAAACGCCACATCGTCATCCTTGAGTTCCTTCTCCATGACGCCGACAACCAACTGCTCCGTCTCTCGGCAGCCCGCACCATTGCCGATCGCCACCACCGACAGACGATGCCGTCGAACCAGCTCAATGAGCTTGTTGCGACCACTGCGTATCCACTCCTCCTTGCCGATCACGTGAATAATCTCATGCGCCAATACGTTGCCAAATTCATCCAGTGCGATGAGCTTGCAGCCACTGCGAAAACCGGGATCGATGGCCAGAACTCGGTGATTGTGGACCGGCGGCTGCAGCAGGAGCTTGCGCAGGTTGCGGGCAAATACCTCGACCGCATGCTCCTCGGCCTTCTCCGTCATTTCACGACGCAGCTCGCGCTCGAGACTGGGGACCAGCAGCCGACACAACGCGTCACGGACACATCCTTTGAGGAACTCTCGGTGCGGATGGTCCGACGCGATCAACAGCGTCTCGGCCTCCGTCGCCATCGCCTCCGCGTCCGCATCGATCTTGACTCGCAAGATCCGAGCTCGCTCGCCACGATTGATGGCCAGCACCCGATGAGGTGGAATTCGTGCCACCGAGCTCCTGGAAGTCGTAGTAGTCTTTGAATGCCGCTTCCAGCCGCTGACGCTTCTTCTCCTTCTTCGACACCGCCGCGCTGAGTGGACCACGTTTGGCTTTCGTCCTTTGACGAGCCGGCATCGGCGATGGCGAGGCCTTCTTCGCCGACGCGGCAACAGCCTCAGGCGACGACACGTCTGGCGGGCTGTCTGCCGTAGCCTCCGCCGCCGAAGGCGGCTGGGCCGCGGCACTCGAATCCGCTGCCTCGACGGGCGGCAGATGCGAGCTTTCGCTCGTCGCCGGCTCCCCAGCCCTGTCGCCACGCATCGGTTCCTGATCGGCTGGCACCGGCGTTTCGCCTGACGTGACAGGTTCCGCTGTGACAGGTTCCGCCGTGCACAGATTCCGCTGTGACAGATTCCGCCGTGACAGATTCCGCGATGGCAGGACTTTGGGTCGCCGTGTCGGGGATCGGCTGGAGCGTGACTTCCTGGGGTCCAGTCACGGCCACCGCTGGTCGACTGGAGTACCGCGAGGCCGGTGTGCGAGTCCGCGGGCGGTGTGGAGTCCGCGGGCGGTGTGGAGTCCGCGGGCGGTGTGGAGTCCACGGGCGGTGCTGCACCGCGGGCGGTGTTGTCTGGTCGGGCGCCGCGGCCTCGGCAACCGGAGACGAAGCCTCAGTGCTGAGCTCCGTCGCCACGGCCTCTCCCGGCTTCGCTGGTTCGACTCGGCTGCAGATCAATTTGCCTGAGTGCTGCAGGATTTTGCGGAGTCGGCCGCGAACATCAGCCCGCTCGCTGAACCATTCGGCAATGATGTGACGCACGCCGACGAGCACTTCCTCGACCGAGTGCAAGTCTTGCTCGGGAGACATCGCGCTGGCCCCCCGCTGCTGCAGGTCTGCCGCGGCCGGATCGGCGTCGAGAACTTCCCGGGCCAACGGCTCCAGACCCCGCTGCCGGGCCGTAGTGGCCAGAGTCTGCTTCTTGGGCTTATAGGGCAGGTAGAGGTCTTCTAGCCGCTTGAGAGAGGTGGCATTGCGAATCTGATCGACCAGTTCCGGATTCAGCACGCCTTGCGAGTGGATCGACCTGAGAATTGTCTGCTTGCGATCGGCAAGACCTCGCAATTTACCCACTTTCTCCTGAATACGTCTTATCTGCTCTTCATCCAGGGCACCGGTCTGGTCCTTTCGATAGCGGGTAATGAAAGGAACCGTGTTTCCCTCGTCGAGCAAAGCAACCGTCCTCTGTACGCTTTCCAAAGGAAGGTTCAGCTCACGAGCGGCCTGGCCCAGATCGATTTCAATCGTGATGTCCATAGTGGACCCATTACGGGCTACGAAGAGAAAGACGCAAAGACGCAACTGTCTTACAGTTACCTGGCTCGCAATCTAGCGCTTGGTATGCGCATTGTCAAGGATCGCACGCGGCAGATCACTGCCGCAATCGCACCCGATGGCGAGCGGAGCGGCGTGTGCGAGGTATCCGCCGGGGACCTCGGACAATCGGGATCGTTGACAACGGAGTCTAGGACGAATGGGGCCCGGACCAACCTTTGTTGCGATCCTGCGTCAGGAAGGGGCGTCACAGTCCGGCCACTCGTTGCTGACCGTTTCAACCGACGGATCCACACCGGATGTCGTACGGCGAAGAATCGGCCCTTTTTAAGAAAAACGACGAACCTGCACAATCCATTTTGCCGATAATAGGGACGCACGGTCATGCGCGTTGTCAGCACAAGTAAAGGAATACTTCATGGCACACCCCCAGCTTCGCATCTACTACGGGCCGGACGAGCAATCGTGCGATTCGGTCATTTCTCATACGTCTGCGCCGGAAACCGTGACGGTCCCGCTAGGGGAAGTCTTCAGCTGGCTCTTGGACGCGGTTCACAGCGGCAAAACGTGGCTGCGGGATTTCGAAGATGACGAAGTCACGATCTCATCCGACCTGTATGAGGTCATTCTCGCGTACCAGCACTATCACCGTCCGTCAGCGTAGAAAGTGGTGGCATAGGTAGGGATCGCGGAGCAACAGGTGCTGTCCCATCGAGACAGCCAACGGACCACGAACGGACCACGCGTGCGAGCGTGAGGTGCCAGGGGCTGCGCTACGCTGGTGGCCTGATCGACGCGAACCGCAAAACCACTCCAATGGGCACTGGCCGCCCGAGTGTCACAACTCGGAAAAAGCGGAGTTCTTCTGCTGGTGGGCGTCAGGGCTACTGCTGACGCAGTTCGGCGTTTTGGGTGCCCTGACGGGGTGGGTCGCGTCGAGCTATACTTTCTTCGTCGCCGATACGTGGCGGCATTCCCTCGGCGTGACTTGGTGCAGCCGCGTTGTGGGGTTCGGCTCGAGTGCGGGCAACGTCTAGCTGAGACCCATCCGGGCGGGCCCCCGCAGCACGTTCGGTGGCCGGTCATTCCCTCTGGCTGGCAAGAGCTTGGCATCGCCTCAGCCCTTTCCCGACGCTGTGATGGGCAGCCAGGCATCTCAGATCAAGTAGCGTTTTTGCGCGCTGTGGACCGGCAAGGGAGAGATACTGCGTGACTCACCAAGACAAGCCTGTTCTGCCATCCGAGTCGACCGAGTTGCCAGCCAGCCAGGACGCGTCCGAGCCGGGGCCGCAGCGACGCCATCGTCGTCAGATCGATGACCTGATTCAGCGGATCAAGCAGTCGGCGGATCAATTAGCCAGCGACGGGCCGGCACGTGGTGATCTGAAGATTCTGAGCCGGGCACTGCGTGAACTGCGTCACGCCTTCAAGGTCTTTTCCCCGTACCGACGTCATCGCAAAGTCACGATCTTCGGGTCGGCCCGCACGCGCCCGGACGAACCGGCCTACCAGCAGGCGGTGAAGCTCGGCAAAGCCATGGCGGACCAGAACTGGTTCGTGGTGACGGGTGCCGCCAGTGGCATCATGGAAGCGGGGCATTTGGGAGCGGGCCGCACGCACTCGATGGGGCTCAACATCTTGCTCCCCTTTGAACAGGAAGCGAATCCGGTCATCGCCGGTGACCATAAACTGGTGTACATGAAGTACTTTTTCACGCGCAAGCTGATGTTCGTGAAAGAGTGCCATGCCTTGGTCTGTCTGCCGGGAGGGTTTGGCACACTCGACGAAGCACTGGAAGTGCTGACACTCCTTCAGACCGGCAAACGGGACATGGTCCCGGTCGTGTTGCTCGACGCTCCAGGTGGCAGCTATTGGGACGATCTGCAGCATTTCGTCAAGAAGCAATTGCTCGCCGGAGGGCATGATCGCCGAGGAGGATCTGAGCCTCTATCGAATCACCGACAACGATCAGCTTGCCGTGGACGAGATCATGCAGTTCTACCGCGTTTACCACAGCATGCGATACGTGAAGGACCAGCTCGTGCTGCGTCTCCAGCAGGAACTGTCCCCGTCACTCTTGGCAGCGATCGACCAACAGTTCGCAGACGTGCTGGTGGACGGTCACTTCGTGCAAACAACGGCACTTCCCGAGGAACGTGATGAACCAGAGCTGAAGGGCATGCCACGACTCGTGTTCGCGTTCAACCGCCGCAGTCTGGGGCGGCTCCGCCAACTGATTGATTTCATCAATCGGCAGGCCTGAACGGCACGGCGGGAGCAAGCGTGGCAACGGCCGCGGCAGCTGAAGGTCAGCGCTGACTAAGTTCGTGCACGGCGTCGACCAGCGCGATCGCGTTGTCGACAGGCGTCTGCTGCAGCACACCATGCCCCAGATTGAAAATGTGGCCGGGCCGCCCGCCTGCCATATCGAGCGTATCCTGCACGCGTTGCCGCATCAACTGACGGTCCGCCAGCAGGACGCAGGGGTCGAGATTCCCTTGAATGGCACGATCGGTGCCAATCACCTGCCAGGCGTCATCGAGTCGCATCCGCCAATCGACCCCCACCACTCCGCTGCCACCCTCCGCCAAGAGCGCATTGAGCATGGGATTACCGGTGGCGAAATTGATGACCGGCACACCCGGCGACGATGCCGGCGATAATCTGCTGGACGTACGGCAAGACGTATCGGCGATAGTCGTCGACGCTCAAGCATCCGACCCAGGAATCGAACAACTGGACGGCTTGAGCCCCGGCGGCAATCTGTGCGTTCAAGTACCGCGTGACGGCACGAGCAAACCGCTGCATCAGCGCTTGCCAGGCAGCGGCATCGCGGTACATCAGGGTCTTGGTGTGCAAGTAATTGCGACTGGCGCCCCCTTCGATCGTGTAGCTGGCCAGCGTGAACGGTGCTCCCGCAAAACCGATCACGGGCAGATGGGAGGGAAGATCGCGACGAGTCTGCCGCACGGTCTCCATCACGAAGTGCAGCGCATCGACACTCTCCAGTTCCAGCACGCGATCCACATCCAGCGGTTCACGCACCGGGTTGTGGATCACCGGGCCACCGCCGGCGGCGAATTCCAGGTCCAGGCCCATCGGTTCGAGAATCGGCAGCAGGTCCGAGAAGATGATGGCGGCATCGACACCGAGTCGTTGGACCGCCGTGCACATGACCTCGCTGCAGAGCGCCGGATCCTTGCAGAGTTCCAGGAACGAGACCTTCGCCCGCACCTCCCGGTACTCGGCCATGTACCGTCCTGCTTGCCGCATCAGCCAGACCGGGGTGACCGCAGTCGGCTCGCGACGGCAGGCTCGCAGGAAGAGACTGTCGTACCAGGGGGCCTGCTCATCCGTGGGATCGGCGGCGACCGCCGAGAGTCGCGTCGCCAATTGCTGTTTGCGCGCCAACAGAGCGTGAGCGTGCAGGGCCACTTGGCGCACGAAGTGTCCCATCCTCGACAGCGTCGGCTCCAGATCCACCGGCATGGCCTGGCTCCGCAACATCTCGCTGGTGGTCGGCCCAATCGATGCTACCACCGTCCCGGCCAATGCCCGACGCAGTGGCTGCTCCAGATCCAGCTGGCGAGCCACTTTGAGCAGATGGGTCACTTGGATCGCCGACGTGAAGAGCAACCACATCCAGATTCACCGCGCGCGAGCCGCCGCACGTTTTCCTCCAGCGGCCCGATGTCATCGGGCAGTTCCCAGCGATACACGGGGACCGAGACGACGCGCGCCCCGTGCCTCGAGGCCGGCGATCAGGCTGGTATTCGCTTCGCCATACTCCTGCACCGCCACCATCTGATTGTCGACCGGCACGTGCTGGTCGATCGTGGTGAGGATTTCCCGCCACGTATTGGGTTTGTCGACGACGTACGTGGGCGAGACCCCCGCATCACGCATGGCAAACGCCGGCTTTGGCCCCCGGGCGATGGTGACAATATCCGCCAGCGCGTCCAGATACCGCTGCCGAGGCACGTGCCGTTGGGCCATGGCCAGCAGGTGTTCAAATCCGACACCGGTCAGGAAGATCACCACGCCGACCTCGCCCGTAATCAGTCGATGGGCAAAATCCGCGGCCGCGGCGTCTTTCGGGACCGGCACTTCCCGCAGCGAAGGACTCACATGCGCAAGGCCGCCGAAGCGGTCGATCAAGCGTCCAATTTCGCTCGCGCGCCGACTTTCAAAGGCGGCGACACGGAGCCCTGTCAGGGATGGCTGAGGGTCATTCATAGGCGTTATCTTAGGGTCACCACCGTTGCGGACCAAGACGGGCGCCTGGTTATCGGCTGACCGGCACCGCGGCACATCCGCCGCCGGCCGTGGCGGCGTACCGCCGCACCCGTGGTCCTCCCGCTGGCCGCCGAAACGCCCCCAGACGGGATCTTGTCGGCTACGCACCCCAAGAAAGCAGAAACGGCCTGCCCGAGCAAGTCTCGGGCAGACCGTTTGTCATCGTCGCCTTCTAACCGGCCAACCTAGCGGACCAAGTTGGTTTGGATGAAACGACGCTTCGTGGGCAGGAACGCCGAGGGATCGACCACAGGAGCCGGACCCACTTCGTCCTTCTCAACCGCTTCTTTCGGTTCGGCAGCCGGAGCGCCGGTGGCGCCACAGCCAGACTCGCAACCACAAGCCGGTTCGCAACCACAACCGGGATCGCAAGCCGGTTCGCAACCGCAAGCCGGTTCGCAACCACAAGCGGGCTCGCAGCAGCTCTGCTTCTTGCTGCACTTCTTGCCGAAGATTCGGTCGAGCAAGGAAACGTGGCAACGCTTCTTGCTGCAGACCTTCACTTCGCAACCACAAGCCGGCTCGCAACCACAGCCGGGATCACAAGCGGCTTCGCAGCCACAGGCCGGCTCGCAGCAGCTCGTCTCACAGCAGCTGTTCTTCTTGCTGCAGCTCCTCAGGAGATCCAGCAGCGGGCGACGGCACTTCTTGGCCTTGCTGCACTTGCCGGCGCAGGGGTCTTCGCAACCACAAGCTGGTTCGACACCACAACCGGGATCACAAGCGACTTCGCAGCCGCAACCGGGATCACAGGCGGCTTCGCAACCGCAAGCCGGCTCGCAGCAATTCGCTTTCTTGCTGCCACATCCTCGCAAGAGGTCCAGCAAGGGAGTCTTGCGACATTTCTTTGCGCAGGCGCGCAGGCATCACAACCCGTCTCGCAGCCACAGCTGGGACCCGGGTCACAACAACTTGTTTCACAACAGGAGGCTTTATCGCAGCCGCCGTTGTAGTTCATGCCGAGCATTCGGTCGAGCAAATCCATTCCGAAGCTCTGGGTGCTGAGCCCTAAGCCCAACACCAACGATCCAACTAAAATGTTCCACTTCATCGAGCCACGTCTCCTTTACGATGGAACTTTCGAACTGGCGCATTTCCCGGGTCGGCCTGCGCACTTGAGTCTCAACAACGTACTGAGTCACGCGTCGCTGAGACTCAAACCGTCAGAGGATTCTCCTTCGCGGAGATAATCGATCGGGGTGTGCCTTTTTGGGGGTGGGTCACGTGGCACTGGCCGGATAATTCGTTGGCTTGCCACGCGGTGTTGTGCGCCAGAACCGGTCGAGCCATTCCTTGACCCGATAAGTCCGCTCCGGTTAGCCTGACGCGTCGCTTCATGCCGCCTTGTGGCAGACACTCGCGTCAAGTGACATGTACCGTATCGGCCCGGCTACTGAACAGCCTTGAGGGATCGGAACTAATTTTCGGCAAGTGGTTTACATCAACCATTGCGTAGACATTGCCGGCTGGTATAACTGGCGAAACCTTGCCGATTGCGACCCCACAAGTCGTGGTGTGTGGCCGGCACATTTGCTATACTTCTCGCTGTTTACTGTCCAGTTCCCGGTCACGGAGTCGCCCGTGACCAAATTCTGTACGACCGGGCGGCGCAGGGGGTAGATGCAGTGTGGGGCCTCGCATGGCAGGTCCCAGCCGACTCCTTCCCCCAATCTGGCGATGTGGGATCCGGCAGCCGCCAGATGCAACCACCAGCAGGCCGCCGACCGCTGTGCTGCGGGCGGCAGGCAGGGAAGTCGAGCTGGGGTTCGGACAGCTTCCATGATGCGCTCTGAGAAATCCCGCGGCAGTGGTGACCAAGCTGGCTGGCCGCCGTGCCGCCTACTACGAGGGATGCACTTCATCACCATGGCACCTGAACCAACCGCACCTGAACCCGATCCGCCCCAGCTGATGAACCCCGCAGGTTACGAACTCGTGGACTTCGGCCAATTACCCGCTGTCGCCTGCCCCTGCGGCCAGTCTCGGCGTGCCTTGGTCGACGTGGCCGACTTTCCCGGCACCATTCACGTCACGGAGATCCAAGAAGACGCGCGACTGCATTACCACAAGCGGTTGCTGGAAACGTACTATTTCCTGCAGTGTGAATCCGACGCCCGCCTGCAACTCGACAACAAAATCTTGCCGGTTCAGCCGGGGCTGTGCGTGATGATCCGACCCGGGACACGCCATCGAGCCATCGGTAGAATGACAGTCCTAATCGTCGTGCTTCCCAAATTCGATCCCCTGGACGAATGGTTCGACTGAATGCTCCGGCAGCTCCCGAAACACACCCGACGGCGCGGGGAACCGCTGCCATACTTGCCGTTTAAGTGTCGCCCGTAAGCTCCCGTAGTCGCCTTCTTGCGACGAGAAAGCGAGCATTTGCCGGCCAGCAGTGCAACCCCCGGCGGGGGAAATCGCCCCTGCTTTTGGAGAAATAACACCACCCCATGGAAGGGCGAGTATTCCTGAGTCACACGTGGTAATTCCCGGTTTCCGTACTAGAAAACTGCAGACACGTTTGACACGAGTAAAGCACGAGTAATCTGCGACCTAAGAAATCCTGAAATCGCAGCCATGGAACAACAACCATGAAGACCCCACCCACCCGCCATCGACTCCCGCTGCTCATGCCTCCCCCGTCCCACCTCGCAGGTATCCGCCTCGCAGTCGCTTTGGGATTGAGCTGCATGTTGACTGGCGTGCTGCCGGTCATTGCGGCAGGGGAAATCCGCACGGCGGGGGCAACTCCCGCCGGCGCAAAGCTGCGCGGCCCCGAAAATAACCCCGCCCTTGCCACCGCGCGTGATCTCCCGAGCGATCCGCTCGATTGGCCCTTCTGGCGTGGACCGCGCTATGACGGCGTTTCGCCGGAAACCGGCCTCATTGACGATTTCGATGCCGCCGGTGGTGAGGGAAGTAATGTCCTCTGGAAACGGGACGACTTGGGAACGCGCAGTACCCCGATCGTCATGAATGGCAGACTTTACCTGCTCGCACGGAGCGCTCGTGGGACGGACCGCGAGGGAGAACGAGTTGTGTGCGTCGACGCCACCACCGGCCAGACGTTGTGGGAGAACCGATTCAATGTTTGGCTGTCGGACGTGCCGGATACGCGTGTGGCGTGGTCTTCCGTGGTTGGGGACCCCACGACGGGCAATGTTTTTGCGTTGGGTGTGTGCGGCTATCTCCAGTGCCTCGACGGTAACACCGGTCAGACCCTCTGGTCGGTTCGCATGCACGAGTGGTTTGGCATGCTGACTACTTACGGAGGTCGCACCACGTTTCCTGTAATCTGTGAGGACCTGGTGATTGTCAGTGGCATCATCACCGGGTGGGGCGAGATGGCGAAACCGGCACACCGTCTGGTGGCTTTTGACAAGCGAACTGGGGAAGTCGTGTGGTTCAACGGGACGCGGGAAGGCCCCTACGACACAATTTACAGCGCACCGACAGTCACCGTACTCCATGGTCAGAAGGCGATCGTGTTCGGGTCTGGTGACGGACAAGTCTGGGGTTTTCAGCCGCGTACTGGCCAACCGATCTGGCATTACGCCATTTCCCGCCGCGGCCTGAACGTCGCACCACTGGTCGTTGGCGACACGGTCTACATGGGACACAGTGAGGAGAACGAAACGGGTACGGCCATGGGGACCGTCCTTGCCTTCGACGCCACGGGACAGGGGGACATCTCGCAGACGGGTGAAAAATGGCGTGTCTTCGAACTGATGATGGGAAAGAGCTCGCCGGTACTCAGCGGAAACAGACTCTACTGCGTCAGTGACCAGGCGAAACTGTTTGTCCTGGACGCCGAGACGGGCGAGGCGGTCCTCAAGCGACCGATGGCGTTGGGCCGGGTCATGCGCAGTAGCCCGCTGTTGGCCGATGGGAAACTCTACGCAGCCTCGTTGAGCGGCGACTGGTTCATCTTCCGCATCGACGCCGAGAAAGGCCTGGAACTGCTCAACAAAGGGCGGTTTCCGCGCAACGAAGAAATTGATGCGTCACCGATCTGCTCGCACGGATGCGTTTATTTCACGACCAGCGGCGGCCTGTACTGCCTGCGCGATCCGGAGCAGAATCCGGGCCAGGTGGTCCTGACGGCCGCACCGACCGAGCGGGCGGTGGCAGACGATCCGCAGCCTGCCCAAGTGCAAGTCGTGCCGGCGGAAGTCCTGCTGCGACCGGGTGAAAGCAAAGTACTCAAGACGCGACTCTATAATGCCCACGGCCAGTTCCTGCAGGAGACCACCGCCACCTACAGCGTGGAGGGAGCGGGCACGATTGACTCGGCGGGAACTTTCCACGCCAACGATGATGCGGTGCATCAAGCGGCAATTGTGTCAGCGACCGTAGGGGACCTGGTCGGAAAGGCCCGCATCCGGATTGTGCCTCCGCTCCCTTGGCAATTCTCGTTTGATGAGCTGAGCGATCCGCCAGTCACGTGGGTTGGCGCGCGGTATCGTCATGTCATTCGCGATGCGGATGGAAATCGGGTGCTGGTCAAGATCACCACCATTCCCAAGGGGACCCGTAGTCGCTGCTGGTTCGGTCCCACAGATCTGGCCGACTACACGATCCAATCCGAAATACGTGGCTCCATTACCGACGGCAAGATGCCAGATATTGGGATCATTGCTCAAGGCTATACGCTAGACTTACAGGGCGCCAGCCAGAAGCTACAAATTCGCACCTGGTCCTCCCAACTGCGGATGGCCAACACGATCGACTTCCCCTGGCAGCCGAACGTGTGGTACGTCATGAAACTGCGGGCCGAAAACCACGACGGCCAGGCGGTGTTGCACGGTAAAGTATGGCCGCGCGACCAGCAGGAGCCCGCGCAGTGGACGATCGAGGCGGTCGACATGTCGCCCAACGTAACAGGAAGTCCGGGCCTCTATGGTAACGCCAAGGACGCGGAAATCACGCTTGACAATTTAAAGGTCTATGCCAATTGATGTGGGCTCGTCGCGGCAGATCGTCCTGTGCCGCCGCGAGAACACGCCGCAGCGGTGTCACATCGCTGCCACGGAACCCCCCCGCCTGAATTCATCGAGAAAGAAGCAAGCAATGAAATCACTTCGCACCGTCTGTTTCGTCATGGTGGCGTTCTTCCTGGGAGTCGTGACAACGTCGCTCATCCCTGGTTGCGGGACTTCCCGCGCCGTACAGGGGGCGGAACCTGCTACACCCCAGGCTGCTGAGCCGCCGGTCGCCGCCGACACCACTGCTGTGGACGGGCAGAGTTCGTCCACGGCCGGCGTCTCCAAACTGGCAGCTGTCGACAAGACCGCGAACGCGCCGGTCAAGCCTGGCGACTGGCCACAGTGGGCGGGCACCTCCTACCGCAACAATACGCCGGTAGCGGACAGCACGATTCCCACACAGTGGGAGGTCGGCAGCTTTGATCGCAAAACGGGTGAGTGGATCTCCGATAAGGCCGTCAACATCAAGTGGGTTTCGCGCGTGGGCAGTCAGACATATGGCAATCCCGTCATAGCGGGAGGACGTCTCTATGTGGGCACCAATAATGGTGCGGGATATCTGAACCGCTATCCCGCTGACGTCGACCTCGGTTGTCTGCTCTGTTTCAACGAGAAGACGGGCGAATTCCTCTGGCAGGACTCCAACGAGAAATTGCCCACCGGCCGCGTGCACGATTGGCCCCTCCAAGGTATCTGTTGTGCTCCGCTCGTCGAGGGAAATCGGCTCTGGTACGTCACGAGCCGTGGCGAAGTCGTCTGCCTCGACACCGAAGGATTCTATGACGGCGAGGATGACGGCCCACTCCAGCACGAGTTGGCCAGGCTCTTCAGTATCCGCAAGAGCGAGGATCCGGCGGCCGATGAGGTGGGCCCGGCCACCCAGGCGCTCAGCGAAGGAACGGTGACTCCCGCCCTGCGTCAGCGATTCACCGCGGCCGACATGGAACTCCCTGACACGCTGCAGGTGACCACCGTCAGTCCCGGCAAGAAATGGCAGATCAGCGCCAATATCCATGACGTAGAACGCACCTGCGCCGTGACGCTGCAAGGACCGAATCTCAGCGCTTTCAAAGTGGTCACGCCCGCACGACAAGCACGAGTCGGATACGGTCTGGCGATTCGACATGATGGAGAAGCTGCGTGTGTCACAGCACAACATGTGCAGTTGCTCCGTGACGGCCGTGGGGGACATTCTCTTCGTCAATACCTCCAATGGCGTGGACGAGTCTCACATCAACATTCCGTCGCCCGACGCGCCCAGTTTCATCGCCATGAACAAGCACACGGGCGAAGTCTATTGGACCGATAAGTCGCCCGGTGAGAATATCCTGCACGGCCAATGGTCATCGCCGGCCGCCGGCACGCTGGGGGGAGTTTCGCAGGTGATTTTCGGCGGAGGTGACGGCTGGGTGTACAGCTTCCGAGCCGACGAGGGAACAAACGGCAAACCTGAATTGCTCTGGAAATTCGACGCCAACCCGAAGGAGTCCCAATGGATCCTGGGAGGTGCCGGTACGCGAAATAACATCATCGCCACTCCGGTCATCTATGACGGTTTGGTCTATGTCGCCGTCGGGCAGGATCCGGAACACGGGGAAGGGATCGGGCATCTCTGGTGTATCGACCCGACCAAACGTGGCGACGTTAGCCCTCAGCTGGCAGTCAAAGCGGACGACAAAACCACCATGATTCCTCATCGCCGACTGCAGGCGGTGATTGCGGAGCAAGGCGAAACAACCGCTGCCAATCCGAATTCCGCCGCCATCTGGGAATATACGCAGTCCGATCAAAACGGTGACGGCCAGATCGATTTCGAAGAGGAAATGCATCGCAGCTGTGGTACGGTCGCCATCAGAGACGATCTGCTCTTCATTTCCGACTTCAGCGGTTTGTTCCACTGCCTGGATGCCAAGACCGGCAAAGTACATTGGACGTACGATATGCTGGCAGCCGCTTGGGGATCACCGATGATCATCAATGACCACGTCTATATCGGAGACGAAGACGGCGATGTCTGTGTGTTCGATTTGTCGGCCGAGAAGCATGACCCGATCACGGAAATGAACATGGGCAGCTCCGTCTACAGCACTCCCGTGGTGGCCAACGGGGTGCTCTTCATCGCCAACAGAACTCATGTCTTCGCCATCGCCGCGCCGGAGAAATGAGGACGCCTCACCTGGGCGTGCTAGAAACTCGAAGTCCGGAGGCCGCATGACAACCAAGACAGCAACTTTATCTGGCGTACGTGGCACACGATGAATAAGCGCGTTCTGAGCGTCGGCAATTGCACACCCGATCATCGGGCCGTTTCCGCCCTGATCGAACACCATTTTTCCGCCCAGGTCCTGCCGGCAGATAGTCTCCTCGACGCCCTGCAGCAACTGCAGTGCGAGCCGTTCGATCTGGTCCTCGTCAACCGGCAACTCGACCGGGACGGCAGCGACGGGCTGGAAGTGATCAGGCAGATCAAGGCGGATCCGAATTTGAGCAACACACCCGTGATGATGGTCACCAATTTCTCGGAGTATCAACAGAGCGCACAGCTCGCCGGTGCCGTGGAGGGATTTGGCAAACGGTCTCTTCAGGCACCCGAAACGCTGGCCAAGCTCAAGCCGTTTCTGGGCGATTGACGGGACCCGAGGGGTAGCTCAGACTCGCATCAGATCCACCTGCGCAGTCTGCCGCCGCGACCCGACCGGACTCTGATTGGACAACGCCTGAGACGTACATGGTTCATCGTGAAGAATGGACCATGAATGGTGGACCATTCACCATTCATGTCGCCCGCCCCCCCGCGTTCATTTATCCCCGGCGGATGTTTCCGGGACTTTTGCTTTTGGCTCCGCGGACTCGGATGCCGGTTCCTACGCGGCTCGCCGCCGGCCTTTTCGTCCCCCTTTTCTGTCCCCTTGCTTCGGGCACGAGGAATTCCATGTGGGCCATCACCGCGAAGGCGTCCGCGCGGTAGTCGATCAACCGATCTAAATAGACATCCAAGGACAATGTATAAAGCCGCCCGTGCTGCAAAGTCTTAATCACGTCACAACTGCCACGAATCAACTTATCTTCCACCCGATACTGTTTGTTGATGACGAAATATGCACACGGGACGGACCCCAGCAGCAACGGCTTGACATCTCCGTCCATTGCCTGGCGTGTCTTTTCATCCAAGTGATCTGCCACCGCCTCGCAAAACAGCTTCAGATTCTCCTCGCTCAACTCACCCAGCTGGTTCCAGTCCGAATCACATGCTTCGACCGTGATGCGTGGCAGCGGCGAGTGCTGAGTCCTGTCACGCACAAATCGCACCACATAGTCATTTCCACGCGGTGCCGGATACCATTCAATCGGCGGCGCTGCGCGGAGTCGACCTTCATCAAGCACGGGGAGATAGGGGCCCACCGGGCTCAGTTGTTTCAGCTCGTAGGCAAACACTACTGAATTGGGCGGCGTCGCGAGGTGTGGCGGAGTCGGGGCTGGGGCGGGCGAGCCTTTCCCGCATCCCGACAATCCTTGAAGCGTCAGCACACACAACAGAATGAGTCGCTGCCAACAATAGAACCTGGGGGTCACGCTTGTCATCATGCCGGTACCATGCCATAGCCAGCAGAGTCATAGCCGGCAGACCATTGCGCAAGGCCGACCTGCGGCAAATAAGAAAGCGACCAGCCAGGCCACCCTATTCCTCTATGGCCTCTTTGACCTTCTGCACAAAGTGGGGAGATTTCCCCGACTGGCTGAGGGCGTCTGCTTTCGCATCCGCTTCCTTCCTCTGGTCGAACTCAAATGTCGCAACCCGTTTGAGTGACTGATTGAAGACACCCCAGAAGACCTTCTTGCGCACGTCCACCGGTTCTTTTGAGCGGGAACTTCGCTTGGTGGCAGGCTTCTTTTTGGCCACCTTCTTCGTCACTCCGCCGGCTTTTTCTGCTGCTTCCACTTCTTCGCGTAACGCTTTACGATTTACAACTTTGCGCGCCATGTCTTCTCGCAGTGCTCGGAACGGAGGGTTGATTTCCCGTTATCGTACCCGATTTCCACCTCAATCGCCAGTTGGGCTGTCGGGGAGCTCACTTGCCGCGCCCCCCTCTGTAGAAGTGGCGGCCTTTTTTTCTCGAAGGTATTTTGCTCGCTGCGCCTGTACTGCTCGGGGGTCGGGAAGACACCGGAGACACCACCTTCGACCGCCGCTTCGTCGAACAATTGACGCAGAAAAGGACGACACCAGCCACAGCCAGTTCCTGCTCCGAAGCAATCGGCCAACTGCCCGCAACGCTGCGGTTGCTCGACCCGTAAATAGTTGAGCACCTTCCGCTTGCTGACGTGAAAGCAAATGCAGAGGTCGTCGTCCAAATCCATCGCCGGTCTCCCAAGGCGAAGCGAGTTGCGGGGCGATACCAGGAAGAAGGAGGAAGATCGAGCCAGCAGGTAACCGCCCCGGCACGCGGCATACGCGAACGGCAAAATCTATCTTACTCGTGGCATAGGCTTCCGGCCTGTCATTTTCGTGGAGCAGCGGCAGGCTGGAAGCTCGTCCCACGGGACATTATCACTGGCCAATCGTTCACTGGCCAATCGCCTTACGCACCGGCAGACCCGGTCGCCAGCAGCAGGGCGATTCGGCAGGCATCGGCGAAACCATCCAGGTCAAGGGCTTCGGTGACCATGTGCGGATTGAGTTGCCCGCAGCCGAGCGTGACAGTGGGAATACCATGGCGTGTGGTCCAATTGGCATCGACTCCTCCGTTGGCCACTGCGCGCAGCGGCTTGGCGTCCTACGGCGACCACGGCTGCCTCGGCGGCCACCACACATGGTTCATCCGCTGGGAGCAGGAATGATTCATAGTCCGTACGCGTGGAGACGTCCACTTTGCCGGTGGCGCCGGCCACGTTCGTCACATCCTTGGCCGCTCGCACAAAAGCCTTCTCAATCTCACTGACAATCCGCTGCCGGAAGGCCGCGTCGTGACTGCGCGCTTCGGCCCGCAGGTGGACGCGATCCGTCACCACATTGGTCGCGTCACCGCCGCGAATCACACCAATATTGCTGGTACCCGCTTTGCGGCCTTTCTGCACCAAGCCGAGCCAGCCGTTTTGGTGGAGATCCGCCGTGGCTACGGCGGCGATGGTGATGGCACTAACGCCCCACTCCGGTGCCACTCCCGCATGACTGGCCACCCCGGTGATCTCGATCGTCAGTCGGCAGCCACCGGTCGCCCCCACGGTAATTTTCTCTGGTGCGCCACCGTCCCAGTTGAAGGCCCATTTCGGCCGGCCGAGAAAACTCGGCTTGACCAGTCGCGAACCGTGCAGGCCGACCTCTTCCTGCACAAACCAGCAGAACGTCAACGGCGGGTGCGGCCATCCGTGTTCCAGGATCTCGACCGCGGCGGTCAGGATGGTGGCGACGCCGGCACGGTCATCCGCTCCCAGTCCGGTGGCGGGATTCGCGGAACGGACGGTCCCTTGTCGTACGACGGGGCGCGAGCCAACACAGATGGGAACCGTGTCGAGATGAGCGCGAGCATGCGCCGCGGTGCGCAGCGTACCCGGCAGTTTCAGTACCAGGTTGCCGGTTTCCCCGGGCAGCGGCGTGTGCCGATGAACCGCATCGCGACGGATCAGGGACGCTTTGGCTCCGGCATCCAGCAGCTTGCGCTGGACGACTTCGGCGATCGCACCTTCTTCGCCGCTCTTGCCGGCAATGGCCATCAACTCCAAGACCAGGTCGGTCGCGCGCCGCAGGTCCGGCTCACGCGCATGATCGGCCGCAGGATTCAACTCACGACGTGCCGTGCCCGTTTTCTCGGTCCCTAACCGCTTCCTGCTCTTCGCCATATTGGTGCCGTCCTTTCTCGTATTGTCCGCGCTGTCATCAAGACTGCTCAATGACCCTGCGCGACTCTGGGAGGTTTCGTCGCTCAGAGTGCAAGTCTTCCAGCCCCTGCTGACCGATCCGACGCCGGCAAAGCCTGCTGTTTCGCCAGTACACACCGGATGTGAATTTCGAACCCTTTGCGTTGGAGAGCAAGCCACAAAAAGGCGGCTTTGGCCGCTAAATGGACCGCGTGACCTAAAGTTCGAGTTAATTCAAAGCAGATCCAGCTGCAGGCAATCCCTGGTGGGCAACTCGAGCGGCGTCTTCCTCGGACTCGCGTCGCGCGGCTAAAGTCAGCCGCCGCGGTGAGGGTCCCGATTCGCCATGAACACTCACTCCGGACCTAAGTTTCGCCTCCTGGCTCCAGTGCGTTGGCTGCCGCGAAATCCGCGGTAACGGTTGGCGGACTACTCTCGGCTGGTGTCCATCGAGTCTTAGGAGCCAGCGGACCGGTGCTCACGGCCGGCGAGTTCTTCGACCGGCTCACGCCAAACCAAGGCACGAAGGGATATCGACGGCCGTTGAGCACACGGCCAATCAGCGTCGATCGCACCAGGTAGTGGTAACTGGCAAAACACAGGATCGTCGCCACCACGTTGTAAAATAAGAACTTCGGCACACCGCCCAAGCCCCAGCGGGAATCCGCTACGAATAGCTCAATCTGAAACAGTATGGGCAGATGAATGATATAGATCCAGTAGGCGGCGTCAGCTAAGTAGCGTTTGAGGGGGCTCGGCCCATCAAACTGGCTGTGAAACAGTCCAATGAATCCGAATACCAGCAGCCACATCACCAGACCGTACCCGGCACTGAAACCGGCTTTGAGCCATTTCGCCGAAGGCTGCGTCATGAAGTCGGTTGCGATCATTCCGGGAAACGCAGCCTCCAACAATCGTCGATTGAACTCTCCCGCCCTGGCCGCCTCGTCGGGCACGGAGTTGTCGGGCGACATCGCGGTGACGGAAACTGGTAGACCGGCAGCTTGCCAGAACGAAGGTTCGTAAAAGTCCGGATTCAGAACGATACGCTTGTTGAGTTCCACGGCCAAGCCGGCTTTCTGATCCGATGTCGGATCAGGGTTGGCGCTCAGGAATTTCTGGTACGTCGGGGACAATAATTGCCACACTCGTTGTTGAGGCGTGCGCGGTACACCGGCAGCCTGCTCGGCCCCAGCTGTCAAGAGCGGCGCGACGCCCCCAATGTGATTGGCTTCCAGCAATGGATACAGCGGAGTTGCGCGGAAATCGGCATACACCGATACCAGGAACAAAGGTACAGAAACGCAGACGCCCCACGTCAAATTCCGTCGCCAGTTTGCTCCAAGGTCCTGGAGCAGATCCCAATGCGTGTACAGCAACCAACCGACCGTAAAGAACAACCAGTAGCCCAGCAGGCTATGCCAAGGAATCCGGAACCATATAGGATATGCATCAATCCCCCACCACCACGAACTGCAATACAAAAGGAAGGCAGACGGAAACGCCAGAACAAGAACGCTCCACGGCGACTGGATGAGCGACCGAAACAAACGGCCGATGTGCCGGCGAAGAATGCCACGCCGGTCGAGCACTTTGCGGATGACGAACAGTCCAATAAGAGTCAGAGCGTAAATCGCCAGTAAGTCGTAGAGAAACCACAGATGAATGAAGTCGGAGGGATTGAGCTTGAAACTGGTTGCGATCTCACTGCGACATGTCGCCCACAGGCCATTGTCAGAAAGAACGCGTCCAGAGATCATTCCTCCCCAGGTGAATTGCAGGATCGTAAGTGGATATAGGAGCATCCAGCCGACCAGTAATGGAACCCCAATCCTCGACAGACGATGCCAAATGAACCGCCAATGCCCGCGTCGAGTAAACACTAGATTGGCAAAGAAACCTGCCATGACAAAGAACGCCTGCAGCCGGAACATGTGAATGAAGGCCAGGATGTAGACGTAAAAGTAGTTTCCATCCGCATCCGTAATTGGCGTTCCGTAGTACTGTTTCGACATGAACCAGACTGTATGCAGGACAATCCCCAAGAGCATGGCCCAGGCACGAAGGGCATCCAGCGAATGAAAACGATGATCTGCCTGGCTCTCTTTGGGCATTGCGCGACTCCTGGAGAGTAACGTTTGTGATCCGCCACCTGATCAGGCCGAGCGACAAATTAATGGGTCTGTTGTAACACAAGCCAAGAACTCTGCAACAAGAAATTCGTGCCGATGCTCGAGCCTGGGGGGGGTATTCACCACTCTCGGGAAACGTCACCAAACAGGCGGTCAAAATATTGCTTTAGGGACGGCGAAGGGTCATAATTTCCATCCGTCACACGGTCGCAGTGAGTTGGCATGCAGACCATCGGCGCGAATGTCAATGGTTGGTGGTTTTTGACATTCGCAAGCAAGAGAGCCGCCCGATGAGAAAGTAAGTGTAAGTCTTGGACCTTGTGATGTTGGTTCTTGTCGTCGGACACGGCAAAGTACGAGTACAAGCCAGCTGGTTACTACTTCAGTCTGATTGGTCCCAGAATCATACCAAGGCCCAACCAGATGCCGTTGAACGAGGCCAGTAGGCTTGCCACGCTGCGGACACAATCAGCCATCATTTTGGAGCCCACGATGTCGACCGCCGATACCTTGAGAAGACCTCTTGCTACCGTACGGTACCATTCACTCGACGGTCTGCGTGCCTCCATGATGTTGCTAGGGCTTTTCCTTCATGCGGCGTGGTTCTTTGTGCCGGTGTGGTTTGGGCATCCCATCACAGATGTTTCTGCCAACTGGGGAATTGCCCACTTCTTTTTCTGGGTTCATCTCTTCCGCATGCAGGCGTTCTTCCTGGTGGCAGGTTTTTTTGCGCATCTGCTGATTCAGAAACGGGGCCTGTGGCGGTTCTTGGGCAATCGTGGCATGCGTGTCGCAGTTCCGTTTCTCTTGTTCACGGCCATTCTGTATCCCCTCATGCACTACCAGTGCATCGAGGGAGGGCTGCTGTCGGGACGCATTCAGACCAGCATGAGTACTTGGAGTCGGTTCATCGAGGAGCTGTCCAAATTGAAGTTGAGTCAGTTATGGCCATTCCACTTCTGGTTTCTATATTGCCTTCTCCTGTTGTATGGAATCAGTCTGATACTCCTGTTTGTCTTTCGGTTCGTATTCGACCGGCATGGCCGCTTGCGGCAGCAACTGCAGAACGCGATGGCTAAGGTTGTGTCCAGGCCGTGGGGCGTGCCGCTGCTTGCCCTGCCCATCGCTGCCCTCCTGTACTGGGGAGTCGCCTGGTTCGGCATTGATGCTGGGCCTATGAAACCACTCTGGAGCGGTGTCTTTGCGTACTGGATCTTCTTTGCCGTGGGCTGGTGTATGCATGCACAGCCTGCCCTGCTATGGAAATACGACCGTGGCTGGGCGTGGCGATTGGCGATCGGCACTGCGTTGGGGCTGTTGCTAAGTGTCGTGTTCTATCAGCAGCTAGTTAGCGGGCGGATGTCCTATTTCTATCCCATGCTCGCCGACACCGAGATTCGGGACTACGGTTTGCTCCGCCAGCAGCTGGTAAGATCGCGGCATGACGAGTCGGATCCATTAGCCGCGCACGTGTGGGAGGACATGTCGCCGGAATACAAGCGGTTCGTGACGGAGACCACCGCACCCACGAGCGACCAGTTGGCCGGAATTGCCTTGGAGCTGAGTATGACAGCAATTGTCACACCTGACCTGGTCGCTCACGAAGAGGTGTCCTCACTGACTTTGGCCTCGCCCTGGCGCGACGTCCTGAATTTGCCGGCTGACCAACGTTCACCGCCGCAGATGTTGGAGCTGAATCGCAAGGTGATCGAAAGTGTTTTCGCGCCGGCGATCGCTTCCTATTGGCAAGCCCCCTGGTGGTATCAAGTGGTCTATTTTTACTGTTATGCCCTCTGTTCCTGGCTACTGGTGTTCGGATTCCTCGGGTTCTTCAACTATGCCTGTTCGCAAACGAGCCCGTTGTTCCGATACCTGGCCGACTCATCATACTGGCTATACATCGTTCATCTGCCGTTGCAGTTCCAGGTCCAGCTCTGGATTGCACAGTGGCAAATTCCTTGGCTGCCTAAATTCGCGATCTACGTCGCCTACCCCACTTTCCTCGGGCTGCTGTCTTATCACTTTCTGGTCCGCTCGACGTTCCTTGGCTGGATGTTAAATGGTCGTCGCTATCCATTCGTGCTCTGGTCTCCACGCACCCCAGTGTGGGAAGAGCCGACGACGGATTCGCCGACGGTCTGCCCGGAACCAGAAGCTTAGCGGCGTACAGTGGCTGGGCCAATGCGAAACTATCGACTACAGAAACGGTAACAGGAATGCGGTTCTCTCTACTGGAGAAACTAACGAGGCAGGGCCTCGAACCCATTGCGAGCTACCGCTCGAACTTTGTTAGCTCGCTCCCGTTGGTCGCTAGAACTTGACTCAAAATGCTCACGTTTTCGCCCATAAGTAGACTAAGACTGTAAGTCATGCGGTCTATGTAGGCAGTAAAGCCGCATGTCTTGGCCTGTTTCCCATCGGAGAAAGTGCGGAATTCACATCCGGTGTGTACTGGCGAAATGACAGGCTTTTCCCGCGTCGGATCCGTTGGCAGAGGAGGGAAGGCTGGCATACCGTCACAGGGCGTACGAGCCGATCACGAGGTAATACGTTGGACCAGCAGGTCCTCGAAGGCGGCCAGATCTGACCAGTCGACGGCACAACGGACCGGGCGCTGCGCGGCATCCACCACCGTCATCCCCTCATCGGTCACTTTGATCGGCAGCTCTTTCATCGTCAGCAGCTCTTCCGAGAAAGCCATGTAGACGGCCACCGTGTCGAACAGGGTCGTGCTGCGCTGGGAACGGTCGATAGGAGGGATCCAACTCGCCTTCCATGTCCGGTAGTTCTCCACCAACGCGCGGACTTCCGGCTTCCCACAGCGGTAGACCTTTTGGTATTTTTCACCCCCCAGCGTGACGCGATCACAAGTATCCAGCGGTGTGATGGAACATTCCCAAGGAGCATCGAACACCGTGGCCAGCGCCTGGGGGTCGGTCTTGACATTGGCCTCCGGAGCCGGCGGGGAACCGTCGCCATAGCCACGGTAAATCGAACCGTGCATGCCGACGAAACGGGCCTTGTGCACAATCGTCGGGTCACGCCGCAAGGCGGCGGATACCGTCGGGACACCACCAATCGCGATCACCGTGACGGGGTCCTGGCGACGCGTGAATGGTATCGATCATGGCCTGTACGCCGTCCTTGTGGATGGGACCCCGGTACTGACTGAGTTGGTAGTCTCCAATCCACTGGCTCTGATTGCCCGGTCCATCGCCCGCTTCCACGCCGATGCCGATCGGCATGTCGCTCCGTTGGAATACGTCCATCATCTTGGCCATCAATCGAGCGCGGTAAGTCGTGTTGCCGGCGTCGGCCACCAGCAGCTTCACATCCAACTCGGGAGACTTCATCATGAACACGAGAGCCCAGGTATCGTCAATATCGCCACCAATGTCCGTGTCGAAAATGACCGGGATCTTCTTCCCCTGTTTGAGCAGCGCGAAAGTGTCCGCTCGTGTTGGTACCTTGGTCGGCACATGCTCTTCGGCGGCCATCAGACGATCTCCCCAGTGGGCTCCGCGAGCCGCCAACGCAACTCCCACCGCGGTCGCGGTGCCTTGACGCAGCCAAGCGCGTCGCGAAAGAACCGGTGGTACAGAGGGGCGGCAGATGGTCGAGTGTTCGTCGGTCATCAGACTCTCTCCAGGTGCTGGGGCGGGGAATCGCTGTCTGCTGCGTCGCCTCTGCTGCAGCACCGTGACAAGATACCCGAGAGCAAGGAAGTCGCGCAGCGGCCTGACACGCTGGGCAGCCGTCGCGCCTAGCCCTATCGTAACCCTTCGCCGGTGCGCGTGCGACTACCTGGCAGGGAGGAGTAGTGAGGCTTGAGGCCAGTCCGGTCGGCTCGTTACCGCTTTTTCACGGAATCGACTTCTGGCTGCCTCGGCGACGCCGACGGTGGCACGCCTCGGAGAACGGCAAAATCGCGGGAGAAAGCAGCGAGCATGGCTGGTAGCGGGAGTGCTCGTGAGAAGAGCTGCCCTCACTCCTCACTCCTCACTACTCACTACTCACTCCTCACTCACTCACTCACTCACTACTCCTCACGCCGCTCGGCCGGCAGCAGACTCGGAGAGACCCGATTCCATGTGCAGCTGGTGCAGGATGTAGTTGGTGGCCGCCTGGGTGGCGCCCGTCTTGCAGAAACGGGACCTCAAGCCGACCAACTGGTCGACGCGGCGCCGGTACTCGGCCGGTGCGGTCAGCCATTGGACCACGTGCGCCGCGATCTGAGCCGATTTGTCCTCGCAGGTAGGATACTCGGGAAACGGTACCTGGTCGGCCCCGGGTTGGCTGGGACTGAACGGAGCGTGCGTCAAGTCGAAGCGATCGTCGCAGGCCAGCAGATTGACGAGCGTCATATATTTGACCTGCAGCAAGAAGTGCTTCGCGAAATGGTACATGCGACGGTTCAACCAGTAATGGATCACGGAAGGCTTGGCGTAGTACATGAGTTCCAGTGACACAGACCCGGAGCAGGCCATACAGCAATGACTCAACTGAATCAGCTCGCTGGTTCGATCCGCAAATACTTCGATCGGCAGGCGAAACTTGGCCACTTGCTCGCGGGCCATCGCCGCCTGCTTTTCGTTGAAGCTGGCGACCGCGAATCGCGTGCCAGGGACTTTGGCAGCGATCTGCTCAGCCGCCTTGAGGAAACAGGGGAGATTGTTTCGTACTTCTTGCGTGCGCGAGCCCGGCAGAATGGTCACCAGGCGACCGGTCTCGAACGACGCATGCTGGCGGATAAACTGCGTGTCGAGCACGTGGCTCGCCAACTCATCAAAGTAAGGATGGCCCACGTAGCGGGCATCGCAACCGCGTTGCTGATACCATTGGGCCTCAAACGGCAATTTGCAGAGCACGTGATCGACCAGCCGGCGTAGTTTCCGAATCCGCCAGCCACCCCAGGCCCACATCTGAGGTGCGCCGTAATAGAAGACCGGAATGTCGTACTTCTTGGCTTTGCGCAATCCACCAATTGAAGCCGGGATAGTCGATCAGCACGACCGCATCAGGACGCTCCTCCGCAAAATACGCTTCGGCGCGTCGCAACAACTTCCAGAACTTGTCCACATTGAGAACGGCTTCGACGATCCACATGACGGCCAACTGAGTCAAATCCTCGAGCAAGGTGGCCCCGGCGGCTTGCATCCGCGGGCCTCCAAATCCCACCACGTGCAGTGCTGGGCACTGTTGCTTGAGTTGACGAATCAGATTACTTCCGTGCAGATCCCCGCTTGGTTCCCCAACCGAGAAGAAAATCGTCCGTGGTTTCGTCGACATGATTGACGGTCCGTCCTTGGCTGTTTCCGATGGATAGCAAATAGATTGTGTGTTGTGGTCCCGGTGTATCAGGCAGACTTTCGCCGCGTTTCGGGCAGAACCGAGTCCCGAAGCAACGGGCCTCCGAGGGATGGAGCGAGTGGGTCTTGCCAGGGCGAGCCGGGCACGGAGGCGTGCGCATCGCAGACCTCCACCCGCTCATACTGCCGCCAGCGGCACTTGAACCACCACGCCGCCAACAGGTCCCCCGGATTGGGCAAGCCGTCAGACAAAGCGACGCTGCGCCCGTGCGTGGGAACCGTGACCTCCGCGACCCGATACCCTCGCGCGGCCACGAGTGTTGCCATGTAGCGGTACATACCCTGTGGCAGTTGCAGGCCGGCAATCGCTTCCCGCCGTGCGGCCCACACCAGACACTCGGGATCACGCACCTCTAATCCCAAGACCAGCCAGCGGGGAATCCGCGCCAGACGGTGAAGCGTCTTCGATACCCCCTGCCTGACCGGTCGACCGACGACGAGATCGGCTCGCACCAGTTCGTCCATCAGCGACGCGAGCAGTTCGGGGGAGCAGAATTCGCCGGCAGGCAGCGTGACCACGCAGTCACCTGTGGCCATCGCCAATCCGGACGTCAGTGCCGCACTCAGGCCACAGGCCGGCGCGAGCCGCAACAGACGCACGTGACGGTGCAACTGCACCAGATTCGCCAGCAACTCCAGCGAAGACGACTGCGAAGCGTCATCGACGATAATGACTTCGTAGTCCGAAACCGTGAGCGACAAAGCGGCACACACCTCAGGTAATTGAGCCGCAACGGCACTGCCAGCATCACGCTGGGGAATCAGCACGGATACTTGGGCCATCCCTGACCTCTCCCATCCAGAGGGCGTCCACAACACCATGAGCGCTCGCCAAACGAGCACCGGCACACATTCCCACGCCACGGCGGACCAGCAGCGTTGGGAATGGCGTCATCGCTATGGAGCGTGGCGACAAATCCGGGCGGCAATTATGGCACAATAATGTCACTGGAGATAGGTCAATTTAGTTCTCCGTCAGGATCCGCGCCGGGTCCTGCGTCACGGCCGCCAGCATCGGCAGATAGCTGGCCATCGTCGTGACCACGGGTGCCCCCAGGATGGTCAACAACAGGAGTGCCGTGGCCGGGCGGAACACCGCCATGTCGAACGTTGCGGCGGTCGGTTGTGACGTGCCCGAGACCGTCCAATAGATCACCCAGCAGACCACGCACCCGATCGCTCCCCCTGACACCCCCACCAGGAGCGCCTTCACCAGGAACAGCGCGGCGATCTGACTGGTACGTTTGCCCAGCGCTCTCAGGAGTCCGATCTCGCCGCGCCGCTCGCGAACGTTGAGCCATGTCATGAGGCCGACGATGAGGGCGGCCACCAGAACCTCCAGCGGGAGCATCACGCCGATGAGACTCGTCAAGGTCTTCTCGCCATGTTCGCGATTCGATTTCACTTCCAGCAGCGTATTCTCACCTTGCGTTCGGACAAGGTCCATTTGCTCCTGGTGCTGTTTCTCGACCAGATTACGCTGCATCTCACGAGCTGTGGCGCGGGACAGATGCTCGGTGACCTTCGTATCGGGGAGCACTCCTTCCAGCTCCCGGCGGATCACCGACATGCGATTCCCTTTACACTTGCAGTTCAACGCCATGATCTGGTGAATCCGCCCCGGCTTGCCGACTAATTGCTGCGCGTCGTGCAACTCAAGCACCAATTGCACATCCTCAAGCCCTCCGGCTTCCGGACGCACCTCAGCTACCCGGAACGTCCTGCTGAGTACTTCGAGCTGATCGCCCGCGTCGAGTTGACCGTTCTGGTTGGTATCCGCGGTGGCCAAGTCATCACCCGATAGCCCAGCCGCCAGTTCGTACCCCACCACCACGGTCCCGGGCTCCACGGGCTGTGCCATGTGTTGTTTCTCGGCGTTCTTCTGGGAGGCGGTCAGCATCGGCATCATCCCCACCAGCAACACGGTGCGGCCCTTCCATTTGATCTTCTCTTGCAGCGTGGCGATCAAATGCACGATCGCGTCAACTTGCGGTGCAGAGGCCAGTTTCTGCACGTAATCTTCCGGGAAATCAACTGCCACAAAATCGGTGTACAGATCGCCAAACTTGGTGTCCCGATGGACAATTCGCAAATTCACGCCCATGTCGCGCATGATGCGCGTCGTGCTTCTTGTCCAACTCCGCTAGCTGCTTGTCTGTCTCCCGCTGCAGTTTGTCCAGCTCCTGACTCGTCCTGGTCTGCAACAGCCCAAGTTGCTGCTTCGTGTCCGCTGCGTACCCACTGATGATGGTCGGACCTGCGATGAATAGGATGGCCGCCACCACCACCACCAGCAGGCTGAGCAGGAAATTCAGGGGACGTCCGGCGATCTCTGCCAACACTAGTCGCGATAGAGGCATGGTTCAATTCCCTGGCAAAACAACACGACTTGCGGAACTCCCCCTAGCGTAGCACGCTAGGGCAGGACCGCCAACCAAAGGGGTGCCGTCACACCCGCACAACACCCGGCCGAACATCGCTGGCTGGAATCTTGCCAGGGACGACTGGCGGCGGCAGGTCTGTACCGCGGAGGACGGACTGCGTGAGAGTCAGTCGGCGGCCAGCACCATTTCCAGGTAGCTGCGGCGTTCGGGGACCGGCAGCTCCAGCTGAGCGGCCAGTTCCAGCAGACCGGCCTGTGCGGCCTCCAACTGGTCGTGCCGGGCTAAGATTTCCAGCTCGACGAAGTTCCCTAATTGGCGCACTTCATCCAACGCCACGGCGACCGACCACGGGCCCCATTGAAGCTGGCCGCTGCGGCGGCACTTTTGCACCTCTGCGACCGTGCGGAATCCGAGAGCGACCAGCAGTTCCGCGTATCGCGGCACCAGCTGTGTCCCCGGGGCCAGTGGCAACTCAAGTTCCCGGCGAGTCTTCGTCGCCTGGTCGATCTTGGGCCCTTTGTAAGTAATCCGATTGGCATCCCCCACACGACGAATCCGCAGCGCTTCATCGGTCACCGAGAAATCACGCGTGGGATGGGCGAAGTACACATCCACCTGCTCCTCGGCGTCCCCCAAGCGGGCTCCCAGCACCGCCAGCCGTTTCTCCCACAGAGGAACATCGGCGATGGAAAACTTGTTCTCGACTTCGTACGGCATGGCCGGTGACCTCGCGGGAAGATGAAGATACTGTCGCGGAAAATTTACGTAGCTGAGCCCGCCAAGGGCTCAGCCGATGCGCCCAACGTCATGCCCCATGCTGCTGAAGCCTCCGCGGCTTCAGCTGCGAAGCCTCCGCGGCTTCAGCTACGAGCCTCCGCGGCTTCAGCTACGTAACTGGGCCCGCAGAGCAAGCACCGCGGCCGCTGGATCTGGAGCACCCACCACGCAGTGGGAGACGGCGATGCGTGAAAACCCTGCCGCGCACACCTGTGTCACATTTCCGGCATCAATCCCGCCGATGGCAAACGCGGGGAGCCGGATCTCCGTGGCCACTTGGCGCAGGTAGTCAATGCCTGCCAACTGCGCGAACGATTTCGTGTCGGATGGAAATGTCGGTCCACAGCCCAGGTAATTCGCTCCGTCCAATACTGCCTGCCGAGCCTGCTCAAGAGAGTGCGTCGACATGCCGATCAGGGCATCCGGACCGAGCAGGCGGCGGGCGTCTTGCACGGACAGTTCTTCCTGACCGACGTGCACGCCATCTGCTCCTGCCAACACCGCCAAATCGACTCGATCATTCACAATGAACAGCACGTCACGCCCACTGGTCAACGCTCGTAAAGCCCGAGCGCGCTGCAACAGCGCGCGATCCGACAACTGTTTGTCGCGCAGTTGAAGCATGTCGACACCGGCGTCGAGCAGCGTGCGCGCCAAATGCTGGCACGCGGCGAGCGAATCACATCCGTCCATCAGGATGTACAGACGAGCCGAGGCGAGACGCTGGAGGCTGGTCTGCAGCACTGTGATGGAGCGTTCCAAGGTGTAGGCTCGGTAGCGTAACGATTCCATTTCGGGAGCAAGTTGTGGCGCAACGACTTTGGCATATTCCTCGATGCCCCGCAGCGCCTGCTGGACGCGTTTCCCATTCGCTGCCACGACCGCCGCCAGATCCACTCGCCGGTACTCGCTCCGCGTGCCTATCGTCGTGCCGACATCACCGGTCACATCGCGCGAGGCATGCAGACGACTTATGGGAAGTTGCCCCACCGACTCGACCAGATCATGCCGAAGTTGCTTGCATTGGGCTGCCAAATGCCGGTCGTCGAGTGCAAACCGAAGGTACTCCTCGACCACCCGCAAACCTTCCAGGCCACGATTGAGATTCGCGTCGAGAATCCGATACGCTGCGGCCTGACAGCGTGGACTGGGCTGAGCGTCGGCTGTGGACATCTTCTCAGAAACCTCGTGGGTAGAAACTTGTTCCAGGCCCTCGTTGCATGCCACAGTGTAGCGATGCGGAACAGGTTTGCGCTAGTATGCGGCCACCGGCCCGCGGGCCTGCACCAACTCCAGACGGGGTATTTAGTTGCCTTGCTGGAACTCCATAGTGGGGTTACAATTCGGGAGCGACTTCGTCAGGATGCGAGGGCGGGACCATTCAGGTAGGGAAGCCGGGATTGTGGATAGCTGGATTGTGGAAAGGATGCGCGGAGCCAGCCGGATCACGTACCTTTGGCCGGGACTTTCGCGGCTGTGGTATCAGGGCGACTTGAAGGCCCTGGCCACGGCGATCGCCTTTGCCGGATTGTTGAATCTGGTTTTAGTAGCCAGTTTTCTCCGCCCTGGTGGTGCTTTCAGCTCCTGGTGCTGGTATGGCTGGGTGTTGGTCGTCGCTTTCTGGGGCCTGGGTGTGTGGCAGGCGGCCCGACATCACGTTTCTTTTCGCGGTATCCCGCAGAGTGATAGCCAACAGGACTTGTTTATTCAGGCTCAGACCCAATACTTAAGAGGGCACTGGGTCGAGGCACAGTCGCTGTTGGAGCAATTGATTCGTCGCAATCCAGGGGATGTCGAGTCCCGTTTGCTGCTCTCGTCGGTGTTTCGGCGCAGTCGCCGCATCGATTTGTCGCGGCAGCAGTTACGTCGCTTGCAGGAATACGAAACGGCTGCCCGGTGGCGGTTTGAGATCGACCGCGAAGCGGCCCTGCTCAACCAACCGGCCGCACCGGGTGCGTGAGCCGCAAAAGTGCCACAATCGCGACCCTGCGACGCCGCCAAAATGGAACTAAACCCCGTCTCAGCAAGGGATATCCTCAATTGCGAGGTACGGTGGAATAACAGGCAGATTCCGGATTTGGACCCAAGCCGATTTGCGAGCCGAGCAACTGGCGTGTTTCCAGCATTTTCCCAGCAGCTCGGCCGATAGTATGAGGGCGAATTCCCATGTACGAACGTTTTACTGACCGCGCGCGGAAGGTCATGCAACTGGCCAATCAAGAGGCTCAGCGGTTCAATCATGAGTACATCGGCACCGAGCACATTTTGCTCGGGCTGGTCAAGGAAGGAAGCGGCGTCGCGGCCAACGTGCTCAAGAACCTCGATGTGGACTTGCGGAAGATCCGCCTGGAGGTGGAGAAGCTCGTCCAGAGCGGACCTGAAATGGTCACGATGGGGAAGTTACCCCAGACTCCGCGGGCCAAAAAGGTCATCGAGTACTCCATGGAGGAAGCGCGGAATCTGAACCACAACTACGTCGGTACCGAGCACATCCTGTTGGGTTTGCTCCGCGAGCAGGAAGGTGTTGCCGCGCAGGTTTTGATGAACCTGGGACTGAAGCTCGAGGAGGTCCGAGAGGAAGTTCTGAACCTGTTAGGCCACGGTCTGGAAGGGAACGAACCGGAACGTGGCGGCCGGGAGGCGGCTGGCGAATCCCCCGCGGCCACCAAGGGGGGCAAGTCCAAAACGCCGGCCTTGGACAGTTTCGGGCGTGATCTGACCGAGTTAGCCAAGCAGAACAAACTGGACCCCGTCATTGGCCGCGAGCGGGAAATCGAGCGGGCCATTCAGGTGCTCTGCCGCCGTACCAAGAACAACCCTGTCCTGCTAGGTGAGGCGGGTGTCGGCAAGACGGCCATTGTGGAAGGTTTTGCCCAGCGCGTGATCACCGGCAACGTGCCGGAACTGCTGGCCGACAAGCGGATCGTGGTGCTCGACCTCGCCATGATGGTGGCCGGTACCAAGTACCGCGGCCAGTTTGAAGAGCGGATCAAGGCGGTCATGAACGAAGTGCGCCGAGCCCGCAACACGATTCTGTTTATCGACGAATTGCATACGCTGGTAGGTGCCGGAGGTGCCGAGGGAGCGATTGATGCGGCGAACGTGCTGAAGCCCGCGTTGGCGCGGGGCGAAATCCAGTGCATTGGCGCCACGACGCTGGACGAGTATCGCAAGTACATCGAAAAGGACAGCGCGCTGGCTCGCCGTTTCCAAGAGATCATCGTCGATCCGACTTCCAAGAAGGAGACGGTCGAGATCTTGAAAGGGCTCCGCGAGCGATACGAAGAGCACCATCGCGTGCAGATTACCGATGACGCGATTGCGGCCGCCGTGGAGATGTCCGAGCGTTATATCACGGCTCGCTGCCTGCCCGACAAGGCGATCGATGTCATCGACGAATCGGGAGCACGCGTACGACTGCGAGCCATGACGCGCCCGCCGGACCTGAAAGAGATCGACGAAGAAGTCGATCGGTTGAACAAGGAGAAGGAAGAAGCCGTTGCCAACCAGGACTTCGAGAAGGCGGCGGCACTGCGGGATCAAGCCGACAAGCTCCGCAAGAAGAAGGATGCCATCACCCGCGAATGGCGGGAAAAATCTCGCGAGACGGACGGGGTCGTGGATGAAGAGGTCATCGCGGAGGTCGTCTCCAAAATGACCGGAATCCCCTTGACTCGCCTGTCGACCGAAGATGGTTTGCGGCTGATGAAAATGGAAAGCGAGCTGCACAAGCGCGTGGTCAGCCAAGACGCCGCCATCAAAGCCGTGTCACGAGCGGTGCGGCGCAGCCGTAGCGGCCTGAAAGACCCTAAGCGTCCCACCGGATGTTTCATTTTCGCCGGCCCCACGGGCGTCGGCAAAACCTTGCTGGCCAAGGCGCTGGCCGAATTCATGTTCGGTGATGCAGATGCACTCGTCCACATCGACATGAGCGAGTACATGGAGAAGCACAATGTGAGCCGCTTGATCGGCGCTCCTCCCGGCTACGTCGGTTACGAAGAAGGCGGACAGCTGACCGAGAAGATCCGCCGGCGACCTTATGCCGTCGTGCTGCTCGACGAGATCGAGAAGGCCCATCCCGATGTCTTCAACATGATGTTGCAGGTGATGGAAGAAGGTCGACTTACCGATAGCTTCGGCCGTAACGTCGATTTCCGCAACGTGATCATGATCATGACCACCAACGCCGGTGCCGAAGCGATCAAAAATGAATCGGCGTTCGGCTTCGCGCGACCGGATGACGATGCCACCTACGAAAGCATGAAAGAGCGAGTGGGTGAACACATCGAGCGTGTCTTCCGCCCCGAGTTCCTCAACCGCTTGGACGATGTCATCATCTTCCGACACCTGACGACCGACGACCTGAAAGACGTAATCGATATGGAACTCCACAGCGTACGCGCTCGTCTGGAGGATCGTGGATTCAATCTCCGTCTGACCGACGACGCCAAGGAGTTCCTGATCAAGGAAGGCTGCAAGAGCATCGATTATGGCGCTCGTCCGCTGCGTCGTGCCATCGAGAGTCGAGTGGAGGATCCGTTGTCCGAAGAACTGCTGCGTGGCGAGTTCCAAGGCAAGGATGAGATCCTCGTCGATGCCGTGTGGGACTCCAACCACGAGAAGATTACGCGGCTCAAGTTCGAGGGACGGATGGCGGAAGAGTCGGGTGAACCGGTCGGTGCCGCGACGTCCGAGGGGGCGGAGGACAAAGACAGCGGTTCCGCCAAGTGACCTGGCACCCCGTGACCGGGTGACCCCCGCACCGGTGCGTAATTCACTGCTTCTGACGATCTTAGGAATGTGGGAAAAATAATTTCCGTATTGTGGATGGGTGGCGCTTTCCTGAGCGAGCGCCGAAGACATTGCCCACAATGAAAAACGCTTACCGCGAGCGGAGCCAGTGGGGAAGCAAACCCCCGCTGACCACTTCGCGGATGGGCCACTGGAAGTGAAACGTGAAAACACGCTTCAGCACTGGCTCCGCTCGCAATTGACGACTCGTCGTGATGGTTGCTATTTGTGTGCTCGCTCAGCCTGCCACCCTGTGAGAAATGCCGAAGTTATTGTTGAACCATTCCTTAAGCCGCTCGGCAACGAGCGGCTTCTTTCATCGTAAAAGCGTGGAACGCGTAGCTGAAGCCGCCAGGCTTCAGATGGGTGGACACCCCATCGCAGACGCGGCTGAGCCCTCGGCGGGCTCAGCTACCGGCGGGCTCAGCTACCGGCGTAGCTGAAGCCGCCAGGCTTCAGATGGATGGACGCCCCATCGCAGACGCGGCTGAGCCCTCGGCGGGCTCAGCTACCGGCGTAGCTGAAGCCGCCAGGCTTCAGATGGATGGACGCCCCATCGCAGACGCGGCTGAGCCCTCGGCGGGCTCAGCTACCGGCGGGCTCAGCTACCGGCGTAGCTGAAGCCGCCAGGCTTCAGATGGGTGGACGCCCCATCGCAGACGCGGCTGAGCCCTCGGCGGGCTCAGCTACCGGCGGGCTCAGCTACCGGCGCGCCGCGCCAAACCACCCCATCCTGCCAATCCCCAATAACCCTCCCTTTCGTCAAAGATCTTTCAAGCCACAACGCCGATGCGTCGAAGATGAAAGCGGCATCGTGCGTTTCCACCGCTCGGTCTGCGCCTGCATGCGCCGGCACTGCTGGGCACCCTGGGAGAGTAACGCCCGGTGCGCGGAGCGGATCACGCCAGCGTGACAGACGTTACTCCAGGCCTCAGAACTCAGACTCAAGCTTCAGGACTCGGCCACAAATCGACGCCCACCCGGGCAGCGGCGGGAGTGTGATTTGCGGGGCGAGCACGCGTGGACATGGCATCGGTAACCGACTCGACCCACGAGCACGAGGAGAACTCCCGTCAGAATCCATTGGTCGAGTGGATCAACGACTGGGGCGGAGTGGTGGTCGACGGGATTTCCGCCGTCGGCGACCTGACGCTGTTTGTGTGGCGTACCTGCATCTGGTTGTTCACGCGCCTGCCTCGCAAGGAAACGTTGCTGCCGAATTTCTACCAGGTGGGTGTATTGAGTCTCCCGGTGGTGGCGTTGACCGGCACGTTCATCGGCATGGTGTTGGCCGTGCAAAGTCACTTTCAATTCAGCCAAATTGGGCTCGAGACGCGTCTGGGTGCGGTGATCAATATGTCGCTGGTCCGCGAGTTGGGACCGGTTTTGGCGGCCACGATGCTGGCCGGACGTGTGGGGAGCGCGATGGCGGCTGAACTGGGCACCATGCGTGTGACGGAGCAGATCGATGCTTTCGAGAGCATGGGAGCCAATGCGATTCACTATCTGGTCGTGCCTCGTTTCCTGGCCTGTATTTTCCTGATTCCGACGTTAACCATCATGGCCGATTTCATGGGAGTTGTCGGGGCCTATTTCTACAGCGTCTTCATCTTGGGGATCGACCGGCACTTCTATCTGCACAATTCGCAAGAGTTCATTGGCGGTTTCGACCTGTTTGTGGGGATCTTCAAGAGTCTCTTCTTTGGGGCGGCGATCGCCATGGTCAGCTGCTATCGAGGCTTTAACTGTACGCCGGGAGCGGAGGGAGTGGGGCGTGCGGCCACGGCCGCCTTCGTCATTTCCTTCGTTCTCATCTTGATCTTGGATTTGTTCATGGGGATCGCACTAGATACGATTTACTACTCGATCTGGCCGGGCGGTGCCAAGTTATTTTTCTGACGTGAAAAGATGGTTGATCTGACGCGCGACAATTCGCCTCTAGACCCGTTGGTGGTCATCGATGACCTGAGCGTTCGCTTCGGCTGCCAGTCGGTGTTGCGCGGGATCTCATTGAAGGTTCCCCGTGGTCAATGCCTGGCGGTCATTGGCGAAAGCGGCTGCGGCAAAACAGTCCTGCTCAAGACGTTGATCGGTTTGATCAAGCCGACGGAGGGACGAGTGGTTTTCGACAACCAGGATCTGTCGCGACTCAATGATCGTCAGATCTCGCAGGAGCGACTCCGTTTCGGGTTCGTGTTCCAGAACGCGGCGTTGTTTGACAGCATGACGGTAGGCCAGAATGTGGCTTTCCCGCTGCGCCAACAGGGGGGCTGCAGTGAAGATGAGATTCAACGGCTCGTGCTCCAGCGGTTGGCGGAGGTGGGATTGCCGGATTCGGTCGTGGTCAAGAAGCCGGCCGAGTTGTCGGGAGGCATGCGCAAACGTGTCGGCGTGGCTCGCGCGTCGGTGATGAATCCTGAAATGATGCTCTACGACGAACCAACCACGGGGTTGGACCCGATCATGAGTGATGTCGTCAACGAACTAATGATTCACGCTCGACGCCGCTACAGCGTGACCAGCGTGATCGTTACTCACGACATGCGTACAGCGCGGAAGGTGGCGGATCGTGTGGTTATGGTCTACCCCACGGCGCGCCTGGCGCCCGACGAGCCGCAGATCATCTTCGATGGTCCTCCCAGCGAACTGGAACGGACCAAGGATCGGCGCGTGCGGCAATTTGTGCAGGGAGAAGCGGGCGAGCGACTGATGGAGCTGCGTGAAGCCGCTCGCCAGAGCGAGTAGTGGGTGGATGCGACCATGGACGAACGAGTACTCAGATTTCGCGTGGGAGTCGTGGTGGTGGCGGCCGCCATCATCACGATCATTCTGATCACGCTGTTGGGGGCCTGGCCGAGTCCCTTCAAGCCTCGGTACACACTGCACATTGTCTTCCCCGAGGCACCAGGGGTCACGATTGACACGCCGGTTCGCAAGAGCGGCATCCAGATCGGCCGAGTCTCGGACGTGGAGCTCAAAGAAGCGGGAGACGTCGTCCTGACGCTCAAGATCGACGCCAAGTATCCCATCCGAGCGAACGAACTCTGCCGCATCACCACCGGCTCACTGGTCACCGGCGATGCCATCCTGGAATTCGCCCGCTCCAGCAACCCGGCGCTCGGCACCAACATCCTCACCGACGGTGAATACCTGACCAACGGCACGGTCGAAACCAATCCCTTCCAGGCACTGGCCAACATGCAGGGCGAGATCGCTTCCGCGCTCGACTCGATTGAAGGAGCTGGCAACGAAGTGACAACGTTGGCCCGCAGTATGAATACACTCATCGGCTCCAAGGAAAACGAACTGGCCAATATCGTGGACAAAACGGCTCAGTCTCTTGACAGCTTCAATAAAGCCATGCTGGCCATCGATGACGTATTGGGGGACCAGCAGCTGAAAGGGAAACTTCATGATTCGCTCGATCAGGTCCCCGATTTGCTGACTCAGTTCAAAGCGACTCTGAGCGATTTCCAGAATACACTGACCAAATTCAACGGCGTCGCCGCACGGGCCGAAGTCAATCTGGCGAATATGGAGAACCTGACCGCGCCCTTGGGTGAACGCGGCGAAGAGATCGCCCAGAACATCAGTGATTCCATTGAGCACGTAAATGAACTGCTGGGAAATGTCGCCGAGTTAAGCAAATCGCTCCGGAACAAGGACGGCACGATCGGCCAGCTGATCAATAATCCCGAGCTGTATGATCGATTGAACCGCACGTTGGCGGAAGTGGAACAGGCGGTGCGCAGAATCCAACCGATCCTCAACGATGCCCGGACAATCACCTCCAAGCTCGCAACGGATCCCGCTCAGATGGGCGCCAGGGGAATCGTCGATGGTTTGCGCTATCGAAAACCTCCGGGAGTGGGCCTGACGTATCCCACGTATCCGTCGGCCGACGGCGTACGGAGGATGCGGTAGACGGCCGAGGGAGTTACTTGTTACTTGTTACTCGTCATTGGTTATTTGTTATTTGTTATTTGTTACTTGCCAAGTTCGGATCTGGGTTCTTTCGGGTCTTGGATGCTGCACGGCATACCCAATCAACCAATCAACCAATAACAACAAGTAACCAATAGCCAAAACCAATGACCTACAGTCACCAATAACAAGACTCTTCAAGGCTGTCCGCCGAAGAGTGACGAGCCCCACTTGTGCGGTTGCGGAGTCGGCTGCGGCGGCTCGACCAGCGGTGTCACCAGTCCTCGTTGAGCTTCATTGCGTAGTTGGCCGGCACGTTCCATGACTTGAGTCGGGGCAATGGCCTGCTGAGGAGGCAGATCGAAGTCCAGAATCCGCTCGTCACGCGTCTCAAACGGCCACAGGTTCTCGGAAAAGAAATCGACCACCGGATACTCGTACCAGGGCGTGGCGAAATGGTGTTTCTCGGTCACCGTCTCGTAGCCATCCTTGACCAGTTGGACGTTCCGCGTGCCGTAATATGTATAGCCGGTCGAGACCGGCGTGACACCGATCCGCTGCTGGTCGACGTAGACCACCGCGCCCGGTGGATTACTGCGAATCGTCATCCGTCGCCGTACACAACCCAGCTGGCTCGAAACCAGCAGGATGGCCAGCAACAGCCATGCGAGTTGATTGTTTGGGGAGCGTCGAGATGTGTCCACGAATTCCGCCCTTCGAGAAATGATGGGGTGGGGAGTATAGTGGCACAACGGGAGGACCGCCAGAGAGAAAATAGGGGGGACGACAGGTCAGCAGGCGGAAATTTCGGCCGAGGCTGGCTCAGCGTCCACCAGACGATCCCGGCCGTGGCGCAGGTGCGTCCTTTTCGCCCACTCCCCCGTCCGTGAGTCATGGACTGGGAACCAGGAAGACTCTCCTGCGAGGCGGCGGGAGTCGCCTGGCGTCCAGCTTTTTTTCCCACAGGGGCGACGCGTCCCAGGACGCGGGAGGTTAGACTACGGATGTTGGATATGTCGGCTGTTCTGGATATTTTTGACTTTGGATCTTGTCGAATTGACTTGGCTACCCCCTGGAGCGTCCGCCATCCTTGGCAGATCTGCACTCGTGGGAAACGAAAGACTTGGGCACCGTCGTGAACTGGGATGAATGCCTGCAACATGCCGCGGTCAGCGACATCGGTATGCGACGCACCACCAACCAGGATGCGTACGCCGAGGTGTTGGCCAATGACATGGAGTCGTGGCGACGGAGTGGGCACCTCTTCGTAGTGGCAGATGGGATGGGAGCCCATGCGGCCGGGGAGCTGGCCAGCGAAATGGCGGTGGCGGGTATCACCCATCGCTACCACAAGTACCACGATCTATCCGCCCCCGAAGCGCTGCACAAGGCCATTCAAGAGACGAATGCGGAGGTGCATAGCCGCGGCCAGGCGAACATCGACTTCCACAACATGGGGACCACGACCAGCGCTTTGGCGTTGCTTCCTCAGGGTGCGTTCGTCGCTCACGTTGGTGATAGCCGCGTCTATCGATTGCGCGGCAAGCTGCTAGAACAGCTCACCTTTGACCACAGCCTGGTGTGGGAGATTCGGGCCAGCGGGCAATTCGAAGGAAACGCAGAGTTCGCCAACGCCGTTCCCAAGAACATCATCACTCGCTCACTCGGCCCCAACCCCACGGTGCAAACCGATTTTGAAGGTCCCTATCCCCTGGAATTGGGAGATACGTTCCTGCTCTGCAGTGACGGGCTCTGCGGGTTGGTCGATGACGACGAGATTGGCCCGATGATCGCCAGCCTGCCCCCGCGCGAGGCAGCCCAGGCGCTGACCGATTTGGCGAATCTGCGGGGTGGGCACGACAACATCACCGTCCTGGTGGTGAAAGTAACCGGCGAGCAAATGACCACGCGTGCCGCCGGTGGTCAACCGTTGACCATCCGGCGGGAGAAGCGCCGCAACCGCTGGCAGCCGGTGCTGTGGATTGCCGCCAGCGTCTGCTTTCTGGTGGCCTTGGCGATGGCCGTGCTCGATCAACGCTACTCGGCGATCGTGGTGCTGGCAGTCGGACTCCTGGCCGCCCTGGCGGCAATTATCCAGCGTTGGATCGTGACGACAAGTGGCATTGCGTTGGGTGAATCCCGGCGGTTCGGCAAGGGCCCCTACGTGAAAATCGAATGCCCTGTGAATGCCAAGTTCACCGACAAGTTGGCGGCACTGGTCCAGCAACTCCGAGCCGCGACGGAAGATGAAGACTGGGCCGTCGACCTGCAGGAATTCAATACCCAGTGCCGGGCAGCGGAGAAAGCCGCTGCAGCCGGCCAATTCGAATCAGCTCTCCAAGCTACGTGCATGCCATCAGTTTCATGATGAGCGAGCTACGCAAGCAGAGCCGCCGCGGCACCGGCAAATCCCCTCCCAATCGCTTCGGGCTGTGATGCACGCCCCCCCTCTTCGGGCATACTGAACCGACTCCGCAGTCTGCGCACCAGGGTGACACCGTGGGACGGGAAAACTCGTCCCCGCTTCGTGAAACGGACTGAAGTCCGTGCGACGTCGCAGCAAAACTGTGGTATGCGAAATCCGGCCAACTTGATATGGTCGTGCACCAATGGGAGACCGTGGATGGATGGACAAGGTCGAGGGCCAGCCGATGCACCTGCTATCTCGCTATATTCTCTTTGAGCTGCTGAAAGTCTTCCTGATCACTCTGGTCGGGATGACCGTCGATCCTGCTGTTGGCCGGCATCGCTCAAGAGGCCATTCGTCAGGGCCTGGGTTTGCTGCCGATTTTGCGGCTGATCCCTTATGTCCTCCCCAATGCACTGGTGTTCGCGGTCCCCGGCACGATTCTCTTCGCGGTCTGCAGCGTCTACGGTCGCATGTCCGCCGAGAACGAATTGGTGGCTGCCAAGTCGATCGGCATCTCACCTTGGACTTTCCTGATCCCCGGGTTCATTCTTTCTTTTCTGATCAGTCTCGGCGCGGTCTGGCTCAACGACATCGCCTCCAGCTGGGGCCAACTGGGAATTCATCGTGTGGTGCTGCAATCGGTCGAGCAGATTGCCTATGGCATGCTCCGCACGCGCGGATCGTACAGCTCCCCACAGTTCTCGATCAGCGTGGTGGACGTGCAAGGACGAAAGCTGATCGAACCCACGCTGACCGTCAACACTTCGGACGATGGTCCCCCCGTCACGCTCTTTGCTCGAGAAGCCGAACTGCGGCTCAATGCGGACAAGACCGCGCTCGACGGTGCTGCTGACCGACCCGAGTGCCGACTTCCGGAAGGACATCACGGCGTGACTTTCCCGGTCAGCAAGAATTCGAGATTTCCTTGTCTGCCGCCGTGCGCAAAGGGGGTCCGTCGACCAACTCCTCCAACTCCGCCATGCAGAAAATCCCCCAATGCATCGAACAACAACGGGACGAAATTCGCCAACTGCAACAGCAGTTGGCAGGGGAAGCGGCCTACCAGATGCTCACGGGCGATTTCGAGGCGCTCACCGGTCCCAGCTGGAATCATCATCGACTGCGACTGCGGGATGCCCAATGTCAGCTCTACAAATTGAAATTGGTGCCCTGGCGGCGATGGGCGAATGGGTTCAGTTGCTTGTTCTTTGTCCTGGTCGGCGCCCCGCTGGCCATACGACTGCGCAACGCGGATATGTGGACCAGTTTCGGACTCTGCTTTCTCCCCATTCTGCTGGTTTACTATCCCCTGCTCATGTATGGGCTGGATCGCGCCAAATGTGGAGCCTTGCCCCCCTACTTCATCTGGTTGGGAAACGCTGTGCTACTGGTCGCCGGCTGCTTGATGCTCCGGCGAGTCATGCGCTACTGAGCCATCCCAAACGTTTCTCGCTCGTCCTCCCCGCGCTGTGCGCGCATGTCCTAAACCCGAAGCGCCCAATGCGAATGACAGAAATTCAAATGACAATGACTTGCCAGCTACTTGCGATACGGGAACCCCCATCATTTGCTGCGAAGCATTCCGGACTCGTCGAAGTTCACCTTGCCCTGAGCTTGTCTGCTCTGGTACACTCCGGCGCGCCGCGACGCAGGCGGCGTGGCAATCGCCGCTGTCGCTCAGGCCGCGTCACGATCGTGAAAGCGTTACTGTAAGCGTGCCACGTCGCTGGTGGCGTGGGTGTGCCGGAACAGGAATCTGCCGGTCACCACACATCTGGCTCGCACGCTACGAATGACCATGCGACAAGGAGGTCGCCTTGTTTTCTCATTGGCCCATTCGCTACAAGCTGTTGTTCGGCACGGTCATCCTTCTTCTGGTGATGGCCGTGTTGTCTTTCAGCAGTTTCCGTGGAGTCTATGCGTACCGCGAACTGGTCCGCGGCATCAGCCAGCGCGCGATTGAGCTGGAACCCGCGTCGGAACTGACCGCCCGGGTAGGGGAGCTCCAATACGCGGTGCACTCGGGTGAAGCGCAGACGGGATTTTCCAGCCAGGTGCGATCCAACGCGGGGATGAAACGCGAGCGGTTCGAGATGTCTTTGTTCAACGTCACGAGTGCGCTGAACAAGTACCAGACAGCGTTGGAGCAAGGCGATTCGGACGACCCGTTCATCGGGGACAAGCGGCGGGAGTGGGAGACGGTGCGGGATGTGCATCATTGCCTGGACCGCGTCACGCAAATCTACCAGGAAAACGATTGGTTGCTGGAACCGGTGGTGTCGGCCTCTTTGGATGAAGAGCTGCAACAACTGGCCGATCTGACGAACAAGCTGCCCAAATTCCTGCAGAATAAGATGCTTGAATTCCGCGAGGAAGTGCGGGGTGAGTATCGGACCTATATTGTCCTGACGTGGATCGCTTCGGCACTGACCGTGGTGGGACTGGCAGCTCTGGTCCGGCTCTTCTACGTCTGGGTCTTTCAACCGATGCGTATCCTCATCGACGGCTCGCGTCGCGTGGCGGCGGGCGATTTCAGCCACCGAATTCAATTGCGAACCTCCGACGAAGTGGCGGAACTGGCAGCCGCGATGAACGCCATGACGACTCGCTTCCAACAGATTCGCGACGACCTGGATCAGCAGGTACAGCAGCGGACGCGGGAAGTCGTGCGGAGCGAACAACTGGCCAGTGTCGGCTTCCTGGCGGCCGGCGTTGCGCACGAAATCAACAATCCGCTCGCCTCCATCGCCTGGTCCGCCGAGTCCCTGGAATCTCGCCTGTACGAGATCCTGCACGCGGAAGAAGAATTGGACGAGCAGCAGAGCGAAGAGCTGGACGTGTTGCGGAAATACCTGCGGCGCATCCAGGACGAAGCGTTTCGCTGCAAAGGGATCACCGAGAAGCTACTCGATTTCTCCCGCCTGGGAGACATCCAGCGGCAGGACACCGACCTGAGGGAGCTGGTGCAGGTCGTGATCGACATGGTGAAACATCTGGGAAAGCACAGCCGCAAGACGATCGAATTCCACTGCGACCAACACATCGTTGTTCCAGTCAACGCTCAGGAAATCAAACAGGTTGTACTCAACTTGATCACGAATGCCTTGGACAGCCTCGAACAGCCCGGCACCGTCATGGTCCGGCTCGCATGTGACCAGCAGAATGCGATCTTGACGGTCACCGACGACGGTGTGGGAATGACGCCAGAAGTGCTCACGCACTTGTTTGAGCCCTTCTTCACGCGCAAACGTGGCGGTCAAGGCACCGGACTCGGACTCTCCATTACGTACCGCATTGTGACCGACCATGGCGGCACCATCCAAGCCGCCAGCGAGGGCTCTGGTCAGGGCTCTCAATTCCACGTGACACTACCGCTGAGCCAACATGAAGAAAAAAAACAAAGACAACAGTACGCCGCCTAAATCCTTGAAGATCCTCTTTGCAGACGATGAGACGGCACTGCAGGAACTGATGAGTATGGAACTGCCTCGCATGGGGCACGAAGTGACGGTCTGCCCCGACGGCACGATCGCCGCCGCGGCGCTGGAACGAAACGTCTATGATTGCCTGCTCGTCGACCTGGACATGCCCGGTCTCAACGGAATCGAAGTGATTCAGCGCGCCAAAGAGCTGTCGCCCGATATCGAAGCGGTCGTCTTGACCGGCAAGTCCTCTCTCGACACCGCCATTGCCGCCTTGCGGTTCGGAGCCTTCGATTATCTCACCAAACCATGTCGGCTGATCGAACTGAAATCGCTCCTGGAACGCGTGGCCCACAAGCGAGAACTGACCAACAAGTATCGAGCACTCCAGCGGCAACTACTGCGAATTGAGGGGGAGCCTCAGTTGATCGGCGATGGCTTGTCGATGCAGCGAGTGCGGCAACTGATCGCCAAAGTCGCTCCCACCAACTCGACCGTGCTGATCCTCGGCGAAACCGGCACGGGCAAGGAACTCGTGGCACGAGCCGTCCACCAGCAGAGCCTGCGGGCCGACATGCCCTTTGTGGCCATCAACTGTGGTGCGCTGCCCGAAAACCTGATCGAAAGCGAACTCTTCGGACATCGCAAAGGAGCCTTCACCGGCGCCGACGAGCATCGCGTCGGGCTGTTTGAAGTCGCTCACGGCGGCACCCTGTTTCTCGACGAAATCGGCGAACTGCCCAAGGCCATGCAAGCCAAACTACTGCGCGTGCTCGAGAGCGGTGAGATCCGTCGCGTGGGGGACAATGAGGCCTTTCAAGTCGACGTCCGCGTCGTCTGCGCCACGCATCGCAATGTGGAAGAAATGGTCGCCAACCAGGAGTTCCGAGAAGACTTGATGTTCCGCATCAATACGTTCGAAATCCCCCTGCCACCGTTGCGCAGCCGAACCGCCGATATTCCGCTGCTGGCCGTCCACCTGCTGCACCGCTTCCGACCGGCAGCCAGTGGGGAGGCCACCGATCTGTTCACACCGGAAGCTCTGGAAGCCCTCCAGGCCTGCCAGTGGCCCGGCAACGTCCGCGAATTGGCCAACGTGATTGAACACGCCACGATCCTGGCCGATAACCCACCCATCACCTTGGAACATCTGCCAGATCGCCTGACCCACCAGCGTGGTGCCCGACTGCGTCGAGCCCTCACCCCCATGACGCTCCGCGAATTGGAAATCCAGGCCATCGACGAAGCGTTAGAGCGGCACGAAGGCAACAAACCCGCCGCAGCCGAAGAACTGGGTATCAGCCTCAAAACGCTCTACAACAAACTCAACCAGGCCACCAACCTGGAAAAATCCGCCTGAGCGATCTCCGTAGCCACGTTCGCCAGAACGTGGGGAACGCAGCCCGACGACTACGCGTCTGGATTGTCGAGCAACTCCTTCAGTCGTATTCGTAGCTCTCCGGTAAATCGCTCCAGCCAAGCCTCGTCAAGGAGCCCGACCGATATCATGTCCTGCAAATGTACGCGGTCTTTCAGTCGGTAGCTGGTGAGCTTCATCCGCACAAGCGCGTCCAGTTTTAATGTGCGAATGTCCTTGATGAGTTCATACTCGTGGATCGCCGGCACCGGCTCGACATAATCGCTTCGCACGAGTTCGCCGGCAAAGACCACATGCACGGCGTCGCGAGGGGATGCATTGGGTCCGTCAAGAAACAGGGGAACTCCCGCTACTTCTTGGAAAATGAACCCGACGGCAGCTAACGCCTTGATGGCTTCGCGGAGATCGCCCCGGTTTAAAATGATATCCACGTCACGGGTATTGCGAATTGCCGCTTCCTCCATTTGAGCAACCCACAATTGAACGGCGTTACCACCGACAACAGCGTAGGAAATCTTGGCTGTTTCCAGTGCTTCCACCACCCGGCGCAAACGGTCTTTGACTTTCTGCACAGCTCGCTCGATCCTCTCCCAAAGTGCTTCCCCGGTGTAAACAATTTCTACCATGTTGAACTCAATCCAATTTCCAAGCGAACTGTAACAGATCCGCCAGCAATCACCGGGCCGGCATTACGTCCGATGAGGCCCCTTGAAAAGTCTGCGCAGCCCCACAAGGCTACGCTGGGCAGTTCCCCTCTGAAATCACGTGGCTGGCTTTCGCCCCCGGCGGCGTTATCAGATGGTCACGGAGGTTGTTGACAATTTCCTTGGCACCTAATCCAGCCAGCCACTGCCTGACCGCGTGTGCCGCCGGGTCAAAGTCTCCCACATAGGCCAACAACCGACGGCGTTTCCCTTCGGCCAAGCGGATCTCCCAGCGCTTTGGACCGCGCTACAAAATGCACCCCTCGCGTTCTGCCGACCTGGCGCCGTAATCGTTGATCCCAAACCGAAAGGCCGCGTAGCCACTCGCGGTTGCAGCCTCCAGAAACGCTCGCGTTCCGCTGTCCAACACACAACGATCGTTGTCGGAGCGAGACCTAAATGGCCAATATTCGTAGGCAGATGTCGCCATTCTCAGCCTCCCATCCTAGCAGAAAAAGTCTCCGCTCCGTTGTCATCGTAGCCAGCAAACCATCGACCCAAGTCGTCAGGCAATTCTTCGACGACATTCACCCATCTTCTCCTTGGGGCAACGAGAATATTATACACCCTCGCGTCTGATCAGACCAAAATAAACGGCGGACATGAGATGCCCGTCGAGCCCGGAATTCCATTCCTTCACACGAGAAACGACATACATCGAATCCTGTCGGTAAGGCCAATCGTGCCCATCCGTGTGCGGGGACGCGTGGCACTCAGACAGAATTGGCCGAAACGCGGCCATGCACCAACTCGCCGCCGCACCAGGGACGCTGTGGAAAGTGAATTCCAACGCTCCACTGCCGCGATGGCAACCGTGTCCAGCTCCGCACTGCTCAAGTCCGGTTTCTCCCTGCCAGTCAGCCGAGAACCTGCGCCACGGTATATCGGTTGGTGAAACCATGGATTGAGCAGTGGCACGGATGGGAAGTGGATACCGTCCTCCCGTTCAGCGCAGCGAACGCACCACGCCCACCACGACCCCGATGACCTGGGCCGTCTTGACGTAGATGGGCTGCATGGACGAATTGGCGGGCTGCAACCGAATCCCGTTCTTCTCGGGGAACCAATACTTGAGCGTCGCTTCTCCTTCGTCAGTCTGCGCGACCACCATGTCGCCAGGTCGAGCGGTCGATTGACGTCGCACGACCACATAGTCGCCGTCGGCTATTTGCGCCTCAATCATCGACTCCCCCGATACCGTCAGTACAAACAAGTCGGGATGGTTGAAGAAGTCGCCAAAATCGATCCGTTCGCTCTGCTCAAACGCCAACTGCGTGGCCCCCGCCGCCACATTGCCCGCCAGCGGCAGACCCCGCTCGGCATCAATCGCTTCCCGCGTTAATTCGATCGCGCGCGATTTGTTCGGGCTGCGCCGAATCAGCCCTTTCTTTTCCAGTGCCTTCAAGTGACACATCACGCCGTTGGGCGAGCTGATGCCAAAATGCTCGCCAATCTCCCGCACCGTGGGACCATATCCACGATTCACGATCTTGTCGTAGATGAACGCATACACCTGCTGCTGACGCGGCGTTAATTGATCGGTCACCGACATGCGCGTACGACCCCCACTGGAAAATGCTCAACGCTTGGAAATCCCAGGCCGTCGTGACGCGGATTCGCGGCTCGGACGCCGCGGAAAGATATCCAAGACCACGTCAAGTATAATATACGGGTGTACAGAGTCAATAGCATTTGTACACTAATGCACGGCGGGCCCTTGGCCACCCACGGGCCTGCCGGCGGCGCGTGAGCCGCGTCCGCTGCGGCCAGTTGCCGCAGCCACAACGACTGCCTGATCAGGGACCGGCGGGAGTGTGAGGCGGAAACATCTTTGCGCGGTGTGGGCATGCTTGTGACGCCACCTGCTCGATGGGAAACGAATCGGGATTGCGGAATGCGGAGTGCGCAATTCGCAATGAGAGATGGCGTTGAAAGGGGGTGCGAACACTTTGACCGTGTGCACAGGGAGCATGCTACTGCTGATTCCGCATTCCGCATTCCGCAGCTAATCGTTCGGGGGGCCAAGTTGGCAAAACCAGATTCGGTGACGCTCTCTTTGGCTGTGGCCAGCGGCCACGTTAGGACAGCGCACAGAAAAACCCCGGCGTCCTGCCAGGGGACGCCAGGGTTCTGTTTCACCTCGGCACGAATGCCAACCTAATCCGGGAGAGCCGGCGGCTTCTTCATCTGTTGCACAGGCTTTTCACCGGTCGGAGCGGCACTCGGCTTGTCGGGCATCGTGGCCTTATTGCTGCCACAGCCGACCACTGCGAGACACATAGCAGTCCCCAATAAGACGACCATTAACCGTCTGAACATCTGTCTTCCCATAATTAGAGGGTTCTGAAAAGGACTAGAGGTTGAGCTGACTCGAGTCGACCATTCTACCGTCGCGCATACCGGATACGTAAACGTACGGCGCGAACTGCATATTGACGTTCAACTGATGTACCGAACCATCGCCAAAGGCAAACTGGACGATGCCGGGATGATCCGAGCTGAACATGAACCAGCCCTGATGATCCCAGGTGAGCGAGTTTGGATCTGGTTCGATATACAGGCCCCACGCCGTGGGACAGGAGCCCGGTGACATCCAGGCGTCCGAACTGTCGAGAGTTCGCGAGAACGTGGAAGTCACGCTCGTGCGGCTCCAGGTGCAACCACCCAGTTTTTCGCCAAACAGTAAGGTGTTCGAGGCACCGTCTTGCATGTCGGCAAACTTATACTTCGTGCGGTTGCCGAAAATTCCGCGGTACTTATCCCAACTGTTGCCCGGCACCGTTCCCAAGCCACCGGCACTGCCCAAATAGTTCGTCAGACCCAAGTTGTAGCCGCGACTAAAGCTAGCACCGTAAACCGTGCCGGGGTTCGATCCGGTGTGCAAGGTGACGAAAATACCGCCGGAAGCCGAATAGGGGTTCGTCGACGGGCACGTCATTGACGGGATTCTGGCGTGCGCGATATCCCACGTGCCGTCACCCACTCCGTCATCCCACCAGGGTCGTTCGCAGGACACGCGAGTCGGGTTGGCCGGATCATCCACGAACCGATCCACGTTCCATTCGACCATGACCTTGTCGTAAATCGGCTGCTGTTCCATGTAGGGTAGCACGTAGGCCGTGGCGCCCAACCACGGCACGTTGAAAATGAGCGGGTTACTCCACCCATATTCCGTTTCAACCGCGTCGCGGTTCGGGCTGGTTAATGGGCCGTTGTACCCTGGCGGCATACGGTTGTACGCGTCATGGAAATTGTGCGCCGCCAACGCCAACTGCTTCAAATGGTTCGAGCACTGCATACGACGACCCGCTTCACGGGCGGCCTGAACCGCAGGCAGGAGCAGCGCAACCAAGATGCCAATAATGGCAATCACCACCAGCAATTCCACGAGCGTAAAACCACGACGCTCCCGGACTCGCTTTCTTAAACTCGTTCGCATCATAATGAGGACTCCGATACGTGTGACCATGCGAAAAGGAAAAACGAATGAATCAGGGCAACACCATCACAATCACCTAACGGGTACCGCATTTAACGCGAACCCGATATCCAATCGATGATAGACACCTATCTGGTCGAATAGGCAATTGCCAACGGTCCCACGTCTTACCGTAGCGTCCACGCGATGTTCACACTGCCAGCAAAATCTTGACCGCTAACAACTGCCACCGAGCGTCTGCGCCTGGTCTCCTAAGTTTTCGAGCACAAACGCCAGCCGCGATCTGGACTCGCGAGACGAAGCCCCCCCGCTGGTACTCAGCCAAATAACACGCGGTTTGTCCAGCCGCGGTCGCTGCTGATTGGCACGGTTCGTCTCGTCTACCCTGTTCCCAACGCGGCATCCGCCTCCCGATGAGGGACGGCCTGCCGGAATTACAATTTCCCATTCTAAAGAAGACAAACACCGATTCCTAGGTTTTAAGGTCGGTTATTTCTGAACTTTATCTGACGCAAAACCGATGGATCGTGCACTCCCGATAGGTCTCGCCAGGACGCAGAATCACGTTGGGAAACTCGCTTCGATTGGGTGAGTCTGGGTAATGCTGGGTTTCCAGGCAGAGCCCCTCGTTCCTATCGTACCCCCCATTAGATAGACTGCCGTCCAGGAAATTCCCCGTGTAAAACTGGATTCCCGGCTGCGTCGTGGAGATCTCCATCACCCGACCGCTGGTCGGATCGGTCAAGCGGGCGGCGACCGCCATCTGGCCCGTCTGGTTGCGCAGCACAAAGCAATGATCGTATCCTGGCGGGTCACCGGTCACCTGGTCGATGCGAGCGCCAATGCGATGCGGCTGGCGGAAATCAAACGGAGTCCCGGCCGCCTGGGCTAGCTGGCCGGTGGGAATCAGTGTGTCGTCAACCGGCAGATACTGATCGGCCGTCAGCAGTAGTTCGTGGTTGAGAATGGTCCCCGAGCCGGCACCGGCAAGGTTCCAATAGCAGTGATTTGTCAGGTTAATCGGAGTGGCCTTGTCGGTCGTCGCTTGATAATCGATACGCAGCTGATCGTCATTGGTCAGCAGATAGGTGACGGTCGCCTTCAAGGTCCCCGGATACCCCTCTTCGCCGTCTTTGCTGGTGTAGGTGAATGTCACGCCGACCGCGTCATCTTGAGTGACAGGCTGAGCCTTCCAGACGACCCGGTTGAAACCGACGATTCCGCCATGCAAGGCGTTGGGGCCGTTGTTGGTCGCCAGCGTGTATTCTCTGCCATCCAAAGTGAATTTGCCTTGGGCGATCCGATTCGCATAACGGCCAACCGTCGAGCCAAAGTACGGATGATCTCCCAAGTATCCGGCCAGACTATCGAAGCCGAGCGTGATGTTGGCCAATTTGCCATCTCGATCCGGCACCTGCATCTCCACCACAATTGCCCCGTAGGTCATGATCTTCATGACCAGACCGCCGGAATTGACGCAGGTATAAAGTTCCACGTCGGCACCGTCGGCGGTCTTGCCGAACGAAGATTTGCTGACACTCATATTGTCTCCACTCATCATTGAACACGCTTTCACACTCGTTCTGCCGCTCGCACCTGGGCACTCGTCAGTAGGTTGAGCAAAGAGGCGGCCCAGCCCCACAACACACAGCGTCACCGCTGCGCCCATCGCACAACTTTCGGATAACACGCCACGTTTCATCGTCGAAGACTCCTCATTGCTCAAAGATTCCCCTGGCTCACAGAGATGACTACCTGCCTCGGTGACCCCGCCTACCCTCTGGTCCCCTCGACTCGCGCAGCCCCGCAATTCGTCTTGTCGTCGACCGAAGCGTATTATGGACGGGGCTGCGACACGCGTCCAGCAAGCGCCCCGGCGGCAGCTCACGCGTCCACCCGGACGGCTTGGGCAGGGCCAGCGTGGCACTTACAAGAATTGGCAAGAAGCCGCTGTCCGGCGGCAACTATCCTCCCAGTTATGTGGAATCGAACCAACTCCGAGGCCGGCATGGCCAGCCCCACTCCACACGCCATCGACTGGCAGGCGGCCCTCAGCACGCACAACCGCTGGTTGCGGACCGTGGTGTTCGCGCGTGTGCGCGAGCCGGGAGCGGTCGACGACGTGATGCAAGAGGTGGCGTTGGCCGCCGTGCGCCAATCTGCTCCTTTGGCCGATCCGGCGAAAGTGGCCCCCTGGCTCTACCGCCTGGCCGTGCATCAGTCGTTGCTGTATCGCCGCAAATGTGGTCGCCAACGCCGATTGGCCAGCCGGTACGCCGATCGCGTGCTCCCTGCTGATGGAATCGCCCGATCCCACAACCCGCTGGACTGGTTATTGCACACTGAACGGTGCCAGCTGGTGCGCAATGCCCTGGGACAGTTGGCAGCACGCGACTCGGAGATCCTGTGGCTCAAATACAGTGAAGGTTGGAGTTATCACAAGATTGCCGATCATCTGGGGGTCAGCCACAGTGCCGTGGAGACTCGCCTGCATCGAGCCCGACAGCGTTTGCGCGCGGAATTGACGGCGATCGAATTTGCCGAGGTGGGATAATGCGCTTTCCCGGAGAAATGAACCTGAACAGGGACCTGGAAATGGATCTGACCGATCCGCGCGTGTTGGACCGTCTGGTGGATGGCGAACTGACCGACGAGCAGGAGCGAGCGGTCATCGCTCGGCTCGATCAAGCTCCCGACGGCTGGCGGCGCTGTGCGTTGGCGTTCCTCGAAACGCGTTGCTGGCAACGAGCGACTGTCACGTGGCAGGAACCTGCTGGCGGCACGGCGAGCCGGATATCGCTGTCGCCCTCGAAAACGGAGCAGCGTGGGACCGGCGCGGGGCGGCGGGGCGGTGGGACAATGCGGTGGCCCGGAGCGCTGGCCATGTGCGCCCTGTTTCTGCTCGCCTTTACCGTCGGCATGTTGTTGCCCAAACACGGCCATCGCTCGCCGCCTCGGCAAATCGCTCAGCCTGATGCGCAAGGTCAGCCGATCGATCATGCTCTGGCACCAGCGAATCCTGCGTCAACTACCAGCACGCTCCCCCAGGCAGGCTCGATGGGTTCGATCGATTCCGCCGACCTGCTGCTGGGTAACTTGTCTTTCGTCGACAATACGGGTCGCCAGTACCACTTGCCCGTTTATGACTGGAATCAACAGGTAGCGGAACAGCTGATGTATCCGTCTCAACCGCTGTCGTCGGAGTTCGTGCAGCATTTGAAGCGGCATCAGGTGCGGAGTCACCAGAGTTACGTGCCGGTGAAACTGGATGATGGTCGGCAGGTCGTCTTCCCTGTGCAGGAGGTGGACATTGTGCCGGTGGGAGGCACCGCGTACTGAAAGCCGATGCCGGACCGGCCGCGCAGGACGACAATGAATTGGTCGTTGGTCATTGGTCATTGGTCATTGGTCATTGGTCATTGGTCATTGGTCATTGGTCATTGGTCATTGGTCGTTGGTCATTGGTCATTGGTCATTGGTCGTTGGTCATTGGTCGTTGGTCATTGGTCATTGGTCATTGGTCGTTGGTCATTGGTCATTGGTCGTTGGTCATTGGTCGTTGGTCATTGATTTCGGACGTCGTGCTGTACAGACAACACACAACTAATGACTAATGACCAATGACTAATGACTAATGACCAATGAACATTCACTTTACCGACGCATCGTCACAACTCATAACCTCATTCGAGAAAGGGCACCAATCATGAACACCATTCCGCGGAGATGGCCCGTTCGTTTCACCGTCGTGACTGTCGCAGTGCTGAGCACGGTTGTGTCACCCGCGTGGGCCGACGATGGCGAACAGGAAAAGTCCTCCGAGAAGTCCGTGACAGTCGTTGTGCAGCAGGGGGAGGCGAAGCCCGCGCAGGACGGACAACCGATACAGATGACCGTCGATCTGAATATCGTCAAGCCCGGCAAGTACTGGATCGGCGTCGTGTGCACACCGTTGGATAACGAATTGGTGAAGGCTCAGCTCGACCTGGAGAGTGGCCTGGTGGTGAACGAGGTGGTGGCCGATAGCCCGGCGGCCAAGGCCGGCCTGCAGAAACAGGACATCCTGATCAAGGTGGGGGAGAAGCCACTCAGTGATCTCGGTGTGCTGGTCAAGAGCACGGAAGAGGCGCAGGCCAACCCGCTGACACTGACCCTCGTCCGCAAGGGTCAACAGCAACAGTTGCAGCTGACTCCGGCCGAGCGGCCCACCAAGATCGTCGTCACGCACGTCGTCCCCGACAGTGAAGCGGCCGACGAATGGAAGATGCTGCAAGAGTCGCTCCGCAAATTCGGAGCGATACCGAAAGCCGACACGGATGACCCGTCCCAACAGGATTCGATTCGCATGATGTATGTCATGCCGGGGATCGTCCTTCCCAAGCAGGCAGCGGATTTCCCCGAGAACCTCGAAGTGACGATCACCAAGAAGGGTGAAGATGCCGCAAAAGTCACGGTCAAACGGGGCGACGACCAGTGGGTTGTCAACGCCGATTCACTCGATACGCTCCCCGATGACATTCGTCCCCACATCCAACGGATGCTCGGACCGAACATGGACTTCACAGTTGGCGGCGGCACCATCAAATGGTCCGGGACGATTCCCAAACCGCTCGCCCTGCCCCGTGTGCTCAAAAAGTCGCTCCGGATCTCGTCCGAGGAAGCGTCCAAACTGCTGGAGATCACGCCGGAACTGCGATTGCAGCTGCGTGAAAAGATCAGCGACCAGCTGAAGGAGGTGGACAAGAAGCTCGAACAAGCCAAGGAAAACGTGCCGGCTGAGGCTCTGGAGACGATCCAGAAGGAACTCCAGTCGCTGCGCGAACAGCTGGAAAAACTGCGCGCACAAACGCGCCAAGAAAGCGGTACCGGATGAAGATCAATGACGCGGGGGAGCCGGGGAGAGCGGTGGAGCAGTCGCTGGGTGATCACGAGACGCTCCAGAGCCAACGGGCCTCATTCAGCAGGGCATCATCCTCCCATCACTCCCCCACTCGCTCGCGGCTGGTGACCACGGTGGCAGCGGGTGAACAGGTAGTAGGCAGCGACGCGGTCGTCTCCGTGGAGACGCTGTGCCGTGAGACGCTGCGGCCAGACCGATCAGGTTGGTGAGCGACGCCGGACGCTGGTACTCGACCACCCGTACATTTTCGCTGCTGAGTCCGGCGAGTTGAGCGGCACGCTCGATGGCGTCTTCGATAAATCCGATTTCATCGATGAGCCCGTACTGCAGGGCTTTGGGAGCCGGGAAGATTTCACCGGTAGCCAGATCCCGGCCGGTGGTCGGGTCAACGAGTTCATCACCCGTACTGGCTCGCCGCAGGTTGGGACGCCCTTGCTTGACGATCGATTTGAAGCGCACGAAAGAATCGCCCACATATTGCTGAATGATCTGGCGATCATCCGCCGACATGGGACGCGTCATGCTGAGGATCTGCTTCCGCGGGTGACTGACCACGGAATCATCCTGCACGTCGTATTTGGCCAGCAAGCCGCTGACGTCGTAATGGGGGACAATGACGCCAATGGACCCCGTGGTGGTGGTGGGCTCGGCAAAAATCGACCTCTCTTGGTCGCCGACTGCCATGGACGCATAGTAGCCGCCGCTGGCGGCAATACTCCCCATGCTGACCACCAACGGAATGTTCCGTTCTTCGCGCAGCTTCTGCAGGTGATGGTAGATGTAGTCGGAACCGGTCACGGTCCCCCCCGGCGAATCGACGCGGAGCACGACGGCTTTCACGTCCGAATCCTGACGGACTCGGTCGATCTGCTGTTTCACGAAACCGTTTCCTTCCAGGATCACGCCGCGCAGGGAAATAATAGCCACCTTATCGGTGCTGTATTTATCTCCCGCAGTGATAGCGTTCGCGGATACCGTCGGTCACGATCGTAATAGTCGCGGCGGGCGGACCACTGGCTGACGAGCATCGCGAGGCAGGTGAGGAACCCGAGCCAGCCGATCCACGTCAGAGAGCGACGTCTGGCGCCGGTCGCCGGGTGCAGGATCACGTGTAGCGGGGCGGACGTGGGGAGCGTCTGCCGGACGGCCGCCTCCGGGGAGGGTTCGCCACGCGGTGCACCAGGAGGGGTCGGCTGGGAAGCATGGTCTGTCGTATTCATCGTCAAGAAGACTCCTGCAATGTTCGCGTGCCGCCGTCATCAACCGTGGGTAGATTATAGCGACAAACGGCCCGCTGGTCCCGGCGGTGTCCTCAGCGGGTTCCGGCACGTTGGTGTGCACCCCCAACGCTCCTGCCTCGGTCGCGGCTTCCCCGCCCCCGCACGGGGCAACGAGCCGGTGGTGTTGCCTAAGTCGACTGACTCCGGCTAAGCTATGGTCGCTTGTTTGAGCAAAGTCTTCGAGTTGGCTCCCCCAAGGAGGAGTGAGGCCGTGTTAGTCGCAGCATCGACCGAATGTTTTCGTGATTTACCCTTGTACGAGGCGATAGGCCGCTTGGTCGATCTCGAGTATTCCAATGTCGAGATCGCCATTCACGAAGACGGCATGCAACTGCGTCCGTCGGAAGTGGTCGCTCATTTCGACAAAGCCGTAACGCTCTGCAGCGACACACATCGGCTGAACGTTGTTGCCTACAGCGTCCAGATCGAAGCGAGCGGGGAGGAGTACTATCGGCAGTTCCAGGCGATTTGCCGTTTGGCGAAGGCGACCAAAGTCGTCTCCCTGACCGTTCCCTCGAGCGAATTGGGGACCCCCTTCAACGAAGAAGTGGAGCGGTTACGGCGGTTGGTCGATCTTGCTTCGCTCGAAGGCGCACGCGTCGGCATGAAGTCGACCATCGGCTGCCTGACCGAGGACCCCGATACGGCTGTTGTGCTGTGCGACAACGTGAAGGGACTGGGTCTGACGCTGGACCCGACGCACTACATCTGCGGCCCCTTCGCTCGCCGTGGCATCGACAAACTGATGAAGTACGTCTACCACGTGCACTTGCGCGATTCGACCAAGAAGCAGCTGCAGGTCCAGATCGGCCAAGGGGACATCGAGTACGGCCGGCTGGTCAATCAGCTTCGTACTGCCGGCTACGACCGCTCGCTCAGTGTGCACTTGGCGGAACTGCCCGATGTCGACCACTTGGGCGAAATGCAGAAAATGCGATTACTGCTCGAAAGCCTCTTGTAGGACGGGATCCCATCCCGTCCATGCTCGGCGCGGACGATCCCGAGCTATCTTGGCAGTGCCACGGGCACCTGCGAGTTTTGGCAGCAAGAATGCGCACACGGTGCGTGTGTCCTCATGAATCCGACCGCTCTCCGGGGGAATGAATGCGGAATGCGGAATGCGGAGTGCGGAATGGACGAGGCCGATCACCCGGCGGTGACTACGGTGCTGCTGATTCCGCATTCCGCATTCCGCATTCCGCATTCCCGATTCGTTCCCCGTACGCGTACACATCGGATTGGATGAGCACAGGCGCCCCACGGCCGACTTTGGCTGTGGCCGCAGGCCACTCTGGGGCATCGACGTGCCCACTGGGCGGCTATCGCTCGGAGTGTTCGCGCGGCGAGCGTCCCTCGCTCGATGCACCTCGCTCGGAGCCAGAAGCGGGACCGCTGCGGAAGCCGGGACCTGCCTGGTCATCACCTGCGGGGCCGGGCCCGGGCGGGAAGCCAGGTCCCCGCTGCCCGGGAGGCTTTCCGTCGAATCCAGCGCGTCCCCCAGGTCCCCGTCTTCCGCCGGGGCCCCGCATGCCTGGCCTGCCACTTGGTCCGAACCGCTTCTGGAAGTATTTCGAACGCAATTCGCGATACATGCGATCGCGGGGCAAGCTTTCCAAGTAAGCGCGCTCGCTATCACTCAGATCTTCCTTCACGAATCGATCCAGTTCCTCCTGGCTGACGCGAGGGGTACGCGGCTGCTGAAATCGGCAGCCCGCATCCAGTTCTGAATGATCCTGGATCGTTCCGCGTCGCTACCCGCTTTGCTGAAGACCCCGCGCGCTTCCTGGGAGAGAAGCGATTTGAGTTGCTCCTCCTCCTGCTTAGTCGGCTGAGGGAGTTCGGATGCATCGTGGCGGACGTACCAGAAACGCAGGAACTCCAGGTGTTTCTCCTGATCCGGGTCAAGGGCCGACTTCATTTTTTCAAAACGCGGATCATCGGGGACGGTGGCCAGGATCTCGGAAGCGTGGGCTTTCACGAACTCGTCGAGCCATTTTCGAATCGCTCCCAGATCTTTGGGATTGAGAAACCCGCCGGACCATCATGTGGAACCGCTTCGCATCCTGATCACTCACCAACTGCTTGATGTGTGCCAGCCGCTGTTCCGGCGGCAATTTAGCCAACTCCGCTTGTTCGACCGGTGTGAGCGTCTTGAGCCAGTCGCTATAGCGTTCGAGAACACCTCGCAGATGGCTGCATTGCGGATCGGCCGAGAGTTCCTGTTGAAGCATTCGCAATCGATCCTGGTCCTGCTCAGACAGCTCATCGAAGCGACGTTTCTTCTGCAGCAGCCGGGTCTTCTCCACATCCGACATCTGCTCGAGCCGCTCACGACGCTGTGCGAGCGTTTCGTCGTCAGCTCTCGCTGGCCCTGCGCCGCGGCCGAGGGGGAGCAGCACGAGCGTGATGGCGACAAGAAGGCTACAGCGCATCGTCCACCTCCTCGTCAAACAGCCCCGACTTGTCCAGCTGGCGGACAAATTCCATGTTGTCGGCGACGCGCAGTAGTTCAATATCCTCAATCACGGGCAAGTCGCGTACCAGCCGCTCATTACTGCGCGACAGGTAGGTAGACATGAGCCAGAAACTCACGCAGGCTGTCGCCACAAGTCCTCCACCGCCAATAGCCCACAGCAACCGGCCTCTGCGTACGACTCGCTTCCCTTCCTCCTGCAACTCGTGTTCCGCCGAGAGGACCACCATTTCCACCGTCGTCTGGGTGAATGCCTCACTCACTTCCGCCTTGGGCAACTCGTCCAACATGTCCCAGGTACGCTGCAACTGCTGCAGCTCACGGCGAAAATTGGCGTCTTCGGCCAGACGACGCTCGACCTGCAAAGAGCTTTCCGCATCCAGTTCGCCATCGAGATAGGCGACTAGCTGCTCGTACGATTCGTTTTCCGCATTGTAGGAGCTGGCTTCACTCATTACGGCGACCAATTGCGTCCGCAGGCGGTTGCCTGCCGCGTCTGAATTACTCAGGTCTGAATTACCCAACGGCACGCCTGGCGCCTGCCGCTGAACCGTCTATTGCTCAAAGTTTGAGTCTATTACGCGTCATCCCGGTTGGCTGCGGGAAGGACGCCTTCCTTCATATAAGGTTCCAGAGCCGCACGGAGATTGCAGCGGGCCCGTGACAACAACGACTTGACCGCCTGCGTCGACAGCTCCATCGTTTCCCCGATCTCCACGTAGCTCATCCCTTCGAATTTCGACAACAACAAAGCCATTCTCTGACGTTCGCTCAGTGAATGGATAGCCTGTCGCACCACGTCCGCGCGTTCAGACCGATCCAGTTGCCGAGTCGGCATCAGGCCGCTCGCTGCCAAGGCCATCTGCGCCAGTGGATCCGCCGAGGATGCACCGTCGCCGTGGGGCGACATATTCACTTCACGACGGCGTGCCAGCGACCGCAAAGCGTTACTGGCAACGTTATTGGCGATCGTAAAGAGCCAGGTCGAGAATTTCGCACCCGGCTGATACGTCTTGCGTGCCCGAAAGACGCGCAGAAACACCTCCTGCGCCAGATCTTCCGCCACGTCGCGTTTATGCACCAACTGCTCGAGCACCGTAATCAATCGGCCCTGATAGCGCAGCACCAATTCCTCAAAAGCCGCGGCATTATTATCGCGCACCTGCAGCATCAGCCGCACGTCCGGATCGCGCAGCTCGTAGTTGGGTGTCGTTGTATCACTGAGGGCCAATGGTGGATCCTCGCCCGGGTTACGTCGTCCCACGCCCCGTCGCAAATTCGCTCTCTGGTGGCGCTCCGGGCATCACCCGTCGGCCAACACGAGCCGCGTCCAGGAGGCGGTCACTCGGTTCCTCTTCAGTTTAAGGCTCCCGCGCGCTTTGATCTATGGCTCTCGGTGGCCAGATGTTTCGTACGCACTTGCCACCGCCGACGAAACACAAGTATCTAACCCCTCGAGTCGACGAAAGGACCGCTGGACGGGCTGAATTCAGCAGGGGGAGCCCCGCTGCCGCAGGGTAGCGAAAGGGGCCACGCGTCAATCTGGCCGGTCAGCCACGTCTGCCTCAGCCACGGGATGCTCGGCCGACCGGGTCTGAGTGACGCGCCGCAGCTGGCCACACGCCGCATCGATCGAGTCGCCCTTCTTCTGTCGGAACTGGACATTCAGCCCCCCCGCCTCCAGCAGGTCGCGAAAACGGCCGATCGCATCGTGGGTGGGAGTGCGATAAGGGAGCCCCTCGACCGGATTGTACGGAATGACGTTCAACAACGCTGCGCGGCCACGCAGCAGGTGCACCAGTTGCCGAGCATGTTCGTCCCGATCGTTGATGTCGGCCAGCAACACATACTCGTACGTCAGCCGTCGCCCCGAGACCTCAAAATAATCGTCCGCGGCCCGCAAGACCTTTTCCAAGCCGGTCTTGCGGTTGATCGGAACCAGCTGGTTGCGCAGCGCATCGTTGGGCGCATGCAACGAGACGGCCAGATGATAGTGATGTTCATGGCGCGCCAGGCGATGGATAGCCGCCGGGATCCCGACCGTGGAAATCGTGATTCGCCGCACACTGATCCCCAAGGCATCTGCCCGCGAAACCTGGTCCAGCGCCGGCAGTAGTTGATCCAGATTCGCCAGCGGCTCTCCCATCCCCATCACCACGATGTGACTCAACCGATCTTCGGCGGGCAAGAGCTGCCGCAACTGCAGCATCTGCTCCACAATCTCCCCCGTCGTCAAATTGCGATCGACCCCCAACAGACCACTGGCGCAGAATACGCACCCCATCGCGCAGCCAACTTGCGTGCTGATGCATATCGACCGGCGCTGCGGGTCCGACAACAGCACACACTCAATCCGGCCGCCGTCGTGCAACTCGAGCAATAACTTCTCCGTGCCATCTTCAGCACGGCGATGAGCCGCCACACGCGTTGTCCACAGGTCAAACGACTCGGCCAGCGTCGCGCGCAGCTTCTTCGGCAGGCTGCTCATGCCGTCCCAGTCGGCCGCTCGAGCGTGAAAAATCCACTGCCGAATCTGCCGGGCTCGATACGCCGGTTGGCCTTGCTCAGTGAGCCACTGATTGAGCGTGCTCTCATCCAGGTCCAGAAATGGATTGTTCAGAAATGGATGCATGCTCACGCTACCTGACTGGCCGATTTATCCTGACCGCCACTGGTTCATCCGCTGCTGCAACTCACCCGCTTGCAGGGCCAGGGCCAGCGACTCGAGATCAGGAAACACCTCGTGGCTGCAAAACCGTACCACCCAATTGTGCACTAACGGACTGACCGTCAAGACGATTTTGCCCTGTCGAGAGGCTTCCCACATCTCGATGGCCGTCCCCATCGATGCCTCGGGTACAAAGGCAATCACCACGTCCACCTCGCCACACATGCGATTGTGCCGCAGAAACACCTGCTTCCCCTGCTGCTCGTCATAGTCGAGCGAATTGCGATGATCGGCCAGAGGGTCATAAATCTCCGCACCCGGAAAGTGCTCGACAAGCAACCGCTGCAGCTGCTCACGGTATCCTTGATGATGGAGAACCTCGCCCAAGTGAGATCCCTGCATGATGCCGGCAATGAAAAAACGCATGTTTGATTCGTATGTGGTGCTGCGGATGTCGGATTTGGAAGCTGCGCATACCGTGCGCCATGGCCGCCGCGTAAGACTCTACGGGGTGTCATGCCTGCCGAGCAAGGGCCACTGCGGGAACGCACCGCCACGCACCCCCCAAGACGGGTGTTGTCCCGTCGCGTTGTTTGTCTACGAATTAGACAGTTATGGCAGAGGTACGGGCACAAACTTTTTTGGTGGTGCGTTATGAAATACTTCCTGGCAATCGTGTTCATTTCCGGCAGCGTCTTGGCTTGCGTGAGCATGGCCGGGGCTCAGGATTCAAAAGAACCCCCGAAGTCGAAGCCGACAGACACCAGAAAATCGACTGCGCAGTCGGCTCCCGCCGATTCCGCTGCCACGCAAACCGATTCAGCCGAACAGCCGGACAAGGTGATTCGCAGTGAGAAGGAGTGGCGGAAGCTATTGACTCGCGAGGAGTATCGGGTCTTGCGGATGAAAGGGACCGAGCGACCGTTCCGCAACAAGTACGACAAGCATTTCGAGCCGGGCAAGTATGTCTGCGCGGCATGCGGCCAGGAGCTGTTCGCTGCGGATACCAAATTCGATTCCGGCTGTGGTTGGCCGGCATTCTACGCCAGCATGGCGGGTGATCGAGTGGTTTTGACTCCCGACACTTCCCTCGGCATGGTCCGCACGGAAGTCACGTGTGCTCGCTGCGGCTCGCACCTCGGTCACATTTTCGAAGACGCTCCACAAACTCCCACCGGCCAGCGGTACTGTATCAACTCGGTCTCCTTGAAATTCATCCCGGCGGATGGGAAGGATGGAAAAGAGGCATCTGACGCGAAAGCCGCGAAGAAATCGGCGGCGGGCGAAAAGCAGTCCACGCAGGACAAGCAAGTTCCGAAGAAGGATAAGAAGCAGTCGGGAAACTAGTCGTGTCCCTCGGCCCGGGCCGCTGCGCAGATGTGGCACCGGGCCACGTGGCTACCAGAACACGATGTACAGTACCAGCGTCAGGAGGACGACGAAGATCCCGAATGCTTTGGCGCCCCGCGACGAATCCATGTTCATCAGCTTGTTCTCGGGCAGCTCAACCGGCTTGGCCAATGGCCTGAGCCATGTCATCACCGCCAACACCCCCATGATGACGAAGAAGCAGATCGCCATGCGATCCAGAAGGAGACATCCAGGAAGGAGACTTTGGGTGCCAGCCACTTGAGGAGTCCGTAGAGGACGGGATTCAGCAGCAACCCCACAGCTCCGACGCTGCGTGGAGCTCGATGGACGAGCAAACCGAACAGGAAGATGGCCAGGATACCGGGCGAAATAAAGCCTTGGAACTCTTGTACGTAGTTGAAGATCCCTCCGAATCGGGGATGCCCCAGCAAGGGTGCGATTCCCATGGCGATCAGCACGAACACGACGACGAAAACACGTCCCACCGACACGAGTGTGTATTGGCTGGCGTTCCTGTGGACCTTCCGGTAGATATCCATCGTGGCAATCGTCGAGGCGGAGTTGAGCATGGATGCCAGCGAACTGATGACAGCGCCAAAGATCGCGGCCAAGACGAATCCTTTGATCCCCCTCCCGACAGGCAGCAACTCTCGAATCAATGTCGGAAACGCGTTGTCGTAGTCGTGAGCCACCAATTCGTCGACATGGATCGCTTTGCCGAGTTGTGCCTCGGCGGCGCCGGTCAATGCAGCACTGCGGGCCGCGGCAAACTGCGCTGGCGTCAGGTCACCGTTCTCCTTACTCTCGTCAAGTAGCACTTTCCCCGCGAGTTGTTGCTGGTCGTAGGCCACGATGGCGGCAGCATCCTCCGGATGCACCTGGGCAAACACCTCTCCGAATTTATACAGCGCAATCGGCTGGTCGACCGGTGGTTGCTGCGTGAGCAGTTCGTCGATTTTCTTCACGTCGGCCTCCAGGCGTTTGACCGAGCGATCGGGCTTCATACCTGCGGACAGACGGCGGTAGAGATCGGGAGAGCTCTCGGCAAGAATCTTCGCGTTGCGATTGGCGGCATCTTTCTCCAAGTCGACATTGAAGAGGTTGAAGGCCAGTATGCCCGGGATCACGACGATGAAGGGGATGATCAGCTTGAGGAAGGCGGCGAACACGATACCTTTCTGGCCTTCCGCCAGTGACTTGGAACCGAGCGTGCGTTGGGTGATGTACTGATTCAATCCCCAATAGAAGAAGTTGGGAATCCAGAGCCCGATAATCAGTGCCGTCCAGGGAATCTTTGAATCATCGCTGGGGCGGACCATGTGTGTCTTGCCTTCAGGAGTCGGACCTTTGTTGAGATCCCAGAACCGCTGCACGGCACTGGCATCCTGCCAGACTCTGCACCGTGACCTCTTGATTGCGTGCGGTCTTGATCAGTTCGTCTGGATCAGCTTGGGCCAGAAACTGCATGGCGAAGAAGGCGATGACAATCCCGCCGATAATCAGCGCGGACCCCTGCAGCAGGTCGGCCCAGGCACAGGCCTTGAGGCCGCCGGCAAACACGTAGATCGCGCCGAAGATCCCGATGATATAGCAACCGATCGTGATATCGCCGAAGTCGCAGCCCCCACAACACCTTGCCCTGGAAATTGCCCGTAATCACCTTGGCTCCCGAGTAGATCACCGAAGCGGTGGGGACGCCGACCAGCACGACGAGCGTGCACACCGCCATGATGAATCGAGCAAACGCGTTGTAACGATACTCCAGGAACTCGGGAATCGTGTAGATGCCGCTCCGCAGGAACGTGGGCAGGAAGACGAACGCCACCACGACCAGCGTGATGGCCGCCATCCATTCATAACTGGCAATGGCCATCCCCAGCCAATCGGCCGCCTGGCCGCTCATGCCGACAAACTGTTCGGTCGAGATATTGGCGGCGATCAACGAGAAACCGACCAACCACCAGGTCAGCTTGCGGCCGGCCAGAAAATAGTCTTGCGCTCCGTGCTCACTCGATGTCTCTTCCCCCTTACTCATCCAGAGACCAATAAAGAGCACCGCCGCCACGAAGGCTACGAAGACGACAATGTCGGAAATCCCTATCAGTTCCATAGCGGGTCACCTTTCGGATACTCGGCAGCACGGCCCCGGACAGCGATGATTGCGTAGTATAGCCAAGAGGGCTCAAACTTGAAAATCAGGCCGGCATACCAATCCGTGGTGACCGGACCGCGGAAATCCTCTAGAATTCCTGCGCCCGCCACAGCCAGAGCGGGCGGGGCGGCGAATCCGTAGACGACGGTGGAGTGAACCATGTTCTCGCTGGAACCACAACGAACCGACTATGACCTGAATTTCCACTGCTGTGGCTTTCCCGTGCGCGTGCACCCCTTTTTCTGGCTGGCCGGACTGATTCTGGGGGCCAGTGGTGCCTACGACACACAAGGGCACGTCAATCCAGAAGCCGGCATGCAACTGCTCACCTGGATCGTCGTCATGTTCGTGTCCATTCTCGTACATGAACTGGGACACTCGCTCGTGATGCGCTACTTCGGTCAGTCGTCCCACATCATACTCTACATGCTGGGCGGCCTGGCCGTACCCGACTCCTCCCACTTCGCCTCCTCAAGATCCGCGCGACAGACCCCGACCAGTCACATACTGATCAGCCTCGCGGGACCGGCAGCCGGTTTTCTGCTGGCGGGTCTCACCGTCGCTTTGATCTTTGCGGTGGGAGGCGAGTTCCACGTCGACCTGGCGGATGCCCCGTTCTTCTTTAACTTCCAGGTTCCCCCGGATACCAGCCGACCGCTCGTGCATCTGATCAACGACTTGTTGTTCATGAATATCTTCTGGGGCATGGTCAACCTGCTCCCCGTCTTTCCGTTGGACGGTGGTCAGGTATCGCGCGAGCTGTTTGAACGGGCCGATGCCTGGCATGGTTTCGTGCGCTGCATGTGGCTGTCCATTCTGACCGCCGTGGTCGTGGCGGTTGCCAGTTGGGCGTACCTCGACAGCCGTTTGATGCCGCTCATGTTCATTTCGCTGGCCGCTTCCAACTACATGATGCTGCAACAGATTTCGGGAGGCGGTTTCGGAGGTCGTCGATGGTAGGTGACGACCTGCTCCATCACGAGCACCCGAGAGACGAACAACCACACTGCGACGCTCCCCCGCGCGTGAACATCGCGGGCCGCGGCGACGTGTCGTGTTGCTGGGGGCCAGCAACGTGACCCTCGGCCTCCCCATCGTTGTCGAGACAGCGCGTCAAGCCTGGGGTCAGCCACTGGAAATCATGGCGGCGATCGGCCATGGACGCTCCTACGGAGTTTCCAGTACCGTTTTGGGACGCACACTCCCCGGTATCATCAACTGCGGACTATGGGAGGATTTGGAAAGACGTCCACCCCTTCCCACGGCGGCTCTGGTGACCGATATCGGCAACGATATTGTCTACGGCAGTGATGCGACCGTGGTCCTGCGGTGGGTCGAAACGTGTGTCCAAAGACTGGCAGACCGCGTCGAGCGACTGGTGGTGACGCGTCTGCCGATCGATAGCCTGTCGGCGACTCCCGCCTGGAGAATTCATTTACTAAGTTCGCTAATTTTCCCCAGCTCACGTGTAAAACCGGCGGAAGCACTGGCCAAAGCCACCCAAGTCGAACCACCGGTTGTGCGACTTTGCCAATCGCTATGGCGCTTATGTCGTCCAGCCCGAGCCGGCATGGTACGGTTGGGACCCCATCCACATTTCGCGTGCTTGTCGTCCTGCTGCCTGGTGCAAGTACATGATGTGTTGGTCGAATGGTCAGCCACCCGCTCCGGCGACTCCTTCACTCCGTCGTTGGTTCGCTTTGTTACGCGCACGTCCACATTCCTGGAAGTTATTTGGAGTGCAACGTCAGCGCGTTCAACCGACAGTTCAATTGTCGGATGGAACGACAATTTCACTCTTCTGATGAAAAATTTTTGCTCTTGGGCAAAAATTTTTTTCGCCGTCGAACTGCCTTCTCTTTGCCTCGGCAAGAAACATTTCATGCTGCGGCCGATCACGCAACATAGATCCGTTGAGCGATCACAACAGGTCACTACACAGGCCACTACACAGTGCGAATGTGGTCTTCAGTACCACCATGTTTCGATTGTCAAACGAGCACGCCACCAACGTTGGCTGACCATCGCCAAACAGAGAACGGTCTGTCTGACTCCACACTGCATGCGATGCGAAAACAGCGGAAAATACAGGCTCAAAATACGTTTCATGAAGTTCTTGCGGCGAGGGACCACGCAGGACGGTGAGCTATCGACGAAGTACGCAACCGAAGATTCGTGCCGGCGATAATTCATTCGCAGCACTCGCATGTGACCCGGCGCAACAGATCGATTTGTAGTAACCGATTGTTTTCATTGCGATCAACTTGCATGCAAACCAACGCGCGTTTGTTCTGAAAGTGCTTTTGACGACAGCGCTTAACTGACGAAGATTTTTTTACAATTCATTGGAAAACATGTTGCATAAATTCCGATCATTCGTACAACTATCAAGTTAGGACTGGTAACCACATTGTTTTTTTTGCATCGTCAACATTACGACTGCGTTGCAAACAAGACACCGGTCAATCGGGAAACCGATCGGTTGGAAAGTGGTTTTCGAGTTGTAGGTGGAACCTGACTCGTAAGGCTTTAGGCAACTGGAAGCCTCGAGACGGAGTTCGCCGTGGATCTTTGTTTAACGGAGGACGTACTGTGGCCAAGAAGAAAACCGTGAAGAAGGCAGCCGTCAAGAAGGCCGCCAAGAAGAAGACCGCCAAAAAGAAGGCCGTGAAGAAGGCCGCCAAGAAGGCCGTCAAGCGCAAGAAGAAGTAAGCCTTCTTCGCCACCGCAGCGTGGCAAAATGACCCCAACGAGAAAGAGCCGTCAGGACACGTAAGTCCCGACGGCTCTATTGTTTGCGCTCATCCCAACCGAGCCTGCCAGGCCTCGTTCCAGGGGCCTGTATCATGTCCTTCCCACCACTTCGACCGCCTGGCAACCGGCTCCCAACAACTCCGCAACCTTGGCGCCAACACTGCCCGTGCCAACATGCCCGTGCATCGCGCGGTGGTGGCGAGGGGCCATCCTCATCGACCTGGCGCGCCCCATCAACACGCTCTGGAACCGGCGCCGCGGATTGCCTGCCTCAGTCCTCTGGTGACGCGCAGCTCTCGTTCGCCCGCACGCATCAACCCAAGACCGGAAGCGGTGGCGCCGGCGGTTCGCTCGCCGACGATTCGGCGAGTCCTTTGGCGAGTCGATGGCAGATTTTCTCCAAGTAAGGTGCCACGGTCGCATCATCGAAGTTGGCCAAAGTCTTGCCTTCGTCACCGTGCACGCGAATCTGAATGTTGATCGGAACTTCGCCCAGGAATGGTACTCCCAACTGATCGGCTTCCCGCCGCGCCCCGCCACTACCGAAGATGTCATATCGCTTTTGGCAATCTGGGCAGACAAATCCGCTCATGTTCTCGATCATCCCCAAGACGGGGATGTTGACCTTGCGAAACATCGCGATCGCTTTCACGGCATCCAAGAGGGCCACATCCTGCGGCGTACAAACCACCACCGCGCCGGTCAGCGGCAGAAGTTGTGACAGGGTCAATGCGATGTCGCCCGTACCGGGAGGCAGGTCAATGATCAGGTAATCCAAGCTCACCCCATTGTGTGTCACGCAAGAACTGCGTGATGGCTCCGTGCAGCATCGGTCCGCGCCAGACGACCGCCTCGTCCCGGGGCACCAGGAACCCCATCGACATGACCGGCATGCCGTCCATGATGATGGGCTGAATCCTGTTCTGCTGGATCTCCGGCCGTCCGCTCAATCCCAACAGGTGAGGCAGACTCGGCCCGTAAACATCCGCATCCATCAAGCCGACCACGCACCCGGCTCGCTTCAGTCCCAATGCCAGACTGGCCGCCATAGTGCTCTTGCCGACTCCACCTTTGCCCGATCCGACCGCAATCACGCTCTTGGCCGACAGTCCGATTTCACCCAGCCGCTGGGGTGCTCGCTGATGGACGGCGTGGTCGATCTGAACGCTGACATATCTGCGGAATCGCCGCCCGCAGCGTTTCCTGTAAAGCCGCCTGCGTCTCGTCCCAGAGAGGCGCGGAATGGGTCGACAGGGCGAGGGTCAACGACACGGCATGGCCGGTCACTTCGACGTCCCGCAATTGGCCCAACTGCAGAACGCTGCGTCCCGTCTCGGGATCCTTAAAATCTGCCAACGCGGCCTCTACGTCCGCTCGTGTTATGGGACCGTCGGTCATCAGCTTCTCTCCCGGCTGTCAGAGTTTGTTACAGAATTCAAACCATGTTTCGCCCAGACGGTCACTGTCTCACCGTCGTCCGGTGTCGCCATCGGTGGAAATCAGTCGACTTGATCGACGGCCAGCTTCGGAGTCCATCGCGAGCCAGGCAGGCGGGCTGATCTGCAGCCTCGCCCACCCCCCCCCAAGGCAGCCGCTCCCAACGGCTGCTGATGCCATCGGTGGCAGGGCCCCCGCGCGGTCAAAGTGACGTCGAATCAGTCGCACCAAGGGACTCCAAGTCGCGTGACGAAAAGACCACGTGCACGGCACCAGCCTCCCGCAACAACCACTCTCCCGCGGCCAGACATCGGTCTGCCAGTACGACCGCCCTCACGCGCGGCAGCCGAACCCGGTATCGGTTCATCGAGATCACCAACGGCTCGAGATTCGCGGCCGTCGCTTCCAGCGCGACGAGGCTGGCAGGACTGGCCGTGGCTTGTCGCCAACAATCGTCGAGATATCGCGTCTCACCAACGCGTGCGTCGCCCACGGAGCGCAAATGGCGGCGCAGCGCCACCGCCCACTTGCTGGTCGTCTCGCAAACGATCAATTGTGCCCGTGGCATCGTACTCTACGCTATCCTCGCGACGGTGGCACTGCGTGACACCAGACGACAACGGTTCACCTGGGTAGACGAGTCGCAGCCGGCAGGTCTCATCGCGGCCGCCGTGAGCGACGTCGGCGGCGTGCTGGCCTTTCGCCCCACTTGGCGAACAACCCAACCGCCCCGCGGTGCTCATACTAGAGAGCCGCTACTGCGTTGACAACAGGCCCGCGCAGCCTCACGAGATCCCAAAATGCTCCAAGCCGTCGCAGAAATCTCGCCCGATTCATCCCCAACAAGCGGGCCGCTTTGGTCTTGTTCCCTTTGCAGCGCCGCAAGGCGCGCAACATCAACTCCTTCTCAATCTCCGCCAGGAACTCATCCAGATCGATCGGCTCGTCCTGCTGCCGGGGGTGCGCGTCGGCCGTGGTGGCCCAGCGAATCGGTGCCGGCAGATCGCGGATATCAATCGTCGGACCCTCGGCAGCGCGACAAGCCAACTCCACCAGATCGGCCAATTCGTCGATGTTGTCGGGCCAGGCATAGCCCGCCAACTCGTCCAACGCTTCGGAAGAGAAACCACTCAGCTGCCGATCCCCTTCCGCATTCAACTTCTCGACAAAGAACTGACACAGCAGCGGAATATCCTCCAACCGCTGGGAAAGAGGCGGCAGGTGGATCGTGAGCGTACTGAGGGCATGAGCCAGATCGGTGTGAAATCGCCCCTGCTGCGCCAAGGCGACCAACGATTCCTCGGAAGTCGCAATGGAATACAGTTCGAAACCGGGTAGCGTCAAGAAGCCGGCCAGCTCCGCCTGCGCTTCGTCCATCAACTGTTCCACTTCCAGCAACAACAGCGTCGGTGCATGGCTCTTGCGTGGCGGCCGGTTTCGGCTCCCCTGGGAAGGGAATCCGCTTGCCGCACCAGTGCCGTGATGGTCGTCTGCAGCAACTCGGCATCCAGCAACGGACAACACAACGGCACAAGCTGCCCAAACGAATCAGGTGACGCCCGCCGGTGCAACAGACGAGCCACATGCTCGCGTCCGCTGCCACTCGGGCCGTGTACCAAGACACGCGTTCTTCCCTGCGACGCCAGTTCGATTTGAGCGCGAACACGCTGAATCGCCGGACTCACACCGATCAGTTCGTCGACCCACGGATCCCCCGCCACCGCACGCCGCAGTTTCAGCAAGCAACGATGTAGCTCGGCAGCCTCGGTCGTACTGCCGCGGTGCCCTGCCACGTTGAGCTGCCGTTTCGTACACCATCGCCAGAACACCCACGCAGTGCAGCGCATCCTCTCCCAGCGGCTGATACTCCACGCGGCGATCAAGCAACGTACCGGAAGCATGTAGCAACGTGACATCCGCCCTCACCGACTCGCCCGAAAAAACCTCCGGAGGAGGACAGAGACTGGCGGCGATTTCCAGGGCCGTCGAACCACTGTCTGTCGTGCGGTAGTCGCTACGTTGACCGATCAGCTCCTCGGGATCCATTCCCAGCAACTGGCCACAGGCTGTGTTGCAGTAGATGATCCTGCGCTGTTCGTCCAGCGCATAGACCGGTATGGGAGCGGACGCCAACAGGCGTCCCAGGGCGTTGTCTTTGGATCGAACACGCGCCATCGGCCCAGCGTTCCCCGTTTCGCGCGCGGCACAACACGTCCGACACGCCATTTCCGCCCGACACGTGGTGGACAATAGAAAAACCCTCCGTAGGTGGGGCAGGTACCTACGAAGGGCTAACGAGCAGGGGTACCCCCAAACTCGTCTTCCATTCTTACCAAATAAAAAGTGATTGCAAGACCTCTCCTGACAAAAACCATCAAACAAACTGGCGTATACCCCCCCAACCTGGTTTGGGAAGGGTGCCCGCCGCCGTGCCACCGGCCGCTGCGGGGCTGCACCGGCTGGCCCTCCCGCCGCCTGCGCCGGTACAAGATGAGGTGGCGATCCGGCCGCGTTGGGTAGCGAATCGAACATTTCACTGAGCGATATACCGACATGCATGTTACTTCGGACGTGGTCTCCACACTGCAGCAGTTGATTCGCCTGCCCAGCGTCAATCCCATGGGGCGCGATGTGGTGGGGGCCCCTTACTTCGAGCACCAGGTCACCGATTATCTACAGCAGTTTTTTGAGGAGCTGGGGGTGGCCTGGCAGCGACAATCGATTGCTCCTTGGCGCGACAACATTGTCGCACGCGTTGAGGGGGATCGATCGGGCGGCGCGGACATCCCCGTTCTGGTATGGGAAGTGCATCAAGACACCGTACCGGTCGATGGCATGACGATCGATCCGTGGGAGCCGGCGCTACACGACGGTCGCATTTACGGTCGCGGGTCCTGTGACGTCAAGGGGGGCATGGCCTGTATGCTGACCGCCTTTGCACGATTAGCCCGGGAACAGCCGCCAGGCAGGTCCACAGTGATTCTGGCCTGCACCGTCAACGAAGAGGACGGCTTCACCGGAGCGCGCGAAGTAGCCGGCTCTTGGGCCGACGGCACCTGTTCGCTCGTGCCGCACATGCCCCAGGGTGTCATCGTGGCGGAACCGACTTCCCTGGATGTGGTGATTGCGCACAAGGGAGTCATCCGCTGGCGCTGTCACGCTCGGGGGCGAGCGGCTCACAGCTCACAACCACAAAGCGGCGAGAATGCAATTTACCACATGGCACACGTCGTCACCGAGTTGGAAAAATACGCCTCGACGTTGACGCACCATCCTGCCGATGCCCGACTCGGATCGCCCACCATCAGCGTAGGCACGATCCACGGTGGGAGCTGCGTGAATGCCGTGCCCGACCTGTGCACCATTGAACTCGATCGGCGGCTCCTCCCGCAGGAGCATCCGCAGCAAGCGCGACAGGCAGTCATCGACTGGCTCGCAAACCGTTTGCCAGTGGCCGTGAATAGCAGGTTGCAGCACGATTCACCTTTTCTGATCAGCCACGGCTTGCCCGATCAGAGTACCACGAAGCTGGCACAACAACTGCAACACGTCGTCAGAGCACTGGGACCGGCCGCCGAGCTGATCGGTGTCCCCTACGGCACCAACGCACCGTTCTTTGCCCAGCTCGGCATTCCCGCCGTGGTCTTCGGACCGGGCTCGATCGCTCAGGCCCATACGGCCGACGAATGGGTACCGGTCGATCAGTTGCGAACGGCCGTCGAAGCCTACTACTGCAGCGCCACGAGGCCGATGGTGTGAGGCGTAGCGGTTTACGTCGGCTGACGCATGTGTGGCGAATCTCGCCACCGCGAATCGGCGGAGCGAACCGAGGCCAAGAAAAAACGCGTTTCCTGCTCGTGCGACGCACGCCCAGGAAACGCGTTAGTTTGATGCCCCTGGTACCCGAGGACCGTGTGGCTCGGCCGTCCTCGGCTCCCAATGTGGCTGCGACGCCTCGTCGCAGACGCTGCGGCAGGCTGCCGCAGCCACGAAGATACGCGCACCTGTTATCGACGATCAGGCTAGAACACGTCCAGGATGAATTGGTGCCCGTAATGGTACCTTCGCTCCTGCGGGATAGTAGTTCTGCCACTTCTTGTTGTAGACCGGGACCCGCATTTCCGGCGGATAACGGTAATACAGACTGTCAGCGCTCCGATAGTATTCGCTGCCCCAGAAATTCTGCGGATAGAACACGTACGGATAGTGATAGAATCGGTTCCAATCCTGGACACCGTAGGCATTCCCCCAGACTCGGCCATAGGCTCGTTCATCGGCCTGGGCCTTGTCCGCCGACAAGCCGGCACAGAGGGCGGCTGCGCACAACAAAATCATGAGTGTACGACGAATCATCGAGGTCCCCCCTGGAATCGACGTAGGTCGGGCAAAACCGCGCACGGGCGCGATATAAGTAGCTGAGTCTAGATAACCCATCGGCACGCAGCCGGCAGCGCATTGAAAGAATATCCGGCAGATCCGGCACAACGATCATGAGACGGCCCGCCGTGGCGTCCAGACCACGATGCCGCAGCGTAAAGACAGGCAAGACGAGGGGAGACTGTACCGCTCGCTGAGATGTGACTGCGCCGGCGTATTGCGAATGCGAATGCGGAATGCGGAGTGCGGAGTGCGGAATGAAGAAGCGCAGAGTAACGCCGCGCCGACCAATGACCAATGACCAATGACCAATGACCAATGACCAATGACCAAGTGACCAATGACAAGTGACCAATGCCACTGTCACTCGGGCAACTTACCTTCGGCCAGTTCCTTTTCCCATTGGTCAATCAACGGCCAATCGACGGCACAAGTGCCGAAATCGGCCATGTGTCGATAGCCCTTCAGACGCTCGATGGTCCGGTCGAGGAATTCCGCATTGTGGCGAAACGCCGGTCCGTGGCTGGGGAGCAGCCATTGGATATCGGCATCGCGAATGCGCTGCAGGGACTCAATGAACAGCGGTATGTCGCTGCCGTGATGCGCCTCAATGGCGCCGACACATCCATCCCGATAGATATTGTCACCGCTCAACAGGAGATGCCCCAGGCGAAAAGCCAGCTGGCTGTGCGTGTGCCCCGGCGTCCACCACACCTCCAGATCCAGCTCTCCAACTCGTATCGTGTCCCCCTCGTTGAGCAGCTGATCGACCTCCACGGCGGGCATTTCCAGGTGAATATCTTGCGCCGGAATCTCTGCGAAAGTGCTCAGCCGATCACCGGTCGACAGGGCTTCGACGGCGCTGGGATGGGCAGCCACCGGAGCGCGCAAGATCCGTTTCAGTTTCGCCAGCCCCTGGACATGATCCACATCCGCATGCGTCGCCACGATCATCTTGCAGCGCGCCAGGGGAAAGTCGAGTTGCCGGATGATCTCGACGATCTCATCCACGGTATCTTCATAGCCGACATCGATCAGAATCCATTCGTGCGCGTCGTAAATCAGGTAGACGCAGCAACCGATAACGTGCCCCACCTGATAGTTCATCTCGATCACGTTCGAGAAGATCGGCTTGCGCTGCAACATGTCACTCTCGCTTCCGACAAGGCTATCAGAGCGGCCGCTGAGGTGCTTGCTGCGATGAAAACGTCCCATCGCCAGCGGGCTTGGCCGCCTGAGAGCGATTGTAAGTCGCACTCCGGACCCCATCAACTGGCGAATTCCCGAGTATGAGATAAGTGCTGACTACCGGTGGCACCCAACCGAAGAATCTAGCTGTGACTGAGGATTGGGGAATCCAGCCACTCCACGCATCATCGATCGCACGCGACGGCGGCCAGCCCTTCGCGATAGGAGGGGTACGACAAAACGATGCCCAACTCCGCCAGCATTCGCGTGTTCGAAACGCGTTTGTGGCCTCCCGACCCGCTGCGCTCCCCCATTTCCTCCAAGCTGGTGCCAAACACCGGTTCGGGTGTCTGGAACAGGCAGGCCAGTTCCTCGTAGAAGGCGCGTCGCCGCACGGGATGCCCATCCGCGATCAGGAAGAGCCGCGGCAGCTGGAGCTGCGCGGCCGCGGCACGGATCACCGCTTGGGCTGCATCGTCGACGTGGATCAAATTCAGCAGTCCCTCGGGGTTCGTCGCCAGCGGCTCGCTCGCCTGTAACTGCTTTAGTCGGGGGAGACGGCGGGGGCCATAGATACCGGCCAATCGCAAGACCACGGTGCGCGACGCCCAAGGGGAATTGAGCAGGAGCTGCTCGGCAGCCCAACAAGCCGCTCCACCCGCGCGCTGAGGCCGGCAGGGTGACGATTCATCCACCCAGCTCCCGTCGCACGGACCGAAGACGCCCGTCGAGCTGATGTAGATGATCCTCTGCGTGGGGGCTGGGAGTACTTGGAGCAGGTTCCTGAGTCCTTCCACATACACCTCGTGAATCAACTTGCCCGCTTGGCGATCATGCCCCACGGACCAGAGCAAAGTGTCGACCTCGGGCAGCGCGGGAAGTGATCCCGGCTCGGTGACATCACCCACCAGCGGCTGTAGTCCCAGCTGCACCAGGTGTTCAGCCCGTGCGGGAGACCGCGTCAGGACAAATGTCTCGTCGCCCGACGACGCCCAGCGCTGGGCGACTCGGGCCCCCAAATAGCCACAACCGACCACCAATCTGGCCATAGAGTCCCCTCGATACTCGGAGAAAAGTGTCCAATTCGTCAGTGGTGCATTTTTCGGCGTAAGAAGGCAAATGTCGAGAACCCACGATCGAAAACCGGTATGATAGCAGGAACATATGGGATCCGGGCCGGAAGTCAGAATGCGGCTTGGCAGTGGAAGTCATGTGCCTGGTCGACCAGCGCGGCCCCGACCCCAAAAACGTCGCTCCACGATAGACTGACCGTGCCACCTTCCCCAACTGAGGGCAAACTTTGCGAACGCTGCGTGGGTTACATGGAGGGTGATTCGTACACCACTCATTGTCATCAGAGACTGGAGTGTTGGCGTGTTGGGGTAACCACTCAACCTCTCAACGACCGAGAAATGACCTGGATCGACCGAAAACATCTCGTGCCTGTTACTCACTACTCCCACACTCCACCGCTCCAGAATTGCGCCGGCAGCGGCGGAGCCACGTCACGTCTCACCGGCAGAGCCGGTGGATTACCTTGGACTTAGCAGACACTATGAGAATTCTCGTGCCCTTGCCAGTTCCCGGCCCGCGAAGTCGTCCTGCGTGCCTCGGCCTGCCGTTACTCGCACTGCTGGTGGGATCGCTCGCCACAACTACCGGCAGTCAGGTGGCGGCCGAAGAGCCTGCGCCGCTGCCGGCCGAATTAGAGCGGATCTATTTCTCCGGCGTCCCGGAATCGTTGGACGACTTGCGGCTGATGGACCGTTATCAGCAGGCCCTGGTGAAGCAAGTCACGCGCGTCACGGTAGGCCTGCAGATCGGTCCGACACAAGGCAGCGGTGTCATCGTCTCCAAAGACGGCTACGTGCTGACCGCCGCTCATGTGGCTGGCCGGGCAGGCTTGAAGGTGCGCGTCATCATGCCGGACGGTCAGAAGTATCGACGGCACCACGCTCGGCATGAACAAGAGCGTGGATGCGGCATTGCTGAAGATCGAGCCGCCGGTGCTCCGCGACAAGCCAGTGGAGTGGCCGTATGCGGAGATGGGTGATACGGCGGACCTGACACCCGGCAGTTGGTGCATGGCCTTGGGACATCCCGGCGGATACCAGGACGATCGCCGGCCGGTGGTGCGTTTTGGCCGCATCCTCTCCATCAACAGGTCGGTCATGGAAAGCGACTGCAAACTGGTCGGCGGCGACTCGGGGGGGCCCTTGTTCGATATGACGGGCCGTGTGATCGGCATACACAGCCGCATCGGCAGCAAGGTGACCAAGAACCTGCATGTGCCGGTCAACAACTATCGCGCCGACTGGGAACGTTTGGCCCGCGGAAATTCCTGGGGCAGCTTGCTCGATGTCAGCGGGCGGCCGGTGATCGGCGTGCTGGGCGAAAAGGAAATCCAATGAACCCCGGATTGCCGAGGTCTTGTCCGCCTCGCCGGCCGAGCGTGCGGGGATCCAAGCCGGGTGATCTGGTAACGAAGTTCGCGGATGAAGAGGTCGACACATTTGAACGACTCAAGGAGTTGGTCAATCGGCGGCAGCCGGGTGACCAGGTGACGGTCGAGGTGTTGCGGGGCGACCAAAAACTCGATCTGAAGGTCATACTCGGTGCCATGGCCAGCCGCTAAGTGGCCGAGACGCAAGTCCGAAACAGCTGGAAAGCGCACCCAGAATTCACGTTTTTGGTCGTACAGCTTTTGGGAACGATTCACGGAGTTCCGACCGCGCAGGGCTCGGTAACCGTGCAAACTTACCTCATTACTCATTACTCTTAACTCTTACTCCCCTGCACTCACAGGCAACTTCACTCAACTCAGCATGAACCGCACCCCTTTGCCAGCCGCATAGGCGCCGGTTGTGGGGCACTTCCGAAGAAAAAGAGTGAGAGTATGAGTAAGAGTAAGAGTATGATTGATAAGCCAGCCGAGGCTACACGAGGAGACGGACGGTGACAGACAAGTCAGGCAGAGCGAGGTGGAGCCGCGTCGAGGCGGTCCTGATGGCATGGTTGATGCTACTGCTGACGGGATCGGCTGCCGTTTTGAATGCGGAGGAATTGGCCCCGCCGCTCGATTTCGGAGGGTCTGCCCCTCAATCGGAAAGTCCCGCTGACGCGGCGGCACCCGGCACGTCACCACCGCATACCGAAGCATCGAATCCGCAGCAGAGCAGTATCGGTCATTGGCTCGACAAGATCGCCCGCTCCATGATGGGTTCCGAGCCGATCGAGCACGCGCGGAGTAATCCGTCGGTGCTCAGTGCCTTTCGCGGCGCGGTGGATCGACCGGCGAAGAGCACGGCTCGGATCTTCTGCAACCAGCAGCAAGTCGCCTTGGGCGTCATCGTTGATGCCGATGGTTTCATCGCCACCAAGGCGAGTGAATTGAAGGGGTCCGTGGAATGCGAAATGAGCGATGGAACGCGTCACACGGCGAAATTGGTCGGTGTGGATCGCGGTAGTGATCTGGCACTACTCAAGATTCCCGCGCGGGGGATGGCCCGCGATTCTCTGGAGCGACGAGGATCCGCCGGCAGTTGGTGGTTGGGTGGTCACGCCGGGACCCGGCGCGTTGCCGGAGGCCATCGGTGTTGTCAGCGTGGCACCGCATCAGGTGCGCGGTGGTGTGCTCGGCATCCAGATGACGGAAGACAAGCCGGGACCGCGGATCACCTTCGTGGTACCGGATAGCGGCGCAGCCGTGGCCGGTCTCGCGCGGGGGGATGTCATCACGCACGTCAACGGCAAGCAGATGGCGGACTCCAACGCGGTGGTCGCCGTGACCAGCCATGCGCTCCCCGGAGACAAGATCGAATTGACGGTCCTGCGCGATCGTGACGAGATACACTTCTCGGCCACGCTAGGCAGCGTCGCCACAACACTCTCCAGTCAGAGGGCGCGGTTTCAGGATCAGTTGGGAGGACCGTTGAGCCAGCGGCGGGAGTTGTTTCCATCGGCCCTGGAACATGACTCCGTTCTCGCGCCAAACGAATGCGGCGGAGCGCTGACCAACCTGGACGGGAAAGCCATCGGCATCAACATCGCTCGGGCCAGCCGCATCGCGAGCTATGCGATTCCAGGGAGCGTGGCACGCCCGATCTTGGATCAGCTCAAGTCGCAGGCCAAAGCGGCCGCCGCCACCGTTCCCGTCGCCACCCGCACCCACGAGCCTCAATTGTCGGCCCATCAAATGGATCAGTGATCCTTATTCGCCACGCGATTGACAGCCGTCCTGGCGTTCGCCACCATGCAGGTAGCTGGACTGCCAGACACCGATCCTGGAACTCTGTGCCGCTGGTTCGTGGAAAAACCGCTCGCTCCTCGTCGAGTTCGCTTTTCCCGGCCAGGCTGGAACCCGCTGCCAAGGTTTGATCTTTGTGCGAAGGAATCATGCGATGCCAGAACGAATCGAGAAGTTGAAAGCCATCGTCAAGGAGCTGGAAGCGGAACTCGAGTCGTTGGACACCGTCGACGCTCAAGCTCAGGAAATCCTGGAAGCTGCGTTGGAAGATCTGCGGGAAGCACTGGGCAAAACCGACACCGCTGCCATCGATTCAGCCGACTCGCTGATCGAACGGTTCCGCTCGGCGGAAGATGGTTTTCAGGTCTCACATCCGACCCTCTCTGGATTGGTGCTGCGGATGATCAATGCCCTGGGACAACTTGGTATCTGACATCCCCCGCCGAGCGTTGGTCGCTGTAGTGCCGCGTACCATGGAGACCCGTTTTGTTCCCTCCTTCGGCCCGGATGTGGCGGAAAAAGGCTTGAGTTGCCGTGAATCTGGTTGTTAGGCCGTTATTGTTGCGTAAACGGGTGGTCCAAAACGGGCGGTCCAAAGCGATCTCGGATGATGAGAAGACTGTAAGACTGTAGGTCAGAAAAATTGACGACAAAAAGATGAGAAGGAGTTTGCATGTCCTCGGGGCAGCACAAGCCCGGCAGGCGTCGGCCCAGCGGAAACCGCTCGCGGAACTGGTGGCGGCGGCTGGTCGCGGCCATGGTGGGTGTGGCGGTGGTCGTCGTGGTCATGACCAACGGTTGTCAACCACCGCCCGCGTCCGGCCCGCGGCAATCGACGGCCCAGCCCGACGCGGCGGGTAATGACACCAGCCCTTCCACCCCCTCACCAGCGTCGCCGCGAAACGCCCTGGACGCCCCCTCGGACAACATTCAGCCGACAGCAGGCGACGCGGCCGTCCCAGGCAGTCTGTCCGCTAGTCAACGCAGCACCGAGGAAATCGAACGAGGGCCGATCCTCTTGCACGATGTCACGCCGCAAACGGGAATCACTTTCCAGCACACGGATGGCAGTACCGGCAGACGCTACATCGTCGAAACGGTCTCGTCCGGACTGGCGACGTTCGACTACGACCTGGATGGTTTGATGGATATCTACTTCGTCAACGGGGCAGCCATACCGGGCGTCGGATCACCGCAGCCACCGCGTAACCAGCTTTATCGCAATATCGGGGACTGGCGATTCGTCGAGGTTACCGGCACAGCCGGCGTGGGAGACACGCGGCACGGCTTGGGAGCAACGATCGGCGACTACAATAATGATGGATACCCGGACATCTACGTCAGCAACATCGGCGAAAACGTCCTCTATCGCAACAACGGTGACGGCACGTTTGACGACGTATCGCAGCGAACCGGCACGGCCGTCTCGGACAACATCCGGGTCGGCGCAGGAGTCTGTTTTCTGGATCTGGAAGGGGACGGCGACCTGGATCTGTTCGTCGCCAATTACCTGCAGTTCTCACCGGACAAGTCGTCCACTAATTTGTGGCGTGGGCAGCAGATCTATGCCGGTCCAGAACGTTTCCCCCCCTACCCTTGCGTTCTTTTACGCAACAACGGGGACGAGACATTTACCGACGTGAGCAAAGAAGCGGGAGTGGCACAATACCCCGGGTACGGCATGGGAATCACCTGTGGCGACTTCGACCAGGACGGAGCCACGGACGTGTTCGTCGGCAACGACGGGGGACCGGGCAATTTCCTCTTTTTCAACGATGGAAAGGGAGTCTTCGAGGAAGCCGGCATGCTCACTGGCGTGGCCTATAGCGGCGCGGGCTTGGCCCATGGCAGTATGGGAGCCGACTGCGGTGACTTCGACAACGACGGCTTATTGGATCTTTTTGTCACGTCGTATCAAAGACAGCTAGCCACGCTGTTCCGCAACGTGGACCACAGAAGGTTCGAGGACGTGACACAGCAAACGGGAGCGGGAATAGCGTCTTTTAATCAGGTGACGTGGGGATGTGGCCTGGTCGATCTCGACAACGACGGCCTGCGCGATATTTTCTACGCGTGCGGCCACCTTATTGATAACATCGACGACTTGGACGACAGCACTTCCTACCTCGCTCAACCCGTCGTCATGCGCAACACTTCCGGGGGACGATTTGTGAACGTGACCGCTTCGGCAGGTGCTGGAGTGCAGAAGAAGTCCGTTGGCCGCGGAGCGGCTTTTGAAGACTTCGACAACGACGGCGACCTGGACGTCGCGATCAACAATTCTCGCCAGACACCGACGGTCCTGCGAAACGACTCCTTGGGGGATCCTCACTGGCTGGAAATCCGCCTGGTCGGCAGACGGAGCAATCGCGATGGAGTTGGTGCCCAGGTACGGGTCACGGCGAGTGACCACCAACAAATTGACGAGGTTCATAGTGGGCGGGCGTTCCAGAGCCATTTTGGCACGCGCTTGCATTTTGGGCTCGGCAGCACGGATGTCGTGGATCAGATTGAAATCCGCTGGATCGGGGGCGGCATCGAGATATGGGAAGACGTGCCTGCCAACACGAGTATCGTGCTCGTGCAGGAGAGTGGGAAAGCGGTTCCGGCACAGTCCCCCTCCGCACGCTAACCTGCAATAATAGAGGTGTCTCCCGGGTGAGGATCGGCCACCTCCTGACTTCGAAGATGAGGATCAATGAGCAAGAAAAGACGAGACCGAGCGGTATCTTCCGCCGCCGAGCCGAGAGCGGAGGACCCTCAGGCGAACGAACCGGACGCGCTTCAGCGTCCGATCGTCCGCTGGAAACTCGTGCTCTGCGCATTAGGTATGTTGGCTCTCACTCACCGGATACTATGCGGGGCAGGTGGCCCGCGCAATGGTGAAGAACCGGACTAGCAACACGGTCCCCTTGCCAACCGACGAGAAGAAGGTCGCTTCGAACGACTCCCCCAGCTCCGCGCCACTCTTGACGTTCGATCCCGACGCGCCATTGCCCACCACCGCGGACGCCGTGATGCAGGAGACGGTCGGCGTCATGGATGACCTGTTAAAGGGTTTTCCTGACAACGCCGACATGCTGGAAATGAAAGCCCGCACGCAGGTCTGGCTCGGTAATTCGGCACAGGCCCTGGAAACGTGGCAGGCCTGTCTGAAGCTCGATCCAGAATATATTCACGCGTACGTCGGCATGGCTTCCGCCGCCGCGGCGCGTGCCGAACATGAACAGGCGGCCGAGTTGGCTCAACAGGCGATCGAGTTGGACCCACTCAGCTTTCAGGCCCGTGAAATTCGGGCCGACGCGCTGCTGCAGCTGGGCCGCCCCGAGGAGGTGCCTGCCGTGTTCGAGGAGTTCCTGGCGGCCGATCCGCGGTCGCGTGGCTTCTACTTGCTCGGACAAGCCTATTCCCAACTGAAACAGTTCGACAAGGCACAGAAGCAGTACGAAGCGGCCATTCGCATCTACCCGGACTACACGGAGGCCTACAACGGGTTGGCGATTGCCTACGAGCGGCTGGGAGAGAAGGACAAGGCCGAGCAGGCCAGGGAGAAGTTCCGCCAACTCGGCTCGCCGGAAAATGCCGCCGAGCGGATCCGGGCGCCAAGGTCAGCGATCTCGTCTTGATGTACCGCGATGCGGCCGTGCTCTACACCGATGCGGGTCGAGTTTGCTACGTCGGCAAGAAGGAGGCAGACGCGGAATTGCTCTGGCTGCGCGCCGCCGCCCTGGATCCTCAAAACAAAGACTCTCGCCAGTCTCTGGCGTGGCTCTACCGTAACACTCGCCGGCAGGGAGAGACCATCGCCTGGCTCAAGCAACTGGCTGACCTGGAACCCGACAAGCCGAGTTATTGGATTGAGATCGGTCGGATTTACGAAGACCTGCTCATCTTACCGGCCGCCGAAAAAGCTTTTCGCCAGGCCTGTGAAGTCGCTCCGCAAAGCGACGTGGGCTACGCCGCCGTGGCCGACCTGCTGCTGCGGTATAAGCAGAATCTGGCCGAGACCAAGGAACTCGCCGGCAAAGCCGTCGAACTCCGACCGTCCGCCGCCAATTACGCCATCCTGGCCGGCGCCTGTCGCTGCAACGACGATCTGGCCGGTGCTCGGACCGCGATCGAAGAGGCTATTAAACTGGCCCCGAAAAATGCGACGTACCGCGCCATTCGTGACGGCATCGTGGCCGACCAGAAGAGCTAGCCTTACCCGGTAACATCTGCCCGCCGTTCGTAGGACGGGATCCCATCCTTGTCCCAGCGCCCGCTGCCCGCATGTTTGTGATGCCAACTGTTGGATGGAGGAACGAATCGGGAATGGTTCAACAATAACCTCGGCATTTCTGACAGGGTGGCACTTTCCTGAGCGAGCACACAAATCGCAACCATCACGACGAGTCGTCGATCGCGAGCGGAGCCAGTGCTGAAGCGTGTTTTCACGCTCCACTTCCAGTGGCCCATCCGTGAAGTGGTCAGCGGGGGTTTGCTTCCACACTGGCTCCGCTCGCGGTAAGCGTTTCTCATTGTTCGCAATGTCTTCGGCGCTCGCTCAGCCAGTGCCACCCGTCCGCCGGAGTGCTCAGCTCCTTCCATTCCGCATTCCGCACTCCGCATTCCGCATTCCCTAATCGTTCGATCCACGGCCGACCATCCGGTTGCTCCGAGCGTGCAGCTGCGAGGTGGAGGCCTGTTCTGGGAACGAATGCGGAATGCGCAATGCGAAATACCGAGCTGCACAAAGGCGGCGTGAAGTCGCCTGCTTGTCATGTCGGAGCATCCCGCCCGCGCACATAATTATCGGTCCTGTCTGCATCGCCCTGTCACCTCTATCTGCAAACAACATTCCGCATTCCGCACTCCGCATTCCGCATTCCCTAATCGTTCGATCCACGGCCGACCATCCGGTTGCTCCGAGCGTGCAGCTGCGTGGTGGAGGCCTGTTCTGGGAACGAATGCGGAATGCGCAATGCGGAATACCGAGCTGCACAAAGGCGGCGTGAAGTCGCCTGCTTGTCATGTCGGAGCATCCCGCCCGCACATAATTATCGGTCCTGTCTGCATCGCCCTGTCACCTCTATCTGCAAACAACATTCCGCATTCCCTAATCGTTCGATCCACGGCCGACCATCCGGTTGCTCCGAGCGTGCAGCCGCGAGGTGGAGGCCTGTTCTGGGAACGAATGCGGAGTGCGCAATACGCAATGCGGAATACCGGGCTGCATGAGGGTAGCGCGAAGTCGTCTGCTTGTCATATTGGAGCATGCGATGTGTGCCAAGTATCTATTGGCCTGTTCAGCGCACGGGCCGTTCCGGGTGCGTCCCCTCGACAATGTGGACGAGCTTGTCGGCGGGGACATCGACCAGCACATCGATCCCCCCTCCTAGCCAATGCACTTCAACTCGATCCACTCGCTGCCGGCTCCCCAGGCCGAAATGTAGCCGGGTCCCCGCGGAGCATTGGTATCCGTACCCACCGCGAACTTCGTCCATTTCGGTCAGGTCTCCGGCGATAATTTTCACCTGACTTCCAATTCCGTTGCGATTGACACCGGTGCCCGTCAAACGGACCTGCAACCAGTGGTTCGGATTCTGCGTGGCGTTCTTGAGCAGGGTCGGTTTGGACTCCTGATTGAGCATGACGAGGTCGATCTTTCCATCATCGTCGAAGTCTTCGGCACAGACACCGCGCGTCGATTCGACCACGGACATCCCGCTCCCCGCCTGGGCAGACACATCGACGAACTTTCCGTCGCCGACGTTTTCAAACAGCGTGTTGGGCAGCCGGTAGTCGGTGGTCGCGTCGATCAAATGGATCATTGGTTCCAGGTGCCCCTGTCCGACGTACAGGTCGCGGTCCCCGTCGTTATCGATATCCAGGAAACTGCTCCCCCAGTTGACGTGCGGCAGGCAGGGCGTGGTCAGGCCGGCCTTGAGCGCCACGTCCTCGAACTGACCGCGACCGAGATTGTGATACAGCACGGGCATCTCACCCTGGTAATCGGTCATGAACAAGTCGAGCCAACCGTCGTTGTCATAGTCGGCCGAAGCGGCCCCCATGCTGCCGTTCGCCCGGCCCCAGAAATCGTAGGCCAAGCCAACCGGCATGGCGACTTCCTCGAACTTCCCGGTACCGTCATTCTGCCAGTAGAAATTCTCCATCACGTCGTTGCAGACGAAAAAATCGGTGTCGCCGTCCTCGTCAAAGTCACCACTCACCATGCCCATGCTGCGGCCCGCTTTCAGCCCCACACCAGACTCCTGGCTGACATCCGAGAACGTGCCATCGCCTTCATTACGATACAGCTTGTCAACGTCGGCATCAAAATCCAAGGGGCTGGGCGCACGGAGCAAGCCACCCAGCACGCGCGTCGGATGAAGATCGTACGTGAACTGGACATAATTGCCCGAATACAAGTCGACGTCGCCGTCACGATCGATGTCCAGGAAGCAGGTCCCGGCGCCCATCGCTTCACCCGGGTCGATGCCTGCCTCCCGCGTGACATCGGTGAACGTGCCGTCACCATTGTTCCGATAGAGCACGTTGGGGCCGTAGTTATTCACGTACAGATCGCAAAAACCATCGTTGTCCAAATCGGCCGCCGTGACCCCCAAGCCGAATCCGGTATCTCCCACTCCCGCCTCGCTCGTGACGTCCTGGAATCTCCAGTCACCCAAATTGCGATAGAGTGCGTTGCAGGGCGGCTGGGCCGGCGTCTCGGTCCCGCGAAGCGGCGCGCCGCTGAGGAAATAGAGGTCGACCAGGCCGTCACCATCGTAGTCGAACGTGGCCATTCCCCCGGTCATCGCTTCCATGATGTACATTTTGCCGGAGCCGCCGTGGGTGTGCACGAAGGTGATCCCTGCCGCATCCGTCACGTCCTGCAGATCGAATCGGAGGCCACCTGCGGTCGCAGTGTCCCGCGGCTTGTCGGCGGGAGCATGGCTGCTTTCTCCGGGGCTCCCTTCGCCAGGGCCTCCTTCGCCGGGCCGGTGCAGCAGGTGCACGGCGGCCCAGAGCAGGCCTCCAGAGAGCGTCACGATCGCCAACACCACGGCGACCCACCGCCCGCGGCCTGCCGACAACTTGTCACTCCGGTCGGGCGATCGACGCATAGAAACTCCGATATTCGCGGTTGCCCGGATCTTGAGACAGGGCTTGTTGGATCGCGGCTCGAGCGGTGGCCAGATCGCCCGCCTTGAAGGCCACCTTGGCCAGCAGGAAGAAGTGAGAACCACTCGGCTCCAGTTCCACCGCCCGCACGGCGTGCAATTTCGCCTCTGCCAGATCGCCGCCACGTTGCGCAAGAAATTCCGCCAACGCGGCGTGACCGGAACTGCGTGTCGGCTCCATCCGGCAAAGATCGCGAAACACGCGTTCCGCTTCATCGAATCGTTGGAGACGAGTCAGCAGTATGCCTTCGTTGCGATAGTGCACATCGTCGCTCGGCGCGATCCGTCTCAAATCGCGCACCCGGCGCAACGCCTGCTGCAGCTCGCCCCGTTTATCGTACAGATTGGCCAACAACTGTCGCGACGCGGAATCGTTCGCACTCAATTCCGCGGCTCGCAACCAACTCTGCTCAGCCAATGGACGCTCTCCCGCGTCCAGGTAGGCCTCTCCCACATACCGCAGGATCTCGCTCACGCGACTGGGGATATGCAATTCATCACGAAACTGCTGTCGTACGCCGGTACTCTCCTTTTCGGCAGCAGCCTCGGTGGCCTTCAGCTCCTGAAACTGACGCTGGTACTGCGCGGCCAACTCGGTCTCGCCCAGCCTGGTACAGACCTTGGCCAAGCTGAACACCATCGACGCGTTGTACGGAGCCAGCGCCGCCGCCGCGGCAAAATATCGTTCGGCCTTCCGCAACTCGTCCAGTTGATTGCAGACTTCGCCCAACACGAAGTACGCGTCCGCGTCACCCTTCCCGCTCTGCACGAGCCGCTCCAATACAGCTCTCGCTTCCTCGTTCCGTTTCAGGTACAGCAGTGCCGATCCTAACCGGCCGGGATACGTCACGTTACCGGGATCCTGCCCGGCGGCCTCTGTCGCCAACTCCACAATCCGCTGGTAATTGGCCCCCTCCTCAGCCAGGGAGAATAGTCGTGAATACGCCAACGCGTTGTCGGGATCCCGCTCCAGGCAGTGGAGCCAGGTGGCTTCTTCCCGCTCCCGATCATGAGCCAGGTAGCAAAGCACTCCCAGGGCGCTGATCGCGCGAGGGCTGTCGGGATGCGCTGCCAGGACTTGGGCCACCGACGCATGCGCTTCCTCGAACAGCGCCCGGTACGCCGGTGCGATTTCCGCCGACAGGTCGGGAAGACTCCACGACCACGACTCCTGCTCGACGACCGGTTTCGAGTCCGTCCAGAAAGAAAACAGACCGACTCCCAGCCCCGCGGCCCAGCCCGCGAGCACAATCCAGACTCCGGCACCGATGTTCCCGTACCCGCTTTTCCTGTACCCGGTGCTCGCTGGCCGCTCTTTCTTACGCGGGTCCGACTCGTCATTGGGGGAGCGGTGCCCGTCCGAGGATTGCATCAAATCGAGTCTCCGGGAACTACCCTGCCACGCTGCACCATGATCCAGACACGGACGCTATTGCCGCCCGCATCGGCTCGTGATTTCCACACGGTTCATCATATCCACGCGCCGAGGTCGAACCAAGTGGTTGGCCCCGCTCAGCAGGGACGCGTGGCCGGCCCGTAGCCAACGTAGTGCGCGATCCTACGTGCGAGCTCGGACGGGATGGGATCCCGTCCTACCAACACGCAGCCCGCCACGCTCGAAGAAACCAGATCCCGGCAGGTGGCCTAGTTTTCCCCGGCCCTGCAAAGTGTTATGCTCAATCTGACAATCCGATGGCCCCGTGGCACCGCTCGCTGACTGTTTGCAGGACGTCTTACTCGATCGTTTTTCGGCTCACTGTACTCCTCGGATGACTGCGCTTATCGGAAATTCGATCGCGGGGCGGTGGGTTTCCTCATGGCGCTGGCTACGTGGGCCTGGAATAAACGGGTGGCGCCGAGGCTCCTGTGGGTTGGTGGCTGCTGCCGTGCACCGCGTGAGAATTCGTTCATTTGATCGCAGGACCTTCCCTGCAGAATTTGGAGGCACTTATGTTCCGTATGAGTTGGTTTCACTGGTCGTTCTTAGCAGTCTTGGTGTGCCTGGTCGGCTGTGGTCCCGCCAAGGTGGAACTGGCGCCAGCCACCGGCGTGGTCACCCTGGATAATGCACCCCTGGAAGGAGCCACCGTCAGTTTCTCACCGAAAGGATCCGGTGACAAAATCGCGATGGGGAAAACCGATGCTTCGGGCCGTTTCACGCTCAACACTCCCGGTGAAGGTGACGGTGCCGTGCCCGGTTCTTACGAGGTTTCCATCACCAAGAGTACCGTGGGTGCCGCGGCTGCGTTCGAAGATCCGAGAGGTTCCGGTAAACCTATGACGGCCGAGCAGCAGAAACAGATGATGGACATTGCCAAACGGGGCATGGCACCCGGCAACATCACCTCCGAGGTCCCTGTGAAGTATAGTTCTCCCAAGACTTCAGGATTCACGGCGGAGGTCAAGGCGGGAGGAACGAACGAATTCACGTTTCCCATGACGCGCTAGCATCTTGGCATTCAAGGTTTGCGCACCTTTGCACGCCTTTTCGAGCGAGATAGCGAGATAACGTGCCATGTCCGCCGGCCGTGACGAATGAGAGCGTCAACAGTGCCACCACCTTACGGGGAACACCCCCACCTAAAGGTGGGTCACGTTATTTACTTGCATTTGGTGAATTATCTGGTTATCTTTAGGCGTGCGTCTGAAGGAGAATTCACTACCTTCTGTGTAATTGTCATTTCCTTGTCATTTTGTCTCTTGTATTGAGGAGTGTTGTTGTCATGAGGTATCGACTCACGCGTAGCGCGTTCACACTTGTCGAATTGCTGGTGGTGATCGCCATCATCGGCATTTTGGTAGCGCTGCTGTTGCCAGCCGTGCAGGCGGCACGCGAAGCAGCCCGCAGAATGTCGTGCACGAACAACCTGAAGCAATTAGCGTTGGCGTGCCACAACTACAATGACGTGTACAAATGTTTTCCCAGCTTGAGCCAAGGAACGCAGACCGGGACTAACCTTCCCGAGCACAGCAATTACGGCATGCTAAGCGGCGTCGTGGCTTTGCTCCCGTTCATGGAAGAAACGGCGTTGTACGATCAATTCAAAACGGCGCAGTTGGGTAATGAGCCTGGTTTTCCCGCTGTCTATCCCGCTTGGGGTCCAGTTCCGTGGTGGGGATGGAATTTCAAGCCGCATCATGTACAGGTGAAGACCTTGCTGTGCCCATCCGACGGTGGTGGCAATTTCAAAGGTGGAATTGAATACTCGTGGCAGGGCGACACGAACTACAACTTCTGCACCGGTGACGAAGCGAACACGAATGCGGCCGGCCAGCAATCGCCGCGTGGTATTTTCGGTCAGTACAGCTTCGTTAAGTTTGGCGAGATCGCGGATGGTACCAGCAACACGCTGTGCATGAGCGAGATGGTTCTCCCGACAGTCGCGAACGTCCCGAGTGACGGTACCGCTTCCCTGCGTGATGGTCTCTATGCCGAGATTCCTGGTGGTGGCACGAACTTCGGTTCCAACCCAGCCCTCTGCTTGGCCTACCTGGGACCGAACCGCACGATTCTGCCAACGTCACCGGTGATCGGCGACATTCGTGGAACCAACTGGTGCTGGGGTGGTACGACCGTCTCCGGTATGAACACGATCCTGCCGCCGAACTCGATGAAATGCACGAACGAAGGCAGCGAATGGGGCTGGTCACAAGTCATGCCGCCTGACAGCAAGCACCCGACTGGCGTGAATGGCTCGCTGGCCGATGGTTCCGTGCGATTCTTTACCAATTCCATTGACGCTGGTAACCCAACGATTCCGCAACGTCGAACCGGGGAAAGCCCCTACGGTGTGTGGGGCGCTTTGGGAAGCAAGAACGGTGGCGAATCACGCAATGAATAAGTAGTCGGTGGCGACGTTGTTGTTGTGTCTTGTGCCAACTTAGCGTCGTGTTGCCGACCGACGGGATGAACAAGATCTAGGAGTTCTGCGGTCCTGGTTGACCGGAGACGATCTTGTTCATCCCGTTTTTTTGTGCGCCTAATTGGACAGCGCCACTGCATATTCGATCGCGCACCGCCACTGTCGGTAGCGACATCGTTTAACCCGCAGCCGGAGGCGAGGACACAGATCGGTTCGCCTGGAATCGGTACAAGCCGCTTCCTCGCCTGCGGCTTCTGAAGCTGCGTTGTGTGAGCACGAACCGTCGTCTGGTCGTGGAATTCCCGACGCCGAAGGCGTTTCACAACGAAGTGCCGCCGCGCTTCGTGGCGCATCCTGGGAAGGCTGTCGGAGGGAAGGCTGTCGGACGTGGCAAGAATCAGTCCAAGATTGCTCGGGGAACAGAGCAAAGTGGAAAGTGCAAAGTGCAAAGTGAAAAGTGAAAAGTGCAAAGTGGGTAACTATTTAGCCGAATGGTGGAGCTCGCTAATCAAGCCCAATCCAAGCTCACTCTGCGAATAATGGCGAGATTAGGAAAGGGAAAATTGATCTTGACTTGACCGTCTCGCCAATCGGCTAAAGTGTTACGAAAGTGGAAAGTGGTTATCGCAAAAGGATCTTATCGGCTAGTCTTTCGGATTTCGGCGTTGGTTAGATTTTGCTGTGACGATGGATTTGGCGATGATATTGCTCAACTGAGTGCCTTCGTCCAGGAGACTGGCGAGTTTTGATGTGGAGAGTAATTTGGCCTTCATTATCAGTTGAATCCAACAGCGTGATTCACGCAGTTCTTTTAAGCAAATGCCAAGCTTGTGAATGAAGTCTTTGCGACTCTCCGCTGCGCACGCTTCTGCATAGTTTGGCGCAGGTGAAGTTCCACTGCGCACCAACTGGTTGGCAATATGTCGTCCAAGACGACTTTCGGGGAGAGCATCAACCGTTTTCCCAACACGTGCCGCAAACGTGAGCAGTCGGTCAGCTAATTCATCGTGATCGTATTTGGCGATATCTCCAGCTCCCTTCTGCACTTCCCACTTCCCACTTCCCACTTCCCACTTCCCACTTCCCACTTCCCACTTTTCACTTTGCACTTTGCACTTTTCACTTCCCATTTCCCACTTCCCACTTCCCGCTTCCCGCTTCCCACTTTGCACTTTGCACTTTGCACTTTTCACTTTTCACTTCCCACTTCCCACTTCCCCACTCTCTCCCGCCACCCAACCTCCTCCCGTTCTACCGATGCCACGCCGGTGCCAAGAAACTGATTGCCTCTTCAAACGTTGGCTTGCGACGGAAGTCAGCCGGATCATAAGAGGGAACGGCGGGATCGGGATTGACCCACTGCGGATGTTGCCGGCCAAAGTAAGAGCCATAGTACTGATAGTTCGTATCCACCCACCGGCTCACGATCATCAATTCGCTGGCCGTGAGCATACCGGCATGATCATCTTTGGCGTTCTTGGGATGCGCGGAATGGGTCAATATGTCGATCAGCGTGCTGGTCCCGCAGCCCAGGCTCCTGGGGCGGAGATAGGCGCCGTTGTAATTGCCTCGGTCTCCCGACAGGAAGGAGGTAAACTCCGGAATGATGGGACCGGCCAGTTCCTTGCTGGCCAGTTCTTCGTAGGACGTGTTGTAGAAAAGCGTGATTTCACCGGTCAGCCGCAGCCCATCAGCGGGCTCACTTTCGCCATGGCAGGAGACGCATTTGGCATTGAATATCGGTTGGATATCGGTGGGATAGTGGATGACTTGTCCCGCCTGGCCGTTTCCGCCGTTCTCGACGAGATCGCAGGGCTGTGGCTCGGGAGCGCTCGGGGCCCTCAGCAAGGCCGACGGCGTCAGGGAGGCGATCGGAGGTGTCGCATGGCTGGCCTGCCCATGACAGCCGTTACAGGAACGCACTTCGCCGGGTTGATAGTTCACATACGTTCTCTCCCGTTGGATCTCCCGAAAATTCTCATCCAGAGCCTGGAAGAAAATGCTGCGATTGGCCGGCACCAGAAAATGGGCGGAGCCGTCTGGCTCCACGGGGACGACTCCCCACTGCACCCGCGGCCAGAGGGCCGCCTTCCAGGAAGAACTGCTCAAGGACGGATCCCATCGTCGGCCGGTGGACCAGTAGCGCGGTAGTGCCTCATTGATCCGCAGCCACTTGATCTCTCCCCGCTGGACCCCTTCCATCCCCTGGTAAATATTGTTCACGATACAGACGGCTTGATCGCTGTCGGCGCTGCCAGGATCGCGCGACGATGGCAGGCTCGGCGGGACGAGCCGAGCGCGCAGCGGCAAGGGATGCCAGCAGGAGAGCTGGTCATCGCCATGCACAAAACGATGCCGGCCAGCGGTATCGATCAGGTACAGCGAGTAGGCGTTGGCGACCTCTTTGTAGTGATCGGAAGGATCGACCTTATAGGAAACCAGAAATTCCTTGTCACTGATGGGATAAGGGTGCGTGTAGAGGTGGCCGCTTTGGCCGTTCGTGTCGTGTACGTACGTCCCTTCCTTGGTCAAGAAATGCCACCCCGGTTCCGTGCGACGCTCCACAAACACCTGCGGCGTGATATTTGTCACGCTGTACCGGTCATCGTGCGGCACGAAGTCCGCTTCGTCCGGATCCGGACCGCGTTGCCGAACCCCATTGCGGAAATCGATCAGCATGATTGCTCCCAGGCAACCTCCTTGCGGAAAGTGGCACGTCCCGACGCAGACCAGTCGAGAATCGCTACCGGGAACGGGCTGCGGATACATGTAGACGGTCGTCGTGTCATCCGCCACGCCATAGAGTTCCTCCGGCATGGTCCCGTCCGGATTCATGGCCCAAATGGTCTTGCCGACGCGAGCGCCCTTGTCGATATATTCCCAGCGGTGATACATAACGCGGCCGTCGTCGAGCATGACCGGGCAGAATTCACTGACCGGACTGTGCGTGAGTTGCTGCACGTGCGATCCGTCCGCATCCATGCGATGGAGACCAGGGGCGACCAGGTGCGACGAACCACCGCAGAGAACCGTGTGTTCACAGCGCGTGGACGAGAAAATGATCTTGCCATCCGGCAGATAACACGGATGAATGTCATCCGTATGCCAGGACGGACTCCACCGTGCCACCTTCTCTCGCTTCATCCGCCGGCGGGAACGATATCTGACGTAAACCGGTGCCGTCTGTCTTCACTTCCCAAATGCGAAAACCGGACCCGGGATCCTGGCGAAAATCAAACAAGATCCGCTGCGCGTCAAAGGAGAGACTGATCTTGCCCACCAGTCCGCGACCGCCTGGCAGGTCGGCCGCGGTGACCACCGCACGCTCCGATCGTGTGCGAAGGTTGTAGATGTAAATGCCGTTGTCGGGAAGGAATCGGTCCGGACTCGTGCCATTGTTGATATCCGTGTAATAGTGATCGGACGAGTAGGGCTTGCGTTTGACAAATACGATCTCGTCAAAGCCAAACTCGGCGGGATCGAGCGGTGTCTGGATCGAATCCGGGACAGCGGCCGACAATCGACCGGCCTCACCCGCCTGGGCGACGCCGATCCCTTGTGGCCCGTGGCCGGCGTTCGCGATCAACAAGAGACTCGTCAGGGCCAACGACGAGACCGCGATTCGAATCGTTCTGCGAGTGCACATAGGATCTTCCATCCGGCAAGTGTTGCGTGCTAAAGCTGACGGGAAAATCGCTTCCCCACCTGGCTTTGAGTCTATCGAGAGAAGCGTCGCGGGGCAATAAACGAACATCGCTCAGCCCCTCCCCCGAACGGACCAGGCTTGTGGAACGGGGCTGACCTTTTGGGAACGAATCGGGAATGCGCAATGCGCAGTGGGGTCGGGCCCATGTTGTCCGCCGACGCGCAAAACAAACGGCGGCGTATCTCGGTCGCGGCCGCGTGCCGGTGTAATGGCACGTGGGGGACTCGACCGAAAGTGTGTCGTGGTGTGACGGTAGCGGACCAGTTGTGGCCCCGCCGGGGTGAACCCGACGGAAGCCCTGAATGGGAGATGGCCGCTCGGTAGCGGACCAGTTGTGGCCCCGCCGGGGTGAACCCGACGGAAGCCCTGAAAGCGAGATGGCCGCTCGGTAGCGGACCAGTTGTGGCCCCGCCGGGATGAACCCGACGGAAGCCCTGGAAGCGAGATGGCGCTCGGTAGCGGACCAGTTGTGGCCCCGCCGGGGTGAACCCGACGGAAGCCTGAAAGGGAGATGGCCGCTCGGTAGCGGACCAGGTGTGGCCCCGCCGGGGTGAACCCGACGGAAGCCCTGAAAGCGAGATGGCTGCACGGTAGCGGGCCAGGTGTGGCCCCGCCGGGGTGAACCCGACGGAAGCCCTGAAAGGCGGCCCGACCCGCATAAACGTCCCTGTCGACAGGGCCTGCGGGCCGCTCGTCGGCGACTTGATCGAGAGAATGGGTCGGCTGCGACCTATGCTTTCTCACGCGGCCGGCGGTTCGCCCCCCAACCCGCGTTGGGGTGCGGGAATTGTGCAACAGGCCTCTGCTGAACGCTGGAAGGATCGCTTCGAGTTTCCGTTCTAAGAGCCACAAGGTGAATAAGATGCCCAAGACCAAGAAGCAGAAGAAAGAGAAACGCGAGCAGGTTCGCTCGGCTGAGCAGCAGGCGTGGGCCAGCGTGCAAGATACAGAGCGTCACATCACGTCTTTGATCTGCGAGCGATCCGCGCCGTACAAACCTGAGAAGAAACTCGACAAGCAGACCTATGAGAAAGCGCTCGAGAAACTGCAGATTGAGCTGGTCAAGTTGCAGGAGTGGATCCGGCACCAGGGTCTGAAAGTGGTCGTGCTGTTCGAGGGCCGTGACGCGGCCGGCAAAGGGGGAGTCATCAAGCGCATTACCGAATGCCTGAATCCCCGCGTGTGCCGTGTGGTGGCTCTCGGCACGCCCACCGAACGGGAGCGGACACAGTGGTACTTCCAGCGGTACGTGGCTCAATTGCCCGCCGCCGGCGAAATGGCACTGTTGGATCGCAGTTGGTACAACCGAGCCGGCGTGGAGCACGTCATGGGCTTTTGTACCGCAGAGGAGTACCGCGAGTTCCTGCGTTCGTGCCCCGAGTTCGAACGGATGCTCGTCCGCTCGGGTATCATCCTGATTAAGTATTGGTTCTCGATCAACGATGAAGAACAGGAACGTCGGTTCCAACGCCGCATCGACGACCCCACCAAACGCTGGAAACTGAGTCCCATGGACCTGCAGTCGCGTGAGCGATGGGTGGAATACTCTAAAGCGAAAGACGACATGTTCGCCTACACTGATATCAAGCAAGCCCCCTGGTACGTGGTCGATGCCGACGAAAAGAAGCGCGCTCGACTCAATTGCATCAGCCACCTGTTGAGCATGATCCCGTATCAGAAGATCGAGCACGAGCGAATAGCGCTGCCACCGCGTCAAAACGACAAAGGCTACATTCGTCCACCATTGGCCGATCAGACGTTTATCCCCAGCCGGTATTGACACTGACCTTCCAACAGGGAAGTGGAAACCGGGTTGCCGCTGCACACGGCTCAAGTCAGGTGTCGTCATTTCCGGTCAGCCGGTTCGTTGCGCCGAGTTCCACACATTGGAACGTTCTATGGATTGAGCAGTGCCACTGTGTGCGCACACGCTCCTGGATGCCACGCACAACGCATCCGCACGAGGAAACGTGCCAACTCACTGCTGGCGCGGTGGCACTCCGACACCCGGACATCTGAAATGATTCGTCAATAGCGGGTATCTTCACGCCAACGGCGTGGCACAACGAAGCCCGGGGTCGCCGCGCTCAGCGGCGCACTCCGGGTAGGCGTCGACCATCACACCGCGGTCGTGCCAGACGGTCGCCATCAACCGGCCCGTGGCCACGACCGCCACCACACCGCGCATCGCGTCGGACGGTTTGGCATCCATTGATTGTGGCACATCGTTGGTGCGCTGGGATACCGTATTCTGTGAAACCCCGGTTGGGGTTTGGGCGCCGTGGTCCCAACCTGGGCTTCGCTGTGCCACCGCGTTGCGGTGATGACACACGCTGCGTGAGGCAACGACCCTGTGAGAACAGCCTGGCCATCGCCGCACATGCCCCCCCTAACGAACCACAAACCGGCGACTCTAACGCCTATTCCAGAAATTCTGATTTTGCGGCCGGTCGACGATCGATCCCTCATATAACTGCAGGGGGGACGAGGATGATTTGGCTACTGCGAAAACTCAAGTTGCTCAAGGCGGCAGTCTGCGCCAAGGACTCGCCACGTCAAATGGCCGCCGGACTGGCCTGTGGTTTGTTGCTGGGACTGATCCCCAAAGGCAATCTGCTGGCGATCCTGGTGGCGACGATGCTCTTGGCGACCCGTATGAGTCTCGCCACCGGCATGCTGGCGGCTTTGTGTGTCAGCCTGGTGGCGCCCTGGTGCGACGGGGTCACGCATTCGATCGGTTACTGGGTCCTCACGTTCCCCCCGCTGACAGCCTTGTGGCGATCCATTTCGCGGCTGCCATTGGCCGGCTGGACTTCGTTTAACAACACCGTGGTCATGGGCAGCTTCCTGCTGGGAACGTTGCTCATGTATCCCACGTATCGCCTGAGCCTGCCGTGGATGGTCTGGCTGCAACAACGCCGCAAGCAGGACCAACCTCCGTCCATCGACATCGAGGCCGAAGCGATAGAACTTCAGGTGCTACCGATCAGTACGGCGCTCAACGCGATGCAACAAGCGTCGCCGGCCGCTCCATCGCCACCTTACATCACTGCCCGTCGCGTCCATCCCGCAGAGCCGTCCCTCGATCCGCTACGGAGGGACCAGCAACGGAGAGACCAGCGTCCGAAAGCTCGAGGTCTGGACGATCGACGAAGGAGCTGTGCATGATCCGCTGGTCGTACCTGCTTCCTCGTGTAGTCGTCCTGCTGGTGCTGCTGGCAGCAGCACACTTTGGCATCCCTCTTGTTTTGCGGTGGGGGATGATTCATGCCATCGAGACCGCGACTCGCAGGCAGGCAGACGTGCAGCAGGCATGGGGTTCACTCGTGCGTGGTGAGGTGCGAATCCGGGGCGTGCAGATCGCCCGCTCCGCGTCGAGTGACCGAAACCTGTTTCAGTGCGACTCGGCGACGCTCGCCCTGAACCTGGACGCCTTGGCGCATCGGCGGTTGGTGGTTGACGATGCGCAGATCCGCGGCATCCGGCTCGACACGCAGCGTCACTTCGCCGCGACAAATTCGACTCGGCGCTCGATCCCGACACCGGACATGAGCGAGCTGAGCTCGCAGTGGGGAGGCCTTGAGCCGAGAGTGGATGGAACAAGCGACAGCGATGCTGCAGCGCCGCGTGGAAGAGGAGTTTCAATCGCTGCAAACCGCTCGGCAATTGGCCCAGCGATGGCCTGAGGATTATCGCGATGTGCAAGCTCAGGTGCGCCAATGTCACGAATCGGCCCTGCAGCTGTACCAGGCGCTGACCGTGATCCCCTCCGCGTCCAAGATGGGTGACCACTTGGCGCAGCTACAGCAACGCTGGCAGGACGTGGTGCAATTGCGCCAGCAGATCTCGCAATTGCAGGAGCGGCTGAGGGAACTGGCACAGCAGATCGAGCGCGATCGGGCATCCATCGCGGCGGCTTTCGCAGGCGATCGCGAGAACCTGAATCAGAAAATGAAGCTCGCTCGCCTGGATGGCAAACAGCTGAACAGCTACCTGCTCGATTCGGAAATCCATCTCTGGTGGACGCGACTTCAGCCGTGGCTGGAGTTTGCCCACTGGCTCAACGAGTCGCCAGATATCAACCAGCTCGGCCAACGCGGAAGCGTGGTACAGTTTGGCACGGAAAGTCCGCAGCCCAGGTTTCTCATGCGATCAGCCACCCTCGATGGACAGCTGTGCCTGGCGGGCCAGCAGGTCGACTTCCTCGGCCAGGCACAGGACTGGGCGATCGCCGCGGACCCGCGGTCCCAGCGTCAGGAGCACCCTGCCCGGCTGCAATTGGTCACCCGTGGCCCCTTCGTTGCTCGACTCAGTGCCGAACTCGATTGTGTGGCTGGTGTGGCACGTCGCCAAATCGCGGTGGAGTGCGACAGCATGCCTCTGGAGGCTCGCAGTTGGGGTCGCGCGGGAGGCTGGACCGTGTCTGTTGCGCCAGGTGCCACACACATTCGCGCCAGGCTGATCGCCACAGGCGATACTCTCGAAGGTCGTATCCAACTTGTCCAAAACGAAATTCAGCTTTCTGTGTCGCCCGGCGCGAGCGGATCGCAGAACGCTCTGTGGCAGCCCCTGGCCCAAGCGGCCAACGGTATTGAGCAGTTCGAGTTGTCGGCCCACCTCACGGGCACCGTAAACATGCCTGAATGGGATATCCAGTCGAACCTCGGTTCCCAGTTGCAGCAGCGATGCCAACTGGCTGTCGAGCAGTTGGTCCGCCAGCACACCGAACGTCTGGTGGCGGAAGCAGAACGCCGACTAGAGACGCAGTTGGAGCAATGGAAGCAGCAGTTGCCCGTGACACAGGATCAGCTCCAGCAACAGTTGGCTGCCACGCAGCAGTTACTTTCCTCCTTGGCCCAACCAGTCGCCTCCCGCTTCCAACCGTTGGGCCAACTGCTACGCCAATTCTGAAGGCAAGAGTTACTGCTTATTGGTTACTGGTTACTGGTTACTGGTTACCGGTTACCGGTTATTGGTTACCGGTTACCGGTTATTGGTTATTGGTTATTGGTTATTGGTTATTGGTTACGCTTCATTCCGCATTCCGCATTCCGCATTCCGCATTCCCGATTCGTTCCCTATAAGTGTGAGGTAGGGGGCTTGCAGCCTCACTACTCACTACTCACTACTCACTACTCACTACTCACTACTCACTACTCACGCCTCACGCCTCATCGGCGGTGGCGTATTCCTTCCGCTGGATGACCTGCGTGGCGAACACCAGCACGGCGATGGTCACGCCGATGAGGACCAATACGTGCAGCCAGGCCGGCTGATTGCCCAGCAGGATGACCGCTTCCTCCTTCGGCAGTAGATTTCGCCAGTCCATGAAGTCGATGAGCAGATTGCGGAGTCGATACTGGACGGTGAACTGATTGATGACGGCTGGGACGAAGGAGACGAGGAACTCGAAGATCAGCGTATAGGCCACCGCGATGACCATGGCCCGGCGATGCAAGAACACGCCAATCAAGCTGTAGAGCGAACCGTAGGCCAGGCAGGCGAAGCCGACCAGAGCCACGATCGTCGACCACATGCGGAGCGCTTCTTCCGGTTCCGCCACCCACACGCAAACGGTCGCGCTCACGCAGCCCGACAGCGCCGTCCAGGTGATGGCGGTAAGATATTTTCCCAGCAGCATACTGGCGCGACCCCGTGGACGCACGGCCAGATAGATCCAGGTCCGCCCCTCCAACTCGGCCTGCACCACCGGCGTCACCCAGAGCAGTAGTCCGAACAAGGTAATCACTTCCGGGATCAAGCCGAAGAGGATCACGCCCCAATCGAAGTCAGGTATCTTCGGTCTTGCTCTGGACTGGTCGTCCGGAGACAGTTCTCGAATGCTCCCGCTTTGTTGTACCAGGAGTTCATCAATTCCGTCTTTCAGTCCCCTGATCTGCGTGTTGCCAAGCTCCAGCATACTGCGTGGGAGCTCCATGTTATCCGGGATCACCACATTGTCGAAGGAGCGTGTCAGGCCAGCCAGCTTTTTCGTCAGTGTCGCCACGCGCTGCGAGCCTATTCGGCGGACCTGCAACGAGTAAAACTCGCCCTTGCCTAGTGGCAATGTCACAGTCCGCTCCTTTCCCCGAGGCCCGTCGAAACCGATCGGTCTGTATCTGTCTTCGTTGTACTTGATCACGCCGACAATGAAGATCGGAAACGACGTCAGCAGCAGCCAGACCGCGACTCGGCTGATCGTCACGGTTCTGCGCAATTCAAAGCGGAACACCGCGAAAGTACTGTGCCACATCATGATTCTTCTCCCCGGTGCATCCGCATCAAGGACGAGAAGAGTCTTTGCAGCGAATCGTCGGCGGAGCGCATTTCCTGCACGTGGACACCGAGTTTTTCGAGCCACTGCGGCAATTGCTCGAACACACTGACCGGGCTACGTGTGGAAACGAGAATCACCGCGTCTGGTTCGACGAACCGCACGGATTCTGTCAGCCCCGACTCGACGAACTGTCGGGCCAACAGGGTGGGGTTGTCGCAGCGGATGCGGATTTCGTTGGGCAAGTCGGCCAGCAGGCTGTGGATTTCCTCCGGTGGGCCGGAGGCCAGCAGTCGCCCCCCCGGATCAAGAGAAACGCCGGGCTGACCGCTTCCACCTCGTGCAGGATGTGGCTGGCCAGGATCAGGCTCCGCCCACCGCGCACCCACTTCTTGAGCACCTCGGTCATATCGTGCCGGCCAATGGGATCGAGCCCGTTGAACGGTTCGTCGAGGATCAGCAGGCTGGGATCGTGGGCAAACGCCTGCGCCAGTTTCGTCCGCTGGCGCATCCCCAGCGAGTAGGTCCCCATGGTCCGATTCATCGCTCCGCTCATCCCGACGTCCGCAAGCGACTGGGTGGCCCGCCGGCGAGCTTCGTGCCGCGAAAATCCGTGCAACTCCACCAGGTAGGTGACCCAGTCGAGTGCCGTGACGTTGCCGTAAAGCACATCGACAGCCGGGCAAAGCCCGATCATCCGCAGCAGCGAGTCGCGATTCCAAGGGGAGTATCCCAGTACCCGCACACTCCCCATCGTGGGACGCAGCTGGCCGGTGATCAAGTTGAGCAAGGTCGTCTTCCCTGATCCGTTGGGTCCCACCAGCCCATAGGCACCGGGAGCAAGTGACAGATTAATATCATTCACTCCCATGACCGTGCCGTAGAGCTTGGTAACACCTTCGAGCTGGATCATAAGACGACTCAAATGCGCATCGGTGCCGCAACGCGGGAAACCAGGACAATAAAGGGCATGACCGTGACAATCAGCAACAGCAAAGCCGCGGAGGACACATCATTCGCGTTCGTCGATAACCCGAACACCCACTCCTGGACGCGACCGAGCATATGGTAAAGCGAGAGCATGCTCCACTGCTTGGATTGGCTAAGGACATGCAGATTGGCATAGGCTGCCCAACCCAGCCCCCACAAGGCGAACCAGGCAAACCCCGCATAACGGCTCTCCGTTGTCAACGAGGAAAAGAACAAGGCTAGGGAGGTCGTGGGGAGCATGAGGACCAGCGACGCCAGGAGAATCCGAAACGGCAGGTCCCAGGTGTACAGCACCACGTTCAGCTCCGGGGAGAGCAACACACCGAGTACGTATAGCACCAAAGCCGGTACCGTCGTCACCGCGGCCAGATATGTCCAGATCACCAGCGCTTTGCCGAAAATGTACTCCAACGGCGTGATGGGACGCGAGAAATACAGAAGATATGCCCGCGAACGAAAGTCGAGCGAAATCAAGCTGGGGGCAATCATGCCCACCAGCAAGACCATCAGCAAGCCCTGCGGATAACGAAAGAACGCCATCAGTAAGAGCGACCAGATCTGGTGGCGGGAAGACTCCGGGTCCCGCTGAAACGCCCTCTTCACGCGAGCCGCCACGCCCGACTCCGGATTGATTCGCGCATCCGGGTACCAGTCGATTAAGTGCACCACCCCCGGGTGCCACTCCTGATGCTCCAGCGACTGCTCGTAAACAAAAAAGCCGACTCCCGTCACCGCCGCCGGCAGCCAGGCAAAGAAGAGCATCCGCCGCAACCAGTGGCTCTTCCAGACCAGGCGGATCCCCGCGCCGGCCACCACGATCCAACGCAACCAGTCACTGGTGAGTTCCCCCTCCCAACGGCGATAGCCGACCTCATGAATGGGCACGGCGGTCTCCTCGAACGGCGTCCAGAAAGATCTGCTCGAGCGAATTGCGAGACGGTCCCAACGACCGAATCCCCACCCCCGTCTCACGAGCCCATTGCCAGATCAATTCGGCCGTGTGCGACGCCGTCACCGTCACCCGCAACTGGCCGTCCTCGTCCACCGCCACCACCCCACCTGCCCGCTCAATCCGCCGCATCAGTGGTGCGGGACTGCCGGCCGTCCGCACGTGCATGGCCGGCGACGACGGTCGGCTTAACGCTTCCAAGGAATCGATGACCCGCACCTCCCCCTGCGCGACAATCGCCACCGTGTCACAAATCGCGCGTACGTCGGGCAAAATGTGCGTCGACAGCAACACCGCTTTGCCGAAACGATGCGCCAACAGGCCGATCCGATGGAGCATCGATACTCGCTCGTCCGGATCAAGCCCCGCCGTCGGCTCGTCCAAGATCAGAAAAGGAGGGTCGTGCACGATCGCCTGGGCAAACTTCACCTTCTGCCGCATACCCGTCGAATACGTGTCGACCGCCCGGTACCGCTCCTGCTCCATTCCGCAAAAATCCAGCATCTCGTGGGAACGACGCAAGGCTTCCACACGCGGCAAGCCGGAGAGCCGGGCCGCAAACTGCACCATCTCGATCCCGCTCAAACCCGCGATGTAACAGTCATCCTCCGGCATGAATCCCACTTGCTGGCGGATCATGCGAGCTTGCTTGGCCAAGTCGAAGCCCAACACCGTGCCATGGCCGGAGGAAACGCGTACCAGACCAAGCAGCACCTTGATCAGCGTGGTCTTGCCGGCACCGTTGGGACCCAATAGCCCCGTCACTCCGGAGCCAATGGTCATCGTGACACCGTTCAACGCGCGCACCTTCCCGTATCGCTTGACGATATCGCACACTTGCACCACCGGCCGCAACGCCAGCGCATCGGCTCCACGACCGGGCCCCATCCTTTCCCGGTCACCAGGATCCGACTCACCGGCGCCAAGCAGGTGGTTGCCTCTTTGTCCGAGCCCCTGCTCCGATGACTCATGTGACGCTGGAAACTTCATCCGGTGGTCTCAAAACGTGTTGAAAAGCCGCTGGCCGAATTGGCAAATCGAGACAAGCTTACCGCCTGAGCATCTTGAATGCACAGTCCCCACCCCACCCTTCGAACACCGCCAGATGAACGTACAGCATCGCCAGCGGTTCCAACTGGCGAGACAATCTCAACGGTCCACAATCAATCGCCTCGAAGCCCAGTTCCTCGGTCAGCTGCTTGACCGCTGACTTTGCCTGAGCATCATCGCCACAGTAAAACATGCAGGCTTGCTGGTCGCCATATCGTGCGTCTTCCATCGTCGCGGCACTGAGCGTGTTGAATGCCTTGACCACCCGCGCAGTCGGAAACCAGGCGGCAATCTGCTCCGCCGCTGACGTTGTGAATCCCAACTCCAAACCAGACAGATCGGACAAAAGCGGATTGATGCAATCCATCACGATCTTGCCATCGAGACTGCCAGCCTGCTCTAATACTGATCGCGTCTGGTCCCAGGGAATCGCCAACAGCACCGCTTCCGAAGCGTCCAATGCCGCGCCGCAGGTCCCAACCTTGGCTGCCGACCCTGCTCGCGCGATGACTCCACTCACTTCATCGCTCCCCGGATCACGCGCGCCGAAAAAAACCTCGTGCCCGACTTTGGCCCAGCGGCAACCGAGCGCTCGACCAACATTTCCCGTCCCCAAAACAGCAATCTTCACGAACGCATACTCCGATTCTACTCGTGGCCACTCTTTCGTCCCGCCATCTGGCGGCTTCAGCGACGTAGCTGAGCCCGCCCAGGGCTCAGTCGCTACGCATGACGTCCCGCCTCTAACTCTGAAGCCTGGCGGCTTCAGCTACGAGTCGTAGCTGAGCCCGCCCAGGGCTCAGTCGCTACGCATGACGTCCCGCCTCTAACTCTGAAGCCTGGCGGCTTCAGCTACGTAGCTGAGCCCGCCCAGGGCTCAGTTCGCTACGCATGACGTCCCGCCTCTAACTCTGAAGCCTGGCGGCTTCAGCTACGTAGCTGAGCCCGCCCAGGGCTCAGTCGCTACGCATGACGTCCCGCCTCTGCCTCTGAAGCCTGGCGGCTTCAGCTACCCCTCTGAAGCCTGGCGGCTTCAGCTACCTCGCTGAGTCCGCCGTCCAGCCGCTTCCATCATGGTGCATGTTGTCATCACGGGCAAGTCGCTGTGCGCCGTCCAACGCTCCGTAGCACCCATTGGGTCAAAGCCCCTCAAGGGCTAGAATTCGAGTTCTTCGTCGTCGGCCAAACTTCTTGCGGTAGTCTCCTTACAGCAGTCTTCGCCTGGGTCCGGATCAGTAGGCTGGCCTCCGTTGAGGTGGCGGCTGACCCCCGAAAATACACTTACATCACCCCCTATTCGCACTAGACAGCAAAACCATGGCTGACCACGGCAAGTCCGGAGTGATCAAGTTTCTCTTCGACAATTCTTTGTTTCTGATCGGCGGTGCACTCTTGGCGCTGGTCTGGGCCAATGTCCACAAGTCCAGTTACGACGCCGTGATGCATTTCGACGTCACCAGCATCGTGCGGACCGATACGGTTCACGACCAGCAGGCGCCGGACGAAACCGACTTGCGTTCGGCCCACGACATCAAGGCACAAGATACCGGCGACAAACGCGTGGCGGAGGCAGGAGCAATCGCCCCCACCGAGCATCCGGGCGGCCATGGCCACCTGACGATTCACTTCATCATTAACGACATCCTGATGGCATTCTTCTTTGCCATTGCCGCCAAGGAAGTGTGGGAATCGATGTTGCCTGGTGGAGCGTTATCGAATCCGCGTAAGGCGGCGACGCCCCTGTTGGCCACCCTGGGTGGCGTGGTGGGCCCGGCCGGCCTCTATATCCTGGGAGCCGTGCTTGATTGGCCAGTCGGGCTGGTTTGGCCAAAGTGGCGTCCTGGGACGTGGCTGGGCCGTTCCCTGTGCCACGGACATCGCGTTCAGCTATCTGGTGGCGAGACTGATCTTCGGCAATGGTCACCCCGCGATTGCCTTTCTGCTACTGCTCGCGATTGCCGATGATGCGGCCGGTTTGGTAATTCTCGCGATTGCGTATCCGCAGAATCCAATGGAGCCGATGTGGTTGCTGCTGACATTGGCCGCCATGGCGACGGCGCTGTCGTTTCGCAAGTTACGGCTGCAGAGCTTCTGGTGGTATCTGCTGATACCGGGCCTCATGTCGTGGTTTTCGTTCTACTACGCAGGAATCCACGCCGCGCTGGGGCTCGTTCCCATCATTCCCTGCCTGCCCCACGCGCATACCGACCTGGGGATCTTTGCACGCGAGGAACTGAAACGGCGTGACACGCTCAATGAATTCGAGCATTCGTGGAAGCCTCCAGTGGAGATCATTCTGGGATTGTTTGGGTTAAGCAACGCGGGAGTCGCGTTTGGCAACGTCGGTGCGGGCACCGTGTTGGTACTGATCGGCTTGCTCGTGGGCAAACCGGTCGGGATTACCCTGTTCACCTGGATTGCCGAGAAGGTCTTCAAACTGGAAATCCCAGCTGGCATGTCGTATCGCCATGTGGTCACACTGGGCACCGTGGCTGGCATCGGTTTCACCGTGGCGTTGTTCATGTCGGAAGCAGCATTTCCGGCCGGCAAGTTTGACCCGGCCCTGCGCGACGCCGTGAAGATGGGTGCGTTGGCCAGCTTCTTTGCCGCCGTGCTATCGTTTGTGGTGGCGCGCGTGCTGGGAGTCAAGCCCAACGACGGGGCCGAAAACACGGCAGATTCGTAGGGTGTGACAAGCTCGCCCGCGGCAACAATGGCTCGCCGAAAAACGTATCAGCGAGCGCCGGCACACCAGAATACGGCTCAATTCTCGTCGTAGCAGTTGCGGGCAACTCACTCCTGATGCGCGGGAGATCCGCTGGAATTCGACCCTTCGAACCCCAGGAATTTCGCCGCGAAAAACCGCACTTGACCATTTCGCTCGAATGCCATATTCTCCCGCCTCGTCGATACGAATGAGCTGTCGCAAAACAACTTCCGGAAAGTTCGGCCTTTCCTTTTTTTGCGCAACTTATTGGTATTGACTGGCAACAGCCACGTGGACGAGTCTGCATGGGGAACGTGCCCGCCACGTTTCTGCGGACCGCGGAGCGATGTCTGTCGGCAAGGAAGCCGACGGTCGTTTCGTCAACCATCCACTGGCTGGAAATCGAAACTGGGCTGCCGCGTGGCATGGATGCTGCGTAGTGCAATCGTCCAATCGCTCCCGGAACAAGTGCGAAGTCCTCTGCCCCCCTGGGACAACGTTACTTCCGGGAGCTTTTTCTTTTCTTGCGGCATGCTTTCTTCAGCATCTTCTCTGGCACGCCGCCTTCACACTTCGCTCTCGTCTTGCTAGCGCCACATTCACCATAAGGATGTGGTTTGCTCATGGCTTATTCATGCTTCGCTGACATGTGCCTGCAAGAATGTCGGCGGTTGTGGGCGGCAGTGCTCAGCTCACTCGAGCCCGATATCTCGCAGCGAGGAGCCATTTGATCATGCAGCTAGACACAGAGAACCAAGTCGACCCAGATTACCAACGTGAACATCAAGCAGGTTTCACGTTGGTGGAACTGCTGACCGTGATTGCCATCATTGGCATCTTGATGGGACTGGCTTTGCCAGCCATCAACGCCGCTCGAGCAGCGAGCCGCAAGTCAGCCTGTGCCAATAATCTTCGCCAGTTTGGCATTGGCATGTTATCGCAGGCCTCGCGTAAGGGCCAATTATCAACCGGAGCCATGGATTGGCTACGGGACGGCGCTGTCACCGAAGTGGGCTGGGTGGCGGATTTGGTCAACAGCGAGACGCCGGTCGGCGAAATGCTATGTCCCACGAATCCGTATCAGATTACCGAGGCCTACAACCAGTTGTTGAGTCTGGATACCAGCGCGTTTGACACTTGCCTGAACCGGCTCGGCACTTTGCCCAAGACCGCGCCGGACGGCACACAGATCGTGAACCCGTGTCGCATGATCCAGACAGCCAGTCTCGCTCCCTCCACGGAGCCACGCCGCCAACTGATCGAGAAGCAGATCTACGAAAAGTCCTACAACACCAATTACACGGCCAGTTGGTTTCTCGTCCGCTCGACAGTGTTGTTGGACAACAGCGGCAATCTTCGCGTGTCGCAAATGGGTTGTGGGGCCGACATTCGCTCGCGCAACAGCACGGTCGGGCCCTTGACCCTCAAGCAGGTTGATACGGCTCGCTTCCCGAGCAGCACCATCCCATTGCTCGGCGACGGTGCCCCCACGGAGAGCCTGTTGCTCCCCATCGGCCCGCACAACGCCGGAGAGATGACGGTCGCCTCGTGCACGCGCGGACCGGTATTGCGGTGGAGTCTGACGCAACCGGTTTTCCCATCCGGCACGCCTCGCGAAGGTGCGAGCGGCTGGTGGGGAGTCTGGAATCGCGATGTGCTACAGGACTATCGGCAGTTTGCCGCGGTCCATCGCGGTAGCTGCAACATACTGTTCGCCGACGGCGGCGTCCGCTCGGTGGATGACAGCAACAAAGACGGTTATCTCAACAACGGTTTCCCGGCGACGCCAACCAGCGGTTTTGCGGACGACGAGGTGGAAATGCCACTGAAAGACTGTGCCAGTCTCTACTCGCTCAACGCCGTGGAACTTCCCTGACCCGGAGGTGGGAATTACCGCATCCGAGGTCCCAACACGTGCTGGGGCTGGCATTGATCCAAGCAGGTTGGAAAGGAGGTGAACACCGACGCGATCCCTGGCTGAGCGCACGCCCATGCAGATCGATGGTCGATTTCGGACAAACAGATCTGTATCCCGGCAAGGCCCTCAGCACGTTCCCGTGTGTGCAAACTGATTCCCGCAATCGATTCACATTTTGCCTCACGTCCCATCGACGCCGCGTGTCATGTCAAGGCACGCGGCACGGCAGAGATGTCTCTGCCGTCAGGTATCCCGCGGCTCACGGCCGCACTTTGTAGCCGCGGCCCACGGCCGCTCTAGGAGGAAAAGAATTTATGTCTGCAAGAAAGAACCCAAGAAACACGATTTGCCTTCACGTTGATTGAATTGCTGGTGGTGATCGGCATCATCGGCATCCTGGCAGCCTTGTTGCTGCCGGCCGTGGCCAAGGCCCGCGAAGCAGCTCGTCGCTCGCAGTGTGCCAACAATCTCCGCCAGATCGGTATCGCACTGCACACGTTTGCCGACCTGGACGAGCAAGGTCGGCTCTGCACCGGTGCCAGCGATTTCCGTCGCGACGGTTGCATGGACACCTGGGGTTGGGTGGCTGACATCGTCAACCAGAACGCGGGCAATGTGGACCAGCTCGGTTGCCCGTCCAATCCGCTGCGTGGCCCCGAGAAGATCAACGACTTGCTCGGTGCCGACACGACCGACGCCAAGAGATGGCGCTCCACTGTCGCGTCTCACGTCCGGCGTCTGCGGTTCCGCCGACTGGGCCGGCATGACCGGCGGTAGCGGATCGGAACTTCGCCGGCACGGCGATCAACACCGATGCGCGAGCGGCTCTGGTTGCCCGTGCTTTCCTCGACAAAGGTTACAACACCAACTATGCCGCCAGCTGGTACCTGGTCCGCAGCGTGCCGAAGTTCACCTTCGACGATGCGACAAGTCCGGCCAGGATTCTGTCCGTCGGCAATCCGTCCAATCAGGGCTTGAAGGGTCTGAGTACCACGTTGGGCCCGCTCAAACGACGCATTCTCGAAACGGGCCCGGTTGTCACCGCCAACATTCCCTTGCTCGGTGACGCTGCTCCTGGTGACATCGACGAGGCCGTGCTGGCCCAGACCATCGCCTACGGTCCTTTGCTGGCTGATGGCTCGACGCCGGACCCGTTCGCCAACAACAGCACTGAAACGCGCACCTTCATCGAAGCCGGCGAATTGCTGAGCGAAGCGTTCAACGACGGGCCGGCCTATTGGGATCCCAGCTCCAACACGATGAATCTGATACAGCAGCAGGCTGACTTGACGGTACAGGTTGATTCGGAAGTGGCGGGAAGCGTCGCGTCCCCGGTGGCCGGGTCGAACACCTACCTGCAGGACACGCGTGACTGGTACTGTGTCCACGGCGGCGGCAAGAAAGCGGCCTGCAACATCTTGATGGCGGACGGCAGCGTGAAGCTGTTCCAGGACTCGAACAACGACAAGTTCCTCAATCCCGGATTCCCGGTCCCCGACAATCTGACCGAAGCGGAATATGCCGTGATTGGCTACCATGACAGCCAAGTGGAACTTCCACCCACGCAGATCTTCAGTGGTGTGTTCCTGATCAACCTGCAGAAACGGTCCGTGTTTGAATAAACTCGGCGAGTCTCCTCTGGGATCTCCCCTGTCGGGGATTTGACTGCGTCTCCCGCAGGTGCGTGGTTGCCCAAGCCACGCACCTGCCTTTCCCACTCCTGATTCCGTGATGATCACCATGCACATGCACCGTCTCCCGCAATTGTTCGCGGTCGTGACACTGGCGCTGGCCACGAGTTCACTCGCCTCCTGCTTCAAGGATCCCGATATCTACACGGCTCACACCGAAGTGACGCCGGAGGGCCAGGTGGTCAAGACGCCCCGCCTGGTCAGTGTGACACAGCTTCGCCGCGAGGCGGCAGCCCCTGGTCCGCGCGTCCACGTGGAAGGGGCGGCCCATGATTTCGGTCGACTCGATCCACTCACGACCCACCAACACGCCTTCGTCATCCGCAATGTCGGCGACGCTGTCCTGGAACTCTCCGAGGGCCCCACTACCTGCAAATGCACACTCGCCAGCCTGACCCACCACAGCGTGGCTCCCGGCGAGAAAACAACTGCCGTTGTCCACTGGAACACCGGTCGCGATCGCGAATATTCCCACAGTGCCACCATCTACACCAACGATCCCCGCAACAAAGTGATTCAACTGAAGATCAAGGGTGAGGTGCAGGTGCTGTTGCGTTGTGAACCGGAAGAACTGGTCTTCTCACGGCTGGAGCCGGGCGAGACGGCCTCGGCCACGACGCTGGTCTACTCGCAGGTCTGGAAGCAGCTTGACGTCTCCGAAATCACACCATCTCGACCCGGGGTGACGTACACCCTTGACGAGGCAACGCCGGAAGAGAAACAGACGCTGGGTGCGACGTCCGCACGTCGGCTGACCGTGACCGTGCCTGACGATCTAGGCGAAGGCTACTTCACCATACCGGTCCACATCCTCGCTCGTGGCGGTAATAGCCCCGATTCGACCGACACGGATTGCGAGTTAACGTTGCAGGGAAAGGTGCTCCGGCGACTCTGCGTGTACGGCCCGGACATCGACGTGGCAGGGACCATCATGATGGGACGCATCATGCAAGGAGAAGGTGCCTCCCTCAAGCTGCTGCTGAAAATACGCGACGTACAGAAGGTTCTTCCCGTACGGAAGATAGAAACCGTTCCGGAATCCTTGCAGGTTCGCGTGGAACCGTATGAACAGAATGACCAGCAAGATGCAGGGCTCTATCACTTGTACGTAGATCTTCCCAAAGACGCTCCGACGTTTCGTTTGCCTCCTGACAAATTAGGTCTGATACGCATTCAGTTCGATCATCCGCGTGCTGCCAGCCTCGAATTGCCTGTCGACCTGATTGTGGCACCCCGCGAGGCCCATGACTTTCAATAGGGTTGCGTGAAGTTGGGAACATTTCGTTGCCCCAAATCCGAAACAAGCACGAACTTCAAGAGTCACATGCCGGAAACTACTCCCACTGATTCAGGGTTTCCTAATTCGGAGCAGCAGCACGACATCGATGCGCACTCCCCTACTTCCACTGGGACAGACCCCGTGGGCCACTCCACGATTTCCTGCGTGAAATGCCGCACAGGCAATCCATCTGAACATCGGTTCTGCCGGAAATGTGGCACGTCGATGTGGAAGCGGTGCCCGCAGTGCGGCGACGAACGTCCGGTGGACGAGTCGTTCTGCGCAGGTTGCGGGGCCGACTTCGTATCCGCCGAACGAGAACGACTGCGGTCACTCCAACAACGGCTCACCGAAATCCAGGCCATGGTCGACCGTCTCGAGTTGCATGACGCAGTGTTGGCGCTCCATCCGCTGATAGCGGGGAAGGGCCCTTCCTGCCCGGACGAATTTCGCCAGAAGGTGGAGCAAATGCTACGGGATGTCACCTCCCAGCGGGACCGTCACGTCGAGCAGAGTTTGATCCAAGTCGGTCGTGCCAAGGTGCTGATGAAAGAGAGCCGGTACCAGGAAGCTATCCTGGAAATCAGTAAAATCCCTCCTCCACTTCGTGACGCCATGGCGACGAAGTTGTTGTTGCGCGCTGAGGCGATCTGCCAGGAGATTAGGCACCTTAAGAATCAGATTCAGCAACCCGCGGGTATTCCTTTTCGCACACGCATGCAGACAATCGAGCGATTGCTCGATCTCGTGCCCAATGATCCTCAAGTTCGGCGCTGGGCCAGACGGGTCCATGATCATGTTCTTGAGGTGGCCCGCAAGAAGCTCGCGCTACATCGTTACCGCGAGGCCCTGGACCTGGTCGACAGTCTGCCTGACGGCGTGCGAAGCGAGAAGTCGCAGAAGCTGCTGCGGCACGTCGCAGAATTGGAGTACCTCGAATCTGAATTGCAGCTGGCCCCGACCGTGACTACGGCCACGATGGAAGCGGCCCAACGCCTGCTGAAGATCGATCCAAACCACGCGGCGGCTCGCCAGGCCTCGCACGAAATGACCTCCCGCCACCGCTCCGTCGGCGCTGCTTCGGAATGGGAGCAGCTGCCATGGACCGCCTGTCCACCGCAGACGCACGTCGGCATGCCCGTGCATTACTCCCCTGAACCACAGCGACTGTCGTTTGCGACACCGGAAGGTAAGAGCTGCTTCCGCCAGCATCCCGGCCAGTTCCAAATTGCCTGTGGACTGGCTCTGCAAGCGATCCACAGCGCGGCCGTCCCCACCAATCTGCGAGGCAACCCCAAACAGGGCGTCCTGGGAAAACTCCGGGCCAGTCTGCGGGAACGCCCGGCCCGCGTCGGCTGGGGATTGGACCTTGGCAATACGAGCCTGAAAGCGGTGCAACTGACGGTGGATGATGACGAACAGATCCGTATCACGCAGTGTCTGCACATCTCTCACCGGAAGAACTTGTCTCTTTTCGACGAAACCACTCCCCGCGCAACCGTGCTTCGCGAGTCGCTTGCCGCATTCTCATCACAGCATGTCGTGGAGGCAACCGAGCGGGTCGCCATCCAATGGCCCAGTATTCGATCGCTGGTAAGGCTGCTCAGCATACCTCCCGCTGCCGGCAAAAAACTCAAGGACCTGATCCAACTGGAAGCTCGCCACAAAATCCCCTTTCCGCTTGACGACGTCTGCTGGGACACTTTCCTGTTCCCGACACGAGATAGCGAGGTGACTATGCCACAGCGTACCGCGCTACTCTTGGCCGTGCGGCAGCGAGACATCGAAGAACGACTGGGGCTGTTCCGAGAACAGGGAATCGAAGTCCATATCGTGCAATGCGACGCCGTGGCGCTGCACAATTTCCTGCACTTTGATCGACTGGAGGGGACTTCTCAAGCAGTGGACGGCATCGCAGCGCTCGATGTCGGCTCCGAGGCAACGAATATCGTGTTCAGCTTTCCCGACATGGTCTGGATTCGGGCCACCCGCCTGGCCGGGGATGAACTGATTACCAGTTTGGCGCGACGATTCAAGATCACTAACGACATTGCCGCACAGGTCTTGCACAATCCAGCCAAAGTAAAACGCATGCGTGATCTCTATGAAGAATTATGCGTGGTGTATCGCAAGATGGTGGGACAGTTTGAGATGGCGACCGCCGACTTTCAAAAAAACGTTTCTCAGAGGCCCTTGCGGGAACTGCTGGTCTTGGGTGGCGTTGGCCAGGCTCATGGTTTACTGCGTTATCTGCGGTACGGCCGGTGAACGATCGCACGCGACTCCCTGGAGAACATACGGTCTATCATACCCAGCCGACCGGTAGCAACCCGAGAGACGGCCGCAAGGAGAAACCCATGCGTCAGTTAATTCTATTCACGATCATCTGTGCATCGGCCGCCACAGCTGGATGTGGAGGAAGCGGCTTGTCACAGGCGGATATGCGCCGGCAGGCGATTCACCGACCCAGCACGGACAACAACGATAGCCCGTCTGCTACGAGAAGTCTCCCCACTGGCAGCCAGGGGGATCTCGACGCCGATGTCGAAGTACCTCGTCAGCAGCGTGTGACCGCAGCCACCTCGGGCCAGGCAAGCGAGGCGACCGGCACGCCCGCAGCTCCGCCGTCCTCTCAGCCCCACCGGCCCCTACCTCGCCTAACGCGACGCGAGCCAATGTCGCCATCCAGGACGCGGCAGCCAATGCGATAACGTCCCCGTCGGCCACCACCAACCCGCGACTTGGCCCGGAACCGCCGTCTGAGCCGCTGAGCCCTGAGCAAAGACGGCAGCGAACCATCGATAACCTGACTCAGATCGGTGCCGCCATCCGCCGCTTCGGCGACCAGAATGGACGTCTGTTCGGCCCGGCGATCTGCAACGCCCGACAACAGCCGGTCTTGAGCTGGCGGGTCGAGTTGCTGCCGTATCTCGGCTATCAGGAACTCTACGACATGTTCGACGTGAGCCAGCCGTGGGACAGCCCGCGCAACAAGCCACTTCTGGATCGTATCCCGCCGGTCTACCAGTCTCCCGAACGTTTCGATGCCAACACCAATTACGTCGTCCCTGTCGCTTCCTTCACTCCGTTCGGCCGAGCCCGCGGTTACAGCCTGCGAGTCATGGAGGACGGCCCCGAGAACACGGTGGTACTGCTGGAAGTCGACAACACGGCTGCCGTTCCCTGGACGAAACCGGAGGATCTGCTCATCGACCTCCAGACGTTCCGCAAACACGTCGGCCAGCTCCGAGAAGACGGATACTTCGTCGTGTGGGGCGATGGCTCCTTGACACGCGTCACTCCCGAATGTACGGCCAAGGATGTGAAGGCCATTTTGTCTCGCGACGGAGGTGAACCATTCGCCTCGCATCTCGTCCGCGCTGAAGTGACAGCAACCCCCGCTGCCACCGCCAGCGATCAAGCCGCGAAGACGGCGGCCAGAGAGCCCAGTAAGCCCGACGAGAGTCCCGCCGCCAATTCACAGCTCGCGCGTACGCAGTCATCTCCTTCCACTTCCCTCGAGCGGGTCAGCAATCCACCGCGAGCCGACCGGCTGCCAATTCCGAACTCGCTGAGTCTGGAGCAGGCAAGAAAGCTGATCCGCGATATCTACAAGAGTGATTACGAGAAGTCGAAAACGCTCCGCGACCAACGGGCACTTGCCCAACGAATGTTGAAAGAAGCGTCCCGGGTCTCCGCCGACCCGGCTGGTCAGTACGTGCTGCTCGACATCGTTATCCAGATCGCCACCCAGACGGGAGATAGTACAACCGCGTTGTCTGCCATGGATCAAATGGTCTTGCGGTTCGACGTCGATGACTTCCAGATGGAATCGGACATCCTACAGCAACTCGCCAAAAGGAAAGACCGCGATCGGGCGTTGAACCAGGCACTGCTCGACAAAGCAGAACCGCTGATCGATCGGGCACGGAATGCGGAACAGTTCGACTTGGCCGAGAGCTTGTGCCAGATCGCCTTGGCTGCGGCTCGCCAAGCGGGCGATCGCGCGAAGGAGAATAGCCTGACACAACAGAAAAACCTGGTGGAAGAAGCACGCAAAGCTTTCAAGGCCATCCAGCGGACGATCGCGTCGGTGGAAAATGCCGAGGATCCGGCGGCCAATCTGACCGTTGGACGCTACTACTGCCTCGTCCGCGGGGAATGGCAAAAGGGCTTGCCGATGCTGGCCAAGGGGAGTGACACGCGGCTGAAGCAGCTCGCCCAAGCCGAACTGCGCCAGCCCTCAATCGCAGCCGATCAGCTGGAAGTGGCCGACGGATGGTGGCAACTGGGAGAGGAGGACTCCACGCGTCAGAAAGTGTTGCGCCTGCACGCCGTCTACTGGTATCAGTGCGCTCTCAAGCAGCTGCCGCAGGGACTCTGGAAGATCAAGGCAGAGATGCGTGTGCAACAGGCCAGGCGTGAATATGGCGCGAGTGCGGTGGCGTCGTTGGAGAAAGCGACCGCAGGCTGATTCGCGTCACGTACTCCAATACCGCACACCGCCACCGCGTAGACTGACCCGCGAGGAAGCGCGCGGAGCGTCCATAACCAATAACCAATGACCAATGACCAATGACCAATAACCAATAACCAACGCGGCATGTTGCCGAAAGACAACGCGCTGCGTCCAGGCCACACATTGACCGCTAACCCGCGGCAAAACAACCTCAACCGGCTCGGGAGTGACGCTGTCAGACTCTCTTCGATTTCCGTCGCACCCCACTCCCGGCAAACAGCCAGCGTTTTACTAGACGCTCCTTTGACTTGACTCCCCCGGCAACCTACATGCTTGTAGGGTTTCGCTGGGAACAACGTGGGCCGGAGATCCTCTGCGCCGGGAAGACCGCGGGGCAATACGGGTTTTGCGCGGCGTTGATTGATGTCTGGGCGATTCATGTCTGTCCGGATAGTCACTGGTTGAGGGACGTTTATCACGATGCTTGAAGTCTTCGTCGTCTGCACCGCCATTCTTGTTGGCTTGGTGTGCGGATGGTGGTTACGCGGAAGTGATCCGCGATACCTGCGTATCCGCACGCAAACGGCAGACGCTGCGCGGACGCGCGAGGTGCTCGAGCGTCTGCGCGACCTCACGCACAATGTGGCATCGGATGTGGACAAGCACAAAGCGCTGATGGGGCGGATCAGCGAGGAGCTACATGCGAGCGACGATCAGGAGCCGACGGCGGTCCTCCGCGCGGTCGGGAAGCTGATTCAATCCAACGAGCGCATGCAGAAGCAGCTCAACTCGGCCGAGGAGAAGCTCGAAAGCCAAGCTCGTCAGATTGTCACGCACGCGGTTGAGGCGCACACGGATGCACTCACCTCTTTAGCCAATCGCCGCGCCTTTGACAAGGAACTGGGAAAGGCCTATCGCGCGTCGATTGACCGTGGCACGCCTACGGTGATCATGATGATCGACGTCGATCATTTCAAGAGCTTGAATGATACGTATGGCCATCGCGCTGGGGATGAAGTACTGCACGGCATTGCCACGGTGCTGCGAGAGCGGATTCCGGAAGAGTACTTGATCGCTCGGTACGGCGGCGAAGAATTCGCCGTCATCTTCCTCAATGCAGCGATTGAAACGACAGGAAACATCGCTGAACAAGCTCGCCGCGCGATTGGCGAGACGTGCTTTGACTTCGACGGTCTGAAACTGCATGTCACGGCCAGCGCCGGTGTCGCTCAGTTCACTCCGGGGGAGGCGGCCGCGTCTCTGATTGGCCGCGCCGATGATGCTCTGTATGCGTCCAAGGAATTGGGACGCGACTGTGGGCATTATCACGAGGGCTCGAAGATCGTCCCCCTTGGTTATCTCCCCAAAGCCAATCAGCAGCAGGCCGAAAAGAGGCGGGACCCTCCGCCGTACGATGTTGGTATCTCCTCGCCCGAAGTCTTTTCGTCCGACCTGCGCCGTCGCCTGTCGGAATGGAAGAGCGGTGGGGCCCCGTTGTGCATTCTGTTTGTACAAATTGACGATCTCGGTCGCATGCGCGAGCAGTATGAGGTCGAAAACTGTGACGCGGTCCTCCGCGCTTTGACGCTTTCGCTGAAAGCCGTCATGCGGGGCATTGACCATGCGGCTCGTTTCGAAGGGGAAGCGCTCTCCCTCCTGCTACCCGGCGCTACCCTGCGGGGGGCCATTGGTGTGGCAGAACGTCTCCGCGCCGCGGCCTCCCGTTGCGAACTACCCAAACGGTTTGAACTGCGCCACTTCACTGTCAGCATTGGCGTCGCCGAAGCACAGGTAGACGAGGCCGAAGACCAGTTGATCGAGCGAGTTCGGGACTCGCTGACAGTGGCTCACATGCATGGCCAAGACTGCACCTACGTGCACGATGGCCTGGACTTCCACCTGATCGGCGTGGGGAGCGTCAGCACGGCGAGTTGATTTCGCTTGGCGCCGCCACGTGTTATGATGGCTCCCGGCCATCCTTGTTTTGCCTGGGAGGGAGAAAAACCATGCAAGCCGATCTGGCGTTCGTCCAAGCCCTGCGCGGTGCTCCGCTGTCGAGTACCGATCGCCACTCGCTCGATACCGACCATCTCTTTGTGCTGGCATTGCGGAAGGTCATCGAATTGACCGGCACAGAGAGACAGAAACTGTCGTCCGATGAACTGCTCGTGCTCGCCCTGCGCAAGATCGTCAAGCTGACGACGGACGACAAGGATCGGTTCCCGGCGGATGAGCTGTTTCTGCTCGCCCTTTGCGGCGCTGCCCATCTCAGCCCCCAGGACAAACAACGCCTCAGCTCGGACGATCTGCTGCATCTGCAGATGCGCGGCTTGGCGTAGAAGCGACCGGCGCCTGCCCAAGCCAAACGCCGCGTTAGAGTGTTCGTCGATAACATGCTCACGGTGCCCGCATCCTTGTACAATCGACCACTGGATAGGGGAACGATACCAGGGATTGCGCAATACGCAGTGCGGAATGAAGAATGCGGAATGAAGAATGAAGGGGCCGAACATCCGGCAGTGGCGCTGGCGTAGCCATGGAAATGCTGATTCCGCCTGCCGCACTCCGCATTCCCGATTCGTTCCCGGTACGCATACCTATCGAAATAAGTGAACGCAGTTAGCCCACTGCCTGCCTTGGCTGTGGCCGCAGGCCACTTCGAGATGAAAGCCCTCAAACATGACTTCCCCCTCGCTCTCCGCGGCCTCGCTCCCTGCCGATGTCGCCCAATTAGAGGAACTTCTCAGTCGTCCTCCGGCGCGGCTGGTGGAAGCATTTGCCGCGTTGGACGGTAATCTGGTGTTTCTGGGGGTCGGCGGCAAAATGGGTCCTACGATGGCGCGGATGGCCCACCGCGCCCTGCAACAAAACGGCTCACGCTGCCGGGTGATCGGCGTGTCGCGATTTCGCGACGAGGCCGTTCGTCAACGACTCGAGCAGGCAGGTATTCAGACGCTGGCCGCCGATCTACTCGATGCCGACCAGGTGGCACAACTTCCCGACGCACCTTACGTCGTTTCGATGTCCGGGTTCAAGTTCGGGGTAAGCGAGCATCCCGAACTGGCCTGGGCTGCCAACTGCCACCTCCCCGCCTTGGTCTGCCGCCGCTACCGCGCCAGCCGGATCGTCGCTTTCTCGACCGGGAATGTGTACGGCCTGACGACGCGCGAGAGCGGCGGGTCTGTCGAAACCGATCCAGTCAGTCCCCTGGGTGAGTATGCGATGACGGCCTTGGGACGCGAACGAATGTACGAGTACTTCAGTCGGTTACAGCACACGCCCATTGTGCTGCTGAGACTCAACTACGCCACGGAATTGCGTTATGGCGTGCTGGTCGATCTCGCCCAACAGATTGCGGCGGGCCACGAAATCGACGTGTCGATGAGCTATGTGAACGTGATTTGGCTGGCCGATGCCAACGCCCTGGCATTGCTCGCCTTTGCTCAGGCGGCCACTCCCGCCCGCGTCATCAACCTGGCCGGGCCCGAGATCCTCTCGACACGGGAGGTGTGTCTGCGGCTGGCGGAGCGGATGGGCACCACCGCTCGCTTGACGGGGACGGAGCAGGAAGACGCTTTGCTCAACAACGGCCAACTCGGCTATGAACTGCTGGGCCACCCCGAGATGTCCGCCGACCAGATGCTCCGCTGGACGGCCGATTGGATCTCCCGCGGCGGCCCAACACTCGACAAACCGACTCATTTCCAAAACCGCTTGGGTCAGTTCTAACGCCCTTCCACCGCCCAGACGTCAAAGAGCTTACAGCATGCTACACTTTCCTCGGAGCCGTCTAACAGCCGTCCTGCCCACGGGCATCCGTTCGGCTTGACCAATCCGAGCAGCCAACAGGAGCCTCCTGGCGAAAGGAGATCGGACCGTGAGACTACATTTCTTGGGTGCAAACCGCCAGGTCACTGGCTCGCGTTACTGCCTGGAGGTGGATAAGACCAGGATCATGGTCGATTGCGGCATGTTCCAGGAGCGTCCCTATTTGGAACGCAATTGGGAATCGTGCCCGATCGCTGCGTCCCAGATCGATGCACTGATCCTGACGCACGTACATGTCGACCACAGCGGCTTGATTCCCAGACTGGTGCAGGAGGGGTTTCGGGGCCCGATCTACTGCACGCGCCCTTCGGTGGAACTGGCAGAAATCATCCTGCGTGATTCGGCACGGATTCAAGCCGAAGATGTGAAGTACAAGAGAAAGCGACACGAGAAGGAAGGGCGGCGTGTGGCACACCCGGTCATTCCGCTGTACACCGAGACCGATGTGGACGTCACCGTGCCGCTGTTGCGCGGAACCCCTTACGGCCAGGCGGTGAAGATCGGCGATGCGGTTACCGTCACCTTCCACGAGGCGGGACACATCCTGGGCTCGGCCATGCTGGAGTTTCAGGTGCGGCAACCGCAGGGAGAAACGCGGCTCATCTTCTCGGGAGATATCGGGCAGTGGAACAAGCCGATTATTCGCGATCCGACGCTGTTTGATGAAGCGGACTATGTGGTCATGGAGACGACCTACGGAGATCGTGATCATCCCCGGAACGGAGACATTGAAACTCAGCTCGAGCAGGTGATCCAGGAGACGGTTTCACGGGGAGGCAACATCGTCATTCCCACGTTTGCCGTCGAACGAGCCCAGGAACTGATCTACTATCTCAGTCGACTGGTCCATGCCGGTCGCATTCCCACTTTGGACGTCTTTCTGGACAGCCCGATGGCCGTGGATGTCACGGACGTCTTTCGCAATTTCCGCGAGTGCTTCGACGAACCGACATGGCAGTTGATCATGTCCAACGAATCACCGCTCCGCTTTCCGGGGCTCGCGATGGTCCGTAGCGTGCAGGAATCGAAGGCGATCAACCATCATAAACGGCCCTGTATCATTATGTCGACGTCCGGAATGTGCACAGCGGGACGGATCAAACATCATTTGCGCAATAACATCGGTCGAGCGGAATCGACGGTGCTGTTTGTCGGCTATCAGGCCCAGGGAACGCTGGGCCGCCAGATCCTGGAAGGAAATCCGCTGGTCCGGATCCACGGTCGCCAATGGAAGGTGAAAGCGGCGGTCCGGCACATCGACGGTTTTTCGGGCCATGCCGACCGGACTGCGCTGCTGCGATGGGTCGGTCATCTGCGGCGTCCGCCCCGGCACGTCTTCCTGACCCACGGCGACGAGGCTGCCGGAGAGCATTTTGCGGCTGAAATCACGCGCCAGTTCGGCTGGCCGGTGTCGCTCCCCGCATACCGCCAGACCGTGGACCTGGGGGGTCCCACCGACTCCTAGGGCGATCGGCGAGATTTGTCTTGCCGGTGGGATAGGCTGCCAGCCTGTCATTTTCGTGGAGCAGCGACAGGCTGGCAGCCTATCCCACGGGACATTTTCGCTTGCCAATCGCCTGAATGCGAGGCTCCGGCAGGCCCGCGGCATGGTGCGTCGAGCGCAAGGAAGGGGAACCGAGCGGCCAAGGCCGTCTTTTTGGCCGGCAGGGGGAGCCGCACCGGCCGCGGCGAATTAGTATGGACGAGGGCCCGGCACGGGACGAAATCGGACCGACAAGCGAGGCTGCTCTCCCCACAGAACACCGGGGCAGCGTCTTGCACCACCGGAGCGAACAAACAAATTAATCGCCAAATTCCCTCAAAAAGGTTCTGCTGCACATGCTTGCCACGGGGATTGCTTAAGGCAAGAATGGAGGTCCGTTCGACAAAGGTGTCAGAGACACGTCGATGCGCCACAGTTCTGACGGTGACGAGGTTGGACCTCGAACCGATCATGTGCTACCGTTCGAGTGCAGGCAACCGGCCGAGCGTGGGTCGCGAGGAGTTCACTCAAGTGGACCAACTTCGTGCCCCTAAGTGGACTAATCGCGCTGCGAAAGTTGGTTGTCGCCTTTCGCCAGACGTGGCCCGCTTCGTGAGCCATCATCGGTGTTTTCGTTCTAGCAACTATGTTCCGGTGATCCCAGTGACATGACATCCAACGTCGAGACAGCTCGTGGGACGTACGAGAAGATGGCGACCGAGTGGTACTATCAGATTATGAACGACGTTATCGGTCCGTTGACAAGCCGCCAGCTTGTGGACCGGGTCCGCTCGGGGCAAGTCAAGGAAGATACGCTGGTCCGGAAAGATGACTCTCAGTGGGTACCGGCCCGCCAAGTCAACGGGCTACTGGAAGCAGTCACTCAGAATCAGTCGCAGCGGATCTGCCCTTATTGCGGCACGATTGTCGATAATCCGCCCACCACGTGTCGGGGATGCAATCGCAAGCTCGTGCTGTCATTCAGTTCCCGTTTGACCACCCTCGGCAAGGGGAAGACCAAAGCGATCAAGGTGGAGCGTGATCGCGAGGCGGACGCGAAGGCGATTCGCGAGCGCAGCGATCGTGCCGATATTGTCCGCTATCTGGTGCTGCTGATCGTCTGGCTCGGCGTGCTGCTGGCAGCCCCCTTTCTCATTTACCTGGCTACGAGCGGCCGGTTCTTCTTCGAAGGGGACTTGGCCGTCATCGCGATGGTTGTCGTGTCGGTCATCGTGGGAGGTATCTACTACTTCATCTCTCGGGTGGCCTGAATCCCCATGCCAGTCATCTCCCCGGTCTGAATCTCGTACTTTTCCACCAACCGATAGAGCTTTCTCCGATCGATTCCAAGCGCGCGTGCCGCACGGGTCTTGTTGCCTTGTTCACGCCGCAAGACTTCCACAACTTTCGCTCGTTCGATCTTCGCCAGGTCATCCTGCTGGCCGAGTGTCGATGCCGTGTCGGACGGCGTAAAGTCGGTTACTTCACGGGGAAAATCGAGCAAGCATAGACAACGGCCCTCCGCCATGATCTTGGCTCGCTCCACCGCATTGATCAGTTGCCGCACGTTCCCGGGCCAGTCGTATCGCTCCAGCATTTGCAGCGCCCCGTCCTGGATCTCCCACTCCGGTCCCATAAAGTGCGTCACTAACAGCGGAATGTCCTCTTTGCGATATCGCAGCGGAGGAAGTTCGAGCGACATGACGTTGATGCGATAGTACAGATCCTCGCGGAAACATCCCGCGCTAACCTGCTGGCTGAGATTTCGGTTCGTGGCTACCAGCAACCGTACATTGACGCGCCGTTCCTTGATCGACCCGATCCGTCGCATAGATCCGTCCTCCAGTACGCGCAGCAACTTGGCCTGCAAGGCACCAGGCATTTCACCGATTTCGTCGATGAACAGCGTGCCACTGTCGGCAACCTCAAACAGCCCCTGCTTGGCACTGATGGCCCCCGTGAACGAGCCCTTCTCGTGCCCAAATAACTCGCTCTCCAGCAACGGCTCCGGCAACGCCGCACAATTGATCACCACCATCGGCTTGTCCGCGCGCCGGCTGTGACGGTGAAGAGCACGCGCCACGAGTTCCTTCCCCGTCCCACTCTCACCCTGGATCAAGATCGCCTTGTCGCTCGGCCCCGCTCGCTCAATCAAACGGAAAACCTGTTGCATGGCGGGTGATTCCCCCACCATCACGTCCTCCGGTTCGCTCCGCCGCAACAAGGCCCGCAATTGGAGATTCTCTTTCTTCAACTGGCGCCGTTCGCGCGCTTTCTCAATCAGCGATTCGAGCCCCTTCATCGGAAACGGCTTCGTCAGATAGTCGTAAGCGCCTAGCTTCATCGCTTCGACAGCCGTCTGAATCGTCCCCTGACCCGTCAGCATGATCACTTCGCAGTCGGCATGCACCCGCTTGAACTGCTCAAGTAACTGCAATCCGGATACCCTCGGCATCATCATGTCAAATACGGCCACATCGAAATCACGCCGCTGCGCCAGACTCAATGCCTCCTCCGCGTCCGCTGCATCGTGTACCCGAAACCCGTGGCGCAGGAAACGCGACACCAGAATTTGCCGAAATTCGTCGTCATCGTCGACAATCAGCAAGTCAATGTGTTTCGATTCGTTCATCGTCCCTACTTGGTCGCTCAAAGTCACTGCTCGCCACGCCCCCGGGGTCGTTTCGCCCCACAGAAGCTCCGATTGGGATCGTTCTCCTCCCACTCCCAGCCGGTCAGCCAACTGTCCAGACCGGTTGGAAGTACGGCCCTGCGCCACTTGCGCCAAGGTGCCGTTAACCATTGTAACTCGGCGAGTGCGGACCTGGCCCAAGGCCGCTGAGCCCCCTGCCAAGCCCCCGCCTGTGACCGCCATACGAGCGGACAACTTCCGCCCGAGCGTGCGAAATCGCACACTCGATCCAGTCTATTCCAAGCTAGCGGGCGTGTCACGGCGCCCCGCTCATTTGCCAACTAAGTGTCCACTTTCCAGCGGGGAATGTCATCCACCAGATTGGACTCCTCATCCGAGGGGTCCGAAGCGTACAATACACAATGAACGAACCGGCTCCGGGGACCTTGTCACAGCCCCCGTCACCCAGCGCCAACGTTTGGCGGCAGCGGCCTGGAACGCACTCGCACGGGAAGGACGTGGACCCCGGTTTTGGCTGGCTCGCTCGCGTCCCTCACCCAGGCTTAAGCCCGATAGGCCGTCTGGGAAGTCCGCATCGATATTTCGACCAGCGTAGGTGCTTGGGCGGGCAGCTTCTGGCGCCAGCGTTGGCAACCGCAGGCACGTTTTTCTGGTTCTTAATGGTGGGCATGCTTACTTCGGGAGTGGACGATGAAAGCCAAGAAGATTATCTTTCCGACAGACTTTTCTCATTGCGGTGATGCAGCGTTGAAAATGGCCACTTCGCTGGCTAGGGATACGGGTGCCACGCTGCTGATTGTCCATGTGGAGGAACCCCCCGTGGCCTATGGCGGGGGCGAGATGTATTACGGCGTTCCCGAGCCGGCCAGTGACGATTTGCGCCGGATGCTCCAGGAGGTCGTTCCGACGGACCCGGCCGTAGCCTGCGAACATCGCCTCGTGACCGGTGATCCGTCGACTGCCATTGCTAAATTGGCGGAGGAGGAAAACGCGGATTTGATCGTGATGGGAACACACGGCCGAACCGGTTTCACGCGGCTGCTGATGGGCAGCGTTGCCGAGGCGGTGGTGCGTCGCGCACCTTGCCCCGTCTTAACGTACAAACAGCGTGATCATTCGGCATCGGATGCAGGCGATGCCTGAATCCTGGTCGCCTGGAAGCGCTGTCGTCCGCCGAGAAAACACCGAGGAAATGCCGCGTCTCCGATAGGACCTTGCGTGATTTGGGAACACCCGCGTGGCGTGACATCCGAGTAATGACCAAAACGACTCAGCGCGATTTGCATGGGCGTTTTGGGCCGCGATGGCGATTTCCCGCTGCTGTCACTCACAATGGGACATTCGAATTAGTTTCATACCAGCGTGTTTCCGATTTTGAATTTTCGCCTGTCGCTGCGCCCCAAGATTGCGCACGTCGATTTAGCCAGGGCGGAGGTCAGCAGTGGCCGTGGCGAACGTCATCAGGTACAAACCTCCGCGCCCGTGAAGCCCCAGAACCTATTTGGAAATCGTAATGAATATCCAGGACAGCCTTCATCGAGTTCTTGCTTCCAAGAAAATCTTCGGCCAATTCTTTTACGAGACGTTCTTCACACGCTGCCCGGAGGCCAAAAAGTACTTCGAGGGAGTCAACATCGAGAGGCAGGCTGTGCTGCTCACGATGGGCCTCGTGGTCATCGAAAAACAGCACTCCTGCCCTTATCTGGCGGCTGAAGAGTATTTGAAGTATCTGGGGACAAAGCATCACGATTGGCGGATCCCCAAGCATCTTTATGCGAATTGGTCCGCCGCCATGTTGGCAACGCTCGCTCAATTCCATGCTGACGATTGGGACGAAGCCTTAAGCCAAGAATGGCAGGAGGCGATCGAGAACGTCATTCAGATCATGTTCCAGGGCTATGAACAGCACTACACAGTGTGATCCGCAACACAGTGTGATGGGCGGCAGCTGGCGCGATCGACACTCAAACAGATAACGCAACTTGCGTTGGTTGCAGGTCCGGATCCCGCGTGCAGGCAGTCGCTCAGCGAGACTTCTCCGAAATGCCGGTAGACGATGGCAGAGCGTGGAGCCGAGCGGCAATACGCTGCTGCAACTCCGTATCCGCCCGCCGCTGGGCCATTTGGTAGAAGATTCTGGCGGCCCCCGTCCGGCCGTTGGCCCGGGCCGCCTCTCCCCTGGCAAACAGTTCCCGTGCCGCGTGCTGCTGGGACTGTTTCCGCCCGGCATTCTGGCGCTGGATTTCCGCAACGCTCATCAGTCCTGAAGACGCGGACGTCGCACCCGGAACGTTTTCACTCAGCCGCCGTGCCAGTTCGCTCCGTTTCCGCTCTCGTCGGGCACTGCCCTCTCGCTGGCGTGCCGCTTCCGCCAGGACGGCACGATCTAGCGCCTCGTGATCGATCACCGTCACGTGCGTCGACGCTCCTGCCACGCCGGCATCGCCCCCCACCGCACGGTTTCCCATCAAGCGGCCCAGGCCCGGCATACCGTAACTCGAGCTCCCATAAGATGATCGGCGCACTCCCCCCAGATACGCTCCACCTCGATCGGGTACCAGCACCGAGGTCTGCACCGAGAAATAGTCAAACGATGGCAGCTGAAAAAACTGCCCGTGAGCGCACGATGCCCAAGCAGCAGACAACGACGCCGCCAACAACCATGCGAGATACTTCACCACACACACCCCTCTTTGCGAATGACCCGCGCCCGTCACTCTAACGAAAAAAACGCCGGCGCGTCAATCAAATCTTGGGGGACGATGCTTCCTCCGCGGGCTATCTGGTACATTCGTGGGATGCCCGAATCACCACACTGTCCCTCGCCATTGGATGGGAGCATATCATGAACTGGCATACCTTCCTTGCGATTCTGCTGATTGGGTTTGTCATGCTGTCGACCATCCAAGTTCACGCTCAACAGCCGCGTGTTGGCGTCGCCGCTGTCGACATTACTCCGCCACTCGGCATGCCGATGGCCGGCTACTATCACGAACGAGGGGCGGATGGCGTGTTAGATCCGCTCTACTGCAAAGCGCTGGTCATCGAGCTGGACACGGCCCGCGCAGCCTTGGTCAGTCTCGACATTATCAGCGTCACGCGTTCCATCACCGACCAGGCCCGAGCCGAGATCGAGAAAGCAACCGGCATCCCCGGTACGCACATTTTGATCAGTGCTACGCATGCGCATACCGGGCCTGAATTGGCTCGCGACAGCCAGCGCGTGGAAGACATGGGGGGAGCGAAACAGGAAGCTGTGGAATATACACAAGGACTGTCGCGGAAAATCGCGCAGTGCGTGCAACAGGCCTGCAGCAAACTGCAAGACGCTCAACTCCAAATGGCACAAGGAGTCTGCGAAGATCTGGCGTTCAACCGTCGCTACTTCATGCGCGATGGCTCGGTCGGTTGGAACCCCGGCAAATTGAATCCGGACATCATGCTGCCGGCTGGCCCCACCGACCCGGAAGTCGGCATCCTGTATGTGGAACAACCAGGAGCCAACAGTCCGGTTCAGGGTTTGGCCACATATGTCAACTTCGCGATGCATCCCGACACCACCGGCGGCAGCAAGTTCAGTGCCGATTGGCCTGTGCGCTGGGACGTGTGTTGGCCAGCTATCATGGTCCGCAACACCATACGCTGGTCGGCAACGGTACGTGCGGCAACATCAACAACTACGATTTCTTTTGGAAGTGGCCCAACGGCGGGCCTTTCGAACAGAACCGCATCAGCGCGATTTTGGGAGCAGCCGTTTTCCAGGCCTACAAACACATGCAGCCTATCTCTGCCGTGCCGCTGGCAGCCCGCAGTGAGATCGTCGAATTGGCGCTTCCCGAGGTGACCGCCCAGCAAGTGGCCGAAGCCACCGAGACACTGAAGGCCACCAAGGACGATCACGGAGCGAATTTCATGAAGCTGGTGCGATCGTACCGAATCATGGACATTGCTCGCCGTGAAGGAAAACCACAGCAGGTGGAAGTGCAAGCCATTTCGCTCGGCACGGACGTCGCCTGGGTCAGTCTGCCGGGCGAAGTGTTTGTGGAACTGGGCTTGGCCATCAAGAAGCGTTCCCCCTTCAAACTAACGATGGTCGTCGAGCTGGCCAACGAGAACATCGGTTACATTCCCGACCGGCGCAGTTATGCCGAGGGGAATTACGAACCCGAGAGCGCTCGCTGCGCCGCCGGTTCCGGCGAAAAGCTGGTCGACGCCGCCGTCAACCTGCTCAACCAGCTCTCTCAAGACGCGAAGTAGTGAAAGTTCCCCCAGGCCTGCGTTCGGTCGCCGATCGCCCAAACTCCGCATCTTGCCGCAAAAACGGGGAGCCTCCCCGTTTTCTGGGCAAACATTGACGGCTGGCGAAGATTCCGCTAAATGATCAGCGCCCTTTCGCTTCTCTGGCGGGCTTGTCCCCATGCGCACTTTGGATTCGATCGAGCGGCAGCCGCTGCGGCCCATTCTCGCCGGATGGACTTGGATGGTCATGGGCTGTGCCTGGCTGGTCGGTGCGTGGCTCGCGGCGAGACATGGGTCGTGGCTTCGGCACTGCTGGGCAGCTGGGCCATTGACGAATTGGCTCCTCCCTACGGTTTCTTTCGCGAGCGATTGTGGTCACCTGAGTTTGGCGACTGGTCTCGGCAGTCTCTGCGTGCTCTGCTGGTCGGAGTCCCCGTGGTCGGAGTGCTGCAGTACGCCACGGGCGCATCGCGACCGGGTGAAACGGATCACGGTTCATACTGGAGACCGTTTGAGGACCATAACGGCGTCAGCGGACACACCTTCGTGGGTGCCGTCCCTTTCCTGGTAGCGGCTAAGCGGGCTAACGGTTTCCTGCTGAAGACGGCCTTCTTTGTCGGCTCCGGTCTGGCCGGTTATTCGCGGATCAATGACGACGCGCATTACCTGTCCCAAGTGGTTCTAGGGTGGTCGATTGCGTATCTGTCGGTGGAAGCCACGCAGTTGACCGAGCGATCCCACCTGCAGTATCGTCTGGTCCCGTTGACGATCGACGGGTTGCTGGGTGTCGGGGTGGAAAAGCGTTACTAGGGCCGCAGGCAAAAAGGAAATCGCAGACAGCAGCGTGGATGACTGCCAGATGGCGGCTTGGGCAGGTCTCTGCGGCGGATTCTCTCTCCCCCTGGCACTTTTTTCTTGGTCGTCACGACCTCTCAGCGTATCTGGCTCTCCCAAGGCACTGGCACCAGCGTCCTTTTCGAGCACGCCGCGGCGTGTCACAATAGACGACAGCAACGGTTGCCGTTCCGATGCAACTGGCCAACCTCACGCGACACGATTTCCTACCAGGAGCCCGCAGCCATGATTTCTCCGTACCGCCGAGTTCTGACGATGTGCATCGCTGTCATGTTGCTCTGGTCATCGAGTTGGTTGCCCCCTCGACAGGCCAGGGCGGCCGATCCACCACCAGCAGGCAGCATTTTCGCCAAGAGTAATCTGGCCGCCTGGTGCATCGTGCCGTTCGATGCGCGCGGCCGCAGTCCTGCTGAGCGAGCGGCCATGCTCAAGAAACTGGGATTCACCAAACTGGCCTACGATTGGCGCGCCAATCACATACCGACGTTTGAGGATGAGATCCAGTGTCTGCAGAAGGCGGATATCGAGTTTTTCGCTCACTGGATGGCTGCCTCGCAGGATCCCGGTTACAAGCCGATGATGGATCTGATCGAGAAATACAAGCTCCACCCGCAACTCTGGATGATTGCAGGCTCAGCCGAGGCGGAGTCCCAGGAGAAGCGGGTGGAAATCAACGCGCAGGCACTGCTACCGTACGTGGCCGACGCGAAGCGACTGGGTTGCAAGCTCTGTCTCTACAACCACGGAAGCTGGTCGGGTGAACCGGAGAACATGATGGCCATGGTGAAGTGGTTGCGTGCACAGGCGAACACAGAGGACGTGGGGATCGTCTACAATTTCCATCACGGGCACGAACATCTGGCTCGATTTCCACAGGCGTTTCAGGAAATGCTCCCCTACCTCACCTGTGTGAATCTGAACGGCATGACCGTGGGCGGTCCCAAAATCTTGCCGCTGGGACAAGGTCAGGAAGATCTGCGGATTCTCGAGATGATTCGCGACAGCGGCTACCGCGGTCCGATTGGCATCCTGGATCATCGCGAGGACACCGATGCCGAAGTCAGTCTGCGAGCGAATCTGGATGGCTTGAAGAAGCTACTGCTGGAAATGGGAGAAACAGAGGCGGCCAAAACGTATGCCCCGTGATCGGAACGCGGCAGCCGAGGGTGATGAAGGGTGATGTGTCATGGCAATCTCGCGAACCGTAGTGCTGCTTACCTGTTGGCTGGTGGTCGCCGGTACTCGAGTGGGCCGGGGCGAGGAGGAGGTTGATCAACGACCTCTGCCGATCGGTGTGGAAGATGTATTTCCAGAGCTGCGGATTCCTCGGCCTGTCGTATTGACTCACGCGGGAGACGGCAGCCGGCGGATTTTTGTCGGCACGCAGCTGGGTGAGATTCATGTCTTTCCCAAGCAACCCGACCTGGCGGAGACAAAGATCTTCTTGGACATCCACACGAAGGTCGTCTACAAAGAAGTCGAGAACGAGGAGGGATTGCTTGGCCTGGCATTCCACCCCGACTACAAGAAGAACGGTTACTTCTTTGTTTACTATACGACGACCAGTGCACCGCACACTTCGGTCATCTCACGGTTTCGCGTGTCCCCAGACGATCCCGATCGAGCGGATCCGGCGTCCGAAGAAGAGATCCTGCGGATCCCACAGCTGTCCTGGAACCACAACGGCGGTACGCTCGAATTCGGACCGGATGGTCTGCTCTACGTTGGCCTGGGCGACGGTGGTCGGTCGAGAGATCCGTTGGGGCACGGCCAGAACCTGGCGACGCTGCACGGTTCGATTCTGAGAATCGACGTGGATCGAAAAGAGGGGGCCAAGCTCTATGGCATCCCACCCGACAATCCTTTTGTCGAACGCCCCGAGCGCACGACCCGAAATCTGGGCGTACGGATTCCGCAACGTGTGGCGGATGGCCTTTGATCGCCCGACGGGTCTGCTGTGGGCCGCGGACAATGGCGAGGATTTGTGGGAGGAGATCGACATCGTCCAGCGCGGCGGGAACTACGGCTGGAACCTGCGCGAAGGACGTCACAAGTTCGCCCTGGCAGGTTCCGGGCCACGCGAGGACTTGATCGAGCCGATCTGGGAATATCGTCACCACGAGCGCGTCGGCATGTCGATAATCGGTGGCTGTGTCTACCACGGCCCGCGTGTTCCGATGCTCGACGGAGCGTATCTCTACGGAGACTACGTGGTCGGTTCGCTGTGGGCACTTCGTTACGACGCGCAGCTGCGACGCGTGACGGAGAATCGAGCCATCCAGGGAACCGGTTTGCCGGTCATGACCTTTGGCGAAGACGAGGACGGCGAGGTATATGTCACGACGATGTTAGGAGGCGGCGTCATCTACGGTTTCAAGCCGCTGGACCACCCAGCTTCCGCGACCGATGCCCAATGACCAGATGACCAACGCCATTTCCCCTCCCCGACTCGCCCGCGATAATGACAAGCATGTGGCCTGATTCGATCAAAACTCACGAATTGCTGACCGGCGCCAGGCAGGGGGACGGGGGAGCCGTCAACCGCTTGCTCGACCGACATCGCCACGCTCTGCACCGGATGATCGAGCTGCGACTGGATCAGAAGATTCAGGGCCGGATTGATGTCAGCGATGTGGTCCAGGAGGTGCTGGTCGAAGCAAACCGGCGTCTGCCGCAGTATCTGGAAAACCCGGTGATGTCGTTTCACCTCTGGGTTCGTCAGATCGCCAAGGACCGCATCATTGACGCCCATCGCCGGCATCGGGTCTCGGCCAAACGGAGCGTCGATCGCGAACAATCGCTGGCCGTTCCGGCCGCTTCCGATCGCTCGACATTCGACCTGGTCGCCCAGATTCGCGATCCCGAGCTGACCCCGGCAGCGGCGGCCGCTCGGCAGGAAATGGCTCATTTGGTAGAACAGGCCCTGAGGCAGCTGGGCGAGCAAGACTGTGAAACCATCATCATGCGGCACTACGAACAACTCTCGAACTCCGAAATTGCCGAAGTGTTGGGACTGACCGAGCCGGCCGCCAGTATGCGGTACTTGCGGGCCGTGCGGCGGTTGAAGCAGTTGTTGCAGGATCCTGCCCGTTGGAGATTGGACGAGTCTTCGGGCTCGCACGGCGCGTGATCGGCCGACAGCGGGTCATCCGATTCGACATGGATCCTCAGCTTCCTAACGCGGCCTTCGGCCGCAACCAGAAAGGGTTTGAAAGCGTCCGGTTCCGCTTACTTGGTTCACCGGAATGATGAGGGAATGCGGAATGCCGCAATGCGGAATCATAACTATACCTTTCACGCGGTTTCTCATTCTGCACCGCGTGTTCCGCCATCCCGCTTCGTTCCCCAGCGAGCAGTCGGTGCTAAGAGCATGTGCGCACGGTGCGCGCATGTTGCGACGTACCCTTTAAAGCGGTGCATAGGTTGCATATCGTGAAGAGTCCTTTACCACCACGCCAGCCCGCCGGCGGGCCAACCGACCAGCAGCAGCGATTGGCGATGCTGTTGGCCGACTTGACGGATCGTGTTCAGCGTGGCGAAAGCGTAGACCTTGAGCGTGCGTGCCGCGCGCACCCTGATCTGGCGGCCGACCTGCGTGAGTTGTGGGGGACGATTCTGGTGGCCAATGCGATCGGCTCGGACGCCTCGGCCGCATCCCGGGCGGCGGCAGGGGACGTGGCAGAGCCACCCGATTTGCCGGGCCATATCGGAGACTATGAGCTGTTGGAGGAAATCGGCCGCGGCGGCATGGGGGTCGTGTTTCTGGCTCGGCAGGTCAACCTGAACCGGCAACTGGCCGTCAAAATGATTCTCCGCGGGCCGCTGGCCTCGAAGGGAGATCGCGAGCGATTCCTGGCAGAAGCGCAGGCCGCCGCGCGGCTCGACCACCCGGGCATCGTGCCGGTTTACCAGGTCGGCGAGGATGCCGGCCGCATGTATTTCAGTATGAAGTACATCCAGGGACCAACCTTGTCCGATCTGCTGGCTGCGGGTCCACTCGAGCCTCAACGGGCGGCACGACTGCTGGCCCAAGTCAGTCGCGCCATCGACTTTGCTCACCAGCATGGCGTGATGCACCGCGACTTGAAGCCTTCCAACATCCTGATCGATGCGGATGGCCAACCACACGTCACCGACTTCGGGCTGGCCAAGCGGATCACGGATCCCCACAGGTTGACCCACTCCGGTGCGGTGGTGGGAACGCCGGCCTACATGTCACCCGAGCAGGCGGCGGGCAGTAGCAGTGTCGGTCCGACCAGCGACGTGTACAGCCTGGGGGCGATTCTCTATCACATGCTGACTGGCGTACCACCGTTCCTGACAGCTTCGCCGGTCGACACGATGATGAAAGTGATCGAGCAGGATCCCGTGCCGCCACGGCAACGGAATCGAGCGGTTGACCGCGATCTGGAAATCATCGCCGTCAAGTGTCTGCAGAAGCCCACGGACCTGCGCTATGCCAGTGCCGGAGCGTTGGCAGACGACCTGGAAGCGTTCCTGAACCATGAACCGATCGCAGCTCGCAGCGGCCGATTGCATCAGATCCTCTCCCGCTGGTTCCGGGAAACCCACCACGCCACCGTGCTGGAAAACTGGGGGCTGCTGTGGATGTGGCACAGCCTGGCTCTGCTGGTGGCCTGCCTGCTGACCAACATCCTCTACTGGTACCAGGTCGACAATCGCTGGTACTACTTTTGTTTGTGGACGGCCGGCTTCGGCACCTGGGCGGTCGTCTTCTGGGTACTACGTCACCGGCAGGGTCCGGTCACCTTCGTGGAGCGACAGATCGCACATGTCTGGGCCGCCGCGCTGCTCTGTATTATCGCTCTCTTTCCACTGGAAGCTTACCTCGGGCTGCCACCGCTCAAACTGTCACCCGTGCTGGGGCTCATCGCCGGCATGGTGTTTCTGGTCAAGGCGGGCATTCTGTCCGGCCTGTTCTACATCCAGGCCGCGGCACTCTTTCTCACCGCTGGCTTGATGGCGGTGTGGACCAGCTACGAACATCTCATCTTCGGAATCGTGTCGGCCGCCTGCTTCTTCTTCCCTGGCCTGAAGTATTATCGCCAGCAGAACGATAAGACGCGAGTGAGTAGTGAGTAGTGAGTAGTGAGTAGTGAGTAGTGAGTGTAGTGAGAGATGCAAAATGAAGCATGAGCGATGAGCCGATACGAGCGACATGCCATGAGAGATACGATACTCGGGTGCCGTGGACGAGCGAACAACTGAATCGCGCTGCCCACCCAATCCGTGCTGACAAGGCAAACGTATCCGTTCACAGCCTCCGGCGGCAAAGACTTACTCTAGTTTCAATCATACTCTTACTCTTACTCATACTCTTCTTCTGCGGGAGTGGTCCAAAACTCGCGTCTATGCCGCTGGCAAAGGAGTGCGGTTCATGCTGAGTTGAGTGAAGTTGTCTGTGACTGCCGGGGAGGGAGAGGGGAGTAAGCGTAAGATTGCACAGTTACCGAGCCCTGCGCAGTCGGAACTCCGTGAACGCTTACAGGCAACCATCGTCTCCCCATCACCACCCCGACTTCTCACCTTGCACTGCCCACTCACTCGCTACAACGGCGCAGGAAGATCACGCCGGCAGAAGATCAGCGTGGCGGCGACATAGGCTGCCAAGCCCATACCAATCAACAAGATATCGAAACCGAGTGGCCCCAGCGCCAGCCATGCACCCCGATCGTCGACCAGCACGATCCGCCACGCATCGTGCGGCGTGTGCAGCGCCGTGCTCACAAAACGCTCCGGGTCGTAAGCTGTGAAAAAGGTCCAATTGAGCAGCCATTTCAGGTTGTCGGCGGCGAGACCGACAATCTTCATGATCAACTGCACCACGTAAATGGCGGCCACAATGCCAATCGTCCGCCACCGGTATTGATCCAGTGACGAGACAAGCGTACTGAGCCCGGCCAGAAAGAATCCGAGTGAAAACAAGTTGGCCGCCGCCGGCCACATGTCGCCCGCAGCGACTCTCGTCGACATGGGTACTCGGCGCGTCTCACCTTTGAGCAGCGCGTCGGCCGGGTTCATCCCGAACACCGGTAACGTGACCGCGGGTGGCGCTACCGGTTCGTCGACGTGAGTTGTGTGGATGCCGGCATAGATCCCTCCCCAGGTTGCCACTGCCAGCAGGGCCGCGCCCAACGCCGTGACGGTGGCCTGCGTGATCACGACTCTCTTGCGACTGACTGGCTGAGCCAACACCATTTCCAGGGTGCCCCGAGAGAGTTCGCCCGCCACACAGTCCGATCCGCGAGCGATGGCCCAGATCGCCATGCACATGACGACGATCAATTCGTCGTACGTCAACGCGATACGTCCGGGATAGGTGAACAGCTGTTCAAAAGAGACCGGTACGAATCGCTCGAATTCCCGAAACTGCTCGACAATCGTCTTGAAACGCTCCGTCGGCAACAGGCTCACAATCCATACACGCACCCAGCAGAACGCGAACAAAATGATCGTGCTCGACAACAACAGCAGACGCGATTCACGAATACTCTTGCGCAGTAGTGCCAGTTTCATTGGTCTTTAGTCATTGGTCTTTAGTCATTGGTCATTGGTCATTGGTCATTGGTCATTGGTCACTTCCACGTGGAATTCGTCGTAGATCGCGCGCAGTCCGACCGGTTCAATGCGTACTTCGTCCAACGGCAACGTACTCAGCCAACCCAACAGCGGCGACAACTCGCCGGGTGTTTCAATCACCACGCGTCCTTCCGGCTGTGTATCGATCCGCAACTGACCGTTCAGCTGAAATGGTGCTGGGGGCAACGGTCCGTGCACGCGCGCGTAGATTCGATGTCGCTGCCGCAGCTCCGACATGATCTGCGTGTGGACAAGTTCCCCGGTGCGCAAGATGGCCACGCGATCACAGACCTGCTCCACTTCCGACAACACGTGCGACGAGAACAGGACCGTTCGCCCCCGCTGCCGCACCTCCTCCACCAGTTCCAGCACGGTCCCTCGAATAGTGGGGTCCAGGTTGGCCGTAGGTTCGTCGAGGATGACCAGTGCCGCGTCCGTGGCCAGCGAGGCGGCCAGTGCCAGTTTTTGTCGCATGCCAGTCGACATGTTACTGACACGGCGTTCGATATCCAGATCCAGACGATTGGCTGAGCTTGACGGCCTGGTCCAGGACCTGTCCGCCGCGAATGTCCGCGAAGAACCGCAGCACCTCCCGACCACGCATTTGGCGAAATAAGCGGGCTTCACCTGGAAGATATGCCACTCGGCGCCGAACCTCCAACGAGTGTCGATAGCAGTCCCATCCTTCGATGGTGGCCGAACCGGAGGTGGGGCGGAGGTACCCCAACAAAAGCCTTAACAGGGTTGTCTTGCCAGCACCGTTGGGCCCTAAGAGGCCGAATACTTCACCCGGTCGGACGCGCAGCCCGCAACCGTGCAGCGCCGTGACGTCGCCATATCGTTTCGTGAGGGCGGTAGTGATTACCAGAGCATCAGTCATGTGTCACACGGTCATGATCGTCGGTACACGTTCCTCCGCGGCGGACTCCCAGCCCGGAGTTGGATCAGCGGCCGCAGCGCCCCCCCCGACGATAACAGGAGCCCCACCCCATGCAGGATAGTCACGGATCGCTTGTTCGACCCGTCGCCGTTCGCTGGGGGCGCGATACCGGTAGCCGACATTGTTGGCGGGGAGCCAATAGCTGACCAGGGGGCTGGGCCGAACACGGTATTCGGCGCAGGCACAGCAAGATGTGGAAACTGGGCCGTGTTAACCCGCACTATTCACGAACAGGAAAAGTGGGATCGGCATCTTGCCTGTCTTTCCTGGATGTTTCGTGGCTGCCAGGCTGGAAGCCTATTCCACAACGATGCTCGAAAATTGACGCGTGTGGTCCCATTTTTTGCAGAAGGAAGTGGCGTTTTGCACCTGATTTCTGGTAACCTGATCGAGTGGGCAGGCAACTGAGCACACCGAATTGTTTTCGCGGGCAACACGCTCTTCCAGACACCTGGTCTCAGGCGTCGAAGCATTTGCTCGAACCGCTCGTCACGACTGCGCAAGGAACAGACAGTTTCGACCTGCGGATTGTCGGTGCGAGGGGTATGGGATGGTCGACGAAAAGACACAATTTCGAGCAGCGCTGGAGGACGTCCGTTCCGGATCGCCCGATGCCGTCTGGCATTTCATCTCGGAGTACGGTCCATCCATACAGCGGATTGTGCGCAGGAAAATGGATCGTCGTATGCAATCCAAATTTGACAGCATCGATTTCGTGCAGATGGTGTGGGCTTCGTTCTTTCGCAACCCTCGCGAGATCCGCTCGTTCCGCCACCCCGACGATCTCTTGCGTTACCTGGCCGCACTGGCTCGCCATAAGGTGATTGCTGAATATCGGCGCCGCATTCGATCCACGAAATACGGGGTCACCAATGAGTGCTCCCTGACTGATTCGGACGGGGAGGATGATGCGACGAAATCGCCCGAGATGTCTCCGAGCCACGTGGCGATGGCTCGCGAAGAGTGGGAGCGATTGATGCAACGGCAGTCGAAGCGAGACCAGGAAATCCTCGTCATGAGGTTTGGCGGAGCCACTTATGTAGACATCAGTCAACGGCTGGGAATCAACGAACGGACCGTGCGCAAAATCGTCGAACGACTGACTCGCTCGTCGCGACCCGAATCGGAACCCGAAACGTAGCTGCATGCAGACGTTTTCTGGCAGGCATAACAGATCATGGAAACTTCACCAGCGTTGGAAGCCGCATCACTGGTATCGCAAGTGATCAGCACATGGCGTTCGGGCAGCAGTCCCGATGCGTGCGAGATCCTCGAGCGTCACCCTGATTTATGCGAGCAGCATTCGCTGGTGCTCGACCTGGCGTACGAAGAATATTGCCTGCGCCGAGAGGCTGGCGAGAGGGTCTTACTGAGTACTTTTTGCGAGCGATTTCCAACGGTCCGCAAATCGTTGCGCGTGCTGTTGGCCGCTCACGAGTGCACGGAGGAAGATGCGGAGTCAACGCAGAGTCTGGCCGATACAAGTTGGCCGGAAATCGGCTCACGCTTTCTCGGGTTCCAACTAATGCAGGAGATCGGTCGCGGCGCGTTTGCCCGCGTCTACCTGGCCACGGAACCTGCCCTCGGAAATCGCTTGGTCGTCGTCAAGGTCTCGCCGTGGGGGGGTTGCGAAGCGGAAACACTCGGGCGATTAACCCATCGTAATATCGTGCCGGTTTACTCGGTGCAGCAAGACGAATCGTCGCACCTGACCGCCGTCTGCATGCCCTACCTGGGGCGCAGCACTCTGCTCAATGTGCTCGATGCCGCCTCCACCAACGAAGTTTCTCCGCGGCACGCCGAGATGATCTGTGACGTGGCCCGCCGAGATGCCATTCTCGACGCGATTCCAGCCACCTACACCGAACCTGACCGATATCTGCAGCGCACCACCTTCGTCGACGGCATCGTACATATCGCTGCGCAATTGGCCGATGCTCTCGCCCACGCACATGACGCGGGAATCTGCCATCGCGACCTGAAACCCTCCAACATCCTGCTCGCACCGGCGGGATGCCCCCTGCTGCTGGATTTCAACCTGTCGAGCGACGAGCGCCTGCAGCGCACGCTTGTGGGGGGCACGCTTCCCTACATGCCACCCGAACAACTGCGCAGCGTCGTGACGGAGGAACTGGAGGAAGAAAGCCTGGGCGATCCGCGATCCGATATCTTCTCGATGGGCGTGATTCTGTACGAACTGCTGGCCAGTCGACTGCCGTTCGGAGACCAATCACCAAGTGAAGAAGCAGCGGTATCGGCCGCGCGTATCCTGGACCAACAGAAGGCGGGCTGCGAACCACTCTCAGCGATCAACCAGCTTGTGGATCCGCAACTTGCGCTGCTTGTGCACCAGTGCCTGCAACTGCAGCCAGAACACCGTATCCAGTCGGCTCAAGAATTGGCCAGCCTGCTGCGGGCTCGCTTGACGCGTGCCGCCCGCCTGAGACATTGGGCTAGCCGACGGAAATTTCTGCTTGCCACCAGCACTGCCGGGCTGGGAATCTTCGCCGCATCCATCGGCCTGGGACTGGCCTCCCGGCCTCCCTACGCCGTCCGCCGGTATCTGGCCGGCGTGCGTGCCTGCGAGGCCAATGATTTTCAGCAAGCAGTCCAGTGCTTCACCGACGCCCACAATGCTGAGCCCGATGCCTATCAGCCCTTGTTCGCACGCGGCCAGGCGCTCGTTGCGCTCGGAAAGTATCAAGATGCTACGCAAGATATGGAGGAAGTTCACGAGAAGGCACCTGATGGTCTCACGGCGGCTTGGTTTGCCTATTCGGCTCAGCTCAGTGGTGATACCATTCCTCCGATCCACTACTATTGTCAGGCACTCCAAGAATATGGCTATGAGACGCCAGCTATTCTCAACAACCTGGCTTATGCGCATCGACTCCGAGGATTCAATCCGGATGCGATAGACTGCCTCACACGGGCAGTTGAACTCGATCCAAACTGTCAGGAAGCCTATCTCAATCGAGCAACCATATATTCGGAATACTCTCGAGAATTCGCACCCGATGGAAGATCGTACCGGGAGATGGCAATTGAGGATGCGGAGCAAGCTGTCAAACTGCACCCCGACAGCTCACTAGCGCACTACATGGCAGCAAAGCTCCATTTCATGCACAACCACTCGTCCGACCGGGACGAGAAGATCTTGAGTCACCTGCACCGCGCACTTGACTGTGGGTTCGATCGCGATCAACTCCTGCATCGCTCCGGATTCGACTCCCGCTACACGGATCCGTTGGCTGACTACGCCGTCAACGTCCGTCCTGTACCCACTCAGCGGCGACTCCTCGCGCCTCCGAATTCGTTTCGCCCATGGATTCCTGGACAGAAGACACGCGATGTGACGGCGCTCCGCGCTGGAATCACGACCGGGGCGCACGACGGAGTTCTCTCCCGCTAGGACCAGCGCGGCGTCTGGAGTCATCCTCCACGGTCGCTACACCCACAGCACTCATCTCTCGCCGGTCTCTCGACACGGGGGACCGCGGGGCATGCTCCCATCTCCTCCCCCGCCTGAACACCCGGTCACCGTGGCGGCGGACATTGTGCCGAGCCAACTGCAAAGACGATCGGCAAGAATTGTCCCACCCGTCGGGGCGCTTTCACTTGCCAGTCGCCTGACCACCCCCCCTTTTGCCGTCCCCTGAACATGACAGACGCAAAATAACCAGCTTGGGGGTGCACATTTGACAAGGGCCCGGATTTGAGAAATCCTTGTAATAGAGTGGCCGGTTTCTACCGCGAGTTTTTGCCAAGGTCGCAGTAGAGCACTCTGCTCCCGACCGCGTCAGTGCCGCAGCGATGCTGGAATGCTGCGGACTCGAGCCACTCGATCTCGCGCCCAATGGATAAGCGCACGCGGTTTTACTGCGCCTAACTGCGCGCTGACAGTCCTTTTTCCCTTTTGAGGAATTCATCATGACCCGATTGTTTCTCCCCGGCTATCCCCTGCGCAATCAGAAACGCAGCGGTCGACAGTCAATTCAAAGGCAAAGCAGGCGCCCTCGCCTCGAGCAACTCGACAGGCGACTCGTTCTTTCCGGAATAACCGATGTCATCCAACTTGACGCGCCGGTTGACTTAGGCAGCGACGTGCAAGCCGCGACCACGTCGGCTCCACCGGTCGAGAATGCTGTCACCGCAGATGTATCCGCTGCCCAAGCCGAAACACCTGTCTACTTGGCCGTCAATGGCGTACTCCATGTTCAGCCGGCGGCCGACGTGGCGAGTATCGTGGTCCGGCAGTTCGTCGATTTCCGGCTCGAGGAAGTCGTGGAAATCGAAATGGCTGGACAGTGGATTGCTGTGCCCGCCGAGCAAGTCAATGCCGTGCAGGTCCAACTGCTCGACAGCAATCAGACTGTGGACATCGACGCGGGGGTCACGAAACCTGTTCAGTTGGTCGAGCCACTGGCGACGGACCAAGCACTGGCGGCAAACTTGTCCGACACGATTGCTGACGCGGTGATCACCAGCCTGCCCAACACCTCCACCGGCACTGTTCCACTCGATGCGTCCTTGGTGGGACTCGTGCTCCCCTCTGATACGGTGGCAACCCCGGTAGCACTTCTCCAAAGCAGTCCGGGCGGCGGCATTGGAACTCCACCCCAAATCACCAATTTCACGGTCGCAAGAGAAGGCAACATTTGGCAGTTCACCGGGCATGTGACCGACGACAAGAGCGTCGCCGGCTTAATCGTCCAGTTTGGCGGTTTGATCAGTAGCTCTACCGCTGTCAATGAGGAGGGGAACTTCCAATTCACCACGACCTTTGCTCCCGGGACAGACGGGTACGTCACGGCGATAACGACCGACGGCGATTACCTGAGGTCAAATCTCGCGTATTGCAGCGTCGATTATCCAATCTAGGCGAGATCATCGTCGATCGAGGGTCGTGAGTACCGGAACCGGTGATGGCCCGCTGGCCGGTTCCGGATGCGGCCAACAGGCGCACGCGATGCGGTGCATGAAACTGCATCCATCGCGCGCGTCGGCCGAATCCGTTTCGCTGGTGCGAGCCCTGCTATTCATCCCGGCGGCCAGTCGCTTCAGGAGCGGGACTGGAATGCGGGTGGAATCGCATAGACTTCGTCGGTCATCTCGGTCTGGCTGATGTTGCGCGGATCGAAGGTGCGCACGCTGCGATGACGCGATGATCTGCCAACGACCTGCCACGCATCGGCGGCGGCGATCACCTGGTAGGGTGCAAAGCGTGTGGTGATCCCCTGGTCTTTCTTGGTGTCGACGAACGTAAGGCGAAGCATGCGACGCTGGGAAATCGCTTGTAGGATGTGATGCATCACCACGGCGACGCGTGCCGACGAATTTTCGGCCGCCGACCGGATCGAGCAGGAGTTGATCAAACGAATAGCATGATGCTGGACATGGTTCGGCGAATGCGCGAGCAATTTGCTGGTCGATCGCCGCAGCAAGTCGTTGCAGGTGGGCAGATTTCGCAACGCGCTGAGGTGCACGGCGGCGATCAGCGTTGTCAATTCCTCGTGCTCCAGCGCCGGCATCACCACCACATCGCGTTGCGGTTGCAGCCGGTAGCAGTCCATTTTCTCATCGAAACTGATCTCCACCCCGGCCCCGCGCATCAAACTCAGGTCCCGAAAGATGGTGCGCCGACAGACATGCTAGCTGGCCGGCCAGCTCGTCGGCGTTCAAACCGCCGCCTGACTGAAGGTGACTGAGAATCTGCAGCAGGCGCGCATACCGTCCTGATACCGAGGAGGCGTTCATAGAAGACTCCCTTCGCCAGCGAATCGCGAGTGTGGCTAAACTGGCAGAATGCCATAAAGATAGAAACGGAAACTGGGTGCCCTGGGTTTCGCGTCGCTCAGAGGCGTGAACGTCTGCCCCAACACTATCAGACCCCAGGGCACCACAGTCGCCGATTCTAATCGAGGTGCTCGTTAGCCCTTCTTGGGACGCACTTCCCCATACAGGGAATCGCTCGCCGCGCCACAATCCTCTGTAAGGTCCATCGCATTCCGTGGTCAAAAGCGGGCCGAGAAAATGGAAATTTTGTGAATTTTTCTCCAACGCCTCCGATTACCACCCATTTCAGGTGGATTACCCAGCGTCAATAGAGCGTCATTCGACGTCCTCGACACTCGAAAGGCTGGCGACGCGCGGAAGAAACACCATCCTGGCGAGGTGGTGCGAGCGGAGGATTCACCGCGGACACAAGTGGCCTCTACCGCCGCTGGTCCGGCGTCTCGCGTTCCACTAACCGGGTGCCCCCATCCTGGCCACGGATCCGTTCTGAGAAGCGTGGATCGTCGGCGAAGCGCTGGGCCAGGTTGTTCACGTGGGCTCGCCGCTTGGTCTCCTCGAACGTACCGTAGTCGACCAGCAGACCCAGCGAATAGGCCGATCGATCTGAATAGCCGGTCAGCAGCGACGACGACGGATCCCAGGAAATGGTGCCCGGTTTGATGCGATTGATGTGTGCCACGATGTTGGTCGTGCAGTTGTTCATCAGCGTGTCATAGAACTCGGGGCGTTTCTTGAGCGTGTTGACTCGCTTCATGACGTCGACAAACATCGCTCGAACCTGCTGCTTGGTAGCGCGAGATCGATAGACGTAGACGTCGGCCTTACGTATGTCGGTGCGCAGTTTGATCACATCCCGCTCGTCCGCCACCACGTACATGACTTCGAACTGTCTCATGGTTCCACCGATGGCCGAATAGACTTCGCCTTCTTCCAACCTGACTTCCACCGAGATCGCCAGGTACCGGCCATCGCGAAATCCAAAACTGAGCATTGTGTGGGCCAGGCTCGGAGTCCCGGCAAAGGGACAGACAATGAAATCGAGTGTTTCCAGATCGTCCAGTTCGTAAGTGCGATCTTCATAGTTCAGTACGTATGTATCCTCGTCGACGTAGCTGCAATTGCGAACGTTGTACACCTTCACCTGGTCACCCCGCATGCGCGCATAGGGCAGCACGGCCATGCTGGCCTTCCACTTGCGGTTGTTGGAGGGCTTGAGCATTTCGTCAGCGGTATTGCGGGGCACCGAAGCGCAGCCCGATACGGCCAGGCATAGCAGCATCACGGCCACGACCCGTCCTCCGCCTCCTGTCAGCGGAACTGCGGCAGGGCGTGGAGCAGTAATGATCAGTAAATCGCTCGCAGAACTTCATCTTCACTGGCAGAGCGGGAAAACAGTCGAATCTGAGAAGAAGGAGGCTTTCCGATCGCCGGACATGCACGGCTCGGTGCATTGGCAACGACGCCAGGACGCACAGCAGCGGACGCCGCACCGTGGCACCGTCCTGGAACACCCGTAGGGGCTCAGCCAACAGCTCGAAAACCGACCAAGACAAGCGGCATGTACATACCCGGAAACGGATTTCGGGGCAAGATGTCTGTGATTGCTCAGCAGATGTGCGGAATGGGGGAAGTCGGCGAGCGGAAGGAAGAAGGAAGCCGGATGGGGGCGCCAGGTGGCGCGACGCTCCCCCAGATACTGTCAAGACACTGTCGAGTGCGTTAACAATACCACGAAACGACTGACAGAATGGCGATGATGATCAGCATGAAACCGACGATCCACTTGGCCGTCCGCCAAGCATTGTGGAGAATCGGCACCATCTTCTCATGGCGTGTGGCACCGTAAACCAGACTGATCGCCGCAATCAATGGTATGGCGTACCAAAATTGACTGTTGACCCAACTCGCAAACAGAACCGGCAGACTCATGTTCAAATCCAAACCTACTAAAGGCCTACTTCACTCGTTCCCAGATTCTACGCACCCTTCTTCTTGGCATCCTCATCGGCAGCCTCTTCGTTCACGGCGATAATCACTGGGCCGGCAAAAGCATCGTAGATCGCCAGCACGTTCAGCAGACCTGCAATCATGGTGTAGAGCGTGCCCAACTCGAAATACAAACCGTACCTTTTGTGCCACTCCGAAAGTTGATCGCCGCGAGCGTCGATAATGGGAGGCGCCATCAGGCCGTCAAACAGGGCTTCTCGCTTCGTCCTCAGCCGTTGTGCCTGCACCAAGGCTGGCAGGGCGGGAAGTCCGACCCCAATTTGGCAGACGTATTGCCAACGCTTCGGAGTCTGGTCCCAATCGGCGTACACCACGTGCCCGCCACCCATGGCCAAGCCAAAGAAGTAGGTCGTGAGAATACAGACCATGAACAGGATGCCTTTGGCATACCGACGCTGATATAGATGGCCTGCTCCCGGCCACAACCAAGCCCAGAGGGCAGCCAAGCCCGGCTGCCTTAAGTCGATCTCGAATTGGTCATCAGGGCCCCGCAAGGGGCGGTCAGTTGGCATGATCGTGTTACTCCAGGCCCGCAGGCTACAAACCGGCCATTCTAGCGAACCTCTCCGCGAGGGCCAGATCAGCGACAGTCAGTAATTCGCATTCCGAGCATGGTTCTTAGTGGAATAGCCTCCCTGTTACCTCGCCGCGGCCGGGGCAAGAGGACGCCGAGAATCATCGCTGCCGGGTCGTCCGAGCGGTCAGGCGAGCTCGCGGAGATCGCGTACGCAAGCAGCATACAGAGAACGACTTGCAGCCGATCGCCGGACCCCATAGCGAGGGCGATTGCGGCTGGCCAAGTAGTGTTGAACAGGGTTACTTCGCGGCTTTCCCGCGTCTGGCGACCGCCACCATGCTGGCGCGGGCCGATTTCCGCCGGAGAAAGTCCGTCGCGGCGATATCTCTCCGCGGCACGGTCCGCGTCCGTCACTTCGCCAGCACCAGCTCTTCATAGACCGATTCGACGGTCGCCGCGTCGATCACGGGGAGCTGCCGACCAGCTCCGGCCAGCAGCGCCAGTTCTGCCAGGCAGCTAACTTGACGCGGCACGCCGTGGGTGAGTTCGTGCAGTCGCGTCGCGGCATCACCGTCGAAAACAGCGGTCTGGGACCCGGCTTTGACCAGGCTATCCTGCAAGAAATGAACGGTGTCGTCCCGCTCCCAGGACTCCAGCTCGATCCGCAAATCCGACATTTCCAGCAGGCGGCGACCCAAACGCTTGATGGCACGGGGATCGACCGCCAGCACCGTCGTCACGGAAGCCTCCGGTGACGGATCGTGACGCACCAGGCGAATGACATGCGAAAGGACTTCCGGATGTGCTTCATCCGCGTCATCCAGCAGAATCACCGTCGGTACCTGCTGGTAGCGGTTCTCGGTGATGCGATCCACAATACTCCGCCACAACTGGAAGGGAGTCGCCCGATCATGCGGATTGCGATGCAGCTGCGTAGCCAATTCCCACAGGAACTCACTGGGACTGAGTGACAGCAAATTGACGTTGGCAACCTGACACCCGGCCCCTTTCAACTCACGGCCAAAGACTCTCAGCAACAGCGTCTTGCCACTCCCCGCGGCGCCTGATAGCAGACCCAGTCGGCGGCGGTTCTCGATCAGAAAACTCAGCCGAGCCAAAGCCTCATCATGCGTGGGGCTGCAGTAGAAGAAACGCGGGTCAGCAAGGCCGCGAAAGGGTGATTCGCGGAGGCCCCAATGTGATTCATACATCCTTGCAGATCCTCGCTCGTCGTGGACCGGAGTTCTACCAAATCGTCGATCCGGCGGCCGAACCGGTTGCTGCCGCCAAGGGGCCTGCTCCAGCGTCAGTCTGGATCGTTGGCCAAGCAGTCCTGCGAGGTGTGGCGTCGGGCCGCCGAACCGTGCTTGCCGCCAGAGCAGTTCATCCCGTTACTCCTTACCTAATCGGCACAGCCGCGACAGAGACTTTGGGGGAAAGTCGGTCCACCGAGAATTCGCCGACCAGATAACGTCGGCTGTGGAGGTCCGGGCAAGCTGGGAAAACTCCAGCCTGGCGCGCCGCTGGACGCGCAGCATTCCGATTGTGAGAACGTGGGGCAATCATCGACTGCGGGCCGTCTCCATCCACCCCGGCGCGCTCGCGTCGCATCTTCCCGCACACCACCAGGCCCTGCCACGACGGTCGCTTCCCTTGGCGCGGGAGCGGACTCCGTCACGGGCGTCCACCGGCTTCTGATGAAGTTGCTTTCTGTTTCAAATCGGCCAGCAGGGACTTGAATTCGTACAGTAGTGTCGACGCGGATGCTTCTTCTCTCCGACGGGCAACTCCTGTCGTTACGTTAGCGCGACCGTGCGGCGGGACGAGCATACGGATACCGACTCCCTGTGTGACGTCCGGGTCTAAAATCTGGATGATGCGAACATCAACGTGACCACCTTGTTGGACACCGGTGGGGACGCGATCGAACGGTACGTCTACACTCCGTACGGGGTACTCGCGATCTACCATGCTAGCTGGTCGAATCCTTGCGGTGCCTCCAGCTACGCCGTTGAGTATACTTACACAGGTAGGCGGTTGGACGGCGAGACGGGACTGTACTACTACCGGCACCGCATGTACCACGCGCAGCTGGGCAGGTTCTGTAGTAGGGATCCTATTAGATACGCTAGTGTTCATCGTCTTTACACTTATGCGAATGGCCGTCCGCTTCTGCTTGTGGACCCATCTGGCCTTCAAGCGGGTTGTTGTGGAATGGAAATCGGCCACATGTTGGACGATCTGAAGACGAGGGCTCATAGCAAGTTCTTCTTAACGGTGCTTCGCGACCCCGGGAGCGCTCTTTTGGCGTGCATGGGTAAGGACATTCCGTTTGGCTGGGAGATCAACCAGTTATTCTCAAATGACAAGTATATGTTTTCACGGAGTGGGTGCGGAACCAGTAAGTGTCGCGGAACGGTTTCTGTGCATGGACAGTGCCACTGGGCGTCCGACGTCAACTACTTCATATGGGGATTGTCAAACCATCTGTGTAGCATGGTGAATTGGGACGAGATTGGCCCCGGATACAATTATTGGACGGAGCAATATGCACTGAACCTAGTCCTGGCGTGGCGCACAGTGTCATGGTTCGTTGGAGATGGAACAACCCGCGGGAGACTCGCCTGGACGAGTGCCGGCTATCGGTGCTCCACGTTTGTTCCCGCGATTCGCCCTGATTGTCCGTTGTGCGGAAAGAAAGCAAACGGGACGTTAACCGGCTACTTTGGTGACTTTTTCTATATCTATCGAAGTGTGATTCAGTTCTAGTCTATGGTCCCGAGAAGCAACTGCGATGACCTAAACCAACAGAGTTGCCTTGGAGAGTATATGGATCTTGCAAGCGCGCATCGCCGCCCTGCCCAAAGGTCTATTGGCAAGCACATCGCCGCCATAGCGGTAATTGTGGTTCTACCCATATTGTTGATTCAGTTCTCGCTGTGGTGCTGGCGACCTTTGTTTTACAACGAATGGGTGATGCACGATGGCGTGCCGTTCTTCCATTGGTGGCCGCAGGCACCTCGGTTTGATGCTCGAGGGAATGTGGCGGTTGCGGACTACCGGCGCAACGTATTATGTGTCTTTTTGACTGCCAATAGTCAGATTGACCGATCGCGTTTTAGTTTTCCCCATCGTGAGCACGGTGGTATGGCTTTCCCCGATCCAACCGATCTAAGCGGCTGTGACTTTTTCGTTGCCGAATGTTGCGACAAATTGCTGGTGTTCGATTCAACAGGTAAACACGCCGAATTCCCGTTGGCAAGAGGCGAGGCGGAACGGATACACGAAGTCATGGGAATGTATCCTCAGCCGCGCAATTTCATTCAGTTGCTGGAGCACATGTACACGCCAAGCCATCCGAAGGAGACTGAAAGACTTCAGAAAGCACTTTCCCAAATGGCTTTTCGGAAGAGGTGAGTTGTTACGGGCCGAATTATCGTCGTATTTTTGGCCGAATTAGGACTGTAGAGATTTGACCTCTGACTTGATCTCTTAAGACCTCAGCCCCACCGAAAGACTGACCACTGGCGCGGGGATTGCTATAGGGGACTAAAGGAGCGTTTTGCTATTACCGCAGACGTTGTTAGCTTTCACAATGGAAAGGCGAACTAGCCAGGAAGATTAATAGCATTGCGCTGCCTGCCTTGGGACACCTCCGAGAAACGCCTGTGAATACCCCTCGGCAAGTGGAATGTCTGGCCACCCGCGCAGCACGACGTGGACGGACACAATATTCCGCACGGCTATGCGTGGATGTCACCAGGAATCCGGAAGTGGCTTGAGCCCGGATCATGCCGCCGTCCGCGTCCGACCAGGCGCGGAAGTTCGAGGCAGACCAAGGCAGATTTCGACGGCGAGTTAGTCAGCCCACATGTAGGAGTTGTCTCCTCGGTTCACGGTTCTTGGTGTCCGCCACGAGCACCGCAGCATGCCGCAGGACACATCAGTCGCTTGCGCCTGAAGAAGGATAACCGTATAATTCATGGTGACTTGATTTCGCTCTACCCCGAAAAGGAGGTTTCCAATGCCTGATGCTGATCACGGCGTGAAGACCGATGCTTTACGCTTAGTGGATTCGCTCCCCGACAATGCAACCTGGGATGACCTGATGTACCGAATCTACGTTCGGCAATGCGTCGACTCTGGTATCGCTGATGCCGAAGCCGGCCGTGTCGTTGACGTTTCAGATGTGCGGCGCAGGTTTGGGCTGACGCCGTGAACGTAGTCTGGACAGAAACCGCAATCGCCCACCTTGTTGACATCTACGAGTACATCGCACGCGACTCGGAGCGATATGCTGTTAGAATGGTCGACCGGATAACCAACCGCACACGGCAACTTTCCAACGCTCCGCAGTCCGGTGAAGTTGTTCCCGAATACGGTCTCGTTACGGTTCGTGAGCTGATTGAAGGTTCGTACCGAATCATCTATCGAATGCGCTCGGATCGTGTGGAGGTCCTGGCCGTTATTCACGGCGCACGCTTGCTGCCCACGGATCCGCCGCATTAACATCGTATTTATGAAGCGACCATAGCATGAATGCCATACAACTCTCTCCGGGTTGCAGTCGTTGGCGGACTGGCGACTCAACAAAACACCCGCCGGTCGACGCCGAATTATTAGACTCCCTAGTGCGCGCGGGATTTCTTGCCTTGACAGGGCCGAGCGGACTCATCGGGGGCAAATCAGAAACGCGTACAGTAGTAGCCATTCATCGAGGGCGAGGAATCAGGTGGGAGCTTTTTTTTGGCGAGCACGAAACTGACATGGTGACGACGACCGCCACGAACTTGGCGGCAGCAACTGAGATTGTTTTGGCCTGGCTGCGAGGTGAAGCACTTTCCGTCGCCGAGGACTCGTTGCATGCTATAGCGCGTGGATGCGCGGAACAAAGCACTGGTCGTGACGGCCGACGACTTTTTTGAGCAGGCTTGACGTATCCCCCGTCTGCCCGGGGCCTCCAAGGGGTCGATGGCTACGTGATTCAACACACGACCTGGATTGCGGATGCGTATTATTGCGACGGCACTCCACTCCCCCTCCCCCGTCATTCCTATTCCGAAGCGTGGCAGGTCAGGGATGGAATCGTCTACAAGGGTGAGTCGAATGACGGATTAAGCAGCGGCGCGGACTCTGGCAGTCGGCGGTCAGGAGGAGAGCACCGCCGGCAAGATTGTCGTCCGTCAACTTGCGATCCATGTGACCAAGGCCCGCAGGGGGCTTCGAGAATGTCTCGCTGAATGCCAAGTCTTGACGCCCTCCCGAAAGGCGCACATTCTCAATGGAGTACCTTGCTCATGTGAGAAAGCTGGCCGAGAAGCGGAATGGACCGCGGGGCAATAAGGGGGAGGCGGCTGATGGAAAGAAACTATGTCGAACAACGAGATGGCGGCTTTTGGGTCAGTGACAGGCGGTAGGGTGTGCCAAGCTCGCCCGATACCACGTTGCCTTCGTGATGACTCAGCAAGCGCGTGCCGGCACACCAGAATACGTGATGTTCATGGCAACTGCCGTAGCCGGGCAAGGGCCAGTGACAGGATAGTTGTGGCGTATGGAGAGGAGCCAACGGTCCAGGTAAGGGCCGGATACAATGCGGAGCAGTCGCGTTTAGGTCGGGAGCATTTTTTCGCCGCTGGGTGCTTCATCTTCCGTTGCGGAACACCTCACTCACCCTGAGAGAACGTTGTGGCACCATGGGACACCGCTACTTCATTGAGACGCCGATTTCGTCGGATCGAGCGATTCTGGAGGGCTCGGAAGCACATCACTTGCAGCATGTCATGCGTGCTGCCATCGGAGACGAAATCGTCTTGTTTGACGGCAGCGGTCGCGAGTTCGTGGCGCGGATCGATTCTCTCAAGAGATCGCACGTCGAATTGACCGTGACGGCCACGGCGATGGTGGATCGAGAATCGGCTCGGCCCTTGTTCGTCGGGGTCGCTTTGCCGAAAGGGGACCGGCAACGCTGGTTGATTGAGAAATTAGTGGAACTCGGCACAACGCGAGTCATCCCGCTGCGCACCGAACACAGTATTGTTCATCCCGAACCGCGAAGTCTGCACAAGCTGCAACGCTTTGTCACGGAAGCCTCGAAGCAGTGTGGCCGGAACCGTTTGATGGAGGTCACGCCCCTGACCAGCTTCCATGACTTTCTCACGTCGGCTCCGGAACTCGCCCTGCGCTGGGTGGCGGACCCAGCGGGTGATCGGGGCGGCGACGGCTCCTGGTCACGCGACCGGCAGCGTGCCGCCTACCTGGCAGTGGGACCCGAAGGGGGATTTTCGGAGGCGGAACGACAGTCGGCCACAGTCGGCCGGGTGGCGACTGGTCTCACTGGGACCGCGCCTGATGCGCATCGAGACGGCTTGCCTGGCATTGGTGATCCTGGCATCGTCCGACTTTTAATCTGGGCAGGGCGGCTGGGCTGGGGATGGCGCTGTCGATGGATGTCGCACAGTACCCCGCGACGCGGCGACTGGAGAGGCGGTCAAAGATTGAGCAGGTACTCTACCGCCAGCTGGATTTCTCGCTCGGGGTTGTGGCAGGCCTGCCGTTCGACGGTCAGGAATCCGCGATATTGGTGGTTCTCGAGCAGGCCGAGCAATTCAGGGAAGTCTGCGGCGCCGCGTCCCAGCGTAACCTCCGTACCACGACCTCGAGCCACGTCGCGGAAGGCGTCGCTAGCGTGGACATGTCGGATGTGAGGGCCCAGTAGTTCCACGGCTTCATGCGGCGAGAATCCATTGACCAGCAACTTCCCGGGGTTCAAATCGACGGCCATTAATCCGTCGGGCAAGGCCGTCACAAGTCGCTTCAAATCGGCTCCCGACTCGCTGCCCGTTTCGGCTGCCAGCACGGCCCCCACATGCTGCCCGTAGTGGGCGAGCTGGCCGAGCGAGTCGAGCAGCAGGTCCCACTCGGGGCCCTGCGACTCGGGTGGGACCGTGCCGACCTGGTTCACCACGACGGGTGCCTGCAAGTCGAAAGCCAGTCGGAGTGCTCGTTTGGTCGCAGCCAGGCGGCGATCGAGATCCTCCAGCGTGCCATAACCGCGGCGGGTCTGAAACCCGACCGCGCACACCCGCAGATTCAGATCAGCCAGCATTTTCCGCAATTGCCTCAGCGCCGTCTGGGAGAGTTCTGGCGAAAAGACCTCATTTCTCGCGTCGATTTCGACGGCGCGAGCCCCCAGGCGCGCTGCCGTATGCAAGGCTTTCTCAAAGGGTTGGCGCAAACTGGCCAACTGGATTCCCAAATTGACGTGCGGCACGGTAGACACCTGCTGTAAGAGACTTAGGACCGCCCCCTCGTGGGCGGAGATCGCACCATGATGGTCTGGCTTCCCCTCCTCATTCTATCGGCTCCATCGGTGGCGCCCATGGACCACCCGTACGCGGAGACGATCTTCGCGACGGATTTCGAGCGTGGTATCGACCAGAATTATGATGGCTGGCCCGACAACTGGACTCGACTGCGCGGCCAGGGGTTTCCGCCGTACATCCGCATTGGCATTGCGGACGATCCCTCCCACGCCTCACAGCAATCGCGCTGTCTGCGGATCGAATTGGACGGCAGCGGTGGAACAGCTTACAGCTCGCCGATCGAAATCAGCCCTCTCTTCAGCTATCTGTTTCAAGGGAAACTGAAGACGGAAGGACTGACTCACGACGTGGCCTACTTCACCGTCACGTTCTTTGATCCCGACCGGAAACAGAAGGAAACGATCACTTCCGAGAAGGTCACGGACGCCACGGCGTGGAAGGAGGTCTGCATCGGCCCCTTGACCCCCACGCACCCGGAGGCAAGATTCGCGGTGATCGGTTTGCATCTGGTCCCGACCACGCGTTCCGATCTAACCGGCGCCGCGATGTTTGACGATCTCTTCTTCGCCAGAATGCCACATATGACGATTGAATCGGAGCAGCCCTTCAATTTGTTCGCCCATCCCGGCGATTCGGCGTTCATCTGCACCGTGTCGGGAACTCGGCAGCCAAACTCGACCGTGCTGTTCGAACTACTCGACGTCACGGGCCATACGCTGGCTTCCGAGCAACTGCAACTGATCAGCCAGGACAACGCGACGACGGAGGTCACGGAGACCGAGGATCTGGCGATGGACCCTCCCGCCGGATCGGAAGAAGCGCGACACGCCGGCTCGATCGCGTGGCGCCCTCCCGTTCCCGATTACGGATTCTATCGTGTCCGCGCATCGCTCCAAGGTGGCGCCAACGTCGCGCTACAGCAATGCGCGTCCTTTGCGGTTGTGCCAGACCTGAGCACGAGCCACAAGGGGGAATTCGGCTGGTCGCTCCCTCGCGGAGCCAAGCCGTTGTCGGAGGACAAGCTGTTGACGCTGCTGCAACTGGCGAATGTCAGTTGGATCAAGTATCCAGTCTGGTACAGTCCTGACAAGGAACCAGCCAAGGGTGAACAGATCGCCTCTTTCGCCGATCAACTCGGCTCGCAGAGTATCGACATGGTGGGCGTGTTTGACACTCCACCGGAACAAGTCCGCAGTCAGTTTTCGAACAAGGAACACCTGACCGTGGCCGAGGTGTTTCTCGACCCCGAGCTGTGGGGCCCTGTGATCGATCCCTTGATGATACGACTGTCGCTGAAAATTCAGTGGTGGCAACTGGGAGCGGATGACGACGAGAGCTTCATCGACTATGGCGGCCTGGACAAGAGAATCCGGGGCATTCGTGCTCACATGCGGCAGTTCGGACAGCGTGTGCGTCTGGGACTGGCCTGGAACTGGCTTCACGAGACGCCCACCGGGCAAGATCCCCCCTGGGATTTTCTGGCCATGTCCGAATCACCGTCATTTACCAGCGCGGAATTGGCGCACTACGCCACTCAATCGCAGGTGGCCGGGGCGCACAACTGGATCACGTTCTGGCCCCTGTCGTGCGACAAGTATGACGTGGAGATACGCGCCCAGGATCTCGTCCTGCGGATGCTGTCGGCAAAGGTCAACGGCATCCAAGTCGCATTTGTGGGAGATCCTTTCGAACCCGTCCGGGGCCTGCTGTTGGAAGACGGAACGCCCAATGATCTGTTTCTCCCCTGGTGTATCACCTCACGTGTCGTGGGCGGGGCTCAGTACCTGGGAAGTCTGCAGTTGCCCAACGGCAGCCACAACTACGTTTTCTCTCGCGACGACGCAGCGGTCATGGTTGTGTGGAATGACAGGCCCGTGACCGAATCCCTGTATCTGGGTGATGACGTCGTCCAATTCGACCCTTGGGGACGCCAAACGAACCGGGCCACTGCAGGTCAAACGCCGGACGCACAGCAAACCATCAACGTGGGGACGATGCCGGTCTTCGTCACGGGACTAGACCTCGCGGTGGCTCGCTGGAGACTCAATTTCTCGTTTGAGCCGAATAAGTTGGCGAGTGTGTTCGCCCGTCAGCAAACGGCTCAATTCCGCTTTCGCAATACGTTCACTCAAGGCGTGGGCGGAACCGTTCGGCTCAATGTCCCCGACGTCTGGGACATCTCCAATCCGCAACTCCGTTTCAAACTCGCCACCGATGAAGAACTCGATCAGGACTTCGAAGTGGTTCTGCATGCCAACGCCAGCAGCGGCCCACAACGCGTGCGAGTCGATTTCGATGTCATCGCCGACAAGGAATACCACTTCAGTGTCTATCGCGATATACAGGTTGGCTATGGCGACATCGTCGTTGAACTCAGCACCTGGCTGGACGACACTGGCAATTTGATTGTGGAACAACACTTGATCAACCAAAGTGAGAAGAAACTGAACTTCAACTGCTCTCTCTTTGCGCCGGGTCGGCGTCGCATGCGGATGCAGGTCTTCGACATCGGGCCGGGTCGGGTCACGCATACGTTCAAGGTGCAAGACGGTCGTGAACTGCTGGGCAAGACCTTATGGTTGCGGGTGGAAGAATTGGGGGGCGATCGGCTCATGAACTATCACGTGATTGCGGAGCCGTAGTCGAGCGACTGGAAGCTCAAACCCCGCGGCTCGCCCACGCTTCCCCCCTCCCCCTTCTCCGCACACGACCGTTGGCCGCAACCCAACGTGGCTGCGGCGTCTTACCGCAGCTGCTGCGGCACCGCACCGAGTAAGATTCCTAGCCGGGAAATTCCGGGTGCCGACGGGTGTCGGCGTCGGTTCCCGCGTATACTAGGAAGAGTCACGAGTTACCCCGGTCGCTTGGTCTCTTCTCAACCCGTTGCTCTCTATGCTCTCGTCTTTGCCGAGAAATATGCCGCGTAGCACAGCCGCGCTGTGGCCGCTCGTATTGGTGGCCATCGGGAGCTGGTGCAGCGCGTCAGCGGTCTGGGGTGATGTGGTGGTGATCGCCAACCGCACGCGTCAAGAAGTCCCTTTCCGCGTGCTGCTGGGCAAGCAGCAGCGCAGCATGAAGGTGGCTTCGGGAAGCCAACAAGTGATCCCTTACCCGGGCACGTGCCAGATTCTGTACGAAGTGAGCGGCGAATTGGTACGGTATCAACTCGATGCCAATGCTGTCTACTTTTTTGCGTTCGACCAGCAGGGATGGCTGGAGTTCCGCCAGATCGACCTGGGGGGAGAATCCGCGGCAAGCGTATCGCCGGACAAGGCCGTGCCGGGGCGCGACGAGCAGCCAGCCGAGTTGGCTGAGACACCAGGGGAACCGGGGACGGGCGTGATTCCGGTGAAGATCCTGGTCGACAATCGCGAGCCGACGCCCCGTACTGCCTGGGAACCGCGTCTCCGGAAGAGGATCGAACGCGTCTCGGATCTGCTGCAGTCGCAGTCTGGTCTGCGGCTGAACATCGTGGCGGTCGAGACGTGGGAATCGGGAGACCAACCGGTTAATTTCCAGCAAGGCTTGGCTGATTTTCGGCAGCGCGTCGGTCCACAGCCTGGTCGCCTGGCGATTGGCTTCACGGGCCGCTATCAACGGGATGCCGGCCGCGTGGACTTGGGGAGCACGCACGGCATGCTCCAATCGCATATCTTGATCCGGGAATGGGCGGAGGCGATGAGCGAACCGGAGCGGGATGAAGTCTTGCTGCATGAAGTCGGTCACTATCTGGGGGCCGTGCACAGTCCCGATCCGGGGTCGGTCATGCGTCCCATGCTGGCTGATGACAAGGCCATTCGTCGCACATTTCAGATCGGCTTTGATCCGGTGAACGCGCTGATTATCAACCTGGTGGCCGAGGAGATCCGCAGTCACGAGGTAGAGACGGTCGCTGATCTCTCCCCCGCCACACGGCAGCGTCTGTGGGAGATCTACGGGGCGCTCGCCAAAGCGGTACCCAACGACAAGTCTGCTCGTCAGTTCCAGTTTCAGCTGGGCGCGGCCGGGGACACACCGTTGGTCCAAGCCACGCGTCTCGTGGTCCGCGAAGTCCGTCGAGCTGCCAAGTCGCGTCAGCTGGGGGGCGAACCTGCTGCCGGGCGGCTCTCGGCGGATGAGTTGACGGAGTTCTATGTTCATCGCGCAGCCACCATCGCCATGACGCTCCCTGCCGATGTCGCTCCTTCGGCACTCGTCTTGGGACTGGGCATCGCGCTGGACGATACCGACACGCTGCGGCGCACCAGTCTGACCCGCACGTTCTGTCAACGCGTGGAAACGGAGCAAGAACGCCAGGAGCGCCACGGCGTTCTCGGTCAGCCCATGCTGCGCGGCCGCCGCGATCTGGCTCAGCACTTCTTCCTGTCGGCTTACCTGACGGCGATCGTAGGGGCGCCGGCAGCCGAGTCCGCTGGGCTGGCCAAGGAAATTGCCGACTCGCGCACGCCGAGCGGGTTCAGCTATCGCGATCTTGCGGCGGACTTGGCCGGTATCGAATTCGCTCGACGCCTGCTCGCAGGAAGTCTGACACTCCCGGAGGTTGCGAGCCGCTTCACCGTCGCGGATCGGATGCCGGCAGTCGATGATTTGCCGGAAGGGTTGCCCTGGCATGACATCAGTCGGCAGTTGTTAGGCAGCGACACGGGGAGCGTGGCACACTATTGCCGCGAGATTCGCCGCCGCATCGGTGTACTGTCGCGGTCGCCTGATTCCCCCCAAGCGATCGGGAATTAGCCGGCGGCACGCGGCACGACCCCGCCAGTGGTCTGGTCAACGTGCGGCCCCAATGCGAAAATGCCTGCTTCGTCCTTTATCCATTACCTTCCGCTGGTCCCGCGATGTCGCCGATGGAACACAGAAGTTTTTTTGAGCGATACCGGCAACTCCAGCAATACACACGTTGGTCGCACGCGGATGTGGATCGGATTGGGACGATCGCGCGGCTGGTCACGCCCTATTTTCCCCAGCTTATCGACGATTTCTACGCCGTGATTCAGGAACATCCGTCAGCGTTTCGCGTCATCACGGGGGGTGAAGCGCAAATCACGCGTCTCAAGAAATCGCTATTCGCCTGGTTGAATCAGCTGGTTAGCGGCGTTTACGACGAAGACTACGTCGAGTATCGATCGCTGGTGGGACGTCGGCACGTCGCCATCGGATTGGACCAGGTGTACACGAATGCAGCCATGTCGCGTTTGCGTAGCGGCATGCACGCGATCATGTGCGAGCACTGGTCAGGCTCACCGCAGGAATTGCCAGAGGTCATTTCCACTCTCAACAAGTTGCTCGATCTCGACCTGGCCATCATTGAGGACGCGTACGAGCAGGAGCACGTGCGGCGGCAGAAGGTGACCGAACGAGCGCGCATGAAGAACGCGCTGCACCAGGAGAAGGAGTTCAGCGAGGGACTTCTGGAGCACGCGCAGGCCATCGTCCTGATACTGGACGTGCACGGCCGCATCATACGCTACAACCCCTATATGGAAGAACTTACCGGTGTTCTGCAGCAGGACGTGAAAGGTAGGAACTGGTTTGATACGTTCATTCCTCATCGTGAGCGGGAGCGGCTGCGGGAAGTGCTGCAAGAGACTGTCGAGAAGTCCGAAACCAGCCGCATGGTCAGCTCCATCATGACGCACGTGGGCCGTGAGCGGAGAATCAGCTGGTCCAGCAAGACGCTGAAGGACGTGAGCGGAAAGACGGTGGCGGTGCTGTCGGTGGGGCAGGATATCACCGACCTGAATCAGGCACAGCAGCGGGCCTTGCAGGCCGAACGACTGGCCGGCATCGGCCAGATGAGTACGGGGTTAGCGCACGAGAGCCGCAATGCACTGCAGCGCATCCAGGCCTGTGCAGAAATGCTGGAATTGGAGGTCGAAGGAAACGCCGAGGCGATGGACCTGGTGCGCCGCATCAAGCTGGCACAGGACCACATGCATCGCCTGTTCGACGAAGTGCGGGGTTACGCGGCCCCGGTGCATCTCGACTGTTCGGATTGCCACCTGGCGAGTATTTGGCGTGAGGCCTGGGAACTCCTGCTGCCGCAATGGGAGGGACGAATCGCCGAATTCGTCGAAAACACGGCCACGGCAAAGCTGACTTTTTACGGAGACCATTTCCGTCTGGTGCAGCTGTTCCGCATCCTGTTCGAAAACGCCCTGGCCGCCTGCTCCGATCCGGTGCGGATCGAGATCACATGCAGTCCCACCGTTCTCTCCGGGGGCATGGCTATCCGCGTCTCCGTGCGCGACAACGGCCCCGGCCTGAACCAGGAACAGCGCGAGCGGATTTTTGAGCCGTTTTACACCACCAAGACCAAAGGGACGGGATTGGGCATGGCGATCGCCCGACGCATTGTGGAAGCACACGAGGGACAAATCCAAGTAGGTAGTTGTGCCGGACGTGGTGCCGAGATCCTCGTCACACTCCCCTGCCTGCCCGCACAATAATTCACGCAGCAGTACTCCCGACCAGCCGCGGGAATAGTAAGTCCCTGCAAGATGCGGCGGACGCGGAACGGCCGGAACCCCACCAGATGCTGTCGTGCGCCGAGCAGATCCAGATCGTGCGTTCCCCACTCGCCTAAGTAGTCACCTGGACGTCGCGCGTGTAAGATTCGGGGTAACCGTTCACGGAGTTCCGACCGTGCAGGGCTCGGTAACTGTGCAATCATGTATTTACTCATACTTTTGCTGCTGGAGGCTGTGAGCGGTTACGATTCGTGCTCGGGGCCGTAGCCGCCCGACGCAGCGACGCCGCGCCGGCGGAATTCCCAGCCACGTGGATAACCATGACCACCTCGACCATCGTATTGCTCTTCATCGGCGGACTGATCTGTCTGGTTCTCGGTGCGGAAGCCCTCGTGCGGGGCGCTTCGCGGCTGGCCGTGGCTGTCGGCATTACTCCGCTCGTGGTGGGCATGACCGTGGTCGCCTACGGTACCAGCGCTCCGGAAGTGGCTGTCACGGTGCAAGCAATGCACGCCCAACCACCCCGACCCGACCTGGCGATCGGCAACGTGGTGGGGAGCAATATCTCCAACGTTTTGTTGGTCCTGGGTCTCTCGTCGCTGGCCGCGCCGCTGCTGGTCTCGCGAACCCTGGTCCGTGTCACCGTGCCGATCATGATTCTCGTGACCGGTCTGGTATGGATCATCAGCCTGGATGGGACTATCGGCCGAGAGGAGGGAGCGGTGCTTCTTTTGGGAGCCGTGCTGTTTTCCATCGTGTCGATTGCCCGCAGTCGGCGCGCCACTGCCGCCGCATTGGCGCTACGTCGCAAAGAGGAACGACCTGTTGCACGATCCGCGAAAGCCGCTGGCATGGCCATCAATCTGTCGGCCATCGTGATCGGACTCGTCTTGTTGATCCTCGGGCGCGTTGGCTGGTGGAAGGTGCCTCCGAAGTGGCTCGCCTGCTGCAAGTAAGCGAGTTGGTGGTCGGCCTGACGGTGGTGGCCGTGGGGACCTCACTTCCCGAGATTGCCACGTCGCTGGTCGCAAGCCTCCGCGGCCAGCGCGACATCGCGGTGGGGAACGTGGTGGGAAGCAACATCTTCAATCTCTTGTTGGTCCTCGGGCTGTGTGCCGTCGTGTCGCCACAACCGATTGCGGTCCCTGCCTCGGCTCTGCGGTTCGACATTCCGATCATGTTCGCCGTGTCCGCCGCGTGTTGGCCGGTCTTCTACACCGACTGGACGATCAGCCGCTGGAAGGGAATCGCCTTCCTCGGCTTCTACATCGCCTACACGATGTTTCTTTATTTGCTCGCCACGCAGCACCGCGGCTTGAATTGGTACTTCACGATCATGACCCATTTCGTGCTGCCGCTCACTGCTCTGGTGTTGCTCATACTGTCCGTGCGGCATTGGGGCAGAGGTGCACCCGACCCTGCGGATGCCCCCTCGGCCGACTCTGCGAACTGACCGGACAGGCTGCCCAACAGAGACCTGCCAGGGGTGGTACTGGATTACCCAGCACGCGGGGTTTAGACTAGGGTGGCTTCGGCAGCCAGTGCCGCCGGCGAACATCCATGATCCTATTTCATCGTTGCCAGTCGCGGGCAATTCGAGGTGAGAAGATGAGTGACGTACGACCAACTTCCTTGGAAGTGGAACCGAATTCCCCGGACCCGGCGAAGGGAACCAGTGCAACGCGATTGGTCATCTTGTTGTTGATTTTCGGCGTGGCTTTGGCCAGCTTGCTGTACGACTACTGTGTGGCACGCCCGGGCATCAAGAAGTGGGATCGGGCAGTTCAGCGATTGTTGGAAGATCCGGAAGCGGATCCCAACGGTGACGGAACTGTGACGGACGATGAAGTCCAAACCGTTCTGCTGTGCAAGCCGACCAGTATCACACCTTTGCCCAACGGTAAGATCGAGGTTTACAGCTGGCGCAGTGGGCTTCCTTATCGCACTTACAACCTGTACGTCGTCTACACGGGCCGGGAGCAGCCGCTGCTCTATGCGGCATCCACGAACGAGGAACCGACGGGTGACAAACTGCCCCCCCAGACAATCATCCCACCGCCGATGACGGAAGAAGAGCGGAAGAACTTCGTGCCACCCACGCCTTCCTTCACACGTGCTGGTGGCGGAACATGCGGTCGGGGGCGAAGGCCGCGGCAAGAAGCAGGCCGCCGAGGGGCGCGATGCGGGTAAACCTCCGCGGCTGACGCCGGCCAGGATGCGGGTAGAAGCGAAGGTCGAAGCGAAGAGACCGAGAAGCCTCCGACGAATTTGGATGGCAGCGGTCAATAGGTATCCCGACCCCACGACCACTCGCGCCCAAGTAGATCAGCGGTTCAGGGCTGGCACAATCACCGAGTCGACATACCAGTTAAGTTCGCCGGTGGCCGCATCGCGTTCGCGGACCATGACAATCTGCATTGGCAGCGATCTCGGGCTGCCACTCTCCTGGCAGTCGGCTCGGTAATCCAGATACAACTTGTCGCGATTCGGCAGGACATCAAGAAATCCGGCGCGCTGAAAGACGACCTTGGGCCGACGGGCCGAGCTCGAGCAGTGTTTTCAGCGGCGGTTTTTCAAAGAACGCATCGAAATCTGTTTGGGCCAAGGGATGAGCGGCGTAATAGTCATCCATGGTCATCCCCTCCCCGATGCGCGACGCCTTCGGCAGGTGCAGCTGATGGGCGTCACGTAACTGGTCTGCGCGGACCAGCTCCAGCCACGCGTCGGCGTATTGGCGAGCACAATGGACGATCCACTGCTGGCGCGAGAAGTAGTGGGAGCCTCCCCAGGCCAGGAAGAAAAAGGCCAGCGCCAGCCCAATCAGCGCCGCCTTGCGGCCAATCTTCAACGGGTTCTTCGCCAAGGCGTACAGCGAGGCGAATCCCACACCGAACGTGACCAGCGGAAACACCCACAGCGTCGGCTTGAACATCGCCAGAAACTGAGGATCCCCAGGACCAGGGTCACGATCGCCGAAACGGCGGGCGACCGGTACTGCGCAACATCCTCGCGATACCCCTCATACTGTTCGGCAATCTTTGGCTCGCTCATAGTTGTATTTAACGTGCGACGCGGTAGTCTGGTTCACTCGCAAAATTCACGCGGCGCTGATAATACTTCAGGATGAAGCGGCTCTCGGGATCGAAGATCCGGACGTCAACATTCTGATCCTCGGGGAGCGGGGAACGCCGAGCGGCGTTCGATTCCCCACGCGACAGCGCTCCCCGAGAACGGCTCTGCATGAAAGCGAGCCACCCTCGTCCGGGGGCCATGCCGAGGAAGTTTCCCGAGTTCGGGGTCTGCTGAAAGCCCATCGGATGAGGGCCCAGTGGAGCCGTATGCAGCGTGGCACACGTGAAACCGACAAACAACCAGGCGACCCACAGGGCCACGATGCTGCGCCCCACCGTTTCGGTCCAGAAATCAAAGACGACTCGTTTGCGCGACAGCATGTCGGTAAACAGCCGCAACAGGCCGAACGAGAGGACAAACAGGCCCCACAGGGCGAGGAAGTCGACCAGATAGGTGTAGGAGCGATCCTGCTGGTCGATCAGATTGGCAAGCGGCTCGAAGTAGTTGAACGCCAGCATCATGGCCAGGAGCAAATTGATCAACGTGACGATGCTGCTCCACAACCCCTGGAACCACATCGCCGCCGCCACGATCAGAAAGATGAGGATCAAGACGAGATTGAGCATGGATCGATTCCTATTGCTTCAACGCACGTTGCAGTTCATTGATCGCGGTCACCCCGCGAGCGACCAGCAGCACGCCTTCTTCCTGCAGCGAGCGATTGCCCGCTTTGCGAGACAGCTGGCGCAGGACTTCCAGACGCGGCTGTTCGCAGCATGGCTTGCCGCATTTCGTCGGTGACTTTGACCAACTCGAAGATGCCGATGCGGCCCTTGTAGCACAGTCCGCCGCAGTCGGGGCAGACTTCCGGTTCTCCTTTGCGTTTTTTGGAGCCAGGTGGCGGCGGCTGATACTCACGGAACAAGACCTCGACGCGTCCCTTGGGAATACCCAGTTTCTGCAGCAATTGCTCTGGCGGCTCATACGCCTGACGACAGGTTTCGCAGAGGATGCGAACCAGACGCTGGTTCAGCACGCACGACACGCACTGCACGAATTTCTCGGGATTCTCCGGCTTGAGGGCCAACACGCGCAGCAGCACTTCCACACCCTCGTTGGCACGCATCGACGACACCACCAGCTTGTTCTGGGCCAGTGCGTAGTTACACAGCGTATCGACGGCCGTACCGGTCACGAAATCGGGCACGACCACGACGTCGGGTTCGCGCAGCAACACCTGGCGGAGCACGCTGTCCGGGGTCTGCCCGGCAGCACCGTCGAACGTGGTCACCTCCACGTTCTCGACATGCGTGAAGGGCTTGGCCTTGTCCTCGATCGCGGAGAAGTCGCGGAGGTAGCGATCCGTGGCCGTCAGTCCGACGTTCCAGGTGGTCTGCAGACCGCCCATCGGCATGGCGCTGAACAGGACCAGTCCGTGTTCGCCCGCCAGGTATTCTTTCAAATCGTCCCGCATCTTTTCCCGCATCCCCAGCGCATCGAGCGAACCGAAAGGGGATTTGCTGGGAATCAGTTCCAGAATGGCCCGCTCGCCGGTCTTCGTCCCCTGGCTGACCAGCTGGCAGGTATATTTCGCGCTGCCGTATTTCGCCTTGAACTCACCTTCCTGCCGCGCCCGCCGCTCGTCCATGTTCAGCGACGAGATCTTCTTCATGACGGCCAGCATCACGTCGCCGCTCTCGCGATCACGCGGCTCCACATTGTGCCACACCCCATCGATCTCGTACCGCACGCCGACGGCTTCCTTGGTGTAATCGAGCATGACTCGGTCGGCCCGTCGCGTCAGCGAGTCGGCAACCAACTCCTTGACGAACACGTATCCGGGCGACTGACGTGCCATGATCAAGTGCGCCTGATTCTCCGTCTCGCTGCCTCCGCAGGCCGTCAACTGGACGGGCGGTCCCTGCTCGTGGGCCGTCAGGGTCTCCGCCTTCTTCTTCTTGCCTCCCCGACGCCAGCGACGGCGAACCACGCTTGATGTGTGTCGGCGTCATGCACCCGCTGCTCTCGCGTCACGCGGCTGTTGCGCATGAGGATGTAGGTGGTCAACGGAGCGACGTAGGCGATCAGCAGCAGCGTGTATCCGACCGCGAACAGTGGGAATCGAGATGGCCAGCAAGAACGCGAACAGGAACGTGAACACCACGATCGGATTCCAGATCTGCGACGGCATCTCGATGTTGTCGCCCACCTCCACGCTGTCGCGATTGACCCAGTCCGCCGCGCGGACCCAGAACACGACCAGAATCCAGCAGGCGAGCAACTTGTACCAGGCCAGATAGCCTCCCGGACCGCGGCCGGGAAGCTGATCGCTCGGATAGGGTGGCCACTCCTGGGCCGCCAGGGGGCTGGCCGTCCAACAGCAGTGCCGCCGTGGTGACCAGCGAAACAAGGGCATTGCGAAACATCATAGAATCCCAGGTTGCGATACATTGATGCCTTTGAGGGCCATCTTCAGAGCTTCGCGGTTCGGTGCGACTTCAAACGCGGTCGGCCGATCGATCAGCTCCTCGTCCACCAGCTCCTTCAGACTCATCGTGAAATCCTGCATGCCTTCCTCAGCACCGATGCGGATCGCGTCCGGCAGCTTGTCGTCCTGTCCTTCCAGAATCAGCTTCTTGATCGTCGGAGTGAACATCATGATCTCCACCGTCGGCACACGACCCACACCCGGCTTGATCGAGGGAAGCAGTTTCTGGGCCACGATCGCTTTCATGTTGAAGGCGATCGCACTGCGGATCGCGCCGTGCATCTCCTCCGGAAACAAGTCCAGAATACGACCGATCGTGGTCGCCGCCGTGGAGGCGTGAATCGTGCCAAACACCAGGTGCCCCGTTTCCGCCGCGTGGATCGCCGTCATGAACGTTTCTTCGTCACGCATTTCACCCACCAGCATGACATCCGGATCTTCGCGCACCGCATGCTTCATCCCGATCGCGAAGTCGATCACGTCCTCGCCGACTTCCCGCTGGTTGATCAGACACTTGTCTTCCGTGTAGACGAATTCGATCGGATCTTCCAGCGTCAGAATGTGCTTGCTGTAGTGGGCGTTGACCCAGTTCAGCATCGAGGCGATGGTGGTCGTCTTGCCGGAACCGGTGACGCCCGCCAGCAGAATCATGCCCTGATCGTACTTGCACAGACTCCTCCATGATGGGCGGAAGATGCAGGCCGGCAAAGTCGGGAATCCAGTTGCTGACCCGCCGAGCGACCAGGCCGATCTTTCCCATCTGCGTCAGCATGTTGACACGAAAACGCCACGTCTCGCCATCCACGTCGACCGTGTAGGCAAAGTCGGTTCCACCCTGCTTGTCGAAGATCGCTCGATGCCGCTTGTTCATCATCGGGAACAGCAGACGGCACATCTCCTCCAATTCGATCGGGCCGCGATTGAGCTGCTTGAGCCTGCCGTTGCACACGCACGATCGGCGGCTGGCCGACCTTCATGTGCAAGTCGCTCCCCTCCAGCTTGACCAGCGCCCGAAAGTACTTGTCGACCTCCAGTTCCTGCTTCTTGGCTAGAAAACGATCCTCCAGATCGCCTACCTGGATCTCGTCTTCGTGACCACTGTTGTGAAACAACTCGCCCGAGTCGGCTAGCGACATAGACCATCCTCCTACAACCGAACCGGAACACCCCGTTCCGCCATGATTTGTTTCGTCTCGCGAATGGAGTACTCACCGAAATGAAAAATGCTGGCCGCCAATGCCGCGTCGGCCTTGCCAATCAGAATCGCATCGGCCAGATGCTCCGGACATCCCGCTCCACCGCTGGCCACCACCGGAATCGATACCGCTTCGCTGACCGCGGCAGTGATCTCCAGATCGTACCCGTCCTTTGTGCCGTCGCAGTCCATGCTGGTCAAGCACGATCTCGCCGGCTCCCAACCGCTCCACCTCCCGCGCCCAAGCCACCGCCTCCAGTCCGGTCGGGGTGCGGCCACCGTTGATGTGCACCTCCCAGACCTCCCGTCCGTCCCGCTGCACGCGTTTGGGATCAATGTTGACCACAATACACTGGCTGCCGAACCGCCGCGCCGCCTCCCGCACGAACTCCGGATCCTGGCAGGCCGCCGAATTGATCGAGACCTTGTCGCTCCCCGCATTGAGCAGCGCTCGAATGTCGTCGATCGTGCGAATTCCGCCACCCACCGTCAGCGGCATCATCACCTGCTCGGCCGTGCGGCGGACCACGTCGATCATGATGTCTCGCTGCTCGTGGCTGGCCGTGATGTCCAGGAAGACCAGCTCGTCGGCCCCCTCCTGTTCGTACCGCGCAGCGACCTCCACCGGATCGCCCGCGTCGCGCAGGTTGACGAAATTCGTCCCCTTGACCACGCGGCCCTGGTCAACATCGAGGCATGGAATCACACGGTTGGCAAGCATGAGCGGTGAGGCGCACCAGCGGCGCCAGTGAACGACTATGGAAATGGGACTTGCCTGCCTGCCAACCTCAGCTGAACTCTTCCCAGGCTGGGCAAAACTCTACTGTAAGCAGTAGATTGGGCCATGTCGAGGGTTCCCGCTAATTGGCGGCCTGCGGCCCTGCCGTGCGCTCGCCCCCAAGAGCCCCCACTCCTGCTGACCGCAACGCCACGCCAGCCCAGGCTCCCGCCGCTGCGACGGTGCCACCAACGGTGCCACCAAACGGTGCCACCAACCAGTGTCATCAAACCCCCAGAATTGTGGCAGCAAGATCGGCACTCGCACGGCGAATACAACCCAGCCACCCACCGGCAGTGGTTCGCGTCTTTGGAAGCCCCGTCGTGGCAAGCCCGCGGCGCAGCGATTCTGCGAGGTCACCAACCATGTCCCAGCCCCTGGATCTTGTGTGTCCCCATTGCGCTCAACAACTGAAAGTCGCCGGTGCGACCGCCGGCAAACAGGTGCGCTGCCCGAAATGCCATGGGTTTGTGCGTGTTCCCGATTCCGCCGAACCACCGCGCCGGGGGCCCGCTCGCTGGATGGTCCGCACCGAAGACGGCCGACTCTACGGTCCCGTATCGCGCATGGAACTGGAGCAGTGGGTCAATGAAGGTCGCGTCTCGGCCCAATGTCACGTCGCTCCCGAGGGAACCGAGCAGTGGGTGTGGGCCGCCGAACTGTTGCCACAATTGGCTCAACCACCCCGCGCAGCGGCCGCCTACGCTCAAGCGTATGACACCCCCGGTTCGTACCGGCCCCGTGAGCGACAAGTCACGACTCGTGGCCGGCTTGCTGGGACTGCTGCTCCCCTGGTTGGGACTCAACGGGGTCCACCGACTGTACACCGGACATATTGGCCTGGGAGATCCTCATGCTGATCACCTGCGGCGGCTGCGGCATCTGGCAACTGATCGACGTGATCCTGGTCTTCGCCGGTTCGGTCACCGATGTCGATGGACGACCGCTGCGCGATTAAGTCCTCTCAGCACCGTTCCACAATCACGCGGCAATCGGGCAGCGAGTTGAGGAAGACGCGACCGTATGGCTTGGTGCGGACGCGCGGGTCGAGGATGACCACCATGCCGTGGTCACGTTGGGTCCGAATCAAGCGGCCGAAACCCTGCCGCAGCTTGATCACCGCCTCGGGGACCTGGTATTCCATGAAACGGATTGCCGCCGGCCTCGCGAATCGCTTCCAACCGCGCCTGGATCAGCGGCTGATCGGGCACGCTGAACGGCAGCTTGGTGATGATGACGTTCTGCAGCGCGTCGCCGGGCACATCGACCCCCTGCCAGAAACTATCGGTCCCAAACAACACGGCCCGCGGGTTCTGTCGGAAACGCTCCAGCATCACGCTTCGTGGGAGCCCTTCCGACTGGCTGTAAAGCGCCAGGTTCTGCTGCGTGAGCCAGGTGGTCAGCTGCGACGCAACCTGCCGCATCAAGGCGTAGCTGGTAAAGAGCACGAAGGCACGTCCTTCCGTACGCTCGACGTAGCGACAGATCATGTCGGCACAGCGCCGTTCGAATTGCTCGCGTTCGGTATTGGGATCCGGCATGCCTTCCACGAGCACCAGGCGTGCCTGACGCTGATAATCAAACGGGCTTCCCAGCCGCACGTCGGTGGCCTGCGTCAAGCCGATCCGCGAGCGAAAGAAGGTAAAGGAAGGAGGCCGACCGACCGCCAGCGTGGCACTGGTCATCACCACCGTGGGGACTCGGTCAAACAGCTGTTCACGCAACATCGGCCCGATATCGATCGGTGCCGCCGCCAGTGAGACGACCGGTTGTCGGTGGCGGCGCGTGGAAACCTGCAGCCAGTAGACTGCCTCGGGCAGGCGCTGCCTGTTCCATTGATTCAACTCACTTGCCAAAGCCAGCAATCGATCGTGGGTCGCGATTAAATCATGTCGATCCGACTCGTCATCAATGTCGTTGCCGATAGCCTTGATGGTCTTGGCCAGACTCTTCAATTCCGGACTCAAGTCGTTGGAGAAGGTGTTGGGAGCCAGCACTCGGCCATTGGTTTCGGGATGCTGCTGCTGCCACTGCAACAACTGCGCAAAGAACTCGTCCGACAGGTAATGGCAGCGCAGCACCTGCTCCTGGGCCTGGCGTCAACCCGTAGTGGACCAGTAATCCCTTGTTGGTGCGATCGTTGAAGAGCTTGTTCAACGTGTATTCGACCTGCCCCGACGTCACTCCGATCCCCAGGTGATCGGCGGCCACGGCTTCCAGCGTGTGGGCTTCATCAAAGATAACGGCCCGGTAATCGGGCAGGATGCTCGCTCCCCGCTGCCGCAAGGCAAGGTCGCTGAAGAACAGGGCATGGTTGACGATCAGGATCTGAGCGTGCTGTACCCGGCGTCGTGCGCGGTAATAGAGGCAGTCGGCATACTGATCGCAGTTGCGCCCCAGGCAATTGTTGCTGTCGCTCGCCACCTCGTCCCACACCCCACCCAGTGGACGAAACGGCAGGTCACTCAGGGATCCATCGTGCGTCGCGCCGCCCATTCTCTGAGCTGACGCAGCTGTTGATGCTCTTCATCGTGAGCAAACAGACTACCGGCACGCTTGTGGGCCAGTTCCAGTCGCCGCAGGCTGACGTAGTTGCCGCGCCCTTTGACCAACACCGCGGAGAACTCGCGTGGGATCACGGCATTCAGTAGTGGGAGATCCTTGGTCAGCAACTGCTCCTGCAGACTGATGGTGTGTGTGGAAACCACCACGCGATACGGCGACGCGTCATCCTCCCGCTCCGCAGAGGCAGCGTCCCGCTCCGCGGTAGCGGCCAAAATCGCCGGAACCAGATAGGCAAAGCTCTTGCCCACCCCCGTTCCCGCCTCCACGACCAGATGCTGCCGGTCGGCCAGTGCCGCCGCCACGGCCTCGGCCATTTCCACTTGCTGCGGCCGCGATTCGTAGTGTTCCAGACGCGCGGCGATGCGACCCTCTGGCCCCAGAATGTCCGCTGGCGTGAGCATCAGTGCGACGGCGACGCGATGACGCCTTCCGTGGGACTGCTGGCCGTGGCATAAAGACGCTTGGGTATCCGTCCCGACAGGTATGCCCAGCGACCGGCTTCCACTCCCGCCTTCATCGCCCAAGCCATCGTCAGTGGATCTCGAGCGTGGGCAATCCCCGTGTTCAACAACACCGCATCCACTCCCAACTCCATGGCCACCGTCACGTCGCTCGCCGTCCCCACCCCCGCATCCACAATCACCGGGATAGTGAGGGTCGTTTTCCTTGAGATACTCCAGACAGATCCGCAAGTTGTTCGCATTCAGGATGCCTTGCCCCGAGCCGATCGGACTCCCCGCCGGCATCACGCTCGTCGCTCCCGCTTCCTTCAACCGCCGTGCCGCCACCGGATCGTCGCTCGTGTAGCACAAGACCTGAAACCCTTCGGCCACCAACTGCTGCGTGGCGGCCAGCGTCGCCATCGGATCGGGCAGCAAGGTCCGGCTGTCTCCCAAGACCTCCAGTTTGACCCAATCAGCTCCCGGATTCTCCAGCCCCAACAAGATCTCGCGGCCCAAGCGGGCAGTCCGAATCGCGTCCTCCGCATTGAAGCAGCCAGCCGTGTTGGGCAGCAGGATGTAGCGGTCCAAGTCGATGAAATCCAGAATGTTCCGCCCCTCCTTGTCCACCAGTCGCTCGCGGCGCACGGCGACCGTAATGCACTCGGTCCCCGACAAGGCCAAGGCCTCCTGCATCTGTTCGTAATTGGCATACTTGCCCGTCCCCACAATCAACCTGCTGCCTAGCCGGTGACTGCCCAGCTGGAATGAATCGTCCACCATGTGCGTAGGCGGGTTCTGTGGTGTGCCGGTCGTCATCTGCGCTATCCTCCTCCAACCAAGGTGACCACCTCCAGACGATCGCCCGCCTTCAGCACGAAGTCCTGATGACGGTCACGCGGGACTAATTCCAAATTCACTTCCACCGCCACGTGGCGTGGTTCGAGATCGAATTGCCGAAGCAACTGAGCGACGGTCATGCCGTCACTCACCTCCCGCGACTGGCCGTTGAAAAAGATCTTCATCAATCGCCATTCTCACTGATCATTCTTGACTTACAGAGTCAGCGCCGCGACCTACCTCCCGTAGCTGAGCCCGCCAAGGGCTCAGTGCACTGGCCGCAGTTTACTCGCTTCATCTGAAGCCTGGCGGCTTCAGCTACCACCCGTAGCTGAGCCCGCCAAGGGCTCAGCGCACTGGCCGCGGTTTACTCGCTTCATCTGAAGCCTGGCGGCTTCAGCTACCTCCCGCGTCAGATGCGGACGCCGAGCACCCGGCGTTGCGCCGCAAACGTGAATAGTCTAGGACGCGCACGAAGTAGTGACAATCGGGCCTGGTTTGTCCGGAGATTCGAGTCCTGCTCGTTGTCGGTGCGAGAATCGCAACGGCCATCCAAGAGAAAGGTGGATCGGCATCGCCGAACAACCCGGGCTTACTACCGCCGCGCAGAACGTCACTCGGCCCAGCGCTACTCTACTGACCTCGAATCTCAATTTGGCGTGCAGAGTTCTTGTACACCGGCAGCAGACTTCCAGTTTGCATGACGCGGGACGTACGATTCCAGGGAACCGCATACGCAGCGAAGTTCCCGCTGCTCGCATCCGCGACCCACACCAGACAGTCCGCCGGGCGAACTGCGCCGCCCCCGCCTCGCAGTCCCGTGGTGCCAGTGACCATCAAATATCGAGGATTCTTGCGACCTTGCTCCACTCCCAAGTCGGGCACCACATTGTATTTGAAATAACCTCCCGTCTGATTCGGGCTGTTACTCAATACCAGGCACTGCAATTCCCCGCTCAGGAAATCGAGGAAGAAGACTCCTTCCACACCCTCCGAGATGTAGCCCGTGGCCATCGAAAACGTCTCGCCGCTATCGGTCGCTACGGCATGCAACGCGGTCTCGGGAAAAGCGAATTGCGGAGCGTCGTAACGGGCCACCGTGGCCCACGAGCCGACCAGCATTCCCACGCCAACCATCAGACCGAGCGCAAAACCAACTCCCAACACCGCATACGGGTGTTTCGTCAACCACTTTGCCATCGCATCTGCTCCTGTTTGGATGTGCCCACGCCCCACATTCTGACAGACATCTTTCCGGGGAATCCCATGTCGGGGGTATCCCATTTCCGGAGAAGCATGGCACAGCGACTGCCACCACCATCACCAGACACGGAAGAGGCGACAACGAGGCCCCGATCCTGCGACCGGAATCTTCCGAGCGGAGTGGGACCTCGCCCCATCAAATAGGCATCTGTCATTGTAGGGTTGGGTCTCGGTTGCTGCAACATTGAACGAAAACGCTTACGGCCGGTTGCTTCTGCGCTCCCCGGCGCGTAACGCGATACGCTGTGCGAGCGTGAAGACGCTCTGCAGCGTGGCTCCCACATAGGTCAACGCGACCGCCGCCAGACTCCACCGCAAACCTGACAATTGATCTGCCTCCACAATCCCCAAATCGATCAACCGTCGTCGGGCCAGGACACTGGCGTGGATTTCGCTCGGTAAGCTCAGTAACTGCAGATAAAGCGCGGCGCTAAACAGGATGATCCCCAAGGCCAACAGTGGCGGAAGCCGGCCGAGGAGCCCTGCCACCGCGATCAGGATCCCTCCGCCACTGCCAAAACTGGCAGCCGGAATCGCTACCTCACGCATGATCAGCAGCCGGTTTCCCACTGCGTACTGCAGTGCATGACACGCCTCGTGCGAAGCAACCGCCGTGCTTGCCAGGTTGCGCCCATGATAGACCTCGCCACTCAACTGCAGAACCTTGCGATGCGGGTCAAAATGGTCACTCAGACTCCCCGGCACCTGCTGCACCTGTACGTCGTACAACCCGGCCCCATCCAAGATGTGACGCGCTACAGCATATCCGCTCATCTTCGTCGTTCTGGAGCCCGCGCGGGCCAAGATGACCTGCATGAAGAGCTGAGCGAAAACGGCGAGCACCAGCGCCGGCACGAGTATCAGCGGTAGCCAAGCTTCGAGAGAGTCCATTGCCCTGCAGTCCGTGACAAATCGACGACGTGACGACGCAACCACACAAAATGGCTTGCCTCACACCCGACACAAGATAATGTCCCTGGCGCGCTGACCGCAACCACGATCACATCCGGCAAGGCAGGCAGTCCGTATCCCGCAAGACAGACAGCCTGGGAGATCTAGCGAATCTGCCGCGAACATGTAAGATCGTAGGTTGCATCCATCCTTCGGCCGCGCGGAGAGCGAACCTATGAGCCAGCCAATCCCAGAGTTCTGTGGCCTGCGGCAACAAGTCGGTCAGATCGTACTACTCCGCTTCCTCCAGCGCCAGCTGTGGCTGCTGCTGGCTGGCCTGCTGGTGACCGGTTGCGCCCCTCGTCCGCCGCAGGAACGAAATACCACGGTGCTGCCCACGGCCCCTTCCGCGGACGAACTTGTGACAGAACTCGACGAAGTGTTGCAGTTCACGTATCGGGATCGGAATCTGAGCCTCAGCCAACATGCGGCCTGGCAAATCCTCCACGGCGTATTGGCTTACCAGCGTGATTTCCTGGTCGCCCGGGACGGGCAGCTGGTGTCGGCGGTGGATCATTTGTTGGAAGGGGGCCAAATGAAGGGCTGGACGATCCAGGTGACGACCGACCAGCCATCTGGGGAGCGTGGAATACGGGCGATACTGGATGCCGGCAGCAAAGCGGGCCAAGGGCACTCGGACCAGTGGCTGGCGATTCTGGCTCAGTGCGACCTGCCGGCGAACCAGCCCATCCGTGTCGGCGATGAGACACTCTCCATGCGCAGTTATGTGTCCCAGGTGCAATGGGATGTACCCCGTAACGTGGATCGCGAGTACAGCTGGACCTTGATCGGGCTGACTCATTACCTGCCGACCGACGCCACGTGGACGGCATCCGATGGAAAACGCTGGAGTATCGAGCGTTTGGTCCAAATCGAGGCGGAGCAGGAATTGGGGGCCAGCGCCTGCGGGGGCACACATCGGCTGATTGGACTAACGATGGCGTTGCAGCGCCATCTCTCCGGCGGCGGCAAGTTGGCAGGGAGCTGGGTGTTGGCAGACCAGGTGATTCGGCAGGCCATTGCCGATGCGCAGCGGTTTCAGAACTCGGACGGCTCTTTTTCCACGCGTTATTTCGAGAGTCCCGGGAGTTCGCCCGATTTGGCTCAGAATCTTGGCACGACGGGGCACATCCTCGAGTTTCTGGCCCTGGCCATGGGCGACCAGCAGTTGCGAGAGCCGTGGGTGCAACGTGCGGTCGCGAATCTGTGCGATCTGTTTCGCATGACCCGCGAGGTGCCGCTGGAGTGCGGTGCGCTGTATCATGCCGCGCACGGCCTGGTGCTCTACCGCGCACGACTGTTCGGACCGCATCGCTACGCGGTCACTCTTCCGCCACGGGGTGCGAGCCCACCAACCGCCACCCCGGATCATGCCGCTTCGGCCCGCCCCGCAGCGCCCAGCGAGCCCAGCCGAGAGTTGGTTGACGCTTTGCGTCTCCCAACCTACGATGGCGGGGAAGAGGTGAGGCACTTATCTGCACAGCAATCGCGGTTCCCGCCGAGCCGGTTTGCCGGTCCACGTTGTGCCCCAAGCATGTCTTTCCGGAACAGTGTCTTTCCGGAACAGTGTCTTTCCGGGACGGTGTCTTTCCGGACGGTGTCTTTCCGGAACGGTGTCGTTCGCCGACAATATCTGTTTCCTCCATGGTGTGTCTTTCGCGGGCAGTTTCAGCTTCCCGCCGGTAGCGCTGTTGAGCGAGAGCCTCGGACGAATTCCCTTTCACGATTGCGTGCCGGCTGTGGGAGTGAAGTAATGCGGCGCGGGAAACTGATGGCAACAGACTGGATCCTGTGGATGGCGGTCGTGCTGCAGTGCAGTTGGGCATCATCGGCGTCTGCCGATCGGATCGTCTTGCGCAACCTGGACATTCTGAGCGGCAAGACGGTAACCGGATTCGACGTAGACGGGGTGCGGCTGAGTGACGAAACGACGATTCCCTGGGACCGCATCGAGAAAGGAAGCGTATCGGCCGAGCAGCAAGCGGCATTCGACAAGATGCTCGCAGAGCTCGGATCGCACTTGTACCGTATCCGTCAGCGGTTGTCGATCAGCGACTATCGGGGCCTGCAACCGCACGTCGAGGCGGTCTACGCATCCTACGCCGGCCGCCGCAGCGAGACGGCTTACATGGTCTTTCAGGCGCTGATGTGGTCTCGCCTGGCGGGGGGCCAACGAGAAGCCGCCTTGCAGCCCTACTTGGAATGTGTGGAATGTCTGCGGGCGGCCGCGGCGGACCGACGGACGTTGTCGCTGCCGGGTACGCGCCAGCTGCAGGTCGACTTGCAGACCGGGTTTTCGCCCGAGTTGCCCCCGGTATGGTTTGACGAAGAGGCGGCCAAGCAGTCTTTGGCCGCGGTGGGGGAGACGATCGCCGGCATGGTGACACCGCGGCCACCGGCCACGCGGGTCTACTACGCCACGCTGGCCCTCGCGGCCGGCGAACCGGACAAGGCTGTCCAGGCACTCTCAGGCCTGGAAGGCTTGCCGGCATGGAAAGCGATCATGGAGGCTCAGATTCAAATGAGCCGCAACGAGGCGAGCAATGCCATCGAGGCTCTGGAACGCCAGCGGGACCAGTTCACGGGCGACCTGCAGCCGCTCGCGTTATATTGGCTGGGCCAGGCACGACTGGCCAGCCCGAACCAGGATATGCGCCAAGCAGGACTGCTGGACTTGTTGCGGATACCGGCGCTTTATGGCCAGCAGCAGCCGGAGCTGGCGGCTGCCGGGCTGTATCTCGCCATGCAGGCGGTGGCCCAGCTGGGAGACGCGAAGGGGAGTATTGCCATTCGACGCGAGTTGCTCGATCGCTACGGCCAGACGTGGCATGCCGAGCGACTGCGTCAGCAAGATATGAAAGCGAAATAACCACCATGAAACACCTGTTGCCACATTCCACGTCGTCACTCGCGGAGCACCGCCCGTTGACCTTTGGCAACCCTACGGCTGACACGCGCCGCGCAGCGATCTGGGTTTGCCTGCTGACGCTGATCTTCCTCGGCGGGAACTTGCAGCTTGTCCGACCCGTTCGCGGTCAGACCGAGGGAGACGAGTTGGAGACATTGGATGAATCCTCACCTTCGGCCGACACGACCGCGGCTGGCACGACCACCACCGGAAAGCCGGAGCCCAAGACGCGTACGCTGCTCGACACCCTGATGGATGGCGGCATCACCGGCCTGCTGATTGCCTTGTTGTCCAGTCGTCTCCTTGGGATTCATCATCGAGCACTCGATGACGATCCGCAAAAGCACGTTGATGCCCGACGCGGTGGCGGACGAATTGGAGACCTTGATTCACGAGGGCAAGGTCAACGAGGCGATCGAGGCGTGCGACGACCCCCACAACGATTCCCTGATTGCCGACGTCGTCCTGGCCGGCCTGCAGCGCTATCAAGCCAGCGAGTTCGGGTTCGCCGAATACAAGGCGGCGGTGGAAGAAGCGGGAGAGGACCAGACCGGGCGGCTGTACCGCAAGACCGAGGTGTTGGGTGTGATCGGCGCGATTGCTCCGATGCTCGGCCTGACCGGCACGGTACTGGGCATGATCGAATCCTTCAACAAGATCGCCGCCACGGGCGGGGCGGCGCGGCCCGACGAACTGGCCGGCGGGATCGGCAAGGCCCTGGTCACCACGCTGATGGGCCTGGTCGTTGCCATCCCGACCATGATCGCATTTAGCTATCTTCCGCAACAAAATCGACTCGATCGTGGCCGAAGCTGGAAAACGTGTGGAACAGATCATGATGCCGCTGGGGCGGCGGCGGCAGCCATAGCACCAGGTGAGGGGAACGGCAGCAGTAGCAATGCGACTGTCCAAACGAAGAAGAACGACATCTGCTCAGATCAACATGACCCCGATGATCGACATCGTGTTCTTGTTGATCATCTTCTTCATGACCGTCTCGCAGGTGACGGAGATCAACCGCGAGCGACTGGAGTTGCCGCAGCAGCAAGGATCGCAGGACCAGAAGCCAGCCGTCTTGACGATCAACATCAACCAGGACGGAGAAATCCTGGTGGGGGGTTCGATTTATCAGCTCTCCGAATTGGTGGCCTTGGTCGCGGACGAACTGGCCCGCCTGGGCGATGATCCGACCCGCCTGACGGTCGTGCTGCGTGCCGATCGGCGAACATCCAGTCAGATGGTGAACCGCACGGTGACGGCCCTGGCCCGTCTCGATATTCGAAAAGTGAGAATTCCTGTCCAAGTTCCCGAGTAACCCTGTTCCCGAGTAGTCCCGGGGCTTCTGTGCGTCATGAAACTATCCAGTCACAAGATCCAACGCGATTCACGTATCGAGCTGTCGATGACGAGCATGATCGACGTCGTATTCCTGTTACTGATTTTCTTCATGACCACCGCCAGTTTTGTGAGGACCGAACGCGAGTTGGACTCGGGAATCAAGGTTGACCGTCAAGCCGCTGGCCAGCAGCGGAGCGATTTCGAACCTGCCATCATAGATATTGTTCAATCGGATGGGACTTTCGTTTTCCGGCTTGGTACGCGGGAAATTGCTACGCAACAGGAGCTTATTCAGGTCTTGCGGCAGTTTGAGAACAAGGTCGGACGGCGCCTTCGTCCGGGTCATGACGACGTACCATTCGACATGGCCGCCGCGGCAATTCAGGCCTGCAAGACCGCAAGATTCTTGACGGTGTCTTATGTCCCCTTGGAATCGAAGCGCTAACCGATCCGGGCTTGCCTGGGCCGGCAGCATGTTGCGCCACACTACTGATCGCCGCGTTTGTCGGCGCACAATTACCGGCCGTGTCCGCTCACGGGCAGGATGACGACCAGCGCGTGGAGCAGTTTCTCGCTCGGCTGGGCCTGGTCGATCTGCAGATTCTGCAAATCGAGCAGTCACTGCGCGGCTCGCTTCCTCTCGAGGGAAAGCAGCAGCTTGCCAGTCGTTTGGCCGACCTGTACGCCGAGCGGCTGATGGCCAGTTCGGACGACAAGCCGCGTTACGACGACACCCTGCAGCGGATCACGGCACTGTTACAGTCGATCCCGCAAGCGAACACCACCGCGCTGCAGGTGATGTTGCTGCAAGCAGACTACAACCGCGCTGAGGCGCTGATTGCCGCTTGGATTGGCGATCCCCAAGATACCGTGGCCCGCGAGGAAGCCCAGCAGATTCTGACACGCATCACCCCGCAGTTGATCGACCACCAACAGACGCTGAACAAGCAGGTGGAGGAACTGGCCAAGCAGATGGAGGAAATGCCCGAAGGCGACTTGTTGCAGACGAAGGAACTGCAGTCGCGGCGGGTACAGGGAGTTGCCGCGCGGGCCACCTATTTTGCCGCGTGGTCGAACTACTACCTGGCTCTCGTCACCGGCGCGGCGGAGAAGGCCCAGCCGTACATCCAGGCACGCGACATCTTTCTGCATCTGCTGGGTTTCGACGAGGGTCTTCCGGCGGACCTGGAGCCGGAATGGCTGGGACTCGAGTCGATTTGGCGCTCGCGGGCGGTCATTGGACTTGGTTTGAGCGAAGCGGCGTGCGGTGACATCGACGCCTGTGAGCGTTGTTTCGACGTATTGAATGACGCCAGCGTCCCGGCGGAAATCAAAGACCAAGCCCCGTACTGGCGGGTCCGCGCCCTCCTCGGCGCCGGCCAGCTCGCCCGCGTGGACGCCTACGCCCGGCAGCAGATCGCCTATTTCCAGCCCCCGCCGACGCAAGGAAGAGTCAGCCTCTGTGTCGCGCTCGTACGAGAGGGATTCGGGAACCCATCCCCAGATCGGCCTCCCGCGGAGCGGGCGCTGGGAAACCTTGGGTTGATCGGCCTGGCCCGCCTGGGGCAACTGAGCGCCATCAACACGTTGATTGAGAAGTATCAGATCAAGCCTGCAGGAGATGCGGGGTTCGTCTTGCTCTGGGCAGCCGGTCAGCAGCAGTTCGCACAGGCCGAGAAATCACCGGCTGCCGGCGACTATGAGGCAGCGGCTCAGACACTGCAGACGGCACTTCAATCGCCGGAAGCCAGAACGCTGGCCGGACCGGCCGCACGCTGCCGTTACACGCTCGGCTGGTGCTTCTATCGCGCGGACAAATGGGAGGAGGCCGCCCGGGAATTCTCCAATGCTTTCCCCGGTCTCAACGAGAGCAAGGATCCCTTGGCCGTTGAATCGGCTTGGATGGCCTTTGCCGCCTACCGCAAACTGGCGGACGGACAGCCCCGTTTTGCCACGGTCGCGGCCGATGCCCTGAAACGTCTGGAGCAGAGTTTTCCCGATCACCCGTACACCCAGCGCGGGCGGTACGAAATGACCAAGTTGCTGGAGAAGACCGATCCCGAAGCCCTGGTCCGAGAGCTGGAAGCAATCGCCCCAGGTGACGAAAGTTTCCCACGGGCTCGGTATGACCTGTGCCTCCTCTTGCATCGCCTCTGGAAAGAACAGTCGGGCGAACCGAATTTGGCGAAACAACGCCTTGACGCCCTGCGCTCAGCCGCTGACATCTACCTCACGCAGGTCACATCCAACACGGATCCTCAACGCAAGCTGACCGTCTGCCTGCTCGCCGCCGATGCCGCATTACACCACAATCCACCGCAAGCGGAGATGGCCAGGGCGATGCTCGCTGATGCCGCCCGTCAAGCTTCCCTACTGCCCGACGATAGTCCGCAAGTCATGCAGTACCATTACCGCGTACTGGAGGAGGCGGCAGCCAGTGGCGACTCCGCCCAACGGCGCCGGCAGGCACAATGGCTCGCCGATCATGCGGCAGGATCCCCCTACGAACAATCGGCTCTGGTGATCGTGGCCAATGCGCTCGATCGGGAGATTGGCGAGGCGCAGCCCGCCGAAGCTGCGGCGCTCAATCAGCAGGCATACGACGTGTACCGCCGATTGCTCGACTCGCTTGGGGGTGGCGATCAGGACTTGGCGAGCTCCAGAAACGCCCAAATCTCCGCCTCGCGGCTGGCCCATTATGCGCAGCAAGTCGGGCAACCAGCCGAAGCCGCCAGCTTGCTGGAACAGCTCCTCAAAATCGCTCCGCGCGATCGCCGGTACCTGCAGCGTGCCGCCACGGCCCATGCGTTGGCGGGCCAGCACCAGCAGGCACTGGCCCATTGGCGAACGCTCCTGTCAGGACTTCCCTCGGGCAGCGACGCGTGGTACGAAGCAAAGTACCACCAGCTGGAATCCTTGGCGAAAACCGACCAGCCACAGGCTCAGAAGGTCTTCAGTCAGCTTCAACTTCTGCATCCTGATCTGGGGGGCGAGGCGTGGCAGGCTAAATTCACGAATCTGGCCCGTAGCTGGTAGGATACACCCTGGCACGGCCTGGGCCCGCATCCAACGTGGCCCAGGGTTGTGACGCGGGTGCCCTGAGAACGAATCAGGAAGGCGGAATAACAAGTAACAAGTAACAAGATCAACCAATGACCAATGACCAATGACCAATGACCAATGACCAATGACTAGTAACAAATGGAACACCGAGCGCGGCAGGTGGCCGTGCGAGTGCGGGTGATGGCGAGCGACAAGTCCACCGAAAATGGTCATGCCGGAGCGGATGAACGTGCGGTTCGCAGGTTCCTGGAAAATGCTGCGCCGGTCATCCTCGAATCTCGCGTGCTCGATGGCGAGCGTTTTGAAGCCGTCATCAAGCTCGCGGACGAGCTGGGTCTGAATCGGGACCAACTGGCCTGCGAACTCCGCTTGCTCGAACAGCGGGGGGTCATCACGAGTGCTCCGTGGGAGCAGTTTGAGGACATCGCGATCCTGCCCGAGGCGGGCGACGCCTCGGTACCCACCACGCCGGCTTCACTCGACCCGTCCCCGCCGATCGGCACATCGGCGACCGGCCTGTCGACCGCCACCCAGCCGCAGATTGAGTCTCCGGGGAAAGTGTCTCACCACGAGTTGCCCTCCCGGAGCGCACCGACCAAGCCGCCTCCCCCACCGCCCTCCTCTGGGCGACGAGCGGCGCCGGCGGGGAAGCCTTCGCTGGCCCCTCCGCTTGAGGCACTACGCTCGCGGGCGCTGAAACTAATCGCCAAACACGGATCGCTAGGTGCCAAGACGCTGCGAAAACTGCGTACCGCCGGGCAGCAGGCAGGCCTGTCCCCCGCCGATATTGCCGCAGTCCTGAATGCGGTGCAGCCACTCGATTCGTCCGCTGCCCCACCGGTCGCAGCGCCGGCATCACCCGCCAGCGACGCTGCGCGCCCTTCTGCCCCGTCGCCATCCGAGTCCTTCCGGCGGTGGATCAAGCAGAAGCTGGCGGGATATCCGTCCTCCATGCTCGGCACGGACGACGAGCGAGGTCTGATTGGAGTCGGCGTCCATCGTTACCACCTGGCGGAGGTACTGGCCACGCATATCGTTCGTGACGTGTCTACCGACCAGGGTATGCGGCTGGAACGCGATTTGGCCGACGCTTCGTGTCATTCGACAGTCGGGGCATCCACGCAGGCTTCATCGGACGATCAACGACTGAAAGAGTTCTTTGAGCAGGTAGCACCCATTCTCTCGCAGCACCGCGGCATCAACGCCAAGAGCCGGGTGATGTTGAATGCGGTGGCCGCACGTCTGGGGTTAACCGAATCGGAGCTGGAACAGGCGTTAATGGCCCTCCAACGGCTCGCCGCCGATCCCAACGAGAACGATCCGCGGCAGCTGGAGCGACGTGAGTCGTTTCGCACGTACCTGCGGCGGGCGATGGCGCAGCTTCCCGACGGCATCATCACATACAAGACCGAAATCCGCTTGACGGAGGCGGGGGAGCATTTCCATGGTGTCACGCCGCAGTGGATCAAACCGACCATCTATGAAGTGGCCTCGGAAATCGGAGTTCGCTTCATTTCCAAGCAACAGGCCCTCGACCATGTCTCGGCGTTGGTGGAGGACTTTCTGGGCGACAAGCCGGCGATCGACAGCACGACTCGAGCGCGGATCTACACCGAAGGAATTCGGTGGGGACTCGACCCGATGGATGTCGAGTCCATATTGCGCGACAAAACGGACTTCTTGCGGCGACAAGCCGCCATGCAGCGTCGTCGCGCTCGCTGGGTATTGAACCTGGTGGTGGCCGGATCACTGATCGTCATCTCCGTATTGGGCTACATAGTGCTCCCCCACGTCACGACGCGAGAGCCATCGCCGGAGGATGACGCGGTGGCGGTGAAGAAAGAAACGTCGGAAATCAGGCGGCCTGCGGGGCCAACTTGGTGGGATGCAGACGTGCGGATCGCCGTGGCCAACCTGCGGGTCATACGTCCTGATTTGCGCGGTTGTGGAACAACTCGCCTCCGATCAGGCGGACGAACGTCAGGCGGCCTATCGCCAGCTCGCCATTCAATTCGCCCGCTCCCTTCCCAATCAGAAACGACAGGAAGAGATGCAACAGCTTCTCACGTCACTCTATGCCTGGGAACCCTCGGATCCCGCCGCGGAGGAATTGGCCGCGGCGGTAACCGGTCAGATCGGTACCCTGGACACCAATCTCCCGACGGAGCCGGAAACCGTGCGTGCCATGTTTTGGGGCTGCCGCGCTGCTGCCGACATGCTCAAGCACACTGCCACCCCGGCCCTGCGCGGTGCCAAACTCGCTCAACTGCTGGAGGCAGCGACACTTGAGTCCCCCGATCGCTTGCTCGAGGCGGAGGCCTTGCAGCGGCGTTGCAGCGGTGCTCTGGCCCGGCGGCTGTATCATCACCTCACGCGTGCTGCCGCGGAGGATCCCGACCTGGCCAATCGGCTCTATCTACCGCTCTCTTTCGAAGCTGGAAAATGCCTCGACAGTGCCACGCTGGATCGGCTGGACGTCGATTTCCTGGCAGCCATTCTGCCGGAAATTGAGGACGCCTGGGATCGCTATGCGGGCGTCATTCGCCGTGTCGCGCTGGCTGCGGATCCGACGACCGTGATCAAGATGCTGGACATCTATCGCCGCGCATCGAACCCGAGTCTGAAGAACTACGTGGCGGGGCAGTTCTTTGAACGGTTGGAGGCGGCCCCCGAATCATTGACCGAGCAGGAAATGATCGACGGGATTCGCAAGTCGTTGGGAGTTGCCTCGAGGGACCATGACAACCGCCGCTGGCAGCTGCTGGCGGCCAGCGCCGAAGAGTTGCTGGGACGCAAGCGAGTGGAACGCACCAACCCGGATGTCCTGCTACAGGAGACGATCGAACTGGCTCACGCCGCCACCTTGGCTTGCGCTTTGGCTCAGGGAGAAGCGGGTGGGCCGCAATTCGACGAACTACAGACCAAGGGCGCCGTGAAACTCGATATTCGTAGCGGACCTTGGAATACCACGCGTGCCAAGATGTTTGATTCTCCCTACCCTGTGACAGGGAGAACGGTGCTTCGAAACAGTATCCACAGCCTGGCTACATCACGCCTGGCTGCCCAGCGCACGGACCTGTTGCGGATGATCGCCAGCCAGACGGTGAGCGTACCGGACTTAGATCTACCGTCGGGCCTGTCATTGGCCGCTTACCTCGTGCAATTCAAGCCTGACGAGCAGGAGCATCTGCAGATGTTGCGGTTTGCCCCGCAGGTAGCCAACTGGAATGCCGTGCGACTGGGCCTGGCGGATCAATTACTGGACGTGCCGGGACGTGACACGCAACTGGAGCAGCTCTTCGCCGCGATTCTCGCTGGGGAGGCGGAGCTCAATACCGAGGCGGGGCGGGCGAGCGTTCGGCGGCGGCTGCTAACGCAAGTGTTAGCCGGACTCGCGGCCAAACCCGATACGGATGATCCCCACCTACGTGTTTTTGATGAAGGAAGCAATGCGCTGCGCGATCTGTATGCGATCCAGGCGAGAACCATGTCCATTCCCCCGGATGACTACTCCGCGGCGGGGCAGCCATCCGATGTCCTGGCAGCGCTCATCCGCTATTGGGGTGGGCTGTTGAGCACCACGAAACTGGAGGCAGCGGACCGAGCCTTGGTCGATGAGTTGCCCTATCGCCTGAAGGCGGTCGACTTTGCCGCGGCAAATGATCTGCAATATACCGTCGCCTTGCAGCGCATTTGGCTGCAGTTGGTGGCCCTGCATGTGGCGCAACAGCGGCCCGAAAAGGCGGGAGCGGTGCGCGAGATTCGGGCCGAGTCAGGCGAACCGGTACCGGGAGGCGAGAACGTATTTGAGCAACTGCGGAACCTGCACATTGGTTTGCTGCGTGTCTGGCTACTGCTGCGTCCCCCAACAGACGAAACGGAGCTCCCTGACGTCGATGTACGAAGGAACGGCCTCATGAGACGCCTCACCATCCTGGTGTTCATACTGTTCTTGATGATCACGAACCTGGCGATCGAGCCGGTACTGGCTGTGATTGTCTTTCTCAAGGGACAGGACGAACCGATTCGTGGATACTTCGTCCGCGAGAATGAGCACGTTGTCGTACTCCAACAGCTGCAGACCGATGGCAGCACTCAAGAGCGGATCGTATCGCGAAGTGAGATTGAGGACGTCATCAAGACCGTCGACTCTGCCCGCCTGGAGGCACTCCGGCCGGAGAATCCGGACGGTTACCGGGAGTACGCGGAAGAGCTGGCCGAGAAAAGCAAGGACCCGGATGCTCAAGTTACCGCCATTCGCCTGTTCCTGATCGCCGCCTATCTCCAGCCGCAACGACTTGGACGCAGCTGCCTGTTGGGAATGGTGCCGCTCGCTCGTCAAGGGACCGAACAACGCCATTTTCGGGCCATGGCCTATCTGCTCGATCCCACTCACGATCCGGAAACTACTGACGATGCCGCTGCCGACCAACACGCAGAAGAGCGATAGCGAGCCGCCCCAGGCAGAGTTCCTGCTGCGAGCACTGCGATTGCTGCGGCAAGGAAAGCAGCGTGATGCGATGACCCAGGCGCGGCGCATCAAGCTCAAGGAGCGACTCCACCTGTTGACCGATACGATCACCTACAAGGAGTTCGAACAAGCGTGCGAACCGACTTGCCCGCACTGCCAGCGCGGTCGACAGCCGTGCCCTGAGTGCAATGGGCACAAGTTCGTACTGGGCAAAGCCTGTGCTCACTGCCGCGCTACCGGGGAAGTCACTTGCCCCGTCTGTGGCGGCGACTACCGCAACAACCAGCTCTCCCCCTCGCTGCTCAAGCGGATCGTGCAGCTGGAATTAGATCGGCTGCCGGCTGAAGAACCACCGCGCATCGTCTCCACACCCACTCGGCCAGCCTGGTCCAAGAGCGTACAGGAAGCAGCGTTGGAACCGTATTCACCCCTGACGCTCGATACCTTGACCGAGTTCGATCCGCGCAAGAACACGTATCGTGACGGCACGTGGTCCCCGTGACACGCGGTGCTATTTCGCGGTCATGTCGCAGCTCAACCCGCCGGCAGCGGGAACATAGGCCGCGACGGTATAGTCCATCACCATGCGGTGAGCACTGAACCGCCAGGCCAGCGATCCAATGGAGTTCATCATCATTTGGATCCAGTGCCTTGGCAGGCCATCCACGTCGCGCTCATAGTAGATGGGAATCACCTGCTCCTCCAATGTTCTGTAGAGCGACTCCCTGTCCCGCGCGTCTGTGATTTCGTCCGAGACGTGACTAGTACCACTGCCGATCGCAAATCCGTTTCGCCCATCGTAGGCTTCCGCCCACCAACCATCCAAGACGGACAGGTTCAGGCCTCCGTTGAGAACGACCTTCTGGCCGCTGGTCCCCGACGCTTCCAAGGGACGGCGGGGATTGTTGAGCCACACATCAACTCCCTGGATGAGGTGGCGACAGACGTTGATGTCATAGTCCTCCACGAAGACCAGTCGGTTGCTGAACCGCGGATCGTGCTGCAAGTTGGCAATTCGCTTGATCAACTGCTTGCCAGGCTCATCCTTCGGATGTGCCTTGCCGGCGAACACCAGCTGCAGCGGACGATCGGGATCGTTCAGCAAGCGGGCCAGCCGATCTTCTTCGCTGAACAGCAAACTCGCTCGCTTGTAGGTGGCAAATCGCCGCGCAAACCCAATGGTCAACGCGTTCTGGCTCAGCACGTTCCGCGCCGCCTCGACTGCCTCATCACTCTCTCCCCGCCGTCGGCATTGGCGACTGATCCGCCGCCGGACGAACGCCAACAACAAGCTCTTCAACGTGTTGTGGGTTTCCCACAACTCACCCGGATCCACATTGCGTATATTCTGCCAGGCCTCCGGTTCGCCCATCTTCTCAAACCAGCCGGCTGGGAAGTGACGATCGTACAGCTGCATCATTTGGTAGGCCACCCAACTGGGAACATGTACGCCATTGGTGATATGGCCGATCGGAATCTCCTCTTCCACGCGCCATGGCCAGAGGTGAGCCCACATGCGCCGCGATACGTAACCATGCAGCGAACTCACGGCATTGGCCCGCCGCGAGAGCTTCAAGGCCAAGACCGTCATACAGAATGACTCCGATTCATTCTGTGGTTCCACACGCCCCAATCCCATCAGCTGCTCGTGCGAAATACCTAGATTCTCGCGGAGCGGCCCGAGATGCTCTTCGATCAACGCGCTGCTGAATCGATCATGGCCGGCCGGCACGGGAGTATGCGTGGTGAATACGGTGTGCTGCGCTGTCTCGCGCAAGGCCTCGTCGAACGGCAAACCGTCGTTCTCCATGCGCTGGCGAATCACCTCCAAAGTGGCGAAGGCGCTGTGGCCCTCGTTCAAATGATATACCCCTGGCGTGATCCCTAAAGCTCGCAGCGCGCGCAACCCGCCCACTCCCAGCACCAGCTCCTGGCGAATGCGCGTCCGCTCGTCCCCGCCGTACAAACGACTCGTCAGCTCGCGATCCTGCGGATTGTTCCCCTCCACGTCGCAGTCGAGCAAGTACAGCTTGACGCGCCCCACCTGCATCAGCCAGACCTTGGCCAGCAGCCTACCCGCACGCGTGCTGATGCTGACCGTGATCTCCTCGCCGTCTGTTGACAAAGCATGTTTCATCGGCAGGTTAGCGACCTTGGTGTCCAAATACTCCTCAGCCTGGTAACCCGATGCGTCCAGGTGCTGCTTGAAATAACCCTGATCGTAAAACAGACCCACGGCTACGAGCGGCACACCCAGCCCACTGGCACTCTTGATGTGATCCCCCGACAAAACGCCCAAGCCTCCGGAGTAGATCGGGATCGACTCGTGGATCCCGAACTCGGCCGAGAAATAGGCCACCGGCCGGGCACCCAATACACCCGTGTAGGTCCTGGCCCAGGTCGGGATCGTCGACATGTACTCTTTCAGACGACGGTAAGCATGGTTGATCCGACTGAACAACACCATCTCCGCAGCGCGCGATACAAGCCGCTCCGGAGTGAATTCACGCAACAACGCAATGGGATTGTGATCCAACTGACGCCACCGAATCGGATCCAAGTCCCGAAACAAATTGATGACATCGGGGTGCCAGGTCCACCACAAGTTGTGCGCCAACGCCAGACACTTGCTGTACAGGGCATCGTCACTCATGGAACTGATCGTGGACACGTGCGGATCCCAAGATATTTCAGATTCAATCTGGCTCATCGAAAGTACCCTTCAGACCCAGATGGTGAGCTACGAAAGAGAGTATGTGCACAAGACCTTTGTTTATAGCGATTTACCAGCTTGCGTGGAAGGCGATTGCGCGGTGCAGGAGAGCGACAATTCTGTGAGTTTAGAGAAAGTGGGCTTGTGAGAAAATGTACAGGCTTTCGTCTGTGCCTCGGCATCTACTATCCACGCTGCTCGTCGGTGCCGAAGTCTCCCGACACCCCATTCAGTTCGCCCCCTTACCCCATTCCTCCCCCACGGCCTGCACACGCTGATGAATTGAACACCCCGCTCGACAACAGGCAACGTGCAAAACACACGTCACCGTGACACCCAACAGATTGTGATGAGACACGGGAATCGCGTCAGCCATCGTCCGAACTCGAACGGCTGTACGTAATCATCGCTCAGCCAGGACGCGTTGAAGAGTCATTTTGACGTCATCGGCAAGTCTCGGGTGGCAAGTGAGCAAAGGATTGAATTCGCGGCAGAATTGCCCACTTTCACTTCGCGGCCAGGCACCCTCCCGTTGCGGCTCGAGGATCCAGGGCCGTCGACGATGCACGATAACGCTCCAGACGCCGGAGCGTCGAGCGTTATTCCTGGCATCGTTGAAGGCATTCTGGCGAGGAATCACCCAACGGCTGTCGGGCAAGCGCCGACGAGCAGTTGGCAGAGCCAACCTCTGATGGCCGGGCAAGTCGGATACCCATGGCCCGCCAGCAAGATCAGGCCGGTATACTAGAGGAAGCAGGTACCGGTCTCTCGATGCGAGGAGCCTGATCTCGTGAGTCACCTTCCACCAGCCGGCACCGACCAGTTGTCGCGCTCCAGCGACAGCTCGCCGCGGTGCGAGATTCAGATTCGCCCGAGTCCCGTTGCCGTAGCATCGTTATTCCCCGCGCGATTGGTGGACAATAGCCGCCGCCGCGACAATCACCGGACACCCGACTGCGGATGGCACACCGATGAATAATCACCGTCACATTGAACGACCCGACGAGCGGAGCCTGGATGAATTGTGTGACCGTCTGATGGAGCTTGCTCCCTCGCTGGAATCCGAGGATGCCTGGCCCGCACATCAACTGGAGTTATGTGGTCGCTATGGCGTGTTTGAGTGGTTCGTTTCCCAAGAGCTCGGTGGTCAGGGCTGGAGCGACTTCGACGTGGTGCGTGGATACTTGCGACTGAGCGCCGCCTGCTTGACGACCACGTTCATTATTACCCAGCGCACTGGAGCATGCCGACGTATTGCTTTGGCCGGAAACGAGTGGGTGCGGAGTGAGTGCCTGGCCCCTTTGATAGAAGGTCGACGATTCGCCACCGTGGGCATCTCGCACTTGACCACCAGCCGGCGCCATCTGGAGCGTCCCGTACTCTCTGCCCGCCTGGCCGAATCATTCGTGGTGCTCGACGGCTACAGCCCGTGGGTGACTGGTGCCGCCTTCGCCGATTGGATCGTGACAGGCGCCACGCTCGATGACGGTCGCCAGGTCCTGCTCGCCGTACCTCGCGACCTGCCGGGAGTGATCATCGAGCCAGCGCTGAAACTGGTCGGTGTCTCGGCGAGTCAGACAGGTCCGATCCGATTCGAAAGCGCTCAGGTTCCCTGCCACTGGATCCTGGCCGGTCCAGCGGAGAATGTCATGAAAGGAGGGGTGGGGGCCATGTCGGGTGGACTCCAGACCTCGACACTCGCCATCGGACTCGCTGACGCCGCGATCCTGTACCTGGAGCGCGAAGCGCAGCAACGCACGGCACTTGTCCCCGTGACCCAATCTCTACGCAGCCAATGGGACTCGTTTGCGCGACGACCTGCTGCAGGTAGCCGCTGGAGAACCGGTCTGCTCGCATGAGGCTCTCCGCACCCACGCCAACAGCCTGGTGTTGCGCGCGACCCAGTCAGCACTCGCAGCAGCCAAAGGGGCAGGGTACGTCGTGGGACACCCGGTCGGACGCTGGTGCCGCGAAGCGCTCTTCTTCCTGGTCTGGAGTTGCCCGCAACCGGTCCTCGAAGCTGGCATGTGTGAACTGGCCGGTATCGACCACGATGCTTACCAACAACCAACAACCAACAACCAACACCATGACCAATGACCAATAGCGACCCCGTCCGTATCACCTGGCATGAACACCACGTCAGTCGCAGCGAGCGCGAGAAACTCAGCGGCCACCGAGGGTGCGTCGTGTGGTTCACTGGCCTGAGTGGCTGCGGCAAGAGCACGATCGCCAACGTCGTCGATCACCGGCTCTATGAACTGGGAATCCATTCATTCCTCTTGGACGGCGACAACATTCGCCACAGCTTGAATGCTAGTCCCGAGCGTCTGCAGGAATTCGGCGAGAGTTACGCGCGTCGGTTTGGTCTTGGGTTTTCGGAAGAAGATCGGCGGGAGAACATCCGCCGCATCGGGGCCGTGGCCGAGCTATTTGCCTCTGCCGGCCTGGTCACCCTGACAGCCTTTGTCAGCCCCTATCGTCGCGATCGCGATGCGGTGCGGTGCCAAGTCGAACAACAGGGTGCACCGGGGGACTTCATCGAAGTGTTTGTCGACACTCCGCTGGAAGTCTGTGAAGCACGCGATCCCAAAGGGCTTTACAGGAAAGCGCGAGCTGGGCAAATCAAGGGTTTTACCGGTATCGACGATCCTTATGAGGTGCCAGAGCAGCCGCAACTGGTGCTCAAATCGGCCGAGCATTCCCCGGGACTGCGCTGGCCCAGCAAGTGATCTGCCTACTCGTGCGGTCAACCGGTCAATGGATTCCGACGAGGCAGTCGAGCAAGCTCGCGAATTGCTCACCATTGACAATTGCCGGGGCGGGTGCCCTGAGCGAACAGCGAATTGGGAACACTTTTGGGATAATGCATGGTTGAGGGAAGGGCACACTGCCAGACGGTCAGTCTGAGCCGGTGATAAGGGCGTTGGTTCCGGCCTTCTGTGGAGCATCGCATGCGGTCGGCCTCGCGATTGCACGGGCCTGAGTTGTTGACGCTGCCACCCACCGATCTGTACAAAGAGACTAGATAGGACGAGCAAGCGACGGAGGGTGATCTCCCACGCGGTTCGGTCAGCGAGCCGGGCTCGAGAGAGAAACGGAGGCGGCGGCACGTCTCCTTCTGTTGCCACCACGCGGCAAATCGTCGGCAGAGGCGGCCGTTGGAGCCACGAGGGGACGAATTGGTTCCTGTCAGTCGAAGACCTTTCGAGTTTAAGCATCGAAAGGAGGCTTTTGACGATGGATGTCATCGACCAAGTGCAGTCCGCTCTGTCAAACAACTCCATTCATGCGTTGCGCGAGTTGCGTGTGCGGCGCGACGGCGACTGTCTCATTCTGTCCGGGCGTGTCAACTCGTTCTACCACAAGCAAATGGCGCAGGAAGTCGTGCGAATCATTGCCCAAGACATGCACGTCGTGAATGCCATCGACGTCTGTTACAGCGGTGATCCAGATTAGGCACTCGGTATCATGTGCGCACGGTGCGGCATGTGCCAAATCCGAAACCCGAAGCACCAAATACGAAACAAATTCGAATGACAGAAATCCAAAATCACAGAAACGTTCGATACGTAGTTTGTCGCCGAACGAGGTTTCCTCGCTACTCGGTTTCGGTCATTGAGACATTCGGATCTTGAGTTCGTTTCGGATTTCGATATTCGGATTTCGGATTTTCTTGTTTGGTGGCGGGCCAAGCCCGCGTTAGGAATCAGGAAAAAATAACTTCACCTCGCTCCAATGCCCCTAGGAGGGACAGGACGTCCTTTCAAGCAGCTCGTTCTCGCTCGGTGGTGTCCAGCAAGCTGAGGGCGGCGACCGCCACGTGATTGACGGTCAGATTGCGCATGCAGCGATGATGTTCCAGCGGACAGACACGTTTGCCGCACGGGCCGCAGGGAACATCCAGTTGCAGGTCGATGGCTGAGGGATGGTAATTGTGGCTCCAGCGAGGATCGGTCGGTCCGAAGATCGTGATCGCGGGGACCCCGAACGCCGCGGCAAAGTGGCGTGGGCCGCTATCGGTCGTCACCATCAACCGTCCGCGCCGCACGCAAGCCTTACTCAAGGGGAGACTCAACTCCTGCCGCGTCAGGCTCTTGATGTGCGGGTGATTGGCGTGTTGACAGATCTGAGCGACGGTGTCGCGTTCGGAAGGTCCGCACAGAAACAGGACGCGCACCTCGCGAGCCATCACCAACCGGCGTGCCAGATTCGAGAAGTGCTCGCTAGGCCACGTCTTGGCCGCCCCGTACGCCCCCCCCGTGTTCAACACGACGACCGGCTGTTGGTGATCCCAGCCGAACTGCTGCCAGACCTCATCCACTGCCTTTTCCTCGTCGGGGGTGGTCGCCAATTCCACCGTTTTGGACGGGCTACGACAGCCCAACACGTCCACCACATCCAGGTAATGGTCCACGGCGGATCGAGGCATCAGTCGGCCATCCTGCCGCGGTGCGATGAGCGCATCGGTCAGGAGAAAACGCCGGCCATGCAAGGCATACCCCACACGCTGACGAGCCCCTGAGAACCAGGCAAAGGCACCCGTGGAAAACGAGTTGGTCAGCAGCAGTACGGTGTCCAATCGATGCCGGCGCAGGCGGGCGATCAGGCTTTGCACTCCCGCCATACTTCGCCGCTCGTACACCAGGCGCTCATCCAACCAGGTCGTGCCGGCAAGCACCTCGGCCACGTAGGGCCGCATGATCCCAATCAGCGTGGCGCGATTGCCAAAATGCTGTCGCAGTGCCCGCAGGGCGGGGGTCGCCATCACCACGTCACCAATCCAGTTAGGAAGAAACACACCTATTCGCATGCTCGACTCACCTCCTACGCCGCGTGGCGCCGCGGTCCTCCATCGCTCTCGATCGTGGAACCGGTGCCATCCATGTCGACCTCTTGGCGCGTTCGGCCGCACTGAAGTTGCCACAGTCGAGCTTGTTTCATGAACGAATACAACGCCGTCATCGTGCAGATCTGGAGTCCCACCAGACCGTCCAGGAACCCCAAGCGGACGATGTACGCGTGGAGGAAGCGGAAAGGGAGATTCAGAAACATCTTGCCGGAGCTGACCGGTCGCCCTTCCTGGTGCCACTTCTGCGCCTGGTAGGTCGTGTACCGCTGGAAGCGTTGGAAGAACTCGTCGTACGACCAGTAGCTGTAGTGCAGCAGGCGGTTTCCGAGTCGACTGACTCGGCCCGTGCTGATTTCCACCTCGGCATGATCGGTACCGCCGCGGTAGACGCCCAGGTCGCGACGGAACAGACGCAGCACGCGATCGCTCTGCCAGCCGCTGAAACGTACGCGATGTCCCATGAAGAAGTTGGTGCGATAGATCCAGTAACCATCGTGTCGCGGGCCGCGCTGTAGCTCACTGCGAATCTCGTCAGCCAGGCGAGCGGGAATGCGCTCATCCGCGTCGAGGATCAGCACCCAGCGGTGCGTGGCCTGCGGAATGGCCCAGTTCTTGAAGTCCCCTGAATTCACATACTCACGCTCGATAATCCGCGCTCTTCCCATGCTGTGCACGATGTCCAGCGTATGGTCGGAAGACCCCGAATCGGCAATCAGCACTTCATCGGCGACTTTGCGCGCCGAACCGATGCAGCCCCGGATATTCGCCTCTTCATCCTTGCAGGGAATGATGACCGTCAGCTTCTCAGCCATAGGTCTTTCCTCGGTTGCCATCACCCGGCTTCGCGCCAGCGACGATCGTCAGACAACGGGCGGCGGCGGCACGGCGTGGGAAGTCGGCAGTCCGCCGATCGAATCGACGATCCGCGTCGTCGAAATGCCCTCGACAACACGTGTCAAACGGATCTCGCCACCATACGCCTCGACCACCTCGCGCCCCACCACTTCACTCGGCGCATAGGTTCCGCCCTTGACCAGCACCGCGGGCCGCAACGTCTCGAGCAACCGGTGGGGAGTGCTGTCTTCGAAAATGACGACCCCGTCCACACAAGCCAGGGCCGCCAACAACGCCGCTCGATCCGATCTCCGTGATCACGGGCCGGCTGGGTCCCTTCAATTTCCGGACGCTGGCGTCGCTGTTGACGCCTACCACCAAGACGTCACCGTACGACGCGGCCTCCGCCAGGTACGTGACATGCCCGACATGCAGCAAGTCAAAACAGCCGTTGGTGAAGACCACCTTCCGCCCCAACTGACGCTGCTGTTGCCCAAACGCCGCCAATTCGTCCAGCTGGAGAATCTTTTGAAATCCAGGCCGAGCTTGTGCCAGCAACTCCCCGCGGATCTCGTCACGCGTGACCTTCGACACGCCCGTTCGCTCGACCTCCAGCGCCCCGGCAATGTTGCCCAACTGCACCGCATCCTCCGCCGCAATACCGCTGGCCCAGCAAATTCCCAACACCGCCAGGACCACGTCGCCAGCTCCCGTGATGTCGTACACAGCGCGCGGCCGCGTCGCGTACAGCCGACCCTCACCGCGTCGCGACACGAGTGCCATGCCGTCGCGATCCAAGGTAATCACCGCCGTCGCCAGACCTAATTGCTCGCATAGCCGAGCCCCCGCGCGAAACGCTTCCTCGCCACTGCTGATCGAGCAGCCCGTCGCCGATTCCGTCTCCACACGATTCGGCTTCAAGACCGTCGCACCGCGATAGATGCTGTAGTCATCCGTCCGCCTCGGATCGACCAGTACCGGCACGCCGGCGATCCGACAGGCTTCGATCGTGGCCCGCAGCACGCGCGTGGTACAAACCCCCTTGCCGTAGTCGGAGATGAGCACCGCATCGTAGCGTGCCACCGACGCCTGCAAGGATCGAATCAGCTCGTCCTCCAGCCGCCGCTCCAACGGCTCACGCGTCTCACTGTCCACACGCAAAATCTGGTTCGGATGCCGCGCCGAGGCGCGGCCAATGAAACGCTCCTTCACCGTCGTCGGTCGACTGCGATCGACCAACACCATCTCGCGGTCCACCTGATCTTCGCTCAGCATGCGGCAGAGCGTCTCGCCAGCCTCGTCCTCACCCACCACTCCGGCACAGGATACGAGCGCGTCGAGACCGCGCAACATGGCACAGACGTTGGAAGCACCACCCAAACGCGCTTCCCGCCGGTCCGCTCGTAGCACAATGACCGGCGCTTCCTGGCTGATCCGTTCCGCATTGCCCCACGTGTAACGATCCAGAATCAGGTCGCCAATCACCAGAATCCGTGGCGATCCCAACTCCTCCAACGCGTGAACCAACTGTCTGGTACTCTGTTCTTGTGTCATCCTTGACAACCACTTATCCATCGTGTCGCTGGGAGAAATTCGGTCGCGGTGCGTCAGCACGCACTGCCGTCGATGCGCCGGACCCGGTGGATGTTTATACCGGGGAACGCCCCTGGCGCGTAGATAATCTGGGTAAGAAGTGCCACTGCTTGATCCCACGAGCATCCATCGTTCGAGACATGGCACAGCCATGCACGGGGCCAGAGATTGGAGTGAGTTGGAGGGGTGGAGTATTGGAGTGTTAGGGAAACCTCCCAACGCACGAGACCTAACGCAGATCGACCAAATATATCTTCGTGCCTATCCACCACCACTCCACCGCTCCAAAATCACGCAGACAACGGTAGAACCTTGTCAATTCTCACCAGCAGAGCTGGTGGATTATCTCGGATTCAACCGGTACGATAGCCTGAGCGAAATGGATGGTTGAGTGAAGCGAGACCCTGCCGCAAGGTCTTGAGCCACCGAACCGAATCGGGAGTAATCCGATGGGCAACCGCGCAAACAGGTACCATGTCGCTCGAGATTGACAACCGCTTTCGCCGCGTACACGTTGACAGTCTGCCTGACTTGCCCTGGTACAGTGTGCGGCGCGGAGCCGATCGGGAAGGCAGCCTCGCAACGGCCCCCCAACATCATCCTGATACTCTGCGACAACCTGGGCTATGGTGATTCAGGTTGCTTCCATCCCCCAGCGAAGCAACGCACACCACGTATCGACCGCCTGGCCGAGGAGGGGATGAAGTTCACCGACTGTTACGCCGCCGCACCGGTCTGCACACCTTCCCGCGCGGCGCTGATGACTGGCTGTTATCCACGAAGGGTTGGACTGGACATTACCGAGCCAGACGGATTGGTGCTCCGGCCCGTATCCCGACATGGTCTGCATCCCGACGAGATCACAGTCGCCGAACTTCTCAAGACCCGTGGCTACGCGACGGCGTGTATCGGCAAATGGCATTTGGGCGACCAACTCCCGCTGCTGCCGACTCGGCAGGGTTTTGACTATTACCTGGGAATACCTTACAGCGATGATATGACCGCTCGGCCGAGCCAACCCGATTGGCCACCGTTGCCGCTGATGGAAGGGGAACGCGTGATCGAGGCGCCGGTCGATCGCAATTCGCTTAACGCGGCGCTATACCGAACGCGCGATCGACTTCATGCAGCAGCATCGAGATTGTCCTTTCTTTGTCTATTTGCCTCACGCGCATGCCTGGCAGCACGCCAGCTCCTTTTGCCAGTGAAGCGTTTCGTGGCAAGAGCGCCAACGGCCCTTGGGGCGACTGCGTTGAGGAAATCGACTGGTCCACGGGTCAGATTCTCGACGCCCTGAAACAATTCGGCTTGGAGCAGCAGACGTTGGTGATTTGGACCAATGACAACGGCGCACCGGCACCGCAACGTCGTGGCGGTTCAAATCTGCCTTGGAAAGGTGACGCCTATAGTGTCGCCGAAGGTGGCATGCGGGTCCCGTTTATCGCTCGGTGGAAGGGGCGCATTCCTGGCGGCGCCGTCTGCAGCGAACTGATTTCACTGATGGATCTCTACCCGACGTTGGCGCTGCTGGCCGGGGCTGAGATCCCTACCGATCGCGAAATCGACGGGCACGATATTCGACCACTGCTGTTCGCCGAGTCCGGTGCGGTATCTCCGTATGAAGCATTCTACTACTACTACGTGAATCAACTCCAGGCAGTGCGAAGCGGACCTTGGAAGCTGTACCTGCGGGGTGGTAGCCAACCGGATGCTGTGGCAAAGAAGAGCTGCGAGTTGTACAATCTTGCCGCCGACCCACAAGAAGAAATCGATCTGGCCGACCACGAAATAGCAGTTGTCGAGAGACTGCAGGGACTGCTGCAGAAGGCGCGCGAAGATCTCGGTGAATTGGGTCGCCAAGATGGTTTCGGTCTGATATACTTACAGTCGATGGTGGTTGGCCAAGACAAAAACGTTTACGCGATGAGGTTGCAGAATGCAGAGCGTGACCGCCACATTTCGTAACGGCCGCGTGGAGTTAACTGCCCCAGTTGACTGGCCGAATGGGACGCCAGTCGAAGTGCGGCCGCTACCGCCGGGCGGCACCGACACCTGTGAAGTGAGTCCGCCCATGACACAGTGGCCCGAGGAGTTTCTCGATCGTTTGCGTGAAGACTGGGTGCTGAACCGTTTGAGCGTCCCCCACAGGGAGAACTGGAAGGGCGCGAGCAGTGGTGATGGGATGGTTGCCTGATACCAACGTCTGGATTCAGCTTCTCAAGCAACCGGGTGACATCCTCGAACAGAGATTTCTTAGTCATCCGCCAAGTCAGATCATCCTGTGTTCTGTCGTCAAAGCGGAGCTATGGCACGGAGCCTACAAGTATGGAAGGACGGATCAGCGACTGGCGGCCTTGGGGAAACTGTTTGCCGCTTTCGTCTCTCTTCCATTTGACGACGCGGCCGCTTGGTACTATGCCGGCATCCGCCATGAGTTAGAGGTTGCCGGATGCGTGATTGGCCCGAATGATCTGAAGATCGCCGCAATATGTCGTACGCACGGCTTGACGCTCGTGACGTCGAACACGGCCGAATTCTCACGTGTGCCGAACCTGCGAATTGAAGACTGGCGGGAGCCGTCGTCATAGAACCATTCCAATTTCTGGGCATCCCGGGTGTGCCGGCGCTCGCTGTCACGTTCCGCGGTGATGTAGGGCTAATGGTGGCGAGCTTGGCACCCCCTACAACTACAGCCTGCGCACCGTTGGCACACCAATCAACCAACACCGGTCACCAACGCCGTGAGCAGTCGCTCGAGTTCGTCCCGGCCAACAACGACCTCCACGTCGATCGAGAGCGCCCAGAGTGGGGAGTGACCGATGTGCGTGTCATCGATCTTGACCAGGTCCTTGCCGGTACAGATGACGGCCGAAAGCGGAGCATACGGAGCCAGCCACTGCTGCAGGCCGATCATATCGGCGCGGGTGTAGTGGTGGTGATCGGGGAACTCGCGGCGCGCGACGACATCGCAGCCGAGTTGCTGGAGCGAATGATAGAAGCCGGGCGGATTGCCAATCCCGGCGAAGGCCGCGACACGTTGGCCTTGCAGCTGAGTAACCGATTGGGTCGCACCCTGGGCGTTCACCAGCGACCGGGATCGATGGACCAATTCGATCCAGGTGGTGCGCGGCGCATAGGCCATGACCTCGTCGCGTACTTGCCGCCGGAGTTCTTCGCTCACCGCATCGCTGCGCGAGAGGGCAATCAGATCGGCGCGGGCCAATTGGTGGAGCGGTTCGCGCAGCAAACCGCGCGGCAAGACGTGCCGATAGCCGAAGGGTCGCAGCGCATCAATCAGCACGATATCGAGATCTCGATGGATCCGGCGATGTTGGAACGCATCGTCCAGCACAATCAACTGGCATTGATGTTGCTCGATCGCCAGCTGCGCCGCCGCGACCCGATCGGGGTCCTGCAGATGCGGCACACCGGGTAGGCGCTGGGCCAGTTCGCGGGCTTCATCGTTGGTGCCGGCATCGCGCGCGGTATCCACGGCTGACCAGAGCCACGCGCACGCCGCGCTGCCAAAACCATTGAGCCAGCCAGGCGACCAGCGGTGTCTTGCCGGTCCCACCGGCCGTGATGTTCCCGACGCTGACGACGGGGACCGGGACGCGGTGGATGGGGGACTTTCCTCGATCGAACTGCCGATTGCGGTACTCCACGGCCCATGTGTACGGCACTTCGGCGGCACGCAGCAAGGCACGGGCCACGGTGGCGACGGCCCCGCGCCGACGGCCGCTGATCAAGTCATGGAATCCCATCGGACTGAACAACTTGGGTCGGGACAAGGGGTTGGCCTGGACGAGGGAGACACAGGACAAGGGGGATGCTCGCCGATCGATCACTCCCCAAACATCGACTGTGAGGCGCGTGGTTTGTCATCCCACGAACGAATGATCAATTCGTCGATCGCCCAGCGATGTTTCTGCGCTTCCCGTCTCAGATCATCGATCATCTGCAATGCCTCGGCAGCCTGCACACGCCCCCGGTAGGTGCGCGGCGAGCGGCGTGAATCACAGGCCAGTCGAAAGCAATGCCGCCCGCTCTGCTCCTTCATGCCCACGATCCAGCCGAGGCTTCGCCGTCCCCGATACACCTCGGTTTCCGCGGGGTACATGTGAAAAACAAAACCACCCTCGCGCAGCTTACGAATCAATTCGGGTCGCGTCTTCTTCTTTTTTTTGCCATCCAAGTTGTCCACTCATATGACTGGGAACTCCGCGCCGCAAGCCAGTGGTTCCCTGCCCCCTGGCCTCCTGTCCTGTCGCGGCGATCGTCGTTCGAGTTGGTGCGGTAGCCCTCGTAATACGCAAAACCAGCGTTTCAGGTCCTCAGTTCATGCGTTGGCAGATCGCATCGGCCATTTCCTGCGTTCCCACCGCCGTCGGATCGTCGCGGTTCGGTTTCAGGTCGTAGGTCACGTATTTTCCTTCCGCAATGACGGAGGCAATGGCGTTCTCCAGCCGGTTGGCTGCGGCCTGCTCATCCAGGTGCCGCAGCATCAACATGGCGGAGAGGATCAACGCCGTCGGATTGACCTTGTTCAGCCCCTTGTACTTCGGCGCACTGCCGTGCGTCGCCTCAAACACGGCCCCCTCAGGTCCGACATTCATGCCCGGTGCCATGCCGAGCCCGCCAATCAACCCGGCCCCCAGGTCGCTCAAGATGTCGCCGTAAAGATTCGGCAGTACGATCACATCGTAGAGTTCCGGCTTCTGGGTCAATTGCATACACATGTTGTCGACGATGCGCTCTTCAAATTCAATATCCGGATACTCCCTGCGCCACTCTCGTGGCTGTCGCCAGATAGAGGCCGTCGGAATACTTCATGATGTTCGCTTTGTGAACGGCGGTAACCTTGTGGCGGCCTTGCTTCCGCGCGTATTCAAAAGCACAACGGACGATCCGCTCGCTACCCGAGATGCTGATCGGCTTGATCGAGATACCCGTTTCCTCCCCCCCGGTCCGGATCTTGCGATCAGACGGCAACCCGTTGACGAACTCGATCAGCTTCTTCGTCTCGTCCTTGCCCGCTTCAAACTCCACGCCGGCGTAGAGATCTTCCGTGTTCTCCCGGACGATCATCAGATCGACGCCCACTTCACTGAAGAAACTCCGGACCCCCGGATAGTACTTGCAGGGACGCAGGCAGGCAAACAGCCCCAGCTCCTGACGCAAGTAAACGTTAATGCTCCGGAAACCGGTCCCGACAGGTGTCGTAATCGGCGCTTTCAGCGCACATTTGGTACGCCGCACACTCTCCAACACGCTCTCGGGCAGAGGGGTCCCGGTGCGATCCATGACGTCGACTCCGGCCTCCTGCACGTCCCATTGAATTGACACGCCCGTCGCGTCGACACACTTCCGCGCGGCTTCGGCCAACTCAGGACCCGTGCCATCACCCGTAATCAGCGTCACATCATGAGCCATGTCTGTCCCTCTGCGTTACCATAAAATAAATCCGCCACACACCACCTCACAGCTGGTGTGTTACCCGTCCCAGCACGAGCCCCTGCTATCGCAGAGCGGCCCCAACCTCGCCAAATCCGGACCGCTATGCGAGGTCCCCGCAGGGGCTTCGGTCATCATTCACAAAGCGCGCAACGTAGCACAACGCCCAGCCTCGGTCAACGCACCGAAGGGGACCTTCTCCACACCACTCGAGGGCGAGAACCTGGGCCGTGGGCCGCACTTCTCGCCAGCCGCGCAGCAGGGGCGCAAGCCCTCCGCATGGATGCACTGGGACCACGACAGCGCGCCGCCGGCGAAGCAATCCGGCATGGCCTGCCGCACACTCACCGAGGCGGATCTTCAGCCGGCACCGAGTCGCCTGGCCACGGGTCGCCTGGCAGCGGGTCCGTGCTCGACAAATTCGCAGGGGCTGCTGGATTGGCCGATCCCCCACCCAGACCGACTATTTCTAGCGTAACGAGCGTCAGGCAACCCGCCGATCCAACAAATCTGAGGAATCCCCCGAGCCACAGGGATCAAATCCGGGTCTGGGGTCGTCTATACTTAAGTGAGTCGCCGGGAAAGCCGTGCGGGCCCCCCTCGACCGCTGTGAGGGCCGCCCCACGTCGGGGAACATCGAAATTCAGCCGCTCGCGGCGGCGTGCGTGAGAAATGGCAGCACCACAGCGGGGACGCCGCGTCCCTGGCACGGGCAAGGATCGCGGAAGATCGTGTGGGACGAGTCCTGTTGGGACTGCGCTGACTTTGACAGTTGCAGCAAATATGCCGGCCGGGTGCCGGAAATTCCTGGGCCGAAGAACCGGCCCGGAAAACTTTCGAGAACAGGTGCGAGACCGATGGCAAGCGGAACAGCGAATTCACCCTCTCGCGTTCGAACCGCGACGACGGAATCTGAATCGAGCGTGCAGCACAAACAGTTCATCGAGCTGCAGCTGGCCAGAACGCGGCGACGCGTCAAACTGGTCGATCTAGGTGGCGTGCTGATGGGGCTCATCGGCGGCATCCTCCTCTACACCATGGGTGTCGTGTTGATCGACCATTGGTTGTTCGATTTGAACACCTGGCAGCGGTTCGCCGTATTGGTCGTCCTGGTCCTGGGTACGGGTTACTACTGTGCGAAGCTGGTCGTTCCCCTGCTCGTGCGGCGGATCAATCCCACCTATGCAGCGCGCGCGATCGAACAGAGCGACCCCTCGCTGAAAAACAGCCTGATCAACTTACTGATGTTTCGGCGCGACGCGACTCCGACGAGTCGCCTGGTGCATCGAGCGTTGCGGCAGCGGGCGGCGCAGGATCTGCACACGGTCAACATCGACCTGGCTGTCGACCGTACGCGGTTGATTTACATCGGTTACACGGTCGTTGCCCTGATGGTGGTCTTTGCGGCGTATACGGTCTTCTCGCCCAAGGACGTTTTCCAGACGGTCCGACGCATCACGATCCCCTGGGCCGATATCGCGCGTCCCACGCGCGTGACGATTTCGGATGTGGAACCGGGCGACGAGCCCGTGATCTTGGGTCGGCAGACCGAGGTCTCAGCCAACATCGTCGGCGTCAGCCAGGACGATACGGTCACCCTGTTCTACAGCACCGAAGACAAACAGATCGTGAACCGGCCGATCCCGATGACGCCTCCCGAAACGGGTCAACTCTACCGGTGCACGCTGCCCGGCGACAACTGGGGGATCCAGCAGAATCTGCGCTATCACATTGAAGCGGGTGATGCAAGGTCCACGGAATACCTGCTGAGCGTCCGGTACATTCCCACCATCGTGGTGCACAGGATTCAATACGACTACCCGGCCTACACACGGCGCGACCAGCGCGTCGTGGAGGGGGAAGGAGACGTCTATGCGATTGAGGGAACTCGCGTGACCATCCACGCTCAAGCGAATTACCCGATCAAGAGTGCCCGGCTCGAGTTTGACCCATCCGGTCCCGCAGCCAGGGTGTGCGACATGGAGAGCAGCCCCAATAGCAAAGATCAGGCCTCGTATACGTTTCGACTCTTGTGCGGCGACGACCACAAAAGTCCCGCACACGCAAGCTACCGCTTGTCGTTCAAGACCGAAGACAACCGCGACAGTGAATTGTCGGTCGAGCACAAGATTTCGGTCTCCGTTGATCTGCCACCGGAGATTGAGATCCTGACTCCCAAGAGGAAAGAAATTGAGCTGCCGGTCAACCGCGTACAGAAGATCGAGATTCGCGCTCTGGATCCCGATTTCGGATTGACGCGCGTCGTGTTACAGGCGGTAGCAGGTGGGAAGAGCCTGGTCGACGAAACGCTCATGCCCGATGCGCCAGCACGCACCGGACAAGAGATCCTCAACTACGATCTGGACCCCGGCAATTTGGACCTGACTCCCGGCGACAAGGTGACCTATTGGGCGATTGCCGAGGACAACCGCACATCGCCTCAAGATGATTCGCCACTACCTAACAGCGCTCGCACGGACCCCTACGTGATCAACATCGTACCTGCTGATCCGGCAAATGCCGGCAGTCCCAGCGATCAGGCCAACGACGCCCCACAGAACAGCACGCCGGAAACGGTCTCCGGCGGTGCCCAACAGCAACCAACGCCCGCGACCCCACAGCCACCCAACAACCAGCCACCCAACGAAGATAAGCGAGCCGACAGCCAACCGTCCGATCCGGCTGAGAAGAACAACGAGAAGAACAACGAGAAGAACAATCAGGGCGATACATCTCAGCAGAAGTCCCCTTCGGAGTCGGGCAGCCAAAGCGATCCGGCGGACCCGCAACAGTCCAATTCATCCGATCAGGGTAGTGAAGGCGAGACGGGCGACCAGCAATCCGGACAATCGCAATCCACTCAGCAAGGTCAAGAGACGCAGGGGAGCCAGTCGGGCAGCGGTGGGCAACAGCAAGAAAGTGGGCAGGCAGGTGATGCCGGCAGCCAGATGCAGTCAGGCAGTCAAGGAAGTGGCAGCGGCTCGTCGCCGCAGGGCAGTTCTCAGCAGTCCGGAGCGGGTGGAAACAAAACAGGCAGTAATGCGGGTCAACAACCGCAAATGTCCCAGGAGTCTCCAGGTGGCTCTGGCGGCTCCGAAAGCAACGATCAGTCGACCGGTGGCGGGTCCTCTCAGAATCCGTCGGCGGACGGCCGCGAAGAGCCTTTGCACCCTGGCGAAGCGTTCGATCGGATGATGAAGTATTTGGAGAGCCAAAACAACTCGGCCGCGGAGGGCCAATCCTCCCAACAGCCACCGGCCGATCCCAACGGCAATCGTCCTGAGCAAGATACGGCAGCGGACCAGAGTCCCGCCGGGACCACCGGCGATCAATCGCGTCAGGATGGCTCGGCCGGACAAGAGAGTTCGTCGCAACAGCCCGCCGCTGGCTCGCCGTCCGAAATGATTGATGCCGCGACTCCGTCCAACACCCAACCCGACGCTGCCGGCGGCTCGCAGGCATCGGCAGAGGACTCGTCGGATCATCCCGGCAAGCCCGCTAAGAACGATGCCGGCCAGGGCGAAAATGGTGACCCGCAACAGGGTCCGGGCGAAAAGCAGTCTGGCCAGAAGACCCCCAAGTCGGTGGAAGGATCGGAGAAAACCACCAACGCCGACAGCGGACCCACTGCCAAGCAGTCCGGGCACGGCGACGAGGGAGAAGCGGGCAGCGGCGAACCAGCCGACGACCCCAGCGGTTCGCCCAGTGCGCAGAAAGCCAATCGGGATCGCGACAAAACAAACAAGGATGCGGATCGCGAATCGACGGACCGTGATTCCGCGCAGGGAACGAGTAAGAGTGAACACCAGTCGGATTCCCAGGGTGACGACGAGGGCAGCAAAAGCGGCGGTGGCCAACACGGCGGCGGCCAGTCAGCGAATCAGCCGGGCCGTGACAGCCCGGGTAGCAATATGTCGTCCGACGAAGGCAATACAGGGTCCCCGGAACCAGGCCAGGGGGAGACGGCCGACCGCAGCGGTGACAAACAGCAGTCACCGCACGCGACCGGACAAAGCGGACAGAAACCAGGGCCCGGCAGCCAGAGTGCCGCCGCGCCCAACGGTCAACAGCAGGCAGCCGAGGGCGCCTCTCCAACATCCCCTCAATCGCCTGCCGAGACAGACAACAACCAGCAGCAGCCTTCTGGCGACCGGCAGACACCCGATCAGAATGCGACCAAAGGCGGCGGCAGCGGACCGCCCCTCGGAGGTGGTTTGCCGGGTGATTCGACGAGTATCGCCAGCGGTCAGCCCAAGGAGATCCCGGACGGAGACGAGGCGAATCTGGAGTATGCCCGCAAAGCGACCGACCTGGTGCTGCAGCGACTAAAGGACCAACAGGACAAACCCGACCCCGAACTGCTCAAGTCGCTCGGTTGGACCAAAGAGGAATTGCAGCAGTTCATCGCCCGCTGGGAAGCTCTGAAACGCGCGGCACGCGAAGAGCGTGGCGAATCCCGCGCCGAACTCGACGATGCCCTGCGGAGCCTGGGACTGCGTCCCACTACCCCCGTCCAGCAACGATCGCTGGGGGCCAATGATGAAGTGCGGGGCATGCACGATAGCGGCGACCGGAGTCGACCACCCGCCGAGTTTATGGAACAATTCAATGCTTACAAAAAGGGGGCGGCACGTGGGCCAAGCGATGGAGGTCACTGAAGTCTGTGAATAATGAGCTACACCGGTATCTCGTGCCGTTTTCCCCCAAACAGATCCCCCACTTCTTTACGGACGTACTGGTTATCGGCGCCGGATTGGCGGGTTTGCGAGCCGCAGTGGCCGTCGACCCGAAATTAACCGTGCTCGTCGTTACCAAGGATCAGGTCGCGGAGTCCGCCAGCAATTACGCGCAGGGGGGCATTGCCGGCGTGCTCGACCCCGAGGATTGTTTCGACTCGCACGTCCACGACACGCTCACCGCCGGCGGAGACCTGTGTGATCCCGCGGTGGTGTCGATGGTGGTGCGGGAAGCACCGCAGCGGATTCGTGAATTGATCGGCTGGGGAACCAACTTCGATGAACAGGCCGGCGTGCTGGAACTCGGCCGCGAAGGGGGACACAGCCGCAGTCGCGTGGCGCATGCCATGGGCGACGCCACCGGCCGCGAGATCATGCGAGCCATGATCAGCTGGACCAGCCAGCTCAAGAACATTCACCTGCGCCAGCATACCTTCACACTCGATCTACTGACCTGCGACGGAATCTGTCGCGGGGCCGTGGTGGCGGACAAACAACATGGTCTGACGCTGGTGTGGGCCAAACAGACGATTCTCTGCAGCGGCGGCACGGGACAAATCTACCGTGAGTCCACCAACCCGGCCGTCGCCACCGGCGACGGGCATGCGATGGCCTACCGCGCCGGCGTCGAACTGCGCGACATGGAGTTCGTCCAGTTCCACCCCACCGTCCTCTACATCGCCGGCAGTAGCCGCAGTCTGATCACCGAAGCAGTGCGGGGAGAAGGAGCCCGGCTGGTCGATCGGTACGGCTCCCGATTCATGCCTGACTACGATTCGCGAGGGGAATTGGCGCCGCGAGATATCGTCTCGCAGGCCATCGTCACCCAAATGGAAAAAACGTCTCACCCGTGTGTCTACCTGGACATGACGCACTTGAACCCCGAGTTCGTCCGTAATCGCTTTCCCGGCATCGCGGCCAAGTGTCAGGAATTTGGCATCGATATCACGACTGACCGGATTCCGGTTCGACCCGGTGCTCACTACATGATGGGCGGAGTCACGGTCGACCTGGCGGGACGCACCACGCTGCCCGGACTGTGGGCAGCTGGCGAAGCCACCTCCAGCGGCCTGCACGGAGCCAATCGACTGGCCTCGAACAGTCTCCTGGAAGGGCTGGTGTTCGGTGCCCATGCCGGCCAAGAAGCTTCTGCGCTGGCCGCCGCTGAGAGCGACAGCTATCGAGCGTTTCCCCTGGAGAATCTGCCCCACGCCGAACCCTCCAAGCCACTCGATCTGGCCGACATTCGCAACTCCTTGACCAGCTTGATGTGGCGCGATGTCGGCGTTCGTCGCAATGCGGATCGAATGACCCACGCACTGGAAATGATCGACCGCTGGTGCCGCTATGTGCTGGTACGTCAGTTCTGTGACCCCCACGGCTGGGAACTCCAGAACATGCTGACCGTGTCCCGCCTGATTGTCCGCGCCGCGTTGGCCCGCGAGGAGTCACGGGGCGTCCACCTGCGCGACCGACTTCCTGCAGACCGACAACCAGCATTGGCAGCGGCATCTGTCGGTCCGGATCGGGGAGCAATTGCCGTGAGCTCGCGTAGCGGAAGCCGCCCAGGCTTCCGACCCGACCTGACGCTCCCGACGCCGTGGCGGGAGCCGATGCCCGACCGTAGCGCTGAGCGCGCCCAGGCTACCGGAGCGGAAGCCGCCCAGGCTTCCGACCCGCTGGGGGAACCGATTCGGCACCGACGCTGCTGGACGCTACCTGGCGGGCCCAGGCTCCGACGCGGACGAGTCCATGCTGAGCCCTGGCGGGCCCAGCTACGCGAGAGGCGTGGTTGTATTGGGAAGCTAGGGAGCCTAAATTGACGCTTCTCGGTACGCATTTCGCGAACCCAGGACGAACACCCACCGTATATTCAACTTTGAGCGGCGCTGCGCAGGAGTGGTTGCGCGCAGTGGCTTTCGCTCGCAATCGGGCACTTGGCCGGAACAATCCCACCCAGGCACTGCCACGACGGTCGCATTCCTTCCCAGGGCGAATACGGTCGCCAGGATCACGGTCCTCAATGTTGTTCAGATGTACAGTAACTAGTCGTAGCGCCAGCGAGATCGCAGGATGAGTGAGCAAAAGAAAAGACTCCCCATGATCGAAGCGGATGGCTTGTCGAAGTTCTACGGCATTTTCGCCGCCATTCAGGACGTATCATTCCAAGTGACCGAGGGCGAGGTGGTCGCGTTTCTCGGGCCCAACGGTGCCGGCAAGAGCACCACCATGAAACTGCTGACCGGCTACCTCTCGCCGTCCGCCGGCCATGCCCGCATCGCCGGTCACGACATGCAGGACGATCGTCTGGCCGGCTCCGCACGGTTGGGATATCTGCCGGAAAATGGTCCGCTTTACCCCGACATGACGCCGTTCAGTCTGTTGGAGTTCTTCGCCGGGGCACGTGGTATGACGCGTGCCCAGAAGCAAGAGCGGATCGACGCGGTGATCGACCTGTGTGCGCTGGGCAACGTCCTTCACAAGCCGATCAGCAAGCTGTCGAAGGGATATCGGCAACGTGTGGGCATGGCGCAAGCGCTGCTCCACGAACCGGACGTGCTGATTCTCGACGAACCGACCGTGGGACTCGACCCGAACCAGATTCGCGAAGTGCGGCGCACGATGGAGCGGTTGCGTGACATGCGGAAGACGGTGCTGCTGTCGACGCACATCTTGCAGGAGGTGGAGGCCATGGCCAGCCGCGTCATCCTGATTGACGAGGGGCGCGTCAAGTACGACGGAGTGGTGGCGGACCTGGATCCCCACCGGGAAGGACTGGATGCGGCCTTCGCGCGCTTGACGGGACGCGCGATCCAGCGAGCCAGCTAGCGAACCGCGAGTCGCAGGCTAGCTGAGCCCGCCAAGGGCTCAGCAGCGAGCGCACCAGCGCTGCAGCTACGTAGCTGAGCCCGCCAAGGGCTCAGCAGACGCGGAAAGCACTGCACGGGAACGTGCAAAACGAGATCGACGGAAGTGACAATCGACGAAATTGACCGGGCCATCGGCCCTTGCGGAGTGGACGATTCAGCCCCTCGATCAAGTACCGAGTGAGGCGGAATTCACTGAGCCAAACCAACAGGCGGAAAACGACAGGATCAGGTAGCAGCCATGACCATCCTTTTCAGAGAATTGCTCTATCTCTTGCTGATTGACCTTGTGTTTGTCGGAGTCCTCTTGGCGGCGCTGATCCCGCTACTCCTCTTCAAGCATGCGGCGTTTGCCGTGTTGAAGCGGAACTTCGTCGGGTACTTCAGCAATCCGACCGGCTACGTGTTCCTCTGTTTGTTCGTGCTGCTCTCGTCGTTTGCCGCCTTCTGGCCGCACGAGTTTTTCACGGCCAACCTGGCGAATCTCGACCAGCTGAACCTGTATCTGCCGGGGATCATGCTGGTCTTCATTCCGGCCATTACGATGAGCATCTGGTCGGAGGAACGCCGGCAGGGAACCGACGAACTGCTGTTGACGTTGCCGGCCGGCGACTTCGATATCGTGATCGGCAAGTACCTGGCCGCGGCCGCCATCTTCACCACTTCGCTGCTGTTCTCGCAGATCTCCAACTTCACCGTCCTCCTGTCGCTGGCCATGGGAGAGGTCGACTTGGGATTGTTCCTGACCACCTATGTCGGCTACTGGTTGACCGGACTGGCCATGATATCGATCGGCATGGTCGCTTCGTTCCTGACCAGAAACCTGACCATCGGCTTCATCCTGGGGCTGATTTTCAACATGCCGCTGGTCTTCATGAAGATGGCGGATGTGTTGCCCAGCCAGGTCGACCTGCCGTTTCTGTCGGGCGTGAACCTGGCCCGCGTCGTCTCCAGCTGGAGCATTGCTTCGCAGTTCGATTCCTTTGGTCGTGGCGTGATCAGCCTGTCGTCGGTGGTCTACTTCGTGATGATCATCCTCGTCGGGCTGTACCTGAGCATGGTGTTGATTGGCGCTCGACATTGGTACGGCGGTCGTGACGGCCACTCGTTGCTGGGTCACTACCTGGTCCGTTCGATCGCCATGGTCGTCGTCGCCCTGGGAGTCGCGGCCATTTTCTCGGCCCACGATCCGCAACGGTTCGACATGACGGAAGGGAAGATCAGCTCGCTGTCGCCCGACACCCGGAAACTGCTGCAGGAACTCAATCCGGAACATCCCATCTACGTCGACGCGTTCATCAGCGGTGACGTACCCGAACAATACGTCAAAACGCGGCTCAATCTGCTCTCGATGCTCAAAGAGTTCGAGGCCGCTGGCAAGGTCCGGGTCAACATCCACAACAACTTGGAGCCGTTCAGCGAAGAAGCGGCGTTGGCCGAAGAGCAATTCGGGATTCGCCCGGAGCAGATCCGCATTCGTTCGCGTGGGGCCATTGCGGACGAGGAACTGATCCTGGGGGCCGCGTTCCGCTGCGGCCTGCAGAAAGTGGTCGTGCCGTTCTTCGACTATGGTATTCCGGTCGAGTATGAACTGATTCGATCGATCAATACCGTGGCGCAAACCGAGCGCAAGACGATTGGCATCGTCCGCACCGACGCCCAGCTGTTTGGCGGATTCTCGTTCGCCGGGGGCCAGCCGCGGCAACTACCGCGACAAGCCATCATCGAGGAACTGGAGAAACAGTATGACGTGGAGGAAGTCGACCTGACCCAGCCGGTGGAAGACGGACGCTACGACGTGCTGCTGGCCGTACAACCGTCGTCGCTGCCGCCGGAAGGGATGGAATACCTGCTGGATGCCATCCGCCGCGGTATTCCCGCGGCCATCTTCGAAGATCCACTGCCCGCTTTCATGGCCTGCGTTCCCGGGACCGGACAACCGAAGCAGTCTCCCGGCGGCATGATGGGGATGGGAGCCCGCCCGATGCCCAAGGCCGACATCCGCAAACTGTGGGAAGTGCTCGGTATCGAATCGCCGGGTTCCATGGGACGCGAGGGCCTGTTTCAACCCGACCTCGTCTGGCAGCGATACAATCCCTATCCGAAACTCCAGGTCAGCGGCATCCCGGATCAGTGGGTCTTCGTCCGCGAAGAACCAGGTGAGCCGGCCGGGTTAATCAATCCTGACAACGTGATCACGTCCGGACTCAACGAACTGTTCTTCCCCTTCCCCGGAGCGATTGAGCCGACGGCCAAGAGCGACCTGAAGTTCACCAAGCTGGTGACGACGCGCGAGCTGTCGGGGACGATCGGCTACGATCAGTTCATGCAGAACCAGAGTGATCCCCAAATGCTCAAGGCGTTGCAGCGCCGCCGCGGGAACCTGACCGTTGCCGCGCTGATCGAAAGTGAAAACGGCAAGGCCGAGACGAAACGAGGAAAAGAACGTTGAGGGGGAAGAGGCCAAGGAAGAGACGACCGCCGCGACCCGCCGATGGTACCAGCCACATCAAGGTCGTCTACGTGGCCGACATCGACCTGATGATCCCCGCTTTTCTCCGCATTCGTGCTCGACCCGACGAGCAGGAGGACATCCGGTGGGAATTCGAAAACGTCACCTTCCTGCTCAACATCATTGACGTGCTGTCGGGCGACACCGAATACATCGACATTCGCAAACGCAAACCTCACTACGCGACGCTGCAGGTCGTCGAATCGCGTGTCGAAGAAGCTCGCGATCGCGAATTCTCCAGCCGCCTGGAATTCCAGACCAAGTACGAAAAAGCGTTGCAGGAAGCGGAAGACGAGAAGGATCAGACACTGCAGAAGTTCCAGTCGATCGTCAACGATCTGCAGAAAAAGCAGAGCGACGGCGAGGAGATCAACGAAATGGAACTGCGCGAGAAAATGCAGCGGCTGAGGGATCAACAGGAAGTGCTCAATCGCCGCCTCGAAATCCAAAAACAACGGTTGGAACGCGAACGGGAACGGGAAATCAAACGCATCCAACGCGATGTCGACCTGGAAATCCAGCGAATGCAGTTCAAGTACAAGTTCTGGGCGGTGGCCATCCCCTGGATCCTGCCCTTCCTGGTCGGGCTCGTCGTCTTCGTCCGTCGACGACTGCGTGAACGGGAAGGTATTGAAAAATCACGGTTGCGGTAGTATCCCCACAACCGTCGCGTCACGGCGCGTGATAACGCCGCCGGGAATACTCTCGCATTGATTCCAACAAATCAGATTCTCGCGTTTGTCGAGGAGAATAGACATGAACGAGGCGGTCAAGACACTCATCTATCTAGGCGTGGCGGTCGTCGTGGCCCTGGTCGCCGTCTTCACCTACCCCAAACAAGAGGACTTCCAGCCACCCGATCTGATTGGCAAACCGCTGTTCGAGGAATTCTCCGATCCAGAAGTCGGCCACGAACCTCAAGATCGTCAAGTTCAATGAGGATCTGGCGACGCTGGCGGAATTCGAAGTGGCACGGGATCCCAAGACCGGACTCTGGTCGATTCCCTCCAGTTCCAACTACCCCGCCGATGCCGAAACGCAAATGCGCGATGCGGCCACCAGCCTGATCGACCTGCAGGTCCTGGACATCGTTTCCCAGAACGCCAATGACCATCAGACCTATGGCGTCGTCGAACCTGACAAGCAGAAACTGGAGGCCAGCCAGCAAGGTGTCGGTCTGCTGGTCAGCGTGGAGGATGCCAAAGGCAAGGACCTGGCGAAATTGATTATTGGCAAAGAGGTCAAAGGGGCGGAAGAACTGCACTTCGTCTCGCAAACCTGGCCAAAACCCGGTCTACGTCGTGAAGATCGACCCGGCCAAGTTTCCCACGGAGTTCGAAAAGTGGATCGAACGTGATCTGCTGAAGATGAACACGCTCGATGTCGAACGTGTCTCACTCAAAGACTACTCCATCGTCAAGACGCAGACACTTGGCCGGCCCGCGTGGCAAGCTGGAACAACGCTTCGAAGCCGACGTGACCTGGGACTCGGATAAGAGCAAGTGGGTCCTGAACAAGCTGGTGCAGTACAGGAACGGCGAACCCAGGCCGACCGAGTTGCTCGACACCGAAGAACTGAACACGCAGAAGCTGAACGATCTGAAAACGGCTCTGGCCGGCACGAAAATCGTCGGTGTCATGCGCAAACCGACCGGGCTGGGAGCCGATCTCAAGGCGGGCACCGAAATCATGAAGAACGAAGAGAGTCTCCTCTCTTTGATGAATCGCGGTTTCTACCCTGTCAGTGCTCAACGACAGCGAACCGGAAATCCGTGCCGCCAACGGCGAAGTGCTCGTCGGCCTGAAAGACGGCGTCGAATACGTGCTGCGGTTCGGTGAGATCGACGACGTGGGACAGGGAACGCTCGGAAGGACAATTGAACCGCTATCTGTTCGTCACCGCGCGAGTGGATGATTCCCAGTTCCCTCCGCTGGAACTCGAACCGCTCCCCGGCGGAGACGAAGCCGCGGAACCGGCCCCAGAAGCAGCCCAGGAAGAGGCCAAAGAGCCGGCTGAAACCGAGGGCGACGAAGCCGCAAGGAAGAAGCCAAGAAGGAAGAATCGGTCGGAGCGAAGTCGGACCTGGAGTTGGAGCGCGAGCGGATTCGCAAGGAGAACCAACGCAAACAGGACGAGCGGGACGAGAAACTCAAGAAGGCGAAACAGAAAGTCGCCGAACTGAACTCGCGTTTCGCCGACTGGTACTACATCATCGCGGAAGATGAATACAAGAAAGGTCCATCTGGGCCGCAATGACTTGATCAAGGAAAAGGCTTCCGCCAAGGAAGAAGGTTTCGGTATCGACTCGCTCCGCCAGTTGGAGCAGGAAGGCATCGAGAAGAAGATCGAGCCTCCCAAGCAGCCCCCCACGTCGTTCATGCCGCCCGGCGGACCGGGCCGCTAAGTGACCGTGCGCGATGCTGCACGATACCGCTGAAGAAGGACGAAGCACGAAATACCCCAGCCCGTGCGAAGGTCGGGACCATTGTCCCGACCCGGTGGACTCGCCCGTATCACACCTGATTTGCTCGCGCCGTTCGGCGGCGTCGTCTCCCCGAACGAATGCAGCAGGCTATCGGCAAAACCTTACCGCAGCCCCTTCTCGCGCAGCAGCCCGTCGGCCCAAGTCGCGTCGTCGGGAGGCAATGGCGGAAGAAGATCTTGAGAATAGTCGATGTCGTCGTATCGACCGTTGCGGTAGCACTGGGTCACCAGCAACTGCAGATCGAGCGGGACATCGGCATGGGCGGCACTGAGCGGTACCCCCAGAGTGGAAAGCGGCTGCTGTAATGGCAGAGGATAAGCCTCGATCGTCGCTGGCTGCCCACTGCGCCGCACGCAGGCCAGGTAAAGTGTTCGGTGCTCTCGAGGGATATGTGTCATCGGAAACACGAGGCTGCGATCGCCGTATCGCGTCAAGTCGATCTCTACCTGGTTGACTCCAGCCGCTCGGTACTCACGCTGCTTCCTCACGTACATGTCGCTGCCGTCACCGGCAGACTTGTTGGTGGGACTCAGAAACTCGAGAGCCGTAACGACCTTGTTTCCCGAAGCGGTATCAATGATTTCCAGATACGTCTCGGTTACCGGTTCATGCGGCAACTCGATGACGACGGGTCGGCGATCGCCGTGTCATCAGCTGCGATCGCCGTTCCGACCGCCTCGGTCTTGGCCTCCGAACGACATAAACGTCGGGCACAACGGTCCGCTGGCCAGCCGGGATCCCCCACAACAAAGACCCGTTCTTCGACTTCAACTCGAAAATGATGCGGGCAATACCGACTGTAACTGGTCACCGGCGTACGTAATGAGTCGCTGATGCACCGAACGCCAATGTTGCTCCAGGTACGGGTCCATCCCCGGAAATGGGCTGTCCATCTCGATACCTCACGAAGCCTAGCGGATCTACGATGGGTCACTCTCGATACTCCCCATTTTATGGCCGCCAGTTCCGCCTCGGAAGTGTGTCGTGCCGAGTATCCGGGTGCAACACCTCCGTGGGGCACCCGCCGAGAACGAGCCATCCTCGCCTTGCCATCCTTGCTTTCTTGGATTTTTCGAACGATTCTGCCATAAAACGGGTCGGCTCAAGGGTCTTTAGATCGGGACGGCTGCTGGGAGGGACAATGAACGATGTCACAGTTCTGGAGATGGACCAAGCGGATTGCCATTACCTTGGCCGCGCTCTTCGGAGTCCTGCTGATCGTCGTGGCCATCATGATGTGGTGGACAAGCCGGCAGGTCGCCGCCAGAATCGAGGCGATCCGTGAGGCGGGTGACCCAGTCGCCTTCGCCGACCTGGTTCCGGTACCGGTCGACCCGGCCGATAGTGCGGTGACCTACTTGCAGCGCGCTTACAAGGATGCTTGTGCGATCGATGCGGAACTGAATCCACTGAGGGAAAATGAGGAGGAATACTACCGAGATTCACAACTTGACCGCTCCTTTGGCGGACTGCTCAATGAGAAGGTGCGTACGTGCGTGCGTGAAGCGATCAGTGCGTATCCGGAAGTGATTCCACTACTGGTCAAGGCCTGCAAATGTAAGACTTACTTATCTCCTGTCGACCTGACCGGAGATCCGTCCGCTGCGATTGCGTCGTCGATCGAACGCGCGTCCGTTGTGCGCGGGGCAGCCAGAGTACTTCGTCTCCATGCCCAACTGTTGGCCTTCGATGGCCAGAACGATGAAGCAATTGAATCCGGTTTGGCCATCATGCGACTTGCCAGACTCGGCGACGCAGAGCCCTTCCTGATCGGGCACCTGGTGGCGAATGCCATACGAGGATTGGGATGCGATGCGATCGCTCTGACGCTCAGAGCAGGGCCTGTTTCGGCCGCCAGCCGAGCAGAGATTGAGCAGGAATTGGCGTGGCAGGATAGCCTAGCGGATTATGCGTTCTGCCTGAAATCAGAGCGCGTTTTTTACATCCACAGTTTTCGACAGCACATTCCTTTCCCAACACGGCTGCTACCGAATTTTCTGCTCGATGAATCGAGCGGCCTCGATACTTTCGCTCGTTTGATCAAGATTGCCGATCAGCCGCGATATAAAGTGAGTGCCGAGCTGGCAGAGATTGAAAAACAAGCCTCCCAGGGTGGCGTACTCACAGCCTTGCTCTCCCCCGCGCTATTTGCTTCTCGTGGCTCCGAGGACCGGACGCAAGCGCCCATGCGCTGCACACGCGTGTTGACGGCACTGGATGCTTTCCTGGAGCAGGAGCCCACTGCGACTCCCACGCTGCAGCAATTGGACCTGCCCGCGGACGCCAAGATCGATCCGCTGACCGGTGACCCGCTCAAACTCAAACAGACGGACAACGGCTGGATTGTCTACTCGGTCGGCGCCGACCTGGTCGACCAGGGAGGCAACCTGGGCAAAGAGAACACGGACGATGTGGGAGTAGGGCCGCTGCGTCGCGATGGAAGCCAGTAGGGTGTGACAAGCTCGCCGAGATCCGTGTATTTTGTGAACGAGCGATATGGCGAGCGCCGGCACACCCCACGGGATTGCGCGACTCCATTTAGAGTCCACGCAACATCTCTACCGCTTTGTCCTCGAACAGCTTCTGCCACTCGGGTGCCAGGATACAGTCACAATCTTCTTGCGCGGAACCGGGATTGCGAAGCTGCTCTGCGGTCGGCGCGTAATAGATGTAGCCATTCGTGTAGCCGGCTACGAACGTGAGTTCATGGGGCGACGCTGTCTTGAGATTCAGCCCGATCTGTACGGACAACTCGCCCGGAAACGTGACGAGCACGAAGTCCCCGATTCTAAGACCTAGCAGTTCCGCTTCGATCGCCTTGTTCGCGGCGGCGACATTGTCCGCTTGGTGCTTCTTCAGCAGCGCCAGGTTTGTCTGCACTCGCGTCAACTGCTCCATCGTATGGATATTGCGAATGTACTGCTCCAGGTTCCTCTGGTTCTCGGTATCCAAGTGCTTCAAGTCATCGCGCGACATCGCCTGGTCATGCAGGTATCCGTGAGAATAATAGGATGGAAATTCGCTCGACAACTTGTACTTGACGAACAACGGTACAAACATCTTCAAGTTGAGACTGGTCCCTTCCAGGGACTGACACAGTCGCTCCCGCAGGGACTGCAGAGCAATAATGCGCTGGGCAAAATCGGCTCGCGGCAACTCGACAATCTCATTGTGAACAACCAGCCGGTCGTCCGCTCGGCACTCCACTTTCCTCAATGCCTGCAATGTACTGAGTCCCAGCATATTCCCCAATTGCTCGGCATGGCGGGGGTGGTCGACGTCCTTGTAAAAGACCGGATTGATGTCGCCCGCGCAACCTTGTAGGAATAGTGCTACGGTACCGTCACTCAGGTTATTTTCGATCACGCGGGAGGCAAACCCGACCAGATCGGCAGTGATCCCGCCGTTGGGAACACCCAGGATGGGGTGGCAGGCGAAATGGTAAACGACGGCCAGCGTCCGCCCATCTTCTTTATCGAGTCGCAATACGCCGATCTCCGGATCGACCGGGCCAATCCCGGCAACTTCTTCGTCGGGCGGAAGCGAGTAGGCATGTCGGACATCCGCCTCCGTGCCGTCTTTGAGCGTGAGTCGGCGGTTCTCCATGATGCGATCTTCGTGGCCGCTGCCGGCACCGACCTTGACCGGCACCATATTGCCAACTGCCTGCTGCACGGCCTGGAATGTCCGCTGGTCCACGTCGGCGCAGACGAGGCCGTGGCAATGACTCGTATTGATCAACACATTGGCAGGCTCAATCTTGAGCTGTTGTTGGATCCGCGCACGCACGTCGCCCAGATAGTCGTTACCGATCGGCCCAATCTCACCCAAGGCGACCGCGTCGACGGTAATGATGACCGCCGTGGTACTGTCATCCCTGAGCACCAGGGCTTTGGCATACAGGGGATCGTTAATCGGACCCGCGTTGGTGTTGGTAATGTCTACTTTGGCGACACCCGCCAGTAACTGCGCCGCACCAGCATCACGTGTCACAACGGTTCCGCTGACCATCCACAGGACAAGAATGAACACTCGATTTATCTGGCTGAGAGTCTGTCCGCCGTCGCGGTTCGCGAGATGCGACCCTGAGATCATTACGGGATCATTCGTGCACATGGTGTTAGCCTTCTTTTGAGATCCGACAAACTACGTAGAACGGAATTCATGCCGTACTGCATACCTTCCGCATAACCCTTGGGGAGATTTTTGAGGATCACCGCGCGAACGGTTTGCAACGCCTCGCGACGTTCCGCGGGCAATTCGGCAAGATACTCTTCGACGGTTGTGGCTTTGCTTTGCATAGATCGTTGAAATCCTCGAGAAGCATGTGACGGGCGTCTAAGGGCTGAGAGGCATGGCTACCTACGCCCTGCTCTTCTCGCACCCGGTGAGCGTCCGAAAAGGCGGTACTAGTAATGCATGGACTACCTACGAAAACGTGGGGGGGCATCTTGCCTGTCTGTCGTGGTTGACAGGCTGGAAGTCTGTCTGCGCGAACCGCTTATTCTCTCGAATTGTCGGCGCTGCGTCTCAATCGGTGACAGACTTCCAATCAGCTCGCTCACCTCGTGACCCTTCCTGGTTCCTGGCCGAGTTCCGGCATGGACTTGTGTTGATGTCCACTGAGTAACCGGCTGAGCGCTTCGAGGTTGAGGGGCTTGACCAGGTGATGATCGAAACCGGCCTCGCGGCTGCTACGAATCGCCGCTTCATGGCCATAACCGGTGACGGCGATCAGCAGCACCTCGCGGGCGGACCAGTTCTGTCGAATCTGCTTGGCCACCTGGTAGCCGTCCATTCCCGGCAGACCGATATCCAACAGCACCACGTCGGTCGGAAACGACTGCAGCAAGGCGAGTGCTGACGGACCATCCTGCACGCTCTCCACGCAATGTCCTACCAGGCCCAACCAGCTCGCCAGCATCTCGGCCGCATCTTCGTTGTCGTCCACCACGAGAATCCGCAGGCCGGCCGCCGGTGCCGTGGCACAATCTTCCGAAGTCTTGGCATCTCGCTGCCCGATCTCGGTCGCGGAAGGCAAACGCACGACGAACTCGCTTCCCTGATTGACCCCACCACTCACCGCCTCGATGCCGCCACCGTGAAGCTCCACAAGCTTACGCACCAGCGTCAGGCCCAGTCCCAATCCACCTTGGGATCGATCCAACGAGGCGTCCGCTTGCGCGAACATGTCGAAGACCCGGGGAAGCATGGACGCTGCAATCCCCACTCCGGAATCCTTAACGCGCAGCACCGCATGTTTGCTGGTCAGCTCGATGGTTACGCCGATCCTTCCACCTTCCGGAGTGTACTTGGCAGCGTTTTGCAGGAGGTTACTGACGACCTGCGTGAGCCGCACGGGGTCTCCCGAGACGATCACATCGGACGCCGGGTGCGAAATCGTGAGTGTGTGGTTCCGGTCCTTAATGACAGCGCGGTTCAGCTCGATCGCACCACTGACAATTTCGACCAGATCGAGTCGCTCACGCTGCAATTCGATCTTGCCACGTGTGATCCGAGCCACATCCAGCAGATCGTCCACCAGGCGTGTCATGTGCTGCACTTGACGGCAGATGACACGCGTCGCTTGTTCCACCAGTCGGCGGTTGGCTCCCGGCTGATCGAGGATTTGCAGGGCCGTACGAACCGGCGCCAACGGGTTGCGCAGTTCATGAGCCAGCATTGCCAGGAACTCATCCTTCTGGCGATCCGCCTCCTGCAGAGCGCGCACGTGCTCTCTCAGTTCGTCTTCCGCACGCTTGCGCAACACGATCTTCCACAGGCTGTCGGCCGCCAACAACATCTGGCGGATGTCCGTGTCATCGTAGTCTTCGGCTTTGTTTCCCACCCCCAGGATGATCACCACTTCGTCACGGTCGAGTATCGGCACGCTGGCGTGACGGACCAGATGCGAGTGTCCCTGGGGATACCCCTTCCTGTCAGGCAGAGTCTGGTAGTCGTTATGGACAACCGGTCTCTTCCGCCGAGCACAATCGGCCCATACTCCCGCCTGAGAAATGGGATAGTGCGAATCGTGCGCCGCCGTACAACTGCGTAGAGCCCCTTCGGACCAGGCGAATAGACAAATCGACTCCTGATCCGGATTCACGAAATGCAAGTACCCGATTTCACTCTCCGTCAGCCGGACGACCTCTTCCAACGTGTGTCGGATGATCTCGAACTCGCTCAGTTCGGCCGCCTTCTGACTGATCTCGAGCAGAGAATGGAGCCGCAATTGCTCGATGGTCCGATTCTGCTGCAGACTCCGCCGACCTGTTACGTTCACCCCCGTCCCGACAACGTACGCGACGGATTCCTTCTCTCCCGGTAAGGTCGTGATCGACCAGATGATCCGCAGCTCCTGTTCTTGCCTGCTGACCCAACGGCACTCGCAGACTGAAGTTGGCTCGCCCGAGGGGACGCCGCTAACTGAAATCTGTGGAAAACTCGTGTCGCCCGCGGCCAGCGGTGTGCTGCTCAGCTCTCTCCCCTGCAGCTCCTGCGATGAGTAGCCGGTGGCCAATTCGCATGCGCGGTTCATCCAGCGGACCTGCCCCGCTCCATTGAGGATGAGTACCAGAGCACCGGAAAGGTCCACGCCGGCGGCCTGCAAGTGCGCATCGTTGAGGGGCAATTCGGCACGCGCAGCGTCAACGCGCCGGAAGGAATCCGCGTGACTCATCGTGATCGGCAATTCCAGCAGCGCATGCTTGAGTTGCTGGAGACTGATCCCGTGACCCTGGTCAAGATCGCCTTCGTGTCGCACGTCGGACCGTGGCATGGCCATACCCTCCCCTGGCAGGCCGCGATGTGATTTCGACGAGTTCGGACACCCCCTCGACGCTCGGACCTCGCCGGATCGTCTCCCGCAGACCTGGCTCGCTGTCGACGTGACGCAGTGCGTTTGGGTAAGATCTGGCCGGCCCGGCAGCGTCGTTCGCTCGCCTGATGCCGTCAGTATAGCGGGCTGGCCTAATTTGAGTAGCAAAAATGCAGCGTTTGCCTCCCCAACCTGCCCGGCATCCCCTCCCCCCCAATAGCGATCGAACCGACGAATCGCGGCGAAAGGAGATGCGTGAGGTGCACGGCGTTCGTGAAACCCCGCACAGGCTGGGGACGAAACGATATCTGACGATGTCGTCATAGGTCAGCTGGGACGGGATAGGATCCCGTCCGACGAACGTCCGCGCACGCTGCACACATGGGGCTGACGAACACGTCAGAACCATTGGTAGGCATACTTGTGAAATGTTTTGAGCGTCGCGTCGCGGCGCTGCGGATCACCATACACCGCCAGTTGATCGGTAATGGCCCTCAACCGCGCTTGTAGCAACTGATCGGCACATTGAAAAGCGGTCCAGCCTTTCTCGGCCCGCGCCGCGGCGCTCCTTTCCAACTCTTCATGTCGCTGAGCCAGATAGGCGCGGACGCCTTCGCGCACCATCACGTCATCGCACTGCAGCAGTGGCTCGAGCAGCAGTTCCCCTTCGCTGCTGATCGGATGCACGCTGATCTGCACCGACGGTGCCGAATCACCGCCGAGAATGCGCTGCACGTTGTAGTCCACCACAAACCGGTCGACAGGCATCACGCCGTACAGGTAGAGAGCCAGGGCGACCGTCCAGAGATGACGTCGCAACAGCCACACGAAACTGTGATTGCGGGCGATCTTCCTCAACACCAACAGGAAACCGACCAGCACCGACGAGATCCCCAGCAGCCCCACAATCCGCATGCGGGTCATCCCGTTGAACCCAATGTAGATGTACAGGCGGTGGTAGACGGCGATCGCCAGCAAAATGTTCTCCAGCGACCAGAGCCAAGTGAGTCGCCGCAGCGATCGGAGGCGAGAGTCGTGCAGGATCGAACCGCGAAAGGCCAAGGAAAGCACCGCCGTGGCCAGCGCCAGCGCGACCGTCAGCCAGGCGGCGCCCTGATGCGCGTAACCCGAATAGTAAAACCCTCGCGGGAACTCGCGGAACCACAGCGTCTTGAATTCGAACATCAGGTAGACTGCAAACAAGGCGATCACCGTGACCAACGTGTTGCGACAAGCGGCATACATCGGTGACGGCGCGGGTGCCACACTCCCCGGCTTCTCACCCCACGCCAGCGTCGACATCTCGTCAATCGGCGCACGACTCAAGAGCGGCCGCAGCATGCCAATCGCGATCCACGCCACCGCCAGCCAGAAGACGATCTCGGGCGGCTCGGGCCCGAAATCAATCAGCCACTCCCGGAAGGCGGTCAAGATCTGCTCGATCCGCTGCCCAAAAGAATCGAGCAGATCGGGATTGGCCAGGATGAACAGCACGCTGAACGCCACAAACGTCAACAACGGCAGGAGGATGCTCAGCCAACTCACGCGCGCAATGCGCCACCGAGGCGCGCGTACACTGCGCGTGTAGCTCGCCAGCCCCAGCAAACCACCCAGCATCATCCGTGCGGGGAACACGACGATATCCAGCACGTACGGCACCGTACCGGACAGAGCGAGCGCAAAGGCCATCAGCAAACCGAGCCCCAACGCAATTTGCAGCTCGGTCCCACACCAGACCATTTTTGTCGCCAGCAGCACGATTAGTCCGCCGACGATCCACAGGCTCGTCGTCTGCCGCCGCGTCTGCAGACTGCTGGAGACCGGAGCGCCGAACAACAACAGCAGGGCAACACCGACAAACAACGCCGCTAATCCCGCGAATCCTTCCCCTCGATAGACCGTCACGTCCGACAAGGCGACCACCAGCAACAGAGCAAGCAACTCCCGCCAGCGGACCGGGCGATCGTCCAGCTGCGGATCGAAAACCACCTGCGCGTCCACGATTTCTTCTCGATCCATGATGGTCCTCACAGCAGAGTTGGACGATCAGCCTCTCATCCCTATGATGCTACCCCCTCTCGCCGGTGCTTGCCAGAGTGCGCTGAGATTCCTTGCACCTGGCGGCGATGGAGCGTTGGTCGTGTCCGGTAGGCACATCGTGTGATGAAACGTCATAAGCTGTTCACGAGGCGGATCGAGCCTGCTGAATTGGAGGCCGAGCAAGGCAAGCCATCTACCCCTTCCTCCAGGTTCCACCGCGATTCGTTGGAAGGACAACAAGATAGGGAGACAAGAAGATTAGCCGCGCGGGAGATCTTTTTGTCATCCGATATGTTTGTCCTTATCTGCCCCATCCCAGGTCACTGACACCATGTCCAGTTTTTTTCGTAAATCCGGGTTGGGTTGGGAGGCTCCTTCGCGATTCTCGGATTATGGAGCGTGAATTCCGAAATCGAGGTCTGGGAGGAGCAAGGCCGGGTAGTAGTCCAGTCCGGTCTCGCCATCCCAGCCATTGACCAGTGTAAGTACACTTGTTCTCCCTCCTCCCGACGCTCTGGCAAGCGCGGCGTACCGGCGCAAGAATGAGCCCCGGTATCGTGAGATACCAGGGCTCGTATTGGATCACGATCTTTGGTCCCACCAGTCGCTCAGTTCTTGGAAGTTTCCGTATTCGCTTCCGCTTCCGGGGCACGCACGACCGTGACGCCACGCTTGGTGTAGCTGTCCGGTTCGTCACCACCCTGGATGACGGTGATATTGGCTTCCAGGAAATCGAATTTGGCCACGATTTTCGACAAGTCGGGAAGCAGAGCCAAGACCTCCTGAATCGGCTGGAGCGAATCATCGCCGGCGTTGGCACCGGCCATGGCCATGATCATCGGGGCCATGGTTCCGGCCTGAGTCAATGCACGGGCCATAGCCCGCGTGCTCTCGGCTGTGTTGGTGTACTTGATCGAGTCCACGGGGCCCTCTACCTCGATGCTCAATCGCTTGAAAGCGTCCGTGTTCTCGATCGTTTCGCCCTTGCCAGCCTGTGTGTCCAGCACCTGCTGGATCGCCTTGGTACTGCTCCCGATGTACATCCAGCCATCCTGGAACCCGATGACAGGCCGCACTCCCGTGACCGCCGCCAGGGCATAAGAGATTTCTTCGAAACCTTTCAGCTCCTTGCATTCGACCATTTTCAGTTGCTGGGCCTGGACCTGCGGGATCTGCTGCAAAGCCTCCATACCGCGATGGATCAGTTCCTTGATGCGATCCGGATTCGGACAGCGCAGTGCGGTGACCGAGTCGGGATTCCCCATTCCCGTCGGCACGCTCACGGAGGCATGCTCGCCAGTAAACGATTGGAGAATGTCCTCGTCGAGGTGCAAGTCGAATTGCTGCTGAATCTGCTCGAACTGCTCCAGCCCTTCGGCGATGTCCGGTACGTCTTCTTTCAAGTCGTTCAGGACGGACATGATCCGCTCATAAAGCGGGTGCAGATAGACGCCGGTTCCCAGCGAATAAGAGAGAGCGCCCGCCGGAACCCACGACTGCCACTTCTCGAACGGCTGGCCGCTGGTCATCATCGTGCGCAACGTGGAATCAGCCGTATTGGGCATAAGCTTGCCAAAGCTGGCACTGCGGTTCAGATTCCCCTCGGTATACTCAACCGTCACTTCGTAATCGAGAATCGACACATCCTTCATGATCATGTCGATGATCTTCACGACTTGCTCGACGTTGGGGTCACCGCCACCGATCTGGGCAATCGCCGGACCAATCTTCTGCAAGGTCGCGAACTGCGTCTTTCCATCGTAAAAGACCAGGCTGTCTTCCGGTGCGGGCAACTTCTTCAACGCGGCGATCAGCCGCGGATCATCGAATTTCGACTTGCCCTGCGTGCTGGTCATCATGCCCAGGCTCTTTTCCAGCAGCGTCTTGGAGCTGCAGAAAATGAACACGTCGCCAATCGTGGCAATCGTCGGTTGCATCGGCGATTGGGGGGGCAGGACCAGTGTGGTGAGCACTGCATCGCCCACATTCGATGTCTGCACCGTCACCTGACCGCCGCTGTACTTCTCCGCCATCTTAAACAGGTTTTGGATCCCCTCAGCCGTTGACGCGGCCACTTCGGGTGTCAAGCGCAGCAGCGCCAAGTGTTGGGAGAGAGGCATCGTGGGCGCCTGGGGTCCAAAGCTCGTCATCAACATCTGTTGCGCGTATATCAACTCCTGACAATTCGACAGTGCTTCGATGTCGATCGGCTTGGTCGCCTCGCGCAGCTCATCAATCACGCTCGAAGCCTGTGACAGCTGGTCTTCCTCCAGACGCGACGTAATGATCTTCAGCGCCCGATCGAGGATCTGCGTCTCCTGGACCGTCTTCCAGACCTCTTCGTAATACTGCTTCTGATAATCCCGCTCGGGATTGTGTGTTGCACGGATGACCAGGTACACGTCGTCCGGTACGCCGCGACGCAGATCTAGCGCGTCGGCTGCGCTGGCCACAGCGGCATGCTGAGCCACCAACAGTAATAGAATGCAGGGGGCCATCATCACTCGTTTCATCTCTTCGATCCTTTCCCAGATACGTGAAGAAAAAAATTCTGCCGAATTGGCTTGCTTTCGAATCCGTGCCATTTTGACCTTGGACCTTCGGATTTGTTTCGTTTTGCGTGCTTCGGATTTCGGATTTCGTCGCGCCTCAGGTCCCTGCAACTCGATTTAGCCCCTTCCGGAGCCCCCATTACCAACGGTACCCTCGTCGATGCAAATCGGTTTCCCGACCCGCAAGAATCCCCAAGAAACCGGGGGGGTTCGTGCCACGTTTTGGGCTTGAGGAGTCGCCCGCTGCCTCGGTGTTGGCATGGCTGGCGTGATCCCACCGGCAGCAATCCCAGCAACGAGGTGCTATTCGCCGCGGCACCTCTAATCTTGCGACCCCGCCCGGCGGGACGATCCCGTGAGGTGCCACGGCGTGAAACCGCCTCAGTCCCCGGTGGCTGATCGCTGATCCACGAAACGCTTTCCCTTTCCTTCGTATCGCGGCAGAGCACCCAAAGGTACCAGCTTGACCGTCACGCGCAAACCGAGCCGCAGGTGGAGTTCTTGGGCGACGCGCTGGGGGGCTTCCAAGCGATCCTCAATCTCGATCGTCAGAGCATCCATTTCCCCATTTTTGTGAGCGATCAGGCGATACTCGACGATCTCCGGGAATCCATGAATGATCTGTTCCACGGAGCCCGGAAAGACGTTCACGCCGCGAATGATCATCATGTCGTCCGCTCGACCCAGCACGCCTCCTTCCAGCAGTACAAATCGATTGCCTTCTTGCGCGTCCCACCTGGGCCGCACGAGATCTCCGGTGCGATAGCGAATCACCGGACTGCCGTAGCGTCCGAGCGTCGTGAGTACCAGTTCCGACAACTCTCCATCCGCGGCCGGCTGGCCGCGGTCCACCGAGAGGAACTCCGCCACAAATTCACTCTCGACGACATGCAACCCCCGAGCTTCCGCGGCGGCGTAGCCCCAGGGCCCCACCTCGGAAGCTCCACTGTGATCTACCACGCGCGCGTGCCACAACCGCTCCATCCGCTCCCGTACCGCGGGAATCGAACCGCCTGGCTCACCCGCCACCACGAGGCAGCGGACCCCCAAGGAAGCCACGTCAATCTGGTTTTGGGCCGCGACCTCGGCCAAATGCAACGCATAGCTGGGAGTACAGAAGATGACGGTAGCCCGGCAGCTGCGAGCCAATTCGAGCCGCGCGACAGTACTGAGCCCTCCGCTGGGAATCACCATCGCCCCCCGCGCTGCCACGGCATCAAAGGCACTCCAGAATCCAATGAACGGCCCATACGAAAAGGCCATCAATGCTCGATCGGTAGCACTCAGTTCGGCGACATCCAGGACAAATTGCCAGATGTCAATCCACCAGGCCCAATCGTCCACCGTGTCCAACACCGCCAAGGGACGCCCGCGAGTCCCCGACGTGCGGTGAAATCGGACATATCGCTCCAAAGGATACGTCATGTTGGCGGCGTAGTCGTGTTCCCCGCTGGATGCCTCCTGTAATTCGTCCTTAAACGTGAAAGGTAACGAATCGAGTTGATCCAGTGACTGGAGTGGCAGGCGGAGGCCGGCCAGTTTGTCCGCATAGAAATGGTTCTGGGGCAGAATCGTCTCCAGCAACCGGTTCAATCGCGCGAGCTGATGTGCAGCCAGCGTGTCCGGCTCCAACCGTTCCAATCTGCGGCGTTGTTCGTAGGACGTTCTCTGCATGGGTGCATCATACGGTCTCCCCCCCAAGCGGGAAACGGGGCGAGGTCGGCTCTCATCCACCGGCAGTTCGTCGACTGTCACTTCTTCCGTCCGGGGCAGTTGTCCGATATTCTCACACAAAGCAGATGCAAAATGGGGTTCGACCGATTGATCGCTGAGCAGCCGAGGGCCACAGAAACTTGAATCCTCCCCCGAAAAACTCGCCGCCGCACCGAGGTTCCCTGTTAATCATCTTCCTGACGGTCTTCATCGACCTACTCGGATTCGGCATCGTGCTGCCGCTGCTGCCGATTTACGGTGAGCAGTTTGCGAACCAGCACGGGCTGACCCCGGCCCAAGCGGGCTGGGTGGTGGGCCTGCTGATGTCCAGCTTCTCGGCGATGCAATTCCTGTTCTTGCCGGTGTGGGGACGGTTGTCGGACCTGGTTGGGCGTCGTCCCATTCTACTCATCGGGTTGGCCGGTTCGACGACGTTCTACGCCCTGTTCGGTATCGCGACGGTGTGGCGCAGCCTGACCTGGCTGTTTGTGGCGCGGATCGGAGCGGGCATTGCCGGCGCCACGATCTCGACCGCTCAGGCTTACATCGCCGACACCACTTCGGCCGGCAACCGCACGAAGGGTATGGCTTTGATCGGTGCCGCGTTCGCCTTGGGGTTCACGCTCGGCCCAGTCATCGGTGCCATCTCGCTGTTGGTCGGGACGACCGGCGACGTCAGCCCGTGGCCGGGGTATTTTGCAGCCGGCTTGTCCGCGGGAGCGTTCCTGCTGGCACTGTGGATGCTCCCCGAGTCCAAGACAGCCAAGACCACAGGGAGCGAACACACTCGCCGCAGCTTACTTGATCTCGAGGGGCTGCGCATTGCACTGACTACATCTTCGGTCGGCGTGTTGCTGTTGACGTCGTTCATTGTCATCTGTTCACTCGCCGCTTTCGAATCGACTTTGGCGCTCGTGATCAAATCACTCTACGACAGTGCGATGACCGGTAATGCTGCCCTAACGGGCATGCAGCGAGCGATTGGCTGGGCGCGCGGATTGGGCTATGAAAGCGAGTCCGAAATTCGTCACGTCATCGTGCTGGGGACCTTCGCCTACCTGGGCTTCGTCATGACAGTGGCACAGGGATTCCTTGTCCGGCGATTGGCGGGACGAGCTTCGGAAGGGACTATGGCGATTAGCGGAATACTGGTTTCCGTCGCCAGCCTGATACTGCTGAGCGCGGCGGTACAGTGGGAGAGTTTTGGCTGGCTCTGCCTGGCCATGGCCATTTTTATTGTCGGGTTGGCCTTCGTCACTCCGTCACTTCAGTCGCTCGTCTCCCGCCGCATCAGCCCCGATCAGCAAGGTCACGTGTTAGGTGTCGGCCAGAGTATCTCGTCGCTGGCCCGCATCATCGGTCCGGTGCTCGGAATTCGGCTATTCGCCCAATCACCCCAGTTGCCGCTCTGGTCGGCGACCGTCGTGATGGGGCTCGCAGCGGCGCTGGCACTGGCTGCCGTGCGATCGGGACACGACTACCGAGAGAAGCCGGCCGTGTAACGCCGAAGTGGGGAGCAAGGGAGCAAGGGAGTAAGGGAGCAAGGGAGTAAGGGAGTTATGGAGTAATGGAAAAACCGTACGCCTTCCAAACGCGAGAGAGATTCCTTGATCCATTGGACATGTTTTCGCGCACCGCTCCACCACTCCACCGCTCCCCCCCCCCTATTCCACCACTCCACCACTCCCGACACAGAACAGCTGGGATTCGGTGCGCAGAAACATGCGACCTCCCGAGACGGCTGGGGTGGAGCGACTCGGTTCGCCCAGCGGATTGCGAGCCAGTTCCTGGAACTCACGGTCGGCCGCCAGCACGATCACGTCCCCTTTGTCATCGATGCAGTAGAGCTTGTCGCGCACCATGACCGGTGATCCCGAGAATCCGGAGGTCACACGCTGGCTCCAAATCTCTTCGCCCGTGGTGGCCTCGAAGCACTTGGCGAACCCGCCGTCGAAGAAAGTGAACACCAGCTCGCCCCGTGCAAGGGGCGTGGGGACGTAGCCGGCTTTCTTCGTGACGCGGTACGCCTCCTGCGGCGTGGTACCAGCGCGCACGGCAACCAAGTAGTTACTGGCGAAGCCACCCACACCATTACTCGCCAACACCAGGTCTCCCACGACGATGGGCGAGGCAATGCATCGCATCTCCAGGACCTTGAGTGACCAGTTGGGGTTCCCCGTCTGGGGATTCAGACTGAAAATGCCGTCTCCCGTGTTGCAGCCAATCAGTTCTGGCGGTCCGTCCTTGGGATAGTAGAGGCAAGGTGTCGAGTAGCACACACGGGTGGTGGTACGCGGCTGGCTCCAACGCAACTGCCCCGTGGCCGCGTCAAACGCCATCACCTGGCTTTGGCCCGGCTTCTGGTCCGGATCGAGTTGCTCGGCTTGCTGGGAATTGAACAAAATCACCAAGTCTTCGTACACGATCGGCGAAGCACCGAAACCGTGTTGGCTGACCCAGGCACCCAGGTCATTTGTCCAGACTTCGTTTCCGGTGTGATCCAGCGCCCGCAGCGTCACCTGATCGGGAGTTGCCCAGGCGATGTAGACACGATCCTGATCAACGGCAGGAGTGCTGGAAGCGAAGGTATTGCGCGGGTGCAGGCCATGCGGGGTCGAAGGATACGCGTGCTGCCACAGGATCTTGCCGCTGCGAGCATCCAGACAGAGCACGAAGCGGGCAGCGATTTCCGGATCGGCACTGAGCAGAAAGACCTTGTCGCCCCACACGACTGGTGACGAATGGCCTTTGCCGGGCAGTTGTGTCTTCCACTGGTAGTCGGATTCGGTCCACCGCACGGGGATCGAGGTCGCTTCGCTCACGCCGGTACCGTTGGGTCCACGGAAACGGGTCCATTCTTGAGCGAAAGCGAGCACTGAGCCAAGCAGTATCGCTCCCACCGTCAGGAGCGCGCATCGCGTCGTGTGCCGCATGGGGAAGTCCTCTCGGTTTTTCTACCGTAACCACGGTCGCCAGAACGTGGGGGATGAAGGAAAATGTAGACTAGCCGCACCCACCGTCTGGCGACGGCAGCCACGGTCAGCGCTCGATTCCGTACTCTTCGATTTTCCGATAGAGCGTGGCGCGGCCGATTCCCAGCAGCTTGGCAGCTTCGGGTACACTGTTCTGCGTGCGTTCAAGAGCTTCCTTGATCAGTTTTCGCTCCCACAAGTCGATCCGCAGGGTGTCGAACTCCTGCTGCGTTCCCGCATCACGCAAGCCCAGATCGCCTGGCTCAATCACGTCTCCTTCCGCCATCACGACGGCGCTGTCCACGACATTCCGCAACTGGCGCACGTTCCCTGGCCAGCGATAAGCCAGCAATTTGGCGCGGGCCGAGTCGGACAGAGCAAGCTTCGGCCGGCCATGTTGCAGTTTGAAATGGTCGAGAAAGAACTGTACGAGCTGATCGATATCGTCACCGCGTTCGCGCAGCGAGGGAACCACCAGTTCAAACACGCTCAGTCGATAGTACAGATCTTCACGGAATCTCTTCTCGCGGACGAATTCACTGAGGTCACGATTCGTGGCCGCAATGACCCGCACGTCGACACTGATCTCCTGCGTGGCTCCCACTGGCAGGAATGGATGGCCTTCCAGAATCCGCAGCAGTTTGGCCTGTCCTTCCAGCGTCATCTCACCCACCTCATCCAGAAACAGCGTCCCCGAATGAGCTTGCTCGAACCAGCCGAGATGATCTGCATCGGCGCCGGTAAAGGCTCCGCGCCTGTGCCCAAACAACTGGCTTTCCATCAGGTCGCGTGGGATGGCCGCACAATTGACCGACAGCATGGGACGGTCAACGCGCGCTGGCCTTGTGCGTCGCGCGAGCCACCAGTTCCTTGCCGGAACCGCTCTCCCCGCGGATCAGCACGCAGCCGGTCGCGCGCGCAATCTTGGCGATCTTGCTCTTGAGCCGCTGCATCGGCGCACTTTCGCCGATCAGTTCGTCGAAATCGGCCGATTTCGCCACCAGACGCTTGTGGTTCGTCGCCAGAACCGCTCGTTGACGCGCTCGCACCAATGCCACCCCGAGCATGTTGGCCAGCGCAATCGATACATCGAAATCACGTTGCTCAAACCGGCCATGTTCCAGGTACAGGTGGATGGCACCGAGCGTCGTTCGATCGTGAACCAGCGGTACGCAAATGGCGTCGGCGAAATGATCCAGTGTGCCCGTGTTGTGCGAGATGGACTGGTTATCGATCCACACCGCGCGCCCTTGCGACAGACCACCTCGGTCAGGGACTTGCTGAGCGCCACCTTGCCGGTGGAGTCTTCCGGAATCAACTGCTTGGGCTTCAATTCGCCTTCATCACTCAACCACAGAAACCCGGCCACCGATGCACCGGTGCGATGATACAATAGATCCAACGAGATACGGACAACCTCATCCGGATCCTCCAGCCCCAATAACCTGAGGCTCAACTGATGCAGAAACAGCAGATCCCGCGTCATGTCCGGATCGTCCAGCTTCGCAAACAGGTTGTCGGGCAGCTGACCCACATCAACAGGCAAGTCGCGCACGATCGTCTGGGTCAGAGCCGGGTCGTGCGAGGAGATGTCCGGCGGCGTCGTCTCCGACTGGTGAAAAGAGAACTCGGTCATACCGGTCGTGACATGGCACCCGTTTATCAACTGAGCTTCGTCGGCCTTCTGCCCGTTGACATAGGTTCCGTTGCGGCTCCCCGCATCGCGAATGAACCACGCACCGTCGCGCCGCTGGATGATCGCATGCACCCGCGAACTCAATGGATCGCTCAGCACGACCTGGCATTCCAGTCCCCGACCGATGCGGTTCTCCCCATCCTGCCGGAGGATGAAATTCGAGCCCGCCCGCGTGCTATTCAGAAGAGTCAGGTAAGTGAACACGTCCGCTGATACCGGGTGATCGTTGCTAGAGGAGGAACCCCACGCCAGGGGCCGGTTCGCGGCCCCGCCGGGTCTGTGTTAGCCAATATAACAGCCATCCGCCCCGCCGCCACCGGCGACTAGCGCAGCCGTTGGCCGCAACCAGCACGTAGAACGGAATTCATTCCGTTCGTGCGGCTCCCAGTGCTCCACATTTCCCCGACACACATTTCCCCAACACACAACGGAATTCCGTCACAAACATCCACGTACGGCGCGCGGATGCTGTCAACTAGCACGCGAAACAACGAAATGCCAGCCACCAAACTACGGATTATACCCGAGCCGCCCAGACATTGGCACGGCCAGGAGCCGATCGGGAGCCCGGCACTTCGTCACCCGCTCGGGGCACGCAGGACGGCAGCAAATGGACACTTGGTCGGACATCGCCCCTCTCGCCAGGAGCCACTCGGCGCCTATGAAGTAATTGTTGATGATGCGTTGTGCTGAAGCTGCAGGTGAGCTGCCGCGCCGCGTGAGCGGGCCGGAGTAACGCACTTGGTCGGCTGGCGAAATCCGCGGCGAAAAACAAACTTCTTTCGCATTTGCAGTACGGAAAGCCCCCGTGGTTCACACCCTCCCTCAAGCGGCACTGCTGGTCGTGGGACATGGCACCCGCAGCGCCGACGGACAACGTGAGTTCTGGCTGGTCGTGTCGCAGATCGCACGGGAGTTGCCTGGTATCGCCGTGGAAGGCGGCTTTCTCGAGATGGGGGAGCCGAGCATCGCCGCGGCCATGCAACGACTCTCAGACCGGGGCGCGGAGCAGGTCGTCGTCGCTCCGTTGCTCTTGTTCGCCGCGGGACATGTCAAACGGGATATCCCACTCGCGGCGGCCCGCGCCGCGGCTCGCTGCCGCCTCTCCCTGTTGCTCGCACCGGCACTGGGATGCCACCCGCTACTGGTCGAGCTCTCCGCCCTGCGATTCCAACAGGCCCTGGGACCACACCCCATCGACCCATCCCAGATCGCATGGGTCCTGGTGGGGCGAGGAAGCCGCGACCCGCTGAGCAACGGCCGACTTCCACCAGTTCCTCTCCCGGCGTCTGCTCCGGACTCCTGTGGGCGCGGCACGAGGGGCGTTTTTGGCCATGGCCCAGCCGCGGATGGAAACCATGGCGCAAGAAGTCGCAAACTGCCCCCAGAATTGGGTAATTGTGCAGCCGCACCTGCTGTTTGCTGGAGAACTGTCCGATCGATTGGAACGTATGGTGGAGGAGCAAGATCGTGCCGGTCGGCGGCAACGATGGCTCGTGGCTCCGCGACTCGGGTGCGACCAGCGCTTAGCCGCCGTCGTGGCAGAGCGGTTTCGCGAAGTCGTAGCTGAAGCCGCCCAGGCTTCAGAGGAATGAGCTTCAACGGCCGCGTCCGCTGAGCCCTCGGCGGGCTCAGCTACGTAGCTGAAGCCGCCAGGCTTCAGAGGAATGAGCTTCAACAGCCGCGTCGGCTGAGCCCTCGGCGGGCTCAGCTACGTAGCTGAAGCCGCCAGGCTTCAGAGGAACGTGCTTCAACGGCCGCGTCGGCTGAGCCCTCGGCGGGCTCAGCTACGTAGCTGAAGCCGCCAGGCTTCAGAGGAATGAGCTTCAACAGCCGCGTCGGCTGAGCCCTCGGCGGGCTCAGCTACGTAGCTGAAGCCGCCCAGGCTTCAGAGGAATGAGCTTCAACGGCCGCGTCCGCTGAGCCCTCGGCGGGCTCAGCTACGTAGCTGAAGCCGCCAGGCTTCAAGGAATGAGCTTCAACGCCGCGTCGGCTGAGCCCTCGGCGGGCTCAGCTACGTAGCTGAAGCCGCCAGGCTTCAGAGGAACGTGCTTCAACGGCCGCGTCGGCTGAGCCCTCGGCGGGCTCAGCTACGTAGCTGAAGCCGCCCTAGCCCTCGGCGGGCTCAGCTACGTAGCTGAAGCCGCCAGGCTTCAGAGGAATGGGGAAACCAACGAGACCGGGGAAAATACTTCCCTTGGCGGATTCGGGCGCGGAGCATACAATTTCGCCGCTTTCCGTCCTCTTACCCCCACCGGCCACAGCGTGTCAGGATTCTGCGGCCCTCGACCGTTCAACTTGTCCGTCACTCCCGATGGGGATAACATGTTTTAAGTTGTTCAAATTGGGCAGCTTACGTTGATTTGCACATTTTGGTGTCCAGCCAGTAAGGAATTCCGATGAGCGATTCTCGGCTCGTGAAAGTGCGTATTCGATGGGCAAGCTGCGGATTGATGCTGCTGCTCGCATCCGTCATCAGCATCGGCGTCTGGCCGTATTGCTGGGCAGAGATATCCGAACCCTCCGCGACAGATCGCGACGTAACGCGGATCGTCACGCGGTTAATGCGGTCGCGGCACCTGTCGCGGCGACCGATGGACGACGAGATATCGCGACGCGGATTCAAGCTCTTCATCGACGGACTGGATCCGATGAAGTGCTATTTCTACCAATCGGACATCGACGAGTTCAAGAAATACGAGGACAAGCTGGACGACATGCTGGCCAAATACGACACTCGGTTCGCCCAGGTCGTGTTCCAGCGGTTCCTGCAGCGGGTGGGCGAGCGAGTGGCGCTGGTGGACGAGCTGCTGAAGCAGGATTTTGACTTCACTCGAAGTGAGGAAATGATCACCGACCCCGATAAGCTGCAGTATCCCAAGGACGGAGCCGAGGCCCACGAACGGTGGCGTCAGCGGATCAAGTACGACCTGTTGGTGCTGAAGGCGGACAAGTCGGAGGAAGGGAAAGCGAAGGAAGGGGGATTGAAGGAGCCGGAAGACATGGACAAGGTGCCTCAACTTGCCCCGGACAATGTACCTCAATCCGGTCAAGCGGTGCCAAATGCAAGTGAGCCAAAAGACCCGGCCAAGGCCGATCAGGAAGCGCGGGAGAAGCTTTCGAAGCGTTACAGGAACTTCCAGCGTCGCATGGGTTTGTTTGACAACAACGAGTTGTTGGAGACGTTTTTGACGTCGATTACCACGGCCTATGATCCCCATACCAGTTACATGTCGCCGACCACGTCTGGACAACTTCCGCATTGCCTTGCAGTTGAACCTGGAGGGGATTGGAGCCCAGCTGCAGGACCAGGATGGCAAGACGATTGTGGCGAACATCGTTCCGGGTGGTGCCGCCGACAAGCACGGCAAGCTGAAGAAGGATGATGAGATCATCAGCGTGGCCCAAGGTGAAGACGGAGAAGCCGTGGACATTGTCGGGATGAAGCTCAACGACGTCGTGAAACTGATCCGCGGTAACGCGGGAACCGTCGTGCGGTTGGGAGTCATTCCGGCCGACAAGAAAGAGGCCGTGACCTACAAGATCACACGGGCCAAGATCGAACTGGAAGATAGCGCTGCCCACGGTGAGGTCTTCGAAGTCGGCTCGAAGCCGGACGGTTCGCCGATGAAAGTCGGTGTGTTAGATCTCCCCAGCTTCTATCAGGACATGCGGGCGGCCCAAGACCATCTACCCGACTACCGCAGTGCCACGCGCGACGTGGAGAAGATACTGGGTGACTTCAAGCAGCAGGGTGTCGACGCGGTCGTACTGGACTTGCGGCGCAACGGTGGCGGTAGCCTGGTGGAAGCGGTCGACCTGACCGGGCTCTTCATCGACCAGGGTACGGTCGTGCAGGTCATGGATTACGACAAACGGATCCAGTACCTCGATGACACGTCCCCCGGCATGGCCTGGGATGGTCCGCTGGTGGTCTTGGACAGCAAGTTGAGCGCCAGTGCCAGCGAGATTCTGGCCGGTGCGATCCAGGACTATCGACGTGGCCTGATCATCGGGGACACCTCGACGCACGGCAAGGGAACGGTCCAAAGCCTGCAGAATCTCGGCGATGCCTACGGTATTCCCTTCCCTCCGAATCTCGGTGCACTGAAGATTACGGTGCAGCAGTTCTTCCGCCCCAATGGCGACAGCACGCAGAAGCGCGGGGTGCTCTCGGACATCGTGCTCCCGTCGGTGACCGACCACATGGATATTGGGGAGTCGGATCTCGATTATGCGATCGATTTCAAGCACGTGGATCGCAGCAGGTTTTCCGCCACGGAGGCGGTCACCGAGCCGCTGATTGCGAAACTCCGAGCCGATTCGGCGCAACGCGTCAGCCAGTCGGAAGATTTTGCCAAGCTGCTCAAGCGAATCGATCTCTACCAACAGCGGAAAGCGCACAAGGCGGTCACGCTCAACGAGAAGAAGTTCTTCGAGGAAGGCGAGGAAGCGAATGCCGACAAGACCGAAGAAGATCGATTGGCCGAGGAAGTGAACGACAACAAGAAGATCAAACGCGACTTCTATATGGACGAAGTCCTGCTGATCACCCGCGATTACGTGAATGCGCTCCGCCAGAACAAGTTCGCCCGCGTGAACTGATCTCGCTGGCACCGTTTTCAAAACCTCACACACAGGTCCGGCCTACCAGTCGGACCTGTTTCTTTTTGCTCTTCCGAATTATTCGTGGCAAGGTAACCCGATAGCGGTTCGCCAGACAATCCGGCACCGTTTCACGACGACGACGATCCTGCTCATTCCGCATTCCGCATTCCCAATTCGTTCCGAATGCGCGTCAGAATCGAGATGTTTGAACGCACGCACCGTACGGCCTGCTTGGGCTGTGGCCAGCGGCCGCCTTAGACCCGTCCGAGCGGGATCCGCATGCCGTCGTAACCCAGTTCCATGGTCCGGGGAAGACGAGCGTTGGTGCAGTCGTAGTCCAGCTCATGCGACATGTGCGTGAAGATCGTCCGTCGCGGCTTGAGCTGCCGGGCCACGGCCACCGCCTCGTCCAGGCTGAAATGAGTCGGATGGGGGCGATCGCGCAGCGCGTCCAACACCAGCGTGTCCAACCCTTGCAGCAGCGCCCAACCTTGCGGGGAAATCTCGTTCGTGTCGGTGCAGTAGGCCAGATCGCCGATGCGAAACCCCAACACGCGGAAATGGGGGCCGTGCTGCAAACGAATCGGTGTGATGCGCGTGTCCAACACTTCAAACGCCGACTCGCCAATCGACTGAAACGTCAGCTGCGGAATGGCCCCCTCGTGCGTCTGCGGCCGCCGAACCTGGAACGCATAGCTGAACGCCTGGCGAATCGAATTCTCCACCTCCGGCTCGGCATACAGCGGGACGGGGTGTCCCAGATAAAACGGAAACAACCGCAAGTCGTCCAAGCCGAAAAGATGGTCGGCGTGGGCGTGCGTAAACATCACGCTGTGCACGATCCCGATCCCCTCGCGCAGCAGCTGAGTACGCAAATCAGGTGGCGTGTCGATCAGCAGATTCCCGCTGGGCAGACCCACGATGGCCGCGCTACGCGTCCGCTGATTCCGCGGCTTGCCGCTCGTACACACCGACGCAGTCGCAGCCGATGGTAGGCACCCCCACCGAGGTGCCGGTCCCCAACAGGATGAACTGCCCCCGAATGTCCTTGCTCTCTGGCTTCGAAACCACGAACAATACCCTGATACTGTGAAATGGGACGCGCGAATCGATCGCCTGCAGATTGCCAGATCATCCCACCCTCCGCAAGGTGGGACGCCACCGTGTGGCGACGTACCGGCCCACTTCCCAAACGACCAGATCACGTTGAAAGCCGCTGATTGCGGCTCGAATTCGCGCACGAACGCGCGATTGATACACGGCCGGCAGTGCAATCGTGCTTCTCGCCGGAAATGACGATACACTACCGCCAACCGGCTGCTCTTAATCATAATCCTACTCGTAGATTAAGTACTAAATCTCCGTACACGGCTAAGGCCGTGAACCGTCACCAGGAAGTGCAGCATCATGACACGGCCCCGGGCAATCATCGTTTTCAAAGCCACGTTCGCCTTGTGGGCGGTCGTGGTCGGCTGGGGGCTCGCCCCGACCGAATCGATCCTGGCCGACGAAGCGGACCAGGCCATACTCGCGGGCAAGTCGTCCAATCTTCACCCACCTCTGCGGTGTGCTATAATGACACACACGACGGGAGGACCAACATGTCTGTCACAAAGAAGTCCGATCTGAAGCTGGGATACGCGGAGTATGTGCTCTATCCGGACGATGGGAAGCGTCACGAGATTATCGACGGAGATCACTACATGAATCCCGCACCGAGCACGTATCACCAGACGATTTCCAAACGCCTGCAACATCATCTTTACACGAAGATCGAGCTGGCTGGATTGGGGTTGGTCTTTTCTGCTCCGATCGATGTGCAGTTAAGTGACCACGACATTGTGCAGCCCGACTTGGTCGTGTTGCTGAAGGAGACCAAGGCCCGTGTCACGCCCACCAAGATCAAGGGCTCGCCAGACCTGCTGATTGAAATAGCGTCAGCGTCTACGGCGGACAATGATCGACGTCTCAAGCGTCGAGTTTACGAGCGATCCGCGGTGACGGAGTATTGGATCGTCGACCCCGCCGAGCCCTCCGTGACACAATTGGTCCTGCGCGATGGTGTTTACGTGGTGTCGCGCACGGCGATGAACTGCGTCCGGCGTTTCTGCCGGGAGTCGTCATTCCTTTGCCGGAAATCTGGTGATTTTCATCCGTGTGCGGGTGTGTGGAATCGGAATTGCACGTTTCTCGCGGTTCCGCGCTGGGCAGTCCCGATTCGTTCCCCATCGAGCAGTCGGAGTCACAAACATGCGTACGCCGTGTGCGCATCTTGCACACGAAAACTTCCGTGCTCGTCCTTGTGGCGCACTGGTTGCTCTTGCTGCTTGTTCGTGCTATTGCCCTCTCCTGAACTCCTGAATTCTGCGGCTCTGACTCCCTCCGTCGGCCTCGTGCCGGCCGCGGAACGACTAATCAGCGACCGTCAAATCAACACGTCCTGTCAGAGAAATGGCAGCAAACCGCTGCGCTGGCCGACCGAAATCCATCGCGGTTTGCCTCCATTCCGATATTTCTGTTTTCGTTTGGCCTGTGGGTTCCCGTGCCGTTCGTTGGTAGGACAGAAATATCTCCACTGCCCGCCTAATATTTTGTCATCCTATCTTTTTGTCCTTCCAAGGCATCGCCCTGGGATCTTGAGGAAGGGGCCGGTGTGGACAAGAATATCTCCACTGCCCGCCTGTTTTTGTCATCCTATCTTCTTATCCTTATCTGCCCCGTCCAAGGTCTCTTGCATCATTTCAAAATGTTTCGAAGTGCTGTGATGGGTGGAGAGGCTCCTGCGCGATTCTGCGACGAAAGCGATTTCCGAAATCGACGCCGGCGAGGAGTCCGTGTGATGCCAGTAGTAGTAGCGTCGCGTCCTGCCGTGCAACTGCCAGGCAATCCACGTCGCCCCCATATTCTCCCAGGTTTGGGGCCTTTGGCCGGGCGCAAGGCCCAGTTGACCAAACGGCATATTCGCTATAAATTGTGGTACCAGAATATGTTACGCGATTTGGGGACCCGCTCCGCGGCAGGTAATTCCTGCTCCTGCCTCCCCGATTTCGAGCCTGAACGGGATAATTCTATTTCACTGACGAAAAACACCTGCGACCGAACAGGGCCACCGGAAGCGGCGGCGCGGCGGCGCGCGGCGGCTTGAGCCGGTCGCCTATCGGCCTCTTTTTGCTGCGATTTCCTGCATTGCGGCCTACAAACCATGGAAATATTGGAACGTATTTGGGAACTGCTCGGACTGTTTTTTGGCGGTCTGACACGGGGCTTTGAGCGCGCGATCACTTCGGTCTTCGGCTCGTCGAACGCCCGGTACATCAAGAAGCTGCAGTCGAAAGTCGAGGCCATCAACAACCTCGAGCCGCAATGCCAGGCGATGTCGGACGAGGAGTTGAAGGCTCAGACGGCCAAATTTCGCGAGCGGCTGGCGGCGGGCGAAACGCTGGACGACATTCTGAACGAGGCCTTCGCCGTCTGCCGCGAGGCGGGTCGTCGTTTTCTGTCGATGCGTCATTACGACGTGCAGCTGATCGGTGGCATCGTGTTGCACAGCGGGACGATTGCCGAGATGGTGACGGGCGAAGGCAAGACGCTCGTGGCGACCTTGGCGGCCTATTTGAATGCCTTGGAGGGTCGCGGAGTCCACCTCGTCACGGTCAACGACTACCTGGCCCGCCGCGATATGGAGTGGATGGCTCCCATCTATATGGGACTTGGTTTAACGGTCGGGGCGATCCAGAGCGACATGGAGGTGGACGATCGCCAGAAGGCGTACTCCTGCGACATCACTTACGGCACGAACAACGAATTCGGTTTCGACTATCTCCGCGACAACATGCGTCCGGCCTCGCGCGGTGACGATCGCTATCCCAAATATCGCCAGCAATCGCAAGGTCCGCTCAACTATGCCATCATTGACGAAGTCGACAACATCCTGATTGACGAAGCACGAACTCCGCTCATCATTTCCGGACCGGCTCACGAGAACGTGCGCAAGTACGCCGAGGCGGACCGGATTGCTCGTCAATTGAAGCGGGACGTTCACTTTGAGGTGAATGAGAAGGACCATAGCACGAACTTGACGGACGAAGGGGTGCGCACCGCGGAGAAGTTGGCGGGCGTCGAGAGTTTTTACACGGCCGGCAACATGGAATGGCCGCACCTGATCGACAACGCGCTGAAGGCCCATTTCCTGTACAAACGCGACGTGAACTACGTCAACAAGGAAGGGGCCATCGTGATCGTCGACGAGTTCACGGGCCGCTTGATGGAGGGCCGACAGTGGAGTGACGGATTGCACCAGGCCGTCGAGGCGAAGGAAGGAGTCAAGATCAAGGAAGAAACGCAGACACTCGCCACCATCACGCTGCAGAACTACTTCAAGCTGTACCGCAAGATCTGCGGTATGACCGGCACGGCCATGACCGAAGCGGCCGAGTTCTGGAAGATTTACCAACTGGATGTGGTGGCCATTCCGACCAACCGGCCGATGCGGCGGAAGGAATTCCCGGACGTCATCTACCGCACGGAACGGGAGAAATATGTGGCGGTAGCGGACGAGATTGAACGACTCAACCGCTGGGATGTCGTGGTCTTCGAGAATGGCGACGAGATCTGGGGGGAGATCGTGCGCGAGCACGACGATTCGATTGAAATCAAGCCACAGGGGCGGAAACAGAAGGAAGTCCTGCCGCGCGACAAGATTGTCGAAGTGGAGCGCCGAGGGCGGCCGGTGCTGGTCGGCACGGTCTCGATCGAAAAGAGCGAGCGCATCTCGAACATGCTCAAGCAGCGGGGGATCAATCATGAGGTATTGAACGCCAAGTTCCACAAGCGGGAGGCGGAGATCGTGTCCCAAGCGGGTCGGAGCGGCCGCGTGACCATCGCCACGAACATGGCGGGACGCGGTACCGACATCATCCTGGGTGGCAACCCGGAGACCATGGCCTGGGCACGTCTGCAGGACAAATACGAAACACGGCTCGACGTGCCGCGTGAAGAGTGGGACTCGCTGGTCGAGGAAATCGAGCAGGCGGAGAAGATGCCGGAAGACGCTGCCGTAGTCAAGAAGCTCGGGGGCCTGCACGTCATCGGCACCGAGCGGCATGACGCGCGACGGATCGACTTGCAGCTGCGTGGTCGCTGCGGCCGCCAGGGAGATCCGGGCAGCAGCCGCTTCTTCCTTTCCCTGGAAGACGACTTGATGCGCATCTTTGCCGGACCCTGGGTGAAGAGCATTCTGGAACGGCTGGGCATGAAAGAGGGAGAGCGGATCGAGAGCCGCATGGTGACGCGCCGGATCGAAGCGGCTCAGAAGAAGGTGGAAGAACGGAACTTTGAAGTTCGCAAGAATCTGCTCGAATATGACGAGGTGATGGATGAGCAGCGGAAGCGGGTTTATCGTTATCGCCAGCAGATTCTCGATGGGGTGAGTTGTCGCGACTTGATCGTGACGATGATTCGCGACCAGGTGAAATACTTCATCGACATGTTTCTGGACCGCGACTACGGCGTCGACACCTTTGCCAAGTGGGCTGGCAACAGACTCTCTACCACGCTCGATGCGCACGACTTTCGCGGCATGGATTTGGCGTCCGCGGAGATGTATGCCAAGGAGCAGGCTGAGCGGATGGCGGAAACGCAGGTGTTGGACGCGATCGAAGAGAACCTCCCGAGCGAAGAGGAGGAAAGCGAATGGAACTGGGAAGCTTTAGCCAAGCTGGCTGACACCCGCTGGGGACTCAATCTGCGCGATCGGGACCTGAAGAAAGTGGGGCGCAGCGATGTCTCCGAGTTGTTGATCGAGAAGGCACGCGAAGCCATTGGCCGAGTCGAGTTATCGGAAGGTGCTCCCTTCCTGGAAGACGATTTCTCCCTCCGCACGACCGTCGGCTGGATGAAAGCCAAGTTCGGTATCGATATCGATATCGATCAGATCCGCAATCTCGAACCCGAGCCACTCAAGCAATTCGTGGACGATCTGGCCGAAAAGAAATACGACGAGAAAGAGGCAGAATACCCGGTCATGGCCGGCCTCTACCGGTTCGCGACGGGCGCCGGACACGCGCGCATCGACCGCTCTGCCTTGGTCGATTGGGCACGTGAGCGTTTTGAAGTCGAGCTGAGCATGGACGACTTGAAAAACAAGCAGCGCGATGAAATCCGCGCCGTCTTGTTGACCCACAGCCGTGACGCTCAACAGCGCACCGTCGAAGCCCTCGATGCGGTGAAAGAGAAAGTCCATGCGATCTTCCAGTCCGCCGAACATACCGCCACACTGGAACGGGTCGCCGACGGCAACGGCGAACTCGACGCCCTCTCCCCTTGGTTGCACGACAGGCTGAAGTGCGACTTGCCTCCCGATAAGCTCAAAAAACTCAAACGCGAAGAGCTGGAACAGACACTCTGTAACGCCGTCGAGGATCGTTATCGTCCGGAAATGCGGCGGATGGAACGCGCTTTGCTTCTGAGCCTGGTCGACACCGCCTGGAAAGATCACTTGCTGGCGATGGATCACCTCCGATCGTCAGTCGGTCTCAAGGGGTGGGCCCAAATGGATCCCAAGGTCGAATACAAGCGGGAAGGCATGAAGATGTTCGACCAGATGTGGACTTCCGTGGCCGAACGATCGACCGACTTGATCTTCCGCATGGAACAGCTGGATGAAGATTTCGTCGGATCGACCTGGGTCGAAACGTCCGCCCGACATGACGAGGCGGCAAGCACCAGCGAGATCGCCAGCCAGCAACAGGCGGCGATCGATGCCACCCAGGGTGAGCGCAACTCGATCCGATCCGAAATCGTGGCAGACGCGTCGGACGCAACGACCCCTGTCCCTGCGGTAGCGGCAAGAAGTACGAGAACTGCTGCATGCGCGGCCAGTTGTGAGCACCACGAAGATGTTGGGAAGCGCCCATCCAGCAGCAGTCCGTCCAGCGGAAATCGGACTGGCTCAGCAAACTTGTGCTGGGGAAAGGATGCCCGCATGCCGTACCTGCTCAACATCGCCTACCTGCTGCTGATCATGGTCTGTTCGCCCTATCTCGCCTACGCGGCCGTGCGCTACGGGAAGTATCGAGATGGGTGGAGCGAAAAGTTTCTGGGACGCGTGCCACGGCGAGCCGGAAATCGACCCTGCATCTGGCTGCATGCCGTGAGTGTGGGGGAAGTCAATCTGCTGCAGCCACTTCTCGCCGAGTTGGCTCAGCAGCGCCCCACCTGGGAATGCGTGCTCTCGACCACCACCCGCACCGGCTTCGCGCTGGCGCGGAAAAAATACGCCGGATATCAGGTCTTCTACTGCCCACTCGATTTCACCTGGGCTGTGCGCCAGGCCATGCGCCGCGTACGACCCGATCTGTTGGTGCTGGCCGAGTTGGAACTGTGGCCCAACCTGATTCGAGCCGCGCGGCGCCAGGGCGCGAGAGTCGCCGTCGTGAATGGACGCTTGAGTGAAAAAAGTCACCGAGGCTATCGCCGCGTACGACCCGTGTTGCGGCCGATCCTCAGCCGAATCGACTTGATCGCAGTGCAGAATGAGCGCTACGCGGAGCGCTTTCGAGATCTCGGCGCCAGGAGGCCTCGATTCAGGTCACCGGCTCGATCAAGTTCGACGGAGCCCTGACCGATCGCGCCAACCTCGCCACCGCGCGGCTCCGGACGCTGTGGAACGTAGCGGATACGGACTTCGTGTTCCTGGCCGGCAGCACCCAGCACCCCGAGGAAGAGATCGCCATCCGCGTGTTCCAGCAGGTTTTGTACCACCGCTCCAACACACGCCTGATCCTGGTGCCCCGTCATCCCGAACGGTTTGACGAAGTCGCCAAACTGCTCGACCAATCCGGCTTGGCCTGGCAGCGCCGCAGCCAGCTCAAAGAGGGCCCGCCCCCGGGAAGTCCGCTCGTCGATGCGCCACCGAGCAAACTTGCCGCCAGCCAACCTGCTGCCCGCCAACCTGCTGCCCGCCAGGCGCGCGTCCTCTTGGTGGACGTGGTCGGTGAACTCGGTGCCTGGTGGGGGCTGGCTGGCGCCGGCTTTGTCGGCGGCAGCTTGGGACGTCGAGGGGGGCAAAACATGATCGAACCGGCCGGCTATGGCGTGGCCGTCTCGTTCGGCCCCAATACCTGGCATTTCCGCGACATTGTGGCACTGTTGCTCCACCGCCAGGCGGCCGTCGTAGTGCACGACGAGGAGGAGCTGTCCGCGTTCGTACGCCAATGTACCGATTCACCGGACTTCCTCCACGATCTGGGTGCTCGCGCGCAACAGCTTGTGCTCGAGCAGCAGGGAGCCACCCGCCGCACGGTGGCACGGCTGCTGCCACTGATCGCCCCCCCTCGCAGGGACGATTCCGACCCTGTGCACCCTGCCGCCTGATCGCCCCGCTGTGTCCGGCTACCCGCCGGCCACCATGGTTGCCCAATCTGGTAGACGCCACCTATAATGCTCGGTTTGCCTGACGCAGCCGGCAGCCCCGACCGCCATGGGCCGCGGGCATTGTCACAGCGTCCTTTCGGGATCGCGCATTGGCGCTGGATTCGCCGTAGCTGGATTCGCCGTAGCTGGATTCGCCGTAGCTGGATTCGCCGTAGCTGGATTCGCCGTAGCTGGATTCGCCAGAATTCAGCAGCGGACCGCCACAGGCCGAACTTTGGCAAGTTCAGCTACACTTGATTCCTGAGCCTACGGGCCGTGGCAAACAGGTTGGTTCTGGAATGGGGCTGTCGGGAACGAAGTGCTGTGCGGCGGTCAAATGGCGTGCTCGATAGCATCCGTTACCCAGGGAACCCCTAGCAGAACCGTGTCAGGGTGGCTTCTTTCGACTTTGGCTAAACACGAGGAGATCGTATCGTGGCAGCAGGCAGGTATTTGTTCACCAGCGAGTCCGTGAGTATGGGTCATCCGGATAAGCTCGCCGATCAAATCTCAGACGGCGTTTTGGATGCGATCTACGCCCAGGACCCGATGAGCCGCGTGGCCTGCGAGACGCTTGTGACGACCGGCATGGCGTTCATCTCTGGCGAAATCACGACCACGGCCATCGTCGACTATACGCAGGTCGTCCGCGACGTGATTCGCGATGTCGGCTACACGGACGATCAGTGGGGCATTTGTGCCGATACGTGTGCCGTGATGGTGTCGGTGGACAAGCAGAGCCCCGATATCGCTCAAGGTGTCGACGCCGACGCCGCCAAGGGCAAGGACATTGGCGCTGGTGACCAGGGTTTGATGTTCGGGTTTGCCTGCAACGAAACACCGGAACTGATGCCGCTGCCCATTTGGCTGGCGCATCGCATTTTGGATCGATTGACCGTGGCTCGCAAGAACGGCGAGGTCGCTTGGCTGCGTCCCGACAGCAAGAGTCAGGTGACGGTCGAATATGAGGGCTACAAACCGCTGCGCATCGACACGATTGTGGTATCCACACAACACGCACCGGAAGTCTCGCAACAGCAGATTCGTGAATTTGTCGTCAAGCAGATTGTCGAGCCGCTGCTGCCACCGGACATGGTGGATGGTGAGATCACCTATCACGTCAATCCGACGGGCCGCTTCGTGACGGGCGGACCTCACGGCGACTGCGGGCTGACCGGACGCAAGATCATTGTCGATACGTATGGCGGATGGGGGCGGCACGGCGGTGGCGCTTTCAGCGGCAAAGACCCGACAAAAGTCGACCGCAGTGCCTCGTACATGGCGCGTCACGTGGCCAAGAACATCGTGGCCGCCAAGTTGGCCGACCGCTGCGAGGTGCAGATCGCTTACGCGATCGGCGTTTCCGAGCCGGTCAGCGTCAACGTCCACACGGACGGCACGGGAGTGATTGACGACGAGCGGATTTGTGAAGTGGTGCGGGAGTTCTTTCCACTTACTCCCTCCGGCATCATCGACTATCTACAGCTGCGTCGACCGATCTATCGCATGACAGCAGCAGGTGGGCATTTCGGCCGTCACGAACCTGAATTCACCTGGGAGAACACTGAACGAGCCGAGGCGTTGGCCGAAGCGTGCGGCGTGCAGGTGGTCCGCGGTTGAGACGTGACGACGCTCTTCCGCTCCGCACACACTCCGTGAACGACGTAATCCGCGCTCGCTCGACAGGCAGCAATCCGGTGAAGTCGAGGAGTTCCATATGGCCGCGCGAGCTGTCACCACGATTCGGCCCGATGCGCCACGACTCAATCCGGCGTTGACGAAGCTTTTGCACGCGTCGCTGCTGGCTACGGTCGTCGTGTGGCTCTTCGTAGCTGGTTGGCTCTTGCTGCGGCGGATCGGAGGTGAGCTGCAGCAGCCTCTGGGGTTCCCCACCCTGGTGTTGGTCGGCGTCGCACTGGCGGCATTGGCCTCGTTGTTGCGGGTCGTGTGGTACCAGACTGGCCTGCGTCCCCGGCGGTGGCAATCGCTGGCAACCCTTCTGTGGCTCTCCTCTTCCTGCGCCGTGGCATCGCTGGCCGTGGCCCTTTCCATCACCGGCACGGGCACGATCGCACTGGTTGTCTTTTGGGGCATCCTGCTGCTGTCGGAAGGCGTCTGGTGTCGAATCGCCTGGCGTCTGGTGCGATCGGCTGGCGCGGCGGCGGCGCCGCGACCGACTCCTCCTCCCGCCGCAGTCGCGCTCGCTGAGGATGCGACAACAACCGGGGACGCGGCCTCTATTGCAGCCACACTCGAGCGTCATGGGGAAGCCGACGAAGAGAACGACGAGCAGCTACCCGACGACGTGTGCCAGCAATTGACCCGTGCTGCGGGCCGAAGAGGATACCGACACGGTCGCCGGGCTGTTGCGAGCCCGCTTTGAACCGTGCAAACGCTCGCACAGCCTGCACGTGGCATTCTGTCCACCAATGCTGCGTCGACCGAAAGTAACAATGGTTCAACTCCGCGGTCCCAGAACGCGCATCAAGGCGGCGGATGTACAGCCTTTCGGCATTCGCTTTGATCTGCGACTGGTCACTGCCAGCCAGGAGCAGCAAGACGTCTTGATTCATTTTGAAGCGAGTTGTTCGGAACCCGAAACAACCGGACTCGGCAGTCTCGCTCCGTGACCGTACTGTGTCATGCATGAAACGCCTTGTGGCTCGAGACGCGATGGCCGCGTGCCGTGCTCGAGTCAGGCAGATATTCGTAGGACGGGATCCCATCCCGTCCAAGCTCGGGAAATGCTCCCGCGCAAATTTGGCAGCCGCCACTGGCCGACATAAGCGATGGATCAACCATGAACAATTCCCTGCAGCAACAACTCTCAGCAGCCGGTCAGGAACACTTGCTGCGGTGTCTGGAGTCCTTGGATTCCCCAGCGCGTCAACAACTGGAAGCGCAGCTTCGAGAGCTTGACCTGGACCTGATCGCGCGTCTGATACGTGACGAACATGACGCCCCGGATTGGGGCGCGCTGGCTCGCCGCGCCACTCCCCCCACCGCCTTTCGCCTGAGCGGAGAGGAGGCGAGCTACACTGCTGAGCAAGCGCAGCAGCGAGGTGCCGCGGCATTGCACGAGGGACGCGTCGCGGCACTGTTGGTGGCCGGCGGGCAAGGAAGCCGTTTGGGATTCGAGCACCCCAAAGGAATGTTCTCCATCGGTCCGGTGTCCGGCCACTCGCTGTTCCAGATCCTGATCCAGCGCGTGCTCTCTACCGCTCGACGATACGACACGTCTGTCCCCCTGTTGGTCATGACGAGCCCAGCCACGCATGCGGAGACGGTGCAATACCTGGACGAGAACGACCGGTTCGGCCTGCCGGCTGCTGATCTCTTCGTGTTCTGCCAGGGGACGATGCCGGCGGTCGAGGCGGCCACGGGGAAGCTGCTGCTGGCCAGCCAAGACTCGCTGGCACTGGCTCCCGACGGCCACGGTGGGATGCTCGCCGCGCTGCAGAAGAGCGGTGCGCTGGACTACGCGCAGGAGCGCGGTATACAGCTGTTTTCGTACGGCCAAATCGATAATCCCTTGCTCCAACTCTGTCAGCCCGAATTGATCGGTTATCACCTGCTCGCCGACTCCGAAATGACGAGCCAGGTGGTCGAGAAGCAAACGCCGCTCGACAAAGTCGGCAACGTGGTGATGGTGGACGGCAAGATGCAGATCATTGAATACAGCGACCTGCCCCGCGACGTAGCCGAACAGCGACATCCCGATGGCTCGCTGCGGCTGTGGGCAGGCAGTATCGCCGTCCACGTCTTTGACGTGGCCTTCCTGCGGAGAATGAACGCCCAAACCGATGCGCTCCCCTTCCACCTGGCCCAGAAGAAAGTGGAATACGTGGACGCCCAGGGAAGAACGCAGATTCCCCAGCAGCCGAATGCCCTCAAGTTCGAGCGATTCATCTTCGATCTCCTCCCTTGGGCCCGCCATCCAGTCGTGGTGGAAGGTGATGCGGCCGAAGTCTTTGCACCGGTCAAGAATGCGGACGGAGCACCGTTCGACACGCCGACCGACACGCGCAATGCCATGATCCGCCTGCACACGAAATGGCTACGTGACGCTGGGGTGACTGTACGCGATGGAGTGCCTGTCGAAATCAGCCCCCTGTGGGCACTGGATGGACAACAAGTCGCACAGCGCAAACCACTCCCGGTGGAGATCAACGAACCAACTTTTCTCTGTGACAGCCACTGACAAGAACGAAAAGACAAAACGATGCTACATGCCATGATTATGGCGGGGGGATCTGGCACGCGATTCTGGCCAGCCAGTCGGACACAATCGCCGAAGCAATTGCTCAGTCTGGCCGGCAGCCAGACCATGATCCAGGCCACGGTCCATCGTCTGGGTCAGCTCGTCCCTCCCCAGCGCACGCTGATTCTGACCAACCAGCGTCTGGTCGCACCGATCGCCGCTCAGCTGCCTCAACTTCCCGTCGGCTCGATCATCGGCGAGCCCTGCAAGCGGGACACGGCACCCTGCATCGGCTTGGCGGCCGTGCTCGTCGCCAGGCAAGATCCTGCTGCCACGCTGGTCGTCATGCCGGCCGATCACGTGATCAGTCCGGACGATGTCTTCCAGCAGGCCATCGGGCAGGCAGCGGCGTTGGTCGAAGCAGATCCGCGACGCATTGTGACCTTCGGCATTCGGCCCTCCTACCCAGCGGAATCGTTCGGGTACATTGAGCGTGGTGAGCCGATCGAGACGGTGGGGCAGACAACCACTTTTCGAGTGCGTTCCTTCCGCGAAAAACCGACTGCTGATATTGCCCAGCAGTACGTCGCGGCGGGCAGCTATTATTGGAACTCGGGCATCTTCGTCTGGAGAGCGCAGACGATTCTCGATGCGCTCCAGGAATTTGAGCCGGACATGTTCCGTCATCTTGCCGCGATCAGCGCTTCGATCGGGACGCCACGTTTTGAGGAGACACTCGCCTGCGAGTTCGCGGCGATCCACGGCAAGTCGATTGATTACGCGGTCATGGAACATTATGACAACGTGGCGGTGGTGGAAGCACCTTTCAAATGGGATGACTTGGGCAGTTGGTGTGCCCTGGCCCGCTTACACGGTGCGGATACGGAAGGCAACACGCGTGTTGGCCGGAGCCTGTCCGTGCGGACGAGGAACTCCATCATTCGATCGACCGACGATCACCTGGTGGCGACCATCGGGATCGATAACCTGATCGTCGTCCACACTCCAGACGCCACACTGGTCGTGAGCCAGGACGACGAAGAAGCCGTGCGGGAAATCGTCAAATTGATCCAGGAGCAAGGCTGGGACGGCTATCTGTAGGGCTCCCCAAGGCCGGTCTTCTGACCGAGAACGACGGCGCAATGACTTGCAGGCACTTTGATTTCGGAAACCGCTCGAATCGGAGAATTGCGCAGGAGCCTCTCCACTTATCACAACACTTCGAAACATCTCGAATTGGTGTCAGAGACCCTGGACGGGGCAGATAAGGACAAAAAGATCGGATGACAAAAAGATCTCCTGCGCCGACTTGTTTTTTTGTCATACAATCCTTTTGACCTCGGTAAACGCGTGAGAACTTGCGAGAGATGAGGGGAGATGCATGAAGCTGTGTATCACTGCCGCAGTTTGGCTGTCCCTGGGCGTCTGTGCGATGGCGGGAGAGCTTACGGCTACCGGCCATGACCTATGCATCTACCTGCGCTGGGAATCGGTGGGCGGCGGCGCGGTCTACACGATCGAACGCTGCGCCGGGAGAGAATGGGCCATGGGAGCGAATTACTCCGAAACACATCCTTACCAACGTCCACTGCGACTGGCTTGGTGAGAATAGAAAGACGTTTGCGTACCGGGTCGTTACGGCTCGCGATGGTGTTGAGACGCCCGTCGGTTCCCCCGCCTCGGCAACTTCGGCGGCTGAGGATGACGAGGCACTGCTGACATTTGTGCAGGAGGCCACGTTCCGTTACTTCTGGGACGGTGCGCATCCTGTCTCGGGCTTGGCCTATGAGCGCGATCAGGGCGGACGCCCCTACGTCGCCGTAACAACCGGCGGCTCGGGCGTCGGGTTGATGGCCCTCGTCGTTGGCGTGGAGCGCGGCTTCCTCTCGCGGGCGGCCTGCGCGGAACGCGTGCTGAAGATCCTCACCTTTCTCGAAACGAGGGCCCAGCGCTACCACGGCGTCTTCAGCCATTGGCTGGACGGCTCGACGGGCAAGACCATACCGTTCGCCAAGAGAATGCACGAAGGGCAGCCGGTGCGGGACGAGAACGGACGGCCTATCGACGATGACGGTGGCGACCTCGTCGAAACGGCCTTCCTGATGCAGGGTATTTTGACGGTCCGCCAGTACTTCGATGCGGATGACCTGGTGGAAAAACAGATCTCCGAGATCGCCAACAGGCTGTGGCATGAGGTGGAGTGGGACTGGCATCTGAACGCTAAGGGCGATCCTGGGAACAAGATGCTCTATTGGCACTGGTCGCCCGACCACGACTTCGGCATGATGCACAAATTTGCCGGCTTCTGCGAGGCTATGCCCGCCTACCTGCTTGGCATTGCATCGCCTACCCACCCCATTCCCGGCGAGTGCTACGAGGAGGGTTGGGTGACCGACTGGTACGAGAATGGCAAGGAATTCTACGGGCACACGATCTGGGTCGGCCCCGACTTCGGTGGTCGCCTGTTCTGGTGCCACTATCCGTTTCTCGGCTTCGACCCGCGTGGCAGCGACGCGCACTGCAATTACCATGAAAACAGCCGGAATATCGCGCTCGTCCACCACGCTTACTGCCGGGATAACCCCCGGGGCCGCGCCGGCTTCAACGAAGTCAGTTGGGGATTGACATCCAGCGATGTACCCCAGGGCTATCGAGCCAATGAGCCCGGCAACGAAGAGGGGACTATCGCCCCGACGGCAGCCCTGTCGTCGATGCCCTACACACCCGACCAGTCCATGGCCGCGCTAAAGCACTTCTATCACACACATGGCGCCCGACTGTTTGGGCCATTCGGTTTTCGCGATGCTTTCAACCTGGATCACGACTGGTTTGCCGAGAGCTACATCGCCATTGACCAAGGGCCGATCGTCGTGATGATCGAGAACCATCGCACGGGTCTCCTGTGGAACCTGTTCATGTCGTGCCCCGAACTGGCGCCGATGATGGACGCCATCGGCTGGCGCCGCATGCCATGAGCGCGGCAGGCGCGTTGGCGACACGAACTAGCCAAACTGCGACGCGAAACTCGATATTTCGAAGTTACCGATCCGCAGAAGCGACATGCGATTGCCCTTCCCTGCTGGGAGGACTTGACTTAGCTTGGCAGATTTGGCTGAGAATGTGCTCGCACAGGATTTCAGACCTTCCGTGATCAAAGCCATCATCTTCGACTTGGATAATTGCCTGGCCGCGGCCAACGAGGTGGGGGAGCAACTCTTTGCGCCTGCGATCGATGCAATCCGGAAGGCAAACCACGGTGCACTTTCCGAGGAGTCGCTGAGCAAAGCGTTTGCTGATTGTTGGAAACATCCGCTCGATTGGGTAGCGAACAAATATGGGTTCTCCGAAGAGATGCTTGCCGCGGGCTCTCAGGTACTTGCAGTGACCGAGGTCAAGGAACCGATGTACGGGTATGGCGATCTCGCGGCTCTGGCGGAGCTTCCAGTTCGCCATTTTCTGGTGACTTCCGGCTTCCGCCGACTTCAGGAGAGCAAGGTCAAGGCGCTGGGCCTGATACAATTGTTTACCGCCATCCATGTAGATGCGATTGACGAGCGGGGAAGGAAGGGCAAGCAAGGACTCTTTGAGCTGATCCTGGACACCTACGAATTCAGACCGGCGGAAGTGCTCGTCATCGGAGACAATTCCGATTCGGAGATCGAAGCAGGAAATCAACTGGGTATCAAAACGGTGCAGACCCTCCGGCCAGGAGTGCCGCGAGCGGCAAACGCGACCTTTCACATCCACTCGTTGGCCGAGCTGAATGAGCTCTTGACCAGGCTGGAAAATGGGGAGGCCTAACGATCTTCTGACGGAGCCACCAATCAGGGAGCTACGGCGGATTCCGCGAAGGTTTGCGGACCTTTATGTAATAATCCCCTGCATGGACATAAAGAATAGTTGACACCAGGCGACACCACTGTGAGAATTTGGTCGTCAGACGGTGGCAATTAAGATTTCGGAGATTATTCCCTCCTTTTTTTTGCTTTGTCTGTTTTGCCGAGGGCGCTCCTGTCGGCCGACTTGAGATACGGTTTGTTCTCTTGTGATTCCGTGCAGCCGCCTGCCGCTTCGCAAAATGCGCCAGCCACAACGGAGTGGTTTCACACGGAGAGAATCGACAGCCAGGCGAACAGGTCAACGCGAAAGCCGGTGCCCAAGTGTTAAGTGAGTCTCTGGTGCAATCGAGGGAGGAACTGGAACGATGACAGTCTTACGTTGTCACGCTCTGCATAGCAATCTCTACCTGCTACCCCTGGCGCTGCTGTTGGCCGGTTGCAGCAGCGGCGAGGATTTCGGTCTGGTCGAGGGCTACGGTACGATTAACCTGGACAGCCAACCGCTCGCCAACGCGCAGGTCGTCTTTGAGCATCGTGGAATGTACTCGATATCCGCCACGCGAGGACGGACCGACTCCGAGGGGAAATACAGCCTGAAACTACTGGATCGATACCGCGGGACGGTGAAGGGAAAACAAACAGTCCTGATCACCCTGGCAGACGACGGAGGCGAGGAGCCGATTCCCGCCAGGTACAACAAGAATTCGGAGTTGACCGTAGAAGTCGTGGAAGGCGGAGCTCCCTACGATTTCGACCTGACGTCCGAGCCGGATCAAGAGCGAGATGTTGCGCCTGCGAAACCGGGTGGCAAGATGGGTGGCAAAGGTCCTGGCGGATTCGGCGGCCGCCCGCAGGGAAAGGACAACAGTCCCCAGAAACCCGCACGCCCCGAACCCGATGACAGCACCACGGACGATGCTGGGACTGAATGACCAACCGGTATGATCCGCTCAATCCGTCGCTGACAAACCTGCGTTAGAAGCGAACCCAGCGATGATGACGAACTGTGGCGGCACGTCGATGGCCAGGACGCGGCGTGATCACCCCCTCGTTGCGAAAGCGGGCTTGCACCTGCCCCCCCTAGATGCGATTCTGAATCTCTGGGTTCAGGGCATCGGATTCCATCATCGAGCCTGATGCCTTCCAAAGGAGGGCCGCATGCCACTTACGGCTGATCTCGTGTTGCGCGCAGCTATCGGGACGGCAATGGTTCTCACTGCTGCCACGGCAACGGCAGCGGACGAGCTTGAGAAACGTGAGCCGTCGGACAAAACAGAGATGAAACTGAACATCCCGACCTGGACGCTGGGGGGTAAGCAGTTCTGGACCGATACGATGATCCACGGCAAGTGGCGCATCCAGCGGCATGTGCTGTCGGGACACTACCGGCTGCTCGATCCCTCCAACGTGCGCCGCGCGTGGGGTCCCTGGGACGATTGCCTGGCGGTATGGGCGGACCTGAAGAAGGAAAAGAAAGTCGCTCCGCTCTCCAAGAAAGTCGTGATCGTGCTGCACGGGTTGGGTCGCACGCGTTCATCGATGAAAGGTCTGGCACGGTACCTGGCCGACCACGGCGACTACAGCGTGTTGAATTTCTCGTACGCCAGCACGCGCAGCCCTCTTGCCGATGACGCCCGCTGCCTCGCGCAGGTGGTGAGTCACTTGGAGGGGGTGGAGGAAGTCAATTTCGTGGCCCACAGCATGGGAAATCTGGTGGTCCGGCATTTTCTGGCGGACCAGTTCGTGGCCGCTCGCGGGCTGGACGTAGACCAGCGGATCGGCCGGTTCGTCATGCTGGCGCCACCCAATAACGGTGCCGCGCTGGCGAAACGATTCAAAAGCAACCCGGTGTTCCATGTTATCTTTGGCACTGGAGGCCAGCAGTTCACGAAGAACTGGGAGTCCCTGCAAGGTCATTTGATCACGCCCCCTTGCCAGTTCGGAATCATCGCTGGGGGGAGTACCGACGGCGATGGCAGCAACCCGCTGCTGGAAGGTGATGACGATCTGGTTGTTACGGTGCAGGAGACTCGACTGATAGGTGCCCGTGACTTCGTCGTGCTTCCCGCGCGTCACACGTTCATCATGGACGACGCCACGGTACAGCAATACACACTCCGGTTCCTCCAGCATGGCTACTTCATCTCGGAAGATCGCCGGCAACCGATTACCGCCGAGGAGGTCGTGGAGGAGCAACAGCCATGAGCGACTTTCCCCCGGAAGGCCGGCTGGCGGGGATCGACTTTGGCACCGTGCGAATCGGCGTGGCCATTTCGGATCCCGCTCGCACATTGGCCAGTCCCTACGAAAACTACACGTGCCGCGACAAGGCAGCTGACGCACGGTACTTTCAGCAGCTGGTGGCCGAGGAGAGTATTGTTGGCTTTGTCATCGGGTTGCCGATCCACACGACGGGTCAGGAGAGCCAGAAGTCGCACGAGGCCCGTCAGTTCGCCCAGTGGCTCTCCGAGGTCACGCACCGCCCGATTTGTTTCTACGATGAACGTTACACGACACGCGAGGCCACGTTTCTGCTCGAAGAGGCTCAGCTGACCAAGAAACAACGCCAGCAGCGACTCGACATGCTCGCCGCCCAACTGCTGCTGGCCGCGTTTCTCGAATCGAGTCAACTTGGTTCGCATCCCGGAGCACTGGACGATTAATTGGAGGTGACGATATGAAGAGACAATTGTTGGCCTACACATTTTTGTTGGCACTCTGCCCGGTCCTCCTGCCGGCGAGTGAACCACTCTTTGTTCCCGTGAAGATCGACGGACCGGTCCACGATCCACCGAATCACACGTTTTGGTATGGTCCCTTCAGCGAGTGCGCTTCGGTCGCCGACTTCGACGGTGACGGCGATCTCGATATCGCGGCGGGGCGCAATTGGTATGAAGCGCCCGACTGGATCAAACACGAGAACTTCCGTGAGGGAGCCGCCACGAACGGCCCGGAAACCGACGACAACTCGGAATTCGCCCTGGATGTCAATTTCGACGGGCGCCCCGATATCGTCTCCTCGGGTTGGATGTTCATGAAGGGAGCCTTCTGGTACGAGAATCCTGGCGACCGACACGCGCCCTGGAAAGGCCGCCGCATTCATTCTGCTCAGTCCATGGAAGGCGTGATTCACGGCGACATGGACGGTGACGGCGATGACGACATTCTGTGCAATCACTGGAGTCTCGAGCCGGGACAAGGAATGACCTGGCTGGAGCATATCGACAAAGAACCCTGGTTCGTGGAACACGTGCTCGGCACGGAAGGCGAGAAGCATGGCAACGGGCTGGGCGACATCAACGGCGACGGGCGAACCGATATCGTCACTCCGGTCGGCTGGTGGGAAGCGCCCGAGAAACCGACGAAGGACCGCTGGACCTTTCACGCCGACTACGAGTTTCAATCGGGTGGGCAGTACACCTCCGCTTCCCATCCGATGCTCGTCCACGACGTCAACAACGATGGGCTCAACGATATCATTGTCGGTGCCGCACACACCTACGGGCTTTCCACCCTGCTGCAATCGGTTGACGGCCAGGGAACTCGCAGCTTCAAGCAAGTTGACGTGGAGACCGACTTTGGGCAGTTCCATACCATGGCGTTGGGAGACCTGGACGGTGACGGTCGAGCGGATTTGGTCACCGGCAAGCGTCTTTTCGCGCACCACGGCCGAGACACCAGTTGTTACGAGCCTTTGTTCGCCTTCTGGTACAAGTTCCAAGACGGCACGATGAAGCGGCACATTTTGGCGTTCAACCATCTGCCCCGCCTCATGGATGACGTCACCCGGCGCAATCCGGCTCCCAATTTCGTTCCGGCGGTCGGCATGAAGACGAACATCGCCGACATCGATGCCGATGGACACAACGATATCGTGATCTGCGGCAAAGGAGGTCTTTACGTCTTCTACTACCGCGGTGCCGCCCCGCAGCCGACACCACAACCTCGTCTGCCCAACGAAGAGACGTATCCTTCCTGGTTTGATTGGACGAAACCCCACGACTTGATTGATGGGCCCAAGGTCTCAGCCACGAGATAATGGTCCTGACGCGGCCCGTGGCCACGACGAAAACGGGCGTCAAGGTAGCTGGTTTTGCCGACTTGGACGACCGGAGTAATTAGGGAGTGCGCAATGCGGAGTGCGGAGTGCGGAATCGGAATTACGCGTTTCACGCGGTTTCTCATGCCGCATTGCGCATACCGCACTGCGCAGTCCCGATTCGTTCCCCATCGAGCTGTCGGCGTCGCAAGGATGTGTGCACCGTGCGTGCATGCCACAATTCCACTGCCATTCCCGGAGCTTTTCTTCATGAGATACCGCCTGCTTCCTTTCGTTCTTATCGCACTGGCTGCCTTCCCCGCAACCGCACTGGCCCAAAACAGCCCACCCGCAACAGCGGACGGCGAATACCTGACACTGTTCGATGGCAAGAGTCTCGACAACTGGCTTATGGGACCCGATAAATCGTGGAAGGTGGTCGATGGCGAGATACGCCTGGAGCGGGAATTTGACGGGAAGGAACACAACCTCGACTATCTCTGGACCAAGCAGCAGTACGGTGATTTCGTGCTGGAGCTGGAGTTCAAAATCCCCCAGCAAGCCAACAGCGGTGTCTTCCTGAGGACACGTGACGTGAAGGATCCCGTCTTTACCGGTATCGAAGTTCAGGTGTCGAACTCACATGGCCGCCAGGAGTGGGGAAAAGGCGACTGCGCCGGAGCGATATACGACCTGCTGGAACCGTCCGCCAACCCGATCTACGAGCCGGGAAAGTGGAATCATTACACGATTACGTGTCAGGGGCCGAAAATCTCGGTGGTGTTGAACGGCAAGCAGATCATCGATATGGATTTGGACCAGTGGACTCAGCCGCACGAGAATCCAGACGGCTCGCAGAACAAGTTTCCGATCGCACTGAAGGATTTCGCGCGCCAAGGTCATATCGGGTTACAGGATCACGGTCGCGGCGTGGCGTACCGCAATATTCGCGTCAAGCGATTGAGCCCGTGACATTTGGCCGGAGCACCGAGAGAACGCGAGTCGTGCCATGAGAGAAACACACCACTGTGACAGTCGCCGTCTCGTCACATGTGTCCGCAGATCCCTGAGTCTCCTCTGTTGTCTGGCACTCGTGATCCCCGTTCAGGGTCAAGAACCACTTATGGACTCCGATGAACCACCTGTCGATTATTCGATCGTCGTTACCGGCAGCGAACTGCTTTCGGGCGTCTATGCCGACTCTCACACATTCTTTCTGACTCGCACTCTCCGTCCACTTGGTTTGCACTGTGTCAGTTCGTTGTCCGTCGACGATCGGGGGGAGGATATCAAGCACGCGTTGAGGTTCTCTCAGCAGCGGTCCCGGCTGGTCATCGTCACCGGCGGACTGGGTCCCACAGACAGTGACATCACGCGCGAAGCGCTGTCGGACCTCACCGGTATTGGCCTGCACGAACAACCGGATGTCCTGCAGGAGATGTCGAAGCGATTTGGCGTACCACCCGAGCAACTTCGTGCGAACCTGCGCCGCCAGACGCGCGTGCCGGACCGAGGCACTTTTCTGCCCAACGACTCCGGAACCGCCGTCGGACTGGTGTTCGAACAGGACGACCGTGTCATCGTTGCGCTGCCCGGTCCGCCACGCGAGCTGCAGTCGATGGTGCGCGACTACCTGGTACCTTACCTGGCGAAGAAATTCGGAGTGCATACCATCGGTTGCGCACTAACTGTTCGCTTTGTGGGGATTGGACAGTCGCAAATCGACCAGACCATGAAAGATCACATGCGAATACCGGCCGATCTCATGCAGACTTCGCAATTCGAAGCGGGGCGAGTCGATTTCACTTTTGCCTTGCCCCACGATACGCCACGGGACCATCAGCGGCTGGAGCTGCTGCGGCAAGAACTGCACAAGTATTTGGGAGACCACATTTACGCCGACGATCCCAATATTTCTCTGGAGGATGCTACCGTCGCACAGGTCGCCGCGCGTGGGCAATCCGTCTCGCTGGCTGAAGTTGGCAGTTGCGGCGCGCTCGCCGTCGGGCTGGCTCAATCCGAAGTCGGTCGCCGGACAATTGTCGGGGACTTCGTGGCCCCCAGTCAGCCACAGCTGCAGCAAATGCTACAGATTCCCTCGGACCGTTGGGCGACTGCCTCGAGTCGCGACCGGCTGGAGTTGCTCGCCACGGCTGTCGGCGAGCGGACACATAGTGACTGGGTGATCGTGGTGGGTGAGGCGACTTCATCCGCTCTCACGCCGAACCAGCAGGTGGCTGTATTGATCAAGAGCCCTGACGGCAAAATGATCCACTCCCAACTGCCGTGGGCCGATTTGTCGCCTGCCCATCGAGATCGGCTGACCACGCAGCTGTTGGACTACGTGCGCCGTGTCCTGGCGCCGCCGACACCGTAAGGCGGGGACGACGACACGTCTCGAGGCCCCGGAGCGGCGTGGGACCGGGTGAGACTATCCTGGCGTGGCCCAGCCGCCATGCAACCGGTCCTGGGCAATACCACGCAGAGCTCCACTTGCATGCTCACCAAGAATGAATAGGGAATGCGGAATGCGGAATGCGGAATCGAACATAACCAATAACCAATAACCAATAACCAATAACAAACACCGCTTGCACCTGAGCGGCCATGGTGTCTAATCAGTTAAATACGGCACCGCGCCACAATGCCGCTCCAGGCATTCGACGTCTCTTCACATCTACGCACCACACAGTCACACCGGGAGGCTCACATGATGCCCAAGCATGACTGCCATCATTGTTGTCTGAATCGCCGCCAATGCCTGCAAGTGCTCTCTGCTACAGCGCTTGGCGCAGGCATGTTGCTCTCGCAGCGCCGCAGCACGGCGCAGGAGAAATCGGATCCGTCGCCAACCGATTTCATTGATCCAGCGGATCTGCGCCCCAAACCGACGGTCCGCGTCACGGCAGCGTTTCTGGAGATGCCACGGCCCTACTGGCTCGGTTGGCCCGGCACGACGTACGATCTGGACACGCACCAGCAGACCTATCGCACGCAGCTCGAGAAATCCGCGCAAACGCTCGGTGTGCAAGTCGCCTTGGAGTCGAGCCCCATCGACAGCCAGGAACAAGTCACCGCCTGGCTCACCAAGATCGCCGCCGACTCACCGGACGCGATATTGGTGATGTTGCAGCATATGCAGTGCTGGAGCTGGGTCACGCAGATTGCCAAGGAGAGTGGCATTCCGGTGTTGGTCTTCGCACCGGTGGGGACCGCCTTCACGGGACATGTGGACGGCGCGGCGCGGATGCCCAACGTGCACGTCATGTCGACACTGGCCTGGTCCGCCGTCGAGGACAGCTTGCGGATGGTCAGGGCGAAGAGGATGTACGAAGAAACACGAGTGCTGTGGATCCACGCAAACAGCCGGAACGAAACGGTCCTCGATCGACTGGGGGTCAAGGTGCGGGCCATCCCGCGTGACACGTTCAATCTGCAATTCGACAAGGAGCTGGTCACGGACGAGGTCCGAGATATTGCCAGCGGCCTGCGGAAGAGCGCGCAGAAGGTCGTCGAACCGACCGAAGAGGATATTCACAACTGCGCTCGGGCCTATGTCACGGCCAAGCGATTGTTGGCCGCGGAGAAGGCCAATGCGTTGTCGATGGACTGCTTGGGAATGGTTGGTTCGCGTTTGGTCCCGACACCTCCCTGCGGTGCCTGGACCATGCTGCAGGATCAAGGCATCACGGCTGGTTGTGAAGCGGATCTGTTTGGTGCGATATCGATGATGTTGACCAGCTACTCTGCTCGACCGTCCCGGCTATATGAACGATCCCGTGCCGGAAACGTATAAGAACCTGCTGATTGCATCCCATTGCACCAGCGGGACTCGACTGGATGGATTCGATAAACCTCCCGCGCCGTACATCTTGCGCGACCATTCGGAATCATCGCTCGGCGTTTCCACGCAGGTACTCTGGCCCGAGGGACAACCGATCACGCTGGTTCGCTTCACAGGCACCGGCGAGATGATCATCGACACCGGCACGGTCGTCGGGAATGTCGACACGCCACCCGCCGGCGGCTGCCGCACGTCGGTGGAGATTGCGATGGACGATATCGAAGACTGTCGTGACGTGAAGGGTTTCCATCAAGTCGTCGTGTTGGGCAATCACCGCCGCATCCTGGAGGACTTCTGCGCACTGTACGGCATCAAGCATATCCACTCGCCTCGCCAATCGACTTTTGCGGATGGAGACTCGGCATGAAGATCACACTCAACTCGCTGCTGATAATGCTCGGCTGCCTGTTCTGCGCAGCCGGTGCACAAGAACCGATCGAGATTTCATCGCCCGGCCTGTCTCCGTCGAGCATGGATCGACAGGGCCTGCTGGTCGAAGACTGGGGCACCGTCGAGGTACGACTAAGCGGAGAAGGTATCGTCGACGGTCCCGACGAACGTCGAGCGCATCACGCTATCAGAGTGCATCCCCGCGGCTCAAGCTTGTTCCGATCACGGCGCGGTGCTGATGACATGCACCGCCTACCGCGCCCCGGTATTTCCTGCGGGGCTCGACGTGCTGACCGTCCAGCTGAGCGAGACAAAGGGGACGGCCACCGACGTGCTCCTGACACTGGTCCCCTCGGTCGGTACCCAATTGGGAATGCGCAGCGCCCGGATTGGTGGACGAGTCGTGTTGGTGTTACCGAGTGAAGTCGTGGACCATCAACCCCTGCTCGATTGGGGTTTCTGCGATGAAGCAGAGTCGCTTCCAGGCTGGGGCAAACCCAACGAAAAGTGCGACGCGGCATTCTGCAATATTCGCGCCGGCATGGGGGGAGTTCCGATCATCTATCGCTTCGCGGTCGCACCGGGCAGCTCCGCGGATGTCGTGCTGGGACTGTGCGAAAGCCACTGGGCCGAAACGGGCCAACGCCCCCTGGTCTGTCGCGTGGAGGGAGCCGACTCGCAAACGGTCGATCCGGTCGCCAAATGGGGACAGCATAAACCGGGTGTGTTGGCTTTCTCGGCACGCGATGCCAATGGAGATGGCCGGTTAGAGATCCGTGTGCGGCCGGCACCCGGCGCGGCCGATCGCAACCCGATTCTCAACGCTATCTGGATATTTCCACCCGCACAAACGCCGCCACTCGACCAGGTACTAGCCGGCACAAGCAATGATGCCGCGCGCCACTATGTCGATGTCGGCGGCCAAAACGATCAGTCGATATTTCCACCCAGCAAGATGGAATTCCCGCTGCAACTCGCCGCCGGCGCCAAGCAGCAGCTGACGTTCCTGGTGGCCTGCCCCGGAAGCTCCATTCCACTACCTTCACAAAATGCGTGGAATCCCGAGACACTGTTGCACGCCGCACACGACGTCTGGCGCGATTGGTAGCTGAGCCCGCCGAGGGTAGCTGAGCCCGCCGAGGGTAGCTGAGCCCGCCGAGGGCTCAGCTGAAGCGCCCGACAGAGGGTGCGACAAGAGAAGCCGGTCAGCACCCGGCGAATCGTCGTAGCTGAGCCCGCCGAGGGCTCAGCTGAAGCGTCCGACAACACGCCAGCCAGCTGAAGCCTCGGCGGCTTCAGCTACCCACCCCAACGCGATGCCAGCCAGCTGAAGCCTCGGCGGCTTCAGCTACGCACCCCAACGCGATGCCAGCCAGCTGAAGCCTCGGCGGCTTCAGCTACCCACCCCAACGCGATGCCAGCCAGCTGAAGCCTCGGCGGCTTCAGCTACCCACCCCAACGCGATGCCAGCCAGCTGAAGCCTCGGCGGCTTCAGCTACGCACCCCAACGCGATGCCAGCCAGCTGAAGCCTGGCGGCTTCAGCTACGCTCTTACGTACCTGGCAATCCTAGAATCGGGTGATCGAGGTATCGGTTCGCGGCATCGTTGTCGACGAACTCCTGGTGTTGAGGATCCCAGCGCAGCTTCTGGCCGAGATGAATGGCGATGTGCCCGAGCTGGCAGAGCGAGGTGACGCGATGTGCCACATCCTCGTTCTCCATGGTCTGCCCACCGGACTTGATGGCATCGATGAAATCTTGTTTGTCCGTCTTCATCGGGAAGCGGACTTTGAATGCTTCACTAGTCTGTGCGACCAGCGTCGCCGGCTCGCTGCGCAGCAGATGCGGCCCGTAGCAGCCGCAGATCCACCCCTTTGTTCCTTCTATCTTGACATACGCCGTGCACTCGCCGTCTGCACCCGACAGTTGGGGATTGCGCGTGTTCTCGTAGTAGAGCGGCATTCCATTGGCCAACCGGTACGTGACCTCGAATCGTTTGAGTACGTTCCACAGCTGGCCGCTCGGAGGCCACACACCATGTCCTTCGATTTCTACAGGTCCGGTGTTCTCAGCGTCGATGCACCAGAGCGCGATATCCCAGAAGTGCGTACCCCAGTTGGTGATCATCCCGTCGGTGTAGTCGAGTACTCGCATCCAACCGGGTCGCCCGAATTCTCTTGGCGGGTGGACTCGCTCCAGCGTGTACGGAGCGTGCCTGGCAGCACCTTGCCACATTTCATAGTCGAGTTCTTTCGGGACGGGCATGTCGGGAGTCTCGGGGCACTCGACGTCATCGCCGGCCGGTACGCCGACACGTACGGCGGTGATCTCACCCAGAGCGCCGTTGCGAACGATTTCGGCCATTTGGTGCAGCCACTTTTCGGATCGCATCTCGCTGTCCATACGAAAGACGCGTTGATTGGCCCGCATCGCGTCGATGATAGAAAGTCCTTCCGCGATGGTGCGCGTGATCGGCTTTTCCAAGGCCACGTGTTTCCCGGCGTTGGCTGCGGCGATAGCCATCGGTGCATGCCAATGGTCGGGCGTCGAAATCATGACAGCATCCACGTCGCTGCGCTCGAGGATCTCGCGGTAGTCTCCACTGGTATGGACACCGGTGAATTGCCCGGCGGCCGAGCGATCGGCGTACTGCTTCTCGACCAGTTTTCTGGCTTCACCCAATCGCCAGCCGTCCACATCGCACAGAGCAACAATCTGAACGTCGGGCATTTTCAGCAGCTGCTGCTCCATATTGACGATTGTGGCTTGGCGTCCGGTCCCGATCATGGCTATGGCAATCCGCTCGCTGGGAGCCGGCACAGGGCTCCGGCCGAGCGCCGAGGCAGGAATCACGGCCGGAACGGCAATCCCGGCAACGGCCAAGCTAGTATGTTTCAGGAACTTGCGGCGACTGTAAGATGTTCCGTTCATGACCTGGCTCCAAGTGAATGTTCTGCTGGACAGCTTCTGGAACGCATTTCAAAACCGTGAACGATACTCGTTGGGCGTGTATTGGATTTTCCTCCTGCGATTGCCGCTTCACAACCCGCGCTGTTTGAGGGTGGCCAGATCGTCGGGATTGTGCCCTGCGGGCTCCACCCCGTTCGCCCCCCAGGCACCCCAGAATCGGGCTGCGACGAAGCACTAATACGCGATGACAACGACTTCATGAACACCTTCAATGGTCAGATGGACCTGCGCACCGTCGCGTTTGAGGGCGAGCGTTTTCCCGACTGTCGTGACGTCCTTCACTGGACGCCGCACGAGAATGGAGGCGCGATAGATTGGCTCTTGCTCAATCAGCCCCGGCAGCACGTAAGGCCGATTGGTGGCGGGGGTTGTCTGCGGAGTCGGATTGTAAGCCACCAAGTGGACTCGCAAGAGACGCCGCTGGGGATCGTCGGTGATCACCGCTTCGACATTCGCTGGAGCCGTGATCTGCAGAGCTGGCTCCGGGTCCAGCAGCTGCACGGCGTTGCGAAACATCCAGCGTGCTTCGACGATGTGATGTTCGCTGGCCGTGGCAAAATCCGCCGCGGCGGCGAGGGTCACTACGCGACCTTTTCCCAGGCGGTTGACCAACACCGCCGGGCCCACGACCTGACCGGCACTCATCGGCCACTCTGTCGTCTGTTGACCGCTCAGTTGGCGCGGGCTGCGGTGGGGCTGGAGCAATTCTCCCACGGCCACGGCGGTCGTTGGCTCATACACGGTGGCGGGCCCCTTCACAAGGAAAGGCCAGTCGAGGCGAATTCCGTCCCACAGCCCTGACACATCCGCGCGGTCCGCGCCGGTCGTTGGCGCAGTGACGTTCTCTTTGCTGAAGCGGACCCAGTTGTCTGCCGACTCCAACCGTTGTCGCGCGTGCGCGCCTATCAACTCGCTCAACCGTGAATCATCGAGTGGCTTGCCGAGGCGATCAAACTGGCCTGCAAAGCCCGTGACGAGCAAGTTCCCTCCCTGCTCGACGTATTGCTTGAGCAACGTCAGCTCCCGGTCCGAGATGATTCTTGTATCGGAGAGGGAGACGATTGGAAACTGTCGCAGTGATTCCTGGGTCACGTTCTCGTCCATCACCACGCCCAGCGGCAAGTGTTCCAGCACGCAAGCCTTGTGCGCTCCCAGAAACGACTGGAAGTAAGCCGCCGGATTCTCGCGTCCCACCCAATCGCGCGTCCGAGCGCTGAAGTAGAGCCCGACTTGATACAGCGGTGGTTGCCCGAAATGCTCCTGTCTACTGCGCGCATCTGCCAACACCTCCCCCATGCGATCGTAGGCAACGGGATCGAGCCAGCCATCGTAGCCGGTCTTGTCGATCAGCGTCACAAACGCCCCGTGGCTGAGCAATGCGAACATTTCCCACCGCATGTCGTGAAGGGGCCGCGTGGTCTGGTCGTGGTACATACGTACGCCACGTTGCATGGCAACCTGGTAAGGATGTCCCGGAAATGCCGTGCGGTAGAATTCCGGGTTCAGGCCCACCGTCAGCGCACTGAACCCCCACACGCCGGTCTCTCCCGTGACAAAATCAGCGTTGCCGGCGTGCTGCACGGGGCGTTGTCCCACTTCAAAGGAAAAAGGCGGATTGCCATGGTAATTGAAATCGACTGTTGCCGCCGGATTCAACTGGCGCACGTAAGCATACAACGCCTTCTCGAATCGCTCGCTGGTGGCGTAGCGAAAGGCTGAGCATCCGGTCCCAGTCTTCATCCCATGTTGCGCCCTTCGGCATCGGATGATTGTAGCTGGCTTGAAACGCCTTTTGACAATGTTCACACCAACAACCATACGGCGGACCGAATCCCTGGTCGAGCATGTCGATATGAAACCCGTCAAGGCCATAAGCCAGCTGTTCGGCGAGCAGTTGCTTCATCGGTTCCAGGTACCCCGAGTTGAAACAGAATCGCCCAATACGATTGCCAGCCACGTCAACCATTTGGTACTCGGGGTGGTCTTGCAGAAAATGACCACCCTGTTGCACCACACAGTAGGCGATGATCGGCAGTTTGTGTTGCTGCGCCTCGTCTACCGCCTCCCGCAACACATCCCGCTCACCGAGCCCCGGGCACTTGCGGGCTACTTTCGAATCGTAGTAGGCCCAGTCTCCGTCGCGTGCCCAGATCACCAGGTATTGCGAATTCGCCTCGACACACTTGCGCACGATGTCGCGCCCGTTGAAATGGCTGGCATACACGGCGTCAGACGGTTCGCTGTAGCCAAATTGCGCGCCGGTGGGCCCCACTTCCATACCGACCAGGCATTTTTCGTACCAGCGCCGGCTGGCCTGTGGCGGCGAATCTGCTGAGCTCGGCTCGGTTTCCTGCGCACCCATCGGTCGAATTCCGGTGCCCGGTACAAGAGCTGCAAAACAGGCAAGCAGCCACAGGGTCAGGAGAATCTTGATCTTCGGCACGGCGAGGTCCCTCAATGAGTCGCGGAATAGATCGTCCCGCCACAGTATACCCGAACCAGCCGCGGGCCTCCCACCACTGCTGGCCTCAAACCTCAGGCCGCATCCACTTTAGGATTTGAAAGTCGCGGCCATGTTTCGGATAATGGGCTGCGTCGGTAATTCTGGCAGGTACCCGGCTAGCGGATTTCAAAACCATGTTTCGGGAGGGCGAGGGGAACAGCTGTTCACCTCGTGCGGTTCAAGTCATCAGTTCGAGACGGGCAAAAGCATGAACGCCATTCAGGTTCAGTGCGACCAATGCAAGCGACGATTCGCGGCCAAGCCGAAATTGGCGGGTAAGCGAGTCAAGTGTCCAGGTTGCGGGTCGGCGATTTCGGTGCCGGATGTCACTGTAATCAGTTCCGTACAGGTGTCCTGCACGACCTGTCTGGCCGACTTTCTGGCGGAGTCGAGCGACGTGGGGAGCCAGGTGGCCTGCCCATCCTGCGGCACCGTTACCACGGTCGGTGGGACGAGTGGAGATTCACCATTTTCGGCGGGCGATCCCCTGTTTGGCGATGCGCAAACGCCCACCGCGTCACCATTGGCTGCCACCGCGCAGGGATCGGCTTTTCCGCTACCCGTCCAGAAGTCCAGATTCGGCGCGAAGGTGGGAAGCGCGGGACCGAATCCTGTCGTGCAATATGGGATGAGCGGCATCGCGGCGCTGGCGGGGCTGTTTTCGCTCGTGATCTGTTTGGTCTCTGGTTTTCCCGTGGCCGGGGGAATTCTCTTGTTCGTCGGATTGGCGGTGGCAGGATGTGGATTCGCCTTTCCTCCACCGCGGCGAAACCGCTCTCAGGGATCACCCCTGAGTGTGGGGACGATCGTCGCGGGCGCGGCGGGAGTCGGCCTCTTCATCGCAGTGATTCTGCTGGCCCGCGGCGGCATTCTTGGACCGCAACCGGGCACGCCGCTGGCGGAAGTGATGGGCAAACTACTGATGTCCCTGTTTGGACTTCTGTTGTTGGCGGGAGCGATGATTGGCTTTGTCTACCTGGTGGTCCGTTTTGGCTTTTCGCGGCCGGCATCGGCCTATTACAGTCTGTCGGCGATCGCCTTGGCATTGGCCTGGAGCATGTCGGCTCCCAAGATGGCGCCCCGAGCCGATCTGCCGAGGACCGCACAAGCGACCCAACGGCCACCCGTTCCTCCCTCGTCGTTACCGAACCTGGGATCCGCACGCACCATTCGTCCCGGCGTCGATTTCCGAGAAATCCGCTTGCCTGTTGCCCGCGACGAGCCGGGATACGCCAGCAAGTTGTATATTTACGTTCCGACAGGTAATCATCCTCCCAAATCGCTTCCCTGCGTCTTTGTTGCCCCCGCCGGCGCGATCGCCTTCGCCGGGATGGAATTAGGCAAGGAAGACCAAAGCGAACACATCCCGTATGCCGAGGCCGGTTTCGTGGTCGTGGCATATGAAATTGACGGGAATATTCCCGACACAGACACCGCCACTGATGCAGAGATCTTACAGGCCGCCGAAACGATACTGGGCCGCCGGTGCCGGGATCGTGAACGCGCGTAACGCGATCGATTTCGCGTTGGCCAAGATTCCTGAAGTCGATCCGAGTCAACTCTTCACGGCGGGGCATAGTTCAGCCGGAGTTCAGTCGCTCCTGTTGGCCGAAAACGACTCCCGCGTCAAAGGGTGCATTGCCTACGCACCGATTGTCGATCTGGAGTTGCGTGTACGTGATGTGCTGCCGCTGTACCGGAGGGCGATCAAGGACTTCGATGTGCTGCTGAAACTCGCGTCACCGCGCGCCGGTGAAAGCCGTTTGCGCTGCCCGGTGTTCTTGTTCCATGCGCTGGACGACGACGTTGTGCCCGTAGCGGAATCAACGGGACTTGCTGATCGTTTGCAGCGCGACGGCAGGTCCGTGGAATTGAAGACGGCTTCCAGCGGTGGACACTACGACTCGATGATCTCGCAGGGGATTCCGAGCGGGATTACGTGGTTGAAACGCATCGCCGGTTTGAAATCATCGCCGACAAGTCCTCCTGCGGGACTGGATGTCAATGATCTCGCTGATGCCCGCTCGACAGCCAAAGGTGTTGGCGGCACGTCAGACAAAGAGGTAAGCAAGATCATCGGGGGCGCGGTCAAGAACCAGGCCGAAGGGGCAAAAGGGAGTGGCGAAGCTGATGCGATCGACGAGAACCCCTTTAAAGAAAGTGCTGAAGCCGACGCGATCGACGAGAACCCCTTTACCGAGTCACCGTTCCAGCCGTCCGGCACCGGTCGTTCATCCTCGAGCATGGCAGAGACGGCCGGATCGGCGAACAATGGCGGTTCGACAAACTCGTCGCGGGGGAGTGCCAGCGCCAAGCAAGTGCAACAACTCATCAACCAGCTTTCCGGAGACAACGGTTTTGAAAAGCGTGACGCCTTGAAAGAGCTGGCGAAGATCGATCCACCGGCCGAGGCGGAGAACGAAACTCGCCAAGCGGTCATCAAGATATTGAACGACGCCGCTATCGATGAGGATCACTTCACACAGAAGGAGGCCATTGAAACCTTGGGCAAATGGGGGGACACGAGCAGCGTGGACGTGCTACTCAGCTTGCTGGCTGACCGGCGATCTCGCAGTCTGAATAAGGAACTCTATCGTGCACTGGGTCAATTGAAAGATGCGCGATCAGCAATGGCGGTAGCCGAACGGCTCGGTGATTTCTTCGATCGGGATGCAGCCGAAGCGTGCCTGCGGGAAATGGGCTCCATCGCCGAAGATGCGCTGTTGATCGTGGCACCTTCGAGTGACGGTGAGATTTCGTTGCGAGCCGTCCGGGTGTTAGGGGATGTCGGGACGGAGAAATGCCTCGCCACATTGCGTGAGGGCCTGCGCAGCCGCAATCTGGCTGTCAAGGAAGCGTCCAAAATGGCCATGCGCAAGGTGCGACTCCGCCAGAATAGCACGGAGGAGGAGGAGGAGGAGGAGTAACGCTCCCCCGCTACAAGTCGGACAGCGAACACTCCTCGATCTGCTGGCAGATAGACTCGGCATCGCCCGGGTGAAAGTCACACGCCACCCAGTGCTCGACGCTGCTGATGGCACATGCCATGCCCCACCGGCAGGCCCGTGCCGGATCTTCTTCACGCAGCAATGCATCGATCAGGCCGGCCGCCATCGCATCCCCAGCGCCGATCGGGTTCACTTCTTGGATCGGGGGCGGACGCCAGGCGACAACCTGGTTCTCCCACGCCGCCGCCACTCCCCGAGGACCAAACGTGATGGCCGCCAGCGATACGCCGTGAGCGCGAATCCAGGCCAGGGCATCGCGGATGGCAGCAGCGGAGTCGAGCGATCTTCCGACTACCTCTTCACATTCCTTTCGATTCATCTTCACGACCTCAGGTCCGGCTTCGAGCGCCGCAGCCAGACTGGGACCGTAGGTGTCAACCAGCGTGCGAATCCCCGCTTGCCGTGCTCGCTGGACCAGCGTGGCGTAGAATCGGTCCGTCACCTGGCACGGCGAAGATCCGCTCATGCTGCACCACGCTGCACCCGCCGAGAAGGCTTCCAGCAATTGCTGCTCAAGATCGTCCCGTTCCGCGGCCAGGATCGTGGGATTGGGATCGAAGAAGGCCGTCTGCGCAGCCGTGTCGGCGGTGCGAACAGTAAGGATCTCGCGCGTGGGAGCATTCGTCCAAGCCACGATCGGGTCGAAACCGTCCTGCTCGCGGAGCAGCCGGTGGCACAAGTGACCCATTTCGCCCCCCAGAAACAGCGCCGGGCGCGCTGCGACCGCCAGTCGCGTCAATCCCCGTGCCACGTTGACACCCTTGCCCCCCACGACTTGCCCCCAGGCCGTCCCGCGCACCTGGTGCTGCCCCGGCTGCCACGGAGGTACCACCAGCGATTTGTCTAAACAGGGATTCAGTGTCACGCAGATAACCATGAAAGCATAGTGTGCGCCGATCACGCAACGAATTCAATCGTGGCAGAAACCCCCGCCCAAGATGACATAAGACAGAAAGATTGAGGAACGGATGGATCTGGTAGCTGAGCCCGCCAAGGGCTCAGCAGCGGCGGGTACTCGCTTCATCTGAAGCCTCGGCGGCTTCAGCTACGCCCGTAGCTGAGCCCGCCAAGGGCTCAGCAGCAGCGGGTACTCGCTTCATCTGAAGCCTCGGCGGCTTCAGCTACGCCCGTAGCTGAGCCCGCCAAGGGCTCAGCAGCGGCGGGTACTCGCTTCATCTGAAGCCTCGGCGGCTTCAGCTACGCCCGTAGCTGAGCCCGCCAAGGGCTCAGCAGCGGCGGGTACTCGCTTCATCTGAAGCCTCGGCGGCTTCAGCTACGCCCGTAGCTGAGCCCGCCAAGGGCTCAGCAGCAGCGGGTACTCGCTTCATCTGAAGCCTCGGCGGCTTCAGCTACGCCCGTAGCTGAGCCCGCCAAGGGCTCAGCAGCAGCGGGTACTCGTCTTCATCTGAAGCCTCGGCGGCTTCAGCTACGCCCGTAGCTGAGCCCGCCAAGGGCTCAGCAGCAGCGGGTACTCGTTTCATCTGAAGCCTCGGCGGCTTCAGCTACGCCCGTAGCTGAGCCCGCCAAGGGCTCAGCAGCAGCGGGTACTCGCTTCATCTGAAGCCTCGGCGGCTTCAGCTACGGCCTCGGCGGCTTCAGCTACGGCCTCGGCGGTCATCGTGTTTGTCACGGTAATGTCGATGATTGTTGCTCCGTTGTCGCGATAATACTTCACCAAGGGGAGTGTGCGCCGGGTGAAAATCTCCAACTTGCGCTCAATGGCCAAGACATCATCATCGGCCCGCTCGGTCCGGTCTCCACCAACGTTGCTCGCGATTCTCGCCAACACGACTTCGGGAGAACACTGCAAAACAATCACCGCGGGCACGTCGAGTGACGCGGCGAGTGCCTGTGCTTGACCTGCGTGTCGCGGCAAACCGTTCATCACGACCAGCGTATGCGCAGCGGCACCAGATTGTTGCAGGAAGGACAATAGCAGCTTGTGCGCAATAGGAAAATCCTCGTCCTCTAGCAATGCGCCGGTCTTCAGTACGCGGCGCAGTAATGCGAGATCCGCCGACGTCATCCACCGGTCGGACTCAGTTCGCGCCGCAGCCTGACGCAGGTGCTCGCCAAAATCGAAATGGACACACGGCCGGCCTTGAAAGCCGTTCGTTTGCAGTCTGTGCCCCAGCGGGGTCTTGCCCGATCCGGTGGGCCCCAACAAAACAATGGCTTGCTGTCTCGCATTCATGGGTACGGCCTGCACATCGTGGAAATCCGAAACGTCGATCAACCGAAACATACCTTCACGACAGCTATTGGTGGCGTAGGAGTGTGTTCTCCCCTCCATCTCTCCTCTCCCCGCAATCGAACGCCTCACAATATTACCGGGTTTCTCCGGCAAGAAAGGGTGGCAGCGCGAATTTCAGGGAATTTTCTGCTCGGACGGTGCGTCCTATTGTTTGGGGCATGAGCCGGAACGAAGGGAAAGTGGGACCGGCTCGCAGAGGGTAATTCACTTGTCCACGTCCGATTCGGTTGTGCGCGGCTGGCGTTAGTGCGTCGAGCTGTATGTCCGCACGACTTTCGACTGAATTTCTGCAGGAGAATACAATCATGGCCCGTCTGCGTCCACACTTCATTTTGCTGGCATTACTTCTGTCGACGACGTTCGGCTGTGGAGAGAGCTCTAAGTATGACAAGAGTGCCGCATCAGCACGCCGCGATGCCTCGTCCGTACGAGAGTACAAGTCGGAAATGGCTCGTTCGGTGCCCGCCGCCGAGGCACCGGCGCCTCTCACAGCGTCAGCCACGGAGGCACCGGCGCAAGAAGGCCAAGGCCCGGGCCAAGGCGGCGACAAGTATGACCTGATTGTCGAGAATCCCTTCCTGTCGGCCAAGCAGAACCCGCTCTCGACATTCTCCATCGATGTCGACACCGCATCGTACTCGAAAACGCGCATGTACCTGTTCGATCACAACCAGCTACCCCCGGCCGATGCCGTGCGGATTGAGGAGCTGGTCAACTATTTCGTCTACGACTACCAGGGCCCCTCGGACGAACATCCCTTCGCCGCCAATGTCGAGATCGCTCAGTGCCCCTGGAAGCCGGAGCATCGCCTGGTCCGCGTCGGCATCAAGGGCAAGGAGATGCCGCAACAAGAGAGACCGTTAAGCAATCTCGTCTTTCTCATCGACGTGTCCGGATCGATGAACCAGCCTAACAAGTTACCTCTGCTGCAGCGTGGCATGAAGATGCTCGTCGATCAACTGGGTGAGAACGATCGCGCGGCGATGGTGGTCTACGCTGGTGCTGCCGGACTGGTTCTGCCATCGACCGGCGGTGACCACAAGCAGACGATCATGGACGCGCTGGAGAAACTTCAAGCGGGGGGCTCCACCAACGGCGGTCAGGGCATTCAGCTGGCGTATCAGGTGGCGCTCGACAACTTCATTCCGGGCGGGACGAATCGCGTCATTCTCTGTTCGGATGGTGATTTCAATGTTGGCACCACCAGCACCAGTGATCTGATTCGACTCGTCGAAGAGCATGCCAAACAGAACATCTTTCTGACCGTGCTCGGCTTCGGCATCGGTAACCACAACGACGCCATGCTCGAAGAAATCTCCAACAAGGGGAACGGGAATTACGCGTTCATCGATACCGACAACGAAGCGCGGAAGGTGCTGGTCGAGCAAATGAGTGCCACGCTCGTGACGATCGCCAAAGATGTGAAGATTCAGATTGAGTTCAATCCGGCCCAGGTCTCAGCCTATCGTTTGATCGGCTACGAGAATCGGCTGCTGGCTGCGGAGGACTTTAACGACGACACAAAGGACGCCGGAGAAATCGGCGCTGGCCACACGGTCACGGCGCTTTACGAAGTCGTACCGGTGGGAGTCACCAGCGACGTGAAGGTAGCGACCGTTGACCCACTGCGGTATCAAACGGAGAACGATACGACGGATTTAGCCATGTCGGATGAGATGCTCACGCTGAAGATCCGTTACAAGCCACCGCAAGCGGACGAGAGCCAATTAGTGGCCTATGCCGTCTCCGACGGCGGGCAATCGTTTGCCACGGCCACGCCCGACTTCAAGTTTGCGGCTGCCGTCGCCTCATTCGGCATGTTGCTGCGCGATTCCGCCCACAAGGGCGAAGCCAATTATGATTCCGTGCTGGAAATCGCCCAGGAAGGAGCGGTCGGTGACCAGAGCGGCTACCGCGCCGAGTTCCTGGCGATGGTCCAGCGCGCTCTCGAATTGGCCCGCTGACGTCGCCCCCTTCCAGCCTCAAACCCGTGAGTGGGAAGAGATCGAAGCCACTTGACCACCTGTCGGCAGTGGAACGATCTCCACCGGTGGCAAGGAAATGAGAGCTCGGCTCCATGGGCGAACTCGACGTCCGATCACGTAGCAGTTTCACCATCTGCTGGAGCAGACGTGGTGCGATGTCTGCGTACCAAGGCAAGAAGACGATCCGCCGCAACGTCTGTCGAACATTGACCGCGTCCAGTTCGGGCCGATCCGCGGGTGGGGGTACTACGGTCAAACGCGTGCGACCCGTCGCGTCAAAACCGTGCCGCCGCATCCACTCGACGGTATCGGCCTGATTGTCCACCAGAATCGGAAAGACCCAGTAGTTGTTGAACGTCGCTTGCCGCTGGTCCAGCAGGAACGTCTCGCCCAACTGCTCGGCAAACCACTGACCTCTCTCCGTGCGTTGCTGGAGTCGACCGGCGTCGTAGCGGCGCCAACGATGGAGCAACATCCTCAGCAGCGGCACGGACGGCTGCCGCCGCAGATGTTCAAACAGATTGTCAGCCGGAAAATTGCGCGCGGCTCCTGAAACTAACGTGTCCACATCCACGTGCACCGCTCGGCAGACGTTGGCAATCAACGTGAAGAATGGACGTGCAGCCAGCGTCTTGAAGGCGGTGTATTTGAGCAAGCGGCACAGATAAGACATGCGGTTCTGCACCGGATAGCTGTATTGGATTTGGCGCAGCCGATTCGCCAACGCGGGAGATTTGAGCCGCATAACGCCCCCCCCCAAAGCCGTGGCCGTTTTGATGGGGCCAAAGCTGAACAGTGACGCATCGGCACCGACGTCCCCCCGATAGAGATCGCCATGGTAGGCCTGCGCACAATCTTCGATCACGAACAAGTCGTGCGCTCGCGCAAATTCCAGAATCGGCGCCATGTCGATCCGTGTGCCAAACAGATGAGCCACGACTAATACGCGCGTGTTCGGAGTGATACTGCGCCGGAGACTCTCGAGCGACGGTGTGCAACCATGCTCGACCAGATCCACCGGGACGGGTATCAGACCATGGTGCTCCGCAATGCGCACCATGTCGGGGACCGTGAGTGCCGACATGAGCACTTCACTCTGGCGAGGCAGCTGCAGTGCGCTCAACAACAGGTCGAACCCGCTGCGCACAGACAAAACCACCACTGCCGGATCAGACACTGGCTGATCCGACGCAGTCCAATGCTGCTCAGCTTGCTCCTGCAGTAATTCGCGACGTCCTGGAAGGGAGCAGCCCCACACGCCCCACGCCAGATCGCGCGGTGTAACATCGAATCGCAAGCGGATCCACATGCCATCGTCTCCTCAGAGACTTGCGGGACGAGTTCAGACGCGATCCTTCCACAACGTGAAGCCAGCGGTCAACCCGACGCGGGCCACTCAATGACGTTGACCGCCGCTGCGACTCACCGCCAGCGGTGATCGAGACATCGACACTGCCTACTATCAGGAGTCCTACCCGAAATTTCGGTCGCTGGCCAGCGCCTCGCGGCGGGGAAAATGCCGGCAGAGAAGTCGCTGCTCGGCAATACGGGCAATCGATACAACTGTTACGCCGCACGTGGCGGAGGAAGTTCTCTGGCCTTCGCTCCCTCGTGCACGTGTCCCGCAGCGATCCCGCTGATCAATTCTAAAGCTCGTTCCCACAAGCACTTACATCCTAACACGAGCTCTCCTGAAGATATCGGCTGGGTGAGGCAGATCGCACGACCTTTGCTTGCCAACTGAGATCCCCCAAATTACCATAAAGATCTTCACGTGCAGATTTTCTTGGTGAAAGCGCCTCGCGTGCTTTCTGTTTGGGGATTCTGCACACATTCGTTTCGTTGCGTTTCGTTGCCCCAGGGCTGTTTACCAACGAGAATGGATGGAGAGGAAACCGAGCAGCAACTCGGATTTGGTGGGCGATCGCGTGGTCCTGTAAGCAACGGTCCGGTTGCAGGACGATTCTGCCCACGGCACCCAAGCGTCTGAGGTAATCGCCGGCGTTCGACAAGGTTGGAAGGGGAGCTGATCCATGATCAGTAGCAAGGCAGTCGGATCGATGACTCTCGTCATCATCATTGTGGCTGGGATTCACGTCTTCGCAGAGGACCAGAGTGCCGCGGAACTGTATGGACAGGGCGTGCATGCTTACTTTGCCGGTGATTACGAGTCGGCAGTGGGGTTGTTGAGTTCGTCGATCGAGATCAATGGCCTGGATCCGCGCCCGTACTACTTTCGCGGCCTCGCGCTGGCCAACCAGCATGGCCTCGATTCGGGTCTGCCTGATATTGCCAAAGGGGCCGAAATCGAAGCCAGCAAGATGGATCAGAAGATCTATGACGTAAATGGGGCGCTCCAGCGTGTTCAAGGGACGCTGCGGTTGGCGCTGGAGAAGCAACGATCGGCCGCGCGTGTGGCTGCCGCCGAGCGGAAGAAGAGGCAGGACCGCGTCCGTTACGAAGAACTCAAACGGCGCGAGGATGTCGTCGTGTTTGATCCGAATCGGCCGCTGAAGAAGGTGGACCTCGAATTGCCCAAGGTGGATCTGGGTGGTGAGGATCCGTTTTCCAGCGGAGTGGCTTTCACAGGGGGCAAGGAAGTGGCCCAGGTCGCGCCGACGCCCGTCGAACCGAGTGCCGCCGAAGTGGCAGAGCCAGCTGCTGATACCGAAGCACCTCGCGACCCATTCGCCGCTCCGGAAGAACAACCTGCCATGCAGCCGGAAGACCCGTTTGGCGCCAGCCCAGCGGGTGCGAAGGCTCCTCCAGCCGAGAAACCGAAGGCAGGTGCAGAACCTGACGCCGCGAATCCGTTCGGCGACGCGAAACCCGAGGTCAGCCCCGACGACTCGTCCATCTTTGACCCGGATGTCCGCCCGCAACTCCCACCCAGCATGAACGTGGGAGGAACGGTCATGGACTTGTTGGGAAAGACCCTGTCTGGTTCCGCGGCCAACCGCGACCCGTTCGGCGACTCCAAGGCCGAAGCTCCTCCCAAGAAAGAAGCGGAGCCTCCTGCCGAAGAACCCACCGCCGACCCCCTCGGTGATTCGGGCGCCGCCAAGAAAGAGCCTGCCGCAGACACACCGGCTGAAAAGCAGCCCGCTGAGCCCAGTGCCGACCCCTTCAAGTGAAATGCTGGTCATTGGTCATTGGTCATTGGTCATTGGTCATTGGTGTGACTAGGTCGACCGGATGCCGGGTGCCACTTATCTGGAAGTGCTGAAGCGGTGTGCCCACGTTCCGCTTCCTGGGTGCCACGTTCCTGCCCAGCGCTGTCGTCACGGGGTGGGGCAAGCTCGCCGCGAGTACGCCACACGGCTAAAGATCGTGACGACGAGTGTCAGCTGGCCCGCATACGGTTGGCAGCAAAACTATCGTGCCGTGCGCGGGCTTCGCCAGCCGTTTTCCAGCTTGCTCGAAGGACCGGTGTAAACTCGGCCACTCTGATTTCACAGAATCTCAGACACGTTGATATTGAGCTCGGTGGCACAGATCTCATATGCTGGTTTCGATTACGCGTTGATGATGTATGTAAGCGAGGTGTGACGATCGCAACCAGTGCCACGATCACCGTACATCTCCGATAGCGCTCACCATCGGACCAGAGGCGATGTGGAGGATACAAATGACACGACTTCCGTTACTGGCGTTCCTTGTCGCCACTATCGGCACGTGTGTATTCGATCTTTCCCTTTGTCAGGAATCAGATGAGCTCCAGCAGACTGAGCAACTCAGCTCGCCGCGTTCTGCACCATTACGAATTTCGCTCTACTATTCTGATGGCTTGTCCGCAAGGTCCGGGGACAAACCGCAGGAACTTCGGTTTCTTCCAGTCGGCTGCCAGCTGACTTTGCTTGTTACGAATACGACCAAACGTGACATCTGTTTATGGCGACCCTTTTGCCCAGAGGGGGATCACGCAATCAGGTTCGAGTTCAAAACTAACGAAAACTCCAAACAGATTGGTGTTGCTCAGAGCTTCTATTTCTACACGGGAGGAAGTGGCGTTACTCAGACCATGAAGTTAGTGCCGGGGGAGTCAGTTGTCTACCAAGTGGATTTCTCAAGTCGCTGGTCATTGCCCTTTGTTCTTGAACCCGGGGCCAGCGCCAATATGCTAGTGCGTGCCGTGTATGAATCACAACCAGTTGATCTTGACCGCACGTTTGTGCCTTCCGACGCGGAGAAAGTCTGGCACGGACGTGTAGCGACAGGTTGGGAGCGAGTTCGTGTCTTAAATCGGACCGATTCCAAAGTCCCGGATCACTATATTCCGGAGTCACTTAGAGGTGTGAACCTGTTAAAGCAGGTCACCGCGTGTTACAGGGCAAGTTGAAAATCTGTCGGCTGATGCTTCAACTATCCCGTCGCCGTCCCCCTGGATAGAACAGGGTACTACGCCGCCAGCGGAGCAAGAGGCGCGGCGCAAGGACGATCCCTGAGTGACCGATTGGCGGCGAAGAAAGCCCCTGAAAGGGGCGCGCTATGCCAGCCCAGGGCGAAGTGCAGTCGCGTAGCGACAAACGCAGCCCTGGGTACCGACGCGACCATGTGCGATGGCCGAGCGAGACGGTTGCCATCCAAACGGCGGCATGCCGAGGCCGCATCAAGCCGCCGCCGCTTTCGTGTATTGCGCCGATGCTCGAGACTCAACGCGGATCTGTTTCGGTCTCGATAATGTGCCGATGTGATGGCGTGTCGGGGGCTCGACCGACGGGAATTGTCGTTCGTCTCCCCAGGCCTGCGCAGGGTCGCCGCTGGCGACCTCACTTCGGCCTGGGCTGGCTTAGCGCGCCCCCTTCGGGGCTACAGAACCTTGCGCGAACACGGGCGCTGGTACATGAAGAACCGGGTACTACGCCGCCGGCAGAGCAAGAAGTGCAGCACAAGAAACGATCCCTGAGTGACCGGTTGACAGCGAAGAAAGCCCCTGAGCGGAGAGGTATCCGCGGCCGATCTATTGGTCACCGAGGCAAAGCAGCTTCCCCTCGGCGGTGGACAGGTAGAGCCGACCAGCGGCAATCGCCAGGCCGTCCCACAATGGCGAGGCACCTTTCTTCTCGGCCAACACCTTCCCATCCTCCGTGGCCACGATACGCAGCTGGCCGTCGGAACCGGCCAGGTAGAGCTTGTTGCCGGCCAGCGCCAGCGCTTCGATCGTCGGGGCATCTGTCTGGTCCGGAAAGACGGCAGTGGTCCATTTCGCCTTTTCAGCCAATCGTTGACTGCGCCAGGCCACCTCACCCTTTTGGCTCGCATCGCTATTGGCCCATCCCGTAATCCACTTCGTGTCGAACTCTTCTCCCCCATCCAGGTTGAAGTCGCGACGATAGACCGATTGTTTGTTCTCCAGGCAGCCAAACAACGTGCTATCCCGAAAGACCACGAGGGGGCGTCGTGCCGAAAACGTTTTGGTGCGCGACTGGTTGCGTGGTGCATAGGACCAGCAGCCCTGCGGTACCATGGCAGATCCGTTTCCCGTGTTGAGGCGAGCAAATGCCTTCCACAGATCGACCGACATTTTGCCCGTGGCTCGATCAAATATCCAGCGTGACATGGCCACGCCGTCTCCCTCGCGATGGAGCAGATCGAAGTTGTCGAACTCCAAAGCGCTCGACGTATAGAATCCTCCCTGCGGCACCGTGTCGAGACGTTGTACCCAATGCTGGCGCCGGTGGCGGGATCGACGGCGAAGATCAAGATCCCTCCGTCGGCGAACGACTGGCGTCCCGCCGCAAAATAGGCCACGTCATCCACGATCAAGATACTGCCCGGTACAGGCCACGGCGATTCCAATTGGCCGTAGGCCACGACCTGCTCATCCAACGGCGCGACCTGCATGTCGCCAAACAAGCTCCCCATCGTGAGCACGCAAGCAATAGACCCAACCCCTCTTCGTCCCGAACAGACAGAGGCCACGATGGATGGTGGGAGGAGTATCGACTCGGCCATTGGCTGTATGGCGCCACCTTTCCTGGCCTGTCGCAGCGTCCACGGCCACCACCTGATGCGCATCGGGCCGTGCGACGAAAACCATGTTCTGAGCAACCACCGGCGGAGAGATCGGCCCCTTGATATACGGATCTTCTCTGCCAATCCTCCCGGATAGGACCTTGCATGTCCTGCAGGTTGCCCAAGTCGATGGTCCACAGGGTCTGGAGTTGCTCAGGACCAGTGGCCAGCGTACTGCTGCTGCGCCACGCATCGTGCCGATAACAGGGCCAATCGCTTGCGGAAACGGCGGTGGTCTCCTCCGGCGGCGGCCCTCCTCGCTCGATCGCGAAGGTCAGTTCCGAGAGCGGCTTGTCTGCCGGGTTGCCGCCTGGCCGAGCAGGGGCAAGTGCCGCGTAGCCGCGCAACATGGGCCAGCAAACGCAGTGCTTGGGCGTGACATAGATCAATCCGTGTGCCGGAAACCAGCCTGCATCGCGCCCGCATGCCGCTTTCGTGATGCGGTTCGCATCCAGCTGGCCAGTCTGCAGGTCGGTCAAGTCCATTTCGCCGGAGAAGAGAAATCGCGACGTCGCCACCGGCGGGAAACAATGCGCCAAGCCGGCCGGGTATCGCGCCAGCTCGTTGCCCGTCGCCAGATCAATGGCCGCAGCCTCGATGGGCGACCGTTGCTTGTCGGCACCGCGCCCGCCCTGCAATAACCACATGCGATCGCCCACGAACATGGCTCGCGCTTGCCGCATGTGATTCATGCCAGGCAAGAATGTCAGATCGCGTATGTCGTGACCATCCTCGGCCGACAGAATGTGAAGAGAATTGTCGGGTCCTTCATCGTTGAGCGTGGAGACTTCGAAGGCCAACATGCCGCGATAGTAAACGCTGCGCGTCGCCCGCTGGGCCCACGGTAAGTCACTGCGGCTCCATTTCACTTGCCCCGAGCGCTGATCGATCACGACGACTTCACAGGTCTCTCCCCGGCGCGGACTCCCCTGCACCAGCGCGACCAAGCCGTCACCTGCCACGACATGCCGGGGTTCGGAAGTCGCATGTTGCCACAGCAGGCGGGCACTGCCGGCATCCAAGCAGCGGACGCTGCTGGCGTCGACCGCCATCAGCAAACCTTCATCATACAGCAGCTGCTGTGGCTGGCCCGCTTCTGGATACTCCTGCGCGGTCTCACCCGAGCGCGCGTCCAGCGCCTGCAACTTGCCTGCCGATAACACAAACACACGACCGGCGCCGGTCACGGGAGGAGCGCTGCCACGGACCGGTCGGAAGGAAAATCCTCCCTGGGAAGGTGACGGCGACACGTCTCGTTGCCAGAGACGCAGACCATTGAAACCGTCCCGAGCCAGCATGCCGCCGTAGAAATTGCGCCCGCCAATCGTGACCAGGTTCGCTACTTCCTGCCACGGACCGGCCAGCCAGCGGACCCGACGCGGGGGGCCTACCAACGTATCCCGAGAGACGGCATTGCCTGACGCGGAATGCCGCGGATGCGTCCACTCATCCATCTGCTCCGGCCATGGTTTGACGGCCACGACGATCTGCTCCCCAAACGGATGCGCTTCGATCAGACGCAGGTCAGCTCTCTGGATATCCTCGGCGGAAAGGAACTCCGCCTGGCCCAACACCAAACCTGCGGGCGCAATACGCGCGCCATTTCAGAAAGTGTCTTCTCATCCGCCAGAGTCTGCACGACCACGAGATTCACCAGATTCTCGGTGTAGGGCAAGGCCGTGCCGTTGGCTCGCCGGTCGGCCGATATCCAACCGTATAGACCCTCTTGCTGCAGTCGCTGCCGGACCTGTTGGACGCGCATCCTATCGGCATCGAGTACCTGCACGATGAACCGCCCGGTCCGTGCCAATTCAGTCGCTAATTCGCAGTCGCTGGCACCCAGCTGCACGACGAGTCCGCCAGGAACATCGAGCGCCGCCAGCCGCTCTGCCGTACTGGTTGACTCCTCCAACCCTGACGAAACCGAGCCGCACCAAAGGCCGACGAGCATGGCACCAGCCACACATGAAGCAGTCGTGACACTGCGACGCATAATGAACACCTCTCAAATACAAGGGAAATTGGCCAGGGTACCCCGCGATTGTAACAGCCTGCCACGCCCAAACGCACCTCAAAGCCATCGAAATCCGCCCATCTACCCACGCCCGAGTCCCCCGCCATGATCTGCTATCAGCTGGTCTGCCGCCCCGTGGAAAATTGACCAGGACGTGATCGCCTCGGCGGCTCCATCGGCTATACTGGAGCACGAGCTCGCCCCAGGCTGCACCACTGCAGCTGATGCATGGCACACCGGTACATTCTCGCCACAACAGGAGCCGGACTGTGATATCGCTCGCACCCGTTCGATTTGTCTTGTGCTTATTCGTCTGTCCTCGCACTGCCCGGGCTCTTGGGCCCCCACACTGCCTGGCCTGGAGAGCCCACACAACCTGTCACGCTGCCAGACTCGGAACCTGCGATCGTGTCCACCGAGCAGATGGAAGCCGACTGGATTCGCCAGGCCGTGGTGCGCCAACTCCCTTCCGGCAGCGGCACCATCACGATCAGCACCCGTGACGATGCTGCCGGCGCCTGCGATGGTGTCGTGGACGGCACGTTCGGTTTTCACACCAGCCAGGACAATGAACCGTGGTGGCAGGTTGATCTGGAACAGGTCACGCCCTTGTCGCGGATCGCTATCTACAACCGCGATGCCGGAGTTTCCCTGCGAGCGGCGCATCTCCGCGTTCTGTTGTCCGATGACGGACAGGCCTGGCGGGAGATCTACCAGCACGATGGTACCGACTTCTTCGGTTTCAAAGACCAAAAGCCACTGGTGATTCAGGTAGACCAGCAACCGGCGCGATTTGTGCGCGTGCAGCTGCCAGGCACAGAGTATCTACATCTGGAGGAAGTCGAGGTCTACGGTGTGGCCAACGATGCGAATATCGCCCTTCACAAGCCGGCGGATCAGTCAAGTATCAGTCCGTGGTCGACCTGCGAGACGGCTGACGAAGCGCCGAAGGCGGAGCCTGATTCGTATCCGATCCGAGAGGTGATCGAGCGTGGGCTCCGGCTGGCTGAAGACCTCCGCAAGCTGGGGAGCGATGTCGATCCATCGGTGGCGGCTCTGCAACAACTGGCTACCCAGGTAGAGCAACTGCCGGAGAATCCCCCGCTGGATCAGCAGCGCGAGTTGTTCCTCGCAGCGCATCACATCATACGGCCGATGGCACTGAGCAATCCTCTGCTCGATTTTGATGACCTGCTCTTGGTCAAGCGCGTACCTGGCAGCTTCACGCACATGTCTGATCAGTACTACGGCTGGTTCTCGCGACCTGGTGGAGGACTGTATGTGCTGAAAGGCTTCAAGACGGACGCCCCTCAACTGCAGTGCCTCACGCAGACGCTTCCTTCGGGCAGCGTCTTGCGGCCAGACATTTCGTTCGATGGCAAACGAGTGCTCTTCGCCTACTGTACCTACTTTAGCGGCCTGAGCGACGAACCTAACAAGCTCGATAAGGCGAACGTTCCCGATGACGCGTTCTACCATCTTTACGAAATGAATCTCGACGGAACGAACCTCCGCCGTCTCACGCACGGTAAGTACGATGATTTTGATGGCCGCTACCTGCCCGACGGACGAATCGTCTTTCTGTCGACACGACGCGGCCAGGATGTACAGTGCAACAGCGACAAGGATATTCTCGGGGAAGAGAGTGCACTACCCGATTGCTACGTACGCTGCGGCGGGGGACCGGAACGGCCGGTGGCCGTTTACACGCTGCACGTGATGGACCCGGATGGCCAACATCTGTCACGGATATCGCCTTTCGAGATGTTTGAATGGACACCCAGTGTCGATGACCAAGGACAGATTCTCTATGCTCGCTGGGACTACGTCGATCGGCACAACATGCCCTACATGAGTCTCTGGTCGACGCTGCCCGACGGTACGGACGCGCGGGCCGTGTATGGCAACTACACGCAGAACCCTCATTGCATCTTTGAAGCACGCCGCATACCTGATTCACGCAAGATCATCTTCACCGCGTCAGGACATCATGCCCTGACAGGCGGTTCGCTGGTCCTGATCGATCCGCAGCGCGGCTCCGACGGAGAAGGACCCCTGACGCGGCTGACTCCCGAAGTCGCTTTTCCGGAAGCCGAAGGCTGGCCGCAAACCTACTTTGCCGACCCCTATCCCCTTTCCGAAACGCATTACCTGGTGGCCTGGAGTGACGTACCTTTGCCCCCCGGTACTCCACATCCAGCCTGGGGAATGCCGGGCCCGCCCAATGATCTCGGCTGCTACGTGTTCGATGCGTACGGTAACCTCAATTTGATCTATCGTGACCCGGCCATCAGCTGCATGGATCCGTTACCCATTCGGGCCCGCACGCGTCCACCGCGAATCACGTCACGCGTCGATGCCAGCCAGGAAGCCTCCGGCACGCGCGTGCTGGTGGTCGATGTCTATCGGGGACTGGGATCAACGGCACCGGGCACGATCAAGCAACTGCGACTGGTCGGTATTCCCGCCAAAACACATCCCACGATGAACTTCCCGAACATGGGTCTCACGCACGACGACCCCGGCAAGTTCGTGATGGGGACCGTTCCCGTCGAAGAAGATGGCTCGGCATACTTTCACGTTCCGTCGGGCGTGGCGTTCTTTCTACAAGCGCTCGATCAGCAAGGCATGGCCGTCCAGACCATGCGCAGTGCGACCTATCTGCAACCGGGACAAACCACCACCTGCATTGGATGCCACGAGCCACGCAATACCGCCCCTCCCGATGCCAGACCGCTGGCTGCCACCCGCCAGCCATCGAAGATTTCCCCCGGTCCCGACGGAACCTGGCCGCTCGATTACCAGCGGCTGGTCCAGCCCGTGCTCGAAAAACGGTGTGTCGAGTGCCATCGGCCAGGAGCATCCGGCAGTTCCTGGGACCTGACCGCGGACAAATCTTATGATGTGCTCGTCAGCTACGGTGCCCCATCCCTGAAGGATCATGTCCTGCTGCGCTACCAGGAAGGACGTTCGACAGTGGGAGCGTGCGCGGCGGCCGTCAATCCGCTTTGGAAACTCCTGGCCGACGGACATTACGATGTGTTGTTGGATTCCGATGAGTGCCTGCGACTGATCAACTGGATGGATACCTACGGTCAACGAGTCGGATCGTTCGACGACCATCAAAGCGAACAGTTGCGACAACTGCGGGCCGAGATGACGACGATTCTCGAGCAGTGAGGCCATTGCGTCATGGAAATCCACTTCATTGCCCGATCGGGAAGAAACCGCTAAGAAGGGACCATAGGGAGACCTCGGAGCCATGGGGAAATCGGCCAAAAGTCCGGGTTCGCGCAGCTCCTGAGCGCGGTATAATGCGCACGTTCGACGGGTACGAGTTTTGTCGCTTTGCAGCATGATCGAACCTGCTGTCACACCCACATCTCTCCTTCCTGGTCCACGTGCGCTGAGTCATCTCTCGCTGCTCCCAGGATTGTCGGGTCGGGAGTTCCAGCAGGCGATACGCTGCGGGGAATTGCCGGACTCGTGATCGGGCCGGTCGTTGCGCGGCCGGAAACTAGTTTTCTGTTGGAGCCACACATGGGCTCAAGGGATGACGATGAGCAAGAGATTGTATGTCGGGAACTTGGCTTTCGGCGCGACTGCGGACGACTTACGAGAGCTGTTCGGTCAGTATGGTAGTGTGACTGCGGCGGACGTGATCACGGATCGTGACACGGGCCGATCGCGTGGGTTTGGATTTGTGGAGATGGCCGATGGCGGCGAAGCGGCGATCGAGGCGCTCAATGGCCAAGACGTGCAGGGGCGGGCGCTGACGGTCAACGAAGCGAAACCGCGCGACCAGCGCCGTGGCGGCGGTGGTGGCGGCGGTCGCCGCGATCGCTATTGATTCCTGCCTTGGATTGGAATTGGTTCACCCGCACCAGCTGGAATGCACGAAGACCAGATGTGCGGTTCGGGTTGCTATGCGCATCCAAGGCGCTCTTCTTACGCGCGGGCGGGGTCTCGTGCCGCGCAGGTCGATGAATATGCCGCGTTCTTACCGCTGGAATCCCGTCGGATCAAGCAGTGGCACCTCCCACCTGTCCCACGTCGCAGCGGCACTCGATCGGGGGTAGCAGCGTTTGCGTCAGGTTCATACGGTGGAGTCGCTCGCGGCGGCGAGCTCCACAAGCGAGACAAGGATCGAAACGCTCGCCGTCCCACAGATCCATCAGCACGCGACCACGGCCCATGCGCAAACCGGTCTCCAGCACTCTTTCCATCGACCGCATCGTGGGTGACTGAAACAGACCCTGCGTGGCCAATTGGTCGAGCATCCCGTTGCCTGCGCGGGTCGGAATCACGGCACAGCATGCGACACCCACGTCAAAGGCGAATCGCAGCGACCGCTCGGCCCACTCCACCCCCTGCTCTTCACTCAGAAACGGCGGACGCAGCAGAATGAAGGTGCGCACGCGGATGCCGTGCCCGCATAAGAATCGTACTGCTTGCTCGTAGTCGTGGAGCGTCATCCGTTTGTTGAGCGCGGCGAGCACTTCTTCATGCGCGGTTTCCAGTCCGAGCGCCACTTCCAACTGGCCGGGGATCAGGTCCCGAAAGCGCAGCACGTCGTCACCACACAACCGGGGATGATTCTCGACAATCACCGTCTCGAACCCGCTTACCCGCTGGGCGATCGCCCCATAGTCTTCGGGGGGGATCGCCTGGTGATCGAAGAAATTGCCGCTGTTGTAGAGCTTGATGTGGCGCGCCGCGGGCAATCGCTCGAGCGCATGGTCGATCTGCTCGGGAATCGCTCCGGGCGGTACACGACCGTCCGTCGTGTTACGCCACAGATCGCACATCAGGCAACGAAACGGGCATTCGCGATTCGTCAGAAATACCGTCGCGACATCCTCCACGCGTCCGGTTGCCGAGCACTCCGGCTCCACCAGAAACGCATAGGGTCGAGACGAGTCGACCCGGTTTTTCGGGCCCCGAGCGCTCGTGATGTCGCGATCGGAGAAACGTGCGGAGAAAGATGCCATACGCACGACGATGCCAGGTCACTGTGACTATCCGAACATCGAGACAAAGGCCGCTCGGTATGCCGCCTCGCTACGCGGAAAAACGGTATCAAACTGCGACTGATCCACCGCGCCGCGCTGGAATCGCCGCTTCTCGAAGATCGGCATCGTCAGCCCGGTAATCGCTTCGACGCCGCGGCGCACCACTTCGCCCTTCAAGGCATACAGGTGCGAGTGGTCCCATTGGGTCAATTCGATGAATGGAATTCCCTCGGCCACCGCAATGACGTTCGGCAAGGCGTAAGGGCTGAAACTGCGGAAGCCGAGGATGCGACCCGGCGCGTAGGTCCGCACATGACCGCGACTCTGGCCGCCCGAATAGGTCAACGAATGCTTGATCGCATCCACCCCCCAGCCTTCCTGATAGAGCATCTGGTTGTTCAGCACGCTGCGAATCGTCAGCTCCGAGTTCTCCTCGATCGGATAGTCTTTCAAATTCTCGTCGCCACCATCGCCGTCGACCAGGTACTGCCAGTCGCTGTAACGCTGGCGAATCCCTCGACAGATAGCCAGTGCCATCGTGGCCGATTCCACATCCAAGCGTTTGTAGTCTTCGATGACGCGAATGGTCTCCCTGTAATCGATCGCGCCCAACGGCACTTCGATCGGCTCCAGAAACATCCCCAAATCAAGCTCATCCAGGAATTGCGCAGCCTGGTCCAGATCCGACGATCCTCCCTCCACCGCCAACGTGAACGCCTTCAATCGCGCGGGCGACTCCCCGCGTTGCAGGAGCAAATGGTACAGCACCAGCAAAACACTGCCGCTGTCGATGCCGCCGGAGAAGAGCACGCCGATCGGCTCCTGGGCTGCGATCCGGTCGAGCCACCGCGCGCACTCGTCGGCCAAGGCGCCGATGTAAGCCCGGCCAATGTCGTCCAAATCGGTGCCGAGGCAGTTTCGTTGGGGATCGAAGAACCGCGTGTAGACCGGGTTCGGGTCGGGGCAGCCGACCAGCGCAATCTCGACCAGGTGATGTGCCGGGACCATCCGCGTGTAGGAAGGATGGAACTGGTCGGCCAGTCCTTCCACCTTGAGCTGCTCGTGCAGTTGCTCAATCCGCTCCGCCACCACCAGACAAGGGCCCTCCGCCTGCTTGGCCAGGAAGTAGCGCATCGGCCGCCCGATCGAGCGGGCCATCCGCACCAGATTTCCCCGCTTCTGGATGATCGCGAACTGGCCGTCAATCGCGCGTATTCGCGCCGGATCGCCCGAGGCAACCGCGTCGGCAGCTTCCTGTGGCGTCATGTTCAACAGAACGTTGTCATGCGGATCCATCAGATCCACGAGGCGTTCGACATAGGCAGAAGTATTCACTGCAAACCTCAACCGGAAGAATGTTCGATCATCCACATCACGCAGCCCCAAGGATATCTCAGAGCCCCGGACGGCAGTGTACCGCTTTTGCGGCCTTTTCGCTCATCCACCTGAGGGAGGACGTAATCGCCGCCAACCTCTCCCGCTCACCCCCAACAGCCCCCCTAGCGGGCAGACCGGCTGCGCCATGCGCTGCCCCTCTCTACGAATTGCAATCCGCTTCTGGTTCATCAGCATCAAGCGTGTCCGAGAAAACGCCGGTCGTGGCCGACAGAGCAACCACCAGTCGAGCTGGCGGTTTGAGGAGGGCCCCCTAGAAAAGGGGCCAGCGAATGGAGTATTGGAGGGGTGGAGTGATAGGGAAACCTCCCGACGCACAAGACTTCACGTGGATCGACCAAATATATCTTCGTGCCGATCCCTCACTACTCACTACTCACTACTCACTACTCACTACTCACTATCACTACTCACTACTCCCGAGCCGTTGGATTACCTTGGATTTAGCCCCTTGCAATTCATCGCCCCACGCCAAGAAAAGCATGTTCTGGTACAATTCCCCCCTCGTCTCGAGCCCCCGTCAAGGAAAGTCTCGCAAGATAACATAACGGATAGGCCATGCGGCAGTATTTGGATCTGATGCAACGCGTGCTCGATGCCGGCACCCCGAAGACCGATCGGACGGGGACCGGTACGCTCAGTATCTTCGGCCACCAGATGCGATTCGACCTGCAGCAGGGCTTTCCGCTGGTCACCACCAAAAAACTGCACCTCAAGTCTATTATTTACGAACTGCTGTGGTTCCTGCGAGGCGACACGAACGTCCGCTACCTGCACGAGCACGGCGTGACGATTTGGAACGAGTGGGCTGATGAGCACGGCGACCTGGGTCCGGTCTATGGGCATCAGTGGCGGAGCTGGGCGAGACCGGACGGCGAAACGGTGGACCAGGTGAGCGAGGTGATCGAGCGCATCAAGACCCATCCCGACTCGCGACGTCTGATCATCAGTGCGTGGAATGTGGGTGAGCTGCCCCAGATGGCGCTCCCTCCCTGCCATTTGTTGTTCCAGTTCTATGTGGCCGACGGTCGGCTTTCCTGCCAGCTGTACCAGCGCAGCGCGGATATTTTTCTGGGCGTTCCCTTCAACATCGCCTCCTACTCGCTGCTGACCTTGATGGTCGCTCAGGTCACGGGCCTGGAACCGGGTGAGTTCATCCACACGTTTGGCGACGCGCATCTCTACCAAAACCACATCCAGCAGGCACGCTTGCAGCTTTCACGCGCGCCGCGGTCGCTGCCCCGGCTGCGAATGAACGGCGAAGTCCCGTCGATCTTTGACTTCCAGTACGAAGACTTCCAGCTGGAGGACTACGATCCGCACCCCCACATCCGCGCGCCGGTGGCGGTATAGTGCTTGGTGCGGCCAAGAAAGCGAATTCTCTTCGCGCAGTGGATCTGTATCGAACTTAGGTATTTCGAACTCGGACTTCAAGGGCGTAGCCCTCGACTAGCGCTATGGATACATCGATCATTGTGGCCCTGACCCCCGACCGCGTGATAGGACACCGCGGAGAGCTGCCGTGGCGTCTGTCGGCCGATCTGCGTCGCTTCAAGCAACTGACGATGGGGCACCACATCATCATGGGCCGCAAGACGTTTGATTCGATCGGCCGCCTCCTGCCCGGCCGTAAGACGGTCGTCGTATCAAGGCAGAACGATCTGGTCATTCGCGGTGCCGAAGTCGTGCACAGCGTGTCCGATGCCCTGCGAACTTGCCAGGACGACGGGGAAGCGTTTTTCGTCGGCGGCGCCAAATCTACGCGGCAGCACTCCAGATCGCCACGCGACTCTACTTGACCTGGGTGCATGCCAACGTGCCAGGTGATGCTCACTTCCCGGAGATTTCGGACATCCAATGGCAGCTGCTCGAACAAGAACATCACATCGCGGATGAACGGAATCAGTACGACTACACATTTCAACTACTGCAACGAGTGCCTGATCTCCCCTGATAGAATCGTGACGCCCGACGTCAACCTCACTACTCACTACTCCAGTCACCATTACAATCGAGCGACAGCATGATTGACACAAACGATCCGGATTTTATTGAACTGACCCAGCAATTGCTTCTCTGCATCGCGGCGGGTGATTGGGACACGTATGAGCGGCTCTGCGATCCATCGCTGTCGGCATTCGAGCCCGAAGCGCGTGGCCAACTGGTGCACGGCATGGAGTTCCACAAGTTCTATTTCGACCTGCAGCGCGAGGGATCGTCATCGCAGACCAGTATCATCGCTCCCCATGTGCGGCGTTTGGGAGACGATGTGGCCGTGGTCAGCTACGTGCGGCTGATTCAACACGTCGACGCCCACAACCAGCCCCAAACGGCGCGCTTCGAAGAAACTCGCGTGTGGCAGCGCACGGACCGCCAATGGCGGCATGTCCACTTTCATCGCTCCTGCAATTAACGCGTAGCTGAGCCCGCCAAGGGCTCAGCCGAAGCGGGAAAAAATTAACGCGTAGCTGAGCCCGCCAAGGGCTCAGCCGAAGCGGGAAAAAATTAACGCGTAGCTGAGCCCGCCAAGGGCTCAGCCGAAGCGGGAAAAAATTAACGCGTAGCTGAGCCCGCCAAGGGCTCAGCCGAAGCGGGAAAAAATTAACGCGTAGCTGAGCCCGCCAAGGGCTCAGCCGAAGCGGGAAAACGTACACCACACCTCGGAAGCCTACCGGCTTCTGCTACGCACGTAGCCGAGCCCCGCGGAGGGCTCAGACCAATGGTGTATCGGTCGGCAGTACTTCTGAACCCTGGTCGGTCCATCTGCCGTGTCTGACTGCACCGCAGTGGTACACCGAAGCCCGGGGTTGCCGCGCCAGCGGCGCAAGAGCGGGTATACGCGGGACACGAAAATATGCACTCGCAGGAGTGCCACAGGGACCACGTGGCCTCATCCGCCGGCGTGACGCCTTGGACCACCGCATTCTGTCGCAACCCCGTTGGGGCCGGTGTGGTCGCCGACCGCGAGCCGAGCCACTGCTCACGCCCGATCGATCGGAAAGGCCATCACCTCGCTCAGATCCGCTGCGCCGGTGGCGACCATGACGAGCCGGTCGAAGCCGAGGGCCACGCCGGTGCAGTGCGGCAGGCCGTGACGCATGGCCGAGAGCAGTCGGCTCTGGGTCGGCAGAGCAAATTTCCCGTCGGCCATACGCGCCTCGTTCGCCTCGTGCGTACGCTGTTGAAGCACCTGCGGATCGGTCAATTCGTGGTAGCCATTGGCCAGTTCCACACCGTCGACATAGAGCTCAAAACGCTCCGCCACCGCCACAGGCCGTTCGCGCACGCGGGCCAGTGCTGCCTGGCTCGCTGGATAGTCGAACAAGATGGTCGGCCGCCCCACACCCAAGTTCGGTTCAACATGCGACACCAACAGCCAGTCCAGCCATGCATCTCGATCTTCCATGTCCCACGACGATGGTGGGTGGAAGCCGAGCTGGATGGCGGTCTGGGCTAATTGCTGCGCGGCACAACGATGCGGATCGATACCCAGGCAACGCTGGAAAGCATCGGCGTAGCTGAGCTGTTCGGCGTGGCCGCGGGAGAGCGTGGCTTGAGCCAGCTCGTCCAGCAGTTGCATGCCGGCCTGCAGACCGTCCCCGACTCGATACCATTCCACCATCGTGAATTCGGGATTGTGCAGCGGTCCCACCTCGCCGCCACGAAATGCGCGCGTGATCTGATAGATGGCCGTGGCGCCGCTGGCAAGCAATCGCTTCATGCCGAATTCCGGCGATGTCTGGAGCCACATCAGCGGACCCTGCTCGGCTGCTCGCGGGTCAGCGAACAGACGTACCGCGAGAGGGTCGAGATGCCGGTCCACGACCGAATCGTGCGACAACAGCGGAGTCTCGACTTCCAGAAACTCCCGTTCATCGAAGAAACGCCGCACCGTGTGCAGCAACTCGGCGCGCCGCCTCAGTTGGTCCCAGCTGGCGGCAGGACCAAAATCGGGTTGGTCATTGGTCACGATCTCACGCGTTCCACGTACTCACCGGTCCGCGTATCGATTCTGATGACGTCACCCATGTTGATGAAAATCGGTGCCTGGAAATCCGCACCCGTTTCCACCCTCACCGTCTTCGTCACGTTGGTCGCCGTATCCCCTTTCGCGCCGGGATCGCAGAACTCGATCTTCAACTCGATGTGATTGGGAGGGGTCATGGTGATGGGATTGCCGTTGAAGAGCAGCATCGAACATTTCAAGTTCTCTTTCAGATACCGCCAGGCATCTCCCACTTGATCCGCGGTCAGTTCATACTGCTCAAAGGTCGTGTTGTCCATGAAGACGAACTTGTCCATTTGGCGGTAGAGGAATTGGACCTCGGTCTCTTCGATATCGGCGGCTTCGAGCGCATCCCCCCCCTTGTAGGTCCGATCGAGAGTCGTATTGCGAAGCAGGTTCCGCAGCCGGCATTTGTACAACGCGTTTCCCTTGCCCGGCTTGACGAAATTCATTTCGATCATCAAATACGGTTCGCCGTCGATTTGGACTTTCAGCCCTTTGCGAAAATCGCTCGTTTTGTACACAGCCACGGTTTTCTTCCCTACTTCGCTTCCGCTAGATCGATGATTATCTTACGAAGATGGCAATTGTAGCTTCTGCAGCCGATTCTGTCCCTATCCCCTCGCCGAGGGAAACCCGCTGGCAAGAGGTGTTGAGCAGCGCCGTCCGAGACCCCGTGCAACTCTGCACCATACTCCAACTCCCCGCCCAGTACCAGGAAGCCGCCTGCCGGGCCGCCCGGCATTTCCCGCTCATGGCCCCGCTGCCGTACATCCGTCGGATGCGACCGGCCGACCCATTCGATCCGCTGTTGAGACAGGTGCTTCCCCTCCAGGAGGAATTGCAGGAGGTGCCCGATTACGGCCCCGACCCCGTTGGCGATGCACCGGCCACGATTCTCCCCGGCCTGCTGCAGAAATACGCTCATCGGGCCCTGCTGGTCGCCACCCCCACCTGCGCCGTCCATTGCCGGTATTGCTTTCGCCGCCATTACGACTATGACGCGACTCCGCGGACCCTGGAAGCCTGGCAGGGAGCCTTGGACCAACTGGAGCACGATCGGTCGATCGAGGAGATTATCCTCAGCGGCGGGGACCCGCTTGTACTGCCCGACCAGCGACTCGCAGAACTGCTATCGCGGCTCTCCAGCGTCCGGCACCTGCAGCGGATTCGCATCCACACGCGTTTGCCGGTCGTCATCCCGCAGCGCATTACCGATTCACTGGTCGAGCTACTGCGACAGAATCGACTCACAGCAATCGTCGTGATCCACGCCAATCATCCCGCCGAACTCGACACGCAGGTCGCCCTGTCCCTGAGCCGTCTGCTCGACGCCGGTATTCCCGTGTTGAACCAGTCCGTGCTGTTGCGAGGGGTCAACGATCGCGTGGAAACGCTCGTCAAGCTCAGCCAGGAACTGGTGAACCTGCGCGTCATGCCGTATTACCTGCACCAACTCGACCAGGTCGCCGGGGCCGCCCACTTCCATGTGCCGATCGCTCAAGGACAACAGTTGATCGCTCAGATGCGCTCGCAATTGCCCGGCTACGCCGTGCCGCGCTACGTGCTCGAGCAGGCCGGCCATGCGGAGAAAACGCTGCTAGCTTAACGCGGCAGGTGACCGCAGCTAGACCGGTGCCGCGAAATTCGAAATCCGAAGCACCAAATACGAAACAAACTCGAATGACAGAAATGCAAATGACAGAAACTGGTAACTCGTAGGCCATCTGCCACGAACAAGGCACCCTCGCTGCGGCGTTTTAATCATTGAGACATTTGGGTTTTGATCTTGTTTCGTATTTCGATATTCGGATTTCGGATCTTGCAGCGGGGACTCGCCCCACTATTGGGTTGCCGGCTAATCCCGCGTTAAGGAATACGGAGTCGCAATGCATGATGGAAGAGGCCGATCACTCCATCAGTGCCTCAAGGTGACCAAGGTACTACTGATTCCGCATTCCGCATTCCGCACTCCGCACTCCCTAATCGCTCGTGACCGCGAGGAGGTCATCGCCGCTAGCAAGGGCGCGAGCATACCAGAATCGACATCGCAGAAGTGTCAGCTTCCCCTCCCCATTGAGCGGGAATATGGTGTCGCCAATCCCTCCAGCTTCACAAATCGGGCTTTGTAATCCGAATGACAACAGATTGGCCTGGAAAACTTTGCCGTTTTTCGCGATCATCCCGCCCGACTAATGGGCGGAAAACGCCGATAAGCCGTAGGGAATAGCATAAAAATACATCGCCAGTCAGCCGCGACAGCTACTGCGGAAACTGGCGGCGCGGTGTTCGACAAGCGTGGAGCGAGGCATGCCAACGATGGATCCGAAGCAGCTACTGACGCTCTACCGAGCCATGGTGACGGCCCGGCAGGTCGACAAGGTGGAGTTGGAGCTGAACAGCCGAGGGGAGGCTTTTTTTCACGTGTCGGGCGCGGGCCACGAAGGGACCGCGATCCTGGCCTCTCTGTTGCACGAGGAAGACTGGCTGCTCTGCCATTATCGCGACAAAGCCTTGATGCTTGCTCGTGGCATCACGCCGCGCGTGTTTTTTGACGGCCTTTATTGCAAGCAAGAATCCCACACGCGCGGCCGGCAAATGTGCGCGCACGCCTTTTCCGACCGCACCTTGAAGATCATGAGTGCACCGGTGCCGGTCGGCAATGCGGCCTTGCAAACGGTCGGTGTCGCGACCGTCATCAAGGACCACAGCACGCGGCCGCTGGTGTTGAACTCGATCGGTGACGGAGCCACGCAAGAAGGTGAATTTCTGGAAGCGTGTGCCGAGGCAGTACGGTTGCAGGTTCCTGTCCTGTTTCTGATCCAGGACAATCACTTGGCCATCTCCACGCCTACGCGAGGGCAGACGTTCTATTCGCGACCGGACGGCGAGGCGGAATCGTTCTACGGCATGCCGATCTATCGCGTGGACGGCCGACATGTGGTGACCGCCTGGCAGCAGATGAAAGGGGTGGTCAGCGAAGTACGGGAGAAGCGCTCCCCGGTCGTAGTCGTGTTCGACGTGGAACGCCTTACCAGCCACACGAACGCGGACGACGAGTCGGTCTATCGCGACGCCGAAGAAATCCGTCGAGCGCGGGAGACTGGCGACCCGATACGGAACCTGGAAAGACACTTGTTGTCGTCGGGGTTCAGTGACCAGTTGTTGGCATCGATCCGGCGGGAAGTGGAAGTGGAAGTGGCGGCGGCGGAGGCCGCGTCTTATGCTGGTCCCGAGCCGATCCCCACTTTGGAAGCAAAGCGACCGATCCCGGTCGAATTGACTCATCCTTCCCGCGAGCGTCACGGCGCCGCCACCGGCCCGGGATTGACGATGCGGGAAGCGATTCGCGACGTGCTGCGCCACCAAATGCTCAGTGACCCCGACGTGGTCCTGCTGGGACAAGATATCGAAGATCCGAAAGGGGACGTATTTGGCGTCACCAAGGGACTGAGTACCGAATTTCCCCGGCGTGTGCGCAACGCACCGCTGTCCGAAGCGACGATTCTAGGTTCCTGTATTGGCCAGGCGCTGACGGGCAAGCACCCGGTGGCCTTTCTGCAGTTCGCCGACTTCCTGCCGCTGGCCTTCAATCAGATCGCGAGTGAATTGGCCAATATCCACTGGCGCAGCGACGGGCATTGGGAAACGCCGGTGATTGTCATGGCCGCCTGTGGCGCCTACCGGCCCGGCATGGGACCGTTTCATGCGAGCACGCACGAAGCGATCATGGCCCACACACCCGGCGTGGATGTCTACATGCCGTCCACGGCCGGCGATGCCGCGGGCCTGTTGAACGCCGCTTTTCAATCGCGGCGACCCGCCATTTTCTTCTATCCCAAAGCGTTGTTGAACGATCCCGAACGTACCACGCCTGCCGATGTACAGCGGCAATTCACTCCCATCGGGACCGCGCGCAAAGTGCGGTCTGGGCCCGATATCACGTTTGTCGCCTGGGGCAATACAGTGCGCATCTGCGAGCGGGCGGCGGAAGCACTGGAAACAGTGGGCGTGGGAAGTGATATCCTCGATCTCCGGACACTCTCTCCCTGGGATGAGCGATCCGTGCTGACCTCGGCCGAACACACGGCACGCCTGATCGTGGTGCACGAAGACAATCATACCTGCGGGATGGGCGCCGAGATTCTGGCCACGGTGGCCGAAAAAACGCGTGTGCCGGTCGCCATGCGGCGCGTCACCCGTCCCGACACGTTTATCCCCTGTAACTTCGAGAATCAGATCGAAGTGCTGCCGTCCTTCAAACGCGTCTTGACCACGGCGGCCGAACTATTGAATCTCGAATTGAAATGGCTGCAGACCCAGCCGCAGCCGCAGGGGCTCTGCTTGATCGAAGCCGTCGGCTCCGGACCTGCTGACGAGACCGTGATCGTTTCCGAGTTGTTCATCCGCCCGGGCCAGGAAATCGCTCGGGGTGACGTGGTCGCCGCACTGGAAGCCACCAAAAGCGTCTTCGAGTTGACATCGCCCGTGTCGGGAACCATTGAGCAGGTGTGCGCCGCGGAGGGCGAGACAATCGCCGTCGGTGCGCCGCTGGCGAAAGTGCGATCCGGCGCCGAAGCGCAACGACCCCGGCCCGTGGTGCAAGAACTGCCGGGTAAGCCGATCCTCCGCCGCCTCGATAGCCAGGGAACGCTCCACCTGCCGCGATGCGAAAGCAGACCACGTGCCTTCGACGTCGGCATTTCCTCCATCGCCACCGTGACCGGCAGCCGAGTGGTGGGCAACCTGGAACTGGCTAATCGCGCCCACGGCATGACTCCGGACGATATCCTGCGACGAACCGGCATCGAACAACGACACTGGGCCGCACCGGGCGAAGATGCCGTCAACATGGCCGTGAAAGCTTGCTGGAAAGTACTCGATCAGGAAAACCTGATCGTCGACGACCTGGATCTCGTCATCTGCAGCACCACCAGCCCCACCTCCGTCACTCCCTCCATGGCCTGCCGAGTGCTCAACGGCCTGACCGGTCGCAAAAGCGATACGATGTTGCAGGCGTTCGACATCAACGCCGCTTGCTCCGGATACCTCTATGCACTGCAGGCCGGGTACGACTTCCTCCAGAGCCGCCCCGATGGTCGCGTGCTGATTGTCACAGCCGAGGTACTGTCACCGCTGCTGGATCTCGATGATTTCGACACCGCCATCCTGTTCGGCGATGCCACCTCCGCCTCCGTGCTCTACGGCGAAAACTACTTCGACCGCGCAACGGCTCGCCTGCTGCGCCCAGAACTGTCGGCCAAAGGGGAAGACGGCAGCAGCTTGTCAGTCCCCTTCCGCCACGGTGGCTTCATCCAAATGAAAGGTGGCAAGGTCTTCACCGAAGCCGTCCGGAGAATGGTGACCAGCTTGAATCGCGTTTGCCAACGCGAGCACCTGGCGGTCCAGGACCTTGACCTGGTCGTACCGCACCAGGCCAACCAGCGGATCATCGACGCGATCCAACACCGCATCGGAGTCGATGTCTACAGCAACATCCGGCTGCACGGCAACACGTCGTCCTCCAGTATTCCCCTCTGCCTCGCCGACGTCCTGCCCAGCATCACCGCCGGCAACCGCCTCGGCCTCTGCGCCTTCGGCGGCGGCTTCACCTTCGGCGCCGGAATCCTCGAAGCCAACTGAACGCACGGGCACGGTCCGCTACCCAGCGCACCCATCACACCCGTTTCCACCGACCCCGCGTCGGTGGGACGACAACTGGCCAGCTACCCGGCGCACACCACCACTCCCGTTTCCACCGACCCCGCGTCGGTGGGACGACAACTGGCCAGCTACCCGGCGCACCCACCACTCCCGTTTCCACCGACCCCGCGTCGGTGGGACGACGACTGGCCGCTACCCGGCGCACCCACCACTCCCGTTTCCACCGACCCCGCGTCGGTGGGACGACAACTGGCCAGCTACCCGGCGCACCCATCACACGCGTTTCCACCGAGCCCGTCTCGGTGGGACGACAACTGGCCTGCTACCCGTGAACACTGGGCCACCGAATCAGTGGAGCCTCTCGTGGACTCTGGCGAAAATGATCGATACGATGGTGGTGCGCCCATCACGACAACAGTTCTCGGCGATCCACCCGCGTCAGGCGGGATTATCTACGTCCTGGAAAACTGGCCGCACAATACTCAGCAGGTCTTTTGCGACGGATAGGTGCTGACGCCGATTGCCGGAGTCCATTGAGTAGTCGCTGAAATCGCGAGCGAGCGGCAATTGCGGCGTTTTCAAGATGGTTTTTTTTGCAGCGTCTTCAAGTGTCTCTTTGGCCAGTGTTATTCCTTCGCCGTTGTGGAAAATACCTCTGAAATTCCGTTTGTGAGAAGTGTCATTGCGGTTTAACGATTCCTTTGACGGACTGGAGCGACCCGATGCCCCGAATCTCGATCGCGTTTGCCTTCATCAGCCTGGTCCTTTTCGTGCTAGCCCCATGGCAGTGTGTATTCGCCGGCGACAACTCTCGGCCGCCGAACATCGTCTTCATCCTGGCCGATGATCTCGGCTGGGCCGAACTGGGATGCTATGGAAACCACTTCAATGAAACGCCGAATCTCGACCGACTGGCGAGGGATGGAATGCGGTTCACCCAGGCGTATGCGGCCGCGCCCGTCTGCTCACCCTTCCGCGCCAGCCTGATGACGGGGCAGTTCCCGGCCCGGGTCGGTATTACCGACTATTTGCGGCCCAACGACCCGAAACATCTCTCGCCCGAGAAATTCTACACGTTGTCCGAGGCATTGCGCGATGCCGGCTACGCGACCGGGATGATCGGCAAGTGGCACCTGACCGGCTACGCACACCACGGCGCGAAAGAGGTTTCTCCCAACCGGCACGGTTTCGGCGAAGTGATCCTCTCGGAAAACCGCGGCATCGGTGGCGGAAGCTACTTCCACCCCTACCAGTTCAATCGCGAAATCGAACGCCGGTTGCCCGACGAGTATCTCGTTGATCGGATGAACCTCGAAGCAGTCGAGTTCATCGAACGCCACAAGGACCACCCATTCTTCCTGTACAAGAGCCACTATGCCGTCCACACGCGCCTCGTCGGTCGGGGTGACCTGGTGGCGAAATACGAGAAGAAACGCGAGGCGGGCATCGGCAACCAGGCCCCTCGAAACAACGTCCATCTGGCGGCCCAGTTGGAGGACGTCGACACCGGCGTCGGGATGATCTGCGACAAACTCACCGAATTGAAACTGGCCGACAACACGATCGTGATCTTCATGTCGGACAACGGCGGCGAGTCGAGGGTCACCAGCAACGCACCACTTCGCGCCGGTAAATCAACGCTCTATGAAGGCGGAATCCGCGTACCGATGATCGTCCGCTGGCCCGGCATCGTGCCGGCCGACACCGAGTGTCACACGCCCGTATGCAGCGTCGATTTCTATCCGACCTTGGTCGATGCATTCGGCAAACGGCCGGAGTCGCGACAACCGCTCGATGGCGTATCGATACTGCCACTGTGGAAAAACCCTGATATGACCATACCTGGCCGCGACCTGTTTTGGCACTATCCGCTGACGCAACCACACTTTTTGGGTGGCTTTTCCAGCGGCGCCGTTCGCTCGGGCGATTGGAAGTTGATCGAACACTACACGACCGGCCGCCTCGAATTGTATAACCTCAAGAACGATATTGGAGAGCAGGACGATCTAGCCGCTAGAATGCCCCAGGAGACGGCCCGCTTGCACGAAAGGCTTCAGGCCTGGCGGGACGCTGTTGTGCGCTTCGCAGGTGGTCTACCAACACGCGATAGTTGATGGCGGTGTCGATCTGAAAATCGGCTCGCGCGGCATGTTGTGGTCTGGGAGTTCTTCCGTTTCTGTTTCGGGAATGAGTGGATCCCCCTTGTCCCGCGATACATCCAGCTGCGACCTGCCATTTGCGCATCTTTATTCGTTGCGATCGCCGCAACACGAGCGCTATAATGCCTCCAGGTGTAGCTAACGCGTCTGAAACGTCACGAAAGTCGAGGTCCCCCGATGTTTGAACGAATCGAGAATGGATGGGCGTTGGTTCGTCAGAGCTGGGAAGTGTTAAAGCTTGACAAGGAACTGCTGGCGTTTCCGCTTTTGAGCGGGATTGCCTGCCTGCTGGTGATGGCCAGCTTCGCCGTGCCGATCTGGGCGACAGGTTTTGCGGAATCGATTCTGCAAGAGGGAGAGGGCGGGGTTCGAGCGGTTGGCCAGGCCGAACAGATCCTTGGGTATGTGATCTTATTCGCCTTCTACTTCGTCAACTATTTCGTGATCATCTTCTTCAACAGCGCCTTGATCGCCTGTGCCATTATTCGCTTCAAGGGGGGGGACCCGACCCTGGCCGATGGGTTCTCGGCGGCGTTTTCGCGGTTGCCGCAAATTGCGGGCTGGGCCTTGGTCGCAGCCACCGTCGGGTTGATCCTGAAGATCATCGAATCAAGATCGGAAAAATTCGGTGCCTTTATCGCCTCGCTGTTGGGCATGGCCTGGTCAGCGATGACTTACTTTGTGGTACCGGTGATCGTGGTGGAACGGACAGGTCCCATCGCCGCGGGCAAGCGTTCGCTGGAGATCCTGAAACGAACCTGGGGGGAAGCACTGACGGCCAATTTCGGAGTCGGGTTGATCGTCTTCCTCGCTTCATTGATCGGGATTGTTCCCCTGATTCTGGGCGGCGTTGCGATTGCGACTGGACACACTGTGTTGGGCATCATCGCGTTGGTGATCGGGGTCGTTGCATTATTGATTGTGTCGCTCGTTTCCTCCGCCATGAATGCGATCATTATCGGCGCTCTTTATCTTTTCGCCGCGGAAGGAACCGTGCCGCAGCAATTCGATAACCAGATGTTTCGTCAGGCATTTGCTCACAAGTAAGCATGCAAGAAGGTGCGTGCCACTTTCAGTTCAATCCATGGATCCTCCAGCCGACGAGGTTGGCGTGCGCGGCCACGCCATTTCTCCGGATCAGCCATTGACGCGCCGCCACAATTCATCACGATCGATAACAATCGATGGATTAGCCTTGAGTTGTTCGGCGCGCCGAGTTGCCTCATCGAATTGCCACGGGTGAAGGGCGATCGGTTCCTTCGAGGCACCAATTTCATCCCATAGCAACTCAACGAGCCTCAGTTTCTCGGAGTTTGGCAGATTCTTGAGTTCGTTGATATCTACGCTCATCCAATATCCTCCGGCGGTTCATGCCATGAAGGCCTGCCGCCCAGGTGCCAAACTCGCGGCAAGTCCAATATCCGACATTGTAGCGGGCCCGTGCGCAGTTCGTCCGGCAGGACAGCGATTCTGCAACAGAGTGACGCAAGCTCACCAGTGGAAGGAGCAGATGGAAGGAGCAGACACTGTCGTAACGCTGGAGTGTATCGAGCCAGGCATCCTCGTACGGATTGCGTGGATTTCAGCAACCACTGGATCGCCGAAGATTGGTACACTCATGGGACGGAAAGGGGAGCCGTATGGACTGCCAAAAAGTCGAGTCGGTTGCGTCATTTCAGCAATGGATCCCTGGCCATTTCTGTTCCGGTTTAAATCCCGGGGGGCGCGCTTCCGCATTCTGACTCGGTTCGGGAGGAAGGACAAAAAGATAGGGGACAGCAAAATGCCTCGTTCCCAACGTATCTTTTTGTCATCGATTCTTTTCCGTCGACCGGAAGGGAGATATTGTGGTGGATTTCGTTGGTCAGGAACCCGAGGGCCTTGGGCCGCCGCACGCCGGGCATGGCGACCACGTCGTACAATTCCTGGATGCTCCCCTCGACGCGCAACCAATGGACCGCATCGCCGCTGCGCAAGTCAATGACCTGCAGGCCACAGCGAGCCTTCGCTTTTCGCTGCGCCAAGTTCTCGTCCAGCGATAAGCCTTGGAAGGACCCGTCGCGACGCGGTTTCGAGAGTCCGACAACCGCGTAGTCCCCCACAAACGTGAGCCCGCGGGCAAAACCCGGGCAGAAGGTGATCCGCTCGAACTGGCCCGTCAACCGATCCACATAACCGAAGTAACCATTTCCAGAATCGAGGAGCCACAGCTTGTCGCGATAGATTCGCGGCGAGTGGGGCATGGAAAAACCCTGACTGATGACTGAGCTGGAGGGGACATCAATCATGCAACCGCCGTCTTGTCGACTGTCGCGCCAGCCATCCACCACGTCGCTTTGGCTGCAGGCAGTGACGTAGCGGACGCTCCCGTTTTCGGGAGCCAGGCCATTTAGATGGCAGCGGTCCTCGGCGGCAAAGCGGCTGACAAACGGCGGTTGCCAGAGAGGCTCGAAGCTGTGGCGTTCGCTGGTGGTTGCCAGACAGCTGGCCAGCGTACATACGAATACGAGCCGCCCTTCCACATCGACCATCATATCGTGCACATCGACATCGCCCGTCGTGTAGCCCACCTGCGGCACGAAAAGCCGATCATAACCATCCTCGACCTGGCCTTCGTCCAGCGAGTTCTCCAGCCTCCACAGTTGGTAGCGCGAGGCGAGCCAGAGCGTCTGGCCGTTCGTCCGCTGGAACGAGGCGTCCACTGGCGCGATGGACGATCGGTACCCGCTCCACACTGCGTGCCTGGTACGGCGGCGAGTTGGTTGGTTGTCGCGTTGTGCACGGTTGTCTCTGGAATGTACACGCGCAGCGGCACACAGTGGCACCGATGGAGGTGAAGAGCAAACCCCAATCCGTTTCCGAATACCCATCCCTACTTCGGCATCGCCAGGAACGCGCCGTAGTTGTTTCCGTCCCAGCCGGCCCCCGCGATCTCACCGGACCCGTTGATGGCATTTGCAGAGACCAGCGAAGTGAACGGCGAATTGTCATCGAGAAACCCGTTCAGCAGGATCATCGACCCGCCGGCGCTGGGCCAGACCACGGCTCGGCGGCCTTGCGTGTACTTCTTCCAGTAATCGCCCTCGCCGACGATCTGCCCGGCGTCGTTGACGTCGTGTGCCCAGGCCGAGAGGACATACCTGGCGCGATCCAAGACCAGGGTGGAGCTGCCGGACCAGACGACGGCCTCCGACGGCACATCATCCGTCCAGAGGTTGCCGCAAATCGTGCCGGAACTGTTCACGCCCTCGGCTCCTCCCCGGCTATTCAGTACCGTGGGAACCGGATCGACGGTGAGCGTCTCACCGGCAGCTGAGCACCGTCCAGACGACGGCCGAATCGCCGTCCCTGCCGACGATCTCCGCCAGTCCGGCGTTGTCGTTGTTGTTGATCGACGTGGCACCGGAGAAGCCGAGCGAAGGCAGTTCGATCGGTCCGACGACATCGATTCCAGTGATCCGCCAGGCGACGGCCCGGGTTGCGTAATCAAGGATGGGAACGCCGAGTTCATCGAATACCGGATTGCCATTCTCGTCCAGCCTTGGCGTCCAACGGGCGGACGAGCCGCAGATGACGCCGTCGTCGTTGATCGCTCCGGCGCCGCTCTCTTCGAATCCGACAAGAGGCGGCAGAACGAGCGGATCGGCATCCTTGCTCGCCCAATAAAGCCCCACGATCTGATCGCCGCTCGAAGCCAGCGCCCGCGATTTCTCCGTATTCGTTGATTCCGTTGGCCACGATGCCGTCGGTGAGCAGATGCAGTTCCGACTGCACATCGCCACCGGTCCCGGTGATTGTCCAGCAAACGGCCATGACTCCGCCCAGCGGATCATCGACTTGCCCGACGATCTGTCTCTGGCCGTTGATGTCCCGGGCGACGCCACCCGTGAAAGCACCGTTCGCATCGTCCAACTGAACGATTGCGTAGGACGGCCCCGTATCGCCACCGCCTGGCTTTTTGACCGGCTTGCCGGCGAGAGCCTGCATGCTGTAGGCCAGCACCAAAACCGCGATGGATAAACTGACTGCTCGTGCCCAACGTGCTGTGATTGACATCGTTCTCTCCCATTATTTTCGTTGTATTGAGTAGCTGAAAACTCGCGTGTTTTCTTTCAGATCGCCGCACGCGACCACCGAACGATCGAATACTCGCCGTACAACCGTCCGGACAACGCCAACTGGTCGAGCAGTTCGCGGAGGGTCTTGCCGGATGAGAACACGTCGACACCGTCGCCGTGGCGGTACCACTGTTGTCCACGATGCTTCCAGCAGCGCGACGTCTCTGTTAGCGATCCAGGGCAAGCATCTCCGCGAGTTTCTCGCCCAGCAGGTTCTCTTCGATTTCCTCTCCCAGTTCATCTTGGGGCGTCCGTTTCGGCAGAAGATTGATCAGTTCCGCGAGCAGTGCGTCCGTGAACCCGTTGCCGCCGCAGTTTGTCGGTCGATCGTCCAAGCGCCTGACCGGCCGTCTTCCGCAGCCATCGTGCTGAAGAGCTGGTCGAGGACACGAACCGCCGGCGTATCGTTGGGCGGGGCCCACGAGTTGCTGAGCATATTGTCTGTCAGCAGTGTGATCTCGCTCCGCATCAGCGAACTTGCGTACAAACCGACGTCGTACACGGTGGCTGCGGCTGCCCGCGAGGTGATTGCGCTAAGTGTTTGCACTCCGGGAGGCAGCATGGGGGCCATCACTTGTGGCTCCTCGGTGTGCCCGAAGCCCAGCTTGTGCCCCAACTCATGGGTAACGACAGAGAGGAGGTCCATCGTGCCAGAAGTTCCGGCTTCCATGCGTATGGGAGCCACATGCCAGCCGTGGCCAGCCGCATCGCGATCGATCCAGATCAGGTTCGATGAAGACGCGATGCCGAGGGTCGACGACGCCAGGTCGGCAACGCGAACGTCGATCTGATCGAGAGCGGCCAAACGCGTGGGATCGATGCCTTGGCCGGCCCAGTAGGAGGCGGCCTGCTCGACGACGGGGGCGAGCATGCCCTGGGTGAGTGTGGCACCGGCGGCACCGACGGCGGCACCGGGGGCGGCATGCAAGGCATTACCGCCGTTGTGCACGACCAGGCTGCCGCCGCCGAGAAGCGTGGTCGGATCATCCATCCATGCACTTCCCAGTTGATTGTCGTAGACGACGGCGTTCGTGCCTTCCTCCCAAATTCTGATCCGGATCATGTCTTCGCCGCCGGCAACCTGGCCGTCAATCACGGTGACCATGAAACCGTAGTTACCTTGGCGATCGATCTCTCCCTTGCCTTGGTATTGGGCCTTGGCTCCGGAGATAACCATCGCAGTCATACTCCGTACTGTGGAACTTAATGTCGCCCGCGCGGAACTGAGTCTGACCGGTGGGTTTGGTCAGCGCCGCTTACGTACTTGGCGACGAAGCCCAAGTTGGCCTTATCGGTCGCCCACGGGCTCGACACAATCGCACCCTGCGGCGAATCGATCCAGCCGCCGCCGGTGACGAACCCGGCATTGGGATCGAAGACGACCACGTATTGAAAGATCGATTGATCCGTGTCGCCGGTTTCATCCACCGCGACCGTGAGCGTGATCGTATAGACGCCCGCGTTTGCGTACGGGTGGCTACCGGAAACGGTCCCAACGGCGTCGCTGATCGGCTCGGTCACGGTGCCGGCCGACGTGGTTCCGTCGCCCCAGTCCCAGAGGGCCGAGTGCGTGTGGGTCAAGTCCTGATCGGCGAATACGGCGCCGGCGGTGATCTCCGTATGGACCTCGACCGGGTTCGTCGGCGTGGTGATCTCGCCGACGCCGAAGTTCGCGTCATAACGGGCCAAGGCAAAGTCCCAGCCGGTGCCGTCCTGGTACGAATGTCCCGCCACCACGATCTGGCCGTTGCCGTCGACGGCGACGCCATAAGCATACTCACTCGACGAAGCGAAGTCCGTAGTCACCAACCCGGCGGTGCCAAACGTGGCGTCCAGGCTGCCGTCGCTGTTATAGCGTGCCAGCGCAAAGTCACTGCCCGGTGGAACCGCCCTGTTCCGAGTATCCTGCCACCACGATCTGGCCGGCGGCGTCGATGGCCACGCCCCAGGCATCGTCATCCGGGGTGCCGAAGTCGGCTGGTCACCTTGCCGCCAGCCGCCAAAGGTGTTGTCCAGGCTGCCGTCGCTGTTATAGCGTGCCAGCGCAAAGTCATTCACGTAGGGGCTTTCGGCCCCTCCGCGGCCACCACGACGATCGCCCCGCAGCGTCGATGGCGATGTCTCGGGCCCCGAGCGTCCCCCGTCACCGAAGTCGGTGGTGACCTTGCCGTCGCCATCGAAGCTGGTGTCCAGGCTGCCGTCGCTGTTGTAGCGGGCCAGGGCAAAGTCGTGGCCGCGCCAAATTGGTAGGAAGCTCCCCCCACCACGATCCTGCCGGCGCTCGATGGCCACCCCATAGCCATGTCAGACGCCCCGAAATTCGGTGGTCACCTTGCCGTCGCCGCCAAAGCTGGTGTCCAGGCTGCCATCGGTGTTGTAGCGCACCACGGCAAAGTCTCAGCCATTGCCGGCCCCTTCGCATGTCCGACCACCACGATCTTTCCGGCGGCGCCCACCGACACGCCCAAGCCGTAGTCTCCGACGAACCGAAGTCGGTGGTCACCTTGCCGTCGCCGTCGAAGCTGCGTATCCAGGCTGCCGTCGGTGTTGTAGCGGGCCAGGGCAAAGTCCCGCGCTAGTAGCTGGTGCTCCCTCATAACCGACCACCCCGCCACCACGATCTTGCCGTCAGCGTCGGATGGCCACGGCCTACGCATGGTCCGCCCGATAGTCAAAGTCGGTGATCACCTTGCCGTCGCCGTCAAAGCTGCTGTCCAGGCTGCCGTCGCTGTTGTAGCGGACCAAGCGCAAAGTCATCGTTGCGCAGCCGTTCTGATCGGAAGATCCCGCCACCACGATCTTGCCGTCAAGCTGGATGGCCACCGGATCCGCCGGCATAGTCGTCGTGCCGGGCCTGCCGAAGTCGGTGGTCACCTTGCCGTCACCGTCGAAAGTGATGTCCAGGCTGCCGTCGCTGTTGTAGCGGGCCAAGGCAAAGTCCTCGTAGGTCAGCGCGTCCTGGACCGACTGTCCTGCCGCGACGATCTTGCCGGCGGCGTCGATGGCCACGCCATAGGCCTCGTCAACATTATTGGATACATCGAAGTGGGTCGCCACTTTACCGTCGGTGTCGAACGTGGTATCCAGACTGCCGTCCGTGTTGTAGCGGACAACGGCAAAGTCGTAGCGGGTCGTGTTGCCCAAGTAGGCAGAGCCTGCCAGCACGATCTGGCCGGCGGCGTCAATCGCCACATCATTCGCCTCATCATAGGAGGCAGCGAAGTCGGTTGTGACCAGGCCTCCACTGCCGAAGGTCGTGTCGAGGCTGCCGTCCGTGTTGTAGCGGACGGCGGCAAAGTCGGTACCGGTGCCGCCCTGCGATGGGACTCCCTGGTGGGAGAATCCCGCCAGCACGATCTGGCCCGCGGCATCAATGGCCACGCCATAGGCGCCGTCATAGGAAGAAGTGAAGTCGGTAGCAACGATGCCCGTACCGCCGAGAGTCGTATCCAGGCTGCCATCGCTGCTGTAGCGTGCCAGGGCGAAGTCCGTGCCGGTGCCGTCTCGTTGGGTCTGTCCCCCCAGCACGATCTGGCCGGCGGCGTCGATGGCCACATCAACGCTCGGTCGCCGTATGAGGAACCGAAGTCGGTGGTCACCTTGCCGTCGACGCCGAAGATGGTGTCCAAGGTCCCGTCGGCGTTATACCGAGCCAGAGCGAAGTCATCTCCTGTGTCTCCCTGGTAGGAATAGCCCACCACCACGATCTGGCCGGCGGCGTCGATGACCACACCCTGCGCATGGTCACTGTCGGAATTGAAGTCGGTGGTAACCAAGCCGCCATTACCAAAGGTAGTGTCGAGGCTGCCGTCGCTGTGGTAGCGGGCCAGGGCAAAGTCGTAGCCGCCATTCCGGTCCGAGTATCCCACCGCCACGATCTTGCCGTCGTGAGCCCCGCCAAGGTCAGGATAGATTGCCACGCCCGTGGCGTAGTCCCAGCTGCCGTACTGAAAATCGGTGGTGACCTGGCCGTTGGTGCCGAAGCTCGTGTCGAGGCTGCCGTCGCTACTATAGCGTGCCAGGGCAAAGTCAATGCCGGTGGTGCCGCTCCACGCGGACGAACGTCCAGCCACCACGATCTTCCCGTCGGACTGGACTCCGACCACGTCGCGGCCGTAGTCGTGACCGCGCGAGTATTCAAAGTCCGTCGTCACCAACCCCCCGTCGCCGAAGGTCGGGTCGAGGTCACCGGCCGACAGCAGCGCCGGTCTTCCAGCGGTTCGAGGGCGAGACGTCGTGGGCGGGGTGAGGCCGATCGTGCCACGCCTCGCTTCGACTCAGAGTTCAGAAACGTCCGGCAGACCAAATTTCGTACAGTAGACCTGTTCATGGGAGTACCTTTGGCGAGTTGCGACGGTCCGCGGGATACATCAAAAAATGCCGTCTCTCCGCGGCGCGCGGACCGTGCGCCGCGGACTTCAGGCTCCGGGTCGGTGAGTGGTGCTTGGTCGTACTGGCTCACCGGCCGGCTTGCTTGCGGTTGGAATCACTGAAGACTCTCGGTCACGCTATTCAGGAATCGCCAGGAACGCTGCACGGCCAGTCCCGGGGTAGGGTCCGGTAAGACCACCGCCCACGATCTCGCCCATTTCATTCACTGGCAAGCTTCTAGCAGTTTGAGAAACGGTGATTTGCGCCCGACGTAGTTGTTCAGCAGGATCATTTTCTCGTCGGCACTTCGCCAAACGACTGCTTCAGGGCCATATTGTGACCTATCTCCCGATCCAACGATGGTGCCGTCGTTGTTGATGTCCTGGGCACTCGCCGATGTGATTTTCCTGTCGCGCGTGCAGAATCCGTGATTCATCTCCGATCCAGACCACCGCCTCAGGAGGCCAGCCGGCGTCTCCACAAATTGTTCCGCCGTCGTTCACACCGCGAGCACGCACGTCACCAGCTTCGACGACGATGCGACGCACGGGATCGACGGTGAGGCTCCCATCCGATAGCGACTGCACGGTCCACACCACCACCGTCTGCGGTTGGTACGGTCCGTCCCGTCCCACGATCTGAGCGAAGCCATCGCCGTCGTTGTTCGTGATCGCCACAGAAACGCTCGCGTCCCAGGCAGGCAAGGGGAGAGGGTCGCAGGCGCTCGGTTCCTCACCCGACCAGTTGACACGCCACGCCACGGCTTGCGCCGTGTTGCCAACCGAGTGACCGCACACGACCCCCTCGTTGTTGATCGCGTGGGCGTACCACCGCACATCCCCGTTCAAGGGCGGCAGAAGCAACGGTTCCGCGTCTGCGTTGGCCCAATACAGCGCAACACTCTGTCCGTTGGCATTTTTCCCATACCCCACGATTTCGCCGAAGTCGTTAATACCGTAGGCCCCGCCGCCCCCGCTTAGCGCAATGAGTTGCGATTGGATGGACTCGCCGGACCCGGTGACCTCCCAGTATGCGGCCCTCCGCTCCGACGTCGCCGCGTCGTCGACGAAGCCAACGACGTCTCTCGAGATGTTGACGTCTTGGGGATAGCATCTCCATGTGCCACCGCCGTCGTCAAGTTTGACAATCGAGTAGGAAATCTTGGCGGGTTTCCCAGCCAGCGCCTGCGACGAGCAGAGGAGTCCGATTGCCACGGCGATGACTAGCCACCGCCCCATCCGCTTCGGGTTCTTAAACATGACTCTCACTCCCTGGTTTGGGCTTGGTCCGCTGTTTACAATAAAAACGCCGTCTGTCCGGGTGCGCGGACCGTGCGTCGTGGACGTCAGGTATGGGTCTTGTCTATTCTTGCGGCGGCTCGGGAATGGGCCTCAGCAGGAATCCTCGTTGTTCGCTCACCGGGCGGGGAATGCCCATGAAGCCCACAATGTCGCCGTCGTCGTTAATCCCCAGGGCGTATTTCAAAACGTTGCGCCCCATGTCGGCCATCGAATTCAGGTTCAACATCTGGCCGCCCTTGAAAACGAATGCCTGTTGGCCATGCTTCTTCGTATCTGACCAGCCGACGATTTCCCCCGATTGGTTGACGTCTTCGGCTGCAGCTGCTCGCTCCGCCGAGCGTGCCGAGCAACGTGGTTGAGTTGCCTGAATTCCAGGGCCGCCAGGCATAGCCGCGGCCAAATGTCGGATCGCCGTTCTCGTCGAAACGGGAAACGCCTACCACCGTCAGACGATCGTCCCCGGCCGGATAATCGTTCAGTGCATTGGGATCGGCGCCCCAGAAGCGAAGGGACGAATCGAGTTGCACGATCACCAACGTCTCTTCCTCAAACCAGGCGATGGCGGGCCAGCCCGGACAACGCCCGGCCATGACGCCGAAGTTGTTGATATCCCGTGGGTAGAATTCCCCCAAACTGGCCGGGCCGTCGATGGTGCCGTCCGACGAATTGAGTTGCCAGATTCCGCTGTAGCCTCTCACCGCGTCGGGATCGTCCGGATCATAGTCCACGTAGGTTCCGACGATCACTCCCGAGTCGTTGATTCCCGAGACACTGGTCCGCCGGGCGATGGGGCTGGGCAACTCAATTACTCCCCAGACGGGATGGTCGACGTAGGCAGGGAAAAGCCAGTTGTCGTTCTCGTCCTTTACAACCGCCCTTTTCGTATCGGCGACCATCACGCCGCTGCTATTGAGACCATACACTCCCGCTTCGCCCGCAAAGTCGGGGAGGCCCAAATCGACCGGGTCAGTCGCGGGAAAATTTCCCAGAATGTCGACGTGCCAGATTGCCGGGTGAAACACGGCCGGTCCTTCGGGGTCCGGATAGAGGCGTGAATTGCCGCCGATGAGGATGTCGCCGACAGCATCTCGATTGGTGATGAACTCTCCCTGACTCTGATATCCGCTGTCCGGAAATCCGAGCAGGTCGATCAGTTCGTAGGTGAACGCCACTTCGTCGCCGGGCTTAGGCGGCTTGACCGGTTTGTCGGCCCGCATTACCGCGGGACAAAACAGTCCGATTGCCACGGCGATGACTATCCATCGCCCCATCCATTTTGCGTTTGTGACCATGACTCTCACTCCCTGGTTGAGTTCGGTCCGCTGCGTACAATAAAAAAGCCGTCTGCCCGCGGCGCGCGGACCGTGCGCCGCGGGCTTCAGGCTCCGGCCGGTGAGTGGTGCTTGGTCGTACTGGCTCACCGGCCGGATTTTGTTTAGTCTCTAACTCTCCCCCGTTGTGTCACTCTTCCTCTTCACTCTCGGCGTCGTCCTTCTCTTCCTCGGGCTTTCCCAATAACTGCTCCACCTCACGCCGAAGTAGTTGGCCTTCGATTCGATCCTGCTGAGCAGGGCCAGGATCCTGCTCCATCAACTCGATGGCTTTATCGAGCGAGTCTTGTGCCTCTCCCGTTTCCGCGCGCTCGTGGTGAACCAGTGCCAACCCGAGCCAATTCAGGAAACGCGCGGTCCAAGTCGGCGCTGTCTTCAGCGATTCCTGAAAACGCTTAGTCGCCTCGTCAAGGTGTCCCGCACGGAACTGTGCCATTCCGAGCGTATAAAGATGCCACTGGCAGGGATTGCTTGAGACGGCCCGCGTTGCCAGTTCGACTGGCACCATCGGATCGGGTACCGCCTTGGGTGCGAGCACGCACGCACGCGCCGCGTGGCAGAACACCACCGCATTGTCCGACTGGCCGAACTGGTCGAGTATTCCCTTACACGCTTGGCGATATTCGTTCGGTGCGATCGGCCATCAAGAGCATCTGCGCACGAATCAGTGCGCGCGTTTGCATCATCAGGCTTTAGCTCAACGTATTTGTCACAGTCGGCCAGGGCTTCGTCGTATCGGCCGATCGCCAGATAGGCTTCCGCCCGCAGCCTGTATAGGGTGGAGTCTTCTGGTTTGAGCCGGATCGCTTGGTCGTAGTCCGCAATCGCCTGGTTGTAGTCCGCGATGGCGGTGTAGGCTCCCGCCCGAATCTTGTACCCCCAAGAGTCCGTTGGAGCGAGACGAATCAATTCGCTGCAGTCGGCAGTCGCTCGATCGTGGTTTCCCATAGCCAAATGAGCTTCCGCCCGCTGCCCGTAGGACCAAGGGAATGTTGGATCGAGTCGAATCGCCTCATCCAAGTCTGCGATCGCGCTCTCGTACTGCTTCAGAGCATTGCGGGCTACCGCTCGGTTTTTCCAGGCTTCGGGGTCATCCGGTCTGAGCTTGATGATTTGGCTGTGATCATCGATGGCCTTGTCCCACTGCTTCAGTTCAACGTATGCTGATGCGCGCGCCTGCCAAAGCTCCCCTTTGTCTGAGTTGTGTTTGAGAAGGCTCGTGTAAAGGAGGATCGCCTTGTCGGATTGCCCGGACTGTGCCCACCTCTTGCCAAGGGTTTTCCAGGAGAGCCACTCGTCGGGCTTCAGCTCGATGGCCTTCTGGTAGTCGGCAAACGCCTCATCCCACCGATCCAGCTTCTCGTGAGCCTCGCCAAGTGACTTCCTCAGCGTCCATTCGTTCGGCCACAGCTTGAGAGCTTCCGAGAAGGCGCTGGCTGCCTCGGTCCAGTTCCCCTCGGCGGCCAATCCTCGCGCACGGCGGTAGTGCAAAACCCACTGATAGGAGCCGCTCAAACTCAGCTTGTCGTCACCCGGTGGCTGCGGCTGCTTCGGATCCGATGGCTCGGGGCGGACACCAGACGCCACCACGAGCGCCTCGGCCTCCTTGCGAAGAAGCTCCAACGTGGCACGGCGGTTCCAGTCGGGCACGGCGTCAAACTGCACAATCGCGTCCCACTTGGCGTCGAGCACTTCATCCGTCCGTTGGATTGCCTTCTTCAGGTATTCCTGCGCCCGCCCTTCGTTGCCGGCCTTCTTGTGAGCCATGGCAAGGAAATACCAGGTGTAGGCCGGGAATCGTCCCGCCCTTGTGGTCCGGATTCTCAAGCCGACGATCGAGTTCCGTGAGCCGCTCGATGGCATCTTCATAGTCGGCCCGCCCGATAGAGGATCGCTCCCAGTGTATTGAGGAAGTGGTCAGAGTCCGGCCGGGCCTTGATTGCCTTCGTGCCGACGCAAGCACGGGCTCGTAGTCGTCGACGGTATCGGGTGCGAGTGAAGCAGTCCAGGCGACGAACGTCGGCCGCCATCGGGTCGTCGGTGTCGCCGACCTGGTTCAGCATGGTCCGGCAGGACTGGCGATACTTCGCCTCGTCGTCAAGCCGAAGGCATACCAGCGCGCGTTGGTAGTGGTAATCGTACTTTCTGTTACCCGATGTGAAGAGTTCATTGGTCTTTTCGAAGGCTTCCTTTGCATCGCTGTGACGGCCCCATGTAGCGAGGTGTTCGGTAAACATCAGCCAATATCGTAGCGACCTACAGCCCGCCATCGTTTTATGTGCGAGCAAGACGTACTTGTCACGGAACTCTGCATCTGGACACGCTGCCACGAGATGACCTGGTATCACGAACAAAGAGGAAACGGATCCCCAGGTATTAACTCGCAGCTCGTTGTGATGTCTTCGAGAGCTTTGTCGTATTGTCCCAAGTAAAAGTGCGCAAGACCGCGATCATGATAATGCCAGTGAAGGAGAGGTCGTCGTTCGATAGCTGTGGTGAAATCGCCAACTGCTGCGGCATAGTCGCCTAGCCCAAAGTGCACTCTCCCGCGAAACTGAAGCAGATCTGAATAACGGATCAAATGTGCATAACCTGCTGATCCGGGTGGACATCGCAATAGTGCAGCCTCAGCATCTGCTTTCGCCTCTTCGAATCTACCCATTGCAATATAGACTCTCAGCGCGGTACCCATAGCCACCCTTGCCTTGATTCAGCCGAATGCACTCATCGGCGTCCGACAACGCTCGTTCGTGGTCACCAAGTCCCAAGTAGACCCTCGATCGCGTGCCAAATACGTCTGGATCCGTTGGGTCGATTTCAATGGCTCTTGACAGGTGTTCCAGGGCACGCGTGCGATTAAGGTAGAAAAGAACTGCGCCAAACAGCGCGTGTACTCTCGCATTATGAGGTTCCAGCTCCAGAGCGCGTTCGCAGTACAGGCTTGCTTTCCTAGCGTTCATAAACTGATTACCACATTCAATGTATCGCCTGACAACACTCAGGTGGAATTCGATGTTATCGGGAGTCAACTCGGCTGCTTTCTCCGCGTCTTGCTGAGCATGTGGATAATCCCCCAGGCACTCACGAATTTCGGCCCGACTGTGATAATACTCGGCCGCGTCTGGTTTCATCTCGATCGCAGTAGTCATCGCGTTGTCGGCTTTTGAATACGTTCGTTCGGCATCCTTCCACTTGGGCTGAATCCTAGCCAGACCGAAATATGCTTGGCCAAGTTCATGGTGAAACCGGTGGTTCGCCGGCTCGTTTCGGATCAGCGTCTTGAAGCGGTTGACCGCCTCCGTGTAGGCGGTCTCGGCCGAGTCACGTTCTTCGAGCGCGCCCTGGAGCAATGCCACGCGGTAGTATGCGCGGGCTGTGTGTGACTCCGCCCGCGACGTCTGCCGATTTCGCTTGGCAAACTCACCGTAAAACGTCAGCCCTCGGTCGAGCAGATCCTTTTCAAACTCGGAAAGATCGCGCTGTGGGACATTGCCAGCGTCTCCGTCCTGATCGGGTGAAGCAAGAGGCTCGCCCAGTAGTTTCTCTTTTCCAATCGCATCAAGATACACGGCATCCAACGCTTTGAGGGCCAAATCAAGGTTTCCTTCCGCGCGTAGCTGCTCTTCATTTGCCAGTTTCAGATTCTCCTCAGCCCGTCGGCGCTCGGTTTCCGCCTTCTGGAAGTTGGCTTCGGCCGACACTAGCGCGTCGTTCTTCTCCTTCAGCGCGGCAGTCTTGTCTGCCAAGGCGTCGTCCTTGGCAACCAGGGCCTGGTCCTTTGCGTCCCGTTCCTTGGTGATGATTATGTTGCCGATACCCAGGCCCACCAGTCCGACAACCAGCAACAGGAACGTCGATACAGCCGCCGACCAGACGATCGGCTTGTGGCGTCGCGACCACTTGGCCGCCCGCTGGACGAGCGTGGGCCGCCGGGCCCGGATCGGCCGGTCTTCGAGGAACCGCCGCAAGTCGTCGGCCAGCTCCTGGGCCGTGTCGTAACGCTCGGCCGGGTTCTTGGCCATCGCCTTGAGGACGATGATCTCCAGCTCCTCGGGGATCGCCTTGTTCAGCTGCCGCGGCGCTTTGGGCTCCTCGAAGGCGATCTGCCGCAATAGCTCCTGCCGGTCCTGGCCGGTGAAGACCGGCTGGAGCGTCAACAGCTCGTAGAGCGTCGCGCCCAGCGAGTAGACGTCGGTGCGGTGGTCGACCACGATCCGCTTGGCCAGGGCCTGCTCCGGGCTCATGTAGCGGACCGTGCCCAACAGGTCGCCGGTTACGGTCAGCGTGGCGTCGGTCTCGATCCGGGCCAGGCCGAAGTCGGTGACCCACGGCTTGCCGGAGTTGTCGAGGATCACGTTCGACGGCTTCACGTCGCGGTGGACCACGCCGTGCTCGTGGGCATGGTCCAACGCCTCGGCCACCTGCACGCCAATCTCCGCAATCGAACGGAAGTAGGCCGGGCTCTTGGTCGACCGCTCGGTGGAGATGGCGGCTTGCGGCGTGCGTTTCGTCTCTGCCGTGGCACCGGGCGTCTCTTCGTGCGTGTACGCCGCGGTGGGAGCGTTTGGGTCGGAGCTTGCGTTCGGCGAGGCGAACCGGCCCGAGGTCAGACTGTCGGCCAGATCGGAAACGGCTCTCCCGGCATCCTCGGGGACTTCTGCCTCCTGATCCCTCCAGCCGCCGCAGATGACCGATCAGCTCGGCGAGCGTCTGCCCCTCGATGTAGTCCATGGCGTAGAAGTGGACGGCCCGCTCGCAGCCGACAAAGTGAACCTGCACGATATTGGGATGCCTCAACGAAGCGGCCGCCCGGGCCTCGTTCTGGAACCGCTGAAGCTGTTTCTGATCGAGCATTGCCGCAAAGGGCAAGACCTTCAGCGCCACCTTGCGGCCCAGCGAGACCTGCTCCGCCTCGTAGACGACCCCCATCCCGCCCCGGCCGACCTCGCGCACGATGCGATAGTCGCCGAGGACGCCGGTCCTCAACTCCGTGGACTTAGGCGATTTCGACGAAGCGGCAAGTAAGGCGGTATCTGAGTGTCCCAGTTCCGCCATGGCCTGAAGTGTCGGCAAGAGCTTGCGAAGCCGGTCGACGTGCTCAGGATATTCGGACGCAATTGCGTGAAGGTCCACAGCCTCGCCGACTTCCAGCTTCGCCGAGACGTCACACACCAAGTTGTCAAACGCCTGGTCATTCTCAGCGGACTGAGTCACCACGTCCTCGCGGTCGGTCATCGGAGCCCTCCCAACGATTCATCGCTCAACTGGTTGTGCAGCCGTTCCATAGCACGACGATAGCGCGACCGGGTGGCCGTTTCGCTGATTCTCAGTACTCCCGCAACCTCCTCGAAGGCAAGCTGTTCCAGGTGGCGCAGAATCACCACTTCTCGATAGTGCGGAGGCAACTGCTGGAGCGCCCACCGTACTCGCTGACGTATTTCTTCACGCGCAACTCGCCTACTCGGACTGGTTCCGCTGGCCACCAGTCGATCGACCAGTTGCATGGCCGACTGGTCGGGCAAGAAGTCTCCGCGGTACTCCCGCGTCACCGAGCGCTTCTGAGCTCCCACGTGCTGTGAGTGCAGGTGGACGAGCCGCTCCCAGGCAATTTGCCGTAGCCAAGGATAGAAAGGGACTGGGTGTTCCCGGAGGTAGTGGGGCAGCTTTCGAGAGGCTTCGGCGAGAGCCTCTTGGACAACGTCGGACGGGTCAACGCGGGCGACCAATTGAGGATCGATTCGCACCGCCACCATCTGTCGCAGGCGTCCTCGATGCCGGTCCAGAAGCTCACCCTCCACCGAACGATCCCCCGCGTCCGCGCGGCGGAGCAACTCGTCAGTATCGGGCGGCTCGTGAGGCATTCTCGTCGTCCCTCTACCACTGATCCTCCAGAAAGCTGGAGAACCGGTCGGTCATTTTATCCATTTTCGCCGAGATTTGTCCCTAAGTAACTGTGGCTGCGACACTTGCGAAGCACAAAAAAGACCAGAAAACGATTACAGTCTCCTTCCCGAGCGAGGCTGGATTGCAGTGTAGGATAAGTAAGCCGTCCGTCCACGAAACGCGGATTGTGCGTCGCAGGCTTCAGGCTCTCACCCGGTGAGTGGTGCCTGGTCGTACTGGCTCACCGGCCGGTTGTTTGTTTGTTTTGTCGGGTGGGCATCGCCCACCGCGCTACGGGGCTTTCTCGATTGCTCATTCGGTGGGCGATGCGCTGTCGATAAGAATACGTCGCATGGCCTCGGCCGCGGCCGCGAAGAAGTGTCCACGCGAGTCCCAGTGTTGAGCCTTCTCGACGTCCACCAGCCGCACATACGCCTCGTGAACCAGCCCCGTGGCCTGGAGCGTCTGCCCCGGCTTCTCGCGGGCCAATTTCTGTGCGGCCAGCCGGCGCAGCTCGTCATAGACTAACGGGAGAAGCTGTTCGGCGGCGTGGGCATCGCCTTGTTCGATTTCCGAGAGAATGCGCGTGACATCGGTCATGGGCGTGGCCTTCGCAACAATGAGCCAGTCCACGAGTATACCAGCTCGGCGATACGGTTGCCTCAACGAGCCTTGTGTCCTCAGCTGAAATGGTCTATTCGATTCGTAGCTGCTGGGGCAAGTCACGAACGGCGTCGACAACGCGTAACACTTCGATTCCGTCCGCGTGCGGCTGGTAGAAGATGAGCCACCGTTTGTGTCTCGGGTTTGGATTTAGTCGACGATTCCTTCTTTTGCCAATCGCTCACGAAGTCGGCTAAGCACCGCCTCATCACAAAGCGGCTTAGACAATCCTTGTTGACTTTGCTCACTCGTGATTCGATTGCGTTCATCCCACCGAGTCAGCTTGTCTTGCTCAATGTGATCGAGGGCATCCATCGCGTCGCGGAGTATATCGTCTTCGCTCTGGTATCGGCCGTCGCTCATGCGAGCTTTGACGCGTTCTTCGATGTCTGGGGGGAACTGATAATTCATGACAGCATTGTACCACCGGGCAACGAGAGAGTCCTCAGACATGGTGGCTCGACGAGGGCTCGAGGGCCGCACGCCACCAGCCAGGATTCCGTAGATCGATCACGAATCACACATTTCACTCTGACACCCACTCCGGATTCTGAGTACCAAATCCGTCCATGCATGTCTTGACGCCTTCTGCGACGCTTTCTTCCAGCCGTTTCTCCGCTTCTCCGCACTTTGCCGCAGCAGCCACCCCCCCTCTCTTGGCAGAACCCCGAACTGCCAGGCTGCCACATTGACAAGCTGGGATGAGTGGGCAATATTTTATGATCCCCAAATACGGGTGGTAATCGATTCCGGAGTCGCACTTGCAGGCCCCTCTATGGCATGGCTTGGCTAGTCCGCATCCCGCCCGCCCCGGCGACAGGCGGCGGCATCCGCTGCAGCGATCTAGTCGACGGATTCGGACGTACTTGACAGACGGCCGTGGCGGTGCGGCGGCGGCCGATTTTTGATTCTTTCCCCCCATACTTGAGATCATGGCCATGACCGTTGGTGAAATAGCTCGCAGCCCCCGTGTGCATCGTGCGTCTGGTAGTACTTGTATCGCCAGAGGTCATCGGGTGTTGGCCAGCGTGCTGCTGCTGTTGGGGATGATTCTGTTGGGCCTGGCACCGGCGATGGCGCGCGCGGAGGTGAAACCGGAAGGCCGCATGTTGCGGTATCCCGATGTCGGCACGACGCACATTGTGTTCTTGTACGCCAACAATCTGTGGCTGGTTCCACGCGCCGGTGGCCTGGCATCGCCTCTGACGACGGTCGAAGGTCAGGAGCTGTTCCCGCGATTCAGCCCCGACAGCCAGACGGTGGCGTTCGTGGGAAGCTATGACAGTGGTCGCGACTTGTATACGATCCCCGCTGCCGGCGGTGTTCCGCTGCGGATTACCTATCACCCGGCCATGGAAATTCTCTGTGACTGGACACCGGGTGGCGAATTGCTGTTTTCGACGAACGGATTTGCAGGGCTGCAGAGACTGCAAGAGCTCTACACGGTCTCGGACAAGGAGCCGTTGCCCAAGAAGTTGCCGGTGGTTTATGGCAGCAACGGCGCTATCTCGCCCGACGGCGTATGGCTGGCGTTCACGCCCTACAGTCGAGACACGCGGACGTGGAAGCGATATAGCGGTGGGATGGCGTCGGACATCTGGCTGTTTGACCTCAACAAGAAGACAGCCCAGCGGATGACCGATTGGGAAGGAACCGACACGCTGCCGATGTGGCATGGCCAGACCGTCTATTACCTGTCGGATGCCGGCAAGGAACACCGGCTGAACATCTGGGCCTACGACACGGCCACCGGAGCGCGGCGCCAGGTGACGGAGTTCTCGCAGTACGATGTGAAGTGGCCTTCGATCGGCCCGGGCGACCAGGGGCAAGGCGAGATCGTCTTCCAATATGCATCCGATCTGTATCTGCTGGACCTTGGGACGAATCAGTCGCGAGTGGTGGAGGTGACCATTCCGGGTGACCGTCCGTTGATCATGCCGCAGACCGAAGATGTGTCGAAGTCCGTTTCCGGCGCGGACATTGCGCCACAGGGCCAGCGTGTGGTGGTGGAGGCCCGCGGCGACATCTGGTCGTTACCGGCCAAAGACGGATCACCGCGCAACATGACCCGGAGCAGCGGCGTGGCGGAGCGCGATCCGAGCTGGAGTCCCGATGGCAAGTGGATCGCCTACCTGGCTGATCTCACGGGCGAGTACGAACTGTATATCAAGCAGTCGGACGGCAAAGGAGAAACCCGCCGGTTGACCAACGACGGGCAAGTATTTCGGTACGCTCCCAACTGGTCTCCTGACTCGAAACACATCCTCTTCACCGACAAGACGGGCACGATCCATTTACACACGATTGAAGGTGGCAAGACGTGCCAAGTCGATCAGGATCCTTGGGCCAGCCGTCCGGACATCAGTTGGTCTCACGATTCCAGCTGGATCGCATATGACAAGCGGAAAGATGACAAAATAGGCACCTCGTCCATCTGGCTCTATGAGGTCGCCACAGGTGAGCGCCACCAGGTGACGGACGACATGTTCAGTGACTCGTCACCCACCTTTGACCGCAAAGGCGAATTCCTCTATTTCACCAGCAATCGCCGCTTCGGATCCCCCATGTATGAAGACCTCGGTACGACATTCATCTACGGTAACACGAGCATCTTGATCGCGATGCCCTTGCGCTCTGACGTGAAAAACCCGCTGTTGCCCAAGAGCGACGAAGTGCCGATCGCTGAGGAAAAGAAGGAAGAGAAACCGGCCGAGAAGAAGGAGCCTGCTGCCCAGGAAGAGGCCGAGCAGAAACCGGCAGAGGCGGCGCCGGAGAAGAAGGACGAACCGGAGAAAAAAGAAGAACCGAAAAAGGACGATCCCGAGAAAAAAGAGGAACCTGAGAAGAAAGACGATGCCGAGCCCGAGAAGGAGCCGGCACCCCAGGAGAATCCGCCCGCGAAAGAAGAACCACAGAAGCCCGCGGACCCCAAACCGGCACCCGAAGAAGGGAAACCTCAGGAAGACAAACCAGCGGAAGGTAAGCCAGAGGACGCCAAACCCCAGGAGGACAAACCCCAGGAGGACAAACCGCAGGAAGGCATGAAGGGGGATGATGAGAGCGCCAAGGAGGCCGCGGAGAAGAGCGAGAAGGACCAGGAAGCGGAGAAGAAACCTCCGGCAGAACCGAAGGTGCTGAAGATCGACCTGGACGGAATCCTCCTGCGCTCGTTCCAAATCCCGGTCAAGAGCGGCGTCTTCTCCAACCTCTGCGTAAATTTCCGGGGGCACCTGATCTATGCGAAGCGGGGAGTGCGTGGCGGCGACGACAAACCGGCCATTATGTCCGTGGATCTGTCCAACGGCAGCGCGAACGAAGCCACGATCCTGGAGGGAGCCGACAATTACGCGATCTCCGCGGACGGTAAGAAGCTACTGGTGCTGCTGGGCCGGCAGATGGTTTTACTTGACGCGGCCCCCGGCCAGAAACCGGCGCCGGTCTCCACCAGCGGCATGTCGGTAGTGATTAATCCGCGTGAGGAATGGAAACAGGTCTTCCGGGATGCCTGGCGCATCGAACGCGATTTCTTCTACGACCCGCACATGCACGGCGTCGACTGGCTGGCGATCCGTGAACAATACGAGAAGATGCTCGCCGATTGCGCGTTGCGCGAAGACCTGGCGTACGTGATTTCCGAGATGATCTCCGAAATGAACGTGGGACACGCGTATTATCGTGGCGGCGGCGGTCGTGGTGGCGATGGTGATGGCGAGTCGCGCTCGCGTGTCGGAATGCTCGGTTGCCAGTTCGCCCGCACGGATGGAGCCTACCAGATCACGACGTTCTGCGAGGGAGCGGCGTGGGATTTCGACGCCCGCAATCCATTGCGCGAGGCGGGGGTCAAGGAAGGTGAATTTCTGTTGGCCGTGAATCGCGCGCCCATGGATCTGGATCGCGACCCCTGGTCGCAACTGCAAGGTCTAGCCGGTGACACCGTGGTCCTGACCATCAGCAGTAAGCCCAAGAGCGGACCAGATGATCGAGACGTCGTTGTGAAACTACTGGCGAGTGAAGCGGAGTTGCGGTTCCGGCAGTGGGTGGAACACAATCGCAAGTACGTCGAAGAGAAGAGTGAAGGAAAGGTGGGCTACATCTACGTCCCCGACACGGGAACCAACGGCCAGGACGAACTGTTCCGCCAGTTTGCCGGCCAGATGAGCAAAGAGGCGCTGATTATCGACGATCGCTGGAACGGCGGCGGTCAGATTCCGACGCGTTTCATCGAACTGCTGAACCGTCCCGTGACCAACTACTGGGCGCGACGCGACGGGCACGATATGACCTGGCCGCCCGATGCCCATCATGGACCCAAGTGCATGTTGATCAATGGCCTGGCCGGCTCGGGGGGCGACATGTTCCCGGCCCTGTTCCGCCAGGCAGGGCTCGGCAAGCTGATCGGCATGCGCACGTGGGGTGGCCTGGTCGGCATCTCCGGGAACCCCAGCATGATCGATGGCAGTGGCGTTACCGCTCCTACTTTTGCCTATTACGAAAAGGACGGGACCTGGGGCATCGAAGGTCACGGCGTCGATCCCGATATCGAAGTGGTCGACGATCCGGCGAAGTTGGCGCAGGGGAATGATCCGCAATTGGACGCCGCGATCGGACTGATGCTGGACGAAATCAAGCAACATCCTTACGTCGCGCCGGCGCGTCCCGCCTACCCCGATCGCCAGGGCTTCGGCATCAAGCCGGAGGATAAGTAGTCGACAAGAATCGCCGCGCGGGTACGATGGTGCTATGAGCGACACTGATGACCTTGTACGACTCTCGACCATCCCGACTTTGCACGAGGCGACATTGGTGTTGTCGTTGGGCGGCTGGATGGACGGCGGCGATGTGTCGACCGGCACGGTCCGTCGTCTGGTGCAGCTGATCGACGCCCAGAAAATCGCGGAAATCAATCCCGAACCGTTCTACGTGTACCATCTGCCAGGATCGATGGAATTCGCGGCGCTGGTGCGACCGCACACCGAGATTAGCGACGGACTGGTTCAGACGTTCGACGTGCCCCGTAGCGTCTTCTACTGCCATGAACGGGCGAATCTGCTGTTGTTCGTCGGCAATGAACCGAACATGCAGTGGCAGCGGTTCGGCAAGTGTGTCTTTCAACTGGCGCGCGAAGTGGGTGTACGCCGGATCCTGTTTATCGGCTCGTACGGGGGAGTCGTTCCGCACACTCGGGAGCCGCGTTTGTATGTGACTTGCTCTGAGCAGCGATTGATTCACGAAATGCTTCCCTATGGCGTGGGTGTCTCCAACTATGCCGGCCCCGGTTCTTTTACCACCTACTTGATGACCCAGGCTCCGTCCGAGCAATTGGAGATGGTGTCGCTGGTGGCCGAGATCCCCAGCTATCTGCAGGGGCCCAATCTCTCCTGCATTGAAGCCGTCACCCGCCGACTGGCGAAGATCCTGCGTCTGCCACTGGACCTCGATTCCCTCCGCGCGGCCAGTACCCGCTGGGAACTGGAGGTTTCCGCCCAGGTGGAAAAAGATGAAGCCTTGGCCCTGCAGATCCGCAGGCTGGAACAGGCCTACGATAACGATCTGCTGCGCCAAGATGGCGAAGATGCCTGAAGGACTCCCCGGACTCCCGCCGCCGGCCCCGTGCCGATGGGGAAACCGGAGGATAAGTCGGCACAGGAGATCTTTTTGTCATCCGATATTTTTGTCCTTATCTGCCCCGTCCCTGGCAGCATGAATCTCCCTTTCCTGGGAGAAGCTAGTCAGCGAGTGCATTTTTGGGCCTTCCTCGGTTGCCGAAAAACAGCTGCTTGATATATTTGTTTCAAACACTTGTTTAACTTCCCCTTGTGTGGGGGGCCGAGATGGCACAGGACGACATGCGGACCCGGCTGCTGGCAGCCGCCGGGCCCGTGTTTGCGGACAAAGGGTACCAGGCGGCCACGGTCCGCGACATCTGTCTGGCAGCCCACGTGAATGTGGCCAGCGTCAACTACTATTTTGGCGACAAAGAGACGCTCTACATCGAGACGGTCAAACTGGCCCGGCAGATGCGAGCGGACCGATTCCCCATGCCGGACTGGCCGCCGGGCACGTCGGGGAGCCAACGGCTGCATGATTTTGTAGTGACGATGTTGTCGCGGATCATGGCGGTCGACGAGGCGAGCTGGAATACACGTTTGATGTTGCGGGAGGTGTTGGAGCCCACGGGAGTCTGTTTTCGCTTGGTGCGCGAGTACATTCGTCCGCTCTTCGAAACGCTCCTGGACATCCTGGACGAATTGCTGCCCAAAACCGCCCCGGCCCATCTGCGTCGTCAGATCGGCTTCAGTGTCATCGGGCAATGCCTGTACTACCGAGTGGCGGATGAAGTGGTCACCGCGCTGGTACCGCCGGAGGAACTGCGCGAGCATTTCCAGAGCGAGCAGCTTGCCGACCACATCACTCATTGGTGTTTATCTGCCCTGGGAGTTCTTCCCCCCTGGGGCACGGCACGTCGGGCGGTCCGCTGTCCGACACGACGTTGGAGGAGACCTCGCTTCCGTAGACGCGGACACGCGGCCGCGGAACAGAGCCATGGCAGACCTTGCGCAGCGGCCGATTGTCGTTCGACGCGATGGATGCATCACCGACCATTGGCGAAGCAGAATTTCATCACCCGCCTCACACAAGCGAGCACATTCACGTGGCAACGGCAGGCACACAACGATCGACAGCCACCCTCTTTTTGCGGGCGTTGCTGCCGATCGCCATCGTGGCAGGTGGCATTTTGGCATTTTTCGCGATTTCCAAAGGACTTCGCCGCGACCCGTCACAAGAGTCCGATCCGCTGCGGTCCCCGCATGCTCAAGTCGCATCCGTGAAGGCTCACCGGGGCGGCATGACCATTCAGGCGGACGGTGTCGTGGTGCCCTACCGCGAAATCAGAATGTCGGCGGAAGTCGCGGGCCGCGTGGTCGAACGTGCGGAGATCTGCCGTGCAGGAAATTACGTGAAGAAAAACGATCTGTTGGTCACCATCGATCCCCAGGACTACGAGTTGGACGCGGAGCGTCTGGAGCAGGAAGTCCAGCAAGCCGAGGTGGCGTTGGACGAGCTGCAAGAGGAAATCCAAGGTGCGGAGAGTCTGATTACGATTGCCGAGAAGGAACTCGAGCTGCGGACGCGCGAACTCGACACGGATGCAGAATCTGGGCCGTCAGGCGGTCTCGACCTCCGACCAGGAGAAAGCGGAGATGAGCGAACTGGCCGCGCGCAACGCGCTGGTCACTTTGCGCAACCGCGTCCGCTTATTGCAGATCGGCCGCGGCCGCTTGGAGAGTGCGCGGAATCTGTCCACCTCGAATCTCAAGAAAGCACGACTCGACCTGCAGCGCACGCGGATTCTCGCGCCTGCCGATGGCGTGATTGTCAGTGATTTCGTGGAGGTCGACTCCTTCGTCCAACGAGGGACGCTCCTCTTCTCACTGGAAGACACCTCCAAAGTGGAGGTGAAATGCAAATTGCAGATGGAAGATTTGTACTGGTTGTGGGATCGGCCTGGCCGGTCCGCCGAAGTCGTTCCGGCTTCGGCGGCCGACGCCTACGAATTTCCGGAAACGCACGTCCAAGTCGTTTACCGTTTGGCGGGCTACAACGACCTCGACTACATCTGGGAAGGACGACTCACCCGTTATGATGGGGTGGGTCTAGATGAAAAGACGCGGTCGGCCCCTTGCCGAGTGGTGGTCGACGAGCCGCGCAAACGGACGTCCACCCACGGCAGTGGTCCTCCGGCGCTCGTGCGGGGCATGTATGTCACGATTCGCATTCAAGTCGACCCCGAGACTCCCTTGCTCAGCCTTCCAGAAGAGGCGTTGCGGCCCGGTAACCAGGTCTGGCGCATGCGCAGTGGCAAGCTGGCCATTATCCCCACGAATTTCGTCACACTGCTCGAACGGTCCGCAGACGAGGGACAGGTGTCGCATGACGTGCTGGTATGCGTGGATGATCCGAGCCTGTTGACGGCCGGCGATCAGGTCATCGTCTCGCCGCTGACATTTGTCCGTACGGGGATGGACATCGAGGTGGGGGAGCGTGTGGAGAAAACGAAAGTGAGCCCATGAAGTCCATTATCCGCTGGGCAACACGCAACGAACCCGCCATGAACACGCTGTTGATCGCCGGACTGATCATCGGCGTGGCCAGCATGGTCCTGATGCGTCGCGAGATGTTCCCCGAATTCGAGCTCGACATTCTCCTCGTCAGTGTCCCTTATCCGGGTGCCAGTCCCGAGGAGGTGGAAGAGGGAATTTGCCAGAAGCTGGAAGAGGCGGTCCGCGGCATCGAAGGCATCAAGCGGCAGACGGCCATTGCCCAGGAGAACGTCGGCTACCTGGTGCTGGAACTGGAGGCCGGCCAGAATGCGCAGAAGATTCTCAACGAAGTCCGTTCGGAAGTCGATGCCATCCCAAGCTTTCCCGAGCTGACGGAAGAGCCGAATGTGAAAGAGCTCACTTACCGCATCCCGGCCATTCGCGTGGGCGTGATCGGTGAAGACACGGACGACCCCGAAGCGGTGTGGCGTCTGCGCGATGTGGCCGAGAAGGTGCGCGACGATTTGCTCCTTCTCCCGTCCGTCTCGCAGGCGGATATCCTCGGCGCTCGCGACTACCAGATCGACGTCGAGATCCCCGAATCGCAACTGCGACGCTACGGATTAACGCTGCAGCAGGTGGCCCAAGTGATTCGCCGCCAGAACGTCGAACTGCCGGGTGGCACCATGCGGACTCCGGGCGAGGACGTGTTGCTGCGCGGCAAGAACAAGTACGAGATCGGCGAGGAGATCGCTCAGCTGCCGGCACTGGAAGATCCCAGCGGCGACGTGATCACGGTGGGCGAGTTGGGAAACGTGCGGGACGGCTTCGAGGACAGTTACTTCCAGTGCCGGATCGACGGCCAGCCGGGCCTGGTGATATCGGTGAATCGCACGACCAGCGAAGACCTGCTGGCGATGGCCGAAGAAGTGCGCGGCTACGTCACGAATGCCAAGTTCCAGGGCTATCAGCTCTCGTACTGGGACGACCGGTCGCGTGGATGTGAAAGATCGCCTGCACATGCTCGTGCGAAACGGCCTGCAGGGCCTGGCACTGGTCTTCATCGTGCTGGCCATCTTTCTCGACCTGCGGCTCGCCTTCTGGGTCGCGTTGGGGATTCCCGTCTCGGTTTTTGGTGCCGGGGCGGTGCTGCTGGCCACCGGCCAAACCTTGAACATGCTGTCGATGTTCGCGTTTCTCATGGCACTGGGGATCGTGGTGGATGACGCGCATTGTGATTGGCGAGAACATTTACCAGCACCGGACCATGAACAAGAAGCCCGTGCGCGCGGCGATCGACGGGACCTATGAAGTACTCCCGTCCGTGTTTGCCTCGGTCGCGACCACGATCATCGCTTTCGTCCCTTTGATGTTCGTGGCCGGCGTGATGGGCAAGTTCTTCGCGGTCATGCCCTTGGCCGTCATCGCCATGCTGATCATCTCGTTGCTGGAGGCGATGTTCATTCTCCCCTGCCACCTGTCGCATGTGGACAGCTGGATCTTCCGCTTCTTTCGCGTAGTTCTTTTTCCCCTGCGGCCGCTGGCCGACCTGTCGCATCGCCTGCACGATTGGTCGAGTCGCGTGCTCGATCGCTTGATCACGAAGACCTACCTGCCCACTCTGAAATGGTCGATTCATCATCCCGGCACGGTGTCTTTCCATCGCCGTCTTCCTGCTGCTGATGGTGGCGGGATTCATTCGCGCGGGGGTGATTCCGTTTGTGGCCTTTCCGAAACTCGACTCCCGCACGATCGATGCACGCGTCACGTTTCCCGATGGAACACCTGGTCACGTCACGGATCGAGCGACGGAGAAGATCGAAGAAGCGTTGCTGAAAGTTGCGGAGCAAGAAGGAGGAGATTTGGTCAAGCACCGCTATCGCATGGCCGGTTGGACCACCTATCCCAACAACGCCTCAGCCATCGGCGGCTCCTTTGCCGGAGGTCATCTGGGACTGGTCAGTGTCGAGTTGGTGGCCCCCGAGAATCGTGACGTACACAGCGAGCGGTTGATCGAATTGTGGCGAAAGAAGTGGAACGAACAGTACGCGGCCGAGTTCCCTGGCATCGAGAGCTTGACGTTTGCCGGCGAGGACATGGGGCCGGGAGGGAAGTCGATTGAATTCAAACTCCTCTCTCCCGCCGGCCAGCAGAACTTCGCGCGATTGGAGGAGGCCGTCGAAGTCTGCAAAGCCAAGCTGGCGACGTATGAAGGAGTCATCGATATCGAGGATGACTCGCGGCCGGGGAAATGGGAATACCAGATCCGCGTGAAGGAGGAGGCCAAGGCGCTGGGAGTCTCGGTCGCGGACCTGGCCGAAACGGTGCGGGCGACCTACTACGGCGAAGAAGTCATGCGTCTGCAACGGGGGCGGCATGAGGTGAAACTCATGGTCCGCTATCCGCCCCAGCAGCGGCGGTCCATGGCTGACTTCGAGAACATTCGCATCCGCACCGGCGACGGCATCGAACGACCGATCACGCAACTGGCCGAGATCGAGGCCACGAAGGGCTATTCGCAAATCAACCGCCGCGATCAACGCCGCTCCATTACGATTTCCGCCGATGTGCAGGGGAGCGCCAACGCCCACGATGTCGTGGCGAACTTGCGCGACAATTTCATACCGGAGTTGCTCGCGACGTACCCGGAAATGCGGGTGCGGTGGGAGGGGCAGCAAGAGACGACCAACGAATCGATCGACAGCCTGAAGTTCGGCTTCCTGGCGGCGCTGCTGGCCATGTTTGCCCTCCTGACGCTCGAATTCCGCTCCTATATGCAGCCCCTGATCATCCTGGCCATCGTCCCGTTCGGATTCATCGGCGCTGCCTTGGGGCATGCCGTCATGGGATTGGAATTCACGATTCTGAGCCTCTTCGGGATGATCGCCTTGACCGGCGTGGTCGTCAACGACTCCATCGTCTTGATCGATTTCATCAACCATCGCATCGAGGCCGGACTGCCGCTGCGCGAGGCGCTGATCGAAGCTGGCATGCGGCGTTTCCAGCCGGTGATCCTCACCTCCATCACCACGATTGCCGGACTCACCCCCATGCTCCTGGAAACGTCTTTCCAGGGCCAGATTCTCGTCCCCATGGCCAACAGCCTGGCCTTCGGTCTGGCCGTCGCCACGGCGCTCATCCTGGTGCTCGTCCCCGCCTGTACTGCCTGTACGCCCGCGCGATGGGTGATCACAGCCTGGATCACGACGAGCCCGGCGATTTGCTACGATGTGAACGGCAACGGGGCCAGCAACCTGCCCGTTCAAGATGCCGAAATGGCCTCCCGGTGACCCGAGGACGCGCACGGAAATGAGTTACGTGGGAGAGGCTTCCAGCCTGTCATTTCACAGCGGATTCTGCATCCGATTCCGTGCGCGGGACTATGGCAATCGAGGCAGGCACGTTACGATTGAACTCTTGGCAACGCTGCGTTGTGACAGCCTGTTGGCGACCTCTTGCGAGAAAGGTGTGGATCGATGTTCGAGACGCTCCAAATGGCTCCCCCAGACGCCATTCTGGGTTTGACAGAAGCTTTCAAGAAGGACTCCCATCCACAGAAAATCAATCTGTCGGTGGGAGTCTATCAGGACGCCAACGGCAAGACTCCGATTCTGAGCGTCGTGCGCGAAGCCGAGAAGCGACTGTTGGCCGAGGAAACCAGCAAGAGCTACCTGGGCATCGACGGGCTCCCCGAGTATGCCCGGCACGTGCGCGAACTGTTGTTCGGTGCCAACCACGAAATCGTGACCAGTCAGCGGGCGGTCACGGCACAAACCCCAGGGGGTACCGGAGCGCTGCGCGTGGCCGCCGACTTCCTGCAGCAGAAACTGGGGACCAAGCGGATCTGGTGCAGTCAACCCGACCTGGGCCAATCACCCCAGCGTATTTCAAGCGGCCGGTGTGGAAGTGCCGGAATATCCCTACATCGATGCCTCCGGCACGGGGCTCGATTTCGATGCCATGATGTCGGCCCTGGGCAAGATCCCCGCGGGTGATGCGATCTGCCTGCATGCCTGCTGCCACAATCCAACCGGTATCGACCCGACCGTCGAGCAATGGAAGCAGATCGGCAGTCTGCTGACACAACGCGGCGTGCTGCCACTGGTCGACTTTGCCTACCAGGGGCTGGCCGAGGGATTGGAAGAAGACGCCACCGGCTTGCAGGCGTTGCTCTCCGTCATGCCGGAAGCCTTGGTCTGCAGCTCCTTCTCCAAAAACTTCGGGCTGTACGGTGAGCGGGTCGGTGCCATGACACTCGTGGCCGACTCGGCCGATGCTGCCCAGAGGGGACTCAGCCACGTCAAGATCTGCATCCGTACCAACTACAGCAATCCACCCAAACATGGCGGTGCGATCGTGGCCACCGTGCTGGGTGATCCGGCGCTGCGCAGTCAATGGACGGGGGAAGTGGCCGCGATGCGGGACCGCATCGCCGGCATGCGTCAGCTGTTTGTCGACACGCTGCGTGCCAAGGGAGTGGATCGCGATTTCTCGTTTATCACGCGCCAGCGAGGCATGTTCTCGTTCTCCGGGATATCGCCCCAGCAGGTCGATGCGCTGCGGAGTGAGTACTCGATCTACCTCGTGCGCAGCGGGCGCATCAACGTCGCCGGCATGACCCCCAGCAACATGGATCGACTCTGCGACGCCATCGCCACGGTCCTTACGTAGAACGGACTTCAGTCCGTTTGACGAAGCGGCCACGACCTTCACGTCACTTTGATCGGCGTCTCGTTGTTCGATCCACGTGGAATCCGTCTTTGAAAGAGCCACCAGGCATTCATCACGACCGGCATTGACCGTCTGAAAGCAGCGTATCGGCAGGTTGGCAGAACTGGCAAACGCAGAGCATGTCCAGTAAAATAGGTTACGCCCCCGTTTGCATTTTCCCGAAGCATGCGGGAGCGCGATTTCGACGCCTTGCCAGTGAACGGGAGTTGCCAATGCCTACCTTTTCCGATGTCGTTGATGCCGCAGACAAATTGTCCGACGACGAGCAGGAGAGTCTTCTCGAGATTCTTCGCCGCCGGCTTGCGGAGAAGAATCGCACGAAGCTTGCTGGCGACGTGGCAGAAGCTCGTGCGGAGTTCATCGGCGGCGGCGCCCGGTCGGCAACAGTGCAACAGATCATGGACGATCTCAGCCATGAACCGTGAACTACTCCAAACGAAGGCATTCATCCGCGCTTCGCCGGTTCCTAAAGAAACGACCGCAATTAGCGGCGGCGGTGGAAACAACACTGCAATTGCTGTCACAAGACGCCTTCGATCCACGATTGAAGACACACAAGCTTTCCGGCAACTTGGAGGGAGTCTGGGCCTGTGGTGCGGGCTACGATTTGCGCATCCTCTTTGACTTCGTCGAACGCGAAGGTGCCGAGGCGATCCTGCTTCTCACCGTTGGAACGCACGACGACGTGTACTGATAGTTCACACGACACAAGCACAGCCGCCAAGCGGATGCGTCTATTCGGTTTCACGGATCTCTCCCGTATTTGCTGCCACACCTGACGATACACTGTCGATCGTATCCATGATCCGGCACGTCGAGCGAATGGCATGGATCATCTTTTCCAAGTGGCCCAGGTCTGGCGGCAACAACTGTCGCTGCTTGCGTTGTTTCAGCCACCGCTGGAGCACGCGATAACCTCCCAGGCGAAACGTCCACACATCCTCCTCGACCGGTTCCGGCCAAGCAAACTCTCTGCTCAGCGCCAGGCGGCCTTGCCGCCAGAGTGGGTAGCCTGCCGGGATCCGCACACTCGCGGCTTGCCGGTCGCACCAGTGCTCGCAGGCCGGCGCAACCGCCGAACTCTGGTTTCCCGAGATCACGCTCAGCTGTGCTTCCACCAGCATCTTCCCCAACTGACACAGGCGAGTGAACTGAGTGGTATTCTCCGGCCAGGCGACACGTGGAAAGTCTATACACAGCAGCGAGTGATATCGCCGGCGATACACGCGGCCATGGACGGCGGCATAAAGCCAATGCAGCACATCGCGCGCAGCGAAATGAGGCGGTAAACTCTCCTCTTCTGCCGTGAACGGGATACCCAGCCGTTGTGTGAGGCTCTGCAGGAAATTCGCCTGCAGATTGGCGGTGCGATTCCCCCCCTCTCGCACGTACAGCGGAGCGACAAACGGTGCTCCGTGAGCGCTGTAGAAAACTCGATCAGATACCAGCGTGTCGGTCACCAGGAAATGATCGTAGTCGTCACGCTCCGTCGCCTGGCGCATGAAGACCAGCGCGATGCTGCCGGCGTCCCACTGACGGATCAACTGGTACCGAGCACGTCCCAGGAGTCGCGGTTCATAGTACACCCATCGCACATCCAGCGGCGCCACCATATAAGGACGAATACATCGACGATCAAACGTCACGCCAGCAGCTTTGTTCCGCAGCCACTGTGGAAAGTCCGACGTGAACCGCCCGAGCGCTGCATCACGCAGGAAGCTGCTCATCCTGGTTTCAACTTCCTCGAATGTGTGACCGACAAACAGCGCGTCACATTTCGTCTGCACTCCCGATACGTAATGCTGGAATATCTCGCTCAATCGTGGCCATTCACCGTAACCATCCGCATCCTCGTCGCTCCGCGGCACAAAGAAGTGGAACGGCGAATGTGACTGGCACGTCGTCCACTTGAGCGTTGTCACGTCGGCATTGGCCAGTGCCTTCAACTTGTCGCCGCGCGTACCCCATAAATCAGCATGAACGACTCGACGCGGTTGCGCAGCATTCGGTCCTGTCTTGACAAACAGACTGATCGCCACACCTTGCTGGATCGGAAAGACGTTTTCATCTGCGCCGCCGTCGGGAGCAGTCTCCCGCTTCTTGCTGCTGCCGTGCAGATCCAGCACATACATCTGATCGAACGTGCCGGACAAAGAGGAGCGCATCTGCCGGTGTGTGAGCCCGGCCAGATACGTGTTGTTCGTCACCATCGCCACGATGCCGCGACCGGCCTGGTCAATCCAATACTGAGCCCAGCGGAGAAACTTGATGAAATCGTCGTCCAGGTTCAGTTTCTTTTCGTCCAGCCCCCGTTTGTATTCCTCCAGCTGTGTGAGAATCCAATCCCCGCGGTTGCGCTGCCCGAAAATGGCGTAGGGAGGATTCCCCAGAATTACCGGTACACGCTGCGCAAAAAGTTTCCGTACATAATCCACTTCGCTCAGCGGATTGCCACAGTGTGCCGACCAGACTGTCTCATCTCGATATCGCACTGCCGAACCCGGCACACGGGCCGTCCCCCTCGGACAGGCAAGCCAACGCCGGACCAGCATCTCCGCTGCACCACAACATGCCGGCATGACATCGATCCCCATCAGGCTTGGCAGCAGTGTTTCCTCGGCAAAGCTCGGCCAACGATTCGGTTCCCGCTCTTTCGTGAACGCAAGATGCGCATACTGCAACACGCCCAACAGAAACGCACCGCTGCCGCACGAGGGATCGACAATCCGCAACTGCGGCAGACCAGTGATCAAGCCGCTATCTACCCCTAGCTCGCGGCGCAAGAGCAGATCAGTACTACGCACGATGTACCGCACCAACGGAAACGGTGTGAAATAGACGCCACGACTTCGGCGTAAGGATCGGTCGCTGCGAGAGAGCAGCAACTCAAACAAGTGAACCAAGGGCTCCTCGGATGTCCCCCGCGCATTGATCTCGTGTAAGATTTGCTCCGCCTGAGGGGCCTCCAGCCACCGACGCAGCGATTCCGCCGCGCGAGCGATCTCCGGGACGCGTCGTTGCATCTGCTGCAACTGCGACAGCTCCCGCTGCGCGTACGGCGGGACCATTTGTTCTGTGCCCGTCTCGCGCGGACCGACCCCATCGCCCTCACCTTCCTGCCTGTCAAGCCGAGCCAGCAGCAGCGCAAAGGACGCCAGCAGGGCCTGTTGCTGGGGCGTCATCGCCTCTGACTTCGTGCCAGAGAGCTCACCCGATTCGGTGAGTGCTCGCTCCAACAACACCATCAACTCGCACATCGGACCAATAAGCGCATTGAGCTGTTTGCGGTTCGCGGTGCGGAGGGTGGAAGGGGAACGATTCATGTGGAGATTGTAGCGGAACAGTTGTGGTCCCGCCGGGATGAACCCGACGGAAACCGGAGGGAGTGTGGCCGCCGTGCGGCCCCCAAGCTGGGGGGATTGCGCATCGATCTTGTCCTGCGAAGCATGTTCGAGTAAAAGCACCCGGCTTATCGTTACGTGTACCATTGCGCGCTCCGGTCAACCGCCACGTCATGTTGCGCAGGCTGGTACCGATCCACTCGTTCATCAGGGCGGCAAGTTACCGGCGGCATGGAAGGCTGTCGGGGAGGCCATCTCATGAAACAAATTGTACTGACACTGCTGGTATCGTTGGCTTTGGGTGTGGGGTCATGGGCTGCGCGGGCGGACGCACAGACGACGGCCCTTTCGTCAGCCGTCAAGGATGCCAACGCCAAGGTAATTCCCGAAGAGTTGCGTCAGATGCTCAACAAGGGGCTGAAAGCCACTCGCGAGAACGAGAAAGAATACATCGGCTGGGTGGTCGGATGGGTCGAAAAGGACAAGCTCCCCGTGTCACTCGTCTACGCATCGTTTCGCTACGCGCGCACGCGTCGTCCCCAATATCCGTTCCCCTATTTCGTGTATGCCCTGGAGACGTTGATCGTGCGCAACAAGATCGTCTTGTCGAACGACTAACTGGGCCTCGGAGCCGCGTTCGAAATCACCGCCCCACAGACTTGATCCGTCCGTGGTGCGGTGCGGCCCTTGTCGCTGCACTGGCAGAGCCGGTGGCACAACAGTGGTACCCCTTTATATCCAGTATCCGCCGCGCACGTGATCGAACTGCGCCTCGCGCCCCATGCGCGATTCATTGAACTGCCCTTCGCAGTACACTTGGTGCCCCATCACCCAGGTGCGCACGGGCCAACCGGTGAGCGTCGTGTCATGCCAGGGGCTCCAACCGCACTTGGTCTGCTGGTTCTCGTTCCGTACAACCGCCTGTTTGTGGAGATCGACCAGCACCAGGTCGGCGTCATATCCACGGACAATACTCCCCTTGTTCACCAGATCCCAAACGCGAGCGGGTGCTTCGCACATCCAGTGGACCACTTGTTCCAGAGTGCAATGCCCCAGATGAACCTGGTTGAGCATCAAGGCCAGTGAATTCTCCACGGCCGGCAGGCCGGACGGGGATTTCGGGTAGGGCGCCGCTTTTTCGTCGAGCGTGTGGGGCGCATGATCGGTGGCAATGACTTGGATCCTGCCAGCGAGCAGCGCCTGCCAGAGTTGCTGCGCGTCTTCCGCCGTCTTCACCGACGGGTTCATCTGGATAAGTGTACCGAGCCGAGCATAGTCGTCGATGGTGAAGAACAGATGATGCGGGCAGACCTCGGCAGTGATCAAGTTGTGATGGTCTGCCAGCAGTGCCGCCTCGGCGCCGGTCGATACATGCAGGACGTGGAACCGATGCTGGTGCCGGATGGCCAGATCGATCGCGCGACGCGTGGCGATCAGCGCAGCCTGATGATCGCGGATCTTCGAATGGTCCGCGACATTGTCTGAGTCGGCGAAGCGCTGCATGTTCTTGCGAACCGTCGTTTCGTCTTCGCAATGAGCGGCGATCGGCAACGTGGTTTCGGCGAAGATGCGTTCCAACGCCTCCTGGTCATCCACCAACAGATCCCCGGTACTGGACCCGATGAAGATCTTGATTCCGGGTGTACGCTGGGCAGTGGCAAGTTCCTGGATGTTGTCGGTTGTCGCACCGATGTAGAAACCGTAGTTGACCAGGCTCTGACGAGCGGCCAGGTCGAGTTTCTCGTCGAGCCGCCCGACGGTCACCGTCGTGGGACGCGTGTTGGGCATATCGAAGAAAGTGGTGACTCCCCCCTTCGCGCAGGCTCGCGTGGCATGGCGCAGATCTTCCTTGTGGGTCAGACCTGGCTCGCGGAAATGGACCTGATCGTCGATCACTCCCGGCAGCAGATGGAGACCGGTGGCATCGATCGACTCGTCCACGCCCACCTGAGGTGCCGGATCAATATCGGCGATTCGCGTGCCGTCGATCAGCACCGAGACTTGTGAGCACCCGTCGGACAGCACCACCGTGGCATTCTTGATCAGCGTCTTCATGGCTCAACCATTATTGTGCCGCCGGCGTATCCACCCGTTGACGTACGGGAGTGAAATCGGAACGCGACTGGCTCCATGACTCTCTCTCTACATGGCTCGTCGGTGGCAGCGCGGCGTGCCACCTGGATCTACGGTAGACGTTTCGCCCCGCACCGTGAATGCCCCTTCTGAAAGGACCATCGAGATGGCGATGCGATCACCGAGGACATCGGTTTGCGGGGGTTGGCAAGTGAAAATGTCCGCCGGGACAGGCTTTTGGCCTTGTCCTTACCCACATCTCGAGATTCTCCACCGGGTTGATCCTGGCGAATCGACTGGGCAGCTACCAATGGCCGTCGGCGCGAAGCCTCACCCTCGCCGGTCGCGTGGGGGGGGCAGTCCGGAAACAGCCGTTCCTTGCCACCGTGGAGTCCGCTGGATAGGATAGACTCTCAGGAGATGTCCGCCCGGAACCAGTTCGCTCTCCGATCCGTAACCCCGTAAGTCGGGCCAAGTCGGTGCATGGAGCCCCCTTGGGTGGTGCCGGTCAACAGGGCCGATCCAGCGCGGGGACCAGGGACAGATCTCCTCACCAATGATCAATGTCTGTGGCTAACAAGGGAATCCCCATGACTGAGAAACTCCAGGTTTTTCGTGATCCGGTGGAGCGTGTCGGTGCGACGAGGACCGCCTGCTAGACGGCGTTGCTGAAGGAAGTGGTGGCTCAGATTCGGCGCGACAGCGCTGAGGACAGCAAGAACTATTTGGACGAGACGACTGTCCCGCACGGTGGCGAATAGCGTGCCTCTACTGGAGCGATTGATCGGACTGGAGACGGAGTACGCGATCCGTTTCCGTCCCCGGGAAGGTCTCGGCAAGTCACCCTCTCGGTTCCATCTCTATCAGGCTCTGATTGCCCGCGTAGGACGGCACGTCTTGACGGCCCCGGCCAAGCATTTCAAGGAGGGAGTCTTCCTGGCCAATGGCGGGGCCATCTGGTTTGAGACCGAGCGGCCGGCGGCCGGCGGCGGGCTGATCGAAGGCGCGACACCCGAGTGCCGCGGCCCGCGAGAAGTCCTCTGCTACCAGCGGGCTCAAGATCAATTGCTCAGCCAGTGTGCTCACCTGTCCGACGTGGACGGACATCTTTCTTTGGTGAAAAACGATCGTGACGCCAGCGGTCATGTCTACGGGGCTCAGGAGAACTACGAACTTCCGCTGGGCAGCTCCGCATCGTTGTGGCATATGGCGTTTGGGTCTCGTGCTCCTCATCCCGCTTCTGCTGCTGACGTGGCTGGGCATCGGATTGATGATCGGTGGGATTCTGGTCTATCTGGCGTTTGCCGGACTGATCTATCTCCCCTTGCAGCTACTGGTGGCTCGTCCGCAAGCGTTGGCTTTGGTTTTGTTCGGCCGGGACCTGGTGGAGGGTAAGGAGTCCGGTGGCCCCACACCCGCGTGGCTGGAAGTCGTATTGTTGTGGATGACGCGAATTGTCTCAGCACCTTTGGCGATCAGTCTGCTGGTGCTGACGTCTCTGTCGGCCTTTCGCCGCACGCGTCGTCAGCTGCTGCCGTTGCTGGTCAGCCGCTGTATTCTCGCCGGGTCGGGGATGGTGGACGACGACGGCCAGTTTCTGCTGGCCGATAAGGCAACAGCCATCAACTGCGTGCTCGGGCTGGGTGGTTTCCTGAAAGACCGTCCCATCTTCACCATGGGGCATTTCTTCAAGGCGATGTGTGCCGAGTCGTGGTTGTCGCCGCGAGAGTTCGGTCAGCTCTTCCGACGGCACCAGCGACTTGCAGATCGGTTTGGGTGACTCGAACATGGCGGAAGTGGCCGAGTTCTTGCGGGTGGGGACCACCGATCTGGTGCTCGATGTGATTCAGGCCAACGCGTTGCCCCCGCTTCCGTCGCTACGGCATCCCATCCGCGCCTTGCATCAACTCTGTCGCGATCCTTCGCTCGCACAACGCGTCCGGTTTGCCGACGGTCGCCAGATGACGGCGCTCGACATACAACGCTTCTATTTGGATGCGTGCCGAGCGTTTGTGGATCGGCAGTTGGACGCGACGGCCGAAGCTCGCGAAGTGCTCTTTCGCTGGGAGGACGTGCTCAACGGCCTCGAGACACTACAAGCAACAGGGCAAGCGCCGAGCTCGCTGATTGGCTCGGTCGATTGGGTAACGAAGAAGCACTTGCTGGATGAGGCGGGGAGCGATCTCTCCTGGAACGCCCGGAAGAAAATCGACGTCCGGTACCACGAACTTTCGCCGGTCGGCTATTTTCAGATGTTGCAGGCAGCCGGATTGGCCACGACGCTGGTCGATTTGGCGGACGTACGACGCGCCGTGCGAATGCCCCCGGCCAATTCACCAGCCACCATGCGCGGCCATTACATCCGCGAATTCTCGACCGACGAAGCCGAGTTGTCGGTGAATTGGAAGAAAGTGCTGATTGGCGGGCGGTCCGGCACCAAGACGATTCGCTTGGATCGCTACATGCGTCGCCGGCCAATCAACTCGAACCAGGAACCCGTCACTGCCGAGCGTCCGGACCATTCCCCGTGTGATGATCTGCCGCGAGATCCCGGAGCTTGTTAGTCGGGCCTCAGATTTCCGCGAATGCCACGACGTAGTTCTTGCCGTAGTGCTTCGCGCACTTCGGGCAGGTCGTGTAAAAGAAATATAATTTGCGGAGCTGCTTACCGGCTGACACCACTCGACTCTGCATGTCCTTAACCCACTTGCCTGCGTCGCGGTACGGCCCTTCATAGACTTTGACGAGAAAATCTCCCGTCAAGCGAACCATCTCGGCGTCGGGGACATCCTTCGTGACCGCGAAATAGTGTTCACCGCGCCAGGGTGACGGGTCGGTCGAGAGGACCAGAAAGTCATCTTGGGGCGCTGCCTCCGCGGCCTGGATCTTGGCCCACGTCTTCTTCATCATCGACCCCATGTTCAACGGAATGTGCAGGAAGTTCCACGTTCGGGCCAGCAGAAACAGGCGATCCTCGATGCGGAATTCCTGCTCGTCCCAAGGAGCAGGGTCAAATCGCGGGCAACATCCGGTCTCGGTCGTGTCCATATTGAATTTCGGAAGCGTTGTCTGGACCATGGTTGAGCCTTTCACAAAGGATCGGGTGACAGCGTGCACAGCGGCAGGCACGGCCCTGCCCCTGCCGTGAATCGGTCCACGGGAGGTTCCACTGTCGCACTGCTGAAATGCGCCTCATCGATTCAGAATAACGGCAACTCAAAACCTTCACGACGCGGGCGATCGAGAAAGCTGTTCGCCTCATCGTCGTTGATAAACGTTTCCGATGTGGGATCCCACTGCAAGTGCCGCCCCGTCCACCGGGCGATATTGCCCAGGTGGCACAAGATCGCGGATCGATGACCAATCTCCACGTCCGCGATGGGGCGCGAACGGCTCTTGATCGCGTCAAACCAGTCCTGGATGTGATTATTGATCACCGGCAGTCGCCGCGGCAACTCCTCTTCGGGCGTCAGCGCCAACTCGGCGGGACTGCTGGAAAACTCATTGTTTCCGATCCGGATCTTTCCCAGATCCCCAATGAATTCGCCACCGGCCGCCGGGCCGTTCTCTTCCAACCGAATCACCACTCCGTTGGCGTACCGCATCCGCACGCGCCGGCCGCGACTGGTCAGTTGATTACCTCGCGCCAGGCCCTCCGGCTCGGTATAGACCACTGGCTCGAGCTGCCCCCCTTCACACCACACTTCCACCGGTCCGGTGTGATCCATCTCCAACGCCCATTGGATCTGATCGAAACCGTGCGCTCCGGTCCCGGTCATTTCACCCCCGGAATAAGGTTGGAGCGAAATCCAGCCCGGATTCGAGCGCTGGAGGAAAATGTCGGGATGAAACCCCACCGGCCGCGTCATCCCGCACCAGGCGTTCCAATCGAGCTGTGCCGGAACTTCCTGCGCAGCGAATTGGCACTGCCACGGGCTCGGATAATTCTGGATCACCACGGTGTGGATTTTCCCGGCCAAGCCATTGCGCACCAGCTCGCAACCGCGCCGGTGGCCGGCCATGCTGCGCCGCTGAGAACCGGTCTGCAGCACCCGCTCATGCTGGCGGACCGCCTCCACCAACTGACGTCCCTCGCGGATGGTCAACGACAGCGGTTTCTCCAAGTAGATATCTTTCTCGGCCAGGCACGCGTGTATCGCTGGCCGCACGTGCCAATGATCGGGAGTGGCGATGAAGACGGCATCGATATCGTCTGCATCCAGGAGCTGGCGATAATCCTGATATGCTCGGCAGGAATGTTTTGCCGCCACAGCTTCGGCCCGAGACAAGTCAACATCGGCGGCCGCCACAATACGCCCCTCCTGAGGCAGACTCATCAACTGATTGGCGCGCCGCCCGGCACCGATGTAGCCCACCGCAATCTTGTCATTCGCGCCGGGCTGTCCATGGCGCGCCAGCACGTGCGAGGGGATCATCATCGCGGCGGCCATCGAGCCGCCGGCCAACTGAAGACCGCGGACAAAGAACTTGCGCCGGCTCAATCGCGTGGATCTGATCATCGGCAGGGCCCCCCCTTTTTCGCAATGCCGCGATGCCATTCTCGTCGCCACGTTTACAGATCGATCCGTCCCGATTTCGTCAATCGTACACCGTTACCATTCTCACTCGGGTAGATACAACGTCCTTGCTCCAATCGTACACCCGTCGCGACATCCTCCGCCAGCAGTAGCGCTCCATCCATATCGACGTAGTCCAGCAGCGGCAGCAACTGTGCAATGGCCGAAATGCCGACAGTCGATTCGGTCATGCACCCGACCATCACCTCCAAACCCAACTGCCGCGCCTGCTGAATCATCCGCCGAGCCGGGGTCAGTCCACCACATTTGCTTAACTTAATATTGATGCCGTGAAAATAACCCTGGCAGCGCTGCACATCCGTTTCCACGATACAACTCTCGTCGGCGATCATCGGCAGCGCCGATTGCTCATAGACCTGCTGCATCCCTTCCCATTGATCAGCGGCCATCGGCTGCTCGATGAATTGAACCCCCAACGACTTCAGCTCCCGCGAGTTGCGAATCGTCTCTTCCACTGTCCAGGCACAGTTGGCATCCACGCGAAATATCGCACTGGTGTGCCGGCGCAACTCGCGAATGATCTCCAGATCGTAGGGCGTTCCCAGCTTGATTTTGTAGATCGGCCAGTCGGGAAATTCCTTCATCTTACTGACCATCACATCGATCTTGTCGATGCCGATCGTATAGTCTGTGAGCGGAATGTTGTCGGTATTGAGCCCCCACAATTCAAAGACCGGCTTAGCGAGCTTCTTGCCCCATAAGTCGTAGGCAGCCTGATCGAGCGCACATTGCGCGAAAGGATTCGTGCCCAATGCGCCGTTGAGCTGTTCCCACAGTTGAGCCGGATCTTCGAGCGACTGCGCTTCGAGCACCGGCCGGACGCTGTCGAGAGCTGCCGCCATGTTGCTGATCGTATAGCCATAGTAACTGTTGGTTGTCGACTCGCCGTAACCGTGGAATTCGCCGTCGACAAGTTCCACGATCAGTGTCGATTGGACTTCCGTCGATTCGCGCGAGATCGTGAAGACGTGGCGCAGCGGCAATTCAAAGGCGTGCAAGTGGAGCTTCATTTGCTGATACCCTGGTGACCGTTTCAATCTTGTCCTGCGCGATTTCTCGTAAGGTAGTCTACATCAATTCGCGGCTCATCCCAAGGACCGGCACAGCTTGATCGAGTCCGCACCGCCGGTGCCCAAATGCGAGGAGAGTCGTGCTGAATGGCCTTGCGTGATCCTGGAAACAATTCCTCCCGACCAGAACGATGGCGCGGCCGGGGATTCGCTGCGGCACTGGCAGAGCCAGTGGCACCCCTCCTGAATTCCCGACTGTTCCCATGATCACGCAATGTCATTTGGAAGGCCGGGCCGCAAGGCAATGAGCATTTTGGCCTGCAAGATGCGGGCACGCGGCGCGTAACGTTGCGGATGCGACTACGTGCGCGCCGGTGTGAATCGAGAGTGAAGCGAATCGGTCCGGGAACGGTTCCTTGCGGCTCCCGTCCTTCCCGTTCCGCATTCCGTTTTCCCGATTCGTTCCCAAGACGCACGCGCATCGAAATACGCGAGGGCACGTAGCAGACGGACTACGCACTCGTCTGATGGTCCGACGGCACCGTCCTCGCCCTGAAGCGGACGATGCCGTGATGTCCCCTGAGGTATCCCAAAACGCCGGCGTTGACGCGCCGAATACCTCAGAATGACCAATCCAGTCCGACAAACACACCGTGATAGAAAGCGCTGCCGTCTACATCGATCCCGGTCCCGGCAATGAAGTTCGACACCGGCAGCTGTTCGTTGGCTTGGGCGACTCCCGTGACCCATAACACGCGGTAGTCGGCGCGCAACGCAAGGTTATCCGTCAGTTGGTACTGGCCGGCGAGCCCCGACTCTCCCACAAAAGACAACACGCTATGCCGGTCGACCACGTAGTCAGGTGTGGCCATGTCTTCCCACAAGGCACTCGTGTGGCTGGCTGAATTGCCGTAGAGACCGGTTGTCAGGATACCTTTGAGCGACAAACCGGACGTATTGAGCAATTTGACTTCACCGCCAATTTGCACACCGTAGAGCCGATTCTGCACCCCTACCGTGTGGCAGACGGCCGGCAGACCACCTCCGGGAAACACCAGCCCGGTGCCCATGGTCTCGTCCAACTCCAGCGTGCGAATGCCCACCAACCATTTGACTGCCGGTGACCATGTCGACTGGCAGTAATAATCGAGTTCAAAGGAGGTTAGTTCCGAGGTCAGATGGGAAGCAAACTCGCGCGGTCCGGCGATGCCGACAACCGGCGCGGTATTGGCTTGCAGGTTGCCTGGGAAATTGGCCACTGCATCAGCCGACCAACCATCGACGATAAACAGGCGAGCGACGATGTCATCGCCGCAATTGATGTTGCGTCGCGCCAATTCGATCTGGAAGCCCGTTCCCCATCCCAAGTCGAAATCGGACCCGTACACTCCACCCGTGTTGTCCTGGTACAGCATGTCATTGTCGGGGTTGCTGCGACTCAGGAAAAGGGCCCCGGCTGACACGGCCCAGACGGGACACGGGCACTCGTAGCAGGACTCGTCGAGGCAAGCACGATCGTCACACTGAGGCAGGGCCGACCACTGCGAGTCCGGCTGGGGCGCGGCTGGCTGCTGCTCCTCCCCCTGGAGCGTCGCCAATCGCGCAGTCGTGAAAGCCGAAGGCACTTCTGCCGTGGAAAAGCGAGCCACTCCCGTCAGCAAAATCGTCCATGTCGCCAACTGGCAACTCCAACGGAGACGTCCGGTCATCTGATTAAACCTCCATGAATTGGTGAAACGCGAGCAGCAGGATCGCACAACACTGCTGCGACAATCGCCGGCAGTGCGTCGATTCCGGCCTTGTTTCTCTGCCCCCTCGCCATGCTTTGCGCTGCTGCGGGAGAGCCCCTGAGTAACCAGGAGCGAAAAAGACGGTCTTTGCTCAGATGCATCGTCCACCTTCATCCACGCGGGTCAGTAATTGGCTTTTCACCCAACGAGTCTCCGTAAACGCTGTGAATCAGAAAGGTGATTCAGACACTATGCTGCGACTATCCCGTACAAGCCACAAGGGACAGATTGGCACTCGAGGCAGGCACGACCCGCACGATCCGCGCAATCAGCAAGCACTACCTGGAAGGCGTCGTCTCATCTGGCGCGATAAGAACTCGAGTTGCCGTGATTCTGGTTGTTATGCCGCGGCTATTCCGTAAACGGGCGGTCCACAGCGATTTCGGATGATGAGAAGACTGTAGGACAGCCCGCGTCTTACGTTTAGCCACGAGAAATCGTGAAACCCCGGAAAATCGACCGGCGCCGGGCGACCCTTCCCGGGTTCGGAAACGGGCTGAAGTCCGTGCTACGTTAGGCCAGCCGCTCGCGCAGTCGCAGCACCGCGTCAGCCAACTCTTGCGGACCATCCCGAAAGATGTCACACACCGGCAGTTGAAACTCCTGGCGTACTCGTTGCCGCTCGCGCTGAGCGTCTTCCGGTGGCACCAGCCGACCGTTCATGGAGATCCCGATGACTTCGCAAGGCTGCATCATGCTGGCCATCAGCTCGTTGAGTCGTTTGATTTCAGCCAACGGCGGGATCCGCATGTGGGGAATTCCGGTGACCGTTTCCCGCCCTATCTCATAACAGAGGATCAAGCCATGCGGCGAGCAACCGTGCAGCAATCCCAAGGTGACCCCCGAATAGGACGGATGTACCAGGCTCCCCTGCCCCTCAATCAGCAGAATATCGTGGTGTTGTTGTGCCAGGATCAAGCGTTCAATGGATCCGCTGATGAAGTCGGCCACGACACAATCGACTGAAACTCCGTCGCCTTCCACCATGATCCCGGTCTGGCCACTGGCCAGGAATTTCGCGTCGTGCCCGCGCCGTTTCAGTTCGTTGGTGACTTCAATCGCCGTCACCATCTTCCCGACACTGCAATCGTGACCCACCGTATGAATGCGCAGACAATCGTCCCGCAAACCAACGCGGCGAGCGATTTCCTTTTCTTTGTTACGGCGGACGTCGATCAGTTTCACACCGCGCTGTGCGGCAGCCTCAGCAAACTCGTGATCTTCGCTCAGGAAATCGTGCAATCCGGAAACGACATCCATGCCGCGAAGAATAGCCTCCAATATCACCGGCCTCCAGGCTCCCGGCACCTTCCCTCCGGGTGGCGCGATGCCAATCAACAGCGTGTTGGCTCCGGCCGCTTCCTCCAGCGTACCGACGACGGGAATATCACCACCGACACCCAGCAGTTGTTGAGCCGTCAGCCCGCGCTGCGTGCTGTCCAACACCGCCACAACATCGCCCGGTCGATAGCGCATGACGCTGCAAGCCGTCTTGGCCGTGTGGGGATTGGATTGTCCTTCTGTCAGAATCACGAGCTGTTGCGACATAACACCCTTTCGTCAGTCATCGGATGACCCTTGTAACCTGATCAGCATGATGTTCACCGCTCAGACCGTCAATCCAGGGCCCACGGCATTGAGTAACCTTCACGGAGTTTCGACCGTGCAGGGCTGCCGTAACAATGCGATCTCTCTCTTACTCTTACTCTTACTCCCCTCCCCCTCGGCACGGCTTGCTTGACACTCGCCGGAGCCAGACTCTACGATCAACAGGGTGACCGATGAGCTTCGTGCCCCGGGTGCCACCCCGCCACGAGTTTGCCGCATGCATTGTCCAACAAGACACCGAGGCAGCCATGAACGCAAAAATCGCCCTTCCGATACTGTTGACACTCGCCGCGGCGGCGTCGACAGGCATGGCAGAGGAGCAGCCAGGACCGGGTGCCCAGCAGCCAGCGCCACGGCAGCCGGCCGAGATGAAGCCGCCCGAGCCGCCACCGGCTAAGACCTACGAGAAAGGAGTGATCATTGAGGTCACGGGAGTGATTCTCCCAATGCTGCAGAAGTACATGGATCGCAAACTCGACCAGGCTCAGCAGCTGGGCGCCGATCTGGTGATCCTCCAGATCGACAGTCCGGGCGGCGAGCTGGACGCCACTTTGAAGATCGCCGATCGGCTGCGCGATCTGGGGTGGGCTCACACAGTCGCCTACGTCCCGGACGAGGCGTTGAGCGGCGCGGCCATTCTATCACTCGGCTGCGACGAGATCGTGATGGGACCTCAAGCTCGGCTCGGAGACGCTGGCCCGATCTTCCTGGGACCCGATCAGCTCTTTCACCATGCTCCGGAAAAACTGCGCAGCGATTTGGCGCGGCGCGTGCGGGACCTGGCCAGCTCCAAGGGACGGCCGCCGGCACTGGCCGAGGCCATGGTAGACATGAATCTGGTTGTGTACCGCGTGACGAACCAGCAGACCGGTGAGATCTCGTTCATGTCGCAGCACGAAATCGATTCATCCGAGAACCCCAACGTCTGGGAGAAGGGACCTCCCGTATTGGAATCTCGCGAGGGTTCGTTTCTGGAGGTCAATGGCGACCGCGCTGTGGAGCTGCAACTGGCCAGCGCCACGGTGGCCAACATCGGGGCGCTGGAACAGCGATTCCCGGTCTCCCAGGGGCCGATGATCGAATTGCGCCACAATGCCCTCGATACGGCAGTCGATATCCTGAACATCCCCCTCGTGACCGGCTTGTTGTTCGTCATCGGAGCAATTGCGCTGTGGGTGGAGTTGAGCGCGCCGGGAATCGGTCTGGGTGGCTTGATTTCCGGACTCTGCTTCACCCTCTTCTTCTGGAGCCGGTTTCTCGGAGGTACCGCCGGTTGGCTCGAGGTGATCCTGGTCCTGGCCGGAGCCGCATTTCTGGCAGTTGAGTTGTTCATTATCCCGGGATTCGGGATCGCCGGAATCACCGGACTGGTGTTGATGGCTGCCGGGATCATCATGGCCAGCCAGGAACATTGGATTCCCCAGAGTCCTCGGGCCATGACTCACTTGGGCAACTCGTTGCTGGTGTTGGTGGGATCGGGAACGGTGTCACTGATCGGCGTGGTCATCTTGAGCCGTTACTACGGCTCTCTCCCCGTTCTCAACCGGCTCGTGCTGCGCACCCCCGCCGCTACCCATGCGCTGAATGCGACTGAAAAAGGCCAACCACTGCCGCCGGTACGCAGATTTCAGGCCGGTGTCGGAGATTGGGGTGTGTCCGATTCTCCCTTGCGGCCGGCCGGCAAGGCGATTTTTGGCGATGACTACCTCGACGTCGTCACCGATGGCTCATTTGTCGAACGCGGGAGACAGGTGCGGATCATTGAAATCAGCGGCAATCGGATTGTGGTCCGCGAAATCGAACCGCATGACTAGCCAAGGGTAATGCCCTGGACATCCGAAGGGCGAAATACGCAAGCCCGACACAGGTCACGCACGCGAACAGCAGGCACGCTGTCCGGCGCAAAAACGTGATTCCCGCCATACCTCGGCCATCTGCTTCGACTAATCCCTCAACCCGTAGCGCACTATGCAATAGAAGGCACTCAAAGCGTCTTTGAGGCCAATCTTCTTGCCTTCCTCGTAACCACGCCCGTCGTACGTTATCGGGATCTCGCTGATGCGAGCACCGCGCCGCGCCAGTTTGGCGGTCACTTCGGGCTCAAACCCAAACCGATCCTGTCGTATCTCGATTCCGCAAAGTACGTCGCGGCGAAAGGCCTTGTAACACGTCTCCATATCGGTCAAGCGAAGTCGCGTGAACAGGTTCGAGGCCCGGGTCAGCAGGGCGTTCCCCCAGCGGTGCCACCAGGAAGGATCTTGCTGTCCATCGCCCAGAAAACGCGAACCGTAAACCACGTCGGCTACGCCGGAAATAATCGGTTCAAGCAGCCTGGGAAAATCGCGTGGATCGTATTCCAGGTCCGCGTCCTGAATCACGACCACGTCCCCCGTTGCAGCCGCGAATCCCGTCCGCAACGCAGCTCCCTTTCCCGCGTTTCTTGGCTGGTAGAGCACGTGAAACTCGTTCGCGCTCTCCAGGGTTCGCAGGATCTCGCGAGTGCCGTCCGTGCTGCAGTCGTCCACCAGAATAATCTCTTTGGGAATCGGAATGCTGGCAACTCGAGCCAGAATGGAGCGCAGCGTCGTCTGTTCATTGTATACCGGAATGACCACCGACAACTTGAAGCCGGCAGGTAACTCCAGATCCAGTGGCTCGACTTCATATGTCGGATCGAGCTCCAACAGCTCACTCAGTTCCTCCATGTGATCGAGTGCTTCTTCCACTCGGCGAACCGTGGTCGAGCACGACTCGGTGGTGGGCCCAGACAAACCGTTACTCGCGATGGGCATGGCCGACGCGGAGCCACGAAGAACGGGTTCAGCGAGAAACATGGGTTGATCGAGGAACGGCGAGGTCACACTCTGGATCCTTTGCTCTGCAATATCCAGCGAAGCGCATCGAACCGCCCCGCCACACGACACGCTAGCCTCGCTCAAATGAAAAATCCCCAAACACGACATCGCGCAAAATCGGCGCCTGGAGAATGCGGTTGATCGACGCGATGAGCTCTGACTTGAGGCCGCCTAGGGACGGGTTGTCCAGCTGGTCAAGGTCACATTGCACAGATACCTCTCGCACTTTTTCTCGCACCGTTTTGTCATGAGCGTCGAGCAACTTCCCAAACTCATCCACCAGCCCGTCGGGTACTACACCATAGAGATGAAAACGAACGTAGAAGATGGAAGATTCTTGCTTATTTGGACGCTGGCTCAGGCTTACCGTGTACTCGCCCAAATCCACTTCACTGAAATGATTGGGATCGTGCCGGCGCCGATCCTTCTCGTATCGCTCCAACATGGCGCCGGCGTCCAGTACGGCATCTTGCTTGGACGTTCCGCACCCGATACTGGAGCACAAGAGTCCTGCCAGCAGGAACATGACCAGGCAGACGCGTCTGTCAGGTTGGAATAGCAGGTTCATGATCGTGTATATCGCTGGTTCATAAGGCACGGAAGGAAACAGCCCTAGTTCCCGGTCTAGCTGCCCCGCATGCATCGCGCCAGTTGCCCGCATAACCTGTCAAGGCACGGACTGGCGCGATTCTTCAGCAAATGTACCTTGCAGCAATTCACGCTGAGCCACCCGACTGGCGAAACTCGCCAACCAGTACAATTCCCGACGTCCTGTGACGACAACGACAACTGCAACGATTATGCTGGCGGCTGCGCGTGTGCGATTTTCGTTGAGCCAGGTACGACGAAAGATGCTTCGAATCCATATGGGAGTGCCGGCCATGTTCCGCTCCGCAACCGAGTCTCGATCGATCACCTCGCCACGGCGATGTGCCGCGCTGGCCGCCTGGATGCTGGCCGTTTCCATGCGTCTCACAACGGTCATGGCGCAAGATCAGACCATCGTGCTGCAAAACGACCAGGCGAAACTGGTGTTCGAGACAGTCCGCGGTGGGCTGACAGCGCTCGAGCACCAAACGGTCGGCCACAATCATCGCGAGGCGAACCCGCCGGGACCGCTCTGGCAGCTCCTGCTCGACGATGGTCGGACGCTCGGCCCTGCCCAGGCTGAAAACGTGTCGGTGTCCTTGTCTGCAACCGAGCAGCTGATCGAGTTGCGATGGACAGGTTTTGCGGATGCCGCGGCGCCGGACCTGTCGGTGACAGCGCAGGTGCGTCTCGAACCGCACGAACCGGTAAGCCAGTGGCGGATTTCGGTGAGCGGTATCGGCGGTTTGACGCCGCGGTCGCTGCACTTTCCACGTTTCACCGGAATCACCAAGCAAGATCGCGAGATGCTGGCGGTGCCGATATGGATGGGTGAACAGACGCGGCAGGCGCGCCAATTGCTCAATCCCGCCGGCGCGGCGAAACGCTACGAATGGTCATATCCCGGCCTGCTTTCTCTGCAGTGCCTGGCGCTGTTTCAGGAGCAAGGCCCCGGACTGATGCTGTCCACCGACGATACGGCCGCGCTACGCAAACAATTCGCCGTGTTTGGAGATGGTCAGGATGGGTTGGGTTGCGAGGTCGTGCACGTGCCTGCGGGAGCGAAAGGGGTGGACGTGTTCGAGCCCCCCTATGCCGTGCAGGTACGTCTCTTTCGCGGCGACTGGTACTCGGCGGCTGCCTTCTATCGGACGTGGGCGCGGCAACAGCGGTGGGTGGAGCAGAGCCGCGTGCGACAGAAACGGTCGCCGGCCTGGGTGAGCAATACGGGGCTGTGGGTCTGGAATCGTGGCCGCTCCCCAGGTGTGCTTGCCCCGGCCCTCGCGCTCCAAGAGGCCGTCGGCGTGCCTGTGTCGGTCTTCTGGCATTGGTGGCACGGTTGTCCCTACGACGCAGGTTTTCCCGAGTATCTACCGCCACGCGAAGGATCCGCATCCCTGCGACAGGCGGTCGCTGCGGCCCAGCAGCACGACCTGCACTCGATCGTCTACATGAATCAGCGGCTTTGGGGCATGACCACGCGCAGCTGGCAGGAAGAAGGAGCGGAAAAATTCGCGGTCAAAAACGCGGACGGGACCATCACGCCGGAGGTCTATAACACGTTCATGAAGGTGCCCTGTGCTTCGATGTGCATGGGGACCGATTTTTGGAGAACGAAGTACGCGAGCGTGGCGACGCAAGCCGTCTGCGATTTGGGAGTGGACGGCATTTACATGGATCAGGCCTGTTCCAGTCTCGCCTGTTATGATCCTTCACACGGTCATCCGCTGGGAGGCGGTGCCTGGTGGATGACAGGTTTTCAGGCACTGGAGAGCGACATTCGGCAACGATGCGCCGATAGCAAGCAAGTGGCCCTGGCCGGTGAGGGCTGCGGCGAAGCGTGGTTGCCTCATCTGGATTTGATGCTCAGCCTGCAGGTGAGTATGGAACGCTATGCCGCGCCTGGCGTCTGGGAACCGATCCCGATGTTTCACGCCGTCTATCACGACTGCGCCGTCATGTTTGGCAACTACTCTTCGTTGACTCGCCCTCCCTATGACGACCTGTGGCCCACCCAGTACGCCCCGCGGGAGCCGCTGGCGTTGCTCGACCAGAAATTCGCTCAGCAATTCCGCCTGGAACAAGGGCGTGCTTTTGTCTGGGGGCAACAACCGACGATCGCCAATTTCCTGCCCGAGCAGTTGGAGACACGGCGGTCGGAATTGGATTTTCTCCTGCGCATTGCGCGGCTACGCAAGAACGCTCGCAAGTATTTGCAGGATGGCGTGTTTCTCCGGCCGCCGGTGACCGGCACCGGTGAAACAACCATCCCGATGTCCCGCTTGTCCATTTACGCCGGCCAACAGGATGCGGTGCAGGAGTTCACACGCGCGACCGACAACGTCTTGGCCGGAGCGTGGCAGGCGGTCGACGGCTCGGTGGCCGTCGCGCTGGTCAATCTGACGGAGCAAGCGATTCCCCTCCACCTGACCCTCACCCGCGACGATTACCCGCTGCCCCAACAAGGGGTTGTCCGGCGCATCCTGGAACAAGAGTCGACCCCTGTGGGATCGTTCCAGCAAAGCACCGCTGTACTCGAGCTGACACTCGATCCGACCGATGTCCGCATCTATGAGTTCGCAGCCCAGTAGAACATGAGCCCAGTGAAACATGATCGTTGTTGGGTGACGGCCTGGAATGCCGTGAGCTCTGGTACACTACGGATGGACGGATCATCGACCTTGTCGTACCCACATCTCGAGATTCTCCACCGGGATAAACCCGGTGGTGGACTAGTGGTTAAAGACGAGGTCACCGAATCTTGAATCAACAAGCCGGTGCATCTGCCCTGGCGATGTGCTCTTTATCCGACGAGGAACTAATGGACCAACCACTCTTGAAAAAACGGATTCTCATGTTTGTGGGCGAGATCTATGAAGATCTCGAATTGTGGTACCCGAAGCTACGATTGATCGAAGCCGGCGCCGAAGTGGTGCTGGCCGGGCCCGCAGCGAAGCATGAATATCAGGGTAAACATGGTTATCCTTGCATCTCGGACGTCGCGATTTCCGAGGTGGCCGCCGACCATTTTGACGGATTGGTCATCCCCGGCGGATTCATGCCCGACAAACTCCGCCGCGATGCTCAGGTGCTGAACATCGTCCGCCAAATCCACGTGTCCGGAAAGTTGATCGCGGCGGTCTGTCACGGGGGTTGGATTCCCATTTCGGCCGGTGTCTATCGCGGTGTCCGCGTCACCGGCTCGCCAGGCATTAAGGACGACTTGATCAATGCCGGCGCCATCTGGGAGGACCAGCCGGTGGTGGTCGATCGGCACTTCGTCTCCAGTCGCAAACCGGACGATCTGCCCGATTTCTGCCGAGGTATCCTTCGTGTTCTGACGTCGTGAGTGGTGGGCCTCGTCAGATCCCCAGCACGCACCGCCATGAAGAATTCTTCGACGCAGAATCACATGCGCTCGCCAGAGCCGCGGGGACGATAGAGAACGTTTTTCGGCTGGGACCACCGCCGGGCGAAGGCAGCCTCGTCGCCACCCTCGCCACGGTGGCAGCCGAATCAGGCTTGCCCAAACCGGCGGGATCCGTATAGTAGACACATGTTTAGTAGGCGATGCGGAAGACCTACTTGCGAGGGGTCGGTCGGCCGGAGAGTATGTGTGAGGCAGCGGCATGGATGTCACGGCATTTCTAGCAGAAATCGAGCGTCATCCGCGCTATGCGGGCCAATTGGCACACGTCGAAGAGCTATCGGCTCGCGCCGGCAGCTTTGCGGACCCGCAGCGACCCATGCCGGACGCGTTGCGGCGGCTGCTGGCGGCCCAAGGCATCGACCAGCTCTACCATCATCAGGCCCAGGCACTCGACGCGGCGCGAGCGGGGCGGGACATCGTGGTCGTCAGTGGTACGGCCAGTGGTAAGACACTCTGCTACAACCTCCCGATCCTCGAGTCGTGCCTCGCCGATCCGCAAGCTCGCGCACTCTACCTCTTCCCGACCAAAGCGCTGGCGCAAGACCAGCTTAAAGGTCAACTCGAACTGATCGCCACCGACCCACAGATCGCTCCACGGATTCGACCAGGTGTCTACGACGGCGACACCCCGACCGCACAGCGGCGGCGCATCAAAGCCGAGGCCAACTTGATCCTGTCGAACCCGGACATGCTGCACGCCTCAATCCTCCCCTACCATCCCAAATGGAGCCGGTTCTTCAGTGAATTGAAGTTCATCGTGTTGGACGAGGTCCACACGTATCGTGGGATACTCGGTGCGCACGTGGCTTGCGTACTGCGCAGATTGCTGCGGGTGTGCGAACATTACGGTTCGCAACCCGTTTTCCTGGCCGCCAGTGCCACCATCGCGAACCCGGGTGAACTGACGTCTCGACTGGTCGGCCGCAACGTCGAGGTGATCGACACGGACGGTTCGCCTCGCGGGCGGAAGTTCTTCGTGCTATGGAACCCACTCTGCCACCATGCTGATTCATTCGGCGCGCTCGAGCGCCACCGATGACGCCGTGTGGCTGATGACCCAAGCCATGGAATCCGGCGCCCAGACGTTGACCTTCACCCGCACGCGTCAAGCCACGGAACTGGTGAATCGCTACGTACAGCAGGCACTCGCCGAACGGAGGTCGCCGCTGGCCAGGCAGATGCGCGCGTATCGCGGCGGCTATTTGCCCAACGAGCGTCGCGAGATCGAGCAGGATTTGTTCGCCGGGCGACTGCGCGGCGTGGCGGCCACCAATGCGCTGGAATTGGGGATCGACATCGGATCGCTCGATGTCACGTTGCTGGTCCATTACCCTGGGACCATCGCCAGTACCTGGCAGCAAGCAGGCCGTAGCGGGCGTCGCCACAGTGAAAGCCTGACCGTGTTGCTGGCCGGCAATGATCCGGTCGATCAGTATCTGCTCCGCCATCCCCAATACTTCTTCGCGCAGAGTCCCGAACATGCGGTCGTGGATCCTGAGAACCCGTACGTGCTGGCCAAACACCTCCTGGCCGCCGCTTTTGAATTGCCACTCCATGAGCACGTGCTCCCAGGGTTCGGTCAACTGGCCACCAACATCGCGCCGATGCTGGCGGACTCTCAGCAACTCTCCTGCATTGACGACACCTACTATTTCTCCGGTGCTCAGAATCCGGCCCAGCAAATCAGCCTGCGGCACATGAGCGACAACACATTCAGCATCGTGCTTTGCAGCACGGCAACGCGCAGGAAGCGGGACGAGGTCGTGGGGGCCGGACACGCATCCCAGAGAATCAGTGACCTGCGCGACCAGCGTGATACAGAGCAACACGCTCCCCAGGCCGGCTCGTCACGCCGCCGCCAATCGACTCCCGAACACGAAGTGATCGCCAATGTGGATGCGATCAGCGCTCCCGAACTGGTCTATCCGGAAGCGGTCTATCTGCACAACGGTCAATCGTACTTCGTGCGGGAACTGGACCTGGAAGGTCGCGTGGCGTATGTCGAGCGACACGAAATGGACTACTACACGCAGGCCGTGCTGGACAGCAGCGTCGACATACGGCGCACGAGCGGTACGCGGGATGTGTTGCCGCAGGCCCGCCTCGCCTTCGGTGAAGTCGATGTCAGCTGGAAGACGGTGGCGTTCAAGAAGATCAAGTTCTCCACGCGTGAGAATGTCGGCTTTGGAACCGTCGATCTGCCCGCCCAGAACCTGCCCACCACGGCCTTCTGGCTGACTCCGTCACCCTGGATTCGGCAGAGTATGAAAGAAGCCGGCTTTCGGCCCAGCGAAGGGCTATGTGGCCTGAGAAACCTGGCGGTCGTGGCACTGCCGATGGTCGCCATGTGCGACAGCCGCGATATCAGTGGCGTCGTCGACAGCAAGAACCTGGGTCATAGCAGCCTGATTCTCTACGATCGCTACCCCGGCGGACTAGGATACAGCGAGAAGGGCTATGCGCACATCGAAACGCTTCTGACGATCTGTCGGCAAATGGTCGAGGAATGCGCGTGCGAGGATGGATGTCCGAGCTGCGTGGGACTCCCCAATCTGCGGCCGGCGATTCATAGTGACCCCGACTTGATGCGGGGTTACCCGATCCCCGACAAAGCCGCCACCGTCCACCTGCTGCAATTGCTCTGTGCCCAGCAAGCACCGGTCGTCTGCGGCAGTGAAGAACGTGGGAGAGGATCCGAGTGATGGAGTGGCGGAGCGGTGGAGTGGTGGAGCGATGCTGAAAATGTTCAGTGAAGACATCCTGGCACGACTGAGCGAGTTGAATCAGCAGCGACTTCCGCTGGTGTCACTTCAGATGGCGCGCTCCACAGGCAGTGCGGAAGAAGAGTGCGCGGCGCCGAGCCTTTCGTGCGCGGAGGCCGGAGACGAAGACCTCTCTCAGTTGCCTGCCGGCATCGAGCTGCATAATGCCTGGGGGACCCATTGGCAAAGAGAACGATCGCTCCGCGACATCTGGCCGCACGGTGACCACTGGCTCAGCCACCAGTTCGTGCGGCTGGATCAATCCCGCTGCGCGGCCGTGACGCGGTCCCGCGAACTTCGAGCACTCTGGGACGGTCTACCCGACCACGTCGTCTACCTCGACCTCGAGACGTGCGGGTTCGCCGGTTCGATGATCTTCCTGATCGGCTTGATTCACCGACGCGACGACGCATTGCTCCTTTCTCAGCTGTTGGCCCGCAATTACGCTGAAGAAAAGGCCATGCTCCAGACCCTCTGGACCATCTTGGCCGGAAAACGCGTGCTGGCGACGTTCAATGGCAAAAGCTTCGACTGGCCGATGGTCCACGACCGCAGCACGCTGCATCATTTGGGTTACGACACCCGGCCGCACGACTCAGAATATCGTACCGCGGAGCCCTTCGCCGACGGTCTCCCGGCGTTGACGCGCGACCATCCGCGGCCGGAACTGATTCAGTGCGATCTGCTCCATCATGCCCGCCGGCGATGGAAGAACCAATTGCCCGACTGCAAACTGCAGACGCTGGAACGGCTCATCTGTCGGCGACGGCGCAGCGATGATATCCCCGGACGCGAAATACCCTCAGCCTATCACGACTTCGTGCGTTCGGGTGACGCCTGGTTGATCCGCAGCGTCTTGCATCACAACGCACTCGATCTCGTCACGCTCCTGCAACTGTCGATGACGGTACTGCAGTAGGCGCATTTCCGATTTTACGCTGGGGCAGCCCATGACATTACAGGTTGGACGTTTGCTTCGGTCCCCGAGCCATCAATGTTCGTCCTCTTCAGTGCTTGCGGGATGGCCCTTGCCTGCTGCAGCCTGTGGCGTCGCAGCCACGTTTGGCTGCGGCCGTAACCGCATTAAGAACCAAGAGGTGCCTGCACGGCTCCCGTAGGGCTTCAAGGGTGCTCGGTCACAAAGTGCTGCGTGGACTGCCGAGCGCGTTGCGTGGAGGCCGTTGCTTCACCACGCGACGTGGCCTTGACCGAGGCGCTGTCAGTCCGATTAGCCAGCACGATCGGTACCAGCAAGTCTGCGGTGACCCAACCCGCCAGATAGCAGCCGAGGATCAACAAGAGCATTCGGAGAGTTCGCATTTACGGTGCGCCGTGTTGATGGGTGGTCCAGCAACAGAGAGTCATGATGGTTCTCTTCCTAACGAAGGCTTTGCCCGCGACACACCGTTGTTTGTCGGTGGACGGCGTTCTCAGTGCAGTCTGAGACTCGAGATAGCCCAGGTCACGGCGCGCAAGGCCATGCCTCCCGCGTGACACAGCTCCGCGCACACGAACACCTGGCACGCAAGCCTAGCTCACAAACTCGCATGGTGCCTGGCACCAAGTCGCACGGTGCCTGGCACCAAGTCGCACAGTGCCTGGCACAACCCGCGCGGCAAGACGGACCCACAGCCAAGATGGCCGATAGATCGGCCCGGAGAAGGCTCCTCGGCCTGCCATCGAGAACGAAAAAAGGCCGCGGCAGATCCGTTTGACGGGATCGTGCCGCAGCCTTCTATATCTCAAACCTCCGGTCGATTGCGACGAGTGGAGTCGCTGCGAGAATGGCGAGGATCTGGCGTGCTTCTGCACAAGCCGTTTGGTGATCCTGGCCAACGCTAAATGTTTGGTCCCTCTGCCGGAATGGCGACCGGAAGTTTGTGAGCCCTCATTTCACTATTCTATTGTAGTACACACTCGACACCAAAGCGTCGAATGCAACAATTAGATCGGCAGAATTCTCGAACAGCTTCGGTCCAAATCCAGGACAAAATTCGTGCCCATGGTGGCTTTTCTTCGGTACGTCGTTTGCTCCTCAGTCGCAAGCGACCAGCCCGATCTCCGCCAGGTGCCGTACGAGCGCACTCAACTGATTGGCATCCGCCAAGGACGATAGCTGAGCCCATTGACGAATCGTGCAGGGCTGATAGTCCGCCAGCTCGTTGATCAACACCTGGCCTTCCAGGTTCATTCTTAAGCCGCGGATTTCGTCGTTTACCAGAAAGAAAAGCACGCTGCTCGACAGACTGCCGCGGTCACTATGTGGTTCTTCGTTGATCCGAATCCAGCAACAGGCCGGATTCAAATGAACTTGCCCGGCACTTCCTTCATCAACAAAACGACCGGCAGCCTGCATGACGCGACAGGCCATCTGAAATCGTTCAAAACGCGTCTGCCGTAGCTTCAGTGACTGCTGGATTCGCAGCCGAGCCCGCTCCCCCGCTACCACCTCCTGGTGTCTGGGAATGAGGCGACAGTACCGTCCGAGGCCATTGAGCGTTCGCTCGGCCAGTCCCTCTCCTCGGACTCCGGACCAGAGGCTGGCGGGAAAGGCCCGCGATGCGATACGGTCGGCCACCTGCGCCATGCGCACCGTCCACGCCAACAGCGATGAACGTCGAGGTTCAAAGATATTGGAGGAGCTCCAATCGCAGATCTCCCGTGGACCGATCGGCATTCTGCACTCCATCCGTGGTATCAGCGGTCCCATCGTCGGCGTATGCGAACTCACGATTCTGCACTCCCGCAAGGCCAGTTGCTTGCAGCGCGCCAATTCCATTTGGCAGACGCTCGATCTCCGCCCCGCTGCTCCCTCGATCGCCACTTGGCGACAAAAGAGCTGACGGTCGCGGAATCGCCGGACAGTACACGAAAAGGGCCCCACAGTTCAAGCTCCAATTCCAAAGCGTGCTGGCCCGCTGGACGGGGTGCCATAGCCCCCCCCTCAGAGCAACTATCCTCGCCAGAAAAAGGGGAGCCTCCCCGTTTTCTTGGAAGGATGGTTGATATAGGCAAAATGTGGGAGCGGAGAAAGACGGTACCACGACCTCGTCATGGTCGATGCAATCGGCACAGAGAGAGCAAGGCAGGGGCAATACGCAAATTCTTTAGAATGCAACGGTTTTTACAGATGGGTGAAAATACATTGCATCCGATAACTAGGCTATTGGAGGAGAATGAGCAATCTACTCCTTCTGTGGGTGGTTTTTGGGGTCGGTCGTATCGTGGGGACGCGACCGTGCCCTGACGTGGGTGTCAGCTCGGTTTCGGAACAGGACGCTTTGGTCTGTGCGTGTGGTGAGCAACGAGGACAGCTTCCCTCGTGGCGATTTGGGTCGTCGGCGAGCCATCACGATGAACGGATCTGGCGTCCTGTTCCGACCGATCCCACGGCTTAAGTCTGCGCCACAACCCGGTGGAAGTGCAGCTTGATTTCTCGGTCGACCACTCTTCTCACTCCTTCGACCAGACAGCGCGGTTCGTTGTCTTCCTGCCCGACGCGGACAATATCGTCCAGCTTCATGCCTGGGGGAACGGTGAAGGTCGACTGGAAGATGATCTGGTTTCCGGCGTCGAGTTCAGGAACAATGAAGTGGCAGGTGGCCCCGTAGGTCAGCATCCGTCCGGCGAACGCATCGTGATACGGTCGCGGTCCGGGGAAGCTAGGCAGGAGCCCATGGTGCAGATTGATGATTCGCCCGCCGGCATATTTCCAGCAGATGGCTGGCGGCAGGACTCGCATATAGCGAGCCAGCACGACATAGTCGACTTCGTATTGGTCGACCAGGTCCAGCATCTGCTCGGGACGGGGAACGCCCTGACTGTCGGCGGGCATGTGCCAATCGATGCCAAACTGTTCGGCCATCCCGCGACAAGTCGGGCGGTTCCCCATCATGACAGCCACATCCGCTTTGATCTGACCATCACGGATGCGCGCAACAGGGCCAACGGCGGTTCGGTGCGATAGGTGGTCCACAATGCCAGGCGGGGACGTGCGGCACGCAGCTCGGGTGACCAGACCCGGATCGATAGATTCGTTTCACGACCCACCTCCGCCATGGCGTGGCACAGTTCGCCGTATTTCTCGGCCGGCAGCTCGATTCGCGTCAACATGGCGAACAGTGCTTCGTCGTCGTGGTTGTACATCTGAATTTCGCTGATATTGGCTCCCTGGCCCGTCACGAAATGGACGATCGGGTCAGCCAGCCCCACATTGTCGGGTCCGACGGCGGTGATGATGGTTTCCATGGTTGGGTCCGCTCGATCTAGTCGGGGTATGTCAGTCAACTGGTCAATATCGAAAAAGTCTGATACGCTAATCTTCCTGGGACTTAAACGGCAAGTCACGCGGTTCATGTAGCCGGTAACGCCGTATTTTTGTGCCTCGTTTCCCCTCGGAAAGGGTGCGAAATTCACATTCGGTGTGTACTGGCGACACGACAGGCTTTTCCGGCGTCGGATCCGTTGGCGGGAGCGGGAACGCAGCACTTTGAGTAAATATACGCTGTGACGCGCGGCTTGATCGGCCAGCGGCACCGTCCGTTGCGGACGTGGTCCGCCGGTTCTCCCGGAAAGACCGCTATCGGCACATCCTCTTCTCCACAGATATTCGTTATGACCCTGCCAGATCGCAAGAAAATCGCTCGTGAAGACCTGAAGCCTGGCGAAGTGCTGTGCGATCACTGTACCGCCAAGTGCTGCCGGTATTTTGCCCTACCGATCGATACTCCGACGAACTTGAAGGATTTCGAGTATATCCGTTGGTATCTCCTGCACGATCGGGCGACGGTATTCACAGAAGACAATGTCTGGTACTTGCTGGTCCACACCAAATGCAAGCATCTCCGCGACAACCATCTCTGCGGCATCTATGATACTCGTCCGCAGATCTGTCGCGAGTATTCGACGGAAGCCTGTGAGTACGAGGACGAGTGGACCTACGAGCGTTATTTTGAGACGCCTGAGCAGATACACGAATATGCCGAGGCGGTCTTGCAGAGGCCGGGCCAGGATATTCGCAGTCTTCCGCCAGCCGTGCTCCCGATCGTGCGCTGAGCATGCTGTGTCGCCTGCCCATCCGCCGGCGGCTCTGGGCCAGCGAACGGTCACTCGGCTATGCCGTGGGGAACTCTTTTGTGTGGCCGTCCAGAGAACACCGTCCCATGAACACCGTCCCATGAACACAGCCCCATGAACACACCCAAGAAGAACACCGCCGCGAACGTCAAGAAAACACCGCTCGTCACGCCGCGCACCTTGAAGGGGTTTCGTGACTATCTGCCGGCGACCATGATACCGCGCGAACAGCTGATCGAAACAGCCAAACGCATCTATCGATCTTATGGCTTCAGTCCGATCGACACGCCGGCGCTCGAGTATCTGGAGATTCTGACGGGCAAAGGGAGCGAGGAAACGGACCGCCAGCTCTACAAATTCGTCGATCATGGTGGCCGTCACGTCGGCTTGCGATTTGACTTGACCGTCCCCTTGGCTCGGTTCGCCGCCCAGCACGCGGCGGAGCTGGGAACACCATTCAAGCGTTATCATATCGCGACGGTATGGCGAGGCGAGAACACGCAGCGGGGCCGATACCGCGAGTTCATGCAGTGCGACTTCGACACGATCGGCACGACGAGCGTTGTGGCGGACATTGAAACGGCATTGGTCATCCACGATTTGTTCGTCGCCATCGGGTTCACGGATTTTGCGATCCACATCAACAATCGCAAAGTGCTCAACGGCCTGCTGCAGAAACTGGAGCTGCTGGAGCAGTCGACCGCCGTACTCCGCGCTCGACAAGCTGGCCAAGATCGGTCCCGAGAGTGTTTTGCGGGAGATCCAACAGCAAGCGGGTGCCACGAGTACGCAAGCTGTGGAGGTGCTCAAACTGGGAGCCTTGTCGGGCGCACCCGACGCGGTGCTCAAAGAGCTCGACACAATTCTGGCCGGCAGCGAATTGGGGGAAGCGGGAGTGGCGAGTCTGCGGCAGCTGTTTGCTGGAGTTGAGGCGGCCGGCGTGCCCCCCTCACGGTTGAAGCTGGACGTCTCGATCGCCCGCGGCCTGGATTACTATACGGGGACCATTTTCGAGACTTTTCTAGGGTCCTTGCCCACCATTGGCAGCGTCTGCTCGGGCGGACGCTATGACAATCTGGCCGGGCTCTTCACCAGGCAACAGCTGCCCGGCATCGGCGCATCACTGGGGCTCGATCGACTGCTGGCCGCCATGGAAGAACTGCGGCTGATCGAGACGGTCACGACGCCCGCCCAGGTACTGGTCATCTACTTCGATCCAGAGCAGCTGCACGCCTATCTCAAGTTGGCCACGCTGCTGCGGGGAACCGGCCTGGGTGTCGAACTCTTCCCCGAACCGCGACGGCTCGGCCAACAGCTGAAATATGCCGATCAGCGAGGGTTCCGCATCGCCGTTATTGCCGGCCAACAGGAGCTGTCGGCCGGCACGTGTCAGATCAAAGATCTGCGCACGGGCGAAAGTGAAGAAGTATCCGTGGCAGGAAATGCCGAACTGGTGGCACAGGCAATCCGAGCACGCCTGGCCCAGTGATGAGGCTTGAGGCCGTTGATAATCAGGGTGACCGGTCATTTGGGTGTCTCGGCATCCACCTTGCGCCCGCCTTTTCGGCCTATGCCGTTTCTGACGCCTAACGGGCCGCACGACGCGTCCGCTGGGGGGCCAATATGTGCCTGGTGATGCGCCGCAATTTTCTCACCGAGCGATCGTAAGCTATGGTTTCCCGACTGGCTGCGATCCCGCATCGACTCTCGGCGCGAGAGCTGGGATCACCCCAGAAACAGCATCAACTGATCGGACTCACCATGATTGGCAAGAAAGGTTCTCACTGCATGTTAACGGCCAAAGACGTAATGCGAACGGACCTCCTGACGATCCGCCCCAACGCTTCATTGAGCGAAGCGGTGCAGATGTTGCTGGATCACAAAATCAGCGGATTGCCGGTGACGGATGAGACGGGATTCTTGCTCGGAATCATCTCGGAATTTGCGCTGTTGGCCATCACCTACGACCCGTTGAGTCGCCGACAGCCGGTGAAAGACCACATGACCAAGCATGTGATCAGCGTCTCACCCGAAGCACCTCTGACCGAGTTAGCCGACACATTCATTCTGCACCGGATCCGCCGTCTGCCGGTGACCACTCACGGCAAACTCGTCGGGATGGTCAGCCGCCGCGAGTTGTTGCGTGCAACGCTCGAGTCAGGTGCACCCCTTTGCAGCAAGGCCGTCGCGGCGGCCCTGTAAATGCGGCATGGGTCTGCCATGGCTTGATCCCATGGTTGCCACACGGAGCGGGCACAACTCGCTATCCCGGCCAAACTGTGTCGATGTGCGCCACCCAATACACGAGTGTGTACACACAACCATTTGAACACCGGTACACTTAGCGTGACGCAAGTGCAGAGCTGGCCCGGGAGCTTCCGATCGAACCGGGTGTGCAGCCGCCGGCGTTTGGGGATGGTCAACACGACCTGCCGGTGCGCGGCGGGCGCGCAGATGTCTGGGCTTCACTACTTCCGCTCGGCCGTGGCTTCCGCCAGCAGCGAGATCGACTCGCGGACGGCCTTCGTGTGGTCCACGGTAGGCCACATCTCCAGGCCGAGGAAGCCGGTGAAACCCGTGGCGGCGATTGCGCGGAAGACGTTCAGGTAGTTGATCTCGCCGGTGCCCGGCTGGTGGCGGCCGGGCACGTCGGCCACGTGGAAGTGGGCGATCTTCCCGATGTTAGCCGTGATGTTCGCGATCAGATTGCCCTCGGTGATCTGCTGGTGGTAGACGTCGAACAGCAGGCGGACGCGAGGGCTCCCCACCGCGTCGACCATGCGGAAGCCCTCTTCCGACGTGGCCAGGTAGTAGCCCTTGTGGTCGACCAGCACATTGAGCGTTTCGATGCTTAACGTCACTCCGGCGTCCTCGCACCACGGAGCGGCGGCGCGGAAGGCCTCGACGCAATTCTCGTGCTGTCGGGCGCGGGGGACGTCCTTCAGTTCGTTGCCCACCGCGGCGATGACCTCGCGGCAGCCGAGCTTCTTGGCCGTCGCCAGCGTGTCCTTAAGCGGTGCAATGATCCGCTTGGCGCTGCCTGGGGCCACCAGGGGGCCGCCGGTGTCGCAGGCGAAGCCTGCCACCTCCATGCCGAGTTCCTCGCGAATCCGGGCGAGGCGGTCCATGTCGCGCCCCCGCCAGCCCCAGAACTCGACAGGCGTCCAGGCCCGCCGCCTTCACTTTGGCGGGGCGCTCTTCAAAGGGCACGTCCGTAAACAGGGCGTCGATGCACACCGCCAGACGCGGCCTTGCGGCCGGAGGCGGCGCATCGGCGCCAAGGGCGAAGTTTCGCTGGACTGCGGCGCCGGCGGAGGCCGCGGCAGCCAGGCCGAGCAATCGGCGACGGGACATGGAAGTGTTCATGGCGTGGCCTCGAGGTTCGTGTTTCATAGCCGACTGATAGAAAAAATGATTCCTGCCGACAGCAGTTAGTCTGACCGGGGGACGCTCTTCATCGCTGCTTGTCAACGCATCTAACGTTGTGAAGAGGTCTCTTCAACGCGGTAGAGATACTTTTCCGTTCGAATAAAGAGCGAATCGCCGACAACCGCGGGACTCGCCATCAGTTGCTGCTCGTTGAGCCGGTTGACAGCCAGCTCTTCAAACTTCCGTCCCGGCCTGATGACCGTGCAGGCGGCGTTTTCATTGAATAAATAGATGCGGTTGCCGGCGTGGATTGGGGAAGCCGAATACTTGTGCTCAACTCGATTCTTCCAGACAACCTCCCCTGTTTTCGCTTCCAGACAGGAGAGAATGCCTTGATGGCTGATGACGTACAGCAGATCGTCCACCAGCAACGGGGACGATCGTGAAGGAATGCCGCGGGTCTCCTTCCACGCCACATGGCTGTCAGTCACGTCGCCCGTTCCATCGGGACGAACCGCCCACAGCTCCGGATGATCATGGTCCGTGACGACGAACACGAGCCCGTGCCCATAAACCGGCCGGGGGACGCTGGAAAAGCCGTTGTGCCGGACCTTCCAGAGTTCCTCCCCCGTCAAGGGATCGTACGCGTAGACGGCCTGCGCTCCCGGACTGACAAGCTGCCGCCCGGCCCCGCGGGGAACCAAAAGCGGCATGGTGAAGGCCTTCCGCTGATGAATGGGGACCGTACCGTAATCGAACGAGCGATCCGTTTTCCAGACGGTCTTTCCGTTCGATGTGTCGAGAGCGATCAGATATTGCACATCGCGGCCGTCGACATTCACGATCAACAAGTTCCCCAACAGGAACGGGGAACTGCTGGGCCCGGCCCCGGACTCATGGTCGCAGTTCAGATCGCGCCGCGTCCAGACGATGGATCCCGTGGCGGAGTTCAGACAGGCCGTACCGTAGGTGCCGTAATGCACGTAGACCCGGCCCGGCTCGATCACCGGCGTCGGTGAAGCGTAGGTATTCTCCGCAGCGATCGACTGCGGCTGTTCGACATCAAAGACGTGAATATCGTGGACGATCTTCCCTGTTTCCCGATCCACGCAGACAGCGAACAGCTTATGCCCCTCCCCCGTCGAGGTCGTGATCCAGATCTGATTTCCGCAAATAACGGGAGAAGACCATCCGCGATCATGGATGGCTGTCTTCCAGACAATCTTCTGGTTCTCGTTCCATGTCAGAGGGAGATGTTTCGCGCTCGTGTGCCCCTCTCCGGTCGGCCCACGAAACTGCCACCAATCCTCGTCCGCCGATAACGAACCGGCGACATTCAGAGCCATGCCGACACACAGTGCGGTTCTAGTGATACGTGAAGTGATAGACAAAATGATTCCTCCCACAGCAGCAAGTCTAACCGGGGAAGCCTGGGAAAACAAACGGGCGAACGGGAGTCCCTCGTTGCGCACAAAGCGGGCGCGTACCGCATCCAGGCCCGTCATGGAACCGCCTACAAGTTGTCGGCGATTCCAGCGGACGTCACCGATGGCTCAGCATAGATTTCTTCGTGCCATCGTTCCAAAGCACGCCTGCGGTAGGTGACTTGCAGTGGTTTAGGGGAGATGATCGCCGTGGCCCCCGCGAGAGGAAGAAAGATGACAGCTGCAATCAATATGCGAGTCTTCATCTACTGGCGCCTGGAAATGCCGACTGCCGCGGTTCGAACCAGAATATCTTCGTTACTTGAAACCGGCCAACTCCCAATTCTAACCGCTGCCGCCAGGCCACTCCGCATTGGCCTTCATATGCCTCGACTGGGTCGGAAGGTCAATTCGGAAATCGGTCGTATGTTGCTCGATTCAGAAAACGTGTGAGTTCCTGCTTCCGCTTCCCCAAACTTGGCCGTTAGCGGTCATCATAGCACGCGCCCGCCAGACGGACCAACACGCGATCACTTGTGCGGCGTTACCAGTCATTCTCATATGTTGTCACGGGCACTTGTTGCCCCCGTCTTGGTTGGAGGGAGAGAACACTTCGCAAGAAGTGCACCTAAGATCGCCCCCGCCACGGTACCGAGTATACCGGCGAACGATCCAATCACGTATCCGCCGCAGAACGAGGCGAGAATCCGAATGCGTCCATGCTGAATGGCACGATATGCCCATACACCGGCAACCAAGCTAACCAACGAGTAGAGTGCCACACCGCTGACAAAGTAAAGCCCGTCAGCCGACAGGAACAGCCAGACGACAGTCGCCCCCCACAGGACCAGCGTGAGCAATCTCAACATCGGATGCCAGAAGGAGCTGACGACGCAGCCCAGGCCAAAGCAGATCAAGCCAAAGGCCAACGCGAGGAGCACTGTTACTGGGTCGGCAGGCGTACAGAAGAAAGACACGCCAACGGCGATTCCGAGCCAAATCCAGAGAGGGAGTAGTTGGGAGGTGGTCGCCGGTCGTGTCGTCACATGGGCACTTGATTCGTATGGGTTCATTGACGGCGGACGAGCCATAGGTGTCAACTCGGGCTTAAGCTGTGTCCGGCACGGCCCGTGGCCGCAGCCGCATCGTGTTTTCTAACGGTCGTTTCTTAAGGCAAATCACCAAACGTATGAGTAGATGGGACGGATCCTCGGCTGAGCGATTGAGCTCAGTTTGCATTCGGGCCATCCGCTTACACGTTACCCAACGTAGCACGTTTCCATTCAACGAGATGTCGAGCAATCACCGCAGTAACAGGTCGCCTACGGAAACTCATCCCACTCGTCACTTGCGTTCAATCTGGAGAGATCTCTTTGCGTGTGATTTCAAACAGCAATCGTGAGCGGTAGAAACAGACATCGAACTCCATGAAGAAATTGACCTGTCCCAGAATCACCGGGAAATCGTTGTTGCTTGTCCATGCGAAGGCGAGACGTACCGGAGCGAAATCGGCAACTTGTCCTGTCAGAAGCAAAGCGCGAGCCTCGCATGCGGCCAAGTTGCCAGAGAGCCTCACGGGGACAGTCTGTTGTTCCCAAACGGCTCCCAACTGACAGCCTACGTTGTACGGCAGTACGTTGAGCGTTGCACCGCTATCAACGAGAGCGGACACTGCCACCTCATGCTGGCCATGTGTCAGCAGAATCGGCATGTAGGGCAGCGCACTCGCAGTACCAAGTGACGGATCAATTTGGATGTAAGGGAATCGATGTACGGTCACGACGCGGCCTTGTCCTCTTCCAGGACACGCAACAGTGTTGCCGCACCATCGAAAGCCTGGTAGGGTGACCAAACAGGGTATGTCGTATCCGCGTCGGCAGCAGCAATGCTGTCCGAACATGCGACGTCAGCGGCTAAGAGCTGGATGAGCCGTAGTTTGTCAGCACGCGGAAGGGCATGCAGCGACGGCAGTAGTTCGTTCAGGGTCATTTCAGAAATCTCGCAATCACGTGCCTACGAGCGGTGGAACCGGCGATTGAGCTGACCGGCCTGTTACCCCTGTCCTGACGGCGACAGGCCGAACCGTACAGCAGGCTAGTCGCCAAGTCGCTACCGCAATTATCGACGCAAGCGTCCTGTCTGTCAATCTGTTCGAGCGTATCACGCGTGAGACGCCCGGTTGGCCTCGCTGTGATTCCCGAGAATCGGTCGTTTGTTGCGTCGTCGCAAGAATCAAGCCCCAATTCGACGACTTGATGACACAGGGAAATCTCTTTCAAGCTCTTAACGCCTGGCATCAGCGGGCGGGGAGTTGAGTCACCATTCCAACATGGCCTTTCCCGCTCCGCTGCATGCCTTGGTTATGTGGGCATATCTTGAAGTTGGTCTAATGCGTTATAGGAAGTTCCTGGCTATTACCTGTAGGCGGCAAATGTGCGGCCTAACACGCGGGCAGTTGATTGCCTTAACCTCAATTATAGCTGTTAGTTGCTTCGTTGTCGTCCCATCTTATGCGCGATAGGTCGCCTCTGCCTAGCGCTCATCGGGGCCGGTGGCGCAGCCCGTCGGCCGGGCTCCGGACACCGCGTCCGCCTCGATTCAGAACGTGTGTATAGCTCTTATGATTGTCGTCCGAACGTCCTTATGCCCAAGGAGTTCCTGCACCGTGCGTATGTCGTACCCGTCATCTACGTATTCACATGACATACAACGTAATGGGGTTATCCGCTCATCAGGCCGAAATCACTCGGCTCTCAAAGCCGCGTTACTTCCCCCCGCATAGGTTTTCCGATGCAAAGAAATCGGTCGAAACACTCGATTCTCACGACGAGTACGAGCAGATGAGTACGAGCAGATGAGACTCGCGTGAATCGTGCGCTGCTCCGGTTACATCAAGCCAAGCGGCCGGCTTGGCGGCGCATGCCTGTTTCGGCGCACTGGAGCCAGGTCCTCACGCGCGATCCGGTGCAAACGTGCTATCGGACCAAGCTGTAACACCGATACAAGACGCGGGGCAGATGGAAGAAGCCTTTCCAGCCGTTAGCCTTGGCCGTCCACACGCGGGATCCGTCGCGGTTGAGGTAGCCGAACCATTCGCCGTACTCGGGGTCGGGAAAATGGGAGAAGGTGTATTCGTGTACCTTCTCGTACCACTGAGCCAGGTCATCGCGCCCCGTCAGATCCCACGCCAGCAACAGTGCGTAGAGCGTCTCGCCGTGCGGCCACCAGAGCTTCAGGTCGGCTTCGAGCGTATGGGGCGGTGTCCAATCGAGATTTGTGACGTAGCGCAACCCGCCGCATTCCCGGTCCCAGCCGTGATCGAGTGAGGCCAGCGTGATGTCGATGGCCGTCTGTAGCAGGGACTCGTCGCCACGTGCCCGAGCGATCTCCATCAACATCCACGCGCTCTCGATGGCGTGGCCGGGATGGAACATGCGGCCCTCGGGCAGATCGAGCAGCGGCGAACCGTCCGGTGCCACATTTTCCAGCAGCGCGTGCAGTTCCGGTTTCCAGTGGCGATTGACGATCGAATCGACCGACAACGTGAGGTCGTCCTCAAACTGCTTGTCCGGGCGAATCTGGTTGTACACCCAGGCGACCGTGATGCGGCACATGTCGTGGGCGTGCAGGTGGAATTCAGCCTGGACAGGATAACCCAACAGTGGCGTATCTGACGGCCGACCCAACCGCGGGACGAGGAAGCCGTACATGGTCATCGCTTTCTCCCAGGCCGACTCGTCGCCCGCCGCCTGGCTGTACTCGGCCATCGCGATCGCGCCGAACACCTCCGTGTACAGGCTGAGCACCTCCGAACGACTCCGACCGTCGCGGGTGAGCCGGAAGTGCATCTTGCCATCACGTGTGAAGGCGTGCTGAAGCATGAAGTTCGCGCCGAGCCGAGCGGCATCGAGCCAGTCGGGGTTCTGCTCGAGCGTGTTGTACAAGTGGCTGAGCATCCAGACCTGGCGACCGTTCATCCACATGTACTTGTCGTCGGCCCAGCGGCGGCCGTCGCGCTCCAGCAGACTGAAATATCCCCCGAGTTCACGATCGAGCGAATGCTTCATCCACCAGGGTACCACGTCGTCCAGCAGCGACGCTCGATACTGCCGCACAATGCCTCGGCCCGCTCAGGTGGTATCTTCTTTCCGGGTAAACTCATGCGACTTCCTCCTATTTACCGGCACCAGGACCGCTCGATTTCTTCCAGGCTCTTGCCCTTGGTTTCGGGGACCAGGCGGAAGAAGAAAACCGTGGCCACGAGGCAGATGACCGCCGAGGTGAAGAAACCGGTGTGCATCCCGAAAGTGGCCACGTACCAGGGAAAGGCGAAGGCGCTGAACGCGTTCGTGGTCCAGTTGGCAAACGTGCAAATCGAGACCGCCCGACCGCGTACTCGATTCGGAAAGATCTCCGGTGTGAGTACCCAAATCACTGCGCAGATGGAAAAGGCGATGGCGGCCATGTAAACGCAGATCATCACGCCAATCCAGATCCCGGTGGTCCGTGACACCGTCAAGCCGGCGGCGTCCTCCGTCAAGGCCGACTCCGCACCACCGAACAGGAACAGTCCGCCGATGATCGCCAACGCGACGGTCACCACCGCCATGCCACCGACCAGCAGTGGCCGGCGTCCCAAGTGATCGATCAACAGCAGCGCCAAGATGGTGAAGATCAGGTTGATCAAACCGAATCCGACCTGTCCCAACAGTGTGGCCACCTCCTCGAAACCCGCCGCCGCGAGGATTTTCGGGCCGTAATAGACCACGATATTGACCCCCGAAAGCTGCCCGAAGACCGACAGCATCACGCCGACCAGAAGTGCGATGCGCAAACCCGGCCGAAACAATTCGGCGATCGAGCCCTTCTCGCGCGACATCGCCTGCCGGATGTTGTCAAATTCCAGCCGCGCCTCGGCCGCGCCGCTGAGACGGGCCAGCAGTCGCAGGCCGGTGTCTTGCCGTCCGTCCTGGATCAACCACCGTGGGCTTTCCGGCACGAAAAACAGCAGCCCGAAGAACAGGCCTGCCGGAAGCATCTCGGCGCCGAACATCGCCCGCCACGGTTCGGCGACCAATGCGCGATACAACAGCCCCTCGTTGCCCCATGCGCTGGGATCGGCCTGGGCGTACGACACGATCAGCCAATTCGACAGATATGCCAGGAGGATGCCCAGCACGATCGACAGTTGATAGAACGCCACCAACCGGCCGCGCCACTTCGGCGGCGACAGTTCCGAGATGTACAGGGGCGCGAACACCGAGGCCATCCCTACGCCAATCCCGCCGACCATGCGAGCGACGATCAGGACCGAGAAATCCGGCGGAATCGCGCTGAAGAGGGCCGAGATAAAGAACAGCGTTGCCGCCACGATCAAGTTCGGTTTGCGGCCAAAGCGGTCACCCAACCAACCCGCGATGGCGGCGCCGAGGATACAGCCCACCAGAGCCGCGCTGGTAAACCAGCCCTGCTGGAGATCACTCAGGCCAAACTGACCGGTTACCCGCTCGACCGTCCCGGAGATTACCGCTGTATCGAAGCCAAACAGCAATCCGCCCAGCGACGCCACCAGGCACACACCCACCAGGTAAGGAGCACTGCCGTGTGGTTGCTCAAGATCTTTCACGGGGGACCTCCGCTAACGCGACCCTGCTTCCAGTGCGGGGTTGATTATAATCTCATCGGCAAACAGCCACGCCTTGAGGCCTGCGGCCGGGGAACCGGCGGGTATTGTCGCGACATTCTTCGCCATCACACGAACATAACGGGCGCGGGCATCCAGCTGATCGAATTGGATGGATTCTACCAACGGACCGCCCTTCTTTTCGTCTGCCGCGGCAGGCTTGACCGTCGCTGCGGCGCGATATCGCTCGCCGTCGTCCGACACTTCGAGCCCCACTTCAGCCGGCAGGTAAATGCCGAGATCGACCGACTTGAGGAACCGGACGGCAACCTGATTGACCGACTGCGTATTTCCCAGGTCGATGACCGCTTGCAGATCATCGCCGTGAAAGCCAAGCCACAGACCCGACGCGTGGTTCACATCGCCGATCCTCCCATCCACCAGAGATTCCGCGCCAAGCCGGGATAGCTCGGGCTGGGCATCGCGGCCAGTGTGACGATTTTGCCAACCGCCGCGTGGCCGACTTTTTTTTGCACTGGCCGCCGTGCGTGCCTATCGGCTGGCCGACCTCGACACCCGGCAGCGCAGCCGGGTACTCCACGTACAGTCGCAACTGCTTCTTGGCTGCCTGTTCGAACATTGCCAGATCGATGGCCGTCGTCGTTTCCGGATACCTGTCAGCGAGGATCAGCACACCGTCGCCGCTGTCGGCCGCTTGCACCGCCTGAGCGGGTGAATCAAAGCGTCTGCACGCAATCTCGTTCGCTGCAAGTACGTGAAAGAGGTCGTTGTCGGCAGTACATGCCAGCACCAGTCGTATTTCCTCCGATGCTGAAACGCAAACGTATGCGCCCGGCATCAGCCATGCGGTGGCCAGCGCAAACAAGATGGCAGAGATATCTATTCGCACGAGCAATCTCGTCCTCTCTGAAATTCTCAGCCTCAAAAGCGCAAATAAGCTCAAAGACGGGGTTCGAATTGCCGTAACACGAGGCCATCTGCTGCGGCGGATCGCACACCAGAGCCGCCTTCTGTCGCTTTCTCGTTCCTGACCGTTGGTAAAGTACGCCCAGGGCGCTGATATCTTAGCCGATCCAAGACATTGTTACGAGTAGCTCCGTTGAGTCCCAGCAGACGTTCGATTGATGACGAATCCCAACACGGCACACTAGCCGTAGACGCTCGTTCACCTATCCCAGAACGCACTGTACGATGCTTCTTTTCACGCCCCCAAGCTCAAGTAACAAATGGTCCATTTGCGAGGGGCAACAGGAGCAAGCAATTACAGCCAACAACAACGCCAGCACTGCCACCGTATCTCTGCTGCGCAGCCAGGCGCTCGCAATGGTTTGGTGCAAGCCCAGACTCACCTGCCCCTCACTCAACGTTCCAACGCAATTCGTTGGAAGGACAAGAAGATAGGGGCGACAAAAAGACACGTCGGCACAGGAGCTCTTTTTGTCATCCGATGTTTTTGTCCGTATCTACCCCGTCCAAGGCTCCCCACCTCCGCATCCGCAACCCCGTAAAAACGACGGAACATAGCCACCATTTTGCCATCTCGGAAATCAGATGGCCAGCGACCTGTGGGCGCTGCAGGTATACGAACAGCACCAGCTGGCATTTTCAAGCAGCGGGAGGGTTTCAGCAAGAGTCAAGATTGAAAACATTGCTCCAGCTCGCCGGCTGGGCATTTCACAGGCTGGGCATTTGGCAGACTGGCACATGCCGATTACAATGACACGCTCAGGGCTGATGCGGCCTGGGCTGCCGGGGTTCTGATCCCCCGGACAAGTGTCGCACCTGATTTTGACCGTTCACGGTTGTTCGTAATCTTAATCTTACTCATGATCTTCTTCGCAGGTGAGCCCAAGTGCGTGCTGAGGTGAGTGGCATTGCCTGCGAGTGAGGCGGCGAGTGAGAGTGAGAGTAGGAGTGGGCAGATATACTGCTGCCTGCCCGGCCTGAACTCCGCGAACGGTTATCCTGGTTTTTGATCCTGTGCTTCTGACACACTCCGCTTCTGACAACACTGAGCCTACTATGCGATTCTTTCGGTTGATTCGTCGTGGCACGATCCCCGCAGCCGCCGGAGCACTTTCGCTGCTGACGGCCAGCGTCCATGCCGGGGAGACACCGGTAGTATCCGGCATGCCCGTGCTATTGGCCAAAGGCTGGGCCATCGGTTATGCCCTGGTCTTCTTGGCCATTCTATTGGGGCTTCTCGGCGTGCTGATTCCCAGCATGCGCAAATCGCTGCGCAAAAAAGAATACTAGTGCCACCCGCACCGATCAGGCTGCGCTGCGCGCTCGGCGATTGTAGTAGCGGGAGATCTGCTTGACCACCGCCTTCTGTTGCGACTCGGTCAACTCCGGAAAGACCGGTAGAGCAGAGCACTTCGGTCGCCGCTCGTTCCGTTTCCGGCAGACTTCCCGTGGAGTAGCCGAGCGTTTCAAAGCACTCCTGCAGGTGCAATGGCACGGGATAGTAGATTTCGCTTCCGATCTTGGCTTCGGCCAGCGAGGCCCGCATCGCATCCCGCTCGCCGTCGGGAACGCGAATCGTATACTGATTCCAGACATGGTTCTGCCCGGGCATCGCACGGGGCAATCCAACGCGTTTATCCAGCCCGGCATCGGTCAACAGCTCGCTGTAGAGCCGGGCGTGCTTCTGGCGCTGACGATTCCAGCGGTCGATGTGCGTCATCTTCACGTTGAGCGCCGCGGCTTGGAACGAATCGAGGCGGCTGTTGATCCCCACGACCTGATGATAGTAACGCGGTTCCATGCCATGGGCCGCAAAGAGGGCCAGCCGATCAGCCATCTCTTCATGGATGGTTGTCAGCATGCCGCCGTCTCCCATGCCACCCAGATTCTTGGTGGGATAGAAGCTAAAGCAGCCGACATGACCCCATCCGCCGGCCGGTCGCCCTTTGATAGGCGGCTCCAATCGACTGGGCCGCATCCTCGACTACATACAGGTCATGTTTTTCCGCCAGTTGGTTGATCTCGTCCATCGCGGCGCATTGGCCGAACAGATGGACGGGAATGATCGCTTTGGTGGCTCGGCTGATCGCCGCTTCCACCTGTACGGGATCCAAGTTGAAGGTCACGGGATCGATGTCGACGAATACGGGCAAGGCACCGACGCGCCACACACAACTGGCTGTGGCGAAAAACGTGAAACTAGGGACAATCACTTCGTCCCCCGCCCCTACCTCCAACGCCATCATCGCCAACAGCAAGGCATCGCTTCCCGATGCACAACTGACAGCCCGCGGCACTTCACAGCGCCGAGCCATTTCGGCTTCCAACGCTCGGCAGTCGGGACCATGCAAAAAACGACCGGAATCGATCACTCCCGCGATAGCCGCCAGTATCTCGTCGCGCAAGGGCCGGTTGCCGCCGACGACGTCCAACAACGGAACGGGAACGGGGCCATTAGAATCTGTCTGCCTTGAATCCGTCATCGCCAAACCCTCGCTTCCATGCTGCTGTGCCGAGAGTGCGGTCATCACCCGACCACACATTTTTGTGGAGCCAAAATAGAGCCCGCCGCGGATTGGGTCAAGATCGGATAAAGACAACCGCCAGCCTGCCAGCTTCCCGTTCGTGGTACGGTGCTCAGCAGCGGTACCCTGCAGCATGCACTTGCGGTCGCCCTGCGCTCATTTTGCGCGCGACGAGGTGTCTGGCTCCGCTTGGCCATGAAGAGGAAATGCGAGAACTTCACTCAGCTCAGCATGAACCGCACTCCTTTGCCTGCGGCCTAGACGCGGGTTGTGGGCCACTTCTGAAGAGGAGTATGAGTATGAGTAAGATTGAAGCTAGAGTCAGCCTTTGCCGCCGGAGACTGTGAACGGATACAAATCAGGGTACTTGGCCACCACCATGACAGCACACCCTGAGAATCAACGACCTCACTACTCACGCCTCACTACTCAAGCCTCCAACCGATACACACGTTGGGCATTATCGTGGAGCAGCTGCTGCTGTTGCGTCAGCGGCCGATCTTGCACAACTTGCTTGAGTGCCTTGATCCACTGGGCCAGCTCGGCGCCGACGCGGCAGACGGGCCAATCACCTCCAAACACTACTCGGTTGGGGCCGAAGGCATCGAGGCAGTGATTGACAATGGGTGCCAGATCTTCCGGGCCCCAGTTGGGCGGCGGCACGCTCGCCACGATGCCGCTGATTTTGCACACGACGTGCTCCTGTTGTCCCAGCTCGCTCATAGCTCTGCGCCAGGCAGCCGGATCATGGCTCGGTGGTTGGTCACCGCGGCGGGCGGCAGGAAGAAAGGCTTTGACATCGGCATTCCCGCAATGATCGACGATGAACTGGGTATCGCGGCACTGTGCGACCAATTTCACAGCATCACCCAGCTCACCGGGGCGCAGGCAGAGGTCGAAGCTGAGACCGAGTTCGCCGAGCAAACGCATACTGCGCACAAACGGATCGCTCAGGCAATAGCCGGGCGGAGTGTCACCGTGGAGCACCTGGCGTACGCCTTTGACGTAGGGGTTTTTGGCCATCGTCCGGGCGTAGTCCGCGAAGGTCTCACTCCCCGGTCGTCCACCAATCACGGCCGCCACCGTCGGATGCTCCGGACTACGGCACAATTGCGTGACGAGCTCGACTTCCGCCACCTGGTCTTCCGGAGCGACATCAATTTCCATGTAGATGGTTTTGACTACATTCAATCCCTTGGTGGCTTCCAGATAATCGCGCGTGACGTACGAATGGCGCAGCACTTCGGAGGCGTTCTTGAGCCACGGCACATTCTGTTTTTGCAGATCCCACAGATGCTGATGGGTATCGATAATGGGCAGCATATTTTCCTCGGCGTTCGAGTCCGACCATGCGTCTGCCGAAATGGCGGCTGGTCCCAGCGCCGCACAACCGAGTGCAGCGGCAGCCACCTGACGGTGAAAATCACGGCGATGCATCACTTGGGTTCCTTCAGCTCAGACTTGGAAGCGATCCTGCAGGGCCTCGACGGTCATCTCTTCTTCGCGCAACGCTTCCATGGCGACCACGGCTGCTTCGGCAGCCTGGATAGTCGTGATGCACGGCACACCGTGTTGCACGGCGGCGGCGCGAATACGACCTTCATCGGTGCGTGCCCCTTTGCCGCTGGGAGTGTTCATCACCAGCGCGATTTCGCCATCGATCATGTAATCGAGCAGGTTTGGATGTCCTTCGGCGATCTTTTTGACGCGTTGGACCTCGATGCCCGCCTCACCCAAATGTCGAGCGGTTCCTTCGGTGGCCAGCAGCTCGAAACCCATGTTGGCGAGTCGTTGCGCGAGCGGCACGACATGGTGCTTGTGCCGTGCTGAGACGCTGATGAAGATCTTTCCCTTCTCGGGCAAGACGACGCCGGCAGCCAATTGACCTTTGGCAAAGGCGATGGAAAACCGTTCGCTCACTCCCATCACCTCGCCGGTGCTGCGCATCTCCGGTCCCAGCACGATATCGACCCCCACGAACTTGCGGAACGGAAAGACACTTTCCTTCACCGACACGTGAGCGGGGATCGGCTCGCTGGTAATCCCCAGTTCGGCGAGCTTCTTGCCGGCCATCACCTTGGCGGCGATCTTGGCCACGGGAACACCCGTCGCCTTGGCCACAAACGGCACGGTGCGGCTGGCTCGCGGATTCACTTCCAGCACATACACGTTCATCCGTCCGTCTTCTTTCTTCACCGCGAACTGCACATTCATCAGCCCGATGACCTTCAAGTAACGGGCCATGGCGTGCGTCGCTTCGCGAATCTCCTGCACCACCGGACCAGGCAAGCTGTAGGGCGGAATCGCACAAGCCGAATCGCCCGAATGAACACCAGCCTCCTCGATGTGTTCCATGATTCCCATCACCACGACGTCTTCGCCGTCACTCACCGCGTCCACATCCACTTCCGTCGCATCTTCCAGAAAGCGATCGATGAGCACCGGTTGGCCTTGAGCGACGACGAAGGCCGCCGCCACAAACTGCTCAAACTGAGCCTGGTCATAGCAGATCTCCATCGCCCTCCCCCCCAGCACGAAGCTGGGCCGCACCAGCGCGGGAAAGCCGATCTTTTTGGCTTCCAGTCGAGCCGTATTCAGATTGCGAGCGATGCCATTGGCCGGTTGCTTGAGATTCAATTTCTGCAGCAGCTGCTGAAACTTCTCCCGATCCTCCGCCGCTTCGATGGTGTCGACGCTGGTACCGATAATCGGGACTCCAGCCGTGGCCAACGCCCGCGAAAGATTCAACGGCGTCTGCCCGCCAAACTGCACAATGACACCGTCCGGCTGTACCCGCTCACAAATGTTCAGCACGTCTTCGGTCGTCAACGGCTCAAAGAACAGCAGATCGCTCGTGTCGTAGTCCGTGCTGACGGTCTCCGGATTCGAGTTGACCATAATCGACTCGATACCAAGTTCCCGGAGGGCGAAACTGGCGTGACAGCAACAATAGTCGAACTCGATCCCCTGCCCGATCCGATTGGGCCCGCCCCCGAGAATCATGATCCGCCGCTTGTCCGGCGATTTGGGGGGCGTTTCGTCCTCGTCTTCGTAGGTCGAGTAGTAATACGGCGTATACGCTTCGAATTCCGCGGCACAGGTATCGACCGACTTGAACGTGGTCTGAATACCCAGCTCTTTCCGGAACCGCCGGACTTCCATCTCATGCGTGTTGAAGATCGTCGCCAACTGGCGGTCCGAAAAGCCAAACTGTTTGGCCCGTCGCATGGTGGCCCCGTCCACCTCTTCCAGCCGGGGGATACCCCGCAGCTGCTCCTCCTGCTCGACCAGCTGCGCCAGTTGGTCAAGGAACCACGGATCGATCGCCGACAGATCGTGGATCTCGCCGATCGTCATGCCGGCTTTCATCGCATACCGCAAATACCAGACACGGTCCTCGTTGGCGGTGGATAGCTTGATGCGAATTTCATCCAGACTCGGCTGCTGCTCCGTTCCCCACAGGTCCTTGCCGTCGCAACCGAATCCGAAACTGCCAACTTCCAGGCCGCGCAGCGCTTTCTGAAACGACTCCTTGAACGTTCTTCCGATCGCCATCGTTTCCCCCACGCTCTTCATCTGCGTGGTCAAAGTGGCATCCGCTTCGGGAAACTTCTCAAAGGCAAAACGCGGGATCTTCGTGACCACGTAATCGATCGTCGGCTCAAAACAGGCCTGCGTCTCTCGCGTAATGTCGTTCGCCAACTCGTGCAACCGATAGCCGACCGCTAGTTTGGCGGCAATCTTCGCGATCGGAAATCCCGTCGCCTTCGAGGCCAACGCGCTCGATCGGCTGACTCGCGGATTCATCTCAATCACAATCATCCGGCCAGTCGGCGGGTGAATCGCAAATTGGATGTTCGAGCCGCCCGTCTCCACGCCAATCTCGCGAATCACTGCCAGACTGGCATCCCGCATCCGCTGGTACTCCTTGTCAGTCAACGTCTGCGCCGGAGCAACCGTGATCGAATCGCCCGTGTGCACGCCCATGGGATCGAAGTTCTCGATCGAGCAAATGATCACGACGTTGTCGTCCAAGTCGCGCATCACCTCCATCTCGAACTCTTTCCAGCCCAGGACCGATTCCTCCAGCAGCACTTCCGTGATCGGACTTTGATCCAGTCCGCGCCGCACGAGCGTGTCGAACTCGCCACGGTTGTACGCGATCGCCGATCCCGATCCACCCAGCGTAAAACTGGGGCGCACCACACAGGGCAACCCAATGTCCTTGACCACCGCGCGCTTCCTCAATGTTGTGGACCGTCTTGCCGTTGCAGACCTCCAGGCCAATCCGCTCCATCGCCTGCTTGAACTGATCCCGCTCCTCCGCCTTGGCAATCACCTGGGCGTTGGCACCGATCATCTCCACTCCGTATTTCTCCAACACGCCGTGGTGCCACAAATCCATCGCCAAGTTCAATCCGGTCTGGCCCCCCACCGTGGGTAACAGTGCGTCGGGCCTCTCGCGCTCGATCACCTTGGCCACGATTTCCCACGTCAGGGGCTCAATGTACGTCCGATCCGCCGTATTGGGATCGGTCATGATGGTGGCGGGGTTGGAGTTCACCAACACGACTTCGTATTTTTCTTCGCGCAGCGCCTTGCAGGCCTGCGTGCCGGAATAGTCGAACTCGCAGGCCTGTCCGATCACAATCGGTCCCGATCCAATCAGCAGTATTTTATGTAGGTCGTCTCGTCGTGGCACGCTCGAGGAATCCTTCGCTTGGCTGGAGAACGTCGTGATGGGTGTAAAATCCCTCAAAGTTAACACCGTCCCGGACAAACTCGCAAGGGGCCCGAACCTTGACGGTGCCGTGTCTGGCTGCCGTCGAGTGAGGCCAGCGGGGCGTTGCCTTGGTTGACCAACAGCACGTCGGACAGGCTTAGTGCCTGTCACGACCGCCCCGTTTCAGGTGCCAACTCCACGTGACTTTCCCCAGTACAGGCTTCCCGCCTGTCCTACGACTCCGTCAACAGGCCGCCAGCGGCGGGGATGTTTGTGATTTGCTCACGGTGCTCACATAGCGGGCACGGTGGCGTGTTTCGCGTTGACAGTCCTCAACACCCTGCTTAGTATGGACTTAGGTGTTTCTTGTCGGGGCGCTAAACGCGGCCGTACCATGCGAATTGCCTCGCTTGCGAACACCTATTATCCTAAGCAGTCAGCGCGTCCCTGGGTCCGCTACGCGGGTGACTGCGACGCTTTGGTGGCGGCTTCCGTACCTTTCCTTGGATCTCCTACCTGATGACGGGTTCTGCGTGACGAGTCCATCTCGATCCGGCGTTTTTGCCACGTCGACTGACCAGCGTGTTGACACGTTTACCGAGAGCATAAGCTTCGATCGGCGTTTGTACGCACACGATATCGCCGGCTCGCTGGCGCACGCGCAGATGTTGGCCGACGTGGGCCTGATCACGGCGGCCGAATGCCAGCAGCTGGAAGCGGGCCTGGAAGCCATTGGGACCGAGATTCGGCAGGGGACGTTTCCGCTGCGCGTCGAATTGGAAGACATTCACATGCATATCGAGCAGGCCTTGATCGACCGACTGGGGGATGTAGGGCGTAAGCTCCACACCGGCCGCAGCCGCAACGATCAGGTCAGCACCGCCACGCGGCTCTGGGTACGCGAGGCGATCGATCGCGTGGATCAACGACTGTTGGCCTTGCAGCGGGCCTTTGTTCTGCGCTGCGATCAAGACCGGGACGTGATTCTGCCAGGCTATACTCACATGCAGCGCGCCCAGCCGGTGCTGGCTCCCCATTACTGGCTGGCCTATTGCGAGAAGTTTGAGCGGGATCGGCAGCGGTTTTCCGACTGCCGTCGTCGCGTGAACAGCTGTACGCTCGGAAGTGCCGCTTTAGCCGGAAGTTCCCTGGCGATTGACCGCCATAACGTGGCTCGGCGACTCGGGTTCGAAACCGTGATGGCCAACAGCCTCGACGCTTCGAGCGACCGCGATTTTGTCCTCGAACCGCTCTTTGTGCTGGCAGTCATCGCCGCGCATTTGAGCACCTGGGCGGAAGAGTGGATACTATGGTCGACAGCGGAATTTCGCTTCCTCAAGTTGCCGCAGCAGTTCTGCACCGGATCGTCCATCATGCCGCAGAAAGTCAATCCGGACATCTTGGAGCTGACGCGTGGCAAAGCGGCGCGGGTGATGGGCAACCTGCAGACACTGCTCGTGCTGGTCAAAGGGTTACCGTTGGCATACAACCGTGACTTGCAGGAAGACAAGCCTCCGCTGTTCGATGGCTTTGACACGGTCCAGGCTTGCCTGGAGCTGGCAGAACCGCTGGTGGCCGGTGCCCAGTTGAACCGCGAGGCGATCGAGTCGCGGCTGGAGGAAGGTTATCTGGACGCTACGACGCTCATGGAATTCCTGATTCGTCGCGGAATGGCTCAGCGACGGGCTCACCACTGCGTGGGACAATTGGTCTCGCGGGCCATGCAGCAAGATGTTCGCTTGGCCGATTTACCGCTCTCCGAATTCCAGCAATTGGATCCCGAACTGGATCAATCGGTGTATCAGGTGTTGGGTACCGCGAACGCGGTGGCGGCCTTTATCAGCTACGGATCGACCGGACCGGACCAGGTCGACGAGCAGGTGCGTCGCTGGAGAGATAAATTATCGATTTAGGAGCGGCCCCATGGTGGCGTGATGGAGTACGGGAGTGAGGCGGTCATGGCGGCGAACGTTTTTCACAGCTTCCTCAGCTTCAACCCCTTCGCGCTCGAAGTAAAACCAAGAACCCGAAACGAACCATGAAGTTTGCATCCAACCATTCCCCGCTCGTCGTTTGCCCGGTAGTTTGTCACGTGGCGACTTTTTCTGGGGTGTTTGCTGCCCTGGTATTTATCTGCTGTGTGCCTCTCTGGGGACAGGATCCCTCTAGTGCCAGCTCGATGCCGGACGAGCCGCCGCCGGCGGCCGGTGAAAGCTCCGAGGGCGACAAGGCGGCGGCCGAGAAGGCGGCGACCGAGAAGGCTGAATTCGACAAGAAAGTAGCAGCCGAGACCGATCCGCTGGTCCGGGCCATTCTGCAGGTCCAGCCGACTTCACCAGAACAATGGATGCACGACATCCAGGCTCTGTTGAATTTGAATCGTGCCGAGTTCGCCAAGGAGTATCTGAAGCAGTTTCTGGCTCTCAAACCCGACCCCGCCACCTTGGCGAAACTCCAGTCACGCTTTGGCTCGGCTCTGTTTCTACGTTTGTCCACGACCGAATCCCTGCAACCGGAAGGGGGAGCTGTCGCGGATGCGGTGCTGCAGGCCGCCAGCGATCGGCTCCGCAACGCGGAACGACTGGCCGCCTTGATCGATCGTCTCAGCGACCCGGATGCTGCCACGCGGCGGATGGCGCTCGTCGAATTGGTGAAAGCTGGGCCAGTGGCGGTACCCCCCATGATCTCGGTGTTGAGTGACGCCAGTCGAGCGTCGGAGCATCAGGCCGTGCGTGCAGCGCTGGTGGCATTGGGCGAGGTCGCCGTCGACCCGCTCATCGCGGCACTCCGAGCATCGGATGACGATCTGCGCGTGGCAGTGATCGAAGTGCTGGCACAACTTGATGCAAAATCGGCCATCCCCTATCTGTTGAGTTACGTGCTTGCGCCGACTGAGAAACCTGGATTGGGCGCGCCAAAAGGCGTCGATCCGCGTGTTTCGGACGCGGCACGACAGATGATCACCAAGGTGCTGGGCGCAGTACCGTCACGTGACGCGGCCCTCCAGTTTCTCACGCGACGTCTGGACGAATATTTGGCAGGCACCGCACCGGGCGTGGTCGACCAGGACAACCGGGTAACGGTGTGGATGTGGGACGAATCACAAAAGGTTCCGCTGCAGCAGACGATGCCCGCTGACGATGCATCGTTTCTCGCGGCTGCTCAAGCTGCCCATGCACGTTATCAGATCGATCCCGCTCGTACGGACTTCCAACAGATGTATCTGGCGACCAGCCTCGAAGTTGCCAAGCGACTGACCGGCTACGATCGTCCTTTGACGCAGCAAGTGGGTCCAATTTTTGATGAGGTGTCGGCCGTCAGTCCCGCGGTATTGGAAGATGTCCTGACGTTGGCGTTGCAGCGGAACATGCAGGGCGCGGCGGTGGCAGCGATTGATCTGTTGGGGGCCACGGCCAACGGCGAACTTCTCAAGAGCAGCGATGGCAAACCGCGTTTGCTGGCCCAGTCGCTGGTGAGTCCGATTCGTCGCGTGCAGTTCGCGGCGGCGCAAGCGATCATGTCGATTGATCCGTCGCAACCCTATCCGGGCTGCAGTTACCTGCCGGACGTACTCGGTTACCTGTCTGCCGGCAGCGGTCGGCGCCGCGTGCTGATTGGGGATCCACGCACGACCTTAGCGCAGACGTTGGCGGGTTTCTTCAACGTATTGGGATTCGACGCGGACACGCAGCAGACGGGCCGCTCCTTGATCCTGCAGGCGCAAGAGAGTCCCGATTACAGTCTGATTCTAATTGGCGACGCGATGGATCACCCCCGCTACCGGGAAATTGTGCAGACGTTGCGGCGCGATCCGCGGACGGCGGATCTCCCCGTCGGGTTGATGGTTCGCGACGTGAATGAGCAGTCGGCTACGCTGTTCGCCCGCACCGATCCTCTGACCATCGCCTTCGCGCCCCCGCAGACACAAGCAGATGTGGAGTACGATGCGCGACGTCTAATGGAGTTGGCTGGTCGCCGTCAGATGTCGGAGGAAGAGCGACTGCGGGAGGCAGCCGTCTCGCTCGATGCGCTGGCCAAGCTGGCGGCCGAGCCGCTCAAATACGGATTCTATGACCTGCTCAAACTGGATGAACGACTGCAGCAGGCCTTGAGCGCTCCAACCTTGGCGCCCCAGGCGGTCCGCGTGCTCGGTTTGCTCGGTACCCCGCTGGCGCAGCGATCGCTGGTCGAGATCGCCAGTACGCCGATGCAGCCGGTGCCGGTTCGGCAGGCGGCGGCCGAGGCCTTGCGCGTGGCCATTGGCCGGCACGGACTGCTCCTGACCCGCGATCAGCTCCTCCGCCAATACGACCTCTATAACAGCAGTGAAATCCTTGATCGCGATACTCAGCAGGTGTTGGCGACCATTCTGGACGCCATCGAGGAACCGACGCGTACGCCTGATTCTCCGAAGACGGATCACTAACTGAGCAGCGGTACAACGGAGTTATGGCTAGTTTCATCGCAAACCACATTAACGAAGTGGGACCACCGATCCCGGGCATCATTGGATCGAGCCCGGCGATGGAAGAAGCCTACCGTCTGACCCGGCGAGTCGCGCGCAGCAACGCCTCCGTGCTGTTGTTAGGCGAAACCGGCACGGGCAAGGAACTGATCGCATCGGCCATACACCAGTTGAGCAACCGGGCGAGTGGACCGTTTGTCCGCGTCAATTGTGGAGCGTTAAGCGAGAATCTGTTGGAGAGCGAACTGTTTGGCCACGTGCACGGCGCTTTTACCGGCGCCATCAAGAACCGCACCGGCCGTTTTGAAGCCGCGCATACCGGCTCCATCTTCCTCGACGAAATCAACTCCACCTCCCGCATGCTGCAGGTCAAACTGCTGCGGGTGCTGCAAGAGCGGGAATTTGAACGGGTGGGGGATACTCAGACCATCCAGGTCGACGTCCGCGTCATCGCCGCGAGCAATCGCAACCTGATGGAGATGGTCGAGGAAGAGGGTTTTCGAGAGGACCTTTATTGGCGCCTCAACGTCGTGCCGATCGAGATTCCTCCCTTGCGCCAGCGACGCGAAGATATTCCGCAGCTGGTCGCCTATTTCCTGAATCACTACAACGAATTCAATGATCGCTATGTGGTACACATCCAGCGGGAAGCCATGCAGGCGATGCAGGATTATCATTGGCCCGGCAACGTGCGCGAACTGCAGAACTACGTGGAACGCGCGGTCGTTATGGCCGATGGCGATGAACTGACCGTCGAACTCCTGCCACCCACTCTGCTGGGCGGGCAGCAGACGCGGAGCCGCATTCGTGGTGCCGATATCGAATCGCTCACCTACGAGGTTGTGCAACAGGGCCTTTCCGCCGCCGGTCCCGATGAAGACAATCTGCACGTGAAAATCGTGAGCCGAGTGGAACGTGAGTTGATCGCTCAGGTCATGAGCGTCTGCCACAATGTGCAGACCAAAGCGGCCTCCAAACTGGGTATCAACCGCAACACGCTCCACAAGAAATTAAGGGAATACGACCTGGACGGGCAGTCTTGAAGACTCCAACGAGGCAGGGCCTCGAACAGGCACCGACCGAAGGTTGGTCACGAGCTACCGCTCGGTTCGGTCAACCCGCCGAGCGTTGGTCGCTGGAACGTGACTTAGAATGCTCACGTCGTGCCCCACAAGTAGACTAACTGAGAGTCACGCGGTGCATGCAGCCGGTGAAGCCGCGTTTTTGTCGCTCGTTTCGCGTCGGCAAGGGTGTGGAATGGACATCCGGTGTATACTGGGGCAATCACGGGCTTTTCCAGCGTCGGATCGGTTGGCAGGGGCGCTATAGCCTGCACTTTGAGCTGAAAACATGTTGTCACGCATCACCATTACTTGCTTTGCCGCCAGCTATGGCGTAACGCTGGGACTGGAAATCTCCCGGCTGTTCTTTCGTCTCCGCGTGCGCTGGATCGTGATGATCGCCATCGCCGCCGCCGGCCTGTTCGCTCATACCGCCTATTTGTGGGAGCAGGCCAGGAGCGAGATCCTGGGAGCGGCTTTGAGTCCCTTGTCGTCGTGGTACGACTGGTGCTTGCTGGGGGCCTGGGTGCTGGCCGCAACCTATCTGGGGCTGGCCATACGGCGACCGGAGAATACCGTCGGCCTGTTCTTGATCCCCCTGATCCTGCTGCTGATCGCTGCCGCCTACACCGTGCACGACTCGCCCCACTTCGCCCGCGAGCAGGCACTTAGCTACTGGGGTATCATCCACGGCATCATGCTGTTGCTGGGCACGGTGGTCGCGGCGCTGGGATTTGCCGCCGGCATGATGTATCTGCTGCAGTCGTACCGACTCAAGCACAAACTACTGCCACGACCCGGTTTTCGGTTGCCGAGTCTCGAGTGGTTACAGCGTTTCAACCGTCGCAGCTTGTTGTTGTCGACAGGCCTGCTGGCGCTAGGCCTGCTGGCCGGCCTGGTGCTGAACATCATCCGCCATTCCAGCCAAATGGGGATGGTTTCCTGGACCGATCCGGTCGTGCTTTCGTCTTCGGTCCTCTTCCTCTGGCTGGCCATTGCCACGCTCTTCGAATCCCTCTACAAGCCGGCCCGCGAAGGACGCAAAGTCGCCTATATCACGCTGGTCAGCTTCGTCTTCCTGGGATTGGTGCTCAGCCTGGTGCTGGCCGGCCGCCATGGCATCGCGTCACCCAGCTCCGACCTCCCCACGCTTAAGCCACAGCAGGACCACGCGTTTCGCGTCGAGCGTTCGCTCGGGTCCGGAGGTGCGTGATGAAGCTGCAGCTGGTCGGATGCAGCCACCACAGTTCGTCCGTCGAAGTGCGAGAACGTCTGGCATTCACTCCGCAGCAGACCGTCGATGCGCTGCGCCGCTTGCAGGACCGCTTTCCCAACACGGAGGCGGTGCTACTTTCCACCTGTAACCGCGTAGAACTGTACCTGGCCGGTCGCGAGCCGGCAGGCTCCCCACTCCACCAGGAAATGATCCTGTTTCTGGCCGATTATCATGGTCTCGATCCGACCAGCCTGACCCAAGATCTGTTCCAGTTGTCGGACCAGGAAGCCGTGCGGCACCTGTTTCTGGTCGCCGCCAGTCTCGACAGCATGGTGGTGGGCGAAGCACAAATTCTCTCACAAGTAAAACAGGCTTTTGCCGCTGCGCAAGAAGAGCATACCACGGGCCCCGTGACACACCACGTGTTTGAAACGGCATACCGCGTGGCCAAACGCGTGGCCAATGAGACGGAGATCAACCGGCGGCGTGTCAGCATCCCCAGCCTGGCGGTGGCCGATTACGCCAAACAGTTTTTTGAAACCTTCACCCACAAGAAGATACTGCTGCTGGGTGCCGGCGAGATGGGGGAAGAAACACTACGCTATTTGCGCGATGAAGGGGCTCACGATATCGTGATCCTCAACCGCCACCGAGCCCGTGCCGAAGCACTGGCTCAACGGCTGCAGGCCACTGTCGACTCCTGGGAACAACTCGATGAGCGCATCGGCTGGGCCGACTTGATCGTGAGCACCACGGGGGCGTCCCAGCCGATCGTCACAGCCGAGCGGTTTCGGGCCATTGAGCAGCTACGATCGGAGCGACTGCTGTTTGTGCTCGACCTGGCCGTGCCACGCGACTTTGACCCGGAAATCACCCAGTTCAGCAACGTCTACCTCTACTGCATCGATGATCTGCAAGCCGTGTGTGAAAGAAACCGCAAGGCACGGCAGAAAGAATGGCCCAAGGCCCAACGCATTGTGGAAGAAGAAACGCTCCGCTTCATGGCCGAACGGCATCACCGCGTGACCGCCCCCACCATCCAACGGCTCCGCGAACAAGCCGATGGACTGAGAAATGACGAGCTGCAGCGACTGATGAACAAGCTCGGTGAAATCGATCCGCGAATGCGGGAAGAAATCACACGATCCTTCGAACGCCTCGTTAACAAACTCCTCCACCCACCTCTGGAATCCCTCCGCGACGAAGCCAAGAAAGGCTCCCCGCACGGTCTGCTCGACGCCCTCCGACATCTCTTCCAGATTCCCGACTGAGCGCTGCACACCCACACAGCGGAAGTCTATTCTTCCCAGTCTTCTTCGTCGTCGGACTCGTCGTCGGATTCTCCTTCGTCGTCGTCATCGTCAGTCGTCGTCGAAGTCGTCGTCGTCCCATTCCTCGTCGTCGTCGTCCCAACTCTCCTCCAAATCCTCGTCGTCGTCTTCGACTTCCTCCCACTCTTCATCCTCGAAGTCGTCGTACTCGTCGTCGTCGTCATCCTCGTCGTCGTCGTCGTCGTCATCGTCCTCGTCGTCATCCTCGAACTCGTCGAAGTCATCGTCCTCCTCAACGTCCTCGACGTCCTCGACATCGTCGTCATCCTCGTCGTCGACATCATCCTCGATGTCGTCTTCGACATCCTCGTCGAACTCGAGGTCCTCATCGGCGGCGTCATAACTGTACGCAGGTACGACGGCGTTCGAAGAGGACATTTTTTGCAGCAATTCTTCCGCGGGCAATTGGGTAGGTGATGTAACAGTCACTTCCAATTTCTCCTGCTCCTGTGGTGCTTCGTCGGGGGACATAGGTGCGCCGAGTAATCCGTTCGTCTGGTCCGAGTAACTGTCCGTATTGCGTAACGCCATGGCGCGAGGCAACTCGTCCAGGCTCTGGAGACCAAACAGTTGTAGAAAACGTTTGGTAGTTGTGTAAAGGTAGGGTCGACCTAATTCGTCGCTCCGCCCGCCGATGCGGACCAAGTCTCGTTCCATCAGCTGACGGAGAATTTCACCGCAGTTGACACCACGGATGGCCTCAATCTCAGCCCTCAATACTGGTTGACGATAGGCTACCACGGCCAACGTTTCCATAGCCGGTGCGGAAAGCCGCACCTCGGACGGCACATGCTCCAGCCGCCGCAGCCAGGACGCAAATTGACGCCGAGTCAGCAGGCGAAAGCCACCCGCCACTTCCTCAATCCGAAAAGCTCGACCCGCTCGGTCGTAGAGCCGATTCAGCTGCCGCACCACGGTTCGAGCCTCAGTACCGTCCGCCAGCCGAGCATGCTGGGCCAACTTTCGGCTGTTGAGCGGTTCACGCGTCACCAACAATATCGCCTCCACTCGCTGCCGTCGAGCTACCGGGTCCTCCAACTGGACTGTCAAACCATGCGGATGGGGCGGCCCCCATTCCCACCCTCGGTGACGTGGCAGACCCACGCTCGACGGGTATTCCGTCACCCGACGATAACGTAGAGCCACGCTCCGCAGTCGCTCAGCCGGTACTGTTGTGACGAATCGCATGACGCTAAATCGGCTCAGACAACCACTTCACTGTAATGGCAAAATCGCAGGAAGCAATTTCCTGCCAACCCGGGTCACCGCGACACGGGGCTGCCGAGATGCCCCGCGAACGCTCCCGGACAAGTGATAAGTATCGCCGCCCAGAGCCGTGAGACAACCCTCTATCGGCGCATCTTAAAGCACTCCCGCATTGAAAGATACGAGTGCCTGGGAGATTGAGATATTCCCTCCCCTGCCAGCAATTCCTACCGGGTTGGCCCTTTCCCCGAGTGATTGGTCTGCCACAGCTCCACTTCCCGCACCACGTGCTGCATCGCTGCCACCGCGTCCCGATCGACCGTCTCAAAAGTCCGTTGGTAGAGTGGGTTTGCGGGGATCGGTATGCGACAAACGAAATGGTAGCAGCTGGCGACCCCTCCCTGGGGATCCGGATACCGCTCCAAGAGCATGTATCCAGCACCCATTTTCTCCAACCGCTCCTGAAGGCCGAGAATCGCCTGGTCCGGTAGAGAGACCGGCGGCGTAACAGATTCCTGGTTCGACTCTCTCCCCTCCACATGGACGGCTGTCAGCGGACCGACCCTGTCGTGGCCCACCGAGTTATCGTGGCTTTGCGGGTCACAGAGCGCGTCTGGCGGCAGCGACACCGAAGCTGGACCGCTCACGATCTTGGCCACGTCGCGTGGCTGCCCCTCCTCTCCCCGGTCATGAGACCAGAAGGCCGCCCAGCAAGGCATGAGCACCAGAAACGAGCTGACGACCAGCATGCGGGCCGCAATATCGATCGAGCTGTTGAATTTGTGCATCCGTGCACCGTCGCCATTGTGCAAAAGAGCAGAACATGGCAGAGCGAAGGATCTTACTGGGATCGGCGGACTGAGGATAGGCAGATCACACGTTTTACCGCGTTTGGCATCGTCCGCTCTCGCCGAGGCGCATTTTTCCGCTTCCGCGGCTGTGGTTGCTTGCGGACTCGACTAGCATGAGAAACAATGGGAGAAGGTGTACGGTGAGCAGACCTCGCAGCGGCGTGGCGTACCGTCATTTCAGAATCTGAAACCACTACAGACCAATAACTTACGATGTTTCGCCGGATCTTGGTGCGTATCTTCTTCGGTCTGCTCGTGGCGGGTACAATAGCCTTGATTCTGTTCTTTGGAATCGTGAATTTCGGCCTCGTGGACGGTGAGGAGTTCGCAGCGGATACATTTCAGCGGCGGACCTACTCGTACTATGAACTTCCCCTCGTCCGGCTCAAGGTCTCCCCCATCACCCGCAGCGTCAGCCAGTATCAACTGGAGCAAACCCTCGTCAACGGCAACTACATCGCAGCGCAAGCACCCCCAAGAAGATGGGACTTGGTGATTACCCGGCGGGCTGGTCGGTCCTGGAGGCAAGGGGACGCTTTGATTCTCTGCCGGTACCTGGATGCCTGGGACGCCAACGACGATATGACCAGCTACTGGGAGACCTGGACGAAGAATCATCCCGCTTTGGCCAAAGTCCTCTGGCCGGAGGTGGCCTCTCTGGCGCGGCAAGACCTCTATTTTCTCATTCCCCCGCTGTTCGATCGGGCCTTGGCAACCGACAATCCGCAGACGTTGCAGAGCGATTTGAACCTGTTGCTGGCACGAAGTTTTGAGGAGTTGGCTGCGACCCAAGGGGAGCTGCAGAACCTGGAAACCGCGATTCAGTTCTATACCGAGGCGCTGCGGCACGAACCAGCTCGGGAAAGCAGTCTGCAGGGCCGCGCCCGTTGCTACGAAGTGCTCGGGGGGACCGAGCAAGCGGCTCGTGATCGGCAACCTGTCACCCACGCGGAGGCTCCCGAGTAGGCAAAGCACGACAATCATGATTATCAACCTCGACCACAATGCCACGACACCTATTCACCCCGAAGTCGCTGAAGCGATGGCCCAGTGCTACTTGTCCGGGTACGGCAACGCCGCCAGTTCGCACCAGTTTGGCCGCCGAGCCCGGCAGGTTCTGGAAGAGGCTCGCGACGGTCTCGGGCGGATCCTGGGCGCGGACACGACCGGTATGCACGCCGATCGGATCATTCTCACCAGCGGTGGGACGGAATCCAACAATCTTGCTTTGTTGGGACTCTGTGGCAGAGAGCCGGGACGCGTGATCATTTCGTCGGTCGAGCATCCAAGTGTTGTGGGACCGGCCGAGGAGTTGCAGCGTCGGGGGTTTGACGTGCAGCGTCTGCGAGTTGATACGTCGGGGGTTGTGGATGAATCGCATCTGGACGAATTGCTCACACCCCACACTCGGCTGGTCAGTATTATGCTGGCCAATAACGAAACGGGGGTCTTGCAGCCGATCGAGCGACTGGCGGCACGGTGCCGCCAGGCGGGTGTTCCGATTCACACGGATGCGGTACAGGCGGTCGGCAAAATCCCGGTCTATTTCGGCCAGCTTCAGGTGCAGGCACTGACACTAACGGCACACAAATTCCACGGACCACGTGGTGTCGGTGCGTTGATCGTCAAGCGTGACCTGCGCATCGACCCATTGTTGTTTGGCGGTACCCAGCAGATGGGTGTGCGGCCCGGCAGCGAACCGCTTGAATTGGCTGTGGGGCTCTATCGAGCCTTGCAGATCTGGCAGCGCGACGCACAGACTCGCGCTGCGCGGATGACAGCTTTGCGGGACCGTTTTGAAGAGCTGCTGCGGGGCGCGGAGCTGGGTGTTGTCATCAACGGGCTTGGTGCCGTGCGTCTTCCTCACACGTCCAATGTGGCTTTTCCAGGCCTCGATTGTCAGGCCGTACATATGGCTTTGGATCTAGCCGGGGTGGCCTGTTCGATTGGATCGGCTTGTGCCAGTGGTGCCAGCGAGCCATCCGCGGTCTTGCTGGCCATGCGGCTGCCGACGCGCATCGTGGAAAGCGCCTTGCGCTTCAGCTTGGGAGCGTTTACGACCCGCGAAAACATCGATGTGGCGGCGCGACGCATCATTGAGGCCATACGCCGACTCTATCAAGGACGCCGTGTCACCGCCGGAACCACACACTGACAGTTAAATCGCCCTATTTCCCGACTAGATAAGCAGTTGCAGCGTCGCGCGGAACTCCAAAAAAGCTCCAAGCCGCCTCGCCTCTCCAGGCGTAAACGACTATAATCGGGGCTCGGCCAGTGGAGCCGAGCGTTGTACTCTGCGGATCCGAATTCACCAGCGGAGTCTGGGTGGTTAGCGGCATCTTTTCGATCGCTCTGGAAGCCTTTTCATCGCGAGCCAACGAGGCGCGCCACGCGGGCGCACCGCGTCACTTGTTGCTGCGCGAATATATTGGCAGCGACGAAAATTTGCTGGTGCGTCACGCCGCCGAGTCGTTGCTGCAACGGCGGACCCGTTACAATCCATATGTTTTCTATGGACCCACCGGCACCGGCAAAACTTTCCTCGCGTTGGGCCTCGTCGCACGCTGGCGAGAGGAATATCCGGACGACCGAGTGATCGCGACTTGTGGCCCCGATTTCGCCCGCAGCTACGGCAACGCCGTCGATACGGATAGCCTGTCTGCCCTCCGCGAAAAGTGTCGTTGCGCCGACCTGTTTGTACTCGACGACGTTCATTTACTGCAACCGAAACGGCCTGCACAAGATGAATTGGCACGCCTGCTGGATCTCCTGCTCGAATCTGACGCGGTGATATTACTTACCAGCAACATGTCGCCCACGGCAGATGTTCGCCTGCAACCGCGACTGTGCAGCCGCTTGTGCAGCGGGCTTCCGGTCGCATTCACCGTACCGGGTACCGCAGCCCGTCGGTTGCTGCTGCGTCGTCTGGCGGATGCTCATGAGGTCAACCTGTCGGAGGACGCCATTGAACTTCTGGCCGGCAGTTCCCCCGAGAAGAACTCGGAACCGTTCACCGTCCCTCAACTTAATCACGCCGTCATGCAATTAGGGCACGCCGCAGATGGGCGGACGAGCTTGATCGACGCCGAGCGGGTGCGACGTTTCTTGCTGGACCAAGCCAGCCAGCGACAGCCAACCTGTCGCCTGATCGCCGCGAAGGTCAGCAAGTATTTTTCGTTAACGAGCCAGGAACTTCGCAGCGCATCACGCCGCCGGCATGTCGTCCGAGCTCGCGGAGTCGCCATGCTGTTGTCGTGGAATCTCACGAGGAAAAGTCTGGAAGCGGTCGGTCGCTACTTTGGCAACCGCGATCACACGACGGTGCTGCATGCTTGCCGCAAGACCGAGTTGCTGCAACAGACTGACCCAGCTATTAGCAAAGCCATGGAAGAACTGCTCAGTCAGCTGAGCGCGTTGTCGTAACACGCTGGGACGATTGCCAGCCCGCGGCCGCAACGATTGAACATCGAAGTTCGAGAAACAGAACCAGATTGCGTGGATAAGTTGTTAGATCTATGTTGCGAAATGTGCGTTACTTTGACCGTCGGCAACAAGCAACCACACCGCCCCAGCAAAACCGACTTTTCCCCACAAACGCGCGACAGAGTCTGAACGTGCTATCGACGAGTTTTCCACCGGTAAGAATGGGCTTCACCACGCTCGAACTGCTGGTGCCGCTGGCAGTTCTGATTCCTTGGCTCGGTGTTTTCAACAGTCGTCACGTGCATATTAATACTACTGCTTACAAAACAAGAAAAGTAGAAGAACATTGTCTGAGATGAAAGGTAGTCGCTCATGAAGTTCACGTGTGAACGCGACAAAATCCTGGCGGCATTCCACACGGCGGCCACGGTAGCGCCGAGCCGGAGTCCCAAGCCGATCCTGCAAAATGTGAAACTGATCGTCGGCGAACATGAGGCCACGTTGCTGGCCACGGACATGGAAGTGGCTATTCGCATCGATGTGCCGGGAATTCATGTGGAAGCTGCCGGAAGTGCCGTGCTGCCGGTCGGTCGATTTGGCTCGATTTTGCGTGAGAGTACGGATGTCAAATTGTCGGTGGAGGCCGACTTGCAGGGAACGCTGGTGCGCGGGGAGCGGAGCGAGTTCAAGTTATCCGGCGGAAATCCGGATGAGTTCCCGGAAGTGGCATCTTTCGCTGACGAGAGCTATCACGAATTGCCGGCTCGGCTGTTGAGAGAACTTATCCGTCGTACGTTGTTTGCCACGGACACCGAGAGCAGTCGATATGCGCTGGGGGGCGTGCTGTTGGAGTTTGGAGCGGACAAAGTCATTGCCGTGGGAACCGACGGGCGGCGACTGGCGAAAATGGAGGGTCCCTGTCAGACCGTCGGAAAGTGTGAAGGAGATGAATTGGCCACCATCGTCCCGGCGAAGTCCATGCAATTGATTGAACGAGCCTTTAGTGATTTGGACGCCGATGTCCGCATTGCTGCACACTCCAACGACATCCTGCTGAAGAGTCCGCGGGCGACGGTGTATTCACGACTGGTGGAGGGACGTTTCCCGAAATGGCGAGACGTGTTTCCGGTGCGGCGTGAAGCGATTCGGATCGAACTGGCGGTCGGGCCGCTCTATTCCGCACTCAGACAAGCTTCGATTGTGACCAGTGAGGAGAGTCGTGGGATTGATTTCTCGTTTGGCGACGGATCGTTGGTTCTCAGCGGGTCCACGGCCGAAGTCGGTCAGGCTCGTGTGGAGTTTCCGATTCCTTACGATGGGCCGGCGGTGGTCCTGACGTTGGATCATCGTTACGTTGCCGATTTTCTCAAAGTACTCGATCCAGAAAAGATGATTGCCTTCGAAATCGAGAATGCCGATTCGGCGGCCTTGCTGACAACCGACGACGGATATGGGTACGTGGTGATGCCGTTGGCACGAGATCGCTGAGTGTGTCGGGCGTGGCGGTTTTTATCCAATGCTTGACGGCTCTGTGTGTGTGGCGTTAGTTTTCTCCTTGGCGAATGGATCGTAAGGAAGGTGGTTCCTGCTGCCTCGAAGCGAATTGAATCGGGGAAGCACAGGCAGCTGTGGAGTCTTTAAGTTCGTATCATCGACGTTACAAGAAGTCGCAGCATGCCAAACTCGCAGGACGATGAAATACGAGAGTTGCACGAAGACGTTGCTCGACGCCAGTATTATCAGAAGAGTCCGCAGAGGATCGCAGATACTCTCAGTACGCTCATGGCGCGGCGCGGGTACGGGCATTTGGAGTCAGCCACCGCGCGGGAAGAGGCCTGGAAGAGAGCCGTCGGTCAGCCGATGGCATCGCACAGTCGGCTGGGCAATATCCGGCGTGGCGTGGTGGAGGTGACGGTCAGCAATTCCATGGTGCTCCAGGAACTGACGTTTCAGAAGACGGAATTACTCAAAAAAATCACGACTGCTCTCCCCGATCAGAAAATCCGCGATCTCCGATTTCGGGTCGGTTCCGTGACGTGACAACGAGCAGAGGGAGAAAGACACCTCGGCAAGGAACCGAAAATGTTGGCGATCGCGGCGAGCCAATGGGGCGGTTTGAGCGTAACTTGCTGGCAGGAAATAGTAGTGTGAATTGGTGAAAGATGTTTGGAGCAGCAGCGGGTTCATCACCTGTCGCGGCCCTTCGACCTCGCTCCTTCGACGGAGGTGGGTGCGATGTGGATGCCGGGCGAGTGCTGTTGACCCAGACGCAGTAATACCTAGACACGAGACGGATTGTCGAGAGAACGAGAAAGCAGTTGGTAAACCTATGAGTGACGATGAACCGGTCGATCAGCCGGAGCAAAATGCTGGTCAAGCTCCGCAGAGAATGAAAGGGAATAGTGAATACACGCCCGAGGACCTGCAGCATCTCTCCGATATGGAACACGTTCGGAAGCGTCCGGCGATGTACATCGGTGACATCACCTCGCGCGGGCTGCATCACCTGGTCTATGAAGTCGTTGATAATTCCATCGACGAAGCCATGGCTGGTTTCGCCAAGAACATCAAAGTGACCGTCAACGCTGACAGTTCGGTAACGGTCGAAGACGATGGGCGAGGTATTCCCGTTGAGGTTCACGAACAGTTGTCGCAAGAGCTGGGCCGCGATGTCTCCACGCTCGAGGGCGTGATGACGGTCTTGAAATTTGGCGGCAAATTTGAAAAGGGAGCGTACCAGGCTTCTGGTGGTTTACACGGTGTCGGCGTAACCGTCGTGAATTTCTTGTCACAGTGGTGCGAGGTGGAGGTGTCGCGCGACGGGCATGTCTACCAGCAAGAGTACGAGCGCGGTATTCCGGTGGGACCGGTGCAGCGCATTGGCGCGACGAAAAAGGTGGGGACCAAAACGACATTCAAGCCGGACGCCACGGTTTTTCAGACCACGAAGTTCAATTTCGACCTACTCTACAAGCGGTTGCAGGAATTGGCGTTTTTGAACAGTGGCGTCCGTATCATTTTCTTCGACGAACGAGTGGGAGAAGGAGATGAGTTCCTCTATGAGCGGGGGATTATCCAATTCGTCGAACATCTGAATCGGGCCAGCGACGTATTGCACAAGGATGTGATCTATTTCACTGGGGAAGACGATGGTTGTCGGCTACGAAATCGCCCTCCAGTATAGCGGTGAATACACCGAGAATCTCCACTCGTATGTGAACAACATTCACACGGTCGAAGGCGGGACACACGTTTCAGGATTTCGCAGCGCGCTGACCCGCACGCTCAACAACTACGGCCGCAAAGAGGGAGTCTTCAAGGAAAAAGACCAGGCGCTGACCGGTGACGATTTCCGCGAAGGACTGACCGTCGTCCTGTCGTTGCGCGTGCCGCATCCCCAGTTCGAAGGTCAGACAAAAACCAAGCTGGGAAACGGCGAAGTGGAAGGCCTGGTCAACTCGGTCGTGGGCGAGTGTTTGAGCAAATATCTGGAGGAAAACCCGAAAGTCGCCAAGACGATCGTTCGCAAGGGGCTGCTGGCGGCCGAAGCGCGGGAAGCGGCGCGGAAGGCCAAGGATATTCTCCGCAAACGGAAAGATGCCTTGGGTGGCGGCGGCTTGCCTGGCAAACTGCGCGATTGCATCAGCCGCGAAGTCGAGAAATGCGAGTTGTATCTGGTGGAGGGTGATTCGGCCGGCGGCAGCGCCGAAGGAGGACGCTTGCGCGACTTTCAGGCCATTCTGCCGTTGCGGGGCAAAATCATCAACGCCTATAAGTCGCGCGAAGATAAAGTCTTGGCCAACGAAGAAGTGCAAAGCATGATACATGCCATCGGCAGTGGAATCGGTGCCGAACAAGACCTGACCAAACGGCGCTACGATAAAGTCATCATCATGACCGACGCCGACGTGGACGGATCACATATCCGCACCCTCCTCTTGTGCTTCTTCTATCGGCAGATGTTTCAGTTGGTCGCCAATGGGCATGTCTACGTCGCCCAACCACCGCTGTTTCGCGTCCGCAGCAAGAGCACTACATATTACGTGCAATCGGAAGAGGCCATGAAGGCCCAACTGCTCGAGAAGGGACTCGGTGACGCTGTGCTGGAACCGGGTGACGGGCGCCAGATCCAGGGCGAAGAGATGACGCGCCTCTGTTTCACGCTGGCTTCCATGGAAGAAGCGCTGATTGCGCTGGAGCGGCGCGGGATCAGCCTGCGAACGCATGCCGAGCGGGCGGATCTCGGAGACGGGAAAGCTGCCCGTGATTCACGGCTTGTTCGGACGTCGAGAACTCTGGTTCCGTGGTCGAGCGTCGCTCGAGCACTTCCTCAACGAACAAGAAGCGCGGACAGGCACCGAGTTGTCGATGGACGATCCGAACGGAGATGAAAACGGTGACGCGACTCCCACTGACCAGCCGCAACTGCACATTACCGAACTGCACGAGGTGCGCACGATCAATGCCGGTCTGAAGGAACTGGCCAAGCTGGGGTTCGATGTGCAGTCGCTGATACCGCAAGAGCGAACCGGGGTCGAGGAACCACGCTATATCCTGCGGCGCGGTGACAGCCCTACTCCGCTGGAGGATCTGCGTGGCTTGCCGCCGGCCGTGCGTGCCGCCGGTGAAAAAGGCTTGCACGTGACACGTTTCAAGGGCCTGGGTGAAATGAATCCGGAAGAGCTGCGCGAAACGACCCTCGATCCGGCCAATCGGACACTCGTGCAAGTCACCATGCACGATCTCGGTGCCGCGGATGAAATGTTCCGCGTGCTGATGGGCGACAAAGTCGAACCGCGACGCGAATTCATCGAAAAACATGCCCTCGACGTCCGTAACCTGGATGTGTAACGGACGGCAGGTTCGGTGTCGGAGGACGGTTGAGTTGGAGACCCGCGGGCCGGCTTCTGCTCCCCTTACCGCGCGGGTGCCGGCCACGTTGTTCGCATCCGGCAACCGCCGAGCGGGCTGGTTAGCACTTCGACGCTGCCGCCGTGCTGTGTCACAATCCTTTTCACCAGGGCCAGGCCAAGACCGACGCCGCGCCCTGTCGCGCTGTCGTCCAGCCGTACGAACGGCTCGAACACGCGTTCTCGCTGAGCGGCGAGAATGCCACTTCCATCGTCGTCGACATCCACAATGACGAATGCCTCATCAGACTTCACGTCGACCGTTACTTGGCTCTTGGCGTACCGGCCCGCATTGCTTAGGAGGTTTCCGATCGCCCGTTGGAAGCCGATTCGGTCGGCGACAACGATGTTCTCTTCGCCATCAGCAGTGACGTTCGACTGAAAGTGGATGTCGGGATGCAACGCTGCATACTTGGGAATCAGCACATCCAGCGTGTCCTGTACCGCCAAGGGTTCGCCGTCCAGTTGCGGCGCGCTGGTTTCCATGCGCACGTAACTGAGTAATTCACCGACAAGCTCGTCGAGTTCCTCGGCTGCTGTATTCAACGCTTCAAGGCGTAGTCTGCGCTGCTCGTCGTCTTTCGCCGCTTCAATCAAGTCGATGGCAAACCGCATGCGCGACAGGGGAGTGCGCAGTTCGTGCGAAACGGCCTGCAACAACTCGCGCTGCGTGCGCACCATCGCCTCGGTGCGAGTGGCCATGTTGTTGAAGGCTTGAGCAAGCGGCTTGGCGGAGCGGACGCGACGTTCGTTCACGCGGGCACTCAAGTCGCCCGCCGCGATCGCCCGCGCGGCGTGTTCTATGTGACGAAGCTGCCTGGCAACCGGGCGCAACAGCAACGCAATGGCCAGCGCAGTAGGAAGCAGCACGAGGGCCAACGTCGTCGTCGCCGCTTTCTGTTCAATTCTCTCAAAGCTCGGAAAGGGCCCGAAATGGACTACTTCTCTCCCGCCTGACAGCGGCGTAGCGGCGTACCAGCGGTCGTTCGGCGCAGGATCCCGGGTGTAGAATACGACCCTCTCGCCACGGACGATGCGCCCCGCCGGCCAGGCGGGCAGGTCTCCGCGGTCGGCAATCTCGATCGGGATGTCGAAACGCCGTTGCAGTCCTTGGAGAATTGTCGGACGTTGGCCCGGCTTGGCGGCCTCGAGCTTGTACGCCGTGAGTCGCATCCAACCTCCGATCTGATCTTCTACTTCCTGCAGATCGTAATCCGGAAACGGGCCCAGGCGGACGACCTCAACTCCGCCGGACAAAACGGCCACGACGCAGTGCCCTTTGTCCGAGTGGAAATAGGCGACATCCTTGCCGCTACGGAGCTGTCGTTGAACGGAACTCGGCAGATCGACCAAAGCGATCACTTCCACCGGGTAGTCGAAGGGCTCACGCACCTTCTGCAGCACGCGCTGCCGGTCCTCCGGCTGCGCGGCGTCCAGTTCACTTGCCACGAGCCGCGCGCCACCTCCATGCGCCGTCACGATGACCAGTGCCAGATCCGCATCGGCTCGCTGCTTCAACACAGAGCCGTGGATATACCAGGCCAGGAACAGAACAATCAATACACAAAGATAGAAGCGTACAAAGAGCCGTGTCATGATTCCACCGACAGCATGTAGCCGACTCCTCTGACGGACTTGACGCGTTGCGGTTTTGCGGGGTCGTCGCCGAGCTTCTTTCTCAGACGCGAAATCCGCAGGTCGATCGATCGGTCCAATCCGTCGTACTTCATCTCGTGTATCTCCAAGTAGATATCGTTGCGGCTGAGCGTCTGACCGGCGTGTCGGGCCAGGAGATGCAGCAAGTCGAATTCCGCCGTCGTCAGATCGACCGGCACGCCATCGATCTCGACGCTCCGTCGCCCCGCATCGACCACCAGCGAACCAACGACAACCGGTTGGCTTGCCTCTTCTTCCGGTGTCGCGCGACGCAAATGCATCCTCAACCGCGCCAACAAAGCACGCGGCCGCACCGGCTTGGCCATGTAGTCATCCGCTCCGGCTTCGAGTCCCAGTACCTCATCGATCTCTTCGCCACGGGCGGTCAGCATGATGATCGCACCGCGGTATCTTGGTCTGACGATCTGGCAGATCGAAAAGCCATCCAGTCCGGGCAGATTAACGTCGAGCACAACCACGTCCGGATTCTCGTCCACAATCCGCGTCACAGCCCTATCGCCTCGTCCTTCGATTGAGACATCGAATCCATAGGGCGACAGAAAGTCTGCCACCATCGACGCGAGCGATGCATCGTCTTCGATCAACAGGATGCGATAATGTTGGGATTCTTGGTTCATGAAGAAATTCGAGCCGGCGTGAGCAGCTTTTCGAAAGCCCTGGGAATCAAGGGTTTGTGCTCCATAGCCTTGAGTTTCTTCCGTATTCGCTCACCCGGCAAGGCACTTTGGGAGCGCAGGCGAGAAACGATACAAACCGATACAGTTGTGCGTTCACTTGCAGTTTATCAAACTGAACGGCGGCGAGTCGTTCGCCCGGCGTGGTCCGAGTCATTATCGCCCCATACCAATCCCGTTTTCTGCGCCGTCGGCGTGGCACGCTGTTGCGGCACGGCGCCGACAGGAGGCCGAAAGATGATCCACTGGCCAAAACGTGCCGCTGCTGGCCTTGTCTGTCTGTGGCTGGCCTCCCTACCGCTGCTGGCGTCTGACCAGATGACGGTGTTGCAGTCGGGGAGTCAGGCGGGGCACTATCTCGTGTGGAAAGGGAAACCGCGGCTCTTGATCGGCGATTCGGTCACTCAGGGCTGGATGGAGTCCGGTGCGAACTTCGATCAGCGGGGTTACGTGGACGCGTTGGCCGCGCGGGGGATCAATCTGCTGATGCTCTGGGCCTACAAAGGGACCAACGCCCAGCTACAGCGCCGAGACGCCCGTATCGGCTACGACGCGCCAGAATTATGGCCGTGGGCCGGTATCTCCAGACCAGCGCAGCTTCGACTTGCGGCAGCTCAATCCGGTTTTCTTCAGGCGGCTCCGCGAATTGGTGTCGTACGCGGAGTCAAAGGAGATCGTGGTGTTGATCACCGTCCACGACGGCTGGCCCAAAACATGTTTTGATGGCCATCCCTTCAATCGGGCTCTGGGAAACGGTCCGTTGGCTGACAAACGCGCCTATGTGGAGTTGGCCGACTTCGACCGCGAAATGCCAGAACTGTTTGACCCGGCCTGGAACTGGCGAGAGCAGAACCAGTATTTCCAGGAACGATTGTGTGCACGGTTGATCGCTGAGTTGGCCGCGTATTCGAATGTGGTGTACGAGATGTTCAACGAGGGCGAATGGTACGACCGTACACAACGTCAACGTCACGAGCAGCATTTTCTGGCTTTCTTCCGCAGCCGGTGCAGTAATCTCTTGCTGTCCAACTCGGATCACATTGCCGCCGATGACCCTCACGCCGATTCCCAGCTGGATCTCATCACGCTGCATCCGAAAGGCTGGGTGGGACATTTCCCGGTGTTCGCACGAGGTTTCCACAAGTCGCCGTCCAAACCCTATCTGTACAGTGAGCCGGTGCCGGAATTCGACGGTGAAACGCCCTCCTTGAACGTCGTCCGCCATAGCGTCTGGGAAACGGCGTTGGCCGGTGCCGGTTGGGTGAATCAGAACGATCCGAGTTTCGGCTGGGATCACCGTACGGCCATGGCTAACAAGGACACCGCCCGCGATCGTGCCTACGATGTGGCCGGGCACTGCGCTCGCTTTTTCAATCAAGGTGATGTGCGGTTCTGGGAAATGGAACCGCAAGGCAAATTGGCCAGCACGGGCGTCTGCCTGGCGCGAGTGGGTCACGAGTACGTGGTCTATTCGGCGGCTGGCGGACCCTTCACGGTCGACCTGTCAGCAGCTCGAAACGCGATGCTGGAAGTCCGCTGGTACGATCCACGCACCGGCCAGTTTCATCCAGCCGCGACCGCATCCGGCGGCGAGGCGGCCACCCGGTTTACGCCGCCGCTAGCGGGCGATGTCGTCCTCCGTCTCCGACGCGCAGCCCCGTGATCCCGCTAGGTGCCGTTTTGCGAGTCACCCGCACTCTCGAACGTCGCCTGCACCTTATTCGAAGAATATGGCAGCGGGAATAATCTGCGGAACTCGAAGGAGAATCACCATGAGACTCCGGACGTTTCTGGGTCAGGAGAACCGTGGCGTTCGCGCTCTTTCAAGGTAGGTTTCGTGTGGGCGTGCCGCTGCACCATATCTGAATCGTCTCAAATTTGCACGCATCGTCACCGGTTAACAGTCCGAGGTGGCCGGTGTTGCGGACGCGAGCCAAGATGGTGAGATAGTCATTGACATAGACTTCCATCATGTCGCGGTTCAATACGATTCGAAATCTCTGCTCGCGGCCGAAGTCGATATCGCGATCGATCCTTTGCCGGACGCTCAGCTTGATCGGTGCAGCATCGAGTTGAATGTCTCCCAACAGTGTTTGAGTTTGATCAAAGGCAAGGCACTCGGCAATGTCATTCCCTTGATTGATGACAAGTCCACACAGGATCGGATCAGCCAGTTCGCGATCGGGGATACGTACCGTCCCTTCCATCACGGTGGTGTGATTGACGTCGATCTTCCCCTCGAGCCACTGGACTGGACCAGTGGAGGAGAGCCCAGTGGAGGAGAGCATCTTGACGGGGACTCTGGCGGCCTTCAACCGGTCGTTGCCGGGCCACCAGCGCAACCGCATCACCCCTTGGTGATCGATGTCGATGGCCTTCAGTGGCGCGGCATAGACGGGGCCGTCCTTATAGAAATGGTTCATCAAGGGCCCACCTGGTGCGGTGTGGAAGAACCGCGGGAAGTAGATGTCGCCACCATAGATATTGTGGTTCTTCTTCTGTCCCCAGAACGGGCCCTGGGGACTGTCTCCTATCCCCACCCGCCCTTCGCTCATCGTGATGTAGTACCGGTCTCCGATCTGCTGAATGCCCCCGAATTCACCATTCATGTCGCCCTTCACCGGCGGCAGCGCTTCCCAACGAATGCCATCCTTGCTGCGGGCGAACCCGAAGCCGCAATGTGGATAATCGACTTTGGCGGGGTCCGGATCGGCGGTGAAATAACCGTACAGGTAACCGTCACCTCCATCGATGGCATCGATGCAATCCCAGCGTCCCTTGGCCTTGTACCAGCGTGTGTCCTGGACGAATCGGAAGCGCTCGTCGACCTTGGTCCACTGCAACAGATCGGGTGAAGTGGCGAACATGATATCCTGTTTGTCGCCTACCCATTCGGAATAGTTGAGAATCCACAACTCGTGCTGCTCAGTGGCGGGCGATTGCCACACATGCCCGGTGCCAATCCACGTGGTTTGAGGTCGCGGTTTAACGGCCACGCCAGAGTACTCCCAATGGACACCATCTGGAGAAACGGCGATTTCATGGGCATCCCATTGGCCGCCCGGCCCGGCGATGTAATACATGTGGTACACCCCGTCGTGCCAGTAGAGCCACGTATCCCACATCTCCCCCACGCGATGAGGCGGAGTGTAGAAACCAGCCTGGACCGTGGGGGGGCGATAGTCTGTGGGTAAGCGGTTGGAAACCAGCGCGAACCCTTGGCCGTCGAGCACCAACGCACCACCCTTGACTTTTGCCGTACCGATCAACTGCGTGGTCGGGTACTGGCCCATCAGGTCCTGGGCCACACCATCGTCGAATGTCCAGCACCCAAAGGGCTTTGGTTCTGCCAGGATTCCGGGCTTAAGCTCTGCAATGGTCTCGCCATCGAGAGCCAGGTTGTAGATGCGTGCTTCGTCAAGGGCTCCCTGCAAAAAGCCATAACGGGTCTGTCCAAAGACGCACCGGAGGCCAAGATAGAGGTCGCACTTGGACGAATAGGTCTGCTGTTGTGGCGCTTCATACGAAGCGTAGCACTGGCCGTCGCGGAAAATCTCGATCTGCCGTCCGCGATAGACGACCGCGATTTGCCGCCACTCCTTCACCTCGGCGGTCTCCGGGACGAGTGAGCTTTGGCCGTCCTCGCTCTGCGTGCGGCGGAACATGTGGCTCCCCGCCATCCAGCGTCGTGGGGCCCGCTCGCCAAAAGTGATCGAGTCGAACTCGTCGCCATCCTGGATCGACAGTACCCCGGAACCGGTCTGATCGAGATTGTCCAACCGCACCCAAGCGACCAGCGTCTTGTCTTGTATGGGCGCTTGCGCGAAAGCGACAGTTGTCGCAAGACAGGTACCGCAGAGTCCGAGTACGCAGACAGTAACGTGCGCCTTCATGTTGACTCTCTCTCCTACGTATTATCCGCGACTGCCCCTGGGGACGTTGAGGCCGTTGTGCGGCAGTGTTGGAGGAGAAAAGATCAGCCGAGTTTCTCGGGCACCTCTTTCATCGGACCCCTCCACCGCAACTCGCGTTGGATGTCGTCGTGCAGCTTGTATTTCCTGATCACATCGGTAAGCTTCGCGCCTTGAATGTCGATTTTTGACAAGTCACTCTGGCCCAGGCCAGCTTGCCCGCAAAACTGCAGGTACCCGACCCAGGATGCGTCGATGCCCATGGCCTCGATACCGACGCGATCGGCGGCCACGTAATCGGTCGAACTGATCGCGATCCGCGACGGCACCAGGGCCCCCTCGGTGGGCCCGTTGCCTTCCATGCCCTCGTAGCCATCGATCACGGTCTGCGCCCAGAATGGCTGCAGACGCTGGGCTGTCATCATGATGTCGACGTGGGTCTGTCGCACGCCACCGTGGTAGAGGCGTTTGTCGTTCCAGCGGCTCCCTTCCTTGCGAGCACTGTGCAGCGGTGCGCCCAGGGCCATGTTCTTGAGCGACAACGTGGCGACCACCGTATTGTGCGTCTTGAGCATGGCGGAACAGATAATGAACGCCTCGGGGTCGAGCAGCCGAGCGGCCAGTCGAACGGGGACGGCGTGCAAATCGCCATCAAGTATCGTATGGGTCTCGTACTTTCCTTCCTCATTCAAATCGACCAGGCTCACTTCCAGCGGCTTATGCTCGGATATTACCTGATGGTAGCCAAAGTTGTCGTACCCTTCGGTCGTGTATCCAGCGGAGGATTCGGCGATGACCACAGGACCTTTGAATCGAGGCCCCAGGAAATCGAGTATGCCGTGGAGCGTATCCACATGGGTTGATGCCAATTGCTTCTGTGCGCTGACGATGTTCGGCTTGATCACCACGCACTTCTTCTTCATGAGCGTGGGTAGGATCTGATCCTCGATCGCTACCAACGACTCGCAGATGTTCTGCGACGGTTCTCACCGCTGATCAGCGACACGACAGATTTTCGACCGGTTGAATCGGGAGGCTCGCCCGGCGTCTCGATACCTTGTGCCCCTGCTGCAGGCGGTTGTCGGGCAAACAGCAGTGCGCCCGACATCGACGCTCCCACGGCCGCTCCGATGAAACTCCTGCGCGAACAGCGATGGTCCATGGCCGGGCCTCCAGACTTGCAGATTTGTTTTCCCACGCTTTGGTGCCACTCCACTACCAGACGTCGTCATTCTACCACTCCTCGTCCCCGGTTCGCCACTCTCGCGATCCGCAGGTAGTCGTTCCGTCGCGAAGGCGAGCGTAAGTACGATGCAGCCCGGCGGCGTCAGCGACGCACGGAACACCGGTGGCCCTGACCAGGCCGGGATGACAATGGTACAATACAGGCAACGGTGGAATGAGCCTGCTGGAGACTGCTGCCTGGGGGAATGCGTCATGCCGATTCACGACTGGAGTCGGGTCGATGCCGGGAGTTATCATCACTTCCATCAGGCTGAGTTTGACCGCGTCGAACTTTATGAACACGACGTCGCCATGCTCATGCGCGCGTTCGAACCAGATCTATCAATAATTCTCAAACAGCTTTCCCAGTACCTCTCGGAGAGTGATCTGGGTGAAGTGCGCGACATCCTGCACGAAATCGAGCAGCGTCTCGCTCGCGCTCCACACCGATTTCGTGGCAGCAACACACCTATCGAAAGCGAGGAATAGAGGGATCGCACCTCGTTTCCCGCGGCTTCACGGCTTTCGCTCGTGCACTTCTCAGAAGCGAACTCCCATGCGCAACACGAGTGTGTCGGACACGTCGATTTCGTCCGCACGCGTATCGAACTCAAAAGTGCGTCCGAACACGTACCCGAGTTCGGTTTCGAACTGCAGTCCCCCGCCCGGTACCGGCGGAAAGGTCTTGGGAGGTCCGAACTCCCAGCCGATCCCCGTGCGCCACTCACGATAAGTGATCTTGTCGTCGATCCCGTTCACTTCAAACGCCCACGTGCCGCCACTCAATCCGCCCCCCACGAAAATCCAGTGTTGACGGTCGCCGTAATTCAGAATCCGATAGGAAACGCGCGGGCGCGGCATGATCAGGTTTACATCCCAGCAGTCAGTGGGCCGCCAGAGGACGCCCAAGCCCGGCAGCACGGGCAGATCCGCTCGACCGCTGGCGACCGCTCCAAAAAGTAGCTGCAGGTCAGGGTGGTAGTTGTACATGGCGAAGATCCCGCCCCGCAACTGCCAAGCATCCTCACCGGTATTGTTCAAGTCTGTGGCCAGTGCGGCGTTGATCATCAGCCGCAACATCCAACGATCGTTGAGGCGCCGCATCCAGGCGGCTCCCAGCGAGAATTCATAAAGCGACGGTGGCATATCCAGTTCGTCAGGTGCCATCAGGTCCGTATACGAAAAACCCAGGGACAAAAACGGCGGCGGCGGCCCCAGAAAGGGGTAGGTTGGTACCGTGACTCGGACATCCCAGTTGACGACCTCAATCCCATCCACGGGAGGCTCCCATTCCGCCACTAAACTCCACTGCGGCCGCAGCCACCGTGCCACGTCGGCCGGGTCTTCGGTCGGTGCAGAAGGCTCAACCGCCCACTCCGTTTGCTGGTCGGTGGGGAGCGGCACCGATTCAGCGGCGAAGCGGGTAGCAGGCAAGACGGCAGTGCTCGGGCTGTTATTTTGCGGCAAGGCGATTACCGCAGTCGCTGCCACCAGAAGGGTGGCAAGCAGCAGTTGTCTGAGCATACAAAAAAGTCCCTCCGTGACGTCTGGATGGGGGCCTTATACCGATTGGCTGGCAAAAGGTCTATTCAGATTGCTGAAGATCTGTTGAAATGGCGCGGTCAGTGTGACACTTCTTCCAAGGCAAATCACGCAATCCGGGGTCGACTCGTGGGAACCATACAGCAGCGCTTCGAGGAGCTGGCGAATCAGGCCGAAGCCAGTCGGCGGGAACGACTCGCCCGGGATCCGATTGTGATTCAGGTCGGGTCGGCGACCTGTGAACACGCGGCCGGCTCCAGGGTCGTGATGGAGGAGTTTCGCAAGCATATCGTCGCCTCTGGCCGCGATGATATCGTGCTCCATCAGACTGGCTGCACCGGACGCTGCAGCCGGGAGCCGATTGTGGGCGTGTTTGTGCCGGGTAAGATCCCCGTGAAGTATGAGCGCGTCGACCGCGAATTGGTGCATCAGGTATTCACGAGCCACATTCAGAACAGCCAACCCGTGTTGACGCGCGTACTCGATGGGCCGGTCGAGCGGATATACACATTCGAAATTCTCTGCTGTGGAAGCCACCGCTGCGGTTGGCAGGAAGGTGCGAGCCTGGAGTCGGCACTGCCCGGGCTGCTGAGGAAACACGGCGTAGACCTGGAACAGGTGAACATTGCTCGAGCAAGCTGCTTTGGCGCCTGCAGTGCCGACACGGAAAAAACGTGCTCCCACATCCTGGTCAAGCCGGACAAGGTTTTGTATCGAGTCTGTTCGGTGAAGGACTTGGAGGAGGTCGTTGACCAATCACATCCGAGGCGGACAGGTGGTTACGCGGCTGCAGGTGGGGGGCAAGACGATCGGGCGGAAGTTCTTCGAGATCTACGGCGACGTCGCGTTCTTCAATCGGCAGACGCGCGTGGTCCTGCGGCACAACGGTGTGGTCGACCCGGGAAGTATCGCCGAGTACTTTCACTATCGGGGCTTCCAGGCCCTGGCCAACGTGCTGGAGAAGGGGGATCCGAACTGGGTGATCGAGCAGGTCAGGCAGTCGAAGCTGCGCGGCCGTGGCGGCGGCGGATACCCGACGGGCGAGAAGTGGGCCATGGGAGCGCGGGCGGCGGAGAAAACTCGCTACATCATCTGCAACGCCGACGAAGGTGACCCCGGCGCGTTCATGGACCGCAGCATGCTCGAATCCGACCCGTTCAACGTGGTCGAGGGGATGATCATCGGCGGATACGCGATCGGCGCGTCGCGCGGCTTCTTCTACGTGCGGGCCGAGTATCCGTTGGCGATCGAGCGGATTCAGAACGCCATCGGCCAATGCCGCGCAGCACGGGATTCTGGGCAAGGACATTCTCGGCTCCGGGTTCGACTTCGACCTGGAGATCCGGCTGGGCGCCGGAGCCTTCGTGTGCGGCGAGGAGACGGCCCTGATCCATTCGATCGAAGGCGAACGCGGGCAGCCTCGGATTCGCCCCCCCTATCCGACCGAGAGCGGCCTGTGGGGCAAGCCGACCGTCATCAACAACGTCGAGACCTTCGCCAACATCACGGCCATCATCAACTACGGCGCCGATGGTTCAGCCAAATCGGCACGCAGGCGAGCGGCGGTACGAAGGTCTTCGCCCTGGCCGGCAAGATCAAACATACGGGACTGGTCGAGGTGCCCATGGGAACGACGCTGCGCGAGTTGGTCGAAGAGATCGGCGGCGGCGTGGTCGGCGGCAAGAAGCTCAAGGCCGTTCAGACGGGCGGACCGGCCGGCGGCTGCATTCCCGCCCACATGCTCGACCTTCCGATCGACTTCGACTCGCTGACCAAGGTCGGCTCGATCATGGGCAGCGGCGGCATGATCGTCCTCGACGAGGACGATTGCATGGTCGACATGGCCAAGTTCTTCATGACCTTCTCGCAGGACGAGTCGTGCGGCAAATGTACGCCCTGCCGCGAAGGAACGACGCGCATGCTGGAAATCCTCGAGCGGATCACCGGCGGACACGGGACCGTCGAGGACCTCGACCTGCTCGAACGGCTTGCCAAGCTCGTGAAGAAATCGTCGCTCTGCGGACTGGGCCGAGCGGCACCGAACCCCGTGTTGAGCACGCTGAACCATTATCGCGACGAGTACCTCGCCCACGTGCAGGAGAAACGCTGTCCCGCGAAGAAGTGCGTGGCGCTGGTGCACTACGAAATCGACGAGCAGAAGTGTGTGGGCTGCACCGTCTGCGCGCGCAACTGCCCGGTCAGCTGCATCTCCGGCAACCGGCGCGAGGTTCACGTGATCGATCAGGAGCGATGTATCAAATGTGGCCGCTGCGTGGAGGTCTGCCGCTTCGACGCGGTTCTGCGCAACTAAACAGGCATCCATTGATTCTCGGAGTATCTTGGCCCTGCCCAACGAGCAGGTTCCTCCCATCAAAACGGTAAGTGACCATGGCCAAAAAGACCGTATCGCTGACGATCGACGACAAAGATCTCCGTCGATGCAGGTACCACGATCATGGAGGCGGCCGAGCAGTTGGGGATCACGATCCCGCGGCTCTGCTACCATCCCGACCTGAGTCTGGCCGGTTCGTGCCGCGTCTGCATCGTCGAGGTGGAAGGCATGGGCTTCTACATGGCCTCGTGCAGTGTGGCGGTCTGGGAAGGAATGGTCGTCCGGACCAATTCGCCCGAAATCCGCCAGGCGCGGCGAGACATCGTCGAACTGCTGCTCGACAACCACTCCAAGGACTGCCAGACCTGCGAGCGCGACGGCAACTGCGAATTGCAGAATCTGGCCTATTCGCTGGGTGTGCGGGACCGGCTCTTCGAGGGAGAGCGCAAGCAGTTCCCGATCGACGACGCGAGCAACTCGGTCGTGCGCAATCCCGAGAAATGTGTCCTCTGCGGCCGCTGCGTCCGCGTCTGTGCGGAGATCCAGGGCGTCAACAACCTGAGCCAGCACGGGCGCGGCTTCAACACACGTCGTCGGGCCGGCCCACATGGCAGCCATGGACGACTCGGTCTGCATCCAGTGCGGCCAGTGCATCAACGTCTGCCCCACGGCCGCCTTCCTGGAAAAGGACCATACGGACGATGTCTGGAAGGCGCTGGCCGATCCCGAGCTGCACGTCGTCGTGCAGACCGCCCCGTCCATCCGCGCGGCCATCGGCGAAGGGTTCGGCTCTGGAACCGGGTACGCCGGCCACCGGCAAGATGGTCACCGCCCTGCAGACGGTTGGGATTCGACGCCGTCTTCGACACCGACTTCGCCGCCGACCTGACGATCGTCGAGGAAGCCCACGAGTTCCTGACCCGCCTTGACGACGGCGGCCCTCTGCCGATGATCACCTCCTGTTCGCCCGGCTGGATCAGCTTCATGGAGAAGTTCTATCCCGCCTTGATCCCGCACGCGTCGACCTGCAAGTCGCCGATGAGCATGCTCTCGACGCTGGCCAAGACGTACTATGCCGAAAAGAAGGGAATCGACCCGGCCAAGATCTACGTGGTCGCGGTCATGCCGTGTGTGGCGAAGAAATACGAGGCCAGGCGCGGGGAACATGCCCTCCCCGGCGGAACCCCGTACACCGACGCCGTCCTGACCACGCGCGAGCTGATCTGGATGATCAAGTGCTACGGCATCCATTTCGCGAGTCTCGAAGACGGCGAGTTCGACGCGCCGCTGGGAACTGCCAGCGGCGCGGGCGACATCTTCGGCACCACCGGCGGCGTGATGGAGGCGACCCTGCGAGCCGCCAGCGAACTGATCACCGGGCAAGCCGGCCGATCGGCTCGAATTCACCGAAGTGCGGGCTGTCGAGGGACTCCGCGAGACCTACGTGGCCATTGGCGACAAGAATATCCACCTGGCGGTGGCCAACGGCCTGCAAAACGCCAAGGTCCTGCTGGACAAGGTCATCGCGGATAGGAGAAGTTCCAGGTGATCGAAGTGATGGCCTGCCCCGGCGGCTGCATCGGCGGCGGCGGTCAGCCCTATCCGCCCGAGGGGCTGAAGGTGCTCGATCCCGAACTGCTGCGCAAGCGAGCGCAAGCGCTCTACAGCATCGACAGCGGCAAGAAGCTCCGCAAGTCGTACGAGAACCCGGCCATCGAGGAGCTTTACGACGACTTCCTCGGCGCGCCCGGTTCCGAAAAGGCCCACGAACTGCTGCACACCCACTACCAGGCACGATTGCCGCGAGGTATTCGATGAACACGTCCACCGACAATTGGGAACAGGTTCAGGACACCGCCAGACAGATTCTCGGTGAAGAGATCATCCAGTTCATCGAGTTGTGCCAGGAGGAGCCGAATCCGGAGAGCCAGTTGATTGCCGTGCTGCACAAGGTGCAGGCCGAGTACGGCTACCTGGCGGAGGCCCATCTGGACGCGGTCGCCCAGTTGATGCAAATCCCGGCGGCCAAGGTGGCCGGGGTGGCCAGCTTCTATCACTACTTCCGCCTTGAACCGCGCGGACGATTCATGATCAACGTCTGCCTCGGTACGGCCTGCTACGTGAAAGGTGCCGATCGGGTGGCCCAGAAGCTGATGGATGAATTGGGCATCCGGTTTGGCGAGACGAGCACCGACGGCGTCTTCACGCTCGAAGGATCGCGCTGCATCGGCACCTGCGGGCTGGCCCCGGTGATGATGGTCGACAACGACGTTCACGCCGAAGTGACGCCCGATCAGGTCCCGGTAATCTTGGGCAAGTATCTCGACAAGCTGCGGCGGGAAAACGTCGAAAAATAGGACCGCCAGGCAATTGATTTGCGGCTGCTACCCCCCGCGATCCTATCCCCTCGGTTTCCGTCGGGTTCATCCCGGCGGGACCACAACTGGTGAGCGACCCCCGCGATCCTACCCCCTCGGTTTCCGTCGGGTTCATCCCGGCGGGACCACAACTGGTGAGCTACCCCCGCGATCCTATCCCCTCGGTTTCCGTCGGGTTCATCCCGGCGGGACCACAACTGGTGAGCTACCCCCCGCGATCCTACCCCCTCGGTTTCCGTCGGGTTCATCCCGGCGGTACCACAACTGGTGAGCTACCCCCCGCGATCCTATCCCCTCGGTTTCCGTCGGGTTCATCCCGGCGGCAGGGGCAAGCGGTCCTGCCATCCCAAACCGGCTCCGTGCGTCGAATCACGCGCGGTGGACATGCCGAATTCGCCAATGAACACCGGCCGTGCTCCACCCACCCGTCGTTGCGTCGCAATGGATGGCGACACCCGGGCGGCGCCATGCGCAAAGAGTTCCGCTTTCGGTGCATATTCGTGATACTGCAGCACGTCGGGGAGACCTGACTTGGCGAGAAGGTCACTGCGCCAAGCCAGTCTCACGCGGGGCTCGTTGATGCTCGCGGGGCCCAACACGTTACTCTGATACTGGTCGTTCATACGGGAATTTATTCCTTTGGCAAATCGGCCTGTTCCACCTGCGGCCAGATGCTTTGCATCTCGTGCATCTCGCACGATTCAACCGTTGCTTCGCCACTTTCGCTGAAAACCTCTACGCCCAGGGCATCGGCAGACGGGAAGGCACGGGCCGTGTAGGCCACACCGTTGACAAACACTTCTACGATCGAACGGTCGAGAAGAATTCGCATCGTGACAGGTTCCCCACTCGGCAGCAACGAATCCTGCTGGCCCGCAGCCCGTAGCTCTCTCATGCTCGTCGCGTTGTGCACCAAAGTGGGGCCGTCCACGCCGAAACGACGACTGGCGGCATCGAAGAAGACGCGTATGAACTGAGAGCCATCCGCCGAAACACGCAGCTTGAAGCCGAACTGTTTTGCCCTGCCCGGCTGGAACGTGGCCACGATGTCCAACGCATCGCTGCGGACGTGACTCAGTTCACCGCCGCGGTAACGCTTGCCATGCAGTTGATCAAGTTCCGGAATCGGTTCCTGCCAGAGCCGATTGTCGTGCAAACGCAGCACGCGCGGGATCGCATGCGCGCCTTGCCAGAAGGGCACCGTTTTTGTCGGTGACGGCGGGCCGGTCACCCAGCCGTGCATCAATTGCCGAGACGTTCCGCCCGGGCCCCGGTGATCCTCCAGATTCAAATTGAAGGAGTAGTAGTGGCCGGTGTCCACCTGGAGCGGTGCGGATCGATCGGGTGTGAACGTCATGGATGTCTGGTCATAGGTTCCAATCCAATACGGATTGCCGCAACCAACCAACAGCAGGTGGCGTCCGCCCAGCGGAATCAAATAGGGCAGTTCCCAAAACTCACCCAGCTTGATCGAGGGGGCGATGTTCTTCTGCAATTGCCAGTGCTCGAGATCCGCGGAGAGCCAGAGAAACGCTGCCCCTTGGCGGTTCGCGCCGCCGGTCGTACCGCCGATGAGCTGGTACCACTGGCCCGCCTCGTGCCACGTGAAGCCATCCCAATGCACCGGGGAATCTGGATTGGGCCGCTGGTTATCGTGTAGCACCACCTGCTTTCGCCAGGTAATACCCTCGTCGGTGCTGCGAGCCAGGATGCCGTACGACTGCTGGTGACCCGCGACATTGCCGGTGTACAGCGCACAGAGTCGGCCTTCCGCGTCCGCGAAAGTATTCCCGGAGTAAACGCCCGCGCGGTCCTCTGGTGTATCGGGCCAGAGGGCTACTGGCCAATCGCGCCAATGGACGAGATCCGTGCTCACCGCGTGCCCCCAGCACATCCCGCGACGTTGACCGTCGACGTTCGGATCAAACTGGTAGAAAAGGTGGTAGCGGCCTCGGTAGTAGAGCGGGCCATTCGGATCGTTGATCCAGCTTTCCGGGCCCGTGAAATGGTATTTTGGGTAGTGAGGATCGTTGGCCAGCATCCACTCTCGCAGCGTCCGCGCTGCGCGTGAGAAGGGTTCGACCTGCTGGCTCCTGATCAACTTCCGAAAAGCGGCCACAGGTGCGGGGAGTTCGGCATATTTCTGTCGCTCGTGCTGCTCGCGGTTTTTCCGCACCGCCGCTTCACCACCGCTCAGCGCCGCGATCTGGTCATCAGTTACAGACAGGTTCCAGATCGCCACGGTATCCAGTAATCCCCCGCAAGGTCCCTGCGGCTGCATCTGCACGGAATATCCGCCTAAGACTAACGGTTCGCTGTTGCCCTGCCGCACCGCGCCGCTTGCTACCTTGTCGGCGACCCGGACTCCATTCACCCACATTTCCAACCGCTGCCCATCATAGCGGACAATGATGTCGTGCCACTGTGTCGCAGCCAATTCCGCCAAGGGCATGGTGACACGAAACAATCCTCGATCCGTACCTAGCTCGAAACCCAGATCATTTGTGTGCACGTAGAGGTTATAGACGAGCCGTTCATGCCCGCCGTACTTGGATACGATGCCGCTGGAATGCCACGGTCCGGAAGGTTGAAGCATCCGCACATAGAGACTCACCGTTTTCCCGCACAAGGCCAGTTCGTCATCCGCACCCTGTCCGGCCAACAAGAATCCTTCACCCAATTGCGCGACTTGCCCATCCCCGCCGCGTGCCACGGAAGATTCACGATCGACGCCCGACAGCGGCACACCGACTTGGGCCGGACCAATCGCGCGGAGCACGCTGTTGGCTCCCGCGGCGTCATCCAGGTTCGCGAAATGCCATACCGCCACGGCCTCGTCGAACGCGGCTTGTGCGACCGCCAAAGCTCCGCTGCCAACCTGCCCTGCCGCGCCGAACTGTACTGACTGCGGGACTTCGCCAGCATTGGCACTGCTGAGGGCCAGGACCGTGATAGCGGTGAGAATGGCAAAAGACTTCATGTACCTTTCTCGCTACGGCTTCGAGTGTTGCGGCGACGTGTTGTAGCCCATGGAGTTCGTGGCGACGTACAGTCGGTACAGTCGGTCTTGCATGAGACAGGTGCGACGTGTTTTCGCCGGAATCGTTGTCGTGTAGATGCGCAATTCGCCATCGACGGAGGTGACAAATTCCTCACGCCAGTCGCCCAGCAGGTCGGCCACCATGTGCGTGCGATTGGCGCCCGGTGGAGCGAAAATCGTCTCGCCCTGGAACTTCATCAACTTGCCCTTGAGGATGATCTCTTTCTGCGGGTCGGCATCCCACCAGAGCGTCGGGGGGGCTAATGAGCCAATATTCTCGCTGCCGATACGTTTTCCCTGGGCCGTGTACATCCACGCCTGATCGCCCCCCTTGGCTTCGCCTGCATAACATTCCTGGCCAGGGTGCTCTGCCAGGATGTCGGCACACATGCCCTGGCTGTGGACGTGAACGGTCGGCTCATCGTTCATCCAGAGCGTCTTACCGGTGAGGGCATCGACCAGCCTCACAGCACCGCTCTTCTGGCGCGGCTCGATACCGAAAAAGATCTGCAGCCCCGGCAGTGCGGGATCAATCTTGCCCACGTAGCACGTGTCAGGGTGGCCGATGCCAAGTGTCCACATCGCCTTGCCGTCGTGGTCCACCAGGCACGACCCCACGATGATCTCATCACAGCCATCGCCATCGACGTCGGCCACGCGAATCGTGTGAGCGCCCTGGCTATCGTATTTCTCCTTTTCATCGTGCGAGTTCCAGCGCCACACGAGATTCAGATCCGGGTCGTACGCCTCGATCACAATGGCCCGATAGGTTCCGCGCTGCATCAGCAAGTGCGGCCGCCGGCCGTCGAGATAGGCGACGGCGAGCATGTTGCGGCAGTAGTAGTTGTACTCGCCGATCTCGGGCAGTCGCGGAATCCACGGAATCTTCTTGACGATTTGGCCCGTCTGCCCGTCGAGCTTGTACAGCCACTCCGGCCCGGTCTTCACGTGACCTGCCGGCTGGCGCGGGTCCCCTTCGCCACCCTTGCAGTAGACTTCCGCCTTGCCGTCGCCGTCCAGATCGTACGCGATGTACGGCGCGTACCACGTGCCAGCCTCGATCGACCAACCCATGTCGTGCCGCCAGAGGAAGCGGCCGTCGAGCGAGTAGGCTTCGAGCTTGTACGTGTCCGGACTCTTCTTCCAGTAGCCGGGCGCCTGATACGGATCGGTGTTGAAGTCGGGCTGCTGGATGATCAGTTCGTATCGGCCATCGCCGTCGAGGTCGGCGGCAGCGACCTTGTGCATTCGGTAGTTGCCTTGAAGTGGTATGGCGATATACGACTCGCCTGGCGGTGCGTTGATCCACGCGACCGTCGGGCTGGGTGGACCTTCGCCATCCGCCGTCACCGCTCGGACGGAGTAACTCGGGCTGCCCTCCGGCGACGCCTCGATATCGACGAAGTTCGTGCTCTCGCGCACCGGTTCGGAAGTCAGTCGTTGGGCGGTACCTGCTGGTGCCTGTCTGGCGATAGACATGAAATGCCACGTCGACCGGATCCGACTCCAGCAGGCGCCAACCGACATAGTGCGATCCGTCGGCTTGTGGTACGGCCACCAGACCTCGGTCGAGTTTCTCGGCCAGCTGTTGCCGCCACAGCCAGCCGAACTCAGTAGCAAGAGTATCGCGGTGACGAACAATACGTGGCGCATGATCGCTCCCCCTTTCGCGAATGTCGAACGAAGCCGGCTCCGCCTGTGGAATCTACCGGCAGGAGTAGACGACGTCAAGAAATGGCCCACGGCGTGAAGGAATGAGTTCCAGCGGGCGTTCGTTGGCGGCCTCTGCCAGAGCAGGCCTCTGCTCGCGGCTTTTCGCCAACCGACACTTATCAGATGCCGGGCAAAGCTGGGACGAGTCAGGGCATTGTTCGGCATTGATCGCGCGTCGGCCAGACAGTCCGGGGAACGGGACCTTTCCAACCTTCCCCTGGATGAGTATGCTGTTTTATCCCGGTTAAGCGGCTATTCTAAGGAATCCACATTACCTGATGGCTCGAATCAAGCTGGTCGTCGCACTGTTGTTTGCAGTCTTCGGACTTCTCCTGATCGCCCAGAATACGACGCTGGTATCCGCAAGGTTCCTCTTCTGGGCGCCGTCGCTGTCGCTGTCTGTCCTCCTCCTGATCGCCGTGGGCATTGGGTTCGTACTTGGTCTGTGCGTCGCGCTGATGTTGGCAGTGAACCGCAAGTCGAAAAAACCATGACCGACTTACTGGGCGCACTTGAGAGCAGTCTCCTGCAACCATGAAGGGCCTTTTCCACCTTGAGTTGGGAAGGGCGGGATCTTACGATTTCGCCGTGCCATCCTCTTTCGTTTTTGGCTGGCCCGTGACCGCTTCCGCCTCGCAGCGGCATTGTCGGCTTTGGACTGCACCTTGGCGGCCCGGCGATTTAGCTCGTTGACGGTTTGATCGGCGTCGTTCAACTCGGATTCCAACTCCGCGATCGACGCCGGGTCGGCGTCTTGCTGGCGGGCCTCGGCGAGCCGCGCTCGCCGTTTCTCAGCAATTGTCCGGGCTTGTTCCAGCTCGCGGTCCGCCTGCGCAGCATTCTTCTTTGCCGCCTCCGCGGCATCGACAGCCTCGGCGATTTCCTGATGGAGACCCTCTTCCGGTTCGGCATCCAGATCGATGTCCTGTCCGGCCAGTACCGGCGCTGTCAGCGGAAGAGCGGCGACCAGGTCGTCCAATGATTCATCAAAGACGCAAGCTGGCTCATTCCCGCGGAGACGGAAGGGGAAGAACACTAACGAAGCGTCACCTGAATACCGTACGACATGTTCCATGTCCAGGCGATCGACAATGCATGCTTCCGCCTCGATCCGAAACTCGGCCAGCATGACGGCCACATCTTCCTTTGTCTGCGGCTCGCCACGGTCGTCTCGGCTGGGTGCCAGAACTTGCAGCTTCGCCTTCCGCCACTCGTCGGTTCGGGTCATCAAATGCGCCAACAGCACCGGCCGCCAGTCGCTCGGATGTTCGATCTCGGACGATAGTTTGTGCAGGCTTGTGCGGATAACCTGAAACAGATGCGACCGCGAACTGTCCACCAAACTCGACACCCAGCGTGCGCGAGATGAGGTAATAGTCGCCACCTCCCTTGACGCGCAGATTCGTGGCAACCGTCGCCAGCGAAATGCTGGTCAGTATCGAAATCGTGTTTGCCAGGAGAATAATCAGCAGCGCGCGTCCAAGCCCTGCCGTGCCCACCACGTAGCCCATCCGTAAGAACAGGATGATGCCCAGTATGGTCAGAATGCTCGGCGTGAAGACACCGGCGAAAGTCCCCAGCTTCCCGGCGGATTTATTGTCTGGTTGAGCGTGCATTCCTGGATGACTCCTATTTCTCCCTTTAGCCCAAGCACTCAAGCAGCGGCGGTCAACATCTTCCATGGCGGCGGCGCAATCATCAAGTACCCCTCCTTCTTCGTCGTATTCGCGGATCACGCCAGCAGAGAGATCTATCGGATGCCCAGCTGAGCCAATAAACTTTCAGATACAAGATCTGCTACAGGCTGGTTCTCGCACCCCGAGGTTCCACGATGACTGCCACACGCGAGCTGATTCCGATGCTTCCACTTCGACGATTTGTTGTCCTCTCTTTTCTGTCTGTCTTGCTCTGCCTGGCCGGCGGGCCGATGTTGGCGGCGGAGACCGAGACCATCGAGAACGGCCTGGTCAGCGCGACGTTCGAAGATGGCGCCTTGGTACGACTTCGCAGTACAGCCTTCGGTGGCGAGATTGAGCTGACCGGCGACTCCGCCGCGCTCACAGTCAACGGCGAAAAGCTGGCTACTCCCGGCAGCACGCTGGTGGCCACGGAGCGTCAGCCGGGCGGCATCACGTTCAGTTACGAGGCCGGCGGCAAGCAGTTTCAGGTCCGTTTCGAACTCAAGCCCAACTGGCATTTCGTCAGCAAGCAGATTCGGTTCACGCTCCCGCCGGACGGCACATGCCATGTAGAAGCCGCCGAGGTGTTCCGCGCGGACCTGAAGACGCATATCGCCCGCGAGCACAAAGCCAGCCATGCGAGCGGCGCGGTGTTCCTGCGTCTGGGGCGAAGCGAATTCGCCGCCGAAGTTCGGTGTCTTTCTCGCCCTCCAGAATCCATTCCTCAAATGGGAACGCCAAGACGGCCAGATCGCGATGTCGCTACGCCACCGATATGCAATGGCGAGCGGCCTATGGGCCATTTGAATCAGACCGGGTCTGTCTGGGGCTGTACGAGTTGAGTGGCGTCGAGTTTCCGGCCCATAATCTCACTGAATGGAAGTACGTGCGCGAACCGGAGCGGGCATTCACTGACTATCCGCTATTGGATATGGCCGAATTCGACGCCATGACGCAGTGCGTCAGTGCGTTCGCGCTGTACCGCCCTGAGAGAAGTTTGCGAGTCCACGTCCCCTGGTGTGAAAACGATTATCAGATCGACGTGGCCAAGTCGGAGGGTCGCACCCAATGGAAACGCATCCTCGATCAATGCGCCGCAGTTGGCGTCGAACACTCGCTGTTCACACCAGCTAATAGCGAACTCGCTCCGCTGCAGGATAATGCGGACGCCTGGGGCTGGGAATGCTGCCTGTGGCTGGGCCTGGGACAGAAGATCCGCAAAGGCGAGTGGAACATTGCCGCGGACCCGATTCCGTCGTCCGTTCAGGAGATGCTCGACTACGCCAAGTCAAAAAACGTAAAGCTGCTGGCCTACGTCTACCCAACGCTCGGCTGGAAGCAGAATCCAGAATGGACCGCCTGGTGCGGCGGCAAGACGGGTGGCTACGTCGGTGTGGACACCGGTGTGCGCAGCTTCCAGGATTGGTTCATTGAGCAGCTGGTGGCGTTTCAGCAACGAACGGGGATCGGCGGCTACAGCTTTGATCACTGGTGGATCGCCTATGAGCCGACACCGGAGGGTTTTCGACCGACCAGCAAATACGCCCAGTGGTACGGCTGTCGCCGGATCCTGGAAGAGCTTCGTCGCCGCATCCCGGACGTGGTGATCGACGGCCGCCAGCAGTACCAGTGGTTCGGCGCCTGGACGTGGCTTGGCGGCTCGTATCCGCATCCGACCACCAACGATGAACAGCCGGGCAGCTTCGAGAATTTTCCGGACCTCCACTTCAGCCGCGTGTCGGGCGACCGGCAGCGCTGGGCCACCTGGTACTTCCATATGGAGCAGTTCACGCCGTGGGAGTTGGTGCCGGGCTACATGACGCACCAGACGCCGCGCAGCGATGCCCAGGGGCAATGCGTCCGCGATCGTGCCTTGCACGTACGGGACTGGGACTATCTGGGCTGGCGCTACTCAGTGATTTCCTCGATCGGCTCCGCGCCGTTTAATCACGTCGTCGACTTGTTGCCGCGCACGACGAGGCCGAGTTCCAATATTTCCGCGCGGAAGACCAACAATGGCTGCGGCAGTGGATGGATTGGACTGACCAGCACCGCGCTACGTTGCGTCACCTGCGCGATCATCGGGCCGCCAGCCTTGGGGCGCGTGGACGGCACCGCGGCGATATGCGACGACCGAGGTTTCGTCTTCCTGTTCAATCCTAACTACCGCGCGCTCGATGCCCAGTTTGCGCTCGACGCCAGTATTGGGTTGACCAACGGCGACCGCTTCGTCCTGCGAGAACTATATCCCCGCCCTGGCCGATTGCTGGGCCAGGGTGACGTAGGACCGTGGCGCCGAGGCGACATAGTCAGCTTGCCCATCAAAGGTCCGCAGGCGGTCGTGTTGGAGGTTGTCCCGGCCGCTACGCTGCAACTGCCCGTGGTGCTCGGCGCCACCGGCCAAGCCGCGCTCAACGGCCAGATCCTGACGCTGTCCAGCTTGGAAAGTGAAATGGGCACGACCGCGGCCCTGTCCGTGTTATTGCCGCCAGGCAAAAAGGTCGCGACGCTGAGTGTGAACGGCCGACCCTGGACGAGCTTCGCCCAGCACGACGACCTGTTAACGCTCACCGTTCCTTTTGCCGGCTCCCGTTTTGATCATTGCCAGCAAGTGGGGACCTACGATCGCGACTTCTCGGCCGATGTATATCGATCCGAGTTCACGATCCCGCAGCGCATGTTTGTGCAGTTGGCCGAACGCCGTCAGGCTTGGCCAATTCCTTATACCGAAGATGATTTGTTGGCCACATGGCGCGGGCCGCATCGCCTGTTGCTGTACGTCCACATTGCCGACCCAGACGATAAGTGGACCGTCGGGCTGACACTCAATGGCCAGTCGATCGAGCTGAAGAAAGCCTATGGCGACGTGTATCCGCTCGGCCGCGAAAGGACCTTTACCGGTTTCTATGCCGACGTGTCACACTTGCAGCCCGACACGAAGTATGCCGCCGAAGTCACGTTGCCCAACGAACTTCAGGCCGGTCAATTCCAAGGTCTGTTTTTCGAAAACGTGGAGGCCGAATTTACGCCTCAGATCCGAGAGGATTCTCCATCGCCTAAACCATAAGGCGGCCTGTAGAACGGAATTCATTCCGTTTATGCAGCTGCTATCGCCTGCCACTTCCCCGACGTAGAACGGAATTCATTCCGTTCCGTTCTACGGCATCCGCGCACATCGCGCAGGTGTTACCGACTGACACTCAACGATTCGCCCGGGACTACCCCGCGGAAGAAGAGGCCGCTTCGCGTCAGTCAGTGGGGACAGAAAAATGGGATGACAAAAAGATCAGTTGGTCCGAGATCATTTTGTCATCCGATCTTCCTGTCCCCTTCCGGTCTGCAGGTGTCGCCCCTGCACTTCTCACTTGGAGGGACAAGATTGATGGCAAACGAATCCACCGCGAACCATCCTCCGGTCGTCACTTTGTCCGTCATTACCGCTCCGCCGCGGACTGCTACTGCTGTCATCTAGTTGTCCGCACAATCACAGGCGGCGGCGAGCGTCCTTGGTCGAGAGTGACTTTTCCTTGAGCCGAATGCGCAACGTTTGGCGAAATGCCGGATTGTGTTCCAGCAGACTGTCAATCAAGTCATCGTCCTGAGACAACGGTACTAGTTGGAAAGCTGGAACGCCGTTGACGGTAACAATGACAGGTTCTTTCTGGCACTGGTGCCCGTAATGGCTCAGCTTCGCTTTGGCTTCACTCAGTGGAATCACTTTCATGATGGGCAGTAAACTCCTGACCGCGAACGTACAATGCGTTGCCTCGCTTTTCACCGACCAAGAGGACCGTGACGTCCTCGACTGTCTTGTCCACGTTGAACAGCACACGGTATTTTCCAAACAGTCGCAACTCTCGCTGCGCCACGGGGTGCGGTCGCAGCGTCCGCATGTTTTGGGATTCCGCCTGGGGATTCGCCGACAGATACCGTTCCGCTTCCTGTAACAGGAAGCGACCATCCTTGCCGCCGAACCATCGCAAGTCGTCAATTACGGACTCTTTGAGGGTGACTGTCCAGCTCATGCAAATAGAAAATACAAGAGACCATAATTATGGTCAAGTGATCTTGTGTGATCCAGCAATTAGGCCGATTGTCCTCCCGCACTGCGCCGCTAGGGAGACGCGCTGAAATGGATGGTGACCAACCGATTGATCTCCACGTGGGTAAGCGTCTGCTGGGTCTTGTTCGGCCAGAAGACTTGCAGACTGACGGGGGCTTTGTGCTGGCCAAGTCCGAAATGCAGTGTCAAATCATTCTGATTGCCCTCGCCGGTGCCCGCATCCACTTGACGCGTGAGTGTTTTCTCGCCGTGCTCGCCAAGTGTGATGCGCACTGATGCCGCCCGTTGGCTCACGGTTTCACCCGCTCGATGATGGCCGTGGTGAGTTCGTCGGTAGTCAGCTTTCCGCCCAAGTCTGTCGTGAGATGTCCGTCGGCAAGCGCCTGTTCCACCGCCCTGCGTAGCGTGGCGGCGGCCTGACGCTGGCCCAGCCAGTCGAGCATCATGGCGGCGCTGAGGATCGCGCCGGCTGGGTTGGCGATCCCTTTGCCGGCGATGTCCGGCGCCGAACCGTGAACCGGCTCAAAGAGTGACGGAAACTGCCGCTGCGGATCGAGATTGGCCGACGGGTTTAGCCCCAGACTGCCGGTGATACCACCGGTCAAATCGCTCATGATATCCCCAAAAAGATTCGAAGCGACGATCACATCAAATGTGTGCGGACGTCTGACCACGTGCAAGGTCGCGGCGTCGATATGCAGCTTCTCCACCGCCACATCGGTGAATTCTGGTGCGAGCTCGACCAACACGCGGTCCCACAACCCATAAGCGTGACGCTGGGCGTTGGACTTCGTGATCATGGCCAGCCTGCGGCTGCGCGTGCGTGCCAATTGGAATGCGAAGCGCAGGATCCTGTCAATCGCTCGGCGCGTATGGACTGCCCCCTGCACCGCTATCTCGTCAGGCGTGCCGGCCGAGAGCGTTCCGCCGTTGTCCACATATTCACCTTCGGAGTTCTCCCGTACGACCACGATGTCAATGGGCAGGTCGCTCCGCAGTGGACCGAGTACGCCACGGAACGTTTGGGCGGGCCGCACGTTCGCATACAGCCCAAACGCTTGACGCAACTGAAGCAACGGCGCGATGGTCACGCTGTCGGGCAATCGTTCCGGCCAGCCGAGCGCTCCGAGGAAAATCGCATCGAACCCGCGGAGCATGGTCAGGAAATCTTCTGGCACCACTCGTCCGTGTCGGTCGTAATGTTCCATGCCCCAGTCAAACCGTTCGTAGATGAGTTGAAACCCGCCCACCACGCGCTCGGCGGCCTCGATCACCTTGAGCGAGGCGTCCACCACCTCGGGTCCGATACCATCACCTGGGTAAAGTGCAATTCTGTGTGTTTTCATAGGACGTTTGTTGTCGTGCTAATGGCTTTTCGTGATCCTGGAAGCAACCTCGCCTGGCAAGAAGGTGGACAAAAAAATAGGGTGACAAAAAGATCAAGCCCGGTAGTCATCATCTTGCCGTGACAAAGACGGATCCGCGAAAACGTCAACATGGACAATTCCCGCCAATTGACGTCGAAAGTGTTTGTGGCGGCTAATGCGGTTCCCCGTTTCTGTCAGTTGGATTTCTGTCATTAGAATTTCGTGCTTCGTATTTCGGATTCTGCAACATGCCCTCACCGTGCCCGCATGGTACACGAGTAGACGCTATTCTCCAGGTGCCGTGAGCAGATCAATGCCGTCGTGATTGGGTCGCACGCGCAAGCGGATGGACCAGAGGGCTTCGGTCTTCGCGTCCTCTGTCGTATGCCCGCCGGTGTGAATGTAGGCCGCCCAAACGGAACCGTCCGACAGCTCCACGGCCTGGCCATAACCGTAAACCGACGGGTCCACTGGGAAGCCCCACTTTTCGTGGGGACAGATCCACGTCTCGCCACCATCGCGTGCTGAACATCGCGCGGAATCCGCCGGCACCGTAAGACCCGTGGAGGCAGAGCAACGTGCCGTCGCGCAGCGACATGAGCCGCGGCTCGAACAGGCGGATGCCGAAGGAAACGGGCTTGGTCCACGAGCGGCCGCCGTCGCGTGACCAGGCGATGTCCCCCTCGGGACGCGCGATCAGCACGAGACGGCCGTCCGGGAGTTGGGCCACGGCGGTCTCCGACATCTCGTGGTCGGTGGACACGGTCGAGAGCAACTCCCAGGTATCGCCGCGGTCAGTGGAACGGCAAAAGGCGACCATGTCGTGCTGCGCCTCCACGGTCCTGCCGTAGACGCAAATCAGCGCCGAGCCGTCCTGCAGCTTGATGATCGGTCCGTCTGTCGCGTCGAAGACGAACGGAACGGGCAGTCGTTTCGGCTGCTGCTCCCAGGTCTGGCCGTTATCGAAGGAGCGGATGATCCCGGTGAGCGTGGTCTTGGCCGGGTCGCGGGTCAGGTCGGTGCCCGACGGACCAGGGTACGTGAAGAGACTGCAGAGGATCGTGCCGTCCTCGAGTTGGCAAAAGTTGGGCGCGCGGTCATCCCAAGGTGTGTCCAACAGGACAGTGGGTCGGGACCATGTCTTGCCGCCGTCGGTGGAGCGAATGATCTCGGCGCGGCCGCCGCGCGGAGCGTCAACGTCGGTCGGCATGCCGATCTTCTTCCACTCCTCCATGGCTGCCGGATTCACTGCGAAGTAAGCGGTCGGCGGTGATGCGTGCCAATAGCCGGACGAGAAACCGACCAGCATCGTTCCGTCCTGCAGCACGATGGGCGACTGCCAGCCAACGAAACCTCGATAGCCGGGATAAGGATCGGGCTGGTTCACACCTGGCCCAACCAGCATGCGGCGGCACTGGCGATAGTCCTGAGTTGGATCGCCGCCTGGGATTACTTTCACGACAGGGGCTGTGGGACGCTGAGCGTCCTGTGCCAGTAACACGGACACGGCGCACCAAGCGGCCGCGGCAAATGACGCGATGGTCTTCATCTCGGGACCTCCTGGTGTCCATTAGAAAGTGCTTGTTGATTCCCCAGTGCCGTCTGTTCCGACTCCACGACAATGCGGAATCGTATGTCCCCATCCGACTGAGACCATCAACATCAACAGGCCGTTGATGATCGACACGGCGCAAACTCTCACCATGATGTTTGACCTTCCGATATGAAGCCGGAATGGAACGGGGCCGCAACCATGGAGTTAAGGTAACATACCCTCCAGGCTCGGGCCATCTGGACGCGCAGCATCTGGCGCCGCGAGAAACACGGTTTGCCGGGGTTCTGATGGTATACCGCTCCTGTCTCGGGAATGAGTGGCCGGGAGCGATCTGCGATGATGAGAAAGATGTAGGACAAGAAAAATCCGTCATCCGATCTTGCTTGACGATGGTTTAGTCGGCCTTTTGGCAGCCCACCGTGCATCTCGCCAGGTCGATCCATCACCCACAGAGGGGTCACCGTCAGATATGCCCCGCGACGCCCAGTCTTGGTATGATTGACTCGTGGCGGCAGAGTACTCCAAGCCGGCCAGTATCGAGCCTTGCGTTCGATCTGCCTCTCTGGGGATACCCCAGGGGATCGTGAAAGGTTAGGATTTCGTCGCGTGAGCGTGGATGCGTTTGACGCATAATAGCTCACGCTGTACCAGACTCGTTGGAGTATTCTGTCGCCCATTTGTTATGGATTCCCGTGCAACTATTGCCCGCGCGCTGGCAGCAGCCTTTGTTGCCGGCGACCTGGACGTTGAAGCTTTAATCGATCGCGGCAGCCGCCTCCTGGGGAGACGGTGGCGGTGGCTTCGACCGCTTTCTCGCCGCATCGTTCAGCGGTTCAGTGACAGGCGTCGACCACGTCAGGTCACGATGGCAAAGTACATACTCGCTGACCGTGGCTTCGTGCGTGCCTGCGAGAAACATGAACTGCGGTTAGCCCACCTGCTTGCCGTACCGTCAATGATGTGCCCTGTCGCCGCGGCAGAGTCGTGGCACATCCCGGCCATTGGCACGGCCGGAGAGCTGGCCGATTGGCTGGGTGTGACCGGCGGTGAACTGGAGTGGTTCGCGGACCTGCGGTCGCTAGAATACAAGAAGAATCAAGGCCGGCTGAGGCACTACCACTATCGCATCCTGTCCAAACGATTCGGCCAAGTCCGACTGATTGAAGCGCCCAAACCGCGTCTGAAAAATATTCAGCGCCGGATCCTCGCGGACATCCTCGACCACATTCCGCTGCACACTGCGGTTCATGGATTCCGACGCGGTCGGTCCATCAAGACCTTTGCCGCGCCGCATGTCGGCCAGCAGATCGTTCTGAAAATCGACCTCCAGGACTTCTTCCCCTCAATCAGGGTGGCCCGCGTGCGGGCTATTTTTCGCGCCGTCGGCTATCCGGAACAAGTCGCCGATCTGCTGGCTGGTCTTTGCACGAATGCGACGCCCATGGATGTATGGGAGCACGAAGCCCTCCAGCTCACTAAGCTGGCAGGTGCGTCAAATCCGCTGGCTGTACTCACAGCCGCATCTTCCGCAGGGCGCACCAACCTCCCCGGCGCTGGCGAACCTCTGTGCCTATCGGTTGGATTGCCGGCTCTCCGGTCTGGCAGACTCCGCCGGCGCGACCTACACACGATATGCGGACGATCTGGCATTTTCGGGTGAGCGGGACTTCGAGCGTGTCGCCCGGCGATTTCGCCTGCATGTATGCGCGATCGCGATGGAGGAGGGATTCACCGTGCACCATCGTAAGACGCGGATGATGCGGCAAGGAGTTCGCCAACGACTCGCCGGTATCGTGGTAAACCAACGCCTGAATATTCCCCGAGCAGAATTCGATCGATTGAAGGCAACGCTCACCAACTGCATTCGACTTGGCACTGCGAGTCAGAATCGACAGAACCACGACGATTTCCGACGACACCTCGAAGGGCGAATTTCCTTTGTTGAGATGATCAGCCCGACGAAGGGCCGTCGTCTGCGCGGACTGTTCGATCAAATCGAATGGTAGGGAAGGCGGGAAGAACAGCCTGGGCAATCGTCGTCGTAGCCGCGTTCGCGGAGAACGCGGGGAAAGTCGGCGAACGATTTCCTTCGTCCGCTACACTCGTGGCGAACGTAGCTACCGTCGCTAAGTGGCTTTTTGCGATCCTGGTAACAATTCCTGACCAGAATGATGGCCTGCCGGGGGTTTTCTTCAGCACTGGCTCCGCTCGCGGTTGGCGTTTCTTGTGTTGGGCTAGGCGTTTGACGCTCGCTCAGCCAGTGGCACCCCTCCTGAATTCCCAACTGTTCCGGAGAGCACGAAATGTTGTTTAGCTCGCACGTCTTGGAGTCGCTTGAACTTGTCGATTCCGTCAATCTACTCGACCGCTACCCTCACCTCTGTCTTGGACATCTCGACGATCTTCGGCGTGAAGGCTTCGTCTTGCATGACTTGCGCGACGACACCTGGAGGAGCGGAGCGGTACCGAAGTGTGGCTTCCACGCTGACCTTCCCCGACACGCCCTCCGGTAGCTTGAGCGTCACACGGTCCTGCGTGAAGCTCTTGGCGGGAACCGTCTTCTTCCAAAGAAAACCCGTCATTTCCCACGGTTTGAAAGTTGCCTTTCCCGATTTGTCTTTGGCGATAGCTCCGAAACGGACCACACCCGGTCGTATCTCGCCCTGTTCGTCCAAGCCGTCGTTATGAAAGAGCACCTTGCCGTTCTCATCGAGAATCCGCCAACCGACCCACATTTCACGCAACTCGGTCACACCGGTGGGAATGTTATGTCCGGCCGCAACGTTGTGGACCAACACCTCCAACTCGATCTCTTTGCCGGCGGCCGCTTTGGCCGGCGCTTTGACTTCGATGCGCGTCGCGGTTTTCAATCGTTGCTCGGCCATCTCGGCGTGCATCGGTCCATTTGCGAGCCGGTCCGCATTGGAGTTACCGCCGACGAAATAATGAGGAAAAATCGGACGCGTTTTTCCTTCGACGGCTCGTTGTCCTTCGACGACTACCGGTCGGAGTGTTTCGGCTACTTTCAGTGCGTCCTCGACGCTGCGCATGTGACAGTCCTGGCACTGAATGTCGTTTTTGGCATAGACGCTCGCCTTCCACTCGTCGTAGGTCTGCTCGATGCGAAGTCCGTTCACCGGGTGGATCACGGTATGACAGCTGGCACAGTACTCCGCCTTGTTGAAGTAGTCCTTCTTCTCACCTGTATGCAGGCGGTTCTCGGCCACCTCGCCCGAATCTCCAAACTTGACTCGGCTTTGCTCGAGTACAAAAGAAGCGTTTCCCGGCTCACCCCAGGGCCCCTCGTGTCCAGTCAGTTTGGAGATTTGATGGCAGACATCGCACGTTACTCCGGCCTTCGCCTCGGGCGGCAGATCCGGATCGTGCTGAGCGGGGATGAGGCCCGTCGTAACACCAGTCGCTGAATGGCATCCGGAGCAATAGGTGTAGACTTTCTCCCCGGCCTCTTTCCGGGCCAGCTCCGCAAAGCGTCGGTAGAGCGGATCGACGTGGGCCGCCGAGTGCATCGATCCGTTGACTTCTTTGAATTGTCGTTCGTGACAAACCTGGCAGCTCTCGTTGGAGAGAAACAAGTCGATGTCGGCCAAGGCATCATCCGCAGTCCGAATCAGCGTGTATCCAAACGGGCCTTCGGGCGGCTGATCCGGAGCCTTTGTCTCTTCGGCAATACCGACCGGGCCGGCGGCCAGCATGACCATCAGGATATATAATTCTGTTTTTCGAACGATTGACATGGTAGCGTCCTTCTTGCGGGCAAGGTCTAATCGAGGATTCTTGATCAACTTTCAGCGGACCGCCGACCGGGGTTGGCAACGCATGTCATTCTAGCAGAACACCTCCTGAGGAATTCCCGATTTTGTGCCCCCAGAGTAACCCAACCTCACACTATGGCATTTAGACTCACAAGAGCTGTTGCGATTACCCATCACACAATGGTCGGCGAAAGCGGACTTTTGAGTAGCTCTGGAGAATAGCATCATGAAAGATAAGGTAGCGATCGTGACGGGTGCCGGACGGGGGATTGGGCGAGCCATTGCACATCGATTCGCCGCCGAGGGGGCCAGTGTTGTCGTTGCCGAGATAGACACACAGAAAGGGCGCGAAGTTGTCGATGTCATCCGCGCCAAGGGAGGAATGGCACGGCTGTGTGAGTGCGATGTGACGCGCGAAGATCAAGTGCAATCAATGGTGGACGTATCGCTCGCAGAACTCGGGCGCGTGGATATCCTCGTCAACAATGCGATCAGTTCGATAGAGGTCATTCACAACAATTCTTGGGAGACCGTAGAGGTCGCATCTAAAAGGCGCGTGGAACTGCACTCAGGCCGCATTGCCTACGATGATCACACAGAAATCGGGGAGTGTCGTCAATATATCGTCCGCCAATGCGTTCATGGGGCTCGGCCCGGAGCACCTCTACGCGGCTGCTAAAGGCTCCCTCGTCAGTATCACACGTTCCCTGGCGGTCGAGTATGGCAAGTACAACATTCGTGTCAATGTGATCTGTCCGGGCACGACGGAAACGGAGATCTGGGAACCGATCAGACAAGCCAACCCGGCCGTATTCGAGACCCTCGGGAGGCTCAACCCTCTCGGACGCATTGCGCACCCCGACGAGATCGCCAACGTGGCATTGTTCTTGGCGTCCGACGAGGCGTCGTTCGTCACAGGTGCGGTGTTGATGGTCGACGGCGGACTGACGGCGGGCAACATGGCCTTCCAGGTGACATGATGCGAGCAGTACGAAGTAGCAGTAGATGTGCCAGACTCGCCTGCACCAATGCTGCAATGCCGATGAACGTGATGGCGAGCGCCGGCACACCAGAATGCATGTGGCATCTGATATCAAGCCAGGCCTGGCACCGTTTGCGCTCGTTCACTGCGCCTTTCGCGTGGGCCTGTCACTGTTTCGTGGCGGCGCCCCTACCAACCCGATTGACGTTCGAACTGGTTGGTACCTCCCCCATTAAGCCGCCGCTCAAGTGAAGCAGTGCGTGGCGCGGCCGCGGTCGGCCAGCGAAATTGGAGCCCCGTTCGCCAGTTCAGTACTGCTTGGGTCGTGTTCATCCTGTCGACAAACCAGTACTGTCGGCAAGGTAAACTTAATCGACGGCAGCGATTATGCCGATGACAAAGATATGCCGGATCTCACGACGACGCTGACCCGACCCACGGGAGGCAAACCAGGAAGTTGCGCCCAAATCCCGTTTCTGACCGGGCAACCGGAGGGACATGCAAGTGATCACGAGGAATCACATGACCCACCTGAGAAGCCCTCACGGTTGGACCACGTGGCATCGGGAGCCGAGGCCTGCGGCAAACCAGCGGATCATGGGACTATGCTGTGTCGTCTGGATGATCGCCGCCACCCAAGTGCCGGCTCAGACGCCGCTCCCCCCAGTCGACACGGACGCCATCTATCGGCGGCTGGAATATCAGGATGCCGAGATTCAGTGGCTGCGATCGCGGCTTTCAGAAGTACAAAACCAAGTTTTGACGCGGCCGTGCAATTCGTCCGCGCTCGACCCAGACCAACCGCACGACATCACTTCGGCCAGCACCGATGAGCACGATGAAGTGAAACGTCGCTTGGAAGTGCTCGCGAAAGAGCCCGCCACCCCCAAAGTGGAGAAGCCGAAGGACGACGGTTGGATTGACTGGTCGAAAGAGAAGTGGACCGTCAAGCTGGGCGGACACGTGCAACTGGACTACATCACCTGGGCGGACGCCGATCCGGCCATTGACGGCGCCGACAACTATTTCAGCTATCGACGGCTGCGTCTTGTCGCCAACGGCACGGGTTACGGACAGTTCGATTTTCGCCTTCAAATGACCCTCGAGCCGGGCCAAGGCTCAAACGATAATTCGTTTGCGTCGCCGGACGTCAAGGATGCCTACCTGTCGTGGAACGAGATTCCCTGGATCGGACGCCTTCGCATCGGCAACTTCTTTGTGCCGTTCAGTCTGGAACAGGTCACGAATGATACGAACAACATTTTCAACGAACGTTCAATTCCCACGCAGGGGATCTTTGCCGCCGACCGCGAAGTCGGAATCGGATGCTATAACTGCACCGCCGACCAGAACATAACATGGACCGGTGGGTTTTTCTTCGACAGTATCAGCGACACATTCAAGACCCGCATCGATAATAACCAGGGGTATCGGCTGAGTGGGCGACTGACCTGCTTGCCGTACTACGACGAGCCGTCTGACGGACGCTATCTCGTTCATACGGGCGTGGGAATTCTGTACACCAACAGCTACGATGACAGCATTCGCTTTCGCGCGCGTCCGCAGGTGCAACGCGGGCCTATTTTGATTGACAGCGGGAGCTTAGCCGCGGACTCGTCCACGACGGGGAATCTCGAGTTGGCGATCGTCTGGGGACCGGTGACACTGCAAAACGAAGCATTTCTTTCCGGTGTCAACATGATCTCGGGAGACACCGTCCAAGTTGGCGGCGCCTATTCTCACCTGAGCTACTTCCTGACGGGCGAGAATCGCATCTTCGAACGGTTTGGCCAGCATGGTGCCCAGTTTGGACGCACTGAACCGATCACGAACGTCTTTGCCGTTCCCGGCTGCGTGGGGTCCGGCGCATGGGAAGCCAAGGCCCGTTGGTCTTACCTCGACCTGGCCGAGGCCAAGCGTGGGCAATACAACGACCTGACCGTTGGATTCAACTGGTACTGGTCGGACCGGACGCGCATCATGTTCGATTGGATTCATCCCGTCACGAGCAGCCAAACCGTGTTCGGCGCGACCGAATCGGATCTTTTCGCCATGCGGTTCGACTTCAATTGGTGAGTCGACTGCCTGTTCTTCGTGGCGACAGCGAACGAACCGGGAAAGCGCGTCGGCCAACGGCTCAAGTAGCCTCAGTCACCACCGGTCTTGTCCTACCATCCAGCAGGCAGCTGACATTCACATCACCCAGCACATTGATCGTCGTCCGGCAACGGTCCAGGAACCAGTCGACCGTCAACAGCAGCGCAATGTATTCGATGGGAAGACCAACGGCCGAGAAGACCAGGGTCATGGTCACCAGTCCGGCCTCCGGGATCCCGGCAGCCCCGACCGAGGCAATGATCGACGTTACGACGACAATCAACTGTTGAGCGATCGACAGGTCCTGCCCGATCAGCTGGGCGACAAACAGGGCCGCCATGGCTTCGTACAGAGCCGTGCCGTCGTTGTTGAAGTTGGCACCCACCAACGCACCCATGCTGGCGGAGTCCTCGCGGACACCGACCTTCTCCTTTAAACACGCGTACGTGACCGGCATGGTCGCCGTCGAGCTGTCGGTCGAGAATGCCATGACCATCGCATCCCGCATGCCACGCAGACAAGCCAGTGGTTTGACCCAGGAGAAGAACTGTATGCGCAACAGGTACCAGGTGGTCTGCAATAGTAGCGCCACGAGCACCGCGACGATGAACGCCCCCATCGCCACGAATGGCGCAAATCCCTCCGTGCCGACCACCTTGGCCACCACGGCGAAGACACCGATCGGCACCAGTTGAATGATCCAATGAAGTACGACCAGCAGGACTTCGTACGCAACCTCGACAAACTGCCGCGGGTTGCCGATCTGCTTCTCTTTCACACCCCGCAAAGCCACTCCGAAGGCGACGGCGATAATGATGACACCGATGATATTCTGTTTGTCCCCCAGCGGTCCGAGTATGCTCTTGGGAACATTTTTCACCATCAGTTCGACGGGAGATGCACGTTCGGATGTGGCTTCCTTGTTAGCCGTTTCAGTTGGCTCAAAATCGGACCAACCGCCGGGTTGCATGACGTTCGCAACCGTCAGTCCGATCGCGATCGCTACGGTCGTGTTCAATAGCAGCAGGCCGGCCAGTCGCCCGGCCGTCTTGCCCTTGATTTCAGTTGTCATCAACACGTGTGTGACGGCGATCAGAATCAGTGGCGGGGCAAGTGCTCCGAGCAGTTGCAGGATCACCTTGCTCGGTATCTCGAAGATCAGGGCATGCTTCCCCAGCAACAATCCCGTCAACAGGCCGGCAATCATCGCCAGGAGAATGCGGGAGTACAGTGGCATAGCGTTCCATCGACCAAGCAGATTGAGCGCTTTTTCCTCGTGAGCGTTTTCCTTCTCGGGCTTCGCTGTCGGTGTCGCCATGGGTTTTCTCCACTAATGGCCGAGTCGTGCTCCGTCCCAAAGCCTCCAATCTCTAGGCCACGATCCGAGGAATGTGTGTTGTTCGAGCTTTAGAGTATTTTCTTGCCAGATGGGCACACGGCGGGTGCATATTTGCAGGATGGGATCCCCTCCCGTCCATGTCCACACATCGGATCCCAAGGCACGTTGGTGGTGGCCAGCGGTCACGTCAAGAGAAGAGAAACGCACGAAGTATTTCACCAGGAGCGACATAAGGAAGACCAAGCAGCCTTTCGCCGTCCACTACCGTTACACCTTGGCAGGCACGCGCGCTCCCCAAACGCGGAGTTGCCGACGGCTAGAAAATGGCCACCACATTATCGACTTGGGATATCGAGCCGTCAAATTCGCCAGTTCTTGCCGCTCGCCGTGTGACACACGTCGATCCGTGGTCGGTCGGAACCAAATTGCAGGCGAACCTTCAGGCCCAGCACGTGGCTCTCAATCCAATTCTCGTCATGCACCAGACCGGTCGAGACCAGTGGTAGCGAATGGCCGTCGTGACGATAAAGCTCCAGTCGCCACGGATTACGATCGACGACCAGCAATTCGCGCGTTCCGATGGCGCCATAGAATCCCAGTTTTTCCCGTGTCTGATCGTGAAAACTCACAATCTCGACCGCGAAGTCGGGACCACCACACCAGAACTGGTCATGGTTAACCGCCCGCGTAGTCTTGAGGAAAACCGCGACAGCGGGCACACGGTAGTTTGATTCCCAGCCTGCGATGCGATCACTGACGTTGACACCAGGGACGACCTCGCCAACTTCCGCGTCCGTAACGACTTCGTCGAGCACACGCGTGAATCGTCCCACCAGCAACTGATGCTCGTGATTCGGCATCGGTGCCAGCATATAGACGCTCTCCCACACCTCGTCGTAACGATCGGCGCCGGATGCAGCCCGCTCCGCTCTCAGCCGCTCTTCAACGAGAGTATCGTGGATTATTGTGGTCATGCGTCTCTTGTCCTTACTCCTGCCTGCAACAACATAGTGTACCACGATCTACGGACACAGCGGAACACGGAACATGTGGCGGATGCGGGGGAAACTCTGGAGAAAATCAGGGGTCCAACTTGGCTTTTTGCTCTCTTCTTGCAGCCATCTGCGCCGCCGCGATGTCATGGCGGTTCGGCCATCATGCAACACTGCCGGTTCCGGTACCATGCCGCTTCTTTGACTCGCCCCTCTGTCGTCCTACAATTAAGGCACGCTGTACGATTGGCAGGTTGTTGAAAGAGGAGGTCGGGAGGTATGAAACGGTCGAGTGTTCCGTTCATCTTGCTGGCGCTGGCCGTTGGCGCGACGGCGCAGGGCTTGGAGCAGGAGTATCCGTCCGACTATACGATATCGGAGCCGGTCCAGTTGACGCGGGGAACGGGTAAGAATGAAGACCCATGCCTGCTACGGGCGCAGGATGGCACGATTTACATGGCTTGGTTTTCTGATCGCAGCGGTAATTCGCATATCTACCTGACCGCCACCAAGGACTCTCTACGATGGAGCGAGCCGGTGGCCATTATCCAAGGCGGCGGCGGCGGGAACTTCTATCCGTCCTTGGCACAGACCAACGACGGCACGTTTCACTTGACATGGTTCCGCATTGATGCCAAAAGCCATGTGTTCAGTGTCTGGTATGCCAATTCCAAGTATGCTGGAACCTGGTCAGAGCCCCAAGCCATGTCGCCGCCGGACAAGGACTATAATTGGGTGCCGACGATCGCCGCCGCCAAAGATGGCAGCGTCTGGATTGCCTGGGCCTCTGGCAGGACCGGAAATAAGGATATTTTTCTGAAGCAATCGAAAGATGGCGGCAGAACCTGGCAAGAGCCGGTGCAGGTGACGAACCACCACTTCCATGACGATCTCCCCCAAATCGCACAGAGGCCCGACGGGACGTTCATCCTCGTCTGGACGCGGTACCAGCCGGGCAAAGACGACTACCTGTCGAAAACCGCGGAAATCTACTACGCGCTTTCCACAGACGGTGCGACATGGAGCGATCCGATGGCCATCACTCACAATGATTACACGGACTCGATTCCCGAGGTCTATTCCAATATGAATGGAAGTGAGTTCTTTGTGGCCTGGTGCTCGGCCAAGGGCTCGTTCGACCTGTCACTATCAGACGTGACAGCGCAACCGAGGCACCCACTGGGCCGTAACATCGAAGGATACTCGTTGCGCGTCCTGCCCTTGACCGACAAAGACTACCTGGTCGTGTGGGTCAGAAAAACCCCTGGCGGCTTGCACATCTACAGTTGTCAAATGCAAAAACCGCATTGAGCTGCATGCGTAGCTGGCCAGTTGTGGTCCCGCCGGGGCGAGCCCGGCGGAAACCAGACCGACCAACAACACCGAGTTCCGCTCACGGTGACGGGCTCGGACCGATCTGGATGTTGTCCACATAGAACACGGCAGCGAAGGTCGCGTCGGCGATGAAGCCGACCCAGTCGAGTCTGGCGGAACTCGCGGATTGCACGTCAGCTCGATGCTGTGTCAGCTCGCCGCTCGTCGGCCCGTAACGCAGCGTCCATTTGCCGTTGGCGGTGTCCCCCAGACCGCACGTCACCTCGATCCGCAGCCACTGGCTCAAGGGGACGTTACCGAGTCTGCTGGCCCCCGGACAGCAGCTTCCCATCGGCCTCGATCCGGACCGACGGTCCGATGCGGTAGCTGCCATCCGAGTAGTCGCGCCACTCGAAGTGCCCGATCGCGCCGGGTTCGATCCGCACGTCAAAACTCCCGCACGCCGTGCCGGTCACTAAGTTCGGCGAATACCACAGGTGCGGGTTGAAGCTGTACTTTTGGCCGGGGGCATCGGTGAATTGGAGGCTGTGCTGGCCCTGCGCGCTCATCTCGTCGGTGACGAGGATGCTCCCGACGCTCTCCAGACTGACCGTCGGGCCGTCGGGCGGCAGGCCCAACAACGCCTCCTCGAAATCGTCCCACACCGGTGTCGGCTGCGGCTCCGCAGGCGGCTTGGGAACGTACACCTGCCGCTTGATCTGCCGTGGGGCACGGACCCAGTCCGGATCGCCGTACAGGCCGATCTGGCCGGTGTCGATCGGCACGAAGCCGAGTTGGAAGGCCGGGGAATCGGGCTGCAGGCGGAAGTCATGCTCGGCCGCGTCCACGAATTTGGGATCGGCGATCAACGAATGCCGGTCGTGACCGCGGGCCTGCCACTGGGCCAACGTCGCCTCCCCGAACTTGATGTCGCCGTCGGGGTGCGAAGTGTCCCAGTAGAGGTTTCGGTCCATGACGAACTTGTCGTTGGTCCAGCCGCCTTTGAGCAGCTTGCCGTTGTCGAAGTAGACGATGTTGCGCTCGAAGGTGAACGAGATGTGCTCTTCCTGGCGCGCGCGGCTGAGCTGGTAGTCCTTGCCAAGCGCCCAGATGTTGTTGCGGACGATATTCTCCTTGCCGTAATGCTGGTGGAAGTTGGCGTAGGTCGTGCCGTAGCCGATGTTGTTCTCGATCAGGATGCCGGTGCTCCCCTCATCGGTATAGATCGCCAGTGACCCCGTGCCGTGGTCGTAGACGTCGTGCACGAGATTGTTGCGCAGGACCGTTCCCGGCGAATCTCCCAGGCAGTAGATGCCGCCCATGTCGCCCAGCACGCCTCGGCCGATGTCGTGGATGTGGTTGAACTCGATCACGTTGTGATGCGCGCTGGTCGGGGCATACCCCCAGCTCCAGCCAACCGAGATGCCGGTGTAGTACAGGTCGCAGATTTCGTTGTGCGAGACTCGGTTGTAGCTGGTCCGACCGATCCAGACGCCCACCGCGCCGGGATCGATCTTGCCGCCGTCGTGGATCAGATTGTTGTCGACGGTATTGCGCTGGGCGGCCTCGGGCTCGGTTGGCGGGTCGCTCTGCTCGCCGAGTCGCACGCCGCCGGCCCCCAGGTCGTGAAGGCAGTTGCGTGCGATCCGGTTGTCCTGACAGCCGAACCGCAGCCAGACGCCGTAGGTCCCCAGATGCGCCAGCTCGCAGCCTTCGACCGAGCAGTTCCTCGCTCCCGTGGCCTCGATCGCAGCGGGAAATCGCAGGCGGCTTGCCCGGCGGCATGTCCCTGCGGCGGAACCTCCCAGTCCGTGTACAGCAGCCGCAGGTTCTCGAACCGCAGGTGGGACACGAATTGGCTTTCCGCCGGCTTGCCGCTGAGGACGATCAGTTGCCTGGCGACGGGGGCGACAACGGTCGCTTGCGTCAGGTCCTCGCCGGGGAAGGGGACATACGACAGCAGGCCGGTCTTGCGGTCCAGGTACCACTCGCCGGGCGCATCGAACGCCTCGGGCACGTTCTCGACAAAGTAGCGGACGTTGCCACCCCAGTAGTCGAAAGCCCACGGCAGCGGACTGCGGAAGGTGACGACACGCTTCGCCTCGTCCACGGACGCGATCCGCTGATGACCGACCTCCCACGACTGGTAGACGACGACGACGGCGTCGTCGAGGTGGCTGAACGGGCGCATGTCGCCCGGCTTGAAACGAAACGCGAGGTGGGCACTGGAAGCGGGTTTGCCGGTCTGCGGGTCGGTGATCGGTGGAGCCTTGCCGGCCGTATAGAAATAGTCCTCGTTCGGCATTCGCGCCGGGTGCGGCGCTCGCCGTTGACCCACAGCGCGGCGAAGGTCCACTCGCCCGCCTCCACTTCGGGCAGATGCGTGACCCAGCGGTCGCCCTGCTTCTGCCAGCCGGTGACCTGCGTGCCGCCGGAGATGATCGGCCGCCTGCGCGGGATCGCCGACGTAGCTGATCGGGCATTGCTCCGTGCCGGAATCCTGCGGCTCGAAGACGAGTGGTTCGCGGACGGCATACTGGCCGCTTTGGATGCGGACGCGGATCGGCTGCTGCAGCGCCCCGGCGGCTTTGAGCTGGCGGATCGCGTCCCGTGCGCCGACCAGCGATGCCAGCGGACCGTCGGTCCGCGCCGGGTTCGGCTTCTCCAGCGTGCCGGTCCAGGCGTCATTGCCCTCGGGCGAGACGTACAAGTCGGCGGCGGTCGCCACGTGGCCTGTCAACGCCAGGGCGATCGTGACAAGATATTTTTGCATTTGCTTCATCACCAGCTCCATTTCGTTGCTATCTTGGAGGTGCTCAGATGAGTTTGTCTGTCACGGCAGTAGTCGTAGTTGCGCATTCGTAACACTTTAGCAAATTTCAGCCAGGAGTGCAGACTCCCCTGGGCTTGTGGGCAGGGGTGAACGTGACTTGCCAGCTACTGGCAGGAAGCCTCCCTATGGCCCGTTTCGAGGACACGGCAACCCGCCTCGCCTGGCGTTGAAGGCCGGCGCAGGATTCGCTGCAGCAGCACACCGAGTCAGTTGTACTGCCTGTAGGTATAGGGCTATCGTTTTGGTATGCAGGCTCCGTGGGAACAGACGCAGAGCTTCCACGACCATGGGCTCTCCAAACGATTCTGCTGGGCGCTGTCGGTTGGTGTCCGAAGGACGAACCGGATTCAGTTGAAGTGACGTTGGGCATGGTTGTGGTATACTTGGGATCGGAAGTATTCCTGTTTTGGGAGTATGACATGAAGACGGCTGAAGTCATCCAACTCGACGGAACACAGGCCGTCAAACTGCCGGACGGTTATCATTTCGATCAGTCAACGGTGTCGATTCGCCGACAAGGCAAGGCTGTGATTCTGGAACCCCTCGCATTGGCGACGTGGCCCCCAAATTTCTTTGAAGCCATCCGCATCGACGATCCGGCATTCGGTCGACCCCGCCGAGGTCAGGTTCCACCCGCGCCGGCTCTCCGCTGAATTGGTGGCCCATGCCATACCTGCTGGACACGAACATGTGCATTGCCGCGCTCGTCGTGGGTAGCTCACCAGTTGTGGTGTGCGCAGGAGCGAGCCGAAGTTAGTTGTACCGTCCGCGGGTTTGAGCTATCGTCTGGGTGTGGAAGGTCTGTGGTAACTTCGTAGTCGAATCCAGCTGGGCGACCCCGGATGCATAAGAAACACCACTTAACGAGATCACTCGTTGCGCTGCATGTTGTGTTGGCTTGGTCCTTCCTGTGTGGCACGCTCATGGCCGACGACTGGCCGCAGTGGCGTGGTCCCGGCCGGGACGGCGTCTGGCACGAGTCGGGGATCGTGGAGAAGTTCGCGGCATCTCGGATCGAGCTCCGCTGGCGAACTGGTATTTCCAGCGGGTACAGCGGTCCGACCGTTGCGGATGGTCGCGTCTATGTGAGCGATTATGTGCGGGAACCCCAGCAAGCGGAACGGATCCACTGCCTGGATTGGAAAACGGGCAAGACATTGTGGATTCACTCTTACCCGTGCGATTACGGTCCCGTCGGTTTTCCTGCCGGACCGCGGGCGTCCCTCACGCTGGACGACGGCCGTGCTTATGCACTGGGCACGGTCGGCCATTTTCATTGCCTGGATGGCGCGACGGGCCAGGTGCTCTGGCAGAAGGATCTGGTCGAGGAATACAAAGTCGAGCTGTTGCCGTGGGGATTTGCCCCGGCTCCGTTGGTCGACGGAGACCTGGTAATTCTGCAAATCGGCGGTGCTGACGGCGCGTGCCTCGTGGCCCTCGACAAGAAAAGCGGACAAGAACGATGGAGAGCGTTGGACGATCCGGGGTCGTATTCTTCTCCTATCATTGTCGATCAAGCAGGGCACCGCGTGCTGGTCTGCTGGACGGGAGCCAGCGTCTCAGGATTGGATCCCAGTTCCGGAGTTCTCCACTGGCGGCATGCATGGGAGCACAAAGGAGGCTGGATCGATACCATCGCGACGCCCGCGTACGATTCCCATCGGCTGTTCGTCTCCTGTACCCTCGATGGCGCGCAGATGCTGCGGCTGGATCCGGATGAATTGAAAGTCGAACTACTCTGGGAGTACGCCGGGCCGGCTCGGCGCAGCGGCGAGAGCCTGCATGCCGTGATATCGACACCTTGGTTGGCGAGCGAATTCCTGTACGGAATTGACTATTTCGGGCAATTGCGTTGTCTCAATGCCAACACCGGCGCGCAAATCTGGGAAGATCGCTCGGCCACATCTCAGGTCATCTGGGGAATGGCCCACCTGGTCCACAATGGCGACAAGACGTGGCTCTTCAACGATCGTGGCGAGCTGATCATTTCCCGGGTGTCGCCACAAGGGTTCGAGCAGATCAGTCGCGCCAAGTTGATTGAACCGACGCGAGTCCAGTTGCGGCGTCGCAGTGGAGTCTGCTGGTCGCATCCGGCGTTCGCCTACAAGCACATCTTTGCGCGAAATGACGAAGAACTCGTGTGCGCGAGTCTGGCCGCTCATGAACCGACTGCCAATGCGCTGGCGGATGACCGGAATTCTCCCGGCACGTTGGCTCCAAAATCCATGACGTCTGAAGTGCCACCGCCACTCGTCCCTCCGTTGACCGCCGATCGGATCCGAGAGAGTCAACAAGCATGGTCGCGGCACCTGGGCCTGCCTGTGGAATACACAAACCTGCTGGGGATGAAGTGCATCTTGATTCCCCCAGGTGAGTTCGACATGGGGTCCAGCAAAGCAGAGGTAGATCGGCTGGGCGAAGAGGCTACGGCGCAGAAAATGCCTCAGTGGTACATCGAGCGATTGCCAGGTGAATGTCCGCCGCATCGCGTCAGGATCGCCAAGCCGTTTTACATTTCCAAGTACGAGGTGACGGTCGGGCAGTTTCGCAACTGTGTCAAATGGGGTGACTACCGTCCGGACGGCACACACGGCAGCAACGGCTGGGGTCTCAACACGACGACGGGAGTCTTGGAAACCGGGTCGCAGTACACCTGGGAAAATCCTGGTTTCCCGCAAAGCGACCAGCACCCGGTCGTCAACGTGAGCTGGAACGACGCGGTCGGGTTCTGCGACTACTTGCAGAGCGCCGAAGGTGACGAGTGTCGGTTGCCCACCGAAGCCCGAGTGGGAGTACGTCTGCCGTTTGGGGATCACCGGACCTGCGGACGACGTTCGCGATACCGAAGAGTTGCGCAAGTGGGCCAACGTCGCCGACACATCGCTGGCGCAGCAGTGGCCGCAAGTCGTCGCCGGTCCCGCCTCGGCTTGGGATGATGGCCATCCGTTTACAGTCGAAGTGGGACAACTCGAACCCAACACGCTCGGTATTTATGACATGCAAGGGAACGTGTGGGAGTGGTGCCAGGACTGGTATGACCAGAAGTACTACGAGCAATCGCCGCAGGACAATCCCAAAGGTCCTGTTTCCGGTTCGGAGCGCGTGTGTCGGGGAGGCAGTTGGAGCGACGCGACTCCCGCCTGTCGAGCGGCGTTTCGCCACGCACGCTCGCCGTCGGACCGGTACCCAACCGTTGGTTTTCGGGTCGTTCAGGTCTGGTAGTTCGTCGCCCAGCTTGGACAGAATGTGGTTGTCTTGACTCTCTGCTGATCAAAGGACAGTTCCATGAGACTGCTGATCACCTCCCTTGCGATCCTGTGGGTCGGTGTGCTGACGGTCGCCGCGGCTTCCGAGAACGGCCCCTGGTCCGTCTCGTCTCCCAGTGGCAGCCTCTCGCTTGTCGTGGAGATGAAGGAGCCGTCTGGTGCGGGCTCCGCTGCGACCGGTCTATCCTGCCGGGTACTGGGTGACAACGGCGAAGTGCTGCCCAGTGCGCCGCTGGGCATAACGCTCGAGCGACTCGGACAGTTCACGGAGAACTTGCGTTTCGTCCAGCAGTCTGCCGGCATTATTGATGAGCGATATGCCATGCCGGTGGGAAAGAAAAGTCAGTGCATTAACCACGCGAATGAACTGACGCTGGACTTCCTCAACGATACGAACGCCAAGATAAGCCTTATACTGCGGGCCTACGATGATGGCGTGGCCTATCGCTACCGAATCCACGGCGACGGGCACCGATACCGTGTTGAACGAAGTTTCCAGTTTCCACATCCCAGCCGGTTCGCAGGGCTGGTTCGCACGCTACACCCAACCGCATTACGAGTGGTACTACGACGCCCATGCCAAACTGGCAGGCATCGATTATGACATCGCCGTCCCGGCACTGCTGCACGCGCCCAAGTGGTTACTGGATCTACGTGACCGAAGCGGCTGTCGATGGGACCTACGCCGGCGCTCGCCTGAAGTTTCAGGAGGCCAACGGCGAAGTTCTCACTTTCCAGCTCCCCGAACAACCCTCCTCCACCCTTCCCTGGCTCACACCCTGGCGCGTCGCCATTATCGGCAAGAGTTTGGGGACTCTGGTCGAATCGACGTTGGTTGCCAACCTGAATCCGCCGAGCGAGATTGCCGACACCAGTTGGATCAAGCCGGGAGTCGACGTGATTGCCTGGATGACCGGGCCGAGCACCAACAACATGAGCTTGGAGAGGATGAAGCAGTTCGTGGACCTCGCCAGTGAAATGGGCTGGACCTGGATCGAATTCGACAATGCGCTGGCCCTGGGGAACCAGATAGCGGATACGCCGGACAAATGGATGGCGATTACGTGGATTCCGGAACTCGTGGCGTACGCGCGCGGCAAGGGGATCAACGTGTACGGATGGGATCACTGGAAGAACCTCGACACCCCGGAAAAGCGGGAGAAGATCCTGGGTTACTTCGTGAAGCACGGGCTGAAGGGAATCAAAGTCGATTTCCTGGAGAGTGATTCCCAGGAGCGGTTCCAGTTTCGGGAAACCATCGCTCGGGAGTGCGCCGAGCGTAAACTGATGCTCAGCTATCATGGGGAAACGATGCCCAGAGGACAGCAGCGCCGCTGGCCTCACATCGCCACCCTGGAGGGTGTGAAGGGCGAGGAGTATTTTCTTTTCGAGTACGGCCCAACTCCGGCCTTCAACGTGAATCTCGTCTTCACCCGCAACATCGTTGGGTCGATGGATAGCTGCCCGAGCGGTTTCGAGCTGACCGGCACGCCATTCTCCCGCCGAATCACCTCCAACGCGCATGAGATGGCACTGGCCGTCCTGTTTGAATCGGGCTGGCAGTGCATGTCGGTGAGTCCCGAGAGCATGAAGGACAACCCGGCGAAGGGCTTCTTGAAGAACATCCCGTCAGCATGGGACGACATTCATTTCGTGGATGGATTCCCCGGCGAGTTCGCCGTCCTGGCTCGCCGCAAAGGGAATGACTGGTACCTCGTGGGAATCAACGCAGGCACGCCACGTGAAGTGGTTGTTCCGCTCGACTTCCTCCGGCCTGGCACGTACCGTGCCCAGCTGTACCATGATGCTCCGGCACGAACGACAGTCGGATGCGACGTGAGCGTGCAGAACCACGGCGGCGTAAACGCGGTCCTCAGCTGGATCGAGTTGTGGTCTACCAAATCGCCTGCTAACAGCCTCGACTACCAGAAGCCCAACGGCATGAGCGATGCTCCGGAGGGCTACCACCTGGTTGCAGTGGACGATTGCGGCCTGCAGGGGCGTCAAAGAGATCTGGTCTCGGGCCAGAACTGGACGTACAGTGCGGGAGAAATCCCCTTCGCCGCGTGCGACGAGCATGACGCGGCCCGTACGGTCAACTTCAGTGAGACTACGATCCTCTACCGGTTCGCCGATCTCGACAAGGCCGCTCGCTACAAGTTGCGGGTCATGTACCTATCGCACAACGAGAGCCGCTGCCAAAGCTTGCTGGTCAACGATCGGCAGCTGCATGGCAAGCTGAATCTGCCGCCGCAGCAGATCGTCTGCCGGGAATTCGACATTCCGGGGTCAGAAATCAGGGAATTGCCGTTGGACGCCGTGAAAACGCGCATCGCGGTCGACGATGTGACTATCGATACGGCCAGCCCGCTCAAGGTGTCGATGCCAGCCAACGGTGGGTTCGGCGTCAAGTGTGCAGCAAGCGCGCAGGAGGGGCAACCTCGCTAAAGGACTATTGAACGGCCAGAGCGGGGAGCTTACGGCCGGCCCGCCGGCGGCGGATAACCACGGGCCCCTGCAAGTCTTCAAGACGTTCTACCTGCGCTACGCCGACGGTACGCCGTATCATCAGTTCGGCACCACGTGCTACGCCTGGGTGCATCAGACGCGAGGAGCTGCAACAGCAGACGCTCAAGACCCTGGCCGCGTCTCCCTTCAACAAGATCCGCTTCTGCGTGTTTCCCAAGACGTACGCCTACAACGAGAACGAACCGGAGTTGTTCGCGTTCCGCAAGAAGGCCGATGGCCAAGTTCGACTTCGATCGTCCCGATCCGGCGTTCTGGCGTCACCTCGAGCAACGCATCTTGGATCTGCAGCGGCTGGGCATCGAAGCCGACCTCATCCTCTGGCACCCCTACGACCGCTGGGGATTCGCGGATATGAGCGATCCGCAGGACGACCGTTATCTGCGGTATTGCATCGCCCGGCTGTCGGCCTATCGCAACGTCTGGTGGTCGCTGGCCAACGAGTTCGATTTCATGACCGATCGACCCAGGGCCATCGCGGCAACAAACAGATGGAGGACTGGGACCGCTTCTTCCAGATCCTGCAGAACGAAGATCCTCACCGCCGCTTGCGAGGCATTCACAACGGCCGAGTCTGGTACGACCATACGCGAGACTGGGTCACTCACGCCAGTCTGCAGACTCCGACATGGACGGCGGCGTCGGATATCGCACGCAGTATCAGAAACCGGTGATCTACGACGAGTGCAAATACGAGGGCGACGTTCCGCAGGGCTGGGGCAACCTCGACGCCGAAGACCATGACCCAGCGGTTCTGGCTCGGCACGATGAGCGGCTGTTACGTCGGTCATGGCGAAACCTACAAGCATCCCGACGACATCCTCTGGTGGTCGCAAGGGAGGCGTGCTGCACGGCGAAAGCCCGCAGCGCATCCAGTGGCTCAAGGATTTCTTGGCCCAATCGCCGCCATTCGACGAACTGCAACCGCTGGGTGACGATCAGGGTCGATACTTGCTGGCCAAGGGCGGCACATACTATCTGCTGTACTGCGTGGATTCGCGGCCGCAGAGCGTCGATCTCTCGGGTGACCAGCCTTACAAAGTGGATCTCGTCGATCCGTGGGAAATGACCGTTTTGCCATTGGGCACCGCGCAGCCGGGTGAGTACGGGGCGGGGTCGGCCAGTCGGATCTGGCCTACCGCTTCACGCCCTACGCTGCCGCGGCGAAAAACTGCGGCCGGAAGCCAATATCTCAGCGTCCCCCACCGAGGGCATTCCACCGCTGAGCGTGACTTTCCGTAGCAACACGGACGCGGCAACGGCAGCCTGGGATTTCGGCGACGGCGCCACGTCCACGCAAGACCCGGCGACGCACACCTTTCCAAGCGGCCTGGCCTGTACACCGTGACGTTGCGCGTGACCGATCGTGACGGCGGCAGCGCGGTTAACTTCGTGCAGGTCGCCGTCGACCGTCAGCGCGAATGAATCGATTGTCCGCGCGGGGTTCGACGACGGAGAGATGCCGCTGCTGACCATGAAGGGGACCGCCAAGCGTGGTCAAGATGGAACGATCCAACTGCCTGATGGGGAGCCGTGGGGCTGGGCCCAGGCCGGTGACACCGCGCTGGACAACTTGCGCGGTTTGCGGTCGTTTACCATTCTGGGCTGGCTCAAGCCAGACAGTCTGCAGATCGGCTCGGGCGCAACAATCGTTCCCATCTCCGCGACCATTTAGTATCGATTTGGTCTGCCAATCTGACGGCCGCTTGCGGCTGGCCGTCAACCAGTGGCCGGACGCATCCAAATACAGCTGGCAGCGGTGTTGATGGTCGACGGCGGACCCGCTTCGCGTGACCTACGATGCGACGAAGGTCGCTGACAACGTCAGTTGGTACTTCAGCCTGTCGATGATGAGCCTGACGGCCGGAAACCCGGCGTTTCAACCGGCATGATTCGAACTCGACATACGAGGGAATTCAAATGAGAACGATCACGTATGGTTTGTTTGCGTTGGCGGCAATCTTGTGCGCCCTTGCCGGTCGATCTGCGGCCGAGATGCCGCGGTTCGAAGCGTACCAGATCGGCGACGTGGGACACAGCATGGGGCAGACGTCACTTGTGGACGTCGACCGAGATGGCGATCTGGATTGGGTGGTGGGCCAGGCGGGTAAGATGTGGTGGTTCGAGTACGTCGCTGCGGACCAATGGACCGAGCACGATATGGGTGTCGGCGCGAAGACTGATGTGGGGGGCTGTGCGTTTGATATCGACGGCGATGGTTGGGTCGATCAGGTTTCCGGCACGGCCTGGTATCGAAACACAGGCAAGCCGCGGACGGAGATTTTCGAGCGGTACGACAACGGGGCAATCAGTTGCCATGATAACGTCGCGGCCGACATCGATGCCGATGGCCGCCTGGATGTCATCGCTTGCAGCAATGCGTCGGGCCAAGTGATGATCGCCTGGTATCGGATTCCCGATGATCCGCGGCAGAAGTGGATCGAGCACCGGATCGGCGAAGGAATTCACGGTGGCGTCGATCCTCGTGGCGTGGGTGACCTGGACGGCGATGGCGACAGCGACGTGGTTCGCGGCGACGTGTGGTTCGAAAACACAGACGGCAAAGGCACTCGTTGGCAGGAACATAAATCGCTGACGCCCCACGGCGGCAGCCGGATCGGACCGCTTCGGCCTGGCCATCAAGGCCTGGATCTGCGACCTGGATCGCGACGGTGACGATGATATTGTCCAGGCCGAAGCCGACACCGTGGATGGCCGTGTGTTCTGGTTTGAGAACCGCGAGAAGGGGCAAACGTGGGTTTACCACGGGATCTCCGCCGAGCATACCAGGCAAGATTTTCATTCGTTGGCCGTGGCCGATTTCGACAACGACGGCGACCTGGACGTCTTCTCCGGCGGCGGTCCGCTGTCCGAGACCACGCACCAGTGCTTCGTCTGGGAGAATGTGGACGGCAAAGGCGGCCAATGGAAAGAGCACATGGTTCTGGAGGGAAAACGTTGTCACGAAGCCAAGGCGGCCGACGTCGACGGGGACGGTGACATCGACATCTGTTTCAAGCCCTGGCAGGGCAGCTTGCACATCTACCTGCGCAACATGCTGGTGGAGGATGCAGCAAGCAGCGCAGTAGCAGTAGGGTGTGCCAAGATCGCCCGTACCAACTTTGCCTTGCCGACAAACATGGCGGCGAGCGCCGGCACACCAGAATGCGTGTGGCACCTGGTATCAAATCATGCCTCGTGACGTTCTCGCTCTTCCATTACCTGTATCGTGTGGGCGTGCCACGGTTTCGCGAAGGCGATCTTGCCAATTGGACTGATGATCGCATCGAGCGGGCCGTGTGCCATCAGGTCGCCGCCCTAGCGAAGCAGTGCGTGGTACGATCCTCGGTCGGCCATCGGGCGTTGGAGCACGGTTCGCCGCTTCAGCACTGCTTGAGTTGTGTGGCTCGAGATGGTCACGTGTGTATGCTGTGAAACGTCTTTGCGAATGGATCCTCGCGGGATCAAGCAGTGGCACGGCCTATGTCAGAAACAGAGCCTTGGACGGGACGTTCCAACCTTGAAGAAGTAACTTGATGCCATCAAGTGGACGGTCTGCTACCGTCTCCACAGTACGCTGTTCGCCGGGGAAAAGTGTCACGTAGTTGTCCGACCAAAAGATCGGCACGATCCTGCGGCCGGTTCCTTGATCCACGGCCACCACTTCCACAAAGAACGCAACACTCGTTCCCGTGTTCGTCAGTGTGACCATGCCCTTGGCTGTTGCAGTAGTCTTCTCACTTGCCGTATGCCGAAAGAGACGCAGCACTTGTCGGAGCGCATGCCGGCGGGAGAGAACTCCAGTTCCAACTCGTACAGATCAGGTTGACCCAAATCGTGAGGCCACCACAGTCGGGGGCACCGCATGCTCAGGGTGGAATAACGCTCGGGAGCAAACGTGACCTCTTGTCGTTCACCGGGAGCAATCTGCACAGGCTGCTCCAGGGAAATGGATTCGATGCGAGCGGCGAGTACTCCTTGCACAGCTGAGTTCGTGCGATTGACTAGCTCGGCCGTGATAGTCAACTCAGCCTGCGCTAGCGTGGCCAAGTCAACTTGGGCATGCACAAATGGATTCTCAATCGACACGTTGCCACCGAATCGCAATGTCATAGGGCGGAAGAGCCCCATATTCCGATCGGGTGGCGGTGGATTCCAATCCACAAAACCGGTCGAAAAATCACCCCCGCCCGGGCCGGTCACTTCCACCGCCAGGACGTTTTTTTCCGCGTGGACCTGCTGGGACACATCTAATTGGAATCGTCGAAACGCTCCTCGAATCCCCGTGGCGCCGACCAATCTGTTGTCCGTTGAGCCAAATGTCGGCAGCGTAGTTGATTCCGTCGAATTCCAGCAACACCGCCTGATTCAATTGCGCTGGCGCCAGGTCGAATTGGGTGCGAAACCACCAGGGTGCGGTAAACGGCTGCGGAGCGATTTCCTTCAAGTGGGTGCCAAAATACGGATCCCGATATTCACCCACGGCTACCAACGCGGCCAAGACGGTTGTGGGGATCTGGACCGGATACCATGAGCTGGCGGCGAAGTCAGGTCGGGAGACATCTGTACCCGCCCCCAATACTTGCTCGGACGATTGGAGCTGCCAGGATCTGAGCGAGATGCGAGACGCACTGTCATTCTTGCCGTTCAAAGAGTGTCTTCCACAAGAGTGTGTAACAACGCTGCTGCGAGCGGCCGGATTTTCATTTTCCTGATTCTGACGCGCCTGTCGAGGCGTATCGCCCCGTCTGACGCGAGGACACACTTGCAGAATGCCAAGTCACTTGGCCAGAATAGGAGCGAAGCGAGGAAGAACTGGTCACGGTGCATGCAATGAAGGACATGGGGATGAGCAAACTGGCAATCCAAGGCGGTCGACCGATCCGAGATACGAAGGCAAATCCGTGGCCGAAGTGGCCGGTCTGGGGCGACGAGGAAAGAGAGGGCCTCCTCGAAGTGCTTGAGAGCGGCCACTGGTCCTACAACGGGGCCAAGGAACAGGAATTCAATCAGGCCTTTGCCGAGTTCATCGGCACGCGATATGCCATTAGTGCTGCCAACGGAACCGTGACATTACAGTTGGCGCTGGAGGCATGCGGCATCGGACTGGGTGATGAAGTGATCGTTCCCGGCTTGACGTGGCAGGCGACCGCGGGGGCGGTGCTGGACGTCAATGCTCTCCCCATCCTGGTCGACGTTGTCGAGGATACGTGGTGTATGGACCCACAACGCGTGGCAGAGGCCATCACCCCTCGCACGAAGGCGATTATGCCGGTGCACTTGTACGGCAGCTTTGTCGACATGGATACGATCATGGTGATCGCTCGAGAGCACGGACTGCGCGTGATCGAAGATTGCGCTCACAAACATGGTGGCGAGTGGAACGGTCAAAAGGCCGGCAGCATCGGAGACATTGGCAGTTTCAGCTTCCAGCTTTCCAAGCTGATGACGGCTGGCGAGGGGGGCTCTGACGACCAACGATCCGGTGCTGTACGAAAGACTCGACGCCTTGCGAAACTGTGGTCGACGACCGGAAGAGAAACAGACTCAGCTGCAAGGTGAAGGATTCTATGGAGATGAAGGGAACTTTATTCATTCGGGAAACTACCGCATCACGGAATTTCAGGCGGCGCTGCTCAGCCAGGCTCTACGACGGCTTCCTGAGCAGAATCGCCTGCGGGATGAAAATGCGATCTATCTCAACTCACAACTGGAAGACCTGGACGGTGTCAGCCCCATGCGCCGCGACACACGTGAAACTCGCGAGGCATATTTCAACTTCGTGTTTCGTTATCACCAGGCAGAATTCAAGGGGCTTCCGACAGACGTGTTTCGCGCGGCTCTGTCCGCCGAACTCGGTTGTGCGGTGGAAACTTGTTATGAACCGCTTAACGCGTGCTCACTCTATGCACCGCTTACCAAGCCCCATCGGTATCGATTGACGGACCAGTACTGGGAACAGATCAACCCAGCTCGCTTCGATCTCCCTCGTTGCCGCCGCGCCTATTGCGAAGAATCAGTATGCTTCCACTTCAACGTGCTGATGGGTACCAGAGCGGACATCGATATGATCGCCGAAGCGATTGCCAGAATCTATCAATACGCTAGCGAACTACGGTGACTCTTTTCGTGGATGGAGTGGAATCATGGAACCGGTGGGAATTGCCCTGATCGGTGCGGGGTTCATTGCCGACTACCATGCCCGAGGGCCGGAAGCACATGCGCAGATCTCCGCACACGAGGCTACGCCAGTCGGCTACAGTGCTGTTTCTCGCTGTCGTTGTTCAAGTCTCATTGAGATGATCGCGCAGGATGACCTTGCTCCAGTAACGGGCAGATGGTCACGTCACGAACGAGCAGCGTCCCCCCCTCGACCCAGATACCAAGCCGGTTTCCAACCGGATTCCAGTACCGATTCACCAAGGTGTGCTGGCCCCCCACTTCCACATCCACGATGTCGTGGCGACAGATGATATCGAGCCGCGTGGGCCCCGCGAGACCGCGCAGGCCGGCAATGGACGGGCCGCTCGCAAGCGGGCCGCCGCTGCCGCTGTGCGTGCTGTGAGAGAAACTGGCAGTCGTCGTGCGCGGCGTGAGACGCAGTTCGCTGCCGTCGCGTTGGCCGTCGGTGGTGCGCAGTTGCAGACCGAACGCCGAGACGTTTCCCTGTGGTTCAAGTGTCAGGGTAAACCGCACGTCGTTGGGCACATTATCGAACAGCACTTGCTCGCGGCCTTGGTGCGCCGTCAGTGTCGTTGGGTTCTCCACATTTCCCGGCGAGACGGGTTCTCCCCAGGGCGGGATCATCTCCGATACGAAACGCGTGCCGAGCGTGCCATCGTCGTGCTGCATCAATTCGCGAGTACGAGATTTCCACCCCACCCGCCGTCACCGAGGAAACCGGCAAAGATGCGGCGGTTGCCGGTGAACGCGCCGGTCTTCGGCACCGCCAGATTGTCCAACGGTCGAGGCGATTGGAGCCTCCACGGTCCGTAAGGTCGGCAGACTTCCAGATACCCCCTACTCCGCCAATGAAGTAGTACCAGTCGTTCCAGTGGAACCAGTGCGGGCACATGGCGGGCACCATCGTCTCGTCGGTGGTCAGAAATGGCTCAGGCAACTCCTCCACGTCTCAAGATCCTCGGACACCCAATGCCAGCGTCGTTTTTCGGCCACCACTCACCAGACAATCTTGACCACTCGCAAGCACCAGGGTGCCGTCCCGCAGAGTCGCATTCCCTTCGAGTTCGGCGGGTGGCAGCGTTCCGCGCGGTCGGTGCTGCCCGTCTGGAAATCAAACCACACAAGCGGCTTTGCGCGCTCGCCTCGTGGGGACGCAGTTCGGCAATTTGTGCTTCGGTCAGCGCACTGGCATACACACGCGCATCGGCGATGGCACCGCGGAAGTGCCGCCGGATCGGCTCTCCGATCAAGGTGCCGTAATCCGAGAACGACACGGGCGACCGGCGCGAAATGCAATGGTTCCTCGATCCCATATTGCGCATAACGCGTGCCGTTGCGATAGAGCGTGACAGTGTTACCGGCGTAGACGGCTGCGATTTGCACCCACTCGCCCGGTTTCGCCGATTCCTCGGCGTTCACTAGCTGATCTCGCTGCGTCCGGTGGAAATTGTCGCTGCCCGCCATCCAGCGCCGGGCAGCCGCTTCTCCCAGCACCAGGGAATCGAACTGCCCGCCCGTCCCTTCCACGGTCAGCACTCCGGCCCCTCGCTGCTCAAGATCTGCGGGTGAAGCCCAGCACACCAGTGTTTTGTCCTTCAGCTCCGGCAGTCCGCCGCCAAACGTCTTGCCGGCCTTGAGCAGGTGGAACCGTTTTGTTTGCGGGTCCGGATCAGCAAATACTTCGCAATCACCGCCCGGCAGAAACGGATGTGGCTCGTGCTTCGTGAAATACTCGCCGTCGTCACTGGTCGCCAGTTGGATGCCGCCGTGATTACCGTCGTAATCGGGTGTCGGGTAGAACATCCAGAACTTACCATCGTGATGCACGACCCCACCCGTCCCCTGCCACGCCTCCCACTGCTCACTGATGGGAACGGCCACGGGATGATGCGTCCACTCTGCGAGATCGCGTGTCGAAGCGTGATGGATCTCCAATCCACCGTGGCCGCCATCCCACTTGCTGTGCATGTTGCGGCGCAGAATCAGATAGAAGAGATGGAACGTACCATCGTGGAAGTGGGGGATGCAGTCGCCCGCCTTGGAATTGTGGCCGCGAGCGCGAAAATACTGCATCTGCTGGGGCAGCGGTCCCAGCATGGCCAGTTCACGCTTCCGCGCCTCCGTGGGGCCTCCGCAGAGTGCGACGATTTCGGCATCGCTCAATGCGCGATGCCACAACGCCGCGTGGTCCATGAGGCCGGTAAAGCCGCCCAGCACCTTGCCGTCGTCCAGCATTGCCGCGCCAAAGAACCGCGGCGCCGTCGCCGGCCGCGTCACGCCGATCGGAAACTCTTCGTCCACCAGTATGCCGTCAAGCCAAAGCTGCAATTTCGCTCCCGTACCACGTACAATGATGTCGTGCCATGCGCATGGCCCGGCGGGCTGCAAGGGGAACATCAGCCGCTGCACGCCGTTGCGGGCGTCACTCAAGAGTGGAGGAACTTCCCCGGCAGGCAAATTCTTCGGCAGCATGTTGAGCCGCGCGGGCGTCATCGGCACGCCCCCTTTCGCGCCCCACAGAAATTCCACGACGCTGCGAGAGCCGTGGATTGCCCGTGGACCTTCCGGCCAGCCGAACATCCAGTCGGCGGGAGTCGCCATTTCCCCCCCGACGAAATTCCGGTCCCGCCGTGGCAGCGTCGCGCCGTCCACTCCGCGCAGGTAAAGGCTCACGGCGCCATCGCCGCCGTAGCTGCCAAACAGCGGCACGTTCCATTTGCCCTGCGGGTCCCGCACCCGTAGCAACAGTGTGAATACCGTTGCCGGCGGATCAAAAGAAGACCCACCAATCTCCAAGTAGCCACCCTCGAAGTGAGCGACCTTCCCATCACCGCCGTGCGCCAACGAAGCCTCCCGTTCTTCACCATCCAACGGCACTCCCAACGTCACCGTGCCATGGACGAGGAGCGAGTGGCGTTGTGCGGAGCTCGCTTGATCAGCAAAGTGCCACATCGCCACCGCATCCTTCAGCGGCGACCCCGCAGCGTTCACCGGCACGACAACGAGTAGCCAAACAAGTAGCACGGCACATCCGCGTGTGTACATCTGTCGTCATCCTCCACCGTGAAGGGGCTTTGGTTTGTAGCGGGATCGGCAGACCTGCTTCGTTTGCCGCGCACTGAACGCGGTCGTTTGCCGTAACCAACGTAGTTCGGGATCCTCGGAGCGAGCACGGACGCCCGTAGGATCCCGTCCCACAGGCATGCGCACGGTGCGCACATGCTGTCGAGTAACAGTCTACTGCGGAGCATTGCTGGACGCCATTCTACCGCTTCCCAGACCATCTGCTCGACTCGTCGGGACGTAGAGCTGGCAACGTGTCGGAGTCCATTTGTGGTTCGATCTCTCGTCACGCTCGTTGAGAAAGCTGAGTCGGTCTGGTAGGTTGAAATGCGGGCGATTGGCACGACAGAACCACAATTGGTGACTTGGGAACTCAGCCCCACAAGAAGCCCGCTGCTCGATCCGATTCCCGGCGAAGGAATTAACAATACCGATGCGGACCTGTTTGAGTTCGAGGGCAAGACATACGTTTACTACGCCACCGGCGATCAAGCCACCTGGGGTACCATTCGCGTGGCGATGTACGCCGGTCCGATGAAGCAGATGCTGGAAGCGTATTTCCCCGCCGGGACTCCACCGATCATCACGTTCGATGCCGGGCATGGCAAGTATCACTACGCAAAGTAAGTGCCGGCGACAGCCTGGCCCACCTGGTCCAATGGCACAACCCGCTGGCCGGTCTGGCTGACAAAGTAGTGCGGATCGCATTTCGCCTCCGCGATGGGGAGTTGATTGGCTTTAATCTGGCGAGGGACAGACCACCCTCCCGATGACAGAGTCGACTCTGGTACGGGGAATGACCGTCGATCGGTAGAGGGTTCGCATGGGCACAGCTCCGGCTCGTGCAGGGCCTTGCCGAGAATAGTAGACGCGACTGGTATCCTTCTGTCGGGTGGTGCCGGCTGTTCGCGACTTGCAAATCATTCGATACAATCGTAGGATTTGCATGATGTGGATTACGCGCGAGATCGAAACGCTGCTGGCCCGACGAGCTGCTCAACGGCCCGTCATCGTCTTGACCGGACCGCGCCAGACGGGCAAGACCAGCCTCGTCCAGCGGTTGTTTCCCCAGCACGAGTTCGTATCGTTGGATCTCCCCAGCGAAGCGGAACAGGCGGAGCACGATCCGCGGGCTTTTCTCGCCCGCCATCGACCACCACTCGTGGTAGACGAGGTCCAGTACGCGCGCGCAACTGTTTCGGCATCTCAAAAGTGTCGTGGATGCGGATCGTAAGCGGGCGGGGCAATTCATACTGACCGGCTCGCAGAAGTTCACACTCATGCAGGCGGTCTCGGAGTCACTTGCCGGCCGCGCAGATGTCTTGCAACTCGAAGGGCTTTCCTGGTCGGAGATTCGCGCGACCCAGCCGGAAATCACCGTCGAAGAGGTCTTGTTGCGCGGCGGGTTTCCCGAACTATATGCTTGCCCGGAGATCGACACAGCCGGGTTTTACCGGTCCTACCTGGCAACCTACCTGGAACGCGATCTGCGCCAACTGCTTCAAGTATCCAACCTGCGCGACTACGAGAGGTTCCTCCGCGCCGCAGCTCTGCGTACCGGACAGTTGCTCAATCGGGCCGAGTTGTCGCGCGACGTGGGCATCAGTGGTTCGACGTCCGGTCAGTGGCTATCCGTCCTGGAGGCGTCAGGCCAAGTGGTCTTGCTTGAACCCTGGTTTTCCAATCGAACGAAGTCGCTGGTCAAGACGCCGAAGTTGTACTTGTGTGATACCGGAATGGCTGCGTTTCTGATGGGCATTCGCCGCGTCGATGATGTCGGGTCTTCGCCTTTGGTCGGTGCCTTATGGGAGACGCTGGTCGCCGCCGAATTGCGCCGTCGGCAGACGCACCGCGACGGTGGATGGGATTTTCACTTCTGGCGCGACCGCACGAAGGAAGCCGACTTTCTGTTTCATCGCGGTGGCACGTTTGACCTGGCGGAAGCGAAGTGGACCGAGCATCCGAGCCAGCGGGACGCCGACACGTTGTTGCGCGTTGCTGCCGACTTGCCCCGTGGGCGGGTACGCCGCTGTGTGATCGTCTGTCGGTGTGCCAACACGTATCCCTTGGGTTCACGAGTGCAAGCTATTCCTCTCGACAGTCTGGACGAATTGCTGGGCTAAGGAATGTAGGAAACGCCGAAGTTATTGTTGAACCGTTGCTAACGGGCGGATTCCCGTTTGGCGCGACCCGCCATGTATGAAGTGGTCTCACCTGTGAGACTTGCCTCAGGCACTGCGCCGACGCCTAAACTTCGTTAAGCTTCCTCGCTGAAGCAGTCCCACTGCAATTGGCCGCCCATTTTCTTCAAGGCGTAGCCGACCTCGCGCGTGTAGTCGCCGTAGACAATCAGCGTGTGAAAACCCTGCATGTCGCGGGCGAGCCGCTTCCAGTCGCCGTCGATCTGGATTTCCATTTGTGACCGACAAGCCGGGTAGGACGGCGCGCCGAACGATCTTGCCTCGGAAGCCCTGCCAACTGGTACAGCCGAGATTCGGTATCACGGCGGTGACGACCTGGTCGATCGTGTAATGCGTCTTGCAGGCGGCGCCGTAGTCCGATTCGTAGTGTGTCATGATCGTGGCTGGCTCGAAGTCATGGCCGTTCATGCGCCGTGGCGCCTGGCAGTGGGCGACGAAGAACTGGCCGTCGTGCGGCACGTGCGAGTTGCAGACAAACGCCGGCCGGCTGGCGATCCAGCGCAGCAACACACCGGGCATCGTGTGCGAAAGATCGGTGTGGCAGAAAGCCGTATAGCCCTCGTCGTTGGCCAGGCTCAAGACCAGGCAAGCCGGCGTGTCGAGCATCGAGATCTGGCCATGCCCCATGCACTGGGAAAAGCCAAAGTTGCTCGCGCCGGTCTCTTGCAGGTACTGCCGGACCACGTGCAGGGCCATGTACGAGTTGAAGACGAACTTGCGGTCCGTTTCCAGCTTGACGTTGGGCATGTTCAGCAGCGCGGTCGTCTGTTCTTCCACTTGCTTGACGACCTGTTGATCGGCACGATCCGCCGCCAGCCGCTTGGCGAACTCCTCGTCGGTGACGTTGACGAAATCGTAGCCCCAGAGTTCCTTGGCCACGCGCGGGCCGTGTTCCTGTGCGGGGCGCGCTGTAAGCGACGAGTCCGCCGATGGTGAGCATCTTCGTGCCCCGAGCGTTCTTCAGGCCGTACATGGCCCGCAGACGCCACAGCAGTTCGATCGTAGCTGTCGACGACCACGTCGTCGGTGTCGAATCCCTGCAGCGCAAGTGAATCGCCGTTCTGCCGCAGGAAACGCCAGTGGGCAATCTCGAACCCCAGGTAGAACGGCCCGGATTGGTGTCGTACGAACATCACCATCGGGATTTGCAGCGGCCATTGCGTACAGCCACCGGCCGCGTAGAGGATGCACAGGTCCGTGTCAGCAACACTCACCTGTCCGAGTTTGCTTTGTGAGTCAAGCAACTCGATAGGCTGCACCTGGATGGGGAACTCGGCTGTCTGCTGCAACTGGCGCAGTTCGTTCTCGATGCGGCCCGCTTCCTCGCGGGCCGCTTCCGGCGTGTGGATCGCACCATAGCCGCGCCACGAAGTTCTGTCGCCGCGCGAGGGGACATCGTAGACCAGGATCGGCTTGATCCGCAACGCGGCACCTCGTGGAAATGGTTGGTCGGCAGGTACCGGCTGGGCCGTCGCAGCCCAGACGTTTGCCCCGCCGACGGCCAGCCCGCCCATCACCACTCCCACGGTACCCATGCCTTGCAGGAAATGCCGGCGCGACAAGCCGACGGAGAGGTCTGGCTGCGGGCTACTGCAGCAGCCACCGCAAGCTCGTTGGTCGATGACGCTCAATGCCTTGACGTTGCTTCTCTTGCTCATCGTCGGTTCCTTTCACGTTGGTGCGACCGTTCAAGTCCCAGATGGCGACTAAGCGTGGAGTCCTTCAGTTCATCTCATGTGAACTGGGGGACGACATCATTGTAATCGTTTTACACCTTAAGGAGTGTCAGAGCGGGACCTGGACGAGAGAATCATACCGCCCCCAATTCCGCCGAGGATCAACCCGGCGACAACATTGGCAACCCGTCCGGCGAACGTCTCGGTGAAGAAGACCGCCACGAGGACCACGAGTCCGAAAATCAACAGGAACAGGCCCAACGCCCCGTGGATCTGCTTCATCGGATCCTGAAGTGGTTTGTTGTCGCTCATACAGGTTCCAGACATGTTTAAAGAGCCGCGTACGTAAAGAAGAGCAGTGCCAACACGCCGATGGCCCACAGTCGCAAATCATACCGCCAGCGGCGTTTCGCCGGGCCTTCGAAGACAAGGCCTTCGAAGACATAGTCAGCAGGCACGAGCAGTACCAGTAGCCCAATCAACAGGAACAGACCCAGGAATCCCCAGCGAGCCGCTTCGATGGGTACACCGGATAACCAGTCGAAGTTCAATATGCTGAACCCCCGCTCGTTTCCCGCGACGGATACGCCAGCCAACCAACCGAGGTGGAACATCACACATCCTCGCTCATTTCAATGGTTTCTTCTTCAAGTTGAAAACCAGACCGTCCAGTCGCTGGCTGCCGTGCGGCTTGGTACAGGCACTGACGATGACCGTAATCACCACCCCCGCGACAAACGACCACCAGGACACATACAGAAACGGATCCTCAATCGTGAAGAGGGTGTCTTTGTGAAAATGCATGGCAGCTGCGAGGCACATGCCGCCCGTCAAGCCGGCCAGACCGCCCCACTGTGTGATGCGCGGGAAAAAGATGCCCAGCAGCAGGATGGAAAAGATCGGCCCTTGGAAGAACGAGAGGAATGTCTGGATCGCCACATAAATGCCCGGAAACTGACCGCTCACCGGCGATGTCAATACACCGAAAACCAGCAGCGTTACGGTCGCCATCTTGCCGACCCAGAGATAGTGCCTGTCGGAGGCATTCTGGCGGAGGTATTTCTGGTAGATATCTTTGGTCCAGAGCGTGGCCGTCGAGTTGACCATGGAGTCGATACTGGACATGAGTCCGGCCAACAAGGCGGCAAACATCAGTCCTCCGAGGCCGGGGGGCAACAAAGTGGCAATCAATTTCGGAAACGCCAGGTCCCCATCCTCCAATCCCGGGTGGATGACCAGGGCCATCAGGCCCGGAAACAGGACCATGACGGGGATGAACATCTTCAAGAACGCTCCCAAAATCATACTGGCCTTCGCATGCCACTCGTTTTTCGCAGCCAGGCAGCGCTGGACCACCGCCTGGTTGCCAATCATGTAGGCGTTGGCCATGACAAATGTCAGTCCGAACAAAATCCCCGTCCAGGGGAAAGGCGTTTGAGTGTCCATCGGTTGGATCAGTTCGAAATACCCGTCATATTGTGCACCCATGGCCGAGATTTTTTCCACCAGTCCGTTCCAACCGCCCACATGAAGAAACCCGAGTACCACGGTGATGAGGCCGCCGACAAACATGATGATCAGCTGCACGACATCGGTCATCACCACCGCCGTTAAGCCGCCCAAGAACGAGTAGGCTCCGACGACCGAAGCAGTCACGAGAATCGAGACGATGGGCGGCCATCCCATGAGTGTTTCCAGCATTAACGCACTGGCCCAGAAAATCACGCCCAGATCGAAGGCAAAGAAGATGATCCACGTCAGGGATGCCACGACGCGCACGGCGTCGTTGTACCGCATTCCCAGGTACTCGGGAATCGTGTACACCCCCGCCTTCCAGAAGTAAGGGACGAACACGAAGGCCGCTAGGAGCATCGCCGGTACCGAGCCGATCCAGTCGAAATTCCCCACGGAAATGCCAAAGCGATAAGCCTGCCCCGAGACACCGACGAAATCCTGCGCTCCAATATCCGACACCACGATCGACATGCCGATCGCCCAGAAAGGGAGTGTCTTGCCCCCCAAGAAGAAATCGTGTGACGAATGAACGAACTTGCGGAAGTAAATTCCCAGCAGTAACACGCCCACCAGGTACGCGACCACCACGAAATAGTCGATTCCATACAGCATGAACAAGGTACTCCCATCGCGGGGCGAGAGTGAAGTGTTCGTGGTCTACGATTCGCTACTCAGGGGCTGCGCCACCAAGCAGGAAGGTACCACGGCGAGCCCCGCATTTCCATCCTTCACCGCCAAGGAATACCAGAAGTGATCATGAGCCAATGGCTGTTATGGGACGAAAGCGCATGGCTCTCTGATCCAAGGACCACGATTCCAGCGGCGGTGGCCCTGTTTGTGACGTAGCGGCTGGCCACGGGCGATACGATGTGTCACCCTGGCCATCGCTTGACGAGCAGGCGACGACTAATGCTATACTGACCCGAGCATTTTCCGGGCCCCATTGCCGCCACCCACTCCGCTCGCCCTCTTCAAGGAGGCCTCGTTGTGAAACTCGAGAAACGATTGCTCCTAACCGCACTGCTGTTCGCCTCCAGTACCATCGCGGCCAACGGCGTGCTCGCGGCGGATTGGCCCGCCTATCGGCACGATCTTGCGCCAGTGGTGTCACGCAAGAATCGGTCGAGACGCCGCTCTACCGGCAATGGATCTACCAGGCCGCCCACACTCCCCAGCCAGCCTGGCCGGAACCGGGTCGCGAGCTGAATCGGCTGGCATTCGACTATGCGTACCATCCGGTCGTGGCCGGGGATCAGGTCTATTTCGGATCGTCGGCCGATCACCAGGTTCACGCCATCGATTTGAACACTGGAACGCCAAGGTGGAGTTTCTTTACCGAGGGTCCGGTACGATTTGCCCCGGCGGTCGAGAAGGACCGCGTATTCGTGGCATCTGACGATGGTTATCTGTACTGTCTGTCGGCCGTGGACGGAACGCTTCGGTGGCGGTTTCGCGGCGGGCCCAGGGACGAGCGGATGCTGGGCAACCAGCAGATGATGTCGCGTTGGCCGTTGCGAACCGGCGTGGCGATTCAGGACGAAATTGTCTACTTCTCAGCCGGCATGTGGCCCAGCGAGGGCATCTATCTATACGCCCTTGGTGCCGAGAACGGCAAGGTTATCTGGCAGAATGATACGAGTGGTAGCGACTACATCGAGCAACCCCATCCGCCTTCCTGCTCGATTGCGGGCGTGGCACCGCAAGGCTACTTGCTGGGGAACGAAACTCAGTTGTTTCTACCGACGGGGCGCAATGTGCCGGCGGCGTTCGATCGGATGGATGGAAAGTCATCGTACTATGACAGTCGTCCTAACACCTGGGGCGATCGTTGGGGCGGCAGTTGGAGCATGTTGGCCGATGGATTGTTGTTCAACTGGCGATGCCACGTCGGACCGGATATCGATATCTTGACGGGCGAGTACTCGCCCGATCCGCAGGATGGCATCGTTGCCTTTGACGCGCAAACCGGCCACGTAAAAAGGGACTTTCCCGGCAAGCTGCAGGCAGTGGTTGCCAATGACGTGCTGTATATGTCGGGCAGCGGCAAGATTACCGCCTATGACTTCGCGGCCTGGCGGCGCGGCGCGAGTGCGGCCGACTGCACCAAATGGGAGACGGCGCACGATCACGCCTATGAGCTTATCCTCGCCGGCGATACGTTAGTGGTCGGTGGTGCGGGCGCGGTGACCGCCATCGCCGCGGATACCGGCAAGGTGCTGTGGACTGACAAGGGGTTGGCACAGGTGCGCGGCTTGGCCGTGGCTGGCGGAAAATTGCTGGTCAGTACCAAACGAGGCGAGATCGTCTGTTACGGATCGACACCGACGGACCAGCCACGGAACATCACTTTTCAGCCTAACAATGTCCCGCAGGTAGGGAGTGAGAACAAACTGCTTTCGTCCAGCCTCGCTTCGCGTATTCTCGCGGAGACGGGTAAGAAAGTTGGCTGCTGTCTTGTACTGGGGGCTGGCGACGGCCAACTCCTTCATGATCTGGCGACCCAATCTGAACTGAAGATCTTCTGCGTCGAGCCGGATGCCGGCAAAGTTGTGAGTGTGCGCCGGCTGCTCGACGACGCGCAATTATACGGCAACGATCTGGCGATTCATCACGGAACGGTCGACACGATTCACTATGCTGAACATTTTGCCGATCTGATTATCGCCGGCAGTGCCACGGGCGACGCGCTGAAAGATCTGCCTGCCCGCGAAGTCTACCGGCTTCTTCATCCCTATGGCGGGCGCCTTGTCGTGGTGGCCGAGCCAGATGGAGGGAGTCAGGGAGGAAACGGATTGACGACCGCCAGGCAATGGCTGGTGGCGGGGGATGTTCCGAACGACGAGATTGCCGAGGCTTCCAACGGGCTGGTCGTGACGCGAGGCGCGCTGCCCGGCGCCGCGAACTGGACGCACCAGTACGCCAATGCCGCCCGGACGGGGAGTTCGACGGATCAACGAGCACGTTTGCCGTTGAAGCTGTTGTGGTTTGGCGAACCTGGCCCCGAGAAACTCATTTCACGTCACTGGAAGGGGCCTTCACCGCTGTGCGTTAACGGACGAATGTTCGTGATTGGACAGTATACCGTCTTCGCCGTCGATGCTTATAACGGCCGGCAGCTGTGGCGGCGTGATTTCTCCAAGGCAGGACGATTTCCCGTCACGACAACAGGCAGTAATGTTGCGGCAGACGAGGACAGCATCTATCTCGTGTCGGACAACACCTGTCTGCGCATCGACGCGGCAACGGGTGAAACAGTACACACCTATGACTTCCCCGTGATTCCCGCGGCGCTGCAGGAAACGATTGGATCCGAACCGACCTGGAGCTATTTAGCGCTCGGCCGTGACGTCGTGCTGGGGAGTATGGGGAACGACCGGGAAGGGAAATGCGTATTCCTGCTGAGCAAGAGCGGCGATCCGCTGTGGTATCACGCCGTGGACGGCGTCGTCAGCAACAACGCGATAGCTATGGCCGACAATCGTGTCTACTTACTGGAACAGACCAGTCCGGATCAGATCACGAGCGCCAGGAAACGAGGAGAGACACTGCTGGCCAAATGGAAGATCGTCGCCCTGGACGTGGCGACTGGTGATACCGTGTGGCAGACCGAAGCAGGTGTACCGGGTCGCACCGAGCTATGGTTCTCCAACGGCGTGCTGCTGGCCACTGGTGGCGGCCAGATGTCGGGATATGACGCGGCCAACGGCGAACTGCTTTATAACCGAGCCGTCTCCATGAACCGGTTACCGGTGATTGTCGGGGATACCATCTACGGTGAGCCGGCGGCCTACGAATTGCAGACCGGCAAAACGAAGTTGCACACCGATCCGATGTCGGGATCTCAAACAGCATGGACTTTCTCCCGATCGTACGGCTGTGGTTCCATCTCGGCTGCTCCGAATCTGCTGATGTTCCGCTCGAGCACGCTGGGCATGCAGGACCTGGCCAGCGATACGGGCATTCACAACTTCGGAGGTGTCCGGGCCGGTTGTTACGTCAATGCCATTGCCGCCGGTGGACTGGTGCTGATGCCGACATCGGATGCCGGCTGTACCTGCTCTTACTGTTTTCAAGCAACGATCGCTCTCGTTCCGGCCACCAAGCAGGAAAACTGGTCCATCTACTACGATTCTCTCCCTCAGCGCACCCATCAAGCACGCGGCATTGAATCTCGGCGCGCCTGGTGATCAAGGCGACGGCGAGGGGACTTTGTGGCTTGCCACTCCCCGCCCTGCCACGACGAATCGCCGACGGGATATTGCTATTCCGTTTCGCTTTTCTCTCACCGGCCAGAACGCATCGTATCGACACAATGCCGACGTCGTGCCGATTGCCGGTACGGATCGGCCTTGGATTTATACGAGTGGCATTCGCGGCGCGATCCGAGCAGAGTTGGATTTGGAGATCATGGATCGGGGGTTCGCCGCCTGGCCCACAGCACCGACGATCGAAGTGAATGGGGAGTTGGAGGAGCCCGCCTGGAATCATTACAAATCCGTTCCTGCCGGCGAAGGGGGAACGGTCACGCTGCGGTACGATCAACAGAATCTCTACCTGGCATTTGAGAAACCTGCCGTCGTGGACTCGACGGGGAAGGTCGTTGCCTGGAAAACGTCGACAAAGCAAGTCGATGGTCCCGTGTGGGACGACGACTCGTTCGCCGTCTACTTCAGCAACGTACCGGCAAGGCGCGATGCTGCCAGTGACAAATATCTTCATCTGGGGGTGTCTGCATCCAACGCTCGGTATGATGCGACGTGGAAATACGTCACCCCCGCGCTTCCCGAATGCGCTGCTCCGGCCCTCGACATTACCGTGGACGGCCAAGGGGATGATTGGAAAGAAAACGGCTTAAGAGTGACCAGCCTGCCTGGCCCGGGGGGCAAACTGCGGCCGGCGGAAGATTTGGATCCCGCGCTCCAGATTGGCTGGAATCGCGACGGCATTCTGTTACTTGTCCAAGTCAAGGACGCCAATATCGAGCCGGCAGCTGAATCGACGCCCCTGGAACAGGGTGACTCGGTGGAGGTTTTCGTCACCCCCACACCGGGGTCGGCCGAAAGCTATCGACTGGTTGTCGCGCCGGATGTGACACTCGGTTCGAAGAAGTACCGAAGCCGATTGGACGACTACCGCAAAGCTACTTCCGGACAGGCACTTGATGCCCAGATCGGGGCCACCAGGACAACGGATGGTTACGTGATCGAGATCTGTTTGCCCTGGAAGAACTTGCAGACGCCGCCGGAGAACGGCTCGACGTTCGGCCTGCAGTTGTTGGTCAACGATAGTGACAAGAAAGGCCAGAAATCTTCCTTTCAAGCTCGCTGGCACCCGGCCGGAAATCCCACAGTCGATCCTTTGGCCTATCAGGTCTTTCGCCTGGCGGATGTGCCGAGCGCTCCACTGGTTTTCCAGAGAAGCGAGAAACGCGATAGTGCGGGGCTGCACTCGGCCACTCCTCCCCTCCCCTTCCCGGTTGTTCTCCCACCGCTCGGCGCCGAAGGCGAGGATACCCAGTTCTCCGGGATCTGGACCAGTGCCGTCACGGCAGATCCATCGGCGTTCGTGGCCGAACTGGCTATCCCCTGGAAAACGCTCGCCGACGCCGGGTTCGATCAGAATCAGCTCATGGTCTATTTCAACTACCGCCGGCCCTTGTCCAGTCCACCTGAGTTGGGAAAAGGATTCGAGCGGTTGATGCTGGTACCCCCCGCCATGACGCGACCCAGGTCCGTCGCCGTTCGCCTGCATTTCGCTGAACTCGAGGATGCCCTGCCGGGCCAACGTGTTTTCGACGTCCAGCTTCAAGGCCAAACTGTGCTCGAGGATTTTGACATTGTCGCAGCCACCGGAGGGAAGAACCGGGCGCTCGTCAAACAGTTTGACGACATCGTCACCTCAGATGCCGTCCGCGTCGAGTTGATTCCAAAGACAGAACGCGTGACGGAACTGACAGCCCCCGTCCTGAGCGGTATCGAAATTCTGGTCAGAGAATAGAGTAAGAGAATAGACGCTTATGCAAGCAGTGATCTTGTCGGCGTCGCGACTGAGTCAAGTTGATGACGAACTTGCTGGATATCGAAAACGGCGATGCCCTGGTGGCCTATTTACGCGACACCGGCCGGATCGAGCCGGACGAGTCGGTGCAGGTTCGCACTTTGGCCGGCGGTGTCTCCAACCGTACGGTGTTGGTTCGTCGCCCCGCGGGAGAGGCCTGGGTACTCAAACAGGCTCTTCCCAAACTGCGCGTGCAAGTCGACTGGTTCAGCGATCCACAGCGTAACGAACGTGAAGCGACCGGCATGCGTGCTCTCGAGCAGCTCGCGCCGCCGGGGACCATCCCGCCCCTGGTGTTCGAAGATCGCCAGCTGCACCTGCTGGCGATGATGGCTGTGCCGCATCCGCACGAGAATTGGAAGACACGGTTGCTGGCCGGCCAGGTGGAATCGCATCGGATTGCTCAGTTTGCCGAGCTGTTGGGGACCATTCACGCCCATGCCAGTGGGCAGGCCGGCGAGCTGGCCCAACGGTTCGCCGACCGCCAGTATTTCGAGTCGCTGCGATTGGAGCCGTACTATGAGTTTGCAGCCACGCAGGTCCCGGAAACAAGCGAGTTCTTGCGGCAGCTTGTTAAGGAGACGCGTGCTACGCGCGTGACGTTGGTTCACGGCGACTACAGTCCGAAGAATGTTCTGCTCCATGCTGACACCATGATGCTGATCGACCATGAAGTCATCCACTGGGGCGATCCCGCGTTTGATCTCGGTTTTTCGCTGACGCACCTGTTGAGCAAGGCTCATTTCCTGATCGCGCAGCGGGACGCATTTGCCGATGCCGCTCGACAATACTGGCGACTATACTGCTCGGCGTTAGTGCAAGTGTCTTCGCCCGCGGTTCCTTGGGCCAGCGCTCTGCAGCAGCGCGTAGTGCGGCACACACTCGGATGCTTGCTGGCACGAGTTGCGGGCCGTTCACCCTTGGAATATCTTGACCAGCAGCATCGTCGGCGGCAGCGGGAAGTGGTAGTCCAGCTGATGCGCTGCCCGCCGACAACCGTGGATGATTTGACCGACCAGTTCCTGGCGAGAATGTAACGAGGTAGGACCTCGAGCCAAAACGAGCTACCGCTCGAACTTTGTCGGCCCGCCGAGCGTTGATCGCTGGAACTTGACTCAAGATACGCGCGTTTGCCCCATAAGTAGACGAAACATGCCGAAAATAACAGAACTCTCCGCGCTGGAGATTTTGGACAGTCGTGGCCGACCAACCGTCCGGGCCAGCTGCCGCGTCGCTGGTGGAGCGCGTGGCAGTGCCTCGGTACCCAGCGGCGCGTCCACCGGCGCCGGCGAGGCGCTGGAACTGCGCGATCACGATCCAGCACGCTATGGCGGTTGGGGATGCCGGCTGGCCGTCGGTCATGTCAACGGCGAGATCCGAGAGCGACTCTGTGGTATCGATTTCGCCGATCAGGCTGCGCTGGACCAGGCATTGATCGAACTGGACGGGACCCCCGGCAAATCTCGTCTGGGGGCCAATGCGATTCTCGCCGTTTCGCTGGCCTTTGCCCGCGCCATGGCCGGCCACCAAGAGAAACCGCTGTACCACTATTTTGCAGACATGATGGGGCAGTCCATCAGGCGGTTTCCGCGGATGACACTCAATTTGTTCAGCGGTGGTAAGCACGCGGGCCAGCAACTGGCAATTCAAGATGTGCTGATCGTGCCCGCCACACCGACGTCGATCGCCGACGCTCTCGTGATGGCCAGCGCGGTCTATCAGGCGGCTGTCCGGTTGACCGAGTCCAAGTACGCCATGCGTTGGCTGACCGCCGACGAAGGAGGTCTTGCCCCTCCGGCTGGTTCGCCCGAAGCGTTGCTGGGCGACGCCGTGCAGAGTATCCGCGATGCGGGCTACGAACCAGGTCGCGACGTGTGCCTGGCGCTGGACGTCGCCTCCAGTCACTTCTATCGCGAAGGGCATTACTATTTGCAGTCGCAGCCGCTGACCAGCCAAAAAATGATCGGCCGGCTCTGTAGCTGGGCCGACAACTATCCGATCGTCAGTATTGAAGATGGCTTGGCCGAGGAGGATTGGCAGCATTGGCCGGCACTCTGCGAGGCGCTGGAAGATCGCGCGCTGGTGCTGGGAGACGACTTGCTGTGTACCAATCCGCGGCGGATCGCCCGCGCCGTCGAGTTACGAGCCTGCAACGCGCTGTTGCTGAAGGTAAATCAAATCGGCACACTCAGCGAATCGCTGCACGCCTATCACTTGGCGCGCGCCGCCGGCTGGCAGATCGTGATCTCAGTGCGCAGTGGTGATACCGAAGACGATTGGTTCTCCGATCTGGCGGTGGGCTGGTCGGGTGACCAGACCAAGGCAGGTTCGCTGACGCAATCGGAACGTCTGGCCAAATACAATCGTTTGCTGGAGATCGAAGCGGAGTTGTCGGCAACGGTAGTCGATTGGCCACATGGCCCGGGACAGGTCCACTGAACGGTCGAGCACCTCTTTGCGGGCGCGGTATCCTGCCGCCACGCGTTGGCTGCGACCACTGGCTCCATGAAGGAATGGCAAATAGTGGATGAAGTGTGCAAAGTGGAAAGTGGAAAGTGAAAAGTGAAAAGTGGAAAAGTGCAAAGTGGAAAATGCAAAGTGGAAAATGCAAAGTGCAAAGTGCAAAGTGAAAAACAGGGAGAAGTGAAAAACAGGGAGAAGTGGGAACGGGTGAAAGGTAGAAGTTGATGGGCGATGTTTTCGTGCAGCGACGGATCGCATCTCCGTCCTGGATCGGCCACGCCGTCGGCTGGGGCTGCGAATGTGCGCGGGAAGGAATGATATATGCAGATGGCCCTGCGCTACGCAAAACGCTCACCGTCCCTTTTCCATGCCCCATTTCACTTTGCATTCCCCGCTCCTAATTCCTCGATCATTCCCCACAAGGACTGTTTTTGAGCACCGGGAGCCTTACTCATGTCGGATATAGTCACACGCTATCAGCAGCGTTTGGACCGTTACACGACGGCGATGCGGAACGAGCAGCCGGACCAGGTGCCGATCCGGCCGTTTGTTGCGGAATTCACCGGAGTCTACGCCGGATACACGTGCCAGGAAATGGCGCACGACTACGAGAACGCCTTTGCCGCGGCACGCCGGTGCGCTGCGGATTTCGATTGGGATGCGATTGTCCCCAACATGCTGGCCACTTGGACCGGCATGACTCAGGCCATGGGACTTCGTTACTACATGATCCCCGGCATTGACGTGCCGGCCAACGTGGGGCACCAGTACCGGGAACCGTCGGTGGACGACGCCTGGATGAAGGCGGACGAGTACGATCAGCTGATCGAGGATCCGACTGGTTTCTTATACAACGTCTGGTTGCCTCGCGTGGCGCGTCCGTTAAGTGGTGTAGGTGGCCAAGTGACGCTTGAGCACAACCTGTCGCTCGTCAAGGGCGCGATGGCGATGATGCAGTTCTTCCAGGCGTGGGGTGTGCAGGAAGAACGGCTGCGGACGGAGTGTGGTACGGTGTCGGCCATAGCGGGCATGCTGCGAGCGCCGCTCGATTTCATCGCCGACAAGCTGCGTGGCTATGTGGGGCTGGTCGACGATCTGTTTCAGCAGCCGAAGAAGGTGCTGGCGGCATGCGAGGCCTTGGCGCCGCATCTGACCCACTTTGCCCTGGCGACCGCCGATCCCAAGAGGAACGTTCCGATCGGCTTCTGGATGCATCGCGGTTGCGTGCCGTTTATCAACCCTCGGCAGTTTGCCAACATCTTCTGGCCGACGCTTAAGCCTGTGGTTCAAGAATTGTGGGCTGCTGGTCATCAGACGTTGTTCTACGCGGAAGGCAACTGGGACCATCACCTGGAAGCGTTTGCCGAGTTGCCTGATCAGAGCATCGTATACCATGTCGATCAGGGTGATATCTTCCAGGCTCATCGCGTGCTGGGCCACAAGTTCTGCCTGAGCGGCGGCATACCGACCTACCTGCTGGCGTTCGGGACGCCCGAGCAGGTGCGACAGCGCTGCAGGAAAGTGATCGAGGGTGTCGCACGCGATGGTGGATACATTGTCGATGCCAGCGCGATCGTGCAGAACGATGCCAAGGTGGAGAACATCCGCGCCATGACCGACGCCGCGCGCGAGTATGGTGTGTATTCACGCGGCCACGCAGCGCCTGTTCAACCGATCGATGTGCCCAACACTTCGCCGCCCAGCACGTCATCGCCCGGTACCGAAGCCGGCGGTTTCATGGCAATGGATCGTGGCCCACGTCCCCCAGGCGTATGCACGCCCTGGGACCAGGCCCGAGAGCAGATGCCGCCCATTCAGGGTGATGAGCAACTCTGCCAGCGCATCTGGCAATCGGTTGATGCCTTGGGCTACATGTACATCTGGTGGATCGCACTGGCGTTCTGAAAACGGCGGTAGGCAATGAGCGCAACCTGCGATCCTGGCCACCATTGCAGACCATTATCGTCGGCGGAGGACCGACTGGTCAGCCAGCACGATGTGATCTGTCAGGCAGGCTTCCGCCGGGTTGATCCCGGCGGGGCCACAACTGGTCAGCTAGGGTGATGCGATTTGCCTGGCAGGCTTCCGCCGGGTTGATCCCGGCGGGACCACAACTGGTCAGCTAGGGTGATGCGATTTGCCTGGCAGGCTTCCGCCGGGTTGATCCCGGCGGGGCCACAACTGGTCAGCTACGGTGATGCGATTTGCCTGGCAGGCTTCCGCCGGGTTGATCCCGGCGGGGCCACAACTGGTCAGCTACCTTCACACCATGACACACTGTCGGTCGCGTCCCCAACACACCATCACACCGGATCGCCTTCGCGACTGAATCAAGCCGCGGCCTGTTTCGGCCTCGGCGAGCCACCGTTTTGCCGCCCCGCGCTTGCTCGGCCCATGGTCCCGATCTGTCGGCAAGAATTGCACACATCCCCACATCATTCGGTTGCCGCTGGAACGAACTTCACGCCCTGCACATGCGGACCAATCTTCAGCTGCGCCTCGTCGGCGTTCTGAACCGGTGTGTCACCAAATCGAAGACTCTGGATCGTCACGCCTGAAACCGTGTGTTCTGCATCGAAACCTCGGAATGAAGAAGGTGGCTGCAGTCCGCTGGTCACGGAGATATCTTTGAAGAGAATGTCGCGTACGATGCCGCGCTGTTCGTCTTTGGAGTAGAAGTTGTTGCGGATGATGATCTCCAGCAACGCCGGACAGTAGGCGTCTTGTAGATTCTCCGGGTACTTTTCGTCACGGGTCTGTTGCATGCGCGGCCGCGGATTCCAATCATCGATCTCCACGCGGATGTTCTCGAAGCGAATATTGCGCACCGTGGCCCGGTCACCATGCTGGATGTCCATCGCAATGTGAGTCGTCCGTATAATGTCGCAGTCTTCAAACGTGATGTCGGCGATTTCCGGTGCGCACGTCTCCGCACCAATTTCCATGGCTCGACCCCAATCACACCAGACCGTGCAGCGACGGAATGTGACGTTGCGCACCGGGCGATCGTCCAGCGACTTGTTGCCGAACTTCAGCCCTTTAATCACCAGGGCGTCGTCGAAAGCACGCACGAAACAGTCTTGAACGACCACGTCCTGGCTATTGCAGACGTCGATGCCGTCGGCATTGTAACGCCACAGGCCGACCAGCTTGACGCTGGAGATCGTCACGTTGCGACAGCCAAACAGGCTGCAACACCAGACATCGGGATCCCGCATCACAATCCCCTCGACGGTTACGTCCGAGCAGTCGGTGAGACGCACGGCACCGCCACCCTGGCCGCGTTCGAAGGGGCTCACATCCAGGATGCCGCGCCCTGCGATCCGCAGATTCGAGGCGCCCTGGGCCTGGATACTGCCGTAAACCACCGCACCGCCGGCGATATAGACGCTCTCGTTGCTCTGCAAGATTATCTTGCCAGGGCGATGCACTCCCGGTCCAAAGTAATGGATGCCCGGTGTGTCTGCCGCGGGTGCGTCCTGCTCGGGCGCACTGGCGAACAGATGCAGCGCATGATGTGATCCATTGACCTCCACGACCAGTGGTACCGGTCGCTCTAAGGTGAACGAGATGGTATTCGCATTCGCTACGTGCCTGAATACCCAGCGACAACGGTCGCACCACGACGGATTCCACCTGTTGCTTTACCCGGATCTGAACCGTCACCGGTTGCACCATGTCCCAGCAGGCGAACCCGGCTAGCTCCGTCTGGTCCAGGGGACGCTGATATCCGGGCCAGACCTGGTTCAACGGTACTGCCGAAACCCGGCAGGCGTAGACCGCAACCGGCTGCGTGTTGACCGTCAATTCGTAGTTTTCCGCAACCGCTTCGTCTGGTGGCGCGGGCCAGGCAACGATGTCCGACGCTGAGGCGTGCGAGTTGAACGATAGAACAACCGCCAGGATGGCGGCAATCGGAGTTTTCATGACGGTGTCCTTCGAGGTGAGATGCAATAGTGGGTAATGCTCGGCGTGCCCGACGTGCGGTTGACGGTATCGATGATCATACCACGCGGCGCGAGCGTCTGGGGCGTGGTGAGGTGGGTACGATTGGCGAACGGGGATTCCCTGGGAGCGCCACCATCCAGCACGCAGGCCTGCGGCCATCGCGGTTAAACAGACTTGACTTGGCCACCCCATTTGGTAAACTTTGCAATACAAAGTTATATCTCGAGGGGAGCTCTGCGATGCGAGTCGATGAGGCGCTGAGTCAAGTGCGCTCCATCCAGCTGCAACTGGCACGCACCCGGCAGTACTGCTGTTACCGTTCAGCCACCATTGCCCTGAGCGGTTTCCTGGCTCTGGGGGCGGCGTTCTTGCAGGCAAATTGGATCGCCCATCCCCTGGAAGACTTGGCGAGATATTTACTGTTGTGGGTTTGCGTGGCCGCAGTCAGCGTGGTGGTGGTGGGCCTGGAAGTGCTGGTGCGTTGGCAGCGGAGCGACTCCCCACACGCTCGGCGGCAAACATTGACCACTGTCCGGCAGTTTCTTCCGTGTGTCGTGGCCGGTGCGGTGACGACCTGGGGCATGGCGGCGTTCTGTCCCCAGCATGCCGCCCTGTTGCCGGCGCTCTGGTCCATTATTTTCAGCCTGGGGATCTTCGCTTCTTCCGCGTATTTGCCGGCGGGGAGTATTGCGGTAGCTCTGTACTACCTGATAGCAGGACTTGTGTGCCTGCGGTGGGGGCAGGCCGAGCAAGCACTCAGGCCTTGGACGATGGTGGTCACGTTTGCCGTGGGGCAATGGATCACGGCCGCAGTTCTTTATCGTCAGCAGGAACCAGAAGATGAAAGCGCGTAAACGTACCGACGGCTCGCGCCAACCGGGCGAGGGTCGCTTCGCTTATGAAGGGCTCGATCGGGTTTTCCACGAAAAAGCACGATTAGGCATCATGACTTCTCTGACGACACAACCTGCAGGCTTGTCGTTTTCCGATCTACGCGTTCTCTGCGCCTTGTCCGACGGGAATCTGAATCGCCACTTGGCTGTCTTGCAGGAGGCAGGCTTCGTGGACATCGAAAAGGAAGGTCGAGGGCGCAACTCCCGTACGTTGTGTCTCGTCACGCGCGCGGGCCGCGCCGCCTTTCTCAAGTATCTTCACGAGCTGGAGCAGGTGATTGCCGATGCGGCCAAAACCTTTGAAAAGTCGGCCCCGTCCACCCCGCCGCTGCGCACCGGTTGGTCGACTTCCTAGTCCGGCGCCTCTTTTTTTTGGCTTTTAACTCTGTGATACAAAGTTGGAAAGGAGCAACATGAACTTGTGGATCCCCGACGTACTGCGTATTGCTCCAGCGTTAGACGAACAGCTTGTCCCTGCTCCGCCCACACCTTGCACGGCGCTGCTGATCAACCCGTTCTACGCGAAGGATCCGCATGCGAGTTTTGGCAAGCATGTGCTGACGCCGAGTCTGGCGCTGACGAGTATTGCCGCCAGTACGCCACCCGATTGGCAAGTGCGATACTGGGACGAGAATCTACTGATGGGACCACCGCCGCATGATCCATTTCCTCAGGTCGTTGGGATCACGGTCCATCTGACGTTCGCTGAGCGTGCTTACGCCCTGGCTCGCTGGTATCGCCGGCGCGGCGCGAAAGTGATTATGGGCGGACTGCATGTCATTTCATGTCCTGAGGAAGTTGCACCACACGCCGATGCCATTGCCGTCGGCGAGGGCGTGCAGTTATGGGGCCGAATACTACAGGATGTGTCTTCGGGGAAGCTACAGCAGGTCTATCGCGGCGACTTTCGCCGACCGTACCGCGATGATCCGCCGCCGCGGCGCGACCTGTTGCCACGGCGCAGTTTTCTGACCACAACCAGCTTGATTGCGACGCGTGGCTGCCACAACCGATGTGGCTTCTGCTATCTGGCGACACGCGATCTACACGTGCCCTATTTGACGCGAGATGTAACCCAGATCGTAGAAGAGTTTGAGCAGGATGGCCAGCCATACGGCGTCTTCACCGATAACAACTTGGGTTCTCGCCCGGAATACTTGTGCGAGCTCTGTGCGGCTCTAAAACCACTCAATAGAATCTGGAGTGCCGCCGTGAGTATCGACGTGACAGATGACCCGCAGTTGGTGCGTCACATGGCGTTGGCTGGGTGTACCGGCGTGTTTGTCGGATTTGAATCGCTGCAAGACGGAAATATTGTCGAGGCCCGGAAGAAGAGTCCGTCGGCCCAAGACTATGCTCGGCGCGTGGCGATCTTGCACGACAACGGCATCCAAGTAAACGGCAGTTTCGTGTTAGGATTCGATCACGACCGAGAGGATGTGTTTGCCACCACGGTGGACTGGATAGAACAGAACCGATTGGAATGTGCCACGTTTCATCTTCTCACGCCTTATCCCGGCACACCTTTGTTTACGAAGATGGAAGCAGACGGTCGGATCTTGCACCGGGACTGGAGCCGATACGATACGGCACACGTGGTTTTCCAACCGCGCCACATGACGCCAGAGCAGCTGGCCGAAGGTTATGGCTGGTGCTATCAACGGCTCTTCTCACATCGTTCGATCTGGGTACGAAAGCCGCGGGATGTGCGAGCAATTCTCCCCTACCTGGCCATGTCGTATCTCTACAAACGGTCCAATCGCTTCTGGCACCAGCTGATTCGGCATCGGCTGACCGCCATCGTCTGGCGCCCGTTGGTGGAGTCGACTCGGCGGCGACACGTACGTTTCCGCCGACGGCTGGCGCGCACACTGGAAACGGCTGGAACCGGCCCGGCGGTGGTGTCAGCCGGCGTGTAGGTGATTCAGATACTCGGGACCTCTTCGTGGCCGAGCAGCGTGGTTGCTCCAGCCGCGGCGCAGTGCGACTCACTGTGTTGCTGCTTCGATCCGCTTGTAGACCACCAGCGCGGCGCCGGGGCGCTGCGGGATGGTGATGCGTACACCGTCTTCCATCAGTTGCTTACCGGTCTGGACGACTTCAGCTGGTTCATCGCAATTAGCCACTTCGTACTGGGCGACAGGATCAAGCCCATGCAGGCGGAACTGGCCGCCGAAGAAGTTACTTTCGGCTCGACGAAAAGCCTGGATCATTCCCTGATCCGCTTCAGGCCGGTGGAATTGCCAGGCGATCCACTTGTCCGGATCGAGCGAATGGGCTGTGAGCGGGTAATAGTCGCCGAAATAGTCGGCTCCCACTGCCAGCCACTCGCGGTAGAGCTTCTGAATCAACGCATCGTCCACTTCGGCACGAAAATCAAAGCAGGCGGTATTCGAAGGACACATGTTGCTGCGACGCGTGTACGGATCGTACGAAATGCCTCCCGTACCCCAGCCCCAGCCGACGGTGTTCGACGGCGTGTAGCCGGTCCCGTGAAACGGCAGCCAGAACGAAAGCCCATAAGTATGTCCCTGCTGACCGACCGGCTCAAACAGGTAATCGCTGCGCAGCAGCGGGACCGCGCGGCGCATCGTCTCCAGGTCATTGCGGCGTCCGCCCGAGGCGCACGAGTCAATCAGCATACCGGGGTGGCGGCGAAGCAATTCATCCCAGTAGGCCAGATAGCCGATGACGTACTGATTCTCGGTCATTCCCTGCCGATCCTCGGTGTCGTTGCGGCGCCAAAAGTCGAGCGGGTCGATGTTGTAGTCCTGCCGATAGAGATCAATGCCCTCTTGCGTGATGATCTTGTCGATGTGATTGACCAGCCAGTTCCAGGCTTCACGGTTGCCCAGGTTCAACAGTCCGCCGGCACCATCGCCAAGTATCCATTCCGGATGCTCCGTGGCCAGCCAGGTGCCACCGGCTACCCGCTCGGGTTCGAACCAGACGATCGTCTTGACCCCTTCGGCGTGGGCGTGATCACTGATCGCTCGCAAGCCGTTCGGGAATCGGTCGGCTCCGGCGATCGACTTCCCAGGTGCCGGTCCAGGGCCAACCTTTCTCTGCCGCCCCGACGTACCAGCCCGCATCCATCCACCAGTAGTCCAACTGCAGCCCCTTCTGCAAATAGCTGTCGATGAACTCGATCTGGTTCTTTTCGTTGGCCTTCGTCATCTCGGCAAACTGGTGCGAACTGCAGGCATTCAGCATCGGAAGCGGCAGCGGCTTGCCGCCGGGGCGCGGAAGATTGTGTTGGATCATCCACCGACGCCACGTGTTTTGCGCATCGATCCAGTCGCCTTGATCGGCAAACTGCAGCACGATCAATGGAGTGCGTACTTCTTCCGACGGATGGAGTCGTAAGTGGGTGAGCTCCTGACCGGCGGTAATGTTGATCGACCGGTCGCCATCCCTGGCAAACCTGGCGGCCCATTGTCCGGGCCAACCGACGACGACGATCACTCCTTCCGTCCCGGCACGCAGGTTGAAATAGGGAAACGCACCGTTGGTCGGTCGTCCGTTGTCCGGGGCCGAGTGAAACTCTTCATTGGGAACGAAGCGACTTGACTAATGGTGTAAAGCTGTCCGGCGCGCAAGTGTCTCCGCGGTTATAGTGCAACTCAAATTCATCACTGCTGCTGTGACGTGAAAGCTGGCAATCCAATGCCTGGATCTTGCTGATGACCGGCGTGTCCGCAGTTCCGGTGTTTTTGAGATGCAGCGTCCATTCCACCGTCTTGAACGCTCGGATACTCGACACCTTCCCAACGCACCTCTAATCCTGTCTCTGGATCGACATAAACAACGGTGTGGGCCGTTCGCTGTTCGTCGAGTTGTTTCTGTTGGCTGGTGCGACGACAGTTCCTGAAAAACTCCTTGGAAGGTGTCTCGCCATACATGAACGAAAATGGTTCCGGCGTGTTTTGCCAATCGAGCCGCTCCTTCCACTGGTCTACCATGTTCGGACCACCGGCAGTCATGCCGGCCACCGTCTGCAGCCACACCAGGAGGTCGGGTGGAGCGGCCGTGCACGGCTCGACTTCCAGCACAAACTGGCCCACCATATCGGGTTGCACCGCTGGCACCGATTTCGTGCGATCCCACTAAATCGAGGTTGCCGTCGACCGGCGCAGTCGAACAACGGAAACTCTTCAAGGTGATTTTCAGATTCTGGCGGGCCTGGCCAAACTCCCAGATGCCGTTATCCGGGCCACCGGCGCTCAACGAGCACGCGGCGGGGATCTCGGTGATCGGCCAGCCCATGGTATGACGTGAGTTGTTCTGCGTGAACGCCGGATACGGGTGGACCACTTTCATCCATCGGTGCTTTGACAGACATCGCGGCCCGGTCGTTGGCGCCGTCACAGAACAGGTTCATTCCCACAAACGGCCATTTGCGAGTGTAGTCGCAATGAAACGTAAACGTATGCTCGCCCGGCGCGAGCGGAATGCGGATCGTGTGATCCGCCGGGTTGTTCAACCAGTGGATTTTCTGGGGATCACCCTTCGCCGGGTCAAATACCGGCCCCTCGTAGAGAAAGATGTCCCAGGCCCCATCGATCGGACCGGTGTTGAAACGAAAAGCTGTATCGACGGTTCCTGGTTCATCACAGCCAAACAACGTTACCGCAGTCAATTCCTTGGCTGCCGCGGAGGATGCCAGCACGGCCAGCAAGAACACGAGGGGGATCCACGTTCGCATTGTTGTCACGGTGTGTACCTTTTGGTGCAAAAATAGGGCCCATGGCGGCTCGTGGCCATAACCAAACGTAGAACGGAATTCATTCCGTTTGTGCAGCTCTCATCGCTTCCCACTCTTTCGACGCCGAACGGAATTCCGTTCTCCAGCACGTGCGCAGCGGGCACGCATGTCACGGACCAACGCTCGAGTGTGATTCTCTCTGGCATGGTCGGTTTGCGGACAGGCCTGACTACGCGACTCGCCGCCGGGAAAGCCCGCGGACTACGGCACAATCCGAGCACGCGGCCTGCACGCCCTGGCAAGTTTCGCTGCCCGACGGGGATGGTCGTGTGGCAGCTTGTTGGCGGATATCCGATTATGATACTCTCCAGACGAGAGGGAAGAAAGAACTGCCGTCTGGAACGGCTAATTTAACCCGCCATGGCCCTCCCAAACCGGTTGGAGAGAATCTGATGCGACAGACTAACACAATATTCACGACGACCTTCCGAGTGCGTCGTGCTGTCCAGTCGGCTTCTGCTGTTTGGTTCTGTGAAGGCCCGAGCCGGAGGCATTTTCCGCTCATGAGCCTGGCACTTGCTGTGCTCTTCGCAAACGTCGAAATGACCTGTGTGGCGCAACAGAATGAGTCCGCTGCCAGCGGACCAGTCGCTGGAGTCGTGACGAAACAGCAAGGCCAGGCCATACAAGAAGTTGATCATTCCAGTCTGGCGGTTGAGCTGTTGCTGGAAGGAAATCTGACTGACACATCACCCTCCCGGCAGACTTGTACGGCTCACGGCACCGTCACGTTTGTGGACGGAAGACAAGGCAAGTGTGCCTCGCTGGACGGCCAAAGTTGGGTCGACACGGGATTTTCACAGCGGGAACTCGGCGAGGAATTTACCGTTGAATGTTGGGTGAATCCTGCGCCGCAGCAAAATCCGCACGCGGACATCTTTGGCAACCATGTAAGCGAAGGTCAGGGCTTCGTCTTGCAGCAAGATGGCGCGAATACGAACGAGTTTCTGGCCGCTTACGGCGCGGGAGCTGGCAAATGGGTGACAACCGCAGCGGTAACGCTCGAGTCCGGCTGCTGGCAGCATGTGGCCTTGGTCAGAACGGGAGCTGACCTGCGGTTCTATCTCAACGGCGTACTGGTTATCGCGCAACAAGACACCGCGCCGGCTCTCCCCTCAGCCATGCCGGTGTGCGTGGGGCTTGGCTACACCGCAAAGGAGCGATGTTTCCGCGGGCTTATCGATTCTCTGCGCATCTGGAACCGGGCACTCATCGCCTTTCCGCACGCCGGCATTGATCCGGTTGCCGCACGAGAAACGTCCGCGCAATATCTCGGGACCGAGATTCGTCCAACTGCCGGTGCACTGGTAAAATCCTGGTCGCTCGCTACCGACGACACGCACCTGACACTTGGCGTGACGGCCCAGGACGAACTGGTTGTACGCGAGCTCTCCTGCCCGGCGGTCGGCCAGAACTGGATTTCCAATCCGACGAGGTTCGAGTTCCTGTCAGAAGTGGATATCGGGGGCGAAAGCCAGCAGCTGCAGTGGAAATTCGTCGATGCCCAAGTGGACGACGACGACGGACAGATATTGGCACTGCGGTTCTCCTGCGATGACCCGTTACTGGAGGCAGTATGCGAGTGGCACGCCGGCCAAGGGCCTGGTCCCATCCATCAGAGCATGCACATCAAGAACCGCTCGCAGCAATCGATCACCATTCCCGAACAGCCCACCTTCGATTGGGACGTGACGGGCGCGACCGCCATGTGGTGCTTTCACAGCGACGGTGGTACGCCGGATGCGGTGGGAGTCTACCGTCATCCGCTTACCGGCGATCAGACGCACTCCCGCTACACGGTACGAACCGTCCCCACCGGCGAGTTCATTCCGTACGTTGTGTTGGATGCAGACGAACGACACGGCGTCTACCTGGGGCTGGAGTGGAGCTATTGCCGGATCGAGGCCGTGTTGTTGGCTGGCGGTGAAACGCCGACCGTGCGCGTGCGTGCCGGCGAATTCGTCGGCCGTCGCATGGAGCTGGCTGCGGGCGAGTCATTCGAAGTGCGTCCCGGCTTCCTCGGGGCTTACGCGGGCGACCTCGACGACGCAGGCAATCGTCTGCGGCGCTGGCTGTTTCGGTACTGCGTGCCCGACATCCTGCGGCAGGACCCCAGCTATCCGAAGGTCCAGTGGAACGCTTTCGGCGCCACGGGCAAGACGCCGGGCAGCTGGGATCCTGTCGAGTCGAAGTACTATCCGCTGATCGACGACATTGCGCCGCTCGGCTTCGAGGAAGTGATGATCGATGTCGCCTGGTGGCAGGGCAACGAGCCCGACTCGGATCAAGCCGACTGGCCGTCCGGGATGAAGAAGGCAGCCGACTACGCTCACCAGAAAGGTCTGCGGTTCGGGCTCTACTGGACGGACGACCTGGACATGGCCAGCCCCGCCGGACGCCGGCAGCGAGCGGATCGCGTGACCCGGCTGTTTCGTGAGTACGACGCCGACATGTGGCGGTCCGACTGGACGCGGGGTGAGGTCATTGGTGCCTCCTATGCGGCGACGCGCGGTTTCTACGAAATGGTCGACACGTTGGCCCAACAGATCCCGGGATTTCAGTGGGAGAACTGCTGCGGCGGCGGACGCATCAAGGATTTTGGGGCGATGCGCCGGGCCGTGAAGATCTTCAACTCCGACACGTACTCGGCACTGCACGTGCGGCAGGCCTTCTACGACAGCTCGTATGCGTTCCATCCGATCCAGATCGAAGGACATCTCGGCAGCGTCGACGGCCGCTATCGCCCGGCGGGTGTCGCCGGCATTCGATACGCGTTCCGCTCGACGTCGATGGGGGCCCCGGAATGGTTTCTCGACGCGCCCAACGGCGGCAACGGGAGTGAGCCGTGGACGCAGCAGGAGAAAGATGCTTTGAAAGACTGTGTCGACACGTACAAGGCCAAGATCCGGCCCTTGGTGCGCGAGGCGAATCTCTACCACATCTTTCCCCGCGGCGATGGCCGCCACTGGGACGGTATCGAGTATTACGACCCGGCAGCTGGCAAGGGCGTCGTCTACCTCTTTCAACCTTCTGCTGAGACAGCCAGTGGCGTGGTGCGTTTCAAAGGGCTCGACCCCAAGGGGATGTATCGGTTGACGTTCCAGGACGGTACCCATCCACCAGTCGTCAAGCCCGCTGCTGATTTGTTGGACCAGGGAGTCCCGACGAGCTTGCCGGGGGACGAGGTGTCGGAGCTGATCTTCTTCGAACTGCTCCATGACGTGCCGCGGTAATGTCCACGATGGGAGGGGAGGAGAGAAAAGCATCAATGGGCAAGAAGAGTCGCGAGTTACACCAGCTTTTTGTCCTCAAAAATTACGTGGTGATGGACTCAGTGGCCTGGAGTTGTGGTGTCCAGTCACTACGCAACGGTGCAGACTTCCTGGTAAGATGGTATCTGCCGGCCATGAAAAATCCCGCCTGCCGGTGACATGCCCCTAAACGTCTGTCCTTGATCAATGTGAGGATCCCATGCGATCAACCGTTCTAGCGAACCACGTCGGACTCATCACGGTCTTGGCGGTATGTTGTTGGACAACCGTTCGTGCGGCCCAATCTGACGCCCCGCAAACCGATGCTCCACGAACTGGCGTGTTGGTGATTACTGAAAACACACAGCTGGATCCCCAACAAACGTACGGTCGACTCGAAATCCGCGCATCGAACATTACCATCGATGGGCGCGGAGCCTGGTTGATCGGCGCGAGCGCAGGCGAATCGCGTGAATTCAAAGAGACGGCCGTCCTGGCGGAGAATGTGTCCCACGTCACGCTCAAGAACGTGCGGGCCAAAGGCTGGGAGACGGGACTCGTGGTACGCAACGGTCGTGACTGGACCATTGAAGATTGTGACTTCTCCGACAACTTTCATGACCCCAAGTTCGGCTGGGGAGAGAATGGACGGCGCGGCGGCATGTTGCTGGAGCGAGTCTCCGAGTCGGTGATTCGCCACAATCGGGCAAACCGAGTCTGGGACGCCTGCGTGCTGGTCGACTGCCAAAAGAATCGAATCGACGGAAACGACTTCTCGCACACATCGAACACGTGTCTGAAACTCTGGACGTCGAGCGACAATCACGTGGCGGACAATAACCTGAGCTATGGGATCCGTAAGGATCCCGGCGAAGTGCATGCGCGTGATTCGACAAGTGTGCTGATTGAAAGCGGTTCCAACAACAATCATTTCCTCCGCAATGATTGCACGCATGGTGGCGACGGTGTCTTCATTCGCGTGCTCAATGGCTGGGTGAGCAGCGGCAATGTGTTTGAGGAGAACGACTGTTCCTACGCCAATAACAATTGTGTTGAAGCCTGGGCGCCGCGCAATATCTATCTACGCAACAAGGCGAATCACGGCAGCTACGGCTTCTGGTTGGGGGCTTCCGACCAGACGGTGTTGGAAGGTAATGAAGCCTGCTGGAACGGCCTACCCGACGGAAATCATAATTCGCCCCACTTGCCCGACGCGGGACATGCCGGGATCGTGTTCATGTTCGGGCCCTCCAGCCACACGCGCGCCATTGGGAATACCTGCGTGGGAAACAATGGAGCGGGGATCGCGGTGATCGGAGACATGGAGTCGCAGGGGGAGAAGTGGAAAGCTTTTCACTGGATCATCCAACAGAACCGGCTGGAAAAGAACCGCTGGGGTGTCTATCTGCAGTGTGCTGATTGGATCGACATGGCAGCGAACAAGTTCGTGGAAAACACCGCTGCCGACGTCCAGGATGCTGGTTACGTGACGCGGTTGGCGCAGCGAACCAGCCAACTTGAAATTAGGGAGGCGCCGCAGGCCCGGCTGAGTGGCCCGGCCACGGCGCGCGTTGGGCAACCGGTCAGCTGGGACGCGTCGGGGAGCAGCGATCCACATGAACAGCCGCTGCAATACAACTGGGATTTTGGCGACGGTACGCGCGGCGATCAAGCGAAGGTGGAACATGTCTATCAAGCGCCAGGGTTTTACCGCATGGGACTGACGATTAATAACGGACTGTTGGCCGATCTGGCGTGGCGCGACGTATATGTGACCGAGGAAGTGAAGGAACTCGGCTCCGAAGGTTCAGCGGAGGGATGGTCATGCCTCGATCCGTCTTCTCAATGCCGCTTCCAGCTGGATCGCGAGAATCACCTGTGCGGCAAAGAGTCCACGATGGCCTTCGTGGACCCATATGGTGGGGGACGTGTGACATTAGGCTACCGTTTGCCCAGGAGCGCGGAGCCACCAGGGGCCAATGACCAGCTGGTGTTCTGGCTGCAAACACGCGATGAGAATACGCCCGCCTGGCAGGACGTCAATCCGTTGGTGACGTTGGTCGACGAGCAGGGGGACCAGTTGGAGCTGGTTCCCGCGCGGGATCTCCTCAAGCGCGCCCCCCTACAACGAGGCGCGGGAAGGCTGGACTTACTTTGTGGTCCCATTGCGCGGCAACGAACTTTGGAAGCGGTCCGGTCCGGACCTTGACTCTCTGCAAGAGATCCGCTTCGGATTCGATTCCTGGGGCGCCCCTCCCCTGCAGATCCGTTTCGACGGCATCGCCATCCTGCCAAAATAAAAGGGGGCTCTTCTTTTTTGCGGCAAGAGGGGAAGGATGGGTAGGATTGCCGCAGGCGAGCATTTTAGGGCCCTGGCAATTCCCACCGACTGGTTCACAACGCCTGGAACATGGAAATGGGATGATCGTGATGAATCTCCAAACACGGATGCTTTTGGCTGTACTGTTCATGTTGTGTGCCAGCGCAACCTTGCCGTGCTGCGCGGCCGACTCGGCAGAGTTGCGTGGATTCTTTTTCAATCCGTGGGTAAACGACGAAGTGCAAGGCGAGGCGTGGCTCACACGTTACCACCTTCACCGGGAAGCGGTGGACGGGGAATTGAAGGAGTTGGTCGCCAAGACCGGTATCAACTTCATCGATATCCAGGTCTTGATTCCACACACGTTGGCACACCCCAAAAAGGCGCCGACCGAGGACGCCACTTCCATCGAACAGTGGGCCGATATGGCGTTCATGCAGAATGTCGTACGGTTCCTCGACACATGTCGCGACTTCGGTGTGCAAGTTGAGGTCGACTTGGCCACGAATGTGTGGATTCCTTTTTCCGTCGACACGAAGAACCATCTGGCCAATTCTCCCTGGTGGCCCGTCCCTGACGACACGCCGTGGACGGAGTCGATTGTCTGGTATACGCAGATCATCGAATATGTGGAGCAACACGTGCGCGACAAGAACGTGATTGCCACGTGGTGCATGTTCGGCAACTATCAGCTGGGCGGTGCAGAACCGGTACTGTGGACGTCTCCTTCAGAGTCGCAAGTCAACCACTTTTCGGAGCTGTTTGTCAAACAAGTGTGGCCGCAGTTCCGAGCGGCAGGCGAGCGGCCAAAAGCGGCGCCGATCGCGCTGCCAATTCTGTCCAATAATTCGTATTGGATGGGCCGCAGCGCAGCTGAGCGGTTGGGCGCCCTGGTGAACCTGAAGCGATGGCTTGTCGACGATCTGCACCTGCCTCCCGATTATTGGATCGTGAGCTCTTACGTGGAGAGTGACCCGGCGACGGACGGCTTTGCCTACTTGCAGGGGCTGGTCGACATCGTGGGTCGCGAAAACGCGCACCGCATCATCTCGACCGATTTCAAGGGACCCGGCCACGACCTGTCGCAAACGATTGTGGATGCGTCGGACCTCAGTGGGCCGGAGAAAATCCGGTGGAACGTAGCCAAGGTGCGGGAATATGGATTCGGAGGTTGGTGGATGTGGTCTTACCGAGACAGCGCTAACGAACAGACCGGCATTCGAGATATCCAGGGGAACTGGAAGGAGGATCTTGTGAAGGAAATCAAAAGCGCTGCCGCGGGAAATTAGCTGCATTTGCGTGTGGCCCGTGGAGCATGACTCTTGGGACGTGATACACTGGTGTGAAAGTGGTCGAATGGCGTCCGTTAAAGAAACGAGTTCAATTGATTTGACAATTCAGCGCGGGGCCTCCAGAGCGAAAGGAACCAGGCATGTGTGATCATTGTATGAACCGCCGGCAATTCCATGCGATCACTTCGGCGGGGCTGGCCGGGAGTCTGATGGGACTCTCCTGGGCGGCGGCTGATGAGACAGCGGCAGTCGAGCCATGGAATCCGGACCTGGCGCCGGTCGCAACAGGTCGGCCGCTCCGCGTACAGCCGGTGCTGGCCCACGCCAACCAATCGCCCCGCGAAAAATCATCGTGGCGCAGCTGGAGCGAAATCGTGAACGAGCCCGCTGCCGCCGAGGAGATGCAGCGGATCGCGGGCGAACTGCGCGCGTTGTCCCAACGGGCCGATTTTCCCCTCGAGATATTCCCCCCCATCAAAGTGACCACGACGGAGCAAGCGGCAAGTCTGCAACAAGGCGATTTTGACGTAGTGTTGCTTTACGCCGCTTCGAATGCCGGCTTGTTTCATCCCTGCTGCTCGGCGGACAAGCAGCGCGATACCATTGTCTTCGTGCGCCACAGATCCGGTCCCACCTACTACGGCTATGAATGTCTGGGCGCGCGGTTCTTTCCGGCGCCGTCCCTGGAGTTGTGGCAGAAGAACAGTGCCGATGATCATGGGCCGGTCACGCTGGATGATGTAGTCGTCGACGACTACGACGATGTGTTGTGGCGTCTGCGAGCCCTATATGGGCTGAAGAATTTTGTGGGTCAGCGCGTCTTGGCGCTGGGGGGACCGCAGGGGAAATACGATGCCACGGCTCCTGACGTGGCTCGCCAGCGGTACCGGCTGGACATCCGCGATGTGACCTACGACGATCTGGCGGCACGGCTCAAGTCGATTGCGTCTGACGCGAAACTGCAGCAATGGTGCGCCGCGTCGACCGATCGTTATCTGGCCATGCCCAACACGAAGTTGGAGACGAATCGCGAGTTTGTCCACAAAGCATTTGCCTTGTATCACGTGTTTCATCGATGGCTCGCCGAACACGAGGCACCGGCCATCACCATTAACGCCTGTATGGGCACCATCATCACCATGTCCGACACCACAGCTTGCATGCCGTTGAGCTGGATGAACGATGAGGGCTACGTTGCCCTGTGCGAATCCGATTTCGTCGTCGTTCCCGTGGGAATTCTCTTGCACTACATTACCAATAAGCCTGTGTTCATGCACAACTCGACCTTCCCGCACAAGGCCATGGTCACGTGCGCACATTGCACTGCGCCGCGGCGGATGGATGGGCAGCGGTACGAACCAGTACGGATCATGACCCATTACGAATCCGACTTTGGAGCGGCACCCAAGATCGAGATGCCGATCGGACAGCAAGTCTGCGCGATCAGTCCGGAATATGCCAGTGGCCGCTGGGTGGGGATCAAGGGGATCGTACGCGACAACCCCGACTTCGCGATCTGCCGAAGCCAGCAGGATGTGGAAATCCAAGGTGATTGGAAGCGACTCATTCCAGAAGCGCGAGATTCACACTGGATGATGGTCTACGGAGACTATCTCCGCGAAGCCGGCTATGCCGCGCACAAGCTCGGCCTGACCTGGGACAATATTTCAGCCGATACGTAGAACGGACTTCAGTCCGTTTGATGAAGCGGGCACATGTCTTCCAGTGTCATGCGTTCTACATGACTGTGCTGTCAGAAGCTGTGAACGGTTACGCGGAATCACACTTCGTGACTGATCCGACAGAGTGAGACAAGAAGAATGACCGACATAACGATCTTGTGCGGGACCAGTTCTTGATACGCAACACAAGTCGCTGAGCACGCTTGCGCTCGCCGAATAAGAAAATCCTTGACCGCCTGGAGAAATTCGGGACAGAGGACCGTGTCGAAGTGATTGGTCCCGCTGATCGCGTGCAACGTGGCTTTTGGAAGAACGGTTCCCAACTGTTGGATATACTCCACCATGCCAGGGAACTCCGCTGTGCCATAGACTAGCAAGGTGGGTGTGCAGTTGTCGTGAAGTTGATCGTCGGTCACCTGCAGGTCCCGCCAGCTCTTGATCACGGCGGACATAGCGAGTGGATCATTGCTGTCGGGCAGCGAGCGGATCAGCGCTTTCTCCAAGCCCGTTAGCGGACGGTGCAGCGCCGTGGCAGCGGCCGCGATGTTGGCTTGCGGATAATCCATGCCTTGATCGAGCAGACTCGCCAATTCCTCGCTCCACGACCACAACGGCCAGGTTGGACGGATGCCTCCACTCCCGCCGAGCGTAGCACTCAAAAAACGTTCCGGGTGGCTCACTAACAGGTTGAGCAGTATGAACCCCCCCATCGAGTATCCGACCAGGTGAGCTTGGGGCAATTGCAGGTGATCCATCAGGCGCTGGACATCGTCGGCCATCTTCGTGCCGTATTGGCCGACGTCGTGCGGCTTGTCGCTGCGGCCGTGCCCACGCACGTCCATCGCGATCACTCGGAAGTCGCGAGCCAATTCCGGCAATATGCCGGGCATTTTCCAGTTGATACTGGCGGAGACTCCATAGCCGTGGACTAATACCACGGGCTGCCCGGCACCTTGGATCACATAGTAGATTCTGGCACCATCCACTTCCAAGATTCCCCGCTCGTTTGTCGCATCGGCGGGAAGTGTAGGCAGGGTGGCGCGTTTCATCAAAATACGGCCCGTCCACTTGATTGTCCTATTGATGTTCCGCAACCACTTCATGGTCGTTGTGCCTTCTCTCGCAGAATGCTCAGCCCAAAAATGCCACCTGCCATGCAGTTCGGTTGCGCCTGGAACTTCACCGTCACTTGCTGTTTACCGCGTATTAGGTCAAGAGGGAGAAGGTACTCCACGTCGAAGAACTCTCCCGGCTGTCGCGCGTCGAGTTGCTCCGTAGCTATCTTGCGATCGTCGACGAGGATATCGAAAACTCGGTCGCCCGAGTCACTTCCCCAATAAGTCACACAGAGTACGAGCGACTGATCGCTCTTTACACTGAGCTGGTAGGCAACATACCCGCCCTGGGACGCGTCACGCCACGATTTCCCGAGATGTGTGCCTGAGCCGGTGTGTTCACCCTGCAGGTGATGACTCGACTCGGACACTGTATCGCCGAGGTTCACCTCGTCGACCACGCGAGCTGCGCGCTCCTGCCGAGCCTTCTCTTGGGTCAAGAATTGTGCGTGCTCTGGGCTGTTCCTGCGAAACATGCGCCAATAAACCGCATAGCGTTCGCCGAAAAGCTCGTGATACGGCACCAGCGTGATGTTTCGCTCCAGATCCACGGTCCGATAGGTCAGCGGTTGTCCGTCGATGGGCTCAAGGCATTGCGTCGGGTCGTCGCTGGCGGCAACAAGTACAGGTGCCTCAGCGATCTGGTTGCGTGGAAAATGGTACCAGTTCTTTTCTTGGTAGACCAGTTCGTCGCTCAATCCCTCGCCCCCTAACTTGCCCGCCAGGACCAGCGGACCGACCATGAATGCGGCCACGGTCGGGTCGTCCGGCATGGGGGCCACGTGCAGGCTCATCGGCATCGACAGCTCCAGCGTGTCGTTGTTCTGCCAGACGCGGCGCAGTGCGAAATAGCTCGCCGGCTTCGCGTCCGTGGCGATCGGTTCTCCGTTGAGCCGGATGGTTACCCCGCGAGTTGCCCAGGCCGGTACCCGGACGCGGAGCGTAAACTCGCTCGGCTTGTCCGTGAGCACCTTGAGCGCGGTAGCCGAGACGCGTGGAAACTGAGTGTCCTGGCGAATACGGACGTCTTGTTGCGTCCAGTTCAGTTCGGAGGGAATGAAGAGATTGACCAGCACTCCTTCCGCATCGTGAAAATAAATGGCGTCGCCATACTGGGCGTGGTTCTCCACTCCCGTACCGGTACAGCACCAGAAGGACGCCATCGGGACATTGAAGAACTTCCAGCGCCCCGACCCCAGCGTCACAAAATACATCATCATGCCGGTCTTCGGATCTTGCGTGCTGAGGATGCTGTTAAACAAAGCCCGCTCGTAATAGTCGGCATACTCGACGCGCGGGTCCCAGGCGAACAAGTGTCGCGTCAACTTGAGCATGTTGTAGGTGCAACACGTTTCCTGAGTGCGGTCGCCCAATTCGCCAGCCAGCCTGTCCGGTTCGGTTCGCCAATGTTCTTCATTGCTGGTGCCTCCCGTACAGTAGCAACGGTGTTCAGCAACCTGGTGCCAGAAGAAATGAGCAATCCGATAGTCTTCCTGGTTTCCCGTCAGCTCATACTGTCGCGCGGTGCCGATCATGTTCGGCACGAATGAATTGACGTGTTGTCCCTTAAGTTCATCCCGCCCGGCGGCAAGCGGATCGTTGTACGTCCGCTGGACAAACCGCTGGGAAAGCGCCAGGTACTCCGGCTTGCCCGTGATGGCGTAAAGGTTGGCGAGCACCTCGTTCATGCCCCCCTGCTCCGTGCGGTTGAGCATCTGCTGCATCTGCTGGTCGGAAAGCTTGTCGCAGCGCGACTGGCACCAGTGAGCCATCCCTTCGACCACTTGCAGAGCCTGCGTGTTGTGGCAATGGATGTGTACGTCCAGCAGACCTGCCATGATCTTGTGCAGCGTGTAGTAGGGTGCCCAGACTGGTTGCAGGCTTTCCACTCGATCGATGAACGACTCCGGATAGGCACTCAAGTATCCGCTCGATCCCAATGCCTGCTGGCACTTTGCCAATTCCTGCACGAGCAGTGCCGCGCGTTGCTGGTACTTCACGTCGCCGGTGGCAGCAAACATCAGTGCGCAGCCAGACAGATAATGGCCTACAAAATGCCCGCGCACCTCGCATTTCGGTTCCTCCCAGCCACCCAGCGGCTGAGCCGACGAAAGCAACCCGGCGTTGAAGCGAAACGTGTGGAGGAGCCGATCCGGATCGAAGCTCAGTAGATACTGGCCATCGCGCAACATCGCGTCCCTAAATGGACCGTCCAGCAAGCGGACCTGCGACAGTTCAAATGGCTCGGCCTTCAGTGCTACAGTCGGTTGCACTTTGAGCCTGGTGGCAGGCAGTAGCGAAGTATCCGCTTGAATACTAGAGTGGACCGCCAGCATCATCACGATAGCGGCCAGCGAAACTCGGACACAGTCGTTCAAGGTCTTCACGGTGCATGGTGTGGTGCTGGGCATGCGATGATTCTCCGGTACAAGAACGTCATCAAAAGTTGTCGTATTTCAATCGCGTCTCAATCAGCTTGGTACTCAGGGTAAGGGCGTGCCAAGGCGTGCTGGGCAGGCGCAATGCAGGGACCGTATCAGGGTAAATACGGGTCCCTGTTTGCCGCGAGCTACCGTGGGACACAGAGCGCGATTAGGTCCGTTTCGAGTATATCCGCGCTGGACGCGAGCGGTCAGAGCGGCCAACTCGATTTCAGCGGGAAAAACAGTGCCGATCCGCACTTATGGCGGCACGAAGGGGGCGTCCTGCGGGGGAGAAGAGCTGGCCCTGACCAGCGGACGAACCGCAGGGTCTCGCTCCGTACCCATTCCGGACTGTAAAATATCCCAGAGCCCCTACTTTGCCGCAAAAACGGGGAGCCTCCCCGTTTTCACAAAGGTTTGCGTGGAATGGGAGGTGGTTATGACGCGGAGGAAGAAAACGTGGTCTGAGAAGTTGGACGAGGCCAAGGCGAAAGAGGACCTGCCGAAAGTGTTCTTCTGCGACAAGGCCAAGCAGAAGTTCCTGGTCCCTTCACCTCTGCAGATTGAGCAGGAGATACGTGGTATCCGCCGCCGCAAAGTCAAGACCATCAAACAGGTGGCCGACAAACTGGCGTCCGAACATGACGTCGACATCTGTTGTCCAATGACCACCGGCATCTTTGCCTGGATCATTGCTCACGCCAATCACGAGCTGGCCCAACAAGGAAGCAAACGGGTTGTACCGTGGTGGCGACTGCTGAAGACCGGCGGGGAGCTCAATGCGAAATACCCGGGCGGTGGATCCGTGCAGAAAGCCCTGCTGGAAGAAGAGGGACACGTCGTCGTCACCAAGGGCAAGAAGATGGTGGTGGAAGGCGTACAGTGATGCGATACATGGCGCTCACACACCAGCGTGTTTACTCCGTGGATTGATCAGTCTGGTCCGAATCGCAACCTCGCACGGGAAACGCAACTGCCTGGATAGCATCCACCTGGCTGTCTCTTTGCAGCGATTGAACCATCGTATCCAGTGCCTGTGGGACGACGGACACTTCTCCAGATCGCACCTGCCCGGTGGGCAATTTCTGTTCCAGTTCCTTTCCATTGAAAACCCAGACTCCACCCTGTTGCTCGTCGCTCGCTTGGAAAGCCGCAGGATGTGAGGCACGCCAATCGCGAAAGGGAGGTAACGAAGTGCGAGAGGCAAGTAGGACGAACACCTGCTGCCCTGCCCCATCGTCAAGCGGATAGTAGCTGGTCTTCGTTGTCGGGTATTCCAGAGTCACGAGCAGGGGCGGTTGTTCGTCCTCAGAGGCGGGAAAGCATAGTTGACAATTCAATTGGCGATCATCGGAGGGATTGAGGGCCATCAAGTAGCAATATGCCGGTTCACTCAAGGCCATCGTGATCCGGACCAAATCGCCCAGATCAGCAGCAAAACTGTCTGTTCCGATGATCCCGAGATTTGCTACGGCGTTTTCGGACGAAAGGTAGCGGAATCGTTGGATGCCGAAACGGTCTACCGTAATTGCTGCGTTGGATCCTGCAGGCTCAGTGGTTACGGAGTCGGCAGTTGCGGGCCACCATGCCTCCAGAGCGTCCCTCACACCAGTTCGCCATACCAAGCTCCCGATTGCCAGAAGACAGAAGATAATCACAGCTGCTGCAACCGCGCCCCGGAACCTCCAAGACTTGACGTCATGATGTGCGGTCTCGACAATCCGGGGCGTTGTGGCGTCAGCGTTCGACTCTTCACGATCTGTATTTCGCTGTGCGATCGAGCAGGTATTCTGAAGGCTGGCAGTTAGCGGCAAGTCAGCCTGTAACAGTGACGCCAACTCCGCGTCGGCGCAGAACGGCAGGAGGCCCTGTGAAACATCCCGCGGTGTCTGCATGCGATCTGCCGGAAGCTTGGCCAGCATGCGGTGAAGGAGCGTTCCCAAATCAGCAGGAATATCATCTCTCAGTTCGAGGATCGATGTAGGGTCAACCGTCAGATGCGCCTTGAGTTTACTGGGAAGTGCACTGTACCGTTCTTCACCGAAAGGAGGATGCCCGGCGAGGAGGCAATAGAGCGTGCACCCCAGGCTATAGATGTCTGAACGCACGTCAACGTACTTTGGACTCTCCCACTGTTCGGGAGCCATATAGTCAGGAGTACCCATGATTTGTCCGGAGGCCGTCAATTCTACCGTGGCTCCTCGCAGTCGAGCCAACCCGAGATCCATGACTTTGACCGTTCCGTCGCGAGCGAGCATCAGGTTGGAAGGCTTGAGATCGCGGTGGACAAGGCATTTTTCGAACGCATGATTCAAACCCAAGGCCGCTTGCCGAATCATTTCGCAAGCCGCGGCGCAGTCGAGCCGCTGGTACCTCTTGACGAGCTGCTGAAGAGTGACACCATCGACGTACTCCATCACCAGAAACGGTACGCCTTGGTGTACGCCCGCATCCGACGCGTAGACAATATGCGGATGACGCAGCTCGTCCATCGCGCGTATCTCTCTCTGGAAGCGCCAAATAGCCCCGTCACTCGAAGCATCCCTCCGGACAAACTTGATGGCGTATAGGCGTTTGGGGAACATCGCGTGGCTGGCTTTGAAGACGACCCCCATGCCTCCTCGACCGAGATACTCGAGGAGACGATATCGGTCGACCGTATCGCCGCACGTCAAAGACTCAATACCTGCGATGACCGGCTTTTCGTCACGTTGAATTGACTCGTGTTCCATTGCTGTTTCCAGAGACCCCGCTCAGCAGGCCTGCTTCTGCCTGGTGATCAACTCGGATTCACCACTATTCTACCGCAATTTCCAGCGTTTCGAGAGCGAAAAATTCAACTGGACATGGAGCAGCCGGCTGATCTATATCGCTCAGCAGAACTGACCCGCCTTCGCTCAGCTAAAATGACCCACTACTTGGAAAAGAAGAATGGGCCGTTGTTCTTTTTTTCCAAGTAGTCATTTCAAGAAGTGGGAGTGTCGTAATCTGGGATAGCGAGCAAAGATCACGTGATGTGATAAGGGATGCGGGAAGAATCGGTTAGAGCGATTGTTTTTCACGGTGTTCCTGTTGGCGCATTAAAAATCCTCGCCCTTCTACTCGGCGCATCAACGTCGAAGAAGTAGGACGAGGGTGTGAAAAAAAGTACTAGAAGTGTAACCGAAAACCTGTCTTTTTTTGATCGCGATCGGGAAGTTTTTCTCGGATCGGTCAGATTGGCATCAAGACAGTCGCGTCAGTCCGCTTGTTCGGCAATATCAAACGTCGCTGGACTCACTCTTGGAGTCCGATGACAAGCTGGCGCGTTGCATCAAGCCCTGCCTTCACTGTGGCATTCGATTCCTGACCGCTCCTCAAAACGCTGGCCGGGAAGATCTGCGGTGTCCCTTTGGCTGCGCAAAACGTCACCGCGGCAGGCAATCGAACGAACGGGTCAAGGCATACCGCCGGACGGACGTCGGGAAAGCGAAAAAGGACGCCTTGAATGCCAGGCGTTACCGCAGGCAGCCTTCGACGGCTTGCGAATCGCCATGCGACGCGTCGGGCCACACGACGCTACCCCCGTGTGAGCCCGCGGACCCGGCAGACTCGACGCTTGCGGAAAACGCACCGCAACCACTTCCAGCCGAACTGTCGGTGGCCGTCGAACTGGCCCTCGATGGCCTGGTCCTCGATGAAGCGTCGCTCATCAACTCTCCCATGCTGCCTTACATCCGCACGTTGATATGGATCATGGACCGCATCCGGTTGAGCTCCGTTGAAGTCGTCCAATGGCTGCGGCAAGTACTGAGACAACGCAGCATGGCCTATCGCCCCAGGAGGGATTACGTTTTGCATTTTCTGCATCAACACCCACCTTAGGAGACGTAGCCTTGAGCGAACATGTTGAACTATCCACCCTGAACTTGCGGTACGAGGGTTATCGCCTGCGAGATGACGCCGGCGAAGCGCGGTACTGGCGTCGATTGCCGAGCGTGGCATCGCCGAGCCGTTGGAAGGCATTGACACGCCGGACGACCGATTCCTTCTGGACGGTTTCAAGCGCCGCCTAGCGCCGAGAAACTGGGCCTTCATTGCGTTCCCTATGTATCGCTAGGACAGGAAGAAGCATCTGGCATCATCACTCGATGCGCACGGCGAACAGAGCCTGCAAATAGCCGAGCAAGCCGGAATTCGTGGTCGAACTCTTGACCATTCATGGGATGAGCATTGCCGACGTCGCCGAATCGCTGTCGCGCAGCAAAGGTTGGGTCTGCATGCGGTGCAATCTGCTGGACGCCATGAGCGATGGGGTTGAGCGGATTCTCTTCCGGGGAACGTTTCCCGTCTACAGCTACATGTACACGTTGCGGCCGTTCAGGCGCATGAACTGCGTGACCCGCGCGAGACTTGAACAGATGCGTCCGGCTGTCACCGGCAAGCAGCTGAGCGTGCGCAACATCGATTTGTTGGCCGACGGCTACTTCCGCGGGCCCGACTCCCTGCGCGGCGGCGATCGCCGAGGGCAAGCTGAATTTGGTCGCTCGACCAGATGAAGAACGTGCCCGACGACCCCGAAGGTTGCAGCGACTTCGAACGCGTGCTGCTGCGAAGAACTGCAGTCGCTGCGCAAGTCGATGCGAGCGCGTGGTATTGAAGTGCCAGGATCGTCGTCTGGCAAGCCGCCCTTTTTACGCTCAAGCGAACCTGCTGGCAGCAGGTCTCTTGAGCAATCTCGACACTGTTCAAAGAGAGGATCGGGAATTCCATGATCGATCCGGACAAATGTAAAGCCGTTTATCTGCTGCACCAGGAAGGGATGGGGGTGCGGGAAATCAGCCGGCGACTGAACCTCAGTCGCAATACGGTTCGGCGGATTATCAAGCAGCAGGGAGTCGTGCCCGTGTCACCACGGAAAGACAAGATCCACATCGACCGAGAGCTGTTGGAACGTCTTTACGACGACTGCGAGCACTGGGATCCAGCGGCTCCACGAGAAGCTGGTGCGAGGAGGAGAGGCATCCAGATCGGCTATTCGACGTTGACTCGCCTGCTGGACGAGTTGGACATCAGCAACCGCCGAAGACCCGTTGTGATCGCGTGCCGGATGAGCCGGGCGCGGAGATGCAGCACGATACGACCGTGTATCGGGTGAAGCTGTCGGGCCAGGAAGACCCAAGTGATTGCCAGCCTGCTGTACTTGCGCTACTCGAAGCGGAAGTACCTGAAGTTCTATCGCGTCTTTAACCGCTTCGCGATGAAGTGCTTTCTGCACGAGGCGTTGATGCACTGGAGCTATGCGGCCAAGCAAGGCATTATCGACAACACGAACTTGGCCCGCCTGCGAGGCACGGGCAAAAACGCCGTCATCGTGCCCGAGATGGTCTCCTTCGCCAGGCAGTACGGCTTTGAATTTATCTGCCACGCCATCAATCATCCCAATCGAAAAGCCGGAAACGAAAGGAGTTTCTGGAGCGTCGGAGACCAACTTCCTGCCCGGTCGCACGTTCGAGAGCCTGGAGGATCTGAACCGGCAGGCATTGGAGTGGGCCACGGTGCGGATGGAGCATCGTCCGGTGGCCAAGACGGGACTGATTCCGGCGAAGGCTTTCGAGCACGAACGCCGTTACCTGAATCCACTGCCGTCGCACCTTCCAGCTCCCTACCAGGTGCACCAGCGAGAAACGGACCAGTATGGCTACGTGGCCCTGAACGCCAACTACTACTGGGTTCCGGGACACAAGCGAGAAGAGGTCAAGGTACTCGAATACGCGGATCGCATGAAGATCTATCAGCGTCGGACGTGCCTGGCCGAGTATCCTCTTCCCCCCAACGGCGTGAAGCAGGCGAGCTTCAGTCCCGAGGGTGAGCCGAAACCTCGGTATCAACCGAAGTCTCGCAAGCGTGGTTCCGAGCAAGAGGAGCGGCGGCTTCGCGGGATAGGTTCGGAAGTTGCCGCCTATGTGGACTACGTCATCAAGACATCGGGAGTCCAGCGCCATCGCTTCCTCCGCGAGTTGCTTGCCTTGAGCCGCAAAGTAACCGAAGGGGTGTTCGTTGAAGCGATGGAGCGTGCCTTGCGACTATCGCATCCTCGACATGGCAACGGTGCAACGCATCGCCTGGTTCTGCATGAGCCAGGGAGAGGAGCAACGATTCGAGGTCGACGTGGATGACAGCTATCACGAGCGGCCCGCATACCAGGAAGGTTGTCTTACGGACGAGCCGGACCTGTCGATCTACGACCGGATGCTCCAGAGCGAGGACGAAACAAATGAATCCGAGGAAGATTCCGAAAGCGAGGAAGAACATGAATGACGAGATGAAAATGATTTTGAAACATCTACGGCTGTGGGGGCTGCTGGAGTGCTGGGATGAAGTCATCGCCGAAGCTCGCAAGAAGCGATTCTCTCACGAACGGCTGCTCAAGCATGTGTTTGAGACCGAGTACCGCACCAAGAGCGAGAACGCGCGGGCCCTCCGTCGCAAACGGGCCTCACATTCCTGACCCGCTCGAAATCGAAACGTATCCCTTCGGGCGTCAACCGAAATTGAACCGAAAGAAAATCATGTCCCTCTACGATGGCTTGGACTATATGGAGAAGAAGCAGAACATCATCTTGTTGGGCCCCACGGGCTGCGGCAAGACGGGGTTAGCCACCAGCTTCCTGCTGCACGCCATCGACCAGGGGTATCGAGGGTACTTCACTTCCTTCGCCAACTTGGTCGCGGAGCTGTACGCTGCCATGGCTGACCGTTCAGAAAACAAGGTGATCCGGAAGTACGTCGCGTACGACTGCCTGGTGATTGACTTATGTTGAGTTCGCAGTAATGTGCAGTAAATGTCGGGATACGATGCCGTAACCGGCCGTTCCGGAATGGAACTCCACATTACTGAAGCATAGCATCGGAACGTCTCTTCCACCTATCCAAAGGAGGTTCCGATGCTCGAAGATCTGTTTCCACGGGCTCATCAACGTTATCGGTCTCTGCCGATCCTGGGTCCGACGCTAGAGGCGTTTGCAGAATTCCTTGTGGCGCGGGGATACCCGCGGCTTCCTATCTGTCGCCACATACGAACGGCTGTGCTTGTTGATGAAGAGTTGCGGAGGCAGGGCTGCCACGGCATTACTCAGGTCACCAGGGCCGCTTTGTGCGCCTGTGGTCCACCCCCGGGACGCTCGCAAGACAATCGCAGTCTCGCGGCTACCGTTCGGATCCTGAAATGCTATTTCGACGAAGTTGGCATCCTACCGCCAGAGCCGCCAGGAAGTCACGTCGAAAAAACGGTCGCTGAGTATTATACCTTTCTGTGTCAAGTCCGTGGGCTTGCGCCGAGCACCCTCAACTCGCATGGAAGGACGGCATTAGCGTTCAGCGAGCATGTCGGCGGTGAAGTTGGTCTAACGAATCTTACATTGTGTCAGATTGAAGACTTCGTACGTGTCACCGGTAACCGAGTAGGTCGCGCGACGCTCCAGCATGTCGTCTCAGAGCTGCGTTCTTTCTTGCGGTTTCTCTCTGCAAGAGGCGAGGCTCCGACTGGGCTGGACGCGCACATCGACACCCCTTGCGTTTATCGGAATGAGCGGCTGCCACGGGCTCTGCCGTGGGAAACCGTTCAGGCTCTTCTTAGCTCCATTGACCGTTCAACACCGCTTGGCCTTCGGGACTACGCAATGTTATCACTGATCACGACCTATGGCCTTCGCTCGAGTGAGGTCGTCGGGCTAAAATTGGAGGACATCGAGTGGCGAGCGGCCCGCCTGTGCGTCCCGCAGCGCAAGACATCATCCCCACTCCTGCTTCCTTTGACCGACGACATCGGTGAGGTCCTCGTCCAGTACTTGCGATGTGGACGTCCCACCGTACGTTGCCGTGAGGTCTTCGTTCGCCACCGTGCCCCTTCTGGCGTGCTCAAGCCGACCGCTGTCACGGAGGTTTTTCAAGCGTGGTCCAGGCGAAGCGGCCTAGAGATTCCGTTCCAGGGACCTCACTGCCTGCGCCATTCCTATGCGCTTCATCTGCTTCACCACGGTACGTCGCTCAAGACAATCGGAGACTTGCTGGGTCACCGAACGGCGGAGAGTACGTGCGTCTATCTTCGTCTTGCTGTCGACGATCTTCGGGATGTCCCTCTTGGCCTCCCTTCCCCCAGTACACAGGAGATGAATCCGTGAGCAATTCTACTACGTTCACATCCGTTCTCGGTCCCACTATCAGGCATTATCTGGAACTCAAGCAGGCATTGGGAAGGAAGTATGATGGGGAGTGCGTCATCTTCAAGCACCTCGATGCATTCCTGACGGCAGCCAATACCGATCTCACAGTTGAAGCATTTATCGCGTGGTGCCGCACGCGAGAACATCTGAGTTCTGGAGTGCGGCGCCGGTGGATGCAGATCGTGCGCAATCTATGTCTCTATCGACGGAGAACACACCCGGCATGTTTCGTTCCTGATTCAACACAGTTTCCACGGCGGCACCAGGCGGTTAGGCCGTACATATTCACGGAAACCGAAATTATCCGTCTATTAGGAGCCGCCAAGCAGCTACGGCGGAACAGCCGGTCCCCCTTATGCCCCGAGAACTTTCGGCTGGCGTTAGTGCTCTTATACACGATGGGTCTGCGTCGCGGCGAGCTACTACGGTTAACCGTGGGTGACTACGATCCCTCCGGACGCACGGTTCTCATCCGCGAATCCAAATTCCACAAGTCGCGTCTTCTCCCGTTGTCATCAGACGCGGCGCGCGAGGTGCAGGCATTTCTCTCCATCCGCCGATGCAAGCAGATACCTGTCTCAGCAGACTCGCCACTACTGTGCAATAGCTATCGTGGCGCAACGCCTTACACGGGAACAGGTCTTGGCTCTACCATCCGAGGGTTGTTTGTGGCCACCGGCATTCGTACGCCCGCAGGCAAGTCACCCCGCGTTCATGACTTTCGTCATAATGCCGCGTTCCGGATTATGCCGACTGAGATCGAGTTTCTCGCCTCTTGCAGTGCTTTTAGAGTTCTTCCCCGTTGCAGACGCGGCATAATCCGGGTCACCTCTCCTTCAGGGCAATCCAACCACAAAGGAGGAGAGAAATGCTTGAGAAGTTCCTTTCAGACCCGGAAACGGTGGAGCGCCGGAGGGCAGGCGCCTTGGGACCTTACTTGGACTCATTCATCGCCACTGTGTCCGAACTCGGTTATGCCAGATCGACGGTGCGAGAGCGGCTGCGGGTTCTGGACGACCTCGAACGATGGCTCCAACGGAAGCATCTGGCACTCGTCGCTCTGGACGAGCAGGTGCTGACACAATTCCTGGAGCAACGACGACGCCAAGGACGCCTCAGAAAATGTGCGTCGCGAACCGTCCATCACTTCCTTGAACACCTGCGTGAGAAGGGCATTGTTCAGTCGCCGGCGCCGACGATCGATGCGACTCCGCTGACAGCGCTGCAGAAACGGTATGAGGACTATCTCCGGAAGGAACGCGGTCTTTCTCCCGTAACGGTCGCCGGATATTGGCCTTTTCTCCGACGTTTCCTTGTGGAACGTTTTGGGGAAGGGCCTATTTGTCTTCGTGAACTCGCCCCGGATGATATCTCTGGTTTTCTGCTTCGTCATGCCCGTTCCGGCAGTCCCGGAGTAGCCAAGCTGATGGTAACGGCACTCCGCTCCTTCTTCCGGTTTCTCTTTCGACAAAGGGAGATCGATCGCGACTTGGCGGGGGCCGTTCCGACCGTTCCAACCTGGCGACATGCGGAATTGCCCAGGTACCTTGAAGGGGATGAAGTCGAGCGGGTCGTCCAGGCCTGTGATCGAAGCACCTCGGTGGGTCGTCGTGATTACGCAATTCTTCTACTCCTGGCCCGCCTGGGGCTGCGCGCAAGTGAAGTCATCGCCATGGAACTCGACGATATTGACTGGAGGGCCGGTGTGCTTACGCTGCGTGGCAAGGGATGTTATCACGACCGCCTTCCGCTTCCTCACGATGTCGGAGAAGCAATCGCTGCCTACCTGCGGCAAGATCGCCCGCGCTGTACAACACGCCGCATTTTCATCCGGAATAAGGCACCGTACCGCAGTTTTGGCAATCCCAGTTCCATCAGCACGATTGTCTGTCGCGCCTTGAAGAGGGCTGGCCTCCAACCGAACTTCAAGGGAGCCCATCTCCTACGACACTCTTTGGCAACCGGAATGCTCCGCCGTGGCGCATCCATGGCCGAGATTGGCCAAGTCCTCCGTCACCGTGTGCCGAACACGACGGAAATCTACGCGAAGGTTGACATCGAGGGCCTCCGCTCACTTGCACTGCCGTGGCCCGTGAAGGGAGGTGAATCATGAACGACCTACGTGAGGCTTCCCAAAAGTATCTTGAACTTCGCCGGAATCTGGGCTTCCAACTGCGGGGGCCGAAAAGTGCTTTACGAAGCTTCGTCGCTTTTGCCGAGCGGGAAGGCGCTTCCAGCATCACGACGGACTTGGCACTTCGGTGGGCCAAGGAACCAGCCGATGCACAGCCGGCAACCTGGGCATTGCGTCTCCAGATGATACGACGTTTCGCCATCTGGTTAAGCGCGACAGACCGACGCACCGAAGTGCCGCCCGTGGACCTCCTCCCCCATCGTTATCGCCGTCAGCGACCTTACATCTACAGCGATGCGGAGATCCACAAACTTATCCAAACGGCGAGCCAACTTCCTTCCCCCCGGGGGCTGAAAGGATGCACGTACTCGACGATCTTTGGGCTCCTATCGGTCACCGGTATGCGCGTCAACGAGGCGTTGACCTTGGATCGAAAGGACGTGGATCTGGCGGAGGGAATCCTCAAGATTCGACGGACGAAATTCGGTAAGTCTCGGCTCATCCCGGTGCATGAGTCCACTCGTCAAGCGCTCACGGATTACGCCCGCAAGAGAGACCAGACGGTTCGTGGGCCCGCCCACGCGGCCTTTTTTCTCTCCGAAAGGGGCACGCGTGTGACCGAATGGGCCGCACGTTACAACTTCGCCAAGGTCTCACGCGAGGTCGGCCTTCGCCCTCCAGGCCGTAGTCACGGACACGGCCCCAGACTACACGACATGCGGCATCGGTTCGCAGCGCGCATTCTCCTTGACTGGTATCGTCAGAGGGATCGACGTCGAAAGAGAACTTCCCAGACTCGCGACGTATCTTGGGCACGTGCATGTCAATGACACCTACTGGTACATCGAGGCCATTCCGGAATTGCTTGATTTGGCTACGCGAAGGCTGGAAGACAAAAGGGAGGTTGAGTCATGACCGCCCATCCCAACTTCCCGGGTCTCGTCCAGGCCTTCTTCACAGAGCGTCTCCTCCAGCAACGTCGGGCAAGTACTGAGACTGTTGCCGGGTACCGAGACTGTTTTCGACTTCTCCTGCGTTTTGCAGCCCAACGATTGGGAAATGACCCTTCGGGCCTATCGCTTGAAGACCTAGACGCCCCCTTTATCGGCGAGTTCCTCGACCACCTCGAAAACGGAGCGTTCGAACAGCGCAAGGACCCGGAACGCACGATTGGCGGCAATCCATTCCTTCTTTCGATACGTTTCGTTCCAGGAGCCAAGTTGCGCCGACCTGTGTCGCCGGGTACTGGCAATTCCAAGTAAGCGGTACGAACGGAGACTGATTGAATACCTCCGGCGAGAGGAGATCGATGCAATTGTTGCCGCGCCCGATACGACGACCTGGATCGGACGTCGGGACAGAGCCCTACTGTTGTTGGCAATCCAGACGGGATTGAGAGTGTCGGAACTCATTGGCCTGCAACGCCAGAGCGTCGTTCTCGGGACCGGAGCTCACGTACGCTGCCAGGGAAAGGGCAGAAAAGAGCGATGCACGCCTCTTCGTCACGAAGTAGTTCGAGTCATGCAGACGTGGCTCGGTGAGTGTTCCAGCGGGCCCGACACTCCGGTCTTTCCCAGCAGTCGCGGTGGCCCCTTGAGTCGGGATGCTGTAGAGCGTCTGGTGTCTCGTCATGTTCGTACCGCAGAACGCTGCTGCCCATCTCTGAAGCGCAAGACCGTGACACCTCACGTGCTTCGCCACACCGCAGCCATGGAACTTCTTCAACACGGCATCGATCGTTCGGTCATCGCGCTCTGGCTCGGACATGAATCTGTGGAGACGACCCAAATGTATCTCCATGCGGACCTTCGGCTGAAGGAACAAGCACTCTCCAAAACCACGCCACTGAAGGCCAAGGCGGGGCGATACCGACCTGACGACGAGCTGTTGGCTTTTCTGGAGGGCCTGTAATTATGCCGCGTCATGTATGCAACAACGCGAGGGATTCACCGGCTCTCCTGCCGGACTCCGCAGCCGAGTCGGCATAATCCGGAACGCGGCATAATGACGATTATGCCGAGCTCGGCATAATCGTCATAGCTTCGCGGTTCAAGCTCTGGTGCGCTGGTATCGGGATGGTATCAACGTCCAGGCGAAGCTCCCTCTCCTGGCAACTTACATGGGCCATGTCTCTGTGGTCTCGACGGCATACTACCTGCACTTCGCGGAACAGGTTGCTGCGCAAGCGAGCGAGCGATTCGCGCAACACTGCG